>CAWCQK010000017.1:0-258276 GCA_963797685.1 uncultured Chloroflexia bacterium | reverse complement strand
TCGCCCTGACGACGCTGTGTGGCGCGAACTCATTCGTCGGCTGCGAGCCGCGAAGCGTCCACTGATTGTGAGCGGCAACGGCATTCATCTCGCCGGGGCAGAGACCCAATTTCGGGAGTTCGTTGAACGATTGTGTGTGCCTGTCGTGACCACGATCGGTGCCATGGACCTTCTCGGGGAGGAACACCCGTATTACGTAGGTCGATTTGGTCCAACGGGTCAAAGACGGGCGAACTTTGCCCTGCAAAATGCCGACCTGCTTCTGTGCCTCGCGACCGGGATGTCCGTGGCCGCGGTTGGGTTCGATAGCGCCGGGTTTGCGCCAGGAAGCCGCAAAGATCATGGTCAATATCGACCCGAACGAGATGACGAAACCTCACCTGCGCCTTGACCTTGCCTTGGCGATGGACGTGCGCGACTTCATGCGAGAGGTGATCGAATCGCTGCCTTCGGAGAGACCTTTGAGCAGGAATCGTGGAACTCAGTCTGGCGTGAATGGAAAGTCCGCTACCCGCTGGTCACCGACGACTATCTCGAGGATCGCGAGCACGTCAACAGCTACTACCTCGCTCACGCCCTTTCGAAGGTCTTATCAGCCGAAGACGTAATCCTCACCGGCAACTCGCTCGACGCGCATTCAGTCTTTCACTCGTTCGCTGTGACAAAGGGCCAGCGAGTGGTGACCAATGCGAACTTCGGAGCGATGGGGTGGGACCTACCAGCCTTGTTGGCGCATGCATCGCTCGGGATGGTCGCCGTGTCGTCCTGGTTACCGGAGACGGCAGCATCGAGTTCAACTCTCAAGAGTTGCTCACGATCGGGGCGCAAAGGCTCAACGCGATCATCTTTGTTCTCAATAACGGCGGCTACCAATCCATTCGCAGCACGCAGGAACGGTTCTCCGAGGGACGCTTGTGGGTAGCGACGAATCGTCGGGTGTTTCGAACCCCTCGTTTCCCGCCTTGGCAAAAGCGTACGGACTTCGGTATCGCAAATTGGAGACCAACGAACAAGTCGACGCCGAACTAAGAGGTCTGATCGGCCTCGAAGGCCCGACCCTTTGTGAGGTCAACGTTGGTTATCGACAAGAACGGATCCCCCGCGTGATGTCAAAGAGGCAGGCCGACGGGCGTTTCTGTCGGGGGCCCTCCATGACCAGTACCCGTTCCGGCCCGAATTGGAGATCGAGGCGAACATGAGTGTGTCTGACTCTCGCAAGTCCAGCGATTGAGCTGCCTCGAACGCCGTCACAGGCCTCCGGCCAAATCGGGAATCCGACATGACGGCAATCAATGCGAATCGAGAAGGTAGGCCAACCATGCTGAACGATGCCGAGATCCTGGTAACAGGCGGTACAGGGTCATTCGGTCAAGCGTTCGTCCAGCATGCCCTCGCCAATTACAAAGTCGGCGAGATCGTCGTCTTCAGTCGAGACGAATTCAAACAGCACGAAATGGCTCAGCGCTGGCCCGTGGATGAATATCCGATCCGCTATTTTCTCGGCGACATCCGCGACAAGGAACGCCTTCTGCGAGCATTCCAAGGCATCGATTACATCGTCCATGCGGCAGCCCTGAAGCAGGTCCGGCTCTGGAGCAGAACCCGATCGAGGCTGTTCGGACGAATATCGTAGGGCCCAGAACATTGTCGAGGCGGCACTCGAGCGTGGCGTTCGGCGAGTCGTATGCATCTCGACCGATAAAGCCGTAAACCCGGTCAACCTATACGGCGCGACGAAGCTCGTCATGGAGAAACTGATGCTCGCGGCGAACGCGTACGTCCGCTACCGCGATGTGCGGTTCTCAGCCGTGCGATAGGCAACGTCGTGGGAGCCGTGGCAGCGTCATCTTCT
Source organism: uncultured Chloroflexia bacterium (assembly GCA_963797685.1). GTDB lineage: Bacteria > Chloroflexota > Limnocylindria > Limnocylindrales > CSP1-4 > SPCO01. Next base: position 256,424 of record CAWCQK010000017.1, on the reverse strand, counting down.
TACGCCAATCTCATCGCGCAAGGCAAACGAGTCCTGCCAGTCACTGACCCGACGATGACTCGTTTCTGGATCACCCTCGATCGTGGGGTGTGGCTCGTGATCAAAGCCCTCGAGGAGGCGCAGGGTGGCGAGGTCTTCGTGCCCAAGATCCCCAGCATGAGCGTTGCCGATCTGCTTGCCTCCATGCCCGTGGAGTGCACCCCGAAGTTGATCGGAAGGAGGCCTGGCGAGAAGGTTCACGAAACGCTAATCGGTGAGAATGAGGGTGTACGGACCCTCGACTGCGGTGACCATTACATCGTGCTTCCGGACTCGACGGACTACCGACCCGGCCCCTGGGCCGAGAACGCGGTCCCCGTTCCAGAAGGGTTCAGCTACGCGAGCGACACCAACACGGAATGGGTGAGCGTCGAGGAGATGCGAAGTCTTGTGCTGTCGATCACCGAGGGTCGTATCGGATGATCAGCGACCCCTAGGGGCCCGTCAGCCGCCACGGAGCAACCAAAGGATAATGCTCGACATATCCGGATGTTGCCGCGGAGCCGACCGCTGAACCTAGAGGCTCCGTGCGCCGTGCAATCGGTATCTTCACCTCCGCGACAGGGTGCCCGGCTCTCGCGGTGCGCAAGGCAAGCTCGGTACCGATCGACCGGTACGAGTCGAAGTGGCCAAGCTCTTCGTAGCACGCATCGAATACGCCTTCATGCCACACAAAGGATCCCGGATCCCATAGGCACGTCGGGTATAGATCGCAAATACACGCTCCGAGTCCGAGCAGGCTCGGGTCGTACCCCGATAACCAGCCAATAGCCTTTGGCGAAAGACGTGTGAATTGAGGGATGAGAGTCGGGTCGTGCTGGCCGTCTGCATCCACGGTCATTGCATACTCCGCGTCGGTCTCGGCCGCACGGGCAAAGCCACTTTCAACGCGGCGTCATACCCAAGGTTCCGGTCATGACGCACCACGGTGGCTCCGGCCTCGAGGCGGCTTCAGCCGTTCCTCTGTGGACCCATCGCTGACCACGATAGGTATCCCATACACCCCCACTGCCTCGACAATCGAACTGATCGATTCTTCCTCGTTTAGGGCAGGAACGATGATGGCTAAACGAGATCTTTCCATTGCACGTGTTCGCCGCGTTCGAGCCGGCGCATGAGGGTGGCCCCGACGACCTGGTCGAGCCGACTTGGAGGGATGCCATCGACAGGGCATGGCCGCAATACCTCAAGATCAAGCCGAGTCAAGAGGGTCCCCGACTCGAGGGTCGCGCGGCGCGGAGAGACCGGCGCTGGACGATGCGGTCTCCTGCTCGTTCGACTCGACGCGCTTGACTGGCGAGCCGATCACTTGTTCCATCTCGCGCGTCCGCTCCACCATTTCCCGCCGGGAATCTGGGTCCAGTGAGAACCCATGGTCGGGACCTTGGCGGCCCGTGTCGTCGGTGAAATGCTTCTCGATGACACGAGCGCCGAGCGCCACTGCGCCGAGGACACTGGTATGGCCTGGCGTATGGTCGGACAGGCCGAGGACGACGCTTGGATAAAGTTGGCGGTAGGTGTTCAGGACATTCAGGTTGACGTGGTTCAGGTTCTCTCTGCTGCCCGTGTAGTTGGTGTTGCACTGCATCAGGACTAGCTGAGCCGTTTCCGCAAGGACGGTCTCGACTGCGACGCAAACTTCGTCAAGCGTCGATGCTCCGGTCGCAAGCAAGACCGGCTTGCCCTTGCCTGCCATGTACTCGATGATTTCGAGCCATGTGATATCACCCGACCCTACCTTGAATGCGGACACGAACGGGTCTACCGCGTCCACCAGTTCGATCGAGTAGGGGGCAGTAAAGAATGTGATGCCCGCCGCATCACATGTCTCCTTAAGGGTCGCTGTCCATGCCAGGTCAACGCTCGCCTGGGCGTAGACCTCGAAGACACTCTTATTCCAGTTGGACTGGTGCGATAGTTGTGCGCCCAAGGCACGAAAGCCACGATCGCTGACGATCGTCTCCGCCGCGAAGTGCTGGAACTTGGCAGCGTCGGCCCCAGCAGCCGCAGCCATGTAGATCAGCTCTTGGGCCCTTCCGAGGTCACCATCGTGATTTGCAGCGACTCTGCGACGAAATAGGTAGGGTATTCGTTGCCCACGACCCGTCCCGCAATGCTGACCTCGCGGGAGATCATGCGACCTCCGAGAATTGATATCCCGACGGGATGGCTCGCCCTTTGACGCGCGCGACCCACCCGTTGTCGTACTGATGCTTCATCAATCGGACGCCATCGACGGCTGGCCGGGGAGCGCGCCCCAGAACGGACGAAAGCTTGTGCTGGACAGCGCCATGTTCTTTGGGCGATCCGCGGTGAGTCCAGCGTCGTCGATGCTGACCGCCGTAATCCTTTCGGTGAAAGACCGAAGACATTCGCGACGAGGACCGCAAAGTCGTACTTGGTCAGGGAGGTCCCGCCGGCCGCGTGGTACAGACCACTCACGCCCTGGCGCCAGACTTGTTCGATCGACTCTGACAGGTGCGCACGTGGATTGGTGTGAATCGGACGTCATCAAACATCTGTCGTTCGGAGTACTCGACTAGCCCTTTCAACACCCATTCCGCGAACGACATCCGTTCGGCTCGACTCCATCCGAAGATATTCGTTCGCAGAACCGTTCCCCGCCCGAGAGTTTAGACATGCGGTCTCACCCTGCAACTTCGTCCGCGAATATGTGTTCGTCGGGGCTGGTCGATCTTCTTCGTCGTACGGGCCTTCTTTGTGACCGTCGAACACAGAGTCGGTCGATATGTAGATCAAGCGCCATCCCAAGAAGAAATGGTGTCGCTTATGACTTCGGTTGCGTGCACATGCAGTCGTTCCGCCAACAATGGTTCCCGCTCACATCGGTCTACATCCACTAGTGCCGCTGCGTGCACCACTAGATCGGGCCGTTCTGTCGACAAGAGCCTCCTGAGCCGATCGTCGTCACAGAGATCGAATACGGACCATCGCACCCCTTCGCGTTGGAGTCCGGGGGTCAAGCCAGTCGCGATGACCTCATGCCGCTCCGCGAGCCGGTCGATGAGCGCAGTCCCCAGCATGCCCGCCGCGCCAGTAACTACTACCTTGGTCACCTACGTGCACTGGCGGCTGGACGTATTTCGGTCGGCTCGCTCCTCACGGCTTTCAGATCCGGGGACGTATCCGTGTCGAAGTTGATGCGTTCCTTCTCGACGACAAGCGGTCGCTTGTGGACCTGGGTGTGGATCGAGCCGATGTATTCGCCGAGGACCCCGATGAAGAAGAGTTGCACCGCGCCGAAGAAGTAGATGCCTATCAGCAGCGGCGCGAGGCCGAGCTGCAGCTCGTCCCAGAACATGAGCTTGGCGACCAGATACCCGATCGCGACGAGCAGGCTGAGCACGGAGATCGCGAACCCCGCCATCGTCGCGAGCCGCAAGCGGCACCTTCGAATGGTTCGTGATGCCCAGCATCGCCATGTCGTAGAGGCTGAAGAAGTTGTTCTTGGTGCGGCCGCTGGTTCGAGCCGGCTGCGATGTACGGGATCTCGGCCCGCTCGTACCCGAAGTCGCTGACGAGACCGCGGAAGTACGGGTACTGCTCGTCCGTGCTTCGGAACTGCTCGATGACTTCGCGGTCGTACAGGCCGAAGCCGGTGAAGTTGTGGACGAGCTCCACGTCTGACGACAGCTTGCCGACGAGCCAGTAGTAGAACCTCCGCGTGCGGGCCATGAGCCAGGAGTCCTTGGTGCCCTGCTTCACGCCGATGACGACCTTGTAGCCCTCCTCCCACTTCCTGACGAACTGCGGGGATCAGCTCCGGAGGATCCTGCAGGTCGGCGACGCAGCTCATGACGGCATCGCCACGCGCCTGCAGGAACGCGTGGTACGGAGAGCGGATGTGGCCGAAGTTGCGGGTGTTCACGATGACCTTGACGCGCTTGTCCGCGCGGCGAGCTCGCGCAGGATCGCGACCGTCCCGTCCGTCGACGCGTTGTCGATGAACAGGTGCTCGTAGTCGTACCCGGGCAGGTGCCATCGCGCCTTGACCTGCTGGTAGACCTCGCGGACGTTGCCTTCTTCGTTGTAGCAGGGCGTGAGGACGGTCAGCAGCGGCACTGCGGTTTCGTCTTCGCGGGTTGGGCACGGGGTCAATCCTTCGCCGAGATCATCGGATCGTATCCGGCTGCGGCTCGAGCGAGTCCCCGCGCTGCCCGCCGCCGAAGCTGTAGTACTTGTGGCCCAGGTAGCTGCACACGACCACGACCCCGAGGAAGAGCGCCGGATCGACGTAGATGGTGAACGGCAGCACTCGCAGGGCGATGGGCAGCAGCACCAGGTTCGCGACGAGCGCCGACGACGTAGACGAGCGAGAAACGCGGCAGCTCCCTGATGCACCGAACCCCGGCTGCGGAACACGATGTAGCGGTAGCCGATGTAGGCGTTGAGCACGGCGATCGGCCACGACAGCACGATGATGACGAGGTAGTTCAGGTAGTCGCCGAGCAGGTACTGCATCAGCGCCCACACGGCGTACCCGAAGAACGTGTTCCAGGCGCCGACCACCAGGTAGAGCACCTGCTCGCGCCGGCGGAAGTAGAAGCGGACCGGTCGTCCGAGCGTGGGATGGTCTCGCAGGCCATCGAGGTACAGCTCGTATCGGTTCGAAGGTCGCGATGCCGCTGGCTGCATGTCCGCCATCCTACGCGCGGTGTTGCCTGCGGTCACCGGGTCCGATGGCGAGTGCGGACTGGTCATTTCGTCAGGCCGGGGCCGGCTCCGCGGCGATCGGTGGCGAGCGGGCCGCCCGCTCGACGACCACCATGCCGGCGACGCAGATCGCGATCCCGGCCCACCCTCCGATGTAGGCGTATGTCGCCATGAAGATGGCCGCGACGAGCGCTGCCTCGAGACGGATGAGCAGCATCGACGGGACGAGGAACAGCAGGCCGAAGATGTGGAGCGACAGGGACCCGACGACCGACAGGACGCCGATCCATGCCGCATCCCGCTCGCGCGGCACGAACCAGACGCCGACGAGACAGGCGATGGCCACCACCAGCCCGACGCCGGCCGGCGCGAACCGCGCCAGCTGGAACCCGCCGAGATCCCAGGTGGGATCGGCTGCCCGCTGGAGCTGCGCGAGGTAGTCGAACCACAGGTCGATCCCGGTCAGCGGCAGGGTCGCCGCCACGATCGCGACCATCACCAGCGCCCCGCCGATCGCCGCGCGTGGCCGGTAGCGCAGGACGTAGACCCACGGGTGCGGCTGCGACAGCTTGATCGCACCGACGACGGTCGCCAGTCCGCCGACCATCACCGCCGACTCGCCCGGGTCCGCGACGTCCCGTCCGGGCGCGCGCCACGGCACGCCTCCGGCGCGGAAGAACAGGAAGACGAACGCCGCGAACAGCAGCATCTGGACGTTCGCTCCGATGATCGCTTCGCCGAACGGCGGCCAGGCGAGGACCAGCGGCAGCCAGACCCACGGGATCTGCAGCCGGCGCGCCGACGCGATCGCGGCCAGCAGCATGATCGCGACGGCGACGGTCCCGATGAACGCCCGAGGCAGCCCGGTCAGCAAGGCGAGGAACGGGAGCGTGAACGGCGGATAGAGGAAGGGCTGGGTCGCGCCCGGCGGCGAGGTGAAGGCACTCGCGAGATAGGGAGGCTGGCCCGCCTGCCAACGCTCGGCCGCCCGGAGCGGGATCTCGAGGTCGACCGCGAACCGTCCCGGGACCAGGATGGTCCCGACCCAGGCATAGACCGTCAGCAGGACCAGGATCACCACGAGCGCGCCGATCAGGAGGCGCCGTGGGCCGGTCATGGCCGCCCCCGACAGCGACTGCACCGAGCTCACGGCGTGACGGGCACCAGATTGGTGGCGGCCGGAGGTTCGGTTTCGCGTGTTGTCGTGGGCTCCCGCAGGGCCGGCCAACGCGTGGACGCGACGAACGCCCAGGCGCAGATCAGGATCGCCGCCCACGTCCCCTGGAGCGTGTAGGTCGAGATGAGGATCGCCACCCACAGGGCGATCTCGCGCCGGATGATCAGCATCGCCGGCAGCAGGAACAGCAGCCCGAACGTGTGCAGCGATAGCGAGCCGACGACCGACAGAACGCCGATCCAGGCACCCGCCGTGCGCCACGGGACGAACGGCACGGCCGCCAGGCAGACGATCGCGACGGCGAGCCCCGGTCCGTTGGGGAAGTAGTGCGACAGCGCGATGCCACCGATCTGCCACGACGGGTCATCGGCGAGTCGCAGCTGGGTCAGCCAGTCCGACCAGATCGTGATCCCGGTCAGCGGCAGCGTCGCCGCCGCCACGAGCGCGGCCACGATCGCCCCGCCGATCGCGGCCCGAGGCCGTCGTCGCAGGGCGTAGATCCAGGAGTGCGGCTGCGAGACCTTGACGGCGCCGGACAGGGTCGCCAGGCCGCCGACCATGAGATCGCTCGTCGACGGATCCGAGATGTTGCGCGGCGGCGCGACCCACGGCGACCCACCCGGGACGTAGAAGAGGTAGACGAACCCGGCGAACAGGGCGATCTGGACGTTCCCGCTGATGATCCCCTCGGCGAACGGCGGCCACAGCAGGACCAGCGGCACCCACAGCCAGGGGATCGCGAGACGGCGGCACGCCAGGATCGCGAACCCGAGCATCGCCGCGACGCCCGCGATGTCGACCAGCGCCCGGGGGAATAGGTCGAGGGCGGCAAGGAGCGGAAGGGTGAACGGCGGGTACAGGAACGGCAGCGTGGGCCCTGGCGGTTCCTTGAACGCCGAGGCGAGATACGGCGGCTGGCCGGCGACCCATCGGGCCGCGGCGCGCATCGGGATCTCGATGTCCACGCCGAATCTGGGCACCACGAGGAGGCCGACGAGAGCCTGCGCGATGACGATCGCGAGGATCACGAGCAAGCCGACCAGCAGCAGTCGCCTTGGTCCGTTCATCGCCCTGATACTAGCCGTCGAGTACGACGGGTAGACTGCCGCAGATGTCCACCCCCGGAAGCGGCCAGACCCTGACCATCGTCCTGCCCGCCTACAACGAAGCCGCACGGATCGGGCCGGCGCTGGACGAGCTCTTCGGCTACCTCCACCGCCGCGGCGACCACGCCCGCGAAGGGGCGCCGGGCGCGGCAGGGCTTCCGGACGACATCGAGGTCCTGGTCGTCGATGACGGCAGCACCGATGGGACATCCGACATCGTCGAGGCAAGGCCGGAGGCGAAGGGCCTCGGACCCGACCGGACCACGTTGCGTCTCCTGCGCGTCCCGCACGGCGGCAAGGGCTCGGCGGTCCGTGCCGGGATGCTCGCCTCGTCGGCCGACCTCATCGTCTTCGCGGACGCGGACATGGCCACGCCACCCGACCAGTTGCCGTTGCTGGTCGGTGGCCTCGTGGACCACGACGTCGCGCTCGGGTCGCGGATCCAGCCGGATGGATCCGACATGCGGGCCACCCAGCCGAGCTACCGCCGCCTCCTCGGCCGGATCTTCCACGCGTTCGCGTCGGCCTGGGTCGTCGGACCGGTGAAGGACACCCAGTGCGGGTTCAAGGGGTTCACTCGAGCAGCGGCGCACGACCTGTTCTCGCGCCAGCGGATCACCAGCATCGTGTTCGACGTGGAGCTGATCTACATGGCCCGCCGCCGGGGCTATCGGATGGCGATCGTCCCCGTCCGCTGGTACGACCGCCGTGGCTCGCGCATGCGCGCTCGGCCCGGTCTTGCCCTCCGCGTGGCGTGGGACCTGTTCCGGATCCCGCTCCTCCACCGCAGGAGCGGGCGAGGCGCGACATCCAGGACGTGACCCTCCAGCCGCCGCTGGCGCGGCTCGGCAGCGCGGCGCTCCCGATCGTGGCGATCGTCGTGTTCGTCGCGGTCGTCGCCGGGGTCATCGCCGCTGCCGGCCAGACGCTCGGCTACGACTTCCTCGCGTACTACAAGGCCGCGGTCCGGCTGCTCGACGGGCAACCGCTCTACGACATGGACTTCCAGACGGCCGGACCGTTCGGGCTGTTCTTCTACCCGCCGACCTTCCTCCCGTTCATCCTGCCGTTCGGGCTCCTGTCGCAGACGACAGCCATCTGGACCTGGACCGCACTGCTGATCGCGGCCTTCGCCGTCGGCGTCGCCGTGCTCCCCGTCCCACGGAACGTTCGCTGGTGGATCGTGCTGGTGGCCGGGCTGTCGTGGCCGTTCACCTACTCGATCAAGCTCGGGCAGGTCGGCCCGATCCTGTTCCTCCTGTTCGCGATCGGCTGGCGCTGGCTCGACGAGCCGATCCGGCTCGGCGCGAGCGCCGCGCTCGGGACGGCGGTCAAGCTCCAGCCCGGGCTCGTCTTCGTCTGGGCGATCCTGACCCGTCGGTGGGCGGCGGTCGCCGTGGGGGCCGTCGTGCTCGGCGTCCTCGCCGTTCGTCGCGACGATCCTGGGCGGCGTCGGCGTCTGGTCCGACTTCGTGACCCTCGTCCGCCAGGTCTCGGACCCGATCACGACCGAGCACAACTTCACGCCCGGCGCGATCGCCTACCAGCTGGGTCTGTCGGCGTCCGCGGCCTCGCTCCTCCAGCTCGTCTGCACGGTCCTCGCCCTGGCGGCCGTCGTGCTTGCGGCGCGCTGGGCGACGGCCGAAGCCTCGTACCTCGTCGCGGTCATCGCCAGCCAGCTGATCTCCCCGATCCTGTGGGACCACTACGCGATGCTGCTCCTGCTGCCGGTCGCATTCCTGTGCGCCGCGGGCCGCTGGTGGGCGTTGCTGATCCCGCTGGCGACCGCCGTCCCGCTCGTCGGCCTCACGCCGGCGATCGTCTACCCGCTCTCCTTCGCGCTCGCCCTCGTGGCCGTCATCTGGGTCGGGATGCGGGCGCAGACGGCGACGGCCGCGTGACGGCCACCGCGGTTGCGGCCGCAGCTCGACGAGAAGCGAGCCCCGGTTCGATCTCGGCGTCCTCGTCGGGCTGGCTGTGGTCGCCGTCTCGGCGGTCATCTACTGGCTGTGCGACCGCTCGTTCGACGCCGGCCGAGGCGACTTCTTCTACCTGGCCGATGCCTTCCTCCACGGCCGGACGTGGCTGACGTTCCAGCCCGGACCCAACGACGTGATCATCATCGACGGCCGCGTCTACGTGCCGTTCGCGCCCTTCCCGGCGTTCGTCTTCATGCCGCTGGTCGCGGTCATCGGGGCGGTCACCGCCGACCAGATCGAATCGGGGATCGACGCCGTCCTGGCCGCGGCCTGCGTCGGGCTGTGCTGGATGCTCCTCGCGCGGATCGGGGTCCGACGCCTCGCGGACCGACTTGCCCTGACGATCCTGTTCGGGTTCTCGACCCAGATCCTGTGGGTGACGACCCGGGGCGGGGTCTGGCACACGGGCCAGCTCATCGCGACGATCCTGACCCTGATCTGCCTCATCGAGGTGTGGGGCCGCCAGCGCGCGTTGCTCATCGGGTTGCTCGCCGGGTGCCGCGTTCCTGACCCGCGCGCCGCTCGCCTTCGCGATCCCGTTCTACGGGCTGATGCTCGATCAGCGACCGGCGCTCCCGACGAGCGAGGTCGTCGGCGGCTACATCTCGTCCGCCGCGCGGTCGACGCGCCTTCGCGCCTGGCTCCTGCTCGCGGCAGGCGTGGCGCCCTCGATCGTCGTCTTCCTTCTGTACAACCAGGTTCGCTTCGGGTCGCCGTGGGAGTCGGGCTATGGCCTCGCCACGCTCCCGCCGTTCCTCGAGGCGCAGCGTGCGATCGGCCTGTTCGCGCTCGCCCACATCCCGATGAACCTGGATTACTTCCTCTTCCACCTGCCCACGATCATCCCGACCTTCCCGTTCTTCAAGCCGGACGGGCTGGGGATGTCGGTGCTGCTGACGAGCCCCGGGCTGCTGTTCGCCACGCAGGCCGACTGGCGACGCCCGCGGGCCTGGTGGCTGGGGGCCGCCGCGCTCGCCGTGCTGATCCCGACCCTGCTCTACTACGGCGGCGGCTGGCTCCAGTACGGATACCGGTACTTCCTCGATTCGGTCCCGTTCGTCATCGCCCTGTGCGGGCTCGCGGCCGTCCGACGGGGGCGGATCGGAGCGGGCTGGATCGCGCTCATCGCCTTCGGCACGGTGGTCGGGGCGGCCGGCGTGTACTGGGCCTATCACCTCTGATGGCGACCTGACCGATGGGCCGTCATGATGCGCGCCATGCCGACTCGGAACCCACGCCTCGGATGAGGTCGCGCTGGCCGATCCTCGCGATCTTCGTGCTGTCGGGTGCGGCCGGCCTCATCTACGAGATCGTCTGGTCCCGCCAGCTGGTCCTCGTCTTCGGCAACACGACGCAGGCGATCTCCGCGATCCTCGCCGGCTTCTTCGGCGGCCTCGCGATCGGCAGTGCGGTCGGCGGGCGGATCGCCGACCGGGTGCGCTCCCCGCTGCGGCTGTATGGCGCCATCGAGCTCGTCCTGGTGGTGGTCGTCATCGCGACGCCGGTCACGTTCCACGTCGTTCGCGTGATCTTCGGCGACCTGGCGGGAGCGTTCGGCGAGGCTCCGGGCCCGCTCGTCGTCGCCCGGCTCCTTCTCGCTGTCGTGGCGTTGGCGCCGGCGACGATCCTGATGGGCGCGACGCTGCCGACGCTGACCCGGCATCTGACCAGCCGACGCTCACCTGAGCCAGTCGTTCGGGCGCCTCTACGCGGCGAACACGATCGGCGCGATCGTCGGCACGCTCGCCGCCGGGCTCGTCCTGATCGAGCTGCTCGGCCTCTCGGGGGCGCTGTGGGTGGGCGCCGGATGTTCGGCCGTCGCCGGCATCGCGGCGCTGCTGCTGGCCGCCAGGGCGCCGCGCGCGATCCCTGGTCCGGCCCGCCCGACGGTGACGCCGGCCGCGCCCGTCCCTGCCGACGCGTCCGGCCGGACCCACCTCGGATCGCACCGCGCTCGCGCTGACCGTCGCCTTCATCTCGGGCCTGACGTCACTCGGCTACCAGGTCCTGTGGGTCCGCCTGCTGGCCTCGGGAACGGGCAACACCACCTACGTCTTCACGATCATCCTGGCGATCTTCCTGATCGGCCTGGCGGTCGGCGCTCTCCTCTTCAACTTCGTGCGCCCGAGGATCAACGATCCGGTCCGCCTGCTGGCGGGTGCCCAGATCCTGGTGGCGGTCCTTGTCATGGTCGGCCTCATCGCCGTGGTGGTCCGTCCCGAGAAACTGAGTCCGGGACCCTCGCTCGCCACGCTCCAGGCGCTGGTCGGTGACGCCATCCTGGTCGTCCTGCCGGTCACGATCGTCCTCGGACTGAGCTTCCCGGCCGCCTCCTCGCTGCTCGCAGACGACGCGCGGCATGCCGGCAGTGAGTCGGGCTCGCTGCTTGCCGTCAACACGGTCGGCGCGATCGTCGGCAGCGTCGTCGTCCCGTTCCTTCTGATCCCCACGCTCGGCTCGCCGGTCGTCGTCGCGCTGCTGGCGCTGGTCAATGCCGCGCTCGGTATCGCGCTGGCATTCCGCTGCTCGCGTCCCCAGTCGGGCGCTGGTGGCGATCGGGCTGGTGGTGGCCCTGCTCGTCGCGTCGGCCCCATTCGTCCCGGGCCTGCTCATCCAGCCCAACGAGGCCTATCTCCGCTCCAGTCGGTGCCAACATCTTCGCCTCGACCGAGGACGAGATCGCATCGGTCCAGGCCGGGCAGGCCACCTTCACGCCGGAACTCTGGGTCGGCGGCACGTCGATGACGTTGCTGACGGTCGACGCGAAGCTGATGCCGATCCTGCCGCTCATCGCCCGACCGGACTCGTCGCGGGCGCTGGTGGTGGCCTTCGGGATGGGTTCGGCGTTCCGGGCCGCGCTCATCGCCGGACTGCGGACCGACGTGGTCGAGCTCGTCCCCAGCGTCCCGAAGATGTTCGGCTACTACTATCCCGACGCGGCGTCGGTCCTCGTCGAACCCGAATGGGCAGGTGATCGTCACGGACGGCCGCAACCACCTCGAGCTGACCGACGAGCGCTACGACATCATCGTCACCGACCCGCCGCCGCCGATCGAGAGCTCGGGCGCGGCGGTCATCTCGTCGAAGGAGTACTACGAGGCGGGCCGCGATCACCTGACCGAGAACGGGATCATGATGCAGTGGGTCCCGTTCTCGGGCACATCGGCCGGACTCGACGATCAATTCCGGACATTCGCGTCGGTCTTCCCGCAGGTGACGCTCGTCCGAGGGCCCGGCGGCTGGGGCATGTACATGCTCGGGTCGTCGGCGCCGATCGCGTTCGACGAGGCCAACATCCGCGTCGATCCTCGGTCGCCCCGGCGTCCTCGCGGACGTCTCGTCCGCCTACGACTCGCCGGTCAAGACGATGGACGCCTGGGTCCAGGAGATCGGACAGCAGACGATGCTGAGCGGCGGTGACGCCGTGCGTGCCAAGGCGGGCCCGGGACCGATCATCACCGACGACCACCCACGACCGGAGTACTGGCTCCTGCGCCAGCTGTTCGGGGACGGTGTCCCGTGAGGGCGCTGCCCGTCGACTCGGTTGCCACCGCAACCATCCGGGACTGGTGCTAGCATTCTGAGCGTGACCTCCCAAGCCCTCGACGCGGAGCCTGCCTGTCCGGACACCGACCATCCCTCGGCAGACCCCGGCACCCGGCCCCTCCTGCGGGTCGAACGACGCTCCATCGACGACATCCCGCGCGCCACGTGGGACGGCCTGGCCGCCCGCAACCGGTGGGCCACTCCCTTCTCCGGCTGGGCCTTCCAGCGTGCGTGGTGGGACGCATACGGCGCGAACGCCCACGAGGACACCGTGGTCGTTCTTCCCGCCGATGGACCGTCCGACGCCGACCCGGTCGCGATCGTCCCGCTCATGCACCGCCACGAGGTCGAGCCCGGCGACGCGCTGACCCACACGACGATGCGCCACGGCACCGATGCCGAGCTGACGCCGGTCCCACCGACGGCGACGGCCGTGTTCTTCGGCGCCTCGTATCACGCCGACTACGCGACGATCCTGGCCGCTCCGGAGGATCTGCCGGCCGTCAGCGACGCGATCGCCGCCTACGTCGCCGAACCGTCGGTGCCCTGCGCGTGGGACGTCGTCGACCTGCGCCGCCTGCGCTGCGGCGACCCCGCGGCCGATGCGCTGGCCGCCGCGTTCGGGGCGCGCGAGATCGCGGAGGGCTGGACGCTCAACGTCGATCGCGAGGACGTCTGCCCGGTCGTGACGCTCCCGGCCGGCGCGGACATGGACGGGTACCTCGCGACCCTCGACAAGAAGCAGCGCCACGAGGTCCGGCGCAAGATCCGGCGCGCCGAAGCTGTCGGCGAGGTCCGGCTCGATGACGCGGTCCACCCGCTCGACGACGTCGAGGCCTTCATCGACCTCCACCAGAAGAAGTGGGGCAGCGACGGCCTGTTCCCGGACACGCCCGGCGGTGCGCAGAGCACGGTCTTCTTCCGACGGATGTTCGAGCTGCTCGGCGATGACGGGCCGCTCCGCCTGACGTTCCTGTCGGTCGGTGGCCGCCGGATCGCCGCCGGGATCCATCTCGAGACCCCGGACGCCTTCCTCTTCTACAACATGGGCGTCGACCCGGACGCGCGCGACCTGTCGCCGGGCGTCCTGCTCATCGCGTTGACGGTCGAGCGCGCCCTGGCGGCGGGCGTCGGCCGGCTCGACTTCCTGCGTGGCAACGAGCCGTACAAGTACGAGTGGGGCGCGGTCGACGAGCCGGTCCAGCGCATCCTCGTCCGGCGGAGGGACGGCTGACATGGGCGCGCCGATGCCGTGGGACCCGTGTCTCACCCCGCTCGAGCGACCGAACCTGCCCGGCGGCCGACGGATCCGGGTCGTCGAGGTCCTGGCGACCGGCACGAACGGTGGCGCCCAGGAACATCTCTTCGCGCTCGTGACGCGGATGGACCCGACCCGCTATGACGTGTCCGTCGTGGCGCTGTCGGCGGGGAGCGCGGTCCGCAAGCTCCAGCGAGCCGGGGTCGCGGTGCTTGTCATCGACGACCTGGATGACACGATCGCGGTGGGTGCCCTCGCCGCCCACCTCGCGGAGGTTCGTGCGGACGTCGTCCACGCCCACATGTACCGGGCCGAGACGGTCGCCGCACGGGCGGTCATCTCGCTCGGCGAGGCCGGCCAGCGCCGGCCGTACCTCGTCGGCACCGCCCACTCCAGCCGCGTCCGCTCCGAGGCCGACCGAGCCGCGCTGCTCGCGCTGACCCCGACCTTCGACCGCCTCATCGCCGTCTCGAAGGCGAGCGAGCAGAAGCTGATCGACGAGGGACGGGCGACGGTGCCGGTCAGCCTCATCTACAACGGCGTGGATCTCCAGCGCTACGACCACCAGGAGCCGTGCTGCACGCTCCCCGAGGAATACGGCATGGAGCCCGGGTCGCAGATCGTCGGGGTCGTGGCGCGGCTCGAGCCGGAGAAGGGCCACCCGACGCTGCTCGAGGCCTGGCCGGGCGTCCTGCGCGCGGTGCCGGACGCCTATCTCCTGATCGTCGGCGAGGGGAGCCGGCGCGACGCGCTCGAAGCCCAGGCGCGCCAGCTGCGGATCGCCCATCGGGTCGTGTTCACCGGACGTCGCGACGATGTCCCCGCGGTCACGGCCGCGCTCGACGTCGCGGTGCTGCCGTCCTACCGCGAGGCACAGGGCCTGACCATCCTCGAGGCGATGGCGCTGTCACGCCCGGTGGTCGCCTCGAACGTCGGCGGGATCCCGGAGATGGTCGAGGACGGCGTCACCGGCCTGCTCGTCCCGCCGCACGATGCCGAGGCCCTGACGGCCGCCATCGTCCGGCTGCTGACCGACCACCCGTACGCGGACATGCTCGGGCGCGCGGGGCACGACCTGGTCCACGACCGGTTCTGCATCGAGCAGATGGTCGCGGCGGTCGAGTCGATCTACGAGGACGGCGCGCGCACCGTGAGGCCGTCGGAGGTCTCCGCCGCCGCCGGCTGAGCCGTCTTCGAGCGGAACCAGCGCGAGCCGGGGAGCGGCCGCGCCAGCCGGACCAGCGGGAAGAGCCCGACCAGGATCACCGGCGTCAGGTAATACCAGCGCGGCATGGCCAGGAAGACCGCGACGATCATCGTCCAGCGACGGTTGGTCCGCGCCCCCCAGATCACGACCAGGGCGGCCAGCGGCAGGCGCCAGCCGATGACGAAGATGCTGTCGTCGGGCTCCCGACCGAGCTGCTCGATGTACTGGCGCCACAGGTCCGGCGCGAGCAGGAACGACCCGCCGGCGATCAACGCGGTCGCGCCGACGGCGATGGCCAGATTGCGCCACTCCCGCCGGACCGCGAACCAGAGCAGACCCACCCCTGGCGAGAGCTTGGTCAGGATGATGAACGCCCAGGCGAACGGGTAGCGGAACCCGACCAGCACCGCGGCGACGATCAGCAGGTTGACGTTGACTGCGTTGAGCTCGATGGCGACGGCGGGGATGAACAGCGCGAACAGCAGCGCGGGACCGGTCACCGCCGCCAGCACGCACCATCTCGACGGCGCGCAGCAGGAACGTGAAGGCCTCGAACGGCATCACGGTCTGGATGACGCCCATGACCTGGGCGACCGGTGGGCTATAGAGGAAGCAGCCGTTCGGGTCCCAGATGTTCTTCGGGTCGAAGCCGTAGTAGCACCAGGCGTCGACCGGGTTGCCCATCTGCGTGAACGTCACGAAGACGGCGACCGCCCAGCCGATGCCGATCGCCACGAGGATGAACCGAGGTGAGACGGTCATGCGCGCACCGTACCGGCGTTGCATCCGACTGTCATCTGCAACCGTTGGTATGACGATAGTCCCGATGCAGGCCCGAACAGCGCCCCGTAGCATCAGCCGGTGACCCTCCCGAGACTGTGGGCCTTCCTGGCCGTCGGCCTGCCCGTGCTGGCCGCCCTCGATCGCGAACCTGCCGAGCGTCGATCTCACGTACCACCTCCGGGCGGGCGCCCAGATCCTCGCCGGGCATGGGATCCCGACGGTCGACACGTGGACCTTCACGGTCCCCGGGCACGCCATGGGTCGACCAGCAGTGGGGCGCCCAGGTGATCCTGGCCGGCGTCTATCAGATCGCCGGCTGGACCGGGCTCGTCGTGTTCCGGGCCGTGCTGATCGGCATCATCTTCGGTTGCCTCTTCACCATCGGCTGGCGGCGCGGCCTCGGGATGCGGCGGGCGGCCTGGCTGACCCTCGCGGCGTTCGTCGTGTCGGCCGTGGCGCTCGGACTCCGCCCGCAGCTCATCGGGATGGCCCTCTTCGCGATCGTCCTGCTGCTGGTCACCGACCGGCGCGCCCATCCCGGCCGTCTGCTGGGCGATCCCGGTCCTGGTCCTGGTCTGGGCGAACATCCACGGCAGCTTCTTCCTGGGGCCGCTCGTCGCTCGGGCTTGCCTGGATCGAGGATGTCCACGATGGCGTGACGCCCCGTCATCGGCTGTTGCTGATCGCCCTGATCTCGGCGCTGGCGGCGTGCGTCACGCCGTTCGGCCCGGCGGTCTGGGGATATGCGGTCGGCCTGTCCACGAGCGCCGAGCGTCACCGCCCGGATCACGGAGTGGCAGCCGACCACGCTGCGAACCATCCCGGGCATCCTCTTCTTCGGGTCGTCGCTCGCGGTCGTCGCGCTGATCGCGAGACGCGGCGCGCGACGTCCGCTGGCCCACGCTCGCGTGGCTGGCCGTCTTCTTCCTGATCGGTGTCTACGCCATCCGGGGCGTCGCCTGGTGGCCGCTCGGAGGGGTCGCCGCGATCGCGGGCGTCCTGGTCACCGGGCCGGCGGCAGATCCTTCGCGGCCGGAGCTACTCGGGTCACCGGTCATGCGGCGGCTCAACCTCGTCGTCGCCGGGGCGATCATCGTGGCCGGTATCGCCTTGTTGCCGCTGTGGCGCCCGATCGACCCGGCGCTGGGCGCGCCCGGAGGGCGTGGTCGGCATCGCGCCGCCGGGGATCACCCAGGCCGCTCCGGACGATGGCACGCCCGGGCGATCGCCTCTTCGACCAGCAGGCGTGGGGCTCCTGGTTCGAGTTCGCGCTGCCGGATCTGCCGGTCGCCATCGACTCGCGGATCGAGCTCTTCCCGCCGACGGTGTGGACCACCTACGAGAACATCGTCGCCGGCGGCGAGAGCTGGGCGTCGCAGCTCCAGCCCTGGGGCGCGACCATCGTCGCGATCGACGCGGATGATTCGGCGATGACGGATCGGCTTGTGGCCGCCGGCTGGCGGACCGTCTACACCGACGTTGACGGCTCCGTACTCTCGGCGCCGGGACGCTGAAGCGGCGATCGATCAACGCGATAGGGGCCGCGCCGCGGAAACGATCAGCACCTCGGCGGCGTAGAACAGCGTGGCGATCGCCGGCAGTGGCCAGACAGCGAAGCTCAACAGGACTGCGACGGTCGCGCTCCGGGCCGCGATCGGCAGCGCCAGCACGCTGTAGTGCAGCTGGGTCGCACGGCCAGACCGCCGGAACGGTCATCCACTCGGCTCCGCGGCGGAACAGGACGGCCAGCGCGAGGAGCGTCGGCACCATCAGCCAGGATCCCCAGGCGCTCAGTCCCCCGAACGACTGCGCCTGCAACGAGGCCGCGATCGTGTCCGCGAGCGGCATAGAAGTCCTGCCACCACGGCACCGAGAGCAGGCAGAGTCCAAGTCCGATGATCAGAGCGCCCGCCAGCGAGCGGTCAGGAGCAGCGGGACGGCGGCGTAGACCTTGAGGACGACCGCGAGGGCAGCCGCGCTGGGAAGAGCGACGAGCAGCGGCGACGACGATGACGTCCGGACTGAGGACGATCAGGCTGTCCGAGAGCGGCGGGAACAGCAGCCACCAGATCGGCAGCGTGCAACGCACGCAGCACGACCAGGGCGGCGAGCGACGGCAATGCGCGCCGTACAGGCCAGGAACGCGACCTGCCTCCGGGAGCAGCGCGGCCGAGGGAGGTACGGGCAGCAGCGAGGGTCGGCGGCGGACCCGCGAACGTCAGGCCGTTGACGCTGGTCGACCACGGGTCTCCGCCGCGCGAGAGCAGCCGCCGCTGCGGCGCGATAGATCCGCAGGTCGATCCCGACGGTGCCACCCTGCTACGGCAGCCGAACCAGCCGCTCGGCCGTGCTCAAACCGAACACCACCAAAAGTCACGGACGTCATGGCTGCCCGTCGCAGCCACGGACCCTGAACGTCTGCGTCCCAGGCGTCGAGTCGCCGCGGCGCAAGCTTCGTGCGACGTCCTGCCTCATGTTCGGAGCCTACGCGATGGCCTGACGCCGATCGATCGAAGCGGCCGGCGCCATGGCCTCCCGGTACCACCGACTCTGCCCGGACCATCGGGGTCGGTGCCGCCGAGCACCGGGCTGGTAGAGTCGTGCCCATGACCCAACCACCCGCGGATCTCGACGTCGTCGTCCTCGGCGGCGGCGGCCATGTCGGCCTGCCCCTGAGCCTCGCCTTCGCGCAGGCCGGGCTGCGCGTCGGCATCTACGACACCAACCAGGCCACGCTCGACCGCATCGCCGCGGGCGAGATGCCGTTCCTCGAAACGGGCGCCGACGACCTGCTGCGCGAGGTGCTGTCGACCGGACGCCTCGAGTTCGGCTCGGACGGCTCGATGATCACCAGGACGGACAACCTCGTCGTCGATCATCGGCACCCCGGTCGACGAATTCCTCGCGCCCTCGATGACGATCTTCGAGAAGGCCGTCGACCAGATCGCGCCGCACCTCCGCGACGGCGCGCTGGTCGCCCTCGGAGCACCGTCTATCCCGGGACGACCGCCTACGTGGCCCACCACCTCGCCGCCCGCGGCTGCACGGTCGACGTCGCCTTCTGCCCGGAGCGGATCGCCGAGGGCCATGCCCTCGAGGAGCTCCATTCGCTGCCGCAGATCATCGGCGCGGACGACGAGCGCGCCGCGGAACGAGCGACGGCGCTGTTCGGCGCCCTTGCCAGCAAGACCATCCGGACGACGACCAAGGAAGCCGAGCTGACCAAGCTGTTCACCAACACCTGGCGGTACATGAAGTTCGCGGTCGCCAACCAGTTCTTCACCATCGCCCACTCGGCCGGCGTCGACTACAACAACGTGCTGCATGCGATCCGCGAGGACTACCCGCGGGCCGCCGACCTGCCCGGTCCCGGCTTCGCCGCCGGTCCATGCCTGTTCAAGGACACGATGCAGCTGTCGGCGTTCACCGCCGACCACTTCCCGCTCGGCCAGGCCGCGATGCAGGTCAACGAGGGCCTGCCCGCCTACATCGTCGTCGGCCCTCGAGCGGCGGTACGGTGGCCTCCAGGACAAGACGATCGGCATCCTCGGCATGGCGTTCAAGTCCGAGTCCGACGACCCGCGCGCCTCGCTCAGCTACAAGCTGCGCAAGCTCCTGTCGTGGGCCGGCGCCACGGTCCTTGCACCGACCCCTACGTGGTCGACGAGCGTCTGGTGACCCTCGACTGCGTCCTCAAGGAGAGCGACATCTTGATCCTCGGAGCGCCGCACAAGGCCTATCGCAGCCTGGACGTCGGGGGCAAGGACGTCGTCGACGTGTGGGGGGCCCTCGGCGAGGGGATCCGGCTGTAGTGCGGATCCTCGTCACCGGCGCCGCCGGGTTCATCAACGGCTACCTGGTCCGGAGCTGCTCGAGGCCGGCCACGAGGTCGTCGGGCTCGACAACTTCAGCAAGTACGGCCGGCTCGTCAAGTCGTACGACGGCCACGCGCGCTACCGGTTCGTCGAGGGCGACGCCAAGGACGCCGGCCTGATCGCCGAGCTCGCCGCCGACTGCGACCAGTTCGTCGCCGCGGCCGCGATGATCGGCGGCATCAGCTACTTCCACGAGTTCGCCTACGACCTGCTGGCCGAGAACGAGCGGATCCTCGCCTCGACGTTCGACGCCGCGATCGCGGCCCACCGCGACGGGCAGCTCGAGCGGATCGTCGTCATCAGCAGCTCGATGGTCTACGAGTCGGCGACCGTCTTCCCGACGCCCGAGGGCGCCCAGCTGACCTCGCCGCCGCCGATCTCGACCTACGGCTTCCAGAAGCTCGCCTCGGAGTACTTCGCCAAGGGCGCCTGGGAGCAGTACCAGCTGCCGTACACGATCGTCCGGCCGTTCAACTGCGTCGGCATCGGCGAGCGCCGCGCGCTGCGCGACTCGGACATCATGAGCGGCAACGTGAAGCTCGCCCTGAGCCACGTCGTGCCCGACCTCGTCCACAAGGTGCTAAGGGCCAGGACCCGCTCCACATCCTCGGCGACGGCGACCAGGTCCGCCACTACACCTACGGCGGCGACCTCGCCCACGGCATCCGCCTCGCGATGGAATCGCCGGCCGCGGTCAACGACGACTTCAACCTCTCGACGGCGGCGTCCACGACCGTGCTCGAGCTGGCCGAGGCCATCTGGTCGAAGATCCACACCGACGGCCGGCCGTTCCACTACGTCAGCGACGCCCCGTTCGAGCACGACGTCCAGCTCCGCGTCCCCGACGTCCGCAAGGCCCGGGCGGTGCTCGGCTTCGAGGCGACCACGACCCTCGACCAGATGCTCGACGAGGTCATCCCGTGGATCCGGGCGGAATCGGAGGCCGGGCGACTGTGACGCCGGCGCCGGTGCTGTCCGTCGTGATGCCCGTGTTCAAGGAGGGCGAGGCGGTCGAGCCGGTGCTGCGGGCGCTGGACTGCGAGCGTCACGCACCCGCACGAGATCCTGGTCGTCTACGACTTCGACGAGGATCCGACGGTGCCCGTCATCGCCCGGCTGTCGGCCGAGCTGCCGGCCATCCGCGGGCTCCGCAACGACCTCGGGCGCGGCGTGCTCAACGCGATGAAGGCGGGGATCGCCGCGTCGGGCGGCGCCGTACGTCCTCATCTCGATGGCCGACGGCTCCGACGAGCCGCACGTCGTCGATCCGATGGTCGCCCTGGCGCTCGACGGCGCCGATGTCGTCTCGGCATCGCGCTACATGCGCGGTGGCCACCAGGTCGGCGGCCCGCCGCTCAAGCGGCTGATGAGCCGCACCGCGGGTCTCACGCTCCACTGGTTCGCCGGCGTCCCGACCCACGACCCGACCAACAACTTCAAGCTCTACTCGCGGCGCTTCCTCGACACGCGTGACGATCGAGAGCACCGCCGGGTTCGAGCTCGCGCTCGAGCTGACGGTCAAGGCGACGATCGCCCGGCGGCGGGTCGCCGAGGTCCCGACGACGTGGCGCGACCGGACGGCCGGCGAGAGCAACTTCAAGCTGCGCAAGTGGCTGCCGCACTACCTGCACTGGTACTGGGTGGCGTTCCGGGCGCGGGCGGCGAGGCATCGCCCGGCGGCGGCCCGCGCGACACTAGGCAGGCGCGCGGTCAGGGGCTCGCCGCCTCGCCGCCCAGGCTGGCCCGGATCGCGTCGACGCGGGCCGGATCCACCGGCGGGACGGCATCGCCGGCCAGACTGTCGGTCAGCGGCGAGCCGAACTCGACGACGACCTGGCGCAGCCTGGTCACGGTCCGGTCGAGCAGCTTCGTGGTGTCGGGATCGACGCCGGGACCGAGGTCACCCATCGCCACGACGATCGTGGCCCTGGTCTGCGCGGCGCGCTCGGCGAACAGGTCGCGACCCGAGCGCAGGAGCCAGACGTTCCAGACGAGCGCGAGAGTGGCGACCGACGCAAGCCCGACGACCGTGACCAGCCGGCGCGGCCCCGCCTCGGGCAGCGTGATCGGCCCGACCAGGTTGGCAAGCCCGAGCAGCGCGAGGATCCCCGACAGGTATGCGTAGCGCGTGTACTCGGCGGCGGTGTCGAAGAGCTGCGCCCGCAGCAGCCCGAGGAGCGCGTACTCGAAGACGATCGCGCCGAAGAAGGCCAGCGCCCGCCCCGACACGGGGTCGCGCGCGGATCGAGCCTGATCACGATCCCGACCGCGAGCGCGATCGCCGCGACCCGGCCCAGCAGCGGTCCGATCCCGATCGCCGACCCGAACGCGGTCCCGACCCCGTCGAGCACGAAATAGGGCACGCTCAGGACGGCATCGATCGTGAACGGGTCGCGTGTGACTGCCACCCCGCTCCGGCCGAACGCGACGTACCAGACGAGATAGACGGCCGCCGGGACGGCCAGGGCGAGGATCAGCCGGCGCCGGGTCGGGTCGAGCAGCGAGATCGAGACCGACCAGCACGAACATGAAGATCCCGAACCCCGAGGTCATCATCCCGATGGTCAGCAGGGCCGTTGCCGCGACGACACGGCCGCGTCCTGGCCGCCCGTCCAGCAGGATCATCGCCGCCGAGCCCGAGCGCGACCGCGCCGACGAACCCGATCTGCATCGCCCAGAACAGGTTCTCGAAGCCGCTGCCGAAGAAGGCGACGATCAAGCGCGATGACGGCCCCGACCCACGGGCCGGCCGCCCGCCGCGCGAGGACGTAGACCTCGACGACGACGACGATGTGGAGGAGCGCCAGCAGCGCCAGATACGGCATGTACGTGGACAGCCCGAAGGCCCCGAGCATCAGCCGGTAGACGACGGTCGTGATCCCGAGCCAGTGCTCGTTGAACGGCTGGAGGAAGCTGTCGAGGTTGATCGAGCGGTCGGCCATGACCGCCCACTCGTCCGCGAAGAACGTGAGCCCGCGGCCGAGCCAGAGCAGCGTCGCAAAGGCCAGGACAGCACCGATCGCGACGACGGCATCTGCTAGGTCGGGGCGGCGCGGTCCGGTGCGGGTGACGGCAGCGGTGCTGATCGGGTGGTCTCCGAGTACGGGCGATGCGGCCGGACTATAGCCCGCCCGTGTCGGCCACGACCGCGACCCGATGGTCCTGCCCGGAGCGCTCGCGGGCGGGCCGGGGCAGCAGCCAGGCGAACGCGATGCCCATGACGGCGAGCATCGCGACCGAACCCGCGAGCCCCATCACGCCGTCGATCGGGATGAGCTCGCCGATCGCGGGTGTCGGTGGGATCGCGGCGAGCAGGTTCAGGGTGAAGACGACGCCGAGCGCGAGCGCGAGCCACCGGAACCGACGGTCGGGGACGAGCAGCATCAGGAAGATGACCGCGCCATATGCATACCGTTCGTGCATCGCCGTCAGGAAGCAGAACGCGACCAGTGTCGCGACGCCGAGGCTCAGGACGAATGTCCGCGGCCGCGGGTCGCGGAGGATGACGGCGGCCGTCACGAGCGAGAGCACGATCGTGAGCGCGTAGCCGAGGAGCCGGGCGCTGAACGGGCCGAGGATGAGGGTCCCGTCGTTGACGAACTCGCCTGTCACGAGCCTCTCCTGGACGATCCACCACAGGTTCCAGGCACGGAGCGAGAGGACCGGGAAGACGTCCTGCTGGTAGACGACGAGGTTGTGGAGGTAGTTGCCGGGGCCGCCGGCCGGCACGAAGGGCAGCCACAGGAGCGCGGACGGTGGCCAGCCCGATCGCGCCACAGGTGACCAGCTCGCGGATGCCGCCGCGCACCCAGAACCAGGCGGCGAACGGCAGGACGAAGGGCAGCGCCTGCGGCTTGGTCATGAGCGCGGCAGCGAGCAGCACGGCCGCCCATCGATCGTGCCCGTCGAGGACGAGCACCACGGCCGCCAGACCGAGGACCACGTAGATCGACTCGTACTGGCTGTACCAGATGGTCACGTCGATGACGGCCGGGTGGAAGACGATGGCCGCCGCGGCGACGATCGCCCAGATGGGTCGCTTCCGCAGCGCATACGCCGCCAGCGCCGCCAGCCCGATGTCGGCCAGGGCAGCCGGCGATCGCATCAGAGCCCGGATCATCGGATCCGACGCGTCGGTGACGGTCTTGAACGCCGGCTCGATCGCCGCGAGGATGCCCCAGATGTAGGCCATCACCGGCCCGAACGTCAGGTCCTGGTCGTATGCCCGGGGCAACCCGTTGACGGCGATGCCGTGGACCCACTGCACGAACTGGTCGATGTCGCCGCGGAAGCCCTCGACCGGCAGGAGGACGATCCGGACGATCGCGCCGGCGACGAGGACGACGACCCAGGAGAGCCAGTTGCCGACCCGACCAGCGCCTTGCGTCAGGCTCTGGAGCGGCATCGACCACCATGCCGTCAGACGCGGCCGGACGCCCAGTACCGCTCGGCGGCGCCGGCGACCTCGCCGATGCCGGCGGTCACCACGCCGTGCTTCCGGACCGCGTCGGCCATCGCCTTGGTGCTGTCGAACAGGCGCTCGATCTGGCTCTCGTACAGCCCGATGCCCATGATCTTGCGCTCGAGCTGGTCGGTGATGTCGGCGTACTCGGGGGAGATGCTGACATCGGCGGGGAGCGCGTGCGAACGGATCGCTGCCGAGGTCGCCGAGGCCGCGGAAGTCGTTCCACCAGGCGTACGGGAAGTCCTCGTAGAACGCGATGATCCCGGCGTACTCGGGGCCGGGCATCACCCAGCGGCGACCTTCCTGGAGCAGCCGGACGCCGACTTCGCGGCACAGCTGATGGTCGACGTGCCCGCCGACGCCGAGCGGGAAGTAGACCTTCTGCGGCTCGAGTCGCGCGATCTCCTGGCGGAGCATCTCGAACGGCGCGTCGTCGTCGGCACGCGGCATCCCGAGCAGCTCGTCGTCGCCCTCGTAGCCGCGGAAGACCGCGTCGGGCAGGTCGAGGAAGACGATCGACGCCTCGGCGAAGTAGGCGTAGCGCTCGTCCTCGAGCCGGCGTCGGGCCATCAGGTCGCCGGCCGCCGCGGCATCGATGATCTCGTCGGTGTAGACCGCGCCCTGGGTCGGCAGGTCGTCCACGACCGGCTGGTCGGCGAGTGACGCGTTGCGGATGCTCGCCCGGCGATACCACGACGAGCGCTGCCAGAACCTCTTGGCGGCCTGGTCGGCGTCGGCCTGCGTGGCCTCGAGCTGGTCGTCGGTCGCCGCCCAGGCCGGGACGAGGGCTGCGGTCGGCCAGTCGGCGGCGATGTCGGAGCGGTTGAACGCCTCGGTGGCCGGCCACATCGCCTTCGAGCCGAAGCCCAGCGCCTCGCGCTGGTACGGGCGTCAGGCGATCGCCGGACCCGTCGCCCGAGTAGACCGTCAGGATCGTCACGGTCTGGCCGAGCTCGCGGAGGCTGGCGATCAGCCCGCCGCATGACAGCGCGACGTCGTCTGGATGCGGGGCGATGAAGACGTGGGTCATGGCGCGGCGAGTATACCGACCCGTGCCCACGGGTCGCCCGTCTTCTCAGGTCGTCGTCGGACGCCACGCGGCCGCGAAAGCCTGTCGCGATGAGAGCCGCTGTCCGACCGCGACGACCACGCAGGCAAGGACCGCGGCACCGGGGACCGGGACGGCGAGGACGGCGGCGGCGACCGGGGTCAACGCCGGGACAGCGAGCGTCGAGTAATACCACTGCGTCGTCGGCCAGAGCGCCGGCACCGCGAGCCAGGCGGCCCGTTCGCGACCAGCGAACGCCAAGGCAACGATGGCGATCGGGATCAACCACGGGATCGCCGTCGCAGACAGGCCGCCGTCCGATTGGGTGTTCAGGGCCTCCGACAGCTGACCGAACTGAGCGAGATACGAAGCCCCACGGCAGGAAGGGTGCAGTCGACGACCAGCGCGACGACGGTCAGGAGCAGGGCCCGCCAGCGCAAGGTCAGTGCGATCGGGACGATGGCGTACACCTTCAGGAACACGGCGACCGGCCCCGCGCCGACGAGGATCAGAGGCACCAGAAGGTTCTGGGGGTTCCCATTCCAGGCGGCGTCGATGAACGGCGGGAACAGCAGCCACCACCACGGGAGCCGGAGGAGCCGCACGGTCGCGACCGCCCGAGGACCGCCAGCAGGACCATGATGGCGATCCCGATCGATTCCGGAAGCACGGCGATCGGTATCAGCGGAACCAGGGTCGGGGGTGGTGCGGCGAACTGCTGCGGGCCGATGTGGACCCATGGGTCGGCGCCGGCCAGCCATGCACGGGTCGCCGCCAGGTACAGACGGGCGTCGAAGCCGATCTCGCCGGTCAGGAGCGCCGACAGACGGATCCCGCTGATGACGCCGAACCATAACGGCGAGCCAGTAACGTTCGAGCCAGGTACGAACGAACTCGACGTCCGGGGCCAGCCTCGCGCGGCTCACCGGTTGACTTCGTCGAAGCCGGCCGCGCCGATGAGCGGGACGAAGATGCAGGCGCTGTCCGGCTCCTCGAGCCACTCGTCACCGTGCCGGTGATCACCATCAGGCGCTGGTGGTCGCGCGTGCCGACCGGGATGACAAGGCGTCTGCCGTCGCGCAGCTGGTCGCGGAGCGGCTGGGGCACCGCGGGCGCGGCGGCCGTGACGAGGATGCCGTCCCACGGCGCGCCTGCCGGGGTCACCGAGGCTCCCGTCCGCCTCGCGGATGGTCACGGCGTCGCCGAGGCCCGCGGCGGTCAGCCTGGCCCGCGCGTCCGGGATGAGCGACGCCTGACGTTCGATCGAGGTGACCTGCGCGCCGAGCCAGGCCAGGATCGCCGCCTGGTAGCCGGAGCCGGTCCCGATCTCGAGGATCCGATCGCCCGGGCGGACGGCGAGGTCCTCGGTCATCTTGGCGACCATGTACGGCTGGCTGATCGTCTGGCCGGCGCCGATCGGCAGTGCTTCGTCCGCGTAGGCGTCGCGCTGGATGCTCTCGGGCACGAACAGCTCGCGCGGGACGGCGCCCATCGCGGCCAGCACGCGTTCATCGGCGATGCCACGGCCGCGCAGCTGGCTGGCGACCATCGCGGCACGTGCCTGAGCGGGATCGACACCAGTCCCGGTCATCGCCGCAAAGATGCGCCGCACCGACCGGGTCCCGTCAGCCTCGTCTCAGGACGGAGACGGAGATGCGGCGCTGGATGGGCTCGGGGTCGGTGCGGCCGAGGGCGCCGCCGACTCCGAGGGCGCGGCGGACTCGGATGGCGCCGCCGACTCCGACGGCACGGCCGATCCGGATGGTGACGCCGAGCCGGACGCGGCCGGAGATCCGCTGGGGGCGACCGTCTCGATGGGGGTCGGTGCCGGTGTCGGGATCGGCGTCAGGAACCCGCCGCGCCCACCGAGCAGCCCGTACAGCAGGATCCCCACGAAGACCACCACGGCCGCGATGACGAAGTAGCGAGACGGCGTGTCACCGACCTTGACGGCGCGCTCGGATGGGGTCGCTGCGCGAGGCGGCGGTGGGGCCTGTCCAGCTCGCCGACGCGCCGCGGCGGATGTCGCGGCGGCACCTCCCGCCGCGGCGGCACCTGCGGCCGCGGCCGCCTTAGGCTTGGCGGCCTCTTCGTCCTGGCCCTCGTCCTTCGGCCTCGTCGTCTTCGGCGTCGTCGTCGGTCTCGTCTTCGGCGTCGTCGTCGGTCTCGTCTCCGGCTTCTCCGGCGACGGGTTCCGGCTCGACTGCCGACGCGGGCTCGGGCTCGGGCTCCGGTGCCCGTTCGGGCTCGGGCTCAGACGCGGCCGCCGCCTCGGGCTCCTGCTCCGGCGCGACCTCGGGCTCCGGCGTCGGCGCCGCGGGCTCGACGGGATCGGCGGGCGCCTCCTCCGGCGTGCCCTCGGGTCGATCAGTCATTCGGTCGTGTCACTCCTGGCGGCCGCTGGGCTCATCGGGCGCGGCGCGGGCGCCAGTGTACCGAAGGCGTCGAGCGACCGTCCGTCCCCCGACGGGCGAGACGTGAGTCACGCGTCGCGCACGGCGGGCACCGCAAGACCGGCCAGTCCCGCCCCCATCGTCACCAGACCGAAGCCCGCGATCACCGGCCCGGGGCCCAGCACCTCACCGAGCACGGATCCCAGCAGCATCGCGATCGTCATCGATCCGAACACGAGCGCGAACCGGAACCCGACGACGCGCCCCATCAATGACGGCGGCGTCCGCTCCTGGAAGAGCGTCTGGCTCGGGATGATGAAGACCATGTTGGCGACCCCCTGGCCGAACGACAGGCCGATGGCCACGCCGAGGTTGCCGGTCATCGCGAACAGGAAGATCAGGAGCCCCCAGACCGTGTAGCCGACGATGACCATCCGGCCCTTTGCGAAGCGCGCTCCGACCAGGCCGATCACGAACCCGCCGATGAGGTTGCCCACGCCGATCCCGGTCTCGAGGAAGCCATACGCGGCCTGCCAGCCGAACTGCGAGGTGGAGAACGTCGCCTGGACGAAGCTCGGAGTCAGCGCGATGGCGATCCCGAGGCTGAACTGGCCGACGGCGCCTTGTAGCGTGTTAGCAAGCAATACCGTCTCGCGCCGGAGGAAGTGCCAGCCGGCGGCCAGCTCCGCGGCGAAGCCCTCGCGAGCGGGTGCGGCCCTCCTCCGACGGCCTGCGCGCCTGCACGACGATCGTCGTGATCAGGGCGGCCGAGGCCAGGTAGGTCGCCGCGTCGACCCAGAACGCGAGCGGGACCGCGGTGCCGAGGAGGAACACGAACAGGCCCGCCAGCGGATAGCCGATGACGTCGGCGATCGTCTCGCCCACCCACAGCGCCGAGTTCGCGCTGAGGAGGTCTTCCTCGGGGACGATCTGCGGCAGGAGCGCGACGCGGGCCGGCCGGAAGAAGACCGAGATGCTGGTGACGAGGAAGATCAGCGGGTAGACCAGCACGATGTTGGTCACCGCGGCGATCGGCAGGATGAGCACGATCGCGCCGCGCAGGACGTCGCTGACGACCATGACCTCCTTGTGGTCCCAGCGGTCCACGAACGTGCCCGCGATCGGGCTGAGGAGCAGGTTCGGGAGCGTGGCCGCGAAGAACACGAGGCCCGTGGCCAGCGCAGAACCGGTCGAGATGGCGACCACCGCGACCAGCGCGAGCTGGTTCAGCCGATCCCCGAACAGCGAGATGAGCTGGCCCGACCACAGCGCCGAGAACGAGCCGTTGAGCGCGAGGCGGACGTATGGGTGCTGACGGACGCGCTCGACGGCCTCGACCGACGGTCGTGGGATCTCGATGACACGGCTGCCGGGCGCGCCGGCGGTCCCGAGCGTCGCAGCACCACCTGCCTCGAAGCTCGCCAGCGACGGCGACGCGAGCCCGGCGCCCACGCTGCCCATGACCAGCGGACGCTCGAGCGCGACCACCCCGGTGAGGGCCGGCGAGAGACCGGTCTCGGCGCCCGGGTCGCCGGCCCGCAGCGGACGACTCTGGCCGGCCAGACCGGCCAGACGCCGGCGGATCGCCTCGAGCTGGGCTTCGTCGAGCTCCTGCGGGACGCGGACCACCGCGGCGAACAGGAAGAAGCCGAGCCCGAAGGTGAGGAACATGTCGCCGATCGACGCGACGTTCTGGATGATCGGCACGGGGATCGGGATGACGTCGGCGAACGGTCCCAGGTGAAGCAGGAAGTTGGCGTCCAGCGGTGCGGGCAGGACGTAGTGGAGCGACGAGGTCACGTCGGCAGGCGTCAGGCCGGCGATCTCGAGGCTGGTCACCCAGATCGGCATGTAGCCGCCGTTGACGATGATGACGACCGCGTTCGCAGGACCCCGATGAATGCGAGGCTGATGCCCGGGTAGCCACGGTTGGGCCACAGGGCGAAGAGCAGGAGGACGAAGCCGCCCGCCAGGAGCGGCAGTCGGAGGGCCTCGACGATGGGCACGCCCGCGTTGAGCGCGAGCTCCGTCCCGAAGCGGACGAAGACCGCCAGGATCAACAGGCCCAGCCGCTGCAGCCGGACGGATCCGAGGTTGAGGAGGTCGCCGCCGGCGACGAGGCCGAGGACCAGTCCGAGCGCGATGCCGCCGATCAGCATCGGCGCGGGTGGGCGTGGTTCACGACGGCATCATGCGGTGGCGGGCGAGGGCGTGTCGCCTCGGTCGAGCGCCGTATCGGGGGTCGTGGGTCGGTTTCGCGGTCCGCGGGTCGCGGCCGCGGCAGAAGCGGACGGGCGTTGGACGGCGCCGGGGGTGGGCGGCGGTCAGACCTGGTCGGCCGGTGCGCCGGCTGTGGTGTCGACCCGGGTGGCCGTCATCCGGTCCGCGGCCTGGGCGATCAGCGGGATCTGGCGCGGGCTCGACGGCCGGCCCGGATCCGGGATCCCGTGCACGTGCGTCGTTCGCACGAAGGCGTCGACGACGACCGGGTCGAACTGGACGCCGGCGAACTTGCGGAGCTCGGCCAGCGCCTGCTCGCTGGTCAGTGGCGTCATGCGATAGGGGCGGGCTGCGGTCATCGCCTCGAACGCGTCGGCGACGTGAAGGATCCGCGCGAGCTTCGGGATCTCGTCGCCGATGAGCCGGTCCGGGTAGCCCGAGCCGTTGTACCACTCGTGGTGGTGCCGGATGATCGGCAGCTCGGCGGCCAGCTTCTCGACCGGGGCGATGATCTGGGCGCCCAGGACCGGGTGCGAGTTCATGATGATCCGCTCCTCGCGGTTCAGCCGGTCCGGCTTCAGCAGCACCGCGTCCGGGACGCCGATCTTGCCGACGTCGTGCAGCAGGCCGCCCCACTCGAGTGCCTCGAGCTCGGCGTCATTGACGTGCATCACGCGCCCGATATCGACGGCGATCGCCTTCACGTTCTGGCTGTGCCGTGCCGTGTACGGATCCCGCTTGTCGACGGCCTCCGCCAGGGCCCCGATCGTCTGCGTGAACATGTCCCGCATCTCAACGAAGCGCTGCGAAGCCTGGCGAGTCGTGTACAGGGGGAGCGCGAATAGCAGCGACGCCCACCACGCAATCGAATAGACGACCGCCATAAGCCATCCGAGAGGCGCGAGCGCCAAGTTGTTGAAGGCGGTATCGCGGGAGTCGCCGATGAACAACCGACTGCGAATGTTTGCCCAGTTCGCAACGCCAAGAGGCCACTCGCGATAGCGATGTTCAGGCCAAACAGCACAGCCGCGCCAACCATGGTCGCGATGAAGCTCACTGGGATTGCCCAATCAGGATTCGGCCCAAAGCGCGAATGATGCTCGAACTGGACGACCCCGCCGAGCAATTGCTGGAAGCGAGCGTGCCAGCGTGGTTCGCCAGAGTGAGCCGTACCAGGGAATCTTGCCGCGGACCTCTCGGACTTCGGTCGTCCCGATTGCGGCGACCCAGCCCGCAACGGCCGGTCCACCCAGCGCCATCGCGGCGACGACGGGCGCCAACCCGACCGCCTGATGAGAACCCATGGGCAGCCTTACCGGCAGGGCCGATGCCACAAGGTCAGCAAGGTCCAGAACGCAATGCCAGCGAAGATCTGGAAATCAGATGGCGGGGCCCTGACGGCGAAGACCCAAGAAGCGAGGTCGAGAAGGTCAGCGCGATTTGCGGTCCGGCGGAAACAGAAAAGTCGCAACCACGAGCGCGAACGCGCTCAGAGTTACGACTCCTGCGATGTATAACTTCAGGGACCGCGGCATCGAGTGCCTCGTACGTGGGCGACTACCGAACTCTAGACCCCCGCCTAGTGTTCGGGTAATCGCGCCAAACGTACTAGAAGCCTCGGAGTGACGCTCCGCCGGCCAGAGCAATCATGGCCACACTTGCGAGTGCGACCATAACCCGCGAAAACTTGGCCTTCATCGGAAGGTCCTCTACCAGCCCTTCTGACAGCATTTCGGTTCCCACGCTCGATCCTCCTTGCGGCCTTCGCGTTTCGCGGGAAACACGAAAACCGACCAGACTCATAAGTCGGTCGGTTGCACTACTCGCTCAGCTCCACCCTAAGTGCCCATTTCAGGTGGAGCTTCTGCGCGTCCGAGCGTTTCTTGACGGCGCTTCCTAGTACTGGGGTACTACGAAGTTCCCGGACTATATGGATGCCGCACCAAACCGGTCAATACGGCACCTTCCCTATCCCTACAAAGATTCGAGCGGCGGAGGCTCCAGTCCGAGCTGCTCGCGCATCGCGGTCGCGTAGTGGGCGTACTGCTCTGCGGCCGCGGCGTGCGCGCCACTGGCTCGGTACAACCGGAGCAGGGATAGCTCGACCTGCTCGGCGGTCGGGTCGACGTCCAGCGCCTGCCGCGCGAGATGGATGCCCCTCTCGAAATGGCCCGTTTCGAGATCGTCAGTGACGGCTCTCTCGACGATCTCCAGGTACGAGGCGTGCAGCCAGTCCCGATAGGGTGCCGCCCATTCCTCGTACTCGAAATCGAGCGCGAAACGCCCTCGATAGGCGGCCACGAGGTCTGAGACCTGGTCGGGCGACGGGGTAGTCGGGAACGACTTCATGAGGTCTCGGCATCGGTTGCTCCGGCTCGTCACCAACTCCGGATCGAGCCAGATGAGGTCTAATTCGTGATGCACGTACCCGGGGGACAGGTCGTCGACGTAGTCCTCCTCGATGACCCGCCGGAGGAAATACACCGTTTGATTGAGCGAGTTGAGCGCGTCCGCTGGGTCGAGCTCCGGCCACAATCCTTCGAGGACTTGATCCCGAGTACTGGACAGATGTGGCCTCGTGAGAAGGAAGCAGAGCAGGGCAAGTACCTTGCGCCGAAAGCTGGAACCAGATACCTCTCTATCGCCGATCACGATCGCCACACGGCCCTGGTCTTCCACGACGACGCGGTCGGCTAGCTGTCTCGACAGGTGGCGCCCCAAACCCGATGCGCCGCGAAGCTTCCGCTGACGCTTGGCGAAGCCGCGGAGACGAGCGATATCGGATCGATCACCGATGCCTTCGAGGAGACGTGCGGCTGGCAACCCGGAGCCGGGCTCGGCGCCATCGACGGTTTGACGAAGGGCGAACCGCCATCGCCCAGGATGGGATCGAGCTACCGGGTCCAGAGCTTGGATGGTCTGCCCGTCGAGCTCGTCGAGTCTCCGACAGACGAGATCCGCGACATAGGTGACATTCCAAGGCGAGGTCGTCGCGATCCGCCGGATCGTGGCCCCGAACTCCTCGGCTGGGCCATTCGCATCCGCAAGTAGCTCGGCGACACGGACCCACCGCGTGCGCACCTTGTCTTCTTCGCTTGCCGACCGACATCGACCGCAGCCGCACGTGCGTCGACTGACTTCGAGACGACCGCGATGTAGGCGCTTGTGAGGCGCTCGAAGGTCTTCCGCCCAATGTAGGACGTTGGCGAGTATCCGGGCTCGAGTTGGGCGAGGCACTCCCTCGCCTCGACGACGCGTCCACGACGACCGTGCAGCCATGCCATCTGCACGGCAGCTAGGGCCTGGGCGAGTACGTCCGATTCGATGCGTGTCATGCAGATCTTCGAGGAACGACGCCGGCAGTCTCTGGATCGACGAAGCTATCGGCGATATCAGCACGCTCGTAGCTAGCCTCCAGAGGCTCCGCACGCGCCGCATCCGTCGATCGCGATCTGGCCTTCGTCGACCCGAGCCAACATGATCAGCGAGTACCCTTTGGCCATCATCGCGGCAGCGAGCTCGACCCGCGACGAGGTCTCCTGCAGGGCCGAAACCGCTTCGGTCGCCCAAGCCAAAGCGACAGTCGGCTGATCGGCCGTTATCGCCACCAAGGCTCGGTTCAACATCGTCACGCCGTAGAAGTGCGGGTGAGTGGCCCGCTGACGTTCAGCCATCATTTCGAGATGCTTCTCGAGTCGGCCGAAGTCCCCTTCGTCTTGGGCCTCGACCATAAGATCCGTGCCATCAGCGATCAGGCTCAACTGCTCGTTCGAAGTCGTTTCGCGCAAACGTCGGGCATGCTCGCAGCGACTCCGCGGCCAAATCCCACCTGGAAGTAAGCGCTGATCAGGTTGAGCAGCGCGTAGTCGCTCTCCTGCGAGCCCGGTTCGACGTTCTCGAGGATCTCATTCGATAGCCTGATGACAGGGTCGTACTGCCGGTGCTGCATCTCGATCCGCGAGGTGACGAGGCTCAGGACGGGCAGTCGAGCTTCATCCGGGATCCGGTCGATCTCCTCGATGGCGGTCTGGTGCTGGCCGCCGCCCATGATCTCGGGGATGGCCGAGGCGATGGTCGCGGCGACCAGATCAGGATCCCCGGCCTGGCGGTAGTGGTAGGCCGCGACCCGCCAGTCGGAGTCAGCTGCCGCGGCGGCGACGGACCGATGGAGCTCTGCCACTGCCTCGGCCGAGATCGTCGCATCGCAGCCGCGCCTCCAGGAACTCGCGGACGAGTGGGTGGTAACGCTGGGCCAGCCTCGCGGTGCGCGACGGCCGGGTGAGCAACGTCAGTCGTTCGGCAGCGGCACTCAGGCGGCCTACCTCGTCCGCATCGAGCCCGGTCGCCACCTCGGCCAGGTCGGCCGACACGACCTGGAGGATCGAGGTCCGCATCAGGAACTGCTGGAGGTCGTCCGGGAGATCGCCCACGACCTCCTCGGCGAGATAGTCGTACAGCTCCTGGTCGGCTCCGGTGAGGCCGCGGACGAACCGCCGGATGTCCGCCGGCGACCGATCGCGCAATGCCGCCTGGACGAGCTGGAGCGATGCGGCCCAGCCCTCGGTCCGGGCGGCGACATCGGCCAGGACGTCGGGTTCGAGCTCACGTCCGTAGGTCTCGGAGAAGAGCCGCGCCGTCTCCGTCGGGTCGAACCGAAGGTCGTCCGTGCCGAGCTCGGCGACCTCGCCCGAGGCGCGCATCCGCGCCAGCGGGATGCTCGGCACGCGACGGCTGGCGAAGATGATCGACAGCCGCTCCGGCGCTCGCGCGACCAGCTCCCGCGCGATCCGCCGGACCTCGGGCGACTCGTCCACCGAGTGGAAGTCGTCGAGGATGAGGACCGCGCCGCGCTCGGCGATCGCCGGCAGCTCGCGCAGGAAGACATCGGTCGCGGCCTCGACTGTCGGGCCGCCCATCGACAGGTCGCCGAGCATCGCCGCGGATGTGGGCGCGAACCCCGGATCGTGCTCGCGGCCGGCGGCGATGAGGTGGCTGATGAACGAGATCCAGTCGCGGTCGTCATCGTCGAGCCGATACCAGAGTGTCCGCAGCCGTGTCCGGCGCGAGAAGTCGGCGAGCAGCGTGGTCTTGCCATAGCCGGCGTCGGCCAGGACGAGGACGACACGCTGATTGACCTTGGCGGCCAGCCAATCGAGGAGACGGTCGCGCGCGAGCGTCTCCTCCCGAAGCGCGGGACGCTGGACTTTCGCGAGCTGGATGGGGTAGCCGTTCATGCTGTCGCCGTGGGCTCCATGCGACATCGAACCGGCCCCGGCATGCCCCGCGCCGGCGACGATCGGTCTCCACATCCCGGGCTCCTGGGCAGGCCGCGAATGATGAGGAGGCGCGAACGATACGGACTGGCCGCTCGACGTGTCAACGAGCAGATCGCGTCCGGGCATGCGCCCCATCTTGGCGGGCGTCGCTCACCCGCCGATTAGCTGCGACCGTTTCAAGCGTCGGCGGGATCAGCCCTCGTATTCGAAGCCGATCTTGACCTCGACCCGGTACTCGACGATCTCGCCGTCGGCGACGATGGCGGTCGACTTCACGACCTCGACGCGTCTGGATGTTGCGGACGGTCTTCGAGGCGGTGGCGACGGCCTGGCGGGCAGCGTCGCTCCATGACCGCGGACTGGTGCCGACCATCTCACGGATGATGATGACGCCCACGGCTGGCTCCTCCTGCTGCTATCGAGCCGCCATCATGACACGAGGCCGACCCGTTTCCGGGCCGGCCTCGTGGCTGCTCAGGGGATTCGGCGTTGGGCTCGCCGCGCCGACCGATCGGCTAGACGGAGGCCGTCGCGGTCAGCGTCCCGGCTCGGACCTTGTCGAAGCACGTGCTGCAGTAGACGGGTCGATCGTTCCGTGGCGCGAACGGCACGACGGCCTGACCCCCGCAGGCCCCGCACACCGCGGCATGGAACTCTCGTGGGCCCTCGGCGGAGCGAGCGCGCTTGGCGACCGCCCGGCATGAGGGGCACCGTTGGGGGTCGTTGGTCAACCCCTTGCTCGAGAAGAAGGCCTGCTCGCCGGCCGAGAAGATGAACTCCTCGGTGCAATCGCGACAGGTCAGACTACGGTCCTGGTACACCCTCTCCAGACCCTCCTGCGCTCGCCCGCGTTGACGGTTGGTCCGCGGCACCGAGTGGGGGCGGGTCGGCGACGGGCGCGCGTTTGAAGGGGTGCGCGCCCGGTCGAACCCGGGCTCGGGGCCCGGAACTCATAGCGCGTGAAGATACGCGCGCCGTCAAGCCCTTTGACAGCCCCTGTTTCGCTCGATTCGGGTCGTCGGCCCGAGATCGTCCTGCCTCGATCAGGCCGTTTCGGCGTACCGATCGCCCGCGTAGGAGACGAACCTGCGTCTGGGTCTTCTTGAACCAGAGCTGGATCTCGCCGGTCGGTCCGTTGCGGTGCTTGGCGAGCTTGAGGTTGACCACCTCGCCGTCCTGGGCCTGGTCGTCCTGGCCTCGTTCCTTCTCGCGCCACAGGAACATCACGAGGTCGGCGTCCTGCTCGATGGCGCCCGACTCGCGCAGGTCCGACAGCCGCGGCTCCTTCGACTCGCGCATCTCCGGCTGGCGTGACAGCTGGGACAGCGCGATGACCGGGACCGACAGCTCGCGCGCGAGGGCCTTGAGCCCGCGCGAGATCTCCGAGACCTCCTGGACGCGGTTGGCGTCGCGGTTGCTGGTCGTCGCCTGCATCAGCTGGAGGTAGTCGACGATGACGAGGTCGAGCCCGGCCTCCGCCTGGAGCCGGCGTGCCTTCGTCCGCAGCTCCATGGCGCGAGATGTTCGGCGTGTCGTCGATGTACATCGGTGCTTCCGAGAGGGCGTTCATCGCCGGCGCGATCCGGGCGAAGTCGAGCTCCTCGAGGAAGCCCGAGCGCAGCCGCTGCGAGTCGATGTTGGCGACGCTCGAGAGCAGGCGCAGGACCAGCTGCTCCTTGCTCATCTCGAGGCTGAACACGCCGACGCTCTTGCGCTCCTTGACCGCGGCGTGCTCGGCGATGTTGAGCGCGAAGCTCGTCTTGCCGACCGACGGCCGGGCCGCGACGACGACCAGGTCGCTCTTCTGGAGCCCGGTCGTGAGGGTGTCGAGGTCGGTGAAGCCCGTCCGCACGCCGCTGATCTCGCCGCGATGGGCGTGCAGGTAGTCGAGCCGGTCGTACGCGTCGTGGAGCAGCGACTTGAGCGGGCTGAAGCCCGGCGTCGACCCGCTTCTGGCTGACCGCGAACAGCTCCGCCTCGGCCCGGTCGATCGCCTCGGACACCTCGGCCGGGTCCTCGTAGCCGATGCCCGCGATCCGACCGGCGGCCGCGATCAGGTTGCGCAGGACCGCCTTGCGCTCGACGATCCGTGCGTACTGCGCGACATGGACGGCGGTCGGCGTCTCGTTCGACAGGCTCGACAGGTAGGCCCGGCCGCCGATCGCCTCGAGCTCCTCGCGCCGCTCGAGCGACTCGGCGACGGTGACGATGTCGATCGGCTCGCGGCGCTCGAACAGCTCGAGCATCGCCGGCATAGATGCGGCCGTTCGCCTGCCGGTAGAAGTCGGCCGGACGCAGGAACTCGGCGACCTCGATGATCGCGTCGCGATCGATGAGGATCGCGCCGAGCACGGACTGCTCGGCCTCGAGACTCTGCGGCGGAAGACGATCGATCACGAGTGGCGGACTCCGTCAACGGTTTGGGAGTCTGATGGTGCGGTCTCGACGAGTGCCTCCGGTCCACCAACCCGGCCCGCCGGATCGCGCTCGTCCACGAACTTCACGCCGACCGTTCACACGATGTGGACGATCTCGTGGATATCCACGTCCATCGGCGTTCGCCGAACCGAGAATCAGCCCAGTGGGCGGTCGAGGCGAAGGCGGGCGGGGAGCAAAGGAGCGAGCGCACCTCAAGGTGCGTGAACGACTGGCGGACCCGACCAACGCGCGCATCGGGCGTCCACTGGGCTGCCGTCAGTCGAGTCGTCGGATGACCCCGATGAGCTTGCCCTGGATCCGCACGTCGTCATAGAACTGCGGCCGGGTAGTCCGGGTTGGCGGGCTGGAGGCGGATCTGGTCCTTCTCCTTGAAGAAGCGCTTGAGGGTGACGGCGTTCTCCTCGACCTGGGCGACGACGATGTCGCCGTTGCGGGCGGTCGTCTGCGGGCGGATGAGGACGAAGTCGCCGTCGGCGATGTGCGCCTCGATCATCGAGTCGCCGCGGACGCGCAGGACGTAGGCGTCGCCGCCGGGCGCCAGCACGTCCGGGATGGCCATCGTCTCGGTCGCGTCCTGGTAGGCCTCGATCGGTCCGCCGGCCGCGATCTCGCCGATGATCGGCAGGACCCGGGCGTCTCCGGTGGTCGCCTGGGGCACCAGCTCGCTGGTCAGACCGAGCCGGATCGCGGCGGTCGGGCGTCAGCCGGATCGCGCGCGACTGGGCGGCGCCGCGCTCGAGATAGCCCTCGCGCTCGAGGATCTGGAGGTGGTGATGGACGGCCGAGGTCGATGCAAGCCCGACCGCGCGCGCGATCTCGCGGACCGACGGCGGAAAGCCGCGGGCGCGCAGGGTCGCCGCGATGTAGTCGAGGATCTTGACCTTTCGATCGGCGTCGTGCTTGGTCACTCGCGCCTCCTTGAGGGTCATGATAGCGAACAGACGTTCGATGTCAAGGCTACGGCTCCGCCCGCGACCGGCGCCCGCGCGCGAGGCTGGTAGACTTCCACCTCCCCAGGCATCAGGAGGCGGCCACGCATGGCGCGTGACACGAAGCGAAGCAAACGGTCGAGAAGCGGCGTCGGGATCGGCCGCGCGCTGTCGCTGCTCGCGTTCCTGCCGATCGCCAGCCGCGTCCCGATGTACACCCGGCTCATCACCTCGCTGGTGATGGACGACCGGATGCCGGCCAACCGCAAGGCGATGCTCGCCGGTGCCGCCGGGTACCTCGTCCTCGGTCGCGACCTGATCCCCGACGACTGGCCGATCATCGGCGGTCTCGACGACCTCGTCGTGGTCGTCCTTGCCGCCGAGATGTTCCTCGACGGTGTGCCCGACGACCTGCTCGAGGAGAAGCTCGCCGAGCTCGGTATCGACCGGGCCGAATTCGATCGCGACGTCGCCCAGGTCCGGCGCTTGACGCCGGGTCCGGTCCGACGGACCATCCGCCGCGGCGCCGAACTGGTCGGTGGTGTCGGCGAAGCCGTGAAGCAGCTCGGTCTCGGGCCCCGGACGCGGGCCTGGATCAACAGGGAGGATCGCAACGCGTGAAGGTCATCCTGACCAAGGACGTGCCGAAGGTCGGCAAGAGCGGGGAGATGAAGCAGGTGGCCGACGGCTACGCCACCAATTTCCTCATCC
Organism: uncultured Chloroflexia bacterium; assembly: GCA_963797685.1. Taxonomy (GTDB): domain Bacteria; phylum Chloroflexota; class Limnocylindria; order Limnocylindrales; family CSP1-4; genus SPCO01. The sequence continues at coordinate 217,299 of CAWCQK010000017.1, read as the reverse complement.
CCCAGAAGCTGGCCGTGCCCGCCGCCGGCGGCGCCTATCGGGCCTGGCAGCACGACATCGCCAGCCGCGAGGACAAGCGCAAGCGCGAGCGTGAAGACGCCGAGATCGCGGCCACCCGCATCTCGAGCACGACGCTGACGATGGGCGTCAAGGTCGGCGAGGGCGGCAAGCTGTACGGCTCGATCACCTCGAAGGACATCGCCGACGCGCTCGCGCGCCGCGGCATCGAGGTCGATCGCCACAAGATCGACCTCGAGGAGCCGCTCAAGACGCTCGGCACCTACAAGGTCGCGATCAAGGTCTTCAGCGGGATGACCCCCGAGGTGACCGTCATCGTCGAGCCCAAGGGCTGATCGCCTCGAACCACTAGGGCCCGACCAGCCTCCAGATCGTCACCCGGTCGTTCTGGTAGACCGTCTCGAACAGCGGGCTCGACGAGAAGTCGGTGCCCTCCGCCCCGTCGCACGGATCGTCGCCGCTCGACAGCACGTACGTCGCGCCGTAGATCGCCATCTTGTCGGCGGCCACCGCCGGCCCGCCGCAGTAGATGGCCGTCGTGTCGGCGGCCCGCGGGTCAGGGTCATAGCCGAGGTTGGCGGCGTACGGCCCGAACGTCGTGATCCGCAAGCGCCCGGCGAGGTCCACCGGTGAGTTGATGTTCGCGTCGGTGATGAACACCGACCGTTCGGGCGTGTCGGCCGCGATCCACTGGGCGGCCTGCTCCTCGGGGATGCCCAGCGCGATGTCGGTCGACTCCATGTGCCATATCCCGATGAGCAGCGGTGACAGCGCCGACACCAGGAGCACAGCCACGATCAGCGGTCTCGGCCAGCGGCGGATCAGCCAGGCGGCAAGGATGGCGACCGCGATCCACATGATCTGGAAGTACTTGTTCATGTCGAACTCGACCGCGCTGACCACGACGATGTTGGGCACGATGAACAGGGCGACCACCCAGGCCACCAGGAACCAGCGGTTCGGCATCTTCCTGGCGGTGACACCGGCGATGACCGCCAGCACGAACGGGATGCCCAGGTTGGTCAGGTAGAAGAAGCCGACCGCCACGGGCCCGTCACCGAAGCGGGCCTCGCTCCAGCCCAGCACGAAGCGGAACGACCCGATGTCCCCCTGCTGGACGATCGCCCCGACGATGAACGGGGCCGCGAGCACGATCGGGCTGAGGAACAGGATCGCGTCGCGGACGACCGTCCGCGTGCGCCAGGCACCGGTCGTCGCGACGTACAGGAACACGATCAGGTAGGTCGCCGGGAAGGCGAAGAAATGGAACGGCGCGAGCAGCGCGGCCAGGATGCCGGCCAGCAGCACGCCGAGCGGCCGACGCCCGAGAGTCGCCACGATCAGCAGGACGACCGTCACCAGTCCCGGCAGCCCGAACGTCGTCGCGCGGTGGGGCAGGAATCCGGTCCCGAAGATCGACGCGATCTTGAACCACGGCCAGCCGTCGATCCAGGTGTTGTCGTACGAGATGTGGCTGACCAGGTCGACGACGTTGCCGCCGCCGGCGATCAGGTCGCCGATCAGCCGGATCCACCCCATCCCGCCGCCGAAGCAGACCAGGACGGTCGCGATCGCGGCGACCCGGCGGCTGTTCGTCAGCTGGATCGACAGGCCCCACGTCACGAGGGCCAGGACGCCCGCGAAGACCGCGCTCGACAGGAAGTAGATCGGGATCAGGTCGATGCCCGACACGGTCGAGGTGATGGCGCCATCGAAGTCGGCGAACCAGTGGTAGGTCAGCGGCTCGCCCGCGAAGTAGGGGACCTGTGGCGGGAAGTTCCCGGCGGCGATGCTCGCGCCGATCGAGACGTGGACGAGGAAGTCGCTCCAGTTCCAGCCGCCGCTGACCCAGCCGTTCGGCGTCTCGTGCCAGCCGTTGCTGAACAGGATGACGCCCACGATCACCCCGACCGCGAGGGCCAGGTACCAGGCGAGCCCGTCATCCCAGATGGCAAGGACGAGCTCTCCGCGGGTCGGCCGGCGGAGAGGCGCCAGCCAGCGATGTCGCAGCTGCGCGATGACCAGGGTCGCGACCGCGAGCAGGACCGCGCTGACGATGATCGACTCGCGCCCGAAGCCGCCGATGGTCGCGACGACGTTGACGAGGTGGGCCGACACATATGTGCTGGTCACGATCGCCGCGCCGACCGAACCCGGGTTCCCGAGGTCCGGGATGACCCGCCGGATCACGATCCAGCCCGGGACGAAGAAGAGGATCGGCCAGACGAGGACGACCGCACTGAGCGGGAGGGCCCAGGTGACCACCGCGCCGATGGCGATGGCGGCCAGGATCACGACGTTCAGCAGGAGCGATGGCGGGCCGGCGGGTGCCTCGGTGTCGAGGGCAGCCGGGGACGTCTCGGCGACGTCGGGCGTGACGGGCTCGGCGCCGCCTGTGCGGGCAGGGGGTTCCACAGCGGGACGATGATAGCGACGATGCCTGCGCGGACGATCCTGCACGTCGATCTCGATGCCTTCTTCGCGGCCGTCGAGCAACGCGACCGACCGGAGCTGCGCGGTCGGCCGGTCGTCGTCGGGGGCGGCGGCAGCGAGGACGCCCGCGGCGTCGTCTCGGCCGCGAGCTACGAGGCGCGCGTCTTCGGGATCCATTCGGCGATGTCGCTGCGCGAGGCGTACCGGCGCTGCCCGGATGCCGTCTTCCTGCCGGTCGACGGCCGTCGCTACCAGGCGGCCAGCCGCGAGGTGATGTCGATCCTTCGCCGGTACACCCCGCAGGTCGAGCCGATCTCGATCGACGAGGCGTTCCTCGACGTGACCGGCTCGTTCGCGTTGTTCGGCGACGGGCCGACGATCGCGCAGCGGATCAAGGACGACGTCCGGGCTGAGGTCGGGCTGACCGCGTCGGTCGGCGTGGCCGGCACGAAGTTGGTGGCCAAGGTCGCGTCCGACCTGCGCAAGCCCGACGGGCTGGTGGTCGTGCCGGTCGGCGACGAGGCGGCCTTCCTCGCGCCGCTCCCGATCGGGCGGCTGTGGGGCGTCGGTGACAAGACGGCCGTTGCGTTGCGCGAATACAGCGTCCGGACGATCGGCGACCTCGCCGCGCTCCCGCCGGACCTGCTCGTCCGCCGGTTCGGCAAGCACGGCGCGTCACTCGTCGACCGTGCGCGCGGGATCGACCCGGACCCGGTCCACGACGGCGATCCGGCCAAGTCGGTCGGACACGAGCACACGTTCGAGGTCGACACCAGCGATCCGGAGGTGATCGAACGGACGCTCCTGGCGATGTCCGACGGCGTCGCCGGGCGGCTGCGCTCGGCCGGCGTCCGGGCGGGGACCGTCGCGGTCAAGATCCGGGACAGCGGCTTCCGGACGATCACCCGCCAGCGCACGCTGGCCGAGCCGACCGACCTGACCGGGCCGATCTACGCGACCGCCCTCGAGCTGGCGCGCCCGGAGATCCGCGGCATGCGGGTCCGGCTGCTCGGGGTGTCGGCGTCGAACCTGGGTGAGCGGGAGCAGCTGTCGATGTTCGAATCCGGGGAGCCCCGGCATCGCCGGGCGATCGAGGCGGCCGACGCGCTCCGCCGACGCTATGGCGAACGGGCGGTGACCCGCGCCCGGCTGCTCGGGGCGGGGTTGCCGGCGCCGTTCGAGCGCGATCCGCGGAACCCTCTCGACCGGCGGGCACGCGGCCTGTCGGTGGAAAGTGACGGCGACAGCGCAGCTGCTGCGGTCGACGATGACCGTGACAGCCAAGCTGACACGACGCTCGACGACATTCCGCCCGACGAGGCTTGACGTCGAACACCTGTTCGGTCTAGAGTCGAGTCGTAACCGAACAGACGTTCTGTCGCACGAGTGCCCCGGACGACACGACCCAGCGAACGAGCCCCCGGAAAGGATCGTCAGATGGCATTCATCCGAGTCGAACCGGTCGAGGTCCAGGTCCGGACCGATTGGTTCAGCGGTCGGCCGACCGAGATCACCTGGGGTGACGAGCGCCTCAGCATCACGCGGCTCGCGGCGGTCCGCGAGGAAGCCGCGGCCTACCCGGTCATCAGCGGCCCGCGGACGTTGTTCGAGGTCGACACGCCCCGCGCCCGCCTGTCCCTGACGTTCATGCATCGCTCGCGGCGCTGGACGGTCACGGGTCTTGACGACCAGGTCCGCCGCCGCGCCGCATAGCCACCACCCGCGATGGCGGGGCAATAGCTAATCGGCGCTCCGGAACCTGGGGGTCACGAGAGCGCCGGCCACGGGCGGCAGGCCCTCCCCTAAGCCGCCCGAGTCGTGGGTCTCGGGGCGGGCGCGCCGGTACCGCGCCCGCCCCGGCTCCGACCGATCGACGTCGCGGGTGCAGCGCCGGGACGGGCCGCCGCGAACCCGACCCGCAACCGTACAATCGATGCGTGGAACCGTCGCCGACGACCAGCTTTCGCGACCTGACGCTCGGCGGGTTCGTCGAGGAGCTCGGCTCCGCGGCACCCGTGCCCGGTGGCGGCAGCGCATCGGCGGTCGCCGCGAGCCTCGGCGCCTCGCTCGTGGCCATGGTCGCGACCCTGTCGATGGGGCGCCCGCGCTACGCCGAACATGCCGACCTGCACGCCTGGGCGAACGCGTCCGGCCTCGCCCTGGCCGACCGATTCCTCCGGCTCGCGGACGAGGACGCCGCGGCATACGCGGAGTTCGCGGCCGCGATGAAGCTCCCGCGCGAGACCGACGAGGAACGTGCGACCCGCACGACCGCTCTCCAGGCGGCCGCTCGCCACGCGTCCGAAGTCCCGATGGCCTGCGTCGAGGCGTGCCTCGAGCTCGTCTCGGTCGCCGAGGCCCTCGCCGGGCGGAGCAACGTCAACGCCGCCAGCGATCTCAACGTCGCGGCCCTGCTCGGGGAGGCCGCCGCTCGTGGGGCCGGCGCCAACGTGATGATCAACCTGCCATCGATCGGCGACCCCGACATCGAGGGTGAGCTGATGACCCGCGTCATGGAGCTGATGTCCGAGGTCGAGAGCCTGGCCGCGTCGACGCATGAAGCGGTCGGTGGCGAGCCTCGCGACCCGGCCCCGACCTCCGCGCGCGCCTGATCGATGCCCGACGCCGGCGCCCGCCTGCTCGAGGGTGCGCCCATCGCGAACGAGATCCGGACCGCCGTCGCCGAGGACGTCGTCACGTTCACCGCCGCCCAGGGCCGTCCGCCGGGGCTGGCCGTCGTGATCGTCGGTCGTGACGCGCCGTCGACCGTCTATCTCGAGCAGATCCTGCGCGGCTGCGCCAAGGTCGGGATCCGGGCCGAGTTCGTCGAGCTCGAGGGCGAGGCGACTGAGGCTGCCGTCGTGTCGACCCTCCACCAGCTGAACGACGACCCCGACGTCGACGGCGTCATCGTCCAGATGCCGCTGCCCCCGACGATCCGCCTGCGCGAGGTCATCGACGCGATCGACCCGGCCAAGGACATCGACGGCATCCACCCGCTCAACGCCGGCCTGCTGCGCCTCGGCTACGACGGCTTCCTGCCGGCCACCGCGCACGCCGCGGTCGAGATCCTGCGCCGGTCCGGCATCGAGATCGCCGGCAAGGATGCCGTCGTCGTCGGGCGCTCGGCCGTGGTCGGCATGCCGGCCGCGTTCCTGCTGGTCAAGGAGGACGCCACGGTCACGGTCTGCCATTCGCGGACGCGCGACCTCGCCGGCCACGTCGGTCGCGCCGACATCGTGGTCGTCGCCGCCGGCCAGCCCGGCCTGATCACCGGCGAGATGCTCAAGCCGGGCGCGGTCGTCGTCGACGTCGGCATCAACCTCGTCGAGGGTCGGATCGTCGGCGACGTCGACTTCGCGTCGGCGGTCGGCGTCGCCTCGGCGATCACGCCGGTCCCGGGCGGCGTCGGCCCGCTCACCAACGCACTCCTGCTGACGCACCTCATCCGCGCCGCCGAACGTCAGGCCGCCACGCGACCATTGCCCTCCGCCGCACTCCGAGGAGACCGATGAGCTTCCCATCCGATCTCGAGATCGCCCGCAGCGTCACGCCACGTCCGATCATCGACGTGGCCCACGACCTCGGCATCCACGACGACGAGCTGGAGCTGTATGGCCCGACCAAGGCCAAGGTCACGCTCGCGGCCATCGAGCGGCTCGAGGCCGAGCGGCCCCGCGGCAAGTACGTCCTCGTGACCGCGATCACGCCGACACCGCTGGGCGAAGGCAAGTCGACCACCTCGGTCGGGCTGGCAGAGGGACTCAACCACATCGGCAAGAAGGCGGCGGTCAACATCCGCCAGCCGTCGCTCGGACCGGTGTTCGGGATCAAGGGCGGCGCGGCCGGCGGCGGCTACAGCCAGGTCATCCCGATGGAGGACTTCAACCTCCACCTGACCGGCGACGTCCACGCCATCGGGGCCGCCCACAACCTGGCCGGCGCCTTCCTCGACAACAGCCTCCACCACAAGAACCCGCTCGGGATCGACCTGCACGGGATCCTCTGGCCACGCGTCGTCGACATCAGCGACCGGGCCCTCCGTCACGTGGTGATCGGGCTCGGCGGGCGCGAGGACGGCGTGCCGCGCGAGACCGAGTACGTCATCACCGTCGGGTCGGAGGTCATGGCCGTCCTGGCCCTCGCCACGGACATCTTCGACCTGCGGGCACGGCTCGGACGGATCGTCATGGCCACCACGACCGACGGCAAGGCGGTCACCGCGGAGGACCTCGGGGTCGCCGGCGCGATGACCGTCCTGCTGCGCGACGCGATCAAGCCGAACCTGCTCCAGACGCTCGAAGGCGGGCCGGCCTTCGTCCACGCCGGGCCGTTCGCCAACATCGCGCACGGCAACAACTCGATCATCGCCGACCGGCTGGCGCTGGTGACCAATGACATCGTCTGCACCGAGGCCGGCTTCGGGGCCGACATGGGCGCCGAGAAGTTCTTCGACATCAAGTGCCGCGCGTCGGGGCTCAGCCCCGATGCGGCCGTCGTGGTCGCCACGATCCGGGCGCTCAAGATGCACGGCGGGGTCGGCAAGATCGTCGCCGGCAAGCCGCTCGACCCGGCGCTGCTCGAGGAGAACGTCGACGCGGTCCGGCGCGGCGGGCAGAACCTGGCCAAGCAGATCGAGAACGTGACGATGTACGGGATCCCCGCGATCGTCGCGATCAACTCGTTCCCGACCGACACGCCGGCCGAGGTCGAGGCGATCCGTGAGGTCGCGCTGGCGGCGGGGGCCCGGGACGCGGTGGTCGCGACCCACTTCGTCGACGGCGGAAAGGGCGCCGCGGCCCTGGCCGAGGCGGTCTGGGCCGCGACCGAGGCGGGCGACGCGAAGTTCGAGCTGCTGTACCCCGACGAGATGCCGCTCGCCGAGAAGATCGAGACGATCGCCCGCCGCGTCTACGGCGCAGACGGGGTCGAGTTCCTGCCCGTCCGCCCGCAAGTCACTCAAGCAGTTCGAGGACCTGGGCTACGGCCACCTGCCGATCTGCATGGCCAAGACGCAGTACTCACTGAGCCACGACGCCAACCTGAAGGGCCGTCCGACGGGCTTTACCGTGCCGATCCGCGAGGTCCGGCTGTCGGCCGGGGCCGGCTTCATCACGCCGCTGTGCGGCGAGATGCGGACCATGCCCGGACTGCCGTCGCGCCCCGGCGGCGAGAAGATCGACATCGACGCCGAGGGGAACATCGTCGGGCTGTTCTGAGGCCGGGGCCTCGGCCGGACTGGAGGTCCCCGGCTATCCCCGGATGCGGCCGCGGCCGAAGTAGCCGAGCAGGAACAGGACGACCAGGACGACGACGACGATGAGCAGGATGGTTCCCATGAGAGGCACCGCTTTCGGTTCGCCCGCGAGGGGCTGGGACCGGCTGGCTGCCGAACGCGGGCTGAGGCAGACCGGGCGGGTGCCGGATGCGGCTCCCGCGCCCTCGACCATAGGCGGGCGCTCTGGGCGCCAGGATTGCGACGGCGCCTAGCGCGGTATCACGCGCGTGCCAACGCGGCGGGCAGATGAGCGGACGATCCGGCGAAGCGGACGATCCGGGCGTGGAGCCCCGCGATCAGGTCGTCGGGGCAGTCGCCGCCGCGAAGCAGATCGCGATGGCCACGCCGATCGCGATCCCGAGAACACCCGCGCCCCAGGCGTAGACGTCGATCGGCCCGAGCGCCGGCCCCTCATCCACGTGGGCGTGGTCGTCGTGACCGTGATCGTCGCCATGGTCGGCCGTCGCGTGATGGGCGACAGCCCCGTCGTGCCCCGGGACGTCGCTGGCGTGCTGGTCTGCGCTCATCGCCTCATCGAACCTCCGGGCACATTCTGGCACGAGCCGCGCGCCTAGAATCCCCGGGTGACCGCCCCGGCCCCCGCTGTCGATCCCGGCCTCATCGCCAGCCTGCGCGGTCTCGACCGCGACGGCCGGCTTGCTGTTCGCGATGCGGACGCTCCGGATGTTCGGCTACGGGTTCCTCGCGGTCGTCCTCGTGCTCTATCTCGCCGCGGCCGGCCTCGACCCGCTGGCCATCGGGATCGTGCTGACCCTGACGCTCATCGGCGACACGATCATCTCGCTGTGGCTGACGACCAACGCCGACAGGTTCGGCCGTCGCCGGGTGCTGATGGCAGGCGCGGCGCTGATGCTCCTGGCCGGCGTCGTCTTCGCATTCACGACCTGGCTGCCGCTGCTCATCCTGGCCGGGGCGATCGGAGTGGTGTCGCCGACCGGCAACGAGGTCGGGCCGTTCCTCGCGATCGAGCAGGCCGCCCTGACCCAGACGATCGCGGACCAGCGGCGGACAGCGACCTTCGCCTGGTACAACCTCGTCGGCTACGTGGCGACCGCGACCGGCGCGCTGGGTGCCGGGTTGCTCAGCCAGGCCCTGCTCGACAGCGGAGTCGCCCCGCTCGACGCCTACCGCGCGGTCGTGCTCGGTTACGCGGTGATCGGGATCCTGATGGCGATCGGGTTCTGGCAGCTCGACGCCGCCATCGAGGCGCCGCCGGCGACGGTCTCGACCGACGGCATCCGGCGGCGGTTCGGCCTCGGGCGCTCGAAGGGCGTCGTCCTCAAGCTGTCGGTCCTGTTCTCGATCGACGCGTTCGGTGGGGGGTTCATCCCGCAGAGCCTGATGGCCTACTGGTTCCACGTGCAGTACGGCGTCGAGCCGGCGGTCCTCGGCGCGATCTTCTTCTTCGCCAACCTGCTGGCGGCGGTGTCCTCGCTGTCCGCCGCGCGGATCGCGGCACGGATCGGCCTGATCAACACGATGGTCTTCACCCATATCCCGTCGAACGTGCTGCTGATCCTGGTGCCGTTGATGCCGAACCTCCAGCTGGCGATCGCGGTCCTGCTGCTCCGCTTCAGCCTCAGCCAGATGGACGTCCCGACGCGGCAGTCATACGTGATGGCCGTGGTCGATCCGGACGAGCGCTCGGCGGCGGCCGGGGTGACCGGCATCGCCCGGACGACCGGCGCGGCCATCTCGCCGTCGTTCGCGTCCGTGCTGGTCGCCAGCCAGGGGTATGCCGCGCTCCCCTTCTACCTGGCGGGCGGCTTCAAGATCCTGTACGACCTTCTGATGTACCGCGAGTTCCGCAACGTCCGCCCGCCCGAGGAACGGCGGGATCAGCCGGCGGCGTCCCGGGGCTGACGGCGCGGCCGGCCCGGCGACCCGAGCCGCCACCAGACGAACAATGCGACTGCCAGCACCACCACGACCGCGACGATCAGGTCGAACGGCTGGAGTGCCTCGCGGATCTGCTTCCAGTTCGAGCCCAGCACCGTCCCGGCGTAGACCAGCAGCGTCGACCACAGGAACGCGCCTGCCGTCGAGAAGGCGATGAACCGTCCGAGCGGCATCCGCGCCACCCCGGCCGGGAAGCTGATGAAGGTGCGGACGATCGGCAGCAGCCGGCCGATGAACACGGTCGCGCCGCCGTGCCGGACGAAGAAGGCGTCGGCCACGTCGATCTCGTGCGGGCGGATCAGCAGGTAGCGGCCGTAGCGCTCGAGGAACGGCCGTCCGCCGTACGCACCGAGGCCGTACGCGATGAGCGACCCGAACGTGTTGCCGATGGTCGCCGCGATGACGACAAGCCAGAAGTTCCACGGCTGGCCGGTCAGCGGCTCGATCTGGCTCGGGTCCGAGACGAGGAACCCGGCGTACGGCAGGATCAGCTCGGAGGGGAGCGGGATCATCGCCGACTCGATCGTCATCGCGATCATCACGCCGAGATAGCCGACCGCCCCGTAGAGGCTGTTGAGGAGCGGGATGACGACGTTGTCGATGAACGCGAGCACGTGGACCTCGTCGCTGTCGGGTGGGCGCCGCGCAGCATAGCCGACTATCCTCGGCACGGTGAGCGAACCGGAGGTCCCCCACTTCTACCCGGACCGTCGAACCGCCCCGTCCGACGGCCCCGCAGCGGGACGACCCATCGTCCTCACCGGCGCCGACCTGACCATCGCCGAGGTCGAGGCGGTCGCCCGCGCGGGGATCGCCGTCGCGCTCGACGTCCACGCGCGCGAGCGGATGCAGGAGGCGCGCGACGTCGTCGAGAGCCTGGTCGCGGAGGGCGCCGTGGTCTACGGCGTGACGACCGGGTTCGGGGCGCTGGCCTCGACCCGGATCGAGCCCGCCGACGCCGGCCGGCTCCAGGAGAACCTGCTGATGAGCCACGCGGCCGGGGTCGGGCCGGCCTTCCCGCGCGAGGTCGTGCGGGCGATGCTGCTGCTTCGCGCGAACACCCTGGCGCTCGGTCACAGTGGCTGCCGGCCGTTGCTGGTGGACCGCCTCCTCGAGTTCCTCGCCACCGGGCATCCACCCGGTCGTGCCCGAGCAGGGGAGCGTCGGCGCGTCGGGCGACCTCGCGCCGCTGGCGCATCTCGCGCTGCCGCTCATCGGCCGCGGCCGGGTCGAGTTCCAGGGGAGCGTCGTGCCGGCCCTGGTCGCCCTCCGTGAGACCGGTCTCGAGCCGCTCACCCTCGAGGCGAAGGAGGGGCTCGCCCTCCTCAACGGGACGCAGATGATGAGCGCGATCGGCGCCCTCCTCCTCGCCGACGCGGACCGGCTGGCGCGGACGGCCAGCGTGGTCGCGGCGATGAGCGTCGAGGCGTTGCTCGGCACGGACGTGGCGTTCGCGGCGGCCTACCAGCTCGCGAGGCCGCATCCCGGGCAGATCGCCGTCGCCGCCGAGCTCCGCCACCTGCTGCGCGACAGCGCGCTGCAGACCGGCCATCACGGCCACGCCCACAAGGTCCAGGACCCGTACTCGCTGCGCTGCATCCCGCAGGTCCACGGCGCGGTCCGCGACACGCTCGACCACCTGCGCCGCGTCCTCGACATCGAGCTCAACTCGGCGACCGACAACCCGCTCGTCTTCCCGGGCGGCGGGGTCGCCGACGTGGACACCCTCGCCACCGGCGGCGGCCGGGTGATCAGCGGCGGCAACTTCCACGGGGAGCCGATCGCGCTCGCGCTCGACTTCGCGAAGATCGCGCTGGCCGAGCTGGGCTCGATCAGCGAGCGTCGCACGGCGCTGCTGGTCGATCCGCGGCTCAACGGCGGGCTGCCGCCGTTCCTCGCCGCCGACTCCGGGATCGACTCGGGGATGATGATCTACCAGTACACGGCGGCCGGCCTCGTGTCCGAGAACAAGGTCCTCGCCCATCCGGCGTCCGTCGACTCGATCCCGACCAGCGCGAACCAGGAGGACCACGTGTCGATGGGCTCGATCTCGGCCCGGCACGCGCGGGCCGTGCTGGGCCACGTCGAGGCGATCCTGGCCATCGAGCTGCTCGTGGCGGCCCAGGCGCTCGACCTGCGCATCGGCGGGCCCGACGGCGCGGCTCCGGGCGCGGGCGTGACGGAGGCGCTGGCGCGCGTGCGCGAGCGCGTCCGCCATCTCGACGGCGATCGCGAGCCAGGACCGGATCTCGCCGCCGCGACGGCGATGGTCCATGCGGGGGCCCTCGCCGACCTCGTCGAACCCGCAGGCTGACGGGCTGACGGGCGTGACCGAACGGACCGCGGCGGCCGAGACCGCCGACGTCATCGTCGTCGGGGCCGGCGTCCAGGGTGCCAGCCTCGCCTTCCACCTCGCCGAACGCGGTGCGCGAGTCCTCGTCGTCGAGCGCGAGACGACGGCCGCCGGAGCGACCGGTCGCTCGTCGGGCTTCGTCCGGATGCACTACGACCTCGAGAGCGACGCGCGGCTCGCCTGGCTGTCGTTCCCGTACTTCCTCGACTGGCCGGGCCACGTCGGCGCCGGCGACTGTGCGTTCGTCCGGACCGGCTTCCTGCAGCTGTTCTCGCCCGGTCTCGCCGAGGCCGTGACCGCCAACGTCGCCACCCACCAGGGGATCGGCATCGACACGCGGACGGTGACGCCGATCGAGGTGCCGGACCTGGTCCCCGGTGTCGTCCTCGACGGCATCGGCATCGGTGCCTTCGAGCCGGAGTCCGGGTACGCCGACCCGTCGGGCACCGCCGCCGGGTTCCTCGAGGCGGCGCGCCGGCGGGGAGCGCGCTATCTCCACGGCTGCCGGGTGACGGGCGTCGCCGTCGAGGGCGAGCGGGTCGTCGGCGTGGATTCGGATCGTGGACGGCTCGCGGCACCGGTCGTGGTGGACGCCGCGGGCGCCTGGGCAGGGACTCTCGGCCGGACCGCCGGTGTCGATGTCCCGGTCCAGCCGTGGCGCCACGATACGGCGTTCTTCGGGCTGCCCGCCGGGCGCGGGACGGACTTCCCGATCGTGATCGACGAGATCAACGAGGTCTACTTCCGGCCCGAGGGCCACGACCTGATGCTCGTCGGCCTCGAGGGTTCGAGCGAGGTCGGCGGGTCGCCCGACCGGCCGCTGACCGCCGCCACGCCGGCCGGGGTCGAGGACATGATCGGACGCGTGGTCAGCCGCGTCCCGTGGATGAGCGAGGGCACGCTGCGCACCAGCCACGGCGGCCAGGACGGCATCACGCCCGACCAGCACCCGCTCATCGGCCCGGCCGGACCCGATGGTTTCTATCTCCTCTGCGGGTTCTCCGGCACCGGGTTCAAGACGGCCCCCGCCATCGGTGCCTGCCTGGCGGAGCTGATCCTCGACGGCCGGACGACGACGGCCGACATCTCGGGGTATGCGCCGGACCGGTTCGCGGCCGGCCGTCCGCTCGTGGCAGAGCACCCGTACGGCGTCCTCTGGCGCTGATCGGCGGTGGGCCGCCGGTCCGCGTCCGGGATGCCGGGTCGCGCGGGCCGTAGACTTCGCGCCGATGAGTGACATCCGGATCGTCGACATCACCGACGTCGCCAGCTTCGGCCTCGTCCCGCCGTGCGCAGACCCGGGCTTCGACCATCGCTCGTGCGACTACTGGGAGGACGACGTGCGCGGGTCGAAGGCCGCGCGCCTGTCCTGGCTGGCACCCTCGACGTCGGGTGCGACCACCGACGCGCCCAAGCCCTCGCCCGCCAATCCGTTCTTGGCGGATCTCGAGGCGAGGGCGCCCGCGGCCAATCCGTTCGCGACGGGCCGCCCGGCCAACCCGTTCCTGACCCCGGGCGACGAGGATGCCGGGCCGGTCGACAACCCGTTCGCTCCGCGGCCCGTCCAACGCCCGACCGTCGGTGCCGAGGCACCGCGCAAGCTGCAGCTGCTGGGCCGCGGACTCGGCGTCGCCGGGAGCTACGCGAAGGTCCTGCTCGACGACGACGTCGCGAAGGTCTATGCGCAGTTCGGGCCCCTCACTGCGTACCCGCGCGCGCAGCGCACGCGCGACCTCTATCCCGCACTCCCGGACGCGCCGCTTCCCGCGGTCATCACCTGCATCGCCACCACGGCCGAGGCGCGCGGCGCCGGCCTGGCGCACACCCTGATCACCGCGATCTGCGAGGACCTGGCGGGTCGCGGCTTCACCGCGGTCGAGACCTACCCGGAGATCGGCGCGCGGCCGGACGCGACGAGCGCCGCGACGCCCGGCTTCTGGGAATCGGTCGGGTTCATCGCGCGCCATCGACGACGAGAGATTCCCGGTCATGCGTCGCGAGCTGGCCTGACGGTCGCCACGACCCGCGGCGCATCGGCCGTCTCGTCACGAGCCGGGTCGCGGCGCTACCCTGACGCCACGATGCCCGAGATCATGAGCGCCGTCGGTGCCCGCCCCGTTCGCGCGCCACGCGGGAGCGAGCTCAGCTGCCGCGGCTGGGAGCAGGAAGCGGCGCTGCGGATGCTCATGAACAACCTCGATCCGGAGGTCGCCGAGGACCCCGACCACCTCGTCGTCTACGGCGGCACCGGCCGAGCTGCCCGGTCGTGGGACGCCTTCGACGCCATCGTCCGCGAGCTGCGTCGGCTCGAGGGCGACGAGACGCTCCTCATCCAGTCGGGCAAGCCGGTCGGGGTCGTCCGGACGCATCCATGGGCGCCGCGGGTCCTGATCGCCAACTCGAACCTCGTCGGCAAGTGGGCCACCTGGGAGGTCTTCCGCGAGCTCGAGCGAGACGGGCTGATGATGTACGGCCAGATGACCGCCGGGTCGTGGATCTACATCGGGACCCAGGGGATCCTGCAGGGGACCTACGAGACGTTCGCCGAGGCGGCCCGTCAGCATTTCGACGGGACGCTGCGCGGGACGGTCACCCTCACGGCCGGGCTCGGCGGGATGGGCGGCGCCCAGCCGATGGCGGTGACGATGAACGAAGGTGTGTGCATCGTCATCGAGGTCGACGATGCGCGCGCTCGACGCCGGCTCGATATCGGCTACGTGGACAGGCTCACCGCGGACCCGGCCGAGGCGCTCGCATGGGCCCGCGCCGCCGCCCGGGACGGCACGCCGCTGAGCATCGCCCTGGTCGGCAACGCCGCCGAGATCGAACCTGCGTGGGCAGCCGCCGGCGAGCGCTTCGACCTCGTCACCGACCAGACCTCGGCGCATGACGCGCTCGCCGGCTACGTCCCCGACGAGATGACCCTCCCCGATGCGCTCATCCTGCGCGGCACGCAGCCCGACGAGTACCAGCGGCGCTCGCGCCGCGCGATGGCCGCCCATGTCCGGGCGATGCTCGACTTCCAGCGGGCCGGCGCCGTGGTGTTCGACTACGGCAACAACCTGCGCGCACAGGCCCAGGAGGCCGGCGTCGCCGACGCGTTCGACTACCCGGGCTTCGTGCCGGCGTTCATCCGGCCGCAGTTCTGCGAAGGCCGCGGCCCGTTCCGCTGGGCCGCCCTCTCCGGCGATCCCGCCGACATCGCGAGGACCGATCGTGCCGTCCTCGAGCTGTTCCCAGACGACGCCGGACTCCGCCGCTGGATCGAGATGGCCCAGGCGCGCGTCCCGTTCCAGGGGCTGCCGGCCCGCATCTGCTGGCTCGGCTACGGGGAGCGGGCGAAGGCCGGTCTCGCCTTCAACGAGCTGGTCGCGAGCGGCGAGGTCAGCGCGCCCGATCGTGATCGGGCGCGACCACCTCGACGCGGGTTCGGTCGCATCGCCGAACCGCGAGACCGAGGCGATGCGCGACGGCTCGGACGCGGTCGCCGACTGGCCGCTCCTCAACGCGCTCGTCAACACGGCCGCCGGAGCCTCGTGGGTCTCGATCCACCACGGCGGGGGCGTCGGGATCGGCTATTCACAGCACGCCGGGATGGTGGTCGTCGCCGACGGCACGCCGCTCGCCGCACAGAAGCTCGAACGGGTCCTGACGACCGACCCGGCGATGGGCGTCCTCCGCCACGTCGACGCCGGCTACGACCGCGCGATCGAGGTCGCCCGCGAGCGCGGCATCCGCGTCCCGATGCTGGACGACGCGACGGGCTGATCGGGCGGTCCCCCCGGCGTGCGCTGCGACGCCTCGGCGCCCTGTCGGGCGGTCTAGCATCGTGGCGTGCTGATCGAGTCCGTCCCGAACGTCTCCGAGGGCCGCCGCCTCGACGTCGTGGACCGGCTGGCCAACGCGATCGAGGCTGGCGAGGGCGTCTATCTGCTCGATCGGACGAGCGACGCCAGCCACAACCGCTCGGTGTTCACGATGGCCGGCGAGCACACCGCGGTCGCCGATGCCCTCGAGCGACTCGTCGTCGCCGCGATCCACGAGATCGACATGGACACCCACACCGGTGAGCACCCACGCATCGGGGCCGTGGACGTCATCCCGTTCGTGCCGCTCGCGTCCACGACCATCGACGATTGCGTCGAGCTGGCCCGGGCGTTCGGCGAGCGGATCGCCACCCGCTACGAGCTGCCGGTCTTCCTGTACGCCGCCGCCGCGACGCGGCCCGAGCGGGTCAAGCTGGCCGACGTCCGGCGCGGCCAGTACGAGGGCCTCAAGCACGAGATCGTGGACCGCGGCCGCGAGCCCGACTTCGGTCCGGCGCGTCTCCACCCGTCCGCCGGTGCCGTGGCCGTCGGTGCGCGGCCCTTCCTGATCGCCTACAACATCAACCTCCATTCGCGCGATGTGGAGCTGGCCAAGCGCATCGCGCGCCGGATCCGCGAATCTGGCGGCGGACTGCCGAAGGTCCAGGCGAACGGTTTCTGGATCGAGGAGCTCGGGCGAGCGCAGGTCTCGATGAACGTGCTCGACTTCACGACGACACCACTGTGGGTCGTGTGGGAGACGGTCCGCGACGTGGCCGCCGAAGATGGCATCGAGCTCGCCGAGTCGGAGCTCATCGGGCTGGCGCCGCTGGCCGCCTTCCTGGCCGTGGCCGATCGGGCGGGCAGCCCGTCCGAGGACCCGATCGAGCGGCGCCTGGCCGCAGCCGCCGGCTTCCTCCGCCTGCGCGATTTCTCGCCGATGCAGGCGCTCGAACTCCGCCTCGAGGCAGCCCGGGCCAGCGAACCGGCACGATGAGCGGCAGCCCGTTCCGGCTGATCCACGGCGGACGGAGCGAGGAACCCACGCCTGGCCTGCTGGTGGTCGGAGCATCCGAGATCGTGACCATGGCCGGCGGCATCCGCGCGGGCGCGGCGCAAGGAGAGGTCGGTCGCATGTCCGCCGCCGAGGTCGGCGGTCCGGGCTCCCCCGATGCGCCCGTCGTCGCCTGCTGGGAGGGCCGGATCGTCGCCGTCGGGCCGCGCGCGGCGCTCGAACCCGCCCTCGAAGCCGAGGGTTACCCGCTCGGCCGGTTCGCGCGCATCGACGCCGATGGCGGCACCGTCACCCCGGGCCTCGTCGACCCGCATACGCACCTCCTGTTCGCCGGTTCGCGTGAGGCCGAGTGGGAGATGCGTCAGCGCGGGGCCGGCTACCTCGAGATCCTCGGGGCAGGCGGCGGGATCCTGTCGACGGTCGCCGCGACCCGTGCCGCCACGGTCGAGGAGCTGATGGCCCACGGCCGGCGCTGGCTCGACGAGATGCTCGGACACGGGGTCACGACCATCGAGGCCAAGTCCGGCTACGGCCTCGATCTCGAGACGGAGATCCGGCTGCTGGAGGCCGCGTATCGGCTCGGCCAGGAAGGCCCGATCGACATCGTGCCGACGTACCTCGGGGCGCACGCGGTCCCGCTCGAATTCCGGTCGCGGCCCGACGGCACCGAGGCGTACGTGCGGTCGATCGTCGAGGACCAGCTGCCCGGTGTCGCGGCCCACGGCCGGGCGCGCTTCTGCGACGTCTTCTGCGAGGGCGGCGTGTTCAGCGCGGACCAGTCGCGCCGGATCCTCGAGGCTGCCGCCGCGTTCGGGATGGCGCTGCGGCTGCATGCCGACGAGCTCGCGCCGTCGGGCGGCGCTGAGCTGGCGGCCGAGCTGGGGGCGTTCTCGGCCGACCACCTCGCGACGCCATCCGAAGCTGGCATCGAGGCGCTCGCGGGTGCGGCCGCGGCGGCCGCTGCGGCCACGGACCCGGATGGTGGCGCGCGCCCGGTCGTCGCCACGGTGCTGCCGGCCACGACCTGGTTCCTGATGAAGGACCACGGGGCGCCGGCCCGGACGTTCATCGAGCGAGGCATCCCGGTCGCGCTCGGCACCGACTTCAATCCTGGGACGTCGCCGACCGCAAGCCTCCCGCTGGCGATGACCGTCGCATGCATCGAGCTCGGTCTGTCGCCAGACGAGGCGCTTGCGGCCGTGACGATCAACGCGGCCTGGGCCGTCGGGCTCGAGGAAGAGGTCGGCTCGCTGGAGCCCGGCAAGAGCGCCGACCTCGTCGTCTGGCGCGTCCCGAACTCGACCCAGATCCCGTACTGGCCCGCCGCGGACCTGGCACGGACCGTCGTCAAACGCGGGCGGGTGGTCCTGGACCGCGCCTGATCGCGCGGGTCGCTGCCGGTCAGGCGGGCTTGCCGCGCGCCTCGAGCAGGACGGTCGTGGTTTCGACCGGCAGGCTCGTGGCCGTCACCGACAGCTTCGGCTGGGTCACGGCTTCGGCGCCCATCTCGTGGAAGAAGCGCTTGAGCGCATCGGCGCAGTCGGCCTCGTCGTCGCAGATCGGCAGCGGCACGACGATGCGCGGATCGAGCTGGGCGACGATGGCCGCCGCCTTCGCCGGTGTCAGCGACCCGCCGATCGGCACGCACGCGATGTCCACCGAGCCGATGTCCGCGAGCTTCTCCTCGGACAGCAGGTGGCCGATGTCGCCGAGATGGATGGTGTGGACGCCGTCGACCTCGAGCACGAACGCGACCTGCTTGCCGGTCTCGGCGCCGCGCGCGTCGTCCCGGTACGTCCGCACGCCCGTGACGAGGACCTCGCGGATCTCGTATTCGCCCGGTCCGTCGAGGACGAACGCGTCATCGAGGCTCGATGGCAGCAGCGTGCGCCCGTCCCGCGACGGCTTCCCCTTCGCGCGCGGCAGCGGCCGGTCATCCGGATGGCTGAACGTCACGATGTCGCCGGTGATCCCCCGACCCGTCGGCCCCACCACCGACTGGAACGGGTCGCTCACCACGACCGCATCCTTCCCCCGAAGCCGCACGCACGTGCGCCCATACCAAGTGACTTCCATCCCCCGATTCTGACACAGCGGTCTGCACGAAGGATCACTCCGGCGGACGCGTCAGAACCCGGATCCAAAGGTGCCTGTGGCGGCGCCGCGGCGCATGATCGCCGCGCCCTTACCGGCCGATCGTCAGCCGGCGCCGAGTCGCATCACCTTCGACCCGCAGGACGGACAGAGCCCGGCGATCGCCGGTCGGCCGTTGGCCAGCACCACCGCGTGCGCCCCACCGATCTCGACCTGCCGCCGATCCTTGATGCAATAGGCCATCGACGGGCTTGTGTCCTCTGCGGGCGGGAGCAGGCGGGCCAGTTTCGCCGCGATCGATGCCCGTCGCGCCGACGCTGAGCGAAGCTGCGCTCGCCTTTTCTCGATGAGCTGATCTGCCGACGCCAGCTTCGCCTCGATGGCGGTTCGCCGCCTGGCCGCTCGTCGGTCGGCTCGTTTGGATCGATGACTGCGCTCGACTGCGGCCTTGCCACCCTCTCGCGGTCTCGAACTCATCTGCGTGCTCCTCCCAGGCGCGGTTGACCGTGGAACCGTAGCCGACCGGGTCACGGGTCGTGATCCCCGATAGTCACAGCCCGCCGTCGTCAGGGAGAGCTCGTCGATCGGAGCGATGGCGGTCGAGGCGAAGGCGGACGGCGAGCAAAGGAGCGAGCGCACCCCGAGGTGCGTGAGCGACTGGCGGAGCCTTCCAACGCACGCTCGGCCGTCATCGCCCCCGTCCGTCGCAGCCACGGAACAAAAGGAAAGACCGGAGGCGCCTGCCCAATCGGCGCCTCCGGTCGAGGGAGGGAGGGATGGAACCGTTTCGGGTTCGTCCAACCCAGACACTACGACCCACTGATTCAGGGTCGAGACTGCATCCGATTAAGAAAGCGATATCGGAGCGGGCGGATACGGCGAATCCAAATTCCCGTGCGACAATCCCCGCCCATGTCAGACCAGACCGCTTCCTTCCGTCGACGCCTGCCGGCCATCGCGATCCTCGTCGTCGCCCTCGTCAGCTCCGCCTGCGGTGGGAACACGCCCTCGGCGACCTCGACTCCCGCGCTTGCTCCGATCGCGAGCCCGACCGCTCCGGCCAGCGACGCGCCGACCGGCTCGCCGGCCGGATCACCCTCGGCCGGCTCCGACGCAACGGCCGATGCCATCTACGACAAGGTCGAAGCGCAGGTCGAGGCCATCCGCGGTCTCCAGGCCAAGCGCCCGGTCGCCCGGCAGCTCATCTCCGAGGACGAGCTGCGGACGATCCTGACGACCGAGTTCGACCAGGAGACTCCGCCCGCCTACCTCGCCGCGAACGAACGGCTGTACAAGGCGCTCGGCCTGATCCCGGCCGACTCGAGCCTGCGGACGCTCAGCCTCGACCTGTTGAGCAGCGGCGTCGCGGCCTTCTACCGCGACGACGAGGGCAAGCTCTACGTGGTGTCGAAGACCGGCCAGCCCGGCCCGGTCGAGCGGTTCTACTTCTCGCACGAGTTCGACCACGCGCTCCAGGACCAGAACTCGACGATCTTCAAGGACTTCCGCGACGTCCACGACCAGAGCGACGAGCTGCTTGCCCGCCAGGCGATCTACGAGGGCGACGCGACCGTGCTGATGACGCAGTGGGCGGCGGCCAACCTCGGCCCAGCCGACATCGGCGCGCTGCTGGCCGCCGGCAACGATCCGACGGCCCAGGCGGTCATGGCCAAGACGCCGCCGATCCTGAGCCAGACCCTCCAGTTCCCGTACACCACCGGCTTCGCCTACATGACCAATGTGCAGAGCACGGGCGGCTGGCCGGCGGTGAACGCCTACTTCACCAAGATGCCCAAGTCGACCGAGCAGATCCTCCATCCCGAGAAGTACACCTCCGGAGAGCTGCCGGTCGCGGTGACGATGCCCGCCGACCTGGCGACCCGGCTCGGTACCGGCTGGAGCGTGCCTCTCCAGGACACCTTCGGGGAGCTGCAGCTCGGCATCTGGCTGCGTGGCGCGGGGGTCCCCACCGACGACGCGACCAAGGCCGCGGCCGGCTGGGGCGGCGACCGACTCGCCGTGATGGAGGGTCCCAACGGGGCATGGGGCGTGGCGATCCAGACCGTCTGGGACACCGAAGCGGACGCCACCGAGTTCGAAGCGGCCGCCACGACCGCGATCGAGAAGGCAGGCGGCTCGGCCCAGGTGCTGCCGGGCGTTGGTGGCAAGACCCGCTGGGTCGTCGTCGGGAGCGACGCGGCCACGCTCGGTCATGTGGCGAACGTTCTGGGCCTTGCCAACTGAGGCCGGCGACTAAGGTATCGGTCACACGTGCCTGACGCGCCTCATATCGGAGTCGATCGATGCCAGCAGTGACGCCATCACGGATCATCGCCGCCATCGCGATCCTGCTCCTGGCGGCCGGGTCCGTCGTCGCGGCCAGTCCTTCGCCATCGCCATCCGCCTCAGCAAGCGCAAGTGCGAGTGCGAGCGGCGGACTGGAGTCAGCAAAGCCGTCCGAGCCGCCCGAGGCTTCCGAAGCCCCCGAGGCATCCGAAGCGCCCGAGGCCTCTGAGGCCCCGGACGCATCCGAGGCGCCTGAGGCATCGGACGACGCCAAGGGTGCAGAGACGCCCGACGACGCCGACACTCCGGGCACGCCCCCATCGGCCGCCGAGATCGCGGACTTCGTCGGGCGGCTCCAGGCGGCCGGGATCACCACCACCCCGGCGGCGTTCCAGGCTCTCGCGGCGAAGGTCGGCGTCGGCGGCGCCGTTCGAACGCTCGCGTTCGCGAACGCGAGCGGCAAGACTCCGGACCAGATCGTGGCGATGTTCCAGGGGGGCAAGGGCTGGGGCCAGATCGACCATGAGCTGGGACTGAAGATCGGCCCGGGGATCGGCTGGATCATGGGTGGCGGCCACGGTCACGCCAAGGGCGCCGCAAAGACCGCAAAGTAGGTCGAGGGACCGCGGATCTCGCGCGACCCCCAAGTCAGGGACGCGCGGCCCTTACATCGACTCCGGCGCCGAGATCCCAAGCAGCCCAAGGGCGTTCGCCAGCGTGATCCGGGTCGCCTCGGCCAGCGCGAGCCGGGCCGCCGATCGCTCCGGTTCATCGAGGTCGACCACCCGGGCATCGCGGTAGAAGCCGTGGAACGTGGTCGCCAGCTCGGTCGCGTAGGCGGTGAGGCCGTGGGTCTCCTCGGCGGCCACCGCGTCCTCGACGACCTCCGGGAAACGCACGATCGCGCGGGCCAGCGCAGCCTCGGGCGCGCCCGCGAGGACACCTTCGACACCGGCTCCGGGTGCCAGCCCGGCCCCGGCTGCCTTGCGCAGGATCGAGGCGATCCGCGCGTGCGCGTACTGGACGTAGTAGACCGGGTTCTCGCTCGACTGGCGCTTGGCCAGCTCGATGTCGAAGTCGATCTCGGTCGTCGCGGCGCGTGAGGCGAAGAACCAGCGGGCCGCGTCCACCCCGACCTCGGCCAGCAGCTCGTCGAGGGTGATGAACTCTCCGGCCCGCTTGCTCATCGACACCTCCTGGCCGTCGCGGACGAAGCGGACCCAGGAGTAGAGCAGGATCTGGACGGCCTCGCGGTCGTAGCCCATGGCCTCGGCGGCGTTCCGGACGCGCGCCACCGTCCCGTGGTGGTCGGCGCCCCAGATGTAGATGAGGTGGTCGAAGCCGCGGCTGAACTTCTCGGTCACGTACCCGATGTCGGCGGCGAAATAGGTCGGCTCGCCGTTCGAGCGGAAGATGACCCGGTCCTTGTCGTCCCCGAAGGCGGTCGAACGGAACCAGACCGCGCCGTCCTGCTCGTAGACGTGGCCGCGCTCGCGCAGGCGATCGACGGCGCGCGCCACCCAGCCCTCGTCGTGGAGGCGAGCCTCGCTGGTCCACACATCGAAACGGACGCCGAGACCGGCCAGGCTCGCCTCGATGCCGTCGCGCACCCGGCCGGCCGCCCAGCGGCCGATCAGCCCGTCGGTGTCGGCGCCGTCGGCCGTGGCGGCCTGCCCAGACGTCGGCCGGGAGCGCCGCCGCCAGGTCGTTGACGTAGTCCGCCTTGTAGCCGTCGTCCGGGACCGGCTCGCCACGTCGGATCGCGGCGACCGACGCCCCGAGGTTCCGGATCTGCCCACCCGAATCGTTGAAGTAGTACTCGCGCGTCACCGTCTGGCCGCCGGCCTCGAGGACCCGGCTCAGCAGGTCGCCGATGAACGCCCCACGGGCATTGCCGACGTGGAGCGGGCCGGTCGGGTTGGCCGACACGAACTCGACGTTGACCGAGCGTGGGTGGACCGGGGCGACCCGGCCCCAGCCCGCTGGGTCGGCGAGGATCGCCCCGATCGTCGTCTCGAGAGCGTCGTCGCGGAGTCGCAGGTTGACGAACCCGGGCGCCGCGACCTCGACGGAGGCGACGGGCGACGAGGACCCGGCCGCGGCCGACTCGGCCTCCAGCTCGGCAGCGATCGCCTGGGCGATCGCCAGCGGCGCCATCCGGTATGGCCGTGCCAATCGCATAGCGATGTTGCTCGCGAAGTCACCATGGACCGGGTCGGCAGGCCGCTCGATCGCCACCTCGGCCCGGGTGGCGCCATCGGGCCATGCGGGCAGCGTTCCGGCCGCGACGGCTCGATCCCAGGCGCGCCCGACCGCCGCGCGAACCGCGGTGCGGATCGGCGTCGGGGTGGCGGACGGCCGAGCGTCGACGGCGTCGCTCACGACGGGCTGAGTTCCTCCAAGGGGCTGCCGCGATGGTAACGGTCCGGACCACAGATGATCCGCCTGCATCCGGGCGCGGCATGGCATGGGGCCATCGCCAAGAGTCCGGTTCGGTCCTCCCCGTCGTGGTGTCTCCACGTACCGATTCCACCCTATTGAGTGGGTCCGATGCGGTCCGATACAGTCAATTGGTACCGATATTCAATGTGACCTGCAAGGTCCCATCGGCAGACTTGTCGGACATTCGCATCTTCACGGGGGTCCCGTCACCATGCCTCGCCTGCCAAGGCTTCGAAATCGCCGCCGCTCGCGCGGTCAAAGCCTCGTCGAGTTCGCCCTGGTCCTGCCGGTCGTCTTGTTGATCGTCTTGATGGCGCTCGATTTCGGCCGAGTCTTCCTGGCCTGGGGGTGGAGCTGAATAACGTGGCGCGAATCGGCGCCAATTTTGCTGCCCTGAACCCCGAGGCATGGGAGGGCACAGGAAATGCCACTCTCAAGGCGACCTACGCCGACCTTGATCACCCGGGACGCGGAAGCGATCAACTGCGTCCCCGTGCCCGCGACACCTCCGGGACCAGTATTCCCCGATGCGAGCCCGAACGAATACGCGCTTGGGAGCCGAGTCCAGGTCACCTTGCGGTGCAAGTTTCGGCTCCTGACACCATTCATCAATGGGTTCGTCGGCGATTTGAACGGAGACGTCGCGGTCGGTGCGGCGGCTGAGTTCGCCATCCGTGGCGGGACAGTCGATGCACTTCCTGTTAGCGTGGCAGTCCCGACGCCTACCCCGACCCCTACCGCCACGCCCGACGCCGACGCCCACTCCGACGCCGACAGCGACGCCCAGGGCCCACCGACTCCTACGCCGCCACCGGCGACTGCGGCCTTCTATGGCACGCCGACGAGCCTGAACTCACAGGGTGGTGGCCCACCCGGTTCCATCGGCGAGAACCAGACCGTCCGGAATCCCGGGTTCGACGATCGCGTTCACCAATACATCGACGGGCTCGTTGACATCCTGCGCCTGGACGTTCGGCGATGGTGGAACGGCGAACAACTGCGGCAGCGGCGTGACGCACAGTTACGCAACCCGAGGGACGTACAACGTCACCCTGACGGTCAACGGGACTTCGGTCGTGACGCGAACCGCCTATGTGCTCGTCGGCTGTCAGGTCCCGGACTTCCATGGCGTCCTTACGTCAACAGTCCCGACACGACGTGGACCGGAGCAGGCTTCACCCTGGCGAATCTGACAGAAGCAGAATCCCCCCGGGGACGGGAATTACACCGATCAACTTCCAATCTCTTGACGAGCGGACAACTTAATCCGCCGGGTGGCTGCTCGGGCGCGACGATCACGGTCGGTCCCTGATGAAGCGGAAGACTCGCCGGCATGGGCGCGGCCAGGCCTTGGTCGAATTCGCCCTTGTCATGTCTTTGATCCTCCTGCTCATCTTCGGAGCCATCGACTTCGGACGGGCTATCTATTCCTATAACGCGATGTCCGAGTCGTCTCGTCAAGCCGACCGAACGGCGATCGTGAACCAGACGCCATCGGCAGTGAAGAACGCAGCGATCGCGGCAGCGCCGGCAGTGGCGCTCGTCGCCGCGAACGTGACCGTTTGCTACAAGACGTCGGACACCCTGCAGACGGACTGTTCCAACCCCGGGACGGACGATTGCTCGTCAGCGCTCCAGATCGGCTGTCTCGCATTCGTCACGACGACGACGACGTATCAACCGATCACGCCGATCCTCAGCTCGATCGGTCGGGGTCCGACAACTCAGCTCAACGAGCGTCGGCCCGATCGAATACGTCTGTCCCACGGCTACTCACCTGACGTGCCCTTGATGGGTATCCCACACCAAACACTTAGGAGATCTTCCACAATGGCACCACGCAGTCGACACGAACGTCCGCGAGAGCAAGGCCAAGCCCAGTGTTGATGGCTTTGGCGCTCGTCGCGATGATCGGCGTTACGGCGCTGGTGATTTCATGGCGGGAATGCCTTCGCCCAGCAGAGGGGCACCCAGAACGCCGCAGACGCTGCCGCGCTTGCTGGCGCGACTCGTTATGGTCCAAAACCTGGCTGGAGCGACGAAGGCGGACTCGGACGTTTACGCGGCGATCAATGGAAAGTTCACCGCGAATTCGGCGACATTCAACACGGCGAACTACGTCGGGTGGGATAACTCGATCATTCGAGCCGTCACTAACACGGCGAGCGCGATCCCATCGAACGCCGCGGGCGTGGCCGTGCACGGAAGCCGATCGTTTCAGACATATCTCGCCGGTATCGCGGGACTTGGTTCCTTGTCGACCGGCGCGGATGCCACCGCCGACGCTGGGACACTGAAGGGCACGTGTGCCGCGGACCAGGGCTGCGGCGTCCTTCCGTGACGTTCTCGGTCAACATCAGCGATTGCGCCGGCAACGGCAATATCGTGATCGGCACCGGCCCATGGCCGCTGGTGGACCTCGCCACTGCGCAGGCGGACAAGGGCGTCGGCAACTATGAGGCGATCGTCCCCCTGTGCAAGGTCGGGCCCGGGGAGTGGGCTGGCTTGATATCTGTCCTTCAGGCAACCTGTCGCAACAGATCACCAACCCGGCACGTCTCGTCTCGACATCCCGACCTGGATCCATACGAACCCGGGTAATCCGAACAATGTCGAGAGCGAAGTGAATACCTACATCAACAAGGTGATCCTCATCCCCCTGTTCGATGGCACCTGTCGGAGTATCCCAGCGAGCGGTCTGTTGCCAGACTGCACGAACCCAGGCAACGGCAACAATCTCTACTTCCACATCCCGAAGTTCGCCGGGTTCTTGCTCGATCGCGCATACATCCAGGGCAACAACGGGCCCGCTTGTAACAGCGCACCAGGAATACAGTCACCGCCCGCGGGTGGCAACGGTGGGACGGGATGTCTGAAGGGCTGGTTCGTCCGCTACGTCAGTCAAGGTCCTGTCGGAGCCTTCGATCCGACGCAGGATTCCGCTCTGCACTCGGAGTCCAGCTGGTCCACTAGATCGACGCCAACCACCCGAAGAGTCAGCCAAGAGCCGCGACCATCGGTCGCGGCTTTTTCATGCCCAGTGCCGCTAGTCGGGACGTGGCGAGTGGGCGTGGCGGGGACCTTTACCGGGTTCCGATGAACCTTCGGGCTATGCACCCTGACACCGTTTCAAGGGACCGTGAAAGGTGTTCGGGCGACGCTGCGATTGCGTCGCTTTTCATGCGCCGCGATGTCAGGGAGAGCCCCGGTCCATGGTCCACCTTCCGAAGATCCGAGGTCGCGAGCGCTCGCGTGGCCAGAGTGTCGTCGAGTTCGCGCTCGTGTTGCCGATCCTGCTGCTCCTGCTGGCGGCGACGGTCGACTTCGGGCGGCTCTTCTACGCGTACGTCGCGGTCGAGAATGCCGCCAAGGAAGGCGCGCTGTATGGCGCTCGCAGCCCTCTGTGCGACGACGCGACGAACGTCAACTGCGCGAACCCCAACAACGTCGCCTGGCACGTCACGAACGAGGCGTCGAACCTCACGGACTCGAGCGGCAACAGCCTGCTGACGTCGACCGTGGCATGCCGTGACACGGCAGGCAACCTGGTCCAGCCCATCAACAACTGCGTGGACGGCTACACGTACCAGGTCACGGTGACCTCGCCGTTCCAGCTGATCACGCCGATCCTGTCGTCGATCGTCGGGCAGACCATCACGCTCAGGGCCGAGTCGCAATCGACCGTCATCATCGATGCCTTCGACCCGACCGGGCTCGAGGCCCTCGTGTGGGTCGACAAGACCGGGGCGTCCAATGCCGCAGCGATCGCGACGGCATGCACCCAGGCCGACTCGGTTTCGTCGGCCGGCTACTACTACGAGCCGTGCCAGGACAGCCTCAACGTCGACAACTACCTGCAGTTCCAGGAGAACACGACCGTCAACTACAAGGTCCGCATCCGGAACACGGGCAACATCAACCTGACCGGGCTGACCTACGCATTCTCGATCAACGGCGTCACGGTCGGGGCGCCGGGGACCTGTTCGACGCTCCCGACGAGCCTTGCCAAGGCCACGGCGCCTGCCTTCTGCTCGTTCAGCCGGTCAGCCACGTCGACGGACCCCAGTGGTATCGCCGACGACACCGTCTCGATCGCGGCCGCTGGGTCCGCGAGCGGTCTGCCGACGGGGGCCACGAACGGCGGGGCGACGATCAAGGTCGCGCCGGCCCCCCATCTCGCGACGAACCTGAAGGCGTCTCCTTACCGGCTCGGCGGGACCGGCTACGGGAACAACGGCGTCGCCAGCTACGCGACGGGCGCCATGACGCTCGCCCGGGACAACGGTTCGACCCTCACTGAGATCAACAACCCGACAGGCTGGTTCCAGCTGACGGTCGTCAATTCGGGCGGGGCGGCGGCCAACTTCAACGTCTCGGTCACGCAGGCCGGGTCGCCGATCACCCTGCCTGCGTCGTGCCCGGCGATCCCGACGACGCTCGCCGCCAGCGGGCAGAGCGGCAATAGCTACACCTGCATCTTCCCCCGCACCTTCAGTGCGAACCAGACGTACGCGATGGTGGCGACGGCGACGGCGACGAATGCCGTGACAGTCAGCGGCCAGCAGCCCGCGGTCAATGTGACCACGGCGACCTGTTCGGGCGGCAAGAAGGTCGTGCCGAACCTCGTCGACACCCTCAACCCGTCGGCTGACGGGACGAACAAGACCGTGCTTCAGGCACGAACCGCATGGCAGACGGACTTCACCGGCGCGTTCACGACCAGTCCGGTCGGAGCGGCGAACACTCTCAGCGTGGTCCAGCAAGGGCTGACGGCATACAGCTGTCAGAACGCGACCGCCACAGTGACCGTGAGCGCCCAATGATCCGGCGCCATCGAGTCACCGGTCGTCGTGCGCGTCGCGGCCAGGCGCTGGTCGAGTTCGCCCTCGTGCTGCCGATCTTCCTGCTGATCGTCTTCGGGATCATCGACATCGGGCGCTACGTGTATCTCACCAACGCGTTCAACGAGGCGGCGCGTGAAGGCGCCCGGTATGGCTCCGTCGAGCAGTGGTCCTATTCCTGCCCGGCCAGTGTCCCGGTCGCCTCGCAGACGCGCTTCACCTGCACGGCCGCGGTGGCCCTCGGGCGCATCGCCGGGGCGCCGGCGTATGTCTCGACGCCGACGGTCACCTGCTACAGCAAGGGCGGCGATGCGACGTCGGCGGTCTCGGCGGCGTCCTGTCGTGCCGGCTACATGTTCCAGGTCACCGTCGCCACGCCGACCTCCCCGGCCAGCCAGCAGTTCCATTTCCTGACGCCGGTCATCGGCCAGCTGCTCGGCACGCCGGTCATCTCCGGCCAGGCGTCGGTCGTCGTCCAATGACATCCATGTGCTATCGCCAAACCCGAGGAGTCCTTCGATGAGCCCCCGTCGCAGCCATGAACGGCGTGAGGATGGTCAGATCCTGGCGATCTTCGCCGGAGCACTCGTCCTGCTGATCCTCGTCAGCGGACTCGTCATCGACGGCGGCAACGTCTTCCTGACCCGCCGCGACAGCCAGAACTCCGCTGACCTCGCATCGATGGCCGGCACCAAGCGGCTTGCCGATTACTACGTCAAGAACCAGGCCTACACCGGCACCGACAACGTCTATACGGCGATCGCCACCCGGATGGTCCAGAACGATTGTTCCGCGGCCGTCGGGTCGATCTGCTCATGGACGGCGCGCTACGTCGGACCGCGCACCGGATCGTCGTTCCAGGACCTCGGTCCTGTGGCCGCGACCGATACGGCCCCACCCGGCGCGGTCAGCGGTCAGAAGGCCCTCGGGGTCAAGGTCGACGTCACCAAGACTCCTCAGACCTACCTGCTGGGCATCATGGGCAAGACCACCTGGACCGTCCAGACGACGGCGACCGCGATCAGCGGCCAGCCGCCGGGAGCCCCAGCCGGTCAATTGCTGCCGATCGCGATGGTCGCCCCGACGACGATGAGCGAAGGCTCCATCTACGCGTTGACCAGTGGTTCCAACGGGCCTGGCAACTTCGGCTGGATCTCGTGGGATGGCAGCAACTCGGCAGGTGCCCTCGCAACGAGCCTGTGCACCCCGAACAACCCGTCGTTCACGCTGCCCTTCCAGTTCCCGGGCGACCCGGGGACCACCAACTCGTCGTCCGTCCGAGCGTGCCTCCAGCAGTGGGTCGACAACGAGCAGATCGTGCTGATCCCGATCGTCGAAGCGACCAACGACGACCCAGGCAACACCAACAACTGCGACACCGGCGGCAACGGCAACAACTTCACGTATTGCGTCATCGCCATCGCCGCGTTCGTCATCACCGGCTACACCCAGCCGGCCGTCGACCAGATCAACGGCCGGTTCATCGGGACGATCCCGTACTCGGTCAACGGCAACACGAACGTGCCGGGCGGGGTCACGCAGCCGCCGAGTGCCGGGAGCAACTTCTACTACCTGGGGCTCGCCCAGTAGGCGACGCCGGTCAGCCGCCGGTTCGATAGGCGGCTGGTCGGCGGTTCGCCAGCACGGGGATCTGGCGGCGGATCGAGGCGACTCGGTCGAGGTCCAGGTTCGCCCTGACGATGCCGACCACGTCGGGTGCCTGGGCGACGATCGTGCCCCACGGGTCGACGACCATCGTCCGGCCGTAGGCGGGCTGGCCG
The DNA here is from genome assembly GCA_963797685.1 of uncultured Chloroflexia bacterium. Classification (GTDB taxonomy): domain Bacteria; phylum Chloroflexota; class Limnocylindria; order Limnocylindrales; family CSP1-4; genus SPCO01. The sequence goes on along the minus strand of CAWCQK010000017.1, from coordinate 187,032 downwards.
AGCGGTCCGCCGATCTGCGATGGCGCCAGCACGTACGCGGCGTTCTCGATGGCCCGCGCTCGCAGGAGGACCTCCCAGTGATCGCGCCCGGTGCGTTCCGTGAACGCGGCCGGGACGGTCAGGATCGAGGCACCGGCCAGCGCGAGTGAGCGGTACAGCTCGGGGAAGCGCAGGTCGTAGCAGATCGACAGGCCGACCGAGATCCCATCGACTTCCGCACACACGAGACGATCGCCGGGCGTGACCCGCGCCGACTCCGTGTCCGCCGGGCCCTGGTCGACCGCGACGTCGAACAGGTGGATCTTCCGGTAGGTCGCCGCGAGCGAGCCGTCCGGTGCGATCAGCGCGGACGTGTTGTACGGGCGATCGGGGTCGGCGCTGGTCTCGGCCGTGCTGCCGACCAGGATCCACGCGTCGTGGCGCCGGGCGACCTCCGCGAACGGCTCGGTGTGTGGCCCCGGGATCGGCCGGGCGGAGGCGCGGAAGCCGTCGTCCGTGCCGCGGAACTGGAGATATTCGGGCAGGGCGACGAGGCGAGCGCCGCCGGCCGCGGCGGCATCGGCAAGCTCGACCGCGGCGGCGATGTTGGCCGCCACGTCCTCGCGGGCATCGAGCTGGACGAGCGCGACCTCGAGGTGCATGCCCGCATCCTACGGCTCAGGCGTCGGTCGGACTTGTTACGCTCGGCCGCACGAGTGTCGAGGGATCGTCGCCCTCATCCGCCCACGATCGGCAAGTCCGGAGGTCCAGCGAGCATGACCGCGGCACAGGCGCCGGCGTTCCGTGAGCACGGCAACGCCTACAACATCTTCATCCTGGTCCTGACGATCTTCTCGTTGGCGATCATGGCGCTGCTGCTGCTGCCGGTCTCGGATGCCGAGCGCGAACTGTTGCTCGTCTACGACAACGCCATCTGCTTCATCTTCCTGTTCGACTTCGCGATGAACATCACCGCCGCGAAGCCCAAGCGGGCCTACTTCATCGGACGGCGCGGCTGGCTCGACCTGCTCGGTTCCATCCCGACCCTGGGCATCTTTCGGTTCACGGCGCTGTTCCGCCTCGCGCGCATCAGCCGGCTGGCCCGGATCACACGTCTGCTCCGCGGCCAGGCCGGCAAGGACCTGGTCATCGACGTGCTCAGGAACCGCAGCCAGTACGCGACGTTCATCACGATCCTTCTCGGCGGGATGACCCTCGCGATCGCAAGTCTCCTGGTGCTTGAGTTCGAGAGTCGGTCGCCGGGCGCGAACATCAAGACTGGCGGCGACGCGATCTGGTGGGGCATCGTGACGATCACGACGGTCGGTTATGGCGACTTCTACCCTGTGACGACCTTGGGCCGGCTCACAGGAGTCTTCGTGATGTTCGCCGGCATCGGGATCATCGGCGCGCTGGCCAGCATCCTGGCCAGCCTTCTGGTCTCGCCGCCGTCGCCGGACGAACCGGCGGCCGAGACGCCAGCCGGCGTGACGCCCGCTGTGGACGCGACGGGGGTCGCGGCGATCGTCGATGAGCTGGCGGGCCTCCGCACCGAAGTGGCCGGCCAGCGAGCGGAGATCGCCGCCCTGCGAGCCTCACTCGGCACGAGCGAGGGTTGACCGTACCCCGATCCCGTATCAGCCCTCGGCGGTCGTGATCGCCCCGTCGGCGATGGCCTTCTTGAACGCGGCGTAGTCCTTCTCGTTCTGGTCGGCGTACGCCTCGGAGAAGTCGGCGACGGCCGCGTCGAACGTGTCCGATGCGCCCAGGTATGCGGTGATCGCGACCGAGTCGCCGCTTCGTGCGTGAGCTCGCGCCAGTGATTGGGCGCACAGCATGCCGTAGAACCCGAGACCCGGCGGACGCAGGGTCGCGACGTCGACGGAGCCCTTCATATCCCACAGCTGGCGGAAGTAGAAGTCACGACCGCCGGGTCCGCGGGTCCAGCCGAGGAAGATGTCGGGTGTGGCCTGCATCAGCCGCTGGCCGACGACGACTCGCTCGCCGTGGTTGCTGTGGTGGCTCGATTCGACGTATGGATCCAGGACGGAGGCGGTCGCCTCCTTGGCCTGGAGGATGAGCGCGTCGCCTTCGTCGCGTCCCTCGAGCAGCACCACGAAGCAACGGGTGCCGACGCTGCCGACACCCACGACCTTCAGCGCGAAGTCGACGAACCGGAAGCGTTCGACGAGCTCCCGGCGATTCTCGGCCAAGGTCGCGCGGTAATCGCTGAACGTCTTCTCCAGGGCCTCCGCTCCGCCGGGTGTCTCGGTGTGGGTCACGACCGGTGGGTCGTCCACGATCCGCCATTGGCCGTCGACTATCGCGGTCAGCGAGCCCATCGCCTTCATCTGGTCTTTCGAGCGGGCCTTGCTGAAGATCGCGCCTAGCCTGGTCTTCGCGTCCTTGCTGCTGATCCCGATGGCTCGACTGTTCTCGATCGCGGCCGACTCGATGTCCGCCGCGGTCGTCCGGGCGTACCAGATGTCGAGCAGGCGCATCGTCGAGAACCGCGCCATCTGCTCGCGATAGCCGCGGACCGTGGTCAGAACCGTCGCCCGTGCATCGGCCGGGCTGAATCCGTTGGCGCGGGCCGCGATCAGGACGCTGACCGCCAGCCGCTTGACGTCCCACTCCCAGGGCCCAGGAAGGGTCTCGTCGAAGTCGTTCGAGTCGAAGACCAAGGTCCGCTCAGGAGACGCGAACAGCCCGAAGTTCGACAGGTGGGCGTCGCCGCACGCCTGGACGACGATGTCGCTCCGCGGCGTGGTCGACAGGTCGAAGGCCATGATCGCGGCTGCGCCGCGATAGAACGCGAACGAGTTGGCGGCCATCCGACCGTGACGGAGCGGAAGGAGCTCCGGGAGTCGATCCGATTCCTGGGCCAGGATGATCCCCACAGGATCCCGTCCTGCGGCCGGTGTGAAGGCCGCGTGGCTCGACCGGGGGGAGCGCTGGCGCGCGGCTCGACCTGCCGCGCCACGATCGGCAGCGGTCACCCATGGCCGCGGCGTCCAGGTGGTCGTCGGCGGCGGGCCGGGCGACCACGCCTTCTGGAGTGCGTCCGGGGTCGCGATCTTTGGCTTGCGGTTCGTGGGGCCGGAGGATCGGGGCGGTCGCGTCGTCGTCATGGGACGTTGACTCTAGCACCGGGCCGCTTGGACGGGCGTGGGTGAGACGGCCGTGTCATCGCAACGCGTACCATCACGACGAGCAGCGCCGTTGGCGGCCGAGTCCGCGACATGGAGGATGGGGGCGTGAGCGGCATCCAGGACGAGCAGCGACCGGACGACGGCGGGTCGGCCACGCCGACGCCGATCGAGGACGTGCTCGAGGACGGCCCCGGCATCGAGGTCGAAGCGTCCGCGGCCGGGCCTGCGATCGCCGACACCAAGCCACCCGGCCGCCGCGATGCGCTCATCCGGATCGGCATCGTCGTGGGCGTCCTGGTCGTCGTGTTCGGGCTCATCCTGCCGCGCTTCATCGACTATCAGCAGGTCATCAACACGCTCCAGGGGCTGACCCTCCAGGACTACCTGGAGGTCTCGGTCTTCGGGGTCATCACGTGGATCGTGACCGGTGCGATCTTCACGATGCTGATCGCGGGACTCGGCCTGATCCGCGGCCTGGAGGCCTACCTGATCCTGACCGGCATCGGGGCGAGCATCCCGCTCGGGCCGTGGAACATGGCGGTCGTCTGGGTCGTCATCCGTGGCTGGGGTCGGGACACCCACGCGGCGACCGGCGGGATCCTCCTGTACGGCATCTTCGACCAGCTGAGCCGGTTCGGTCTGATGTTCGTGAGCGGGCTGGTCCTGATCCTGGCCGAGGGACTCAACCGCGTGGTCTCCGTCCAGACGGGGCTGATCACCGCGTACATCGTCCTCGGCGGGCTGCTGTTCGTCGGGCTCGGCGGCGGGCTGATCCTCGTCGTGCGCTCGGAGCGGCTGGCGCGCAAGGTCGGCCAGTGGGCGGAGCGGGTGATCGGGGCCATCCTGCATCGGCTGGGGCGTGCGGTGCCCGACGTGCAGGGCGCGCTCGTCCGCTTCCGGGTCACGCTCGGGGACACCGTCCGAGCACGAGGCGTTGGTGCGTTCATCGTATCGATGGCTTCGAAGTTCGCGTGGGTCGTGCTGATGATCGTCTCGATGCGCGTCGTCGGCGTGTCGTCGAAGACGCTCCCCGACGCGATCATCATGGCCGGCGTCGCGTTCGTGTTCGTGATCACGGTCCTGCCGATCTCGCCGGGCGGCGCCGGCGTCCCTGAGCTGCTCTACATCTCGTTCTACACCGCCTACACCGGCGGCGCCGATTCATCCGCGATCAGCGCCGGCGTCATCCTCTTCCGCGCGTTCCAGTGGGGGCTGCCGATCCCGTTCGCGTGGGTCCTCCTCGGCATCTCGCGGCGCGGCAAGTCGCTCCTGCCGTCCCGTGCGGAGTTCCAGGGCGGCGATCCCACGCCGGTGCCGACCGCCGCCTGACCGCCGGCCGCGGGTCGATGGCCGCGGGCCGCCAGGCCGCCGTGGCGCGGGCCGCCGTGGCGCGGGCCGCCAGGCCGCCGAGACCGCTCAGCCGCCGACCGATGTCTCCGTGCTCGCTCGCACCAGCCCTGATTTCGTAGGCGATGACGACGGCCTGGGCCCGGTTCCGCAAGTCGAGCTTGGCCAGGATCCCGGCGACGTGCGTCTTGACGGTCGCCTCGCTGACCACCAGCTGTTCCGCGATCTCGGCGTTGCTCATACCGCGGGCGAGAAGCCGAAGGACATCGGTCTCGCGGGCGGTCAGCCGCGCGAGCGTCTCGGGTGCGACGGTCGGGGCGGCCGGCGGGCTCGCGTATCGCTCGACGAGACGGCGCGTGATCGACGGGGCGAGCAGCGCGTCGCCGACCGCGACGGTCCGGACGGCACCGACGAGATGCTCGGGCGAGACGTCCTTGAGCAGGAAACCGGCGGCGCCGGCCTGGAGGGCCGCGTAGACGTACTCGTCGAGGTCGAAGGTGGTGAGGATCACGATCCGTGGTGGGGAGCCGCTCGATCGGCGCGCCGGTCGCGTCCGGCCCGAGCAGCCGCCGCGTCGCCTCCAGCCCGTCGAGGCCGGGCATCCGGATGTCCATCAGGACGACATCCGGCCTGTGGCGCCGGGTCAGGCGGACCGCGGCCTCGCCGTCCGCGGCCTCCGCGACGACTTCGAGGTCCGGTTGCGCCTCGAGGATCATCCGGAACCCGGCCCGGACCAGGGCCTGGTCGTCGGCGATGAGGATACGGAGACGGGTGTCGGTCATCGCGGATCGGGCTCCATCGCCGCGGAACCCGGGTCGAGCGGCAGCCATGCCCTGACCGCATACCCTCCGCCGATCCTGGGGCCGGCTTCGAGCCGTCCCCCGATGAGCGCGGCTCGTTCGCGCATCCCCACGAGGCCCCGTCCGCTGCCCTCGCCCGGTGCGGTCGCCGGACCGTCGTCCAGGATCTCGACGCGAAGCTGGTCGGGCTCCCAGCTCAGGCGAACGAGGGTCGCCGCCTCGCGCGCGTATCGGAGGGCGTTGGTCAGGGCCTCCTGGACGATCCGATAGACGGTCATGTCGAGTGAGGCGGGCACGGGCCGCGGCGACCCGTCCGTCTCGAGCGACGCCGCGAGTCCGGCCTCGCGGACCCGGTCGACGAGCGTCGGCAAAGCCTGGATCCCGGGTTGCGGCGCGATCCCGGCCGACTCGCCGTCATCGCTCAGCGCACCGAGGAAACGCCGCAGCTCGGTCATCGCGTCGCGCCCGACCGACTCGATGGCGAGCATCGACTGCTCCGCCTGGTCGGGGGACGTCCGGACGACCTGTCGGGCCGCGCCGGCCTGGATGACCATCACGCTGACGGCGTGGGCGACGACGTCATGGAGCTCGCGGGCGACGTGCCGGCGCTCCTCGACGGCCGCCGCCTGGAGGCGTGCCTCGCGCTCGCGCGCGGATCGCTCCCGCGCTTCTGCTTGTCGCTGCGCTTCGATCCGACGGCCACGGACGACGTCACCCAGGAACCACGTCGGGATCAGCACCGCGAACGGAAGCCCCACACCCTCGATCGGGCGGGCGTCCTGTGCGAGGAAGCCGACTGCCATCAGGGACGTCACGGCAAGGACCACGAGCGCGGACCTGGTCCGATCGCTGGCCCGCTCGCCCACGGTGAAGCTCGCGAGGCCGACGGCGCACACCTCGACCCAGACGACGGGTGACCCCACGCTCGTCAGCACGGCCCCGGTCGCGACGACCAACAGGACCGGGACGGGGAAGAGCCGCCGGACGCAGAGCGGGATGACGACGAATAGAAGCGTTGCCGCCAGGCTGGTGGACCTCGAACCGTCGGCAGTGAGGATCCCGAGGAGTATCAGGCCGGCGACCGGCCCGAGCGCGACGATCCAGTCGAGCCAGAGCTTGTCCTGGGCGACGTCGTCTTCGAGCGAGCGATCCACCGGTTCGGCCATCCCCACCACTCTAGTCCGCCACGTCTCGCGGTCCATCCGGCGCGCGACCGATGTCGGCTCATCCGAATGGGGGAGACGGGTCGTCGCTCATCCGTCCCACGATGCCATTCCGTCCTCCCAGCCGATACCCCGGCCGCTCCGGTCCGGTCACGCTCGGGGTCCACCGAGGAAACCTGAGGAGACCTGCCATGGCATCGCTCATCAGTCTCCGTGGCGTCACGAAGCGCTACGACGACTCCACTCACCCGGCTCTCGACGCCGTGGACCTCGAGATCGAGGCCGGCCGGATCACCGCGATCATGGGCCCGTCGGGCGGCGGCAAGTCCACCCTGCTCAACCTGATCGGCGGCCTGGACCGACCGACCCAGGGCGAGATCGAGGTCGCCGGTGTCCGGGTCGATCGTCTCAGCGAAGCCGGCGCTGCGCGGTTCCGGCGGACCGGCGTGGGGTTCGTCTTCCAGTTCTTCCATCTGCTCGATGACCTGAGCGTGGCCGACAACATCGCCGTGGCGGCGCTGCTCGCGGGAACGAGTCGCGCCGAAGCACGGGAGCGTGTGACGGCGCTCCTCGCACAGCTCGGGCTGGCGGACAAGGCGAAGCACTTCCCGAGCACGCTCAGTGGCGGCGAGCGGCAGCGCGTCGCGATCGCTCGCGCCATCGTGAATGGGCCGGCTGTGCTGCTTGCCGATGAACCGACCGGTGCCCTCGACCGTCGGAACGGCGAGGACGCGCTGGCGATGCTCGAGGACCTCAACCGACGCGGCCAGACGATCGTCCTGGTGACCCACGACGAGCAGCTGGCACAGACGCGTGCGCATCGCATCGTCCACCTCGTCGACGGTGCGATCGGCGGCGACCGGCCCGCGCGGATGGTGGCGTGATGGGCGCCGTGGCATCCAAGTCCCTCGCCGACCTTCGGCGGCGGCGGCTCCAGTCCATCGTCCTCGCGATCGTCCTGTTCCTCGGCGCCGGCGGCGCGACCCTTGCCCTCAGCATCCTGGTCGAGACGAACGAGCCGTTCGATCGCGCCTTTGCCGCCGCCAACGGGGCACATCTCGTCGTCGATTACTCGGCGGCGACGACCGATGCACAGCTGGCGGCGACGGCGGCCGCGAGCGGCGTCACCGCCAGTGCCGGACCGTGGCCGGTCGCCGGCTTCGCGCTGCGCGGCAAGGAGGGCGTCTTCGGCGGCCTGCTGGCGTCCGGGCGGCCCACGCCGACCGACGCCATCGACCGCGTGACGATGCTGGCCGGACGATGGTGGGCGGCACCCGGCGAGATCGTCCTCGACCAGGACACCGCCACGCTGCTCGATGTCGGGCTCGGCGCCAGCGTGCCGCTCCTCCCGGATCCGAACCCCGACAAGAGGTTCGGCCGGACCCCGCCGGGCGGTGGCGGCACACCTGTCCTGCCGGCACCGGATGCCAGCGCGCGCCCCACCACGCCCGGCAAGGGCCTGACCGCGACGGTCGTCGGCATCGCCGCGTCGGTCAGCACGCCGGACGTGGCCGGCTGGCTCAGTCCGAGCGACATCACGACCCTCGTGGGTCCGGATGCGCCACCCGACCAGCAGATGCTGTACCGGGTGGACCCGGCAGCCAGCGCAGCCGACCTCACGGCGGCCCTTGCGCGGATCACCACCGGCATCTCGGCGGATGACGTCGTGAGCTCGACGACATACCTCCAGACCAAGGCCGACGTCGAATCGACCGCCCAGCTGTATGTGCCGGTCCTCCTGGCCTTCTCGATCTTCGCGCTGCTGGCCGCGGCCTTCACCATCGCCAACGTCGTGGGCGGGATCGTCCTCACCAGCTACCGCGACATCGGCGTCATGAAGGCGGTCGGCTTCACGCCGGCCCAGGTCACGGCCATCCTCCTCACCCAGATCCTGGTCCCGGTGACGATCGGCACGTTGCTTGGAGTGATCGCCGGAGTGGTCGCCAGCCAGCCGCTGGTCGCGCGCACCGCCCAGTCGTTCGGGCTGCCGGGCTCGGTCGCGATCTCACCGACGGTGATCGTCGCGGTGACGACGGTCGGCATCGTGGTCTCGCTGCTGGCCGCCCTCGGGCCGGCCATCGACGCAGGACGCCTCAGCGCGGTCGGGGCCATCACCCGTGGGACGGCGCCGTCACGTCGGGGTGACGGGGGCCGCCTTCGCCGGCTGGGACTCCGTCTGCCGATCGGCGTCCCTGGCCGGCTCGGTGTCGCGGCCGGCGTGGCTCACCCAGTCCGGGCCGCGATGACCCTCGGTGCGCTGGTCGTCGGAGTCGCCGCGGTGACCTTCGCGGTCGGCATGAATCTGTCGTTGCTGCGGGTGCAGGGACAGCTCGACCGGATCGCGGCGAGTCCCGTCCGCGTCGAGCTGAACGATCCGTCCGCCGACCCGCGAACCATCGGCGCGGCCATCGCCGCGGCGCCCGGGACCGGTCGATCGGTCGGGTTCGCGGGGACCACCGTGAACGTTCGAGGCGTCGGCCCGGTGCCGTTCGTCGGCTACGACGGCGACGCGAGCTGGACGGGCTACGACCTGATCGCCGGCCGGTGGTTCGCGGGACCGGGCGAGGTCGTCGCCCCGACCGCGGTCTTCACCCAGACCGGGCTCGGTCTCGGCGACACGCTGCAGCTGTCGAGCGGTGGACACGAGGTCACGGTCAGGCTCGTCGGCGAGATCTTCGATACGGCCGATCGGGAGACCAACCACCTCGTCCTGCGCGGCGCCTTCGCCGATCTCGCGACACTGGATCCCGGCGCGGCACCCACGAGCTGGGAGATCATCCCGACGTCAGCCACGACGCCGACGGCGTACGCCGATGCGCTCAACGAGGCGACGAACAACGCCGTCTCCGCTCGCGCGCTCGATCCCCAGGCCATCGACGAAGGGTTCCTCCTGTTCATCTCGGTCATCACGTTCATGGGCATCGTCCTTGTCGCGATCTCGCTCGGTGGCGTGTTCGACACGGTCCTGCTCGAGACGAAGCAGCGGACCCGCGAGATGGCGGTGCTGAAGGCTCTCGGGATGAGCCCACGACAAGTCATCGTCATGGTCGTCGCCTCCGTGCTACCGGTCGCCCTCGTCGCAGGTCTGATCGGCGTCCCGCTCGGTCTCGTGTTCCAACGGGCGGCCCTCGTGTACATGGGCCAGGTGGACGCCGGGACGCGCATCCCCGAGCGCACGTTCGACGTGTTCGCTCCGACGCTCCTCCTTGGGCTCGCGCTCAGCGGGCTGGCGATCGCCGCGGTCGGTGCCTATCTGCCGGCCCTTCGGGCGGCGCGAGCCCGCATCGCCCCAGTGCTCCAGGCCGAGTGAGGCCGGCGCCGTCACCGGGCCCTCGTCACCGCATCGTCACCGTCTCCATCACGACCGAGTCACGGCTTCGCCACCGCTTCGCCACGAGTTCGCCACATCGGCCATCCGAAGGTCCCTGGGACCATTTTCTGGTGGCTTGGTGGCCCCATCGGCCGTACTGTGGGGCTGCCACAACAGGGGGACGCGATGAACCGACGTGGCGCGGATTCCGGGGCTCCGCTGCCAACGGACTCGCCTGTGACAGCCCGGCCGCCGGCTGACGACGCTTCCGGGCGAACGACGGACAGCACACTTCGGCTGCTGGGCGGCTTCCATCTGTCGGTCGATGGCCAGCGCGTCCATCTGCCCCGAGCCGAGCAGCGGCTGCTCGCCTGCCTTGCCCTCGCCGAGAGGCCGGCGGCCAGGTCCCGTCTGGCCGGCCGGCTCTGGCCGGACACCGCCGAACCGCGCGCGATGGCGCGGCTCCGGACCGCCCTGTGGCGATTGCGCCAGCCCGGTCGGCTGCTGCTCGACGGCTCGTCGGACGAGATCGAGCTCGGCGGCACGGTCGCGGTCGACGTCCGGGACCTGACCGAGCTCGCGAGGCGGTTCCTCGACGCGCCCTTCGAGGCGAATGACGATCGCCTGGCCGAGCTGACCGACGCGGGCGAGCTCCTGCCGGAATGGGACGACGACTGGGTCGCGCCCCACCGCGAACGGTTCCGACAGATCCGGCTCCACGCCCTCGAGCAGCTGGGCGTCCGCCTGGCCGAGGAGGGCCGCTATGGTCGTGCCGTCGAGGTCAGCCTGGCGGTGGTCGCCGACGACCCGATGCGCGAGAGCGCTCAGCGGGTCCTCATCAAGATCTACCTCGCCGAGGGCAACGTGCACGAGGCGGTGGCGAGGTATCGGGCCTACCGCGAGATCATGCGCGATGAGCTGGGTCTCGAGCCGTCGCCGCAGATGGAGGCCCTCATCGACGGGCTCGGGGCCGGCTCGGCGAAGGCCGTCCGGACCTGATCCGGTGCTGCGGGCCCCGCGTGTGACGGTCGCGTGGCGACGCGGTGACGGGTCGGTGACGGAACCGCCGCCGGTCGGTGATATCCCAGTGACATGTCCGGACAGCACTCCCCTTCACGATCGCGCTGAGTCCGTCAGCACATGATCGAGGAGGTTCGCCGTGCCAGATTTCGAAGCCCGAAAGCTCCGGGTGCAGTTCCCGTGTGGGTCGCAGACCCTGGTGGCCTGCGTGTTCGGGACCTGTCGCCTGCCGTCGGTCATCACCTGTATCTACCGGACCCCGTTCTGTCCGGCCTACATCTCCTTCTGCCCCGGGTTCTCCCACTTCTGCGAGTTCGGCACACGACCAACGTGTGGACCGGGGTCCATCTGGCCCACCGAGACGATCTACGAGCGGACCGACATCGTCGCCCAGTCGCTCGAGGTCGAGGAGCTCGGCGTTCTGCGCGAGCAGCTCGAGGCTCAGCTCAAGGAAGTCGTCGCCGCCCAGGAAGTCGTCGCCAAGCAGGCCAAGTCCTCGAAGTGATCGACCCGCGCAGGACACGCCGATGCTGATCGGCGAGGCGATCCTGCGCGCCAATCCAGCGTACGACCTCGTGCCGCTCGATCGCCTCAGCGTGGTCGAGCGGCAGGCCCTGGCGGAGGAGGCCGACCGGGAACGCGCGCCCTATGGCCTCCTCCGGCCCACCTCGGAGAGCCCGCTCGAGCCGCGCATCGTCTCGACGGATACGGCCCTGCTGTTCCTGACCCTGATGGTCCCCGGGCCGTGCCCTGGCTATCTCCGCAGCGGGTTGGGCGATCGCCTGACAGCGACGCTCGGGCGGCTCGTCCTGGACGGCATCCTCGAGGTCGAGGTGGACGGGGTGTTCCGCTCCGGCGCCGCCGGCTGGGCGCCGCTCGCGCCGGCTGGCGAGGCTCGTCGTGGCGGTCGGACCGCCGCGCTGTCCGAAGAGGCGATCCGCTACGCCGACGCCCTGCTCACGCTGGGATCGCTCCCCTCCGAGACCATCGCCACCCGGCTCTACATGTACGGCCGACGACCGGTCAACCCGGCACTCCGCCGGCTGGTCGCGTCATGGGACCCGCTCGGGGGAGCCGGGCCGACCCTGAGTCGGCAGTGGAGCGAGCAGCAACAGGCATCGCCCGACTCGCCGTGGCGAAGCTGGCAGCCGAGACGCTCGCCGACCAGGCGGACGCGCTCGTCCTCGCCGTTCAAGCTCTACGTCAGTCCGACGACCGAGACGCTCCCGGAAGCGGTCCGGGCGGTCGCCTCGGCGCTGGCCGACGCCCCGGGCGTCCTGGGCTTCAAGATCGGTAAGACCGTGGACGACGTCGCGCGACCGGACAAGATGGTCGCCTACTTCTCGAGCCTCGACGACCTCCATGGCGGCGCCGATCGCATCCGCGGTCAGACGGTCGGCTGTCGCCCTCACGGCGTGCCATTCACGGCCGGCGTGACCGACGACGGGCTGTTGTCATGGGCGATCGATCCGCCGCGAGGTCCCACCGGGTCGGGCCACCATGCGACGTCCTCGAGCTGGCGGACGTGGGTCTCGATGCGGCTCGCCGACTACCTCATCGACGCTCGCACGAGCGACGCGGGCGACGCGCGGGAACCGGGAGGCGAAGCGTGGCAGGTCGCCCTGGCGCGTCTCCAGCTCGACGGCGTCGACACGGTCAGCTGGGTGCCGGGTCCTCGCATCTTCGACGGCCTGGCGCGGGGCTGAGGCGGCCATGACGATCGCCGGCCCGATGCTGCTGCCGCCCGACGTCGAGCTGACACCGGTCGAGGAGCTCCCCGAGGACATCCGCGCTCAGTTCACCTATCACCAGGGCGACCACGCGGTCACCCGGCCGCGAGCCCGCTCGACCTCGAGCATCGTGGATGCCAACACGGCGCTCTTGCTCGGCTCGTTCCGGACGCCGACCCGGATCGTCGATGCGGTCCTCGGGTTCGCCAGCGAACGCCAGCTCGATCCGCGCGAGACCCTCGAGCGCTCGTACCCGGTGCTCAAGGACCTCCTCGCTGACGGGTTCCTCGTCCCGGCCGATTTGCCGTTCGCCGAGCCGATCGAGGCGTCCGTGCTCGCCGAGGGGGCGGCGGTCGGCCCGTTCCGAGTCGTCCATCCGGTCCAGGTCATGATCGACACGCAGCTCTACCTCGCGCACGACGAGGAGGGGCGCGACGTCGCCCTGAAGGTCGGCCGCGCGGGCTCAGGCAGCTCCGCGCTTTTCGGGCATGAAGCCAGGATCCTGCGTGCGCTCGATGGACGCGTCGCGCCTCGCCTGATCGAGATCGGGGAGGCGGACGGCCGCACCTACCTGGTCGTCAGCTGGCATCCCGGAGCGGACGCCGAGTCAGCCGCGGCCGAGCTTCGACGCCTGTCGCAAGCGGACGGTCGAGAACGGCTGCTCGAGCTCGGCGAGCGGATCATCGAGGCGTACGCCGACCTCCACGGGCGCGGCGTGCTACACGGCGACGTCCACCCCAGCAACGTGCTCGTTGCCGGCGACGGATCGGTGACCGTCATCGATTTCGGGCTGGCGACGCTGGGTGACGAGCACGGGGTCCCGCGCGGCGGGGTGGACTTCTTCATGGAGCCCGAATCGGCGGCCGCTCAGCAGGCGGGTCGCGGCGCGTCGGTGCTCACCGCGGCAAGCGAGCAATACGGATTGGGCGCGATGCTCTACCGGCTGCTGACCGGCGGCTACACCCACAGCTTCTCGCTCGAGCCCGACGAGATGCGTCGGCAGCTGCTGGAAGAGGCGCCGTTGCCGTTCGCGAGCCACGACACGGGCGACCTGCCCGCGGTCGAGGCGGTGTTGCGGCGGGCGTTGTCGAAGGACCCAGCCGATCGGTTCGCGGCGACCGCCGATCTCCTCGAGGCTTACCGCGCCGCGGCTCGTTCCGACCTGGACCGGGCGCCGGGGCCACGCCACGACGCGAGTTCGTCCGCGACGGACCTGTTCCTCGCCGATGTCCTCGAGCGGCTGTCACCGGCCGGCCCGCTGCTGGCCTCCCCGTTGGAGGCGCCACGGGCGTCGGTCAATCTCGGGGCGGCCGGGATCGCCCACGGGATCATGCGCATCGCGATGTCTCGCGACGACGAGCGGCTCCTGGCGCTCGCCGATGTGTGGTCGATGAAGGCGTTGTCGTCGCTCGGCACCGACGAGGCATTCGTCAACGTGGCGCTCGAGATCACGCCGGAGGACTTCGGCACGACCGGGATCCACCACAGCGCGACCGGGGTCTTCCTGACCGAAGCGTTGATCGGGAACGCCCGTGGCGATGCGAGCGACCGGTCGATGGCGATCCACGGGATGGTGTCGGCGCTGGGCGACGGCGGTCCCGCGCGGGACGTCTCGTTCGGACGCAGCGGGATCCTGCTCGGGCTGTCGATGCTCCTCGACGCGCTGCCGGAGGACGCGGCCGAGCGGTCGGAGCTCATCGAGCTCGGCAACCGGCTGGCGACGAACCTGTGGACCGAGCTCTCGGCCATGGACGAGCTCGGGGCGCAGACCGCGGGGGATCGCCCTGATGACGCCGTCTCCTACCTCGGTGCGGCGCACGGCTGGTCGGGCTTCCTCCATGCGCAGCTGCGCTGGGCGGAGTCGAGCGGGTCCGCTGTCCCGCCGATGGCCGCCCGTCTCGACGAGCTGGCCCGGTTCGGGGTCCCTCGCGGGCGCGGTCTGGTCTGGCCCCGCGAGGTCGGTCCACCCGACGACGGGTCGCTCGCGGCGACATGGTGCAACGGTGCCGCGGGGATGGTCTTCCTGTGGACCGCGGCGGCCCGTGCGTTCGGTGACGATCGCTACGCGGCTCTCGCGGAACGGGCCGCCTGGACGGCGTACGAGAGCCATCCCGTCCCGGGCGACCTGTGCTGCGGCCTGGCCGGTCGTGCCTACGCGCTGGTCAACCTCCATCGTGCCGGCGGCGATCGGCTCTGGCTGGCGCGCGCACGAGATCTGGCGGGCCAGGCGGTCACGAGCGTGCGCGAGAACGCCCTCCGCCGGGACAGCCTGTACAAGGGCGACATCGGCGTCGCGGCGCTGATCGCCGACCTCGACCGGCCAGACGATGCCGCGATGCCCTTCTACGACCGAGACGCCTGAACCCGACGACGTGATGGATGCGTGACGGGCCGGTGACGGGTCCGTGAGTGCGGGTGCCTACCGTTCCGTCGAGCGTGGATATGTGACCAGCCGCTCGGCGAAGGAGACGCGATGGCGACCCTGTCCGGTGACGAGCCGATCGACGAACTGAGGAGCATCGCGGAAGCCGCGGAGCAGCTCGCCAAGGACCCGGCGACGTTCCGCAAGGCCTTCGAGGCCTACGAGGCGGAGGACGGGGCGGCGTTCGAGGCCGCCCTTGATCAGGCGGGGCTGTCCGAGCGCTGCGAGGTGATCTGCGGCTACTTCTGTGAGAAGCGCTGTGGCGGCGTCTGCCTGAGCTTCTGCCCCGAGCCACCGAAGGAACCGGTCGGCGTCGAGGAGATGATCGACTTCGCCCACGCGCTGGCCGCGCTCGTGGCGAAGCCCGACACGGTCAAGCGCCTGCTCGAGATCCAGGCGGCTGGCGACGCGAAGGCCTGGAACCAGACGATCAAGAAGCTCGAGCTCGAACGCTTCTGTCATCAGCTGTGTCGCTTCTTCTGCTCGGCGCGCTGTCGGAAGGTCTGCCGCAAGCTCTGCCCGCCGCGACCGCTCATCACGCGGGTCGGCGACATCCCGATCAGCCAGATCGACGCCCTGGGACTTGGCAACGGTCCCAGCGTCGGACCGGGTCACACCCCCTCCCCGAACCCGGCGGCAGGGATCGGTGATCACCCTTTCGGTGACTACGCCGAGCTGCGCGGCATCTTCAACATGCCGTCGGCGACCCAGTACCTGGTCGAGGTCTCGTCGACCGGACCGAGCGGGACGTATCTCCCGTTCGTCGGCTCGACATCGGGTTACAACACGATCTCGTCCTTCCCATGGCTCGCGCCATGCAGCCGGAGCACCTCGACCGGGGTCGACCCGGGCTGGTTCGATGTCTCGCAGATCTGCGACTCGGACGGCGGTCCGAATACGGTCGGCGAGAAGGTCCTCGTCCACTGGCCGACGCCGTCGGCAGACGGCCTGTATTACGTCCGGCTCCGTGTGCGCGATGGCTCGATCACGCGGGTGAGCGGGCCGCAGCCTGTTCGGGTCGACAACTCGGGTCCGTTCCCGCTGCCGCGACCGACGATCACGTTGGAGCTCCAGAAGCCCGACGGGACCACCGAATTGCTGAAATGCGCGAAGGTCAAGCGTGGCGACGGGCTGATCCGGGTCACCGTCCATGCCTACGACCCGAACCTGAGCGGGGTCGCGGTGACGGCTCGGGGCAACTCCGGCCTGTCGGTCCCGGTGAGTGGCGTCCCGTTGCCGCTCTACCCGGGCGGGGCGGTCGTCCCTCTCTCGAAGACCTACGGCGGCAACACCGCCGAACAGGGCTATCCCGTGCCCACCTCGTTCGTGTGGGACCCGTGGAGCGACCCGCTCATCGTGCCGTGCTGCTACCTGGTGTACATCGAGATCAACGACCGGACGATCCTGAACGATGGGTACGCCGGCGGTCACGGCAACCAAGGCTGGGAGGCCATCGAGATCGCGATCTGATCACATCGAGGATGGGTGAGGGACCAGCGCGACGAGGCTGGTAGACTGCCATCCGCGCCGACATAGCTCAGTGGTAGAGCAGCTGTTTCGTAAACAGCAGGTCCTCGGTTCAAGTCCGAGTGTCGGCTCCACTCCACCACGAGATCCCCGTGCCGACCGCCTTGGGGCGGCACCGATCGAGCCCACCTCGGTCACGACGCCATCAGCGCGGCCAGAAGTCCTGCGTGGCACCGCCTCCGAGGCCCGCATTCGGGCAGATCGGACGCGATCCCGCCTAAGCGCGTCAGGCGCCGGGCCTCGAATCAGATCCGGGTATCTGCCCCGTTCGGGTTGTCGGGCGGGCCTGGCGGTGTCGGCGTCACGTCGTCGGTCATCCCGTGGCGGAACTCGCGCATGGCCTTGCCGAGAGCGGCGCCCGTCTCGGGGAGCTTGCCCGGACCCAGGATCAGCAAGGCGATGACCAGCACGATGATCAGGTGGACCGGGGTTATGCCATCCAGCATGGGTCGTCTCGATATGACTAGGCGATAGCGACCACGATGGCCGCATCGTACGCCGTTTACGGCCGAATGCCGAAAACTCGCCGCGATCTTCTGAGCGTCAGACCGGAACGTGTCGTGCTAGCGTCGACATGCGCGCCAGTCGGCGACCCATCGAGCCCCGACTGCCGCTACGGAGCGAGCAACGAGCAACCCGGGAGGCTCCCTTGAAGGCCGTTGTCTACGAGGCGCCGCGAACCTTCGCCGTTCGTGACGTCCCGACCCCCGAGCCGGCCGCCGGTGAGGTTCGCATCAAGGTCGATCAGGTCGGCGTGTGCGGCACCGACCTCCACATCCACGAAGGCGAGTTCCAGGCCCGGTTCCCGCTCATCCCGGGGCACGAGCTCGTCGGTGTCATCGACGCGCTTGGCGATGGTGTCGAGCGGTTCGCCCTCGGCGAGCAAGTCACCGTGAACCCCAACATCTATTGCGGACATTGCGACTACTGCCTCTCGGGACGGCTGATCCTGTGTCGCAACATGAAGGGCATGGGCAGCAATTTCCCGGGCTTCTTCGCGGAGTACGCGACCGCGCCGGAGAACCTCACCTTCTCGGTCGAGGGACTCGATCACGACGTCGCCGTCTTCAGCGAACCTGCCGCCTGCGCGATGCACGGGCTCGAGCGGCTCGAGATCCGGCCCGGCTCCAGCGCGCTTGTCATCGGTGCCGGACCGACCGGGCTGCTGCTCGCCCAGCTCATCGCTTCCGGCGGCGCGACGTCGGTCACCGTCGCCGCGCCTCGCCAGTTCAAGCTCGATGCGGCGCTCAGGCTCGGCGTCGACGGGGTCGTCCTGATCGATCGGGCGGACCCGGCGGCCAACATCGAGGCGCTGCGCGCAGCCTCGCCGGGCGGTCAGGGATACGACATCGTCGTCGAGGCGACCGGGTCACCCGACGTCGGTAGCACCTGCGTCTCGCTGACCCGCAACGGGGGCACGGTGCTCATCTACGGGGTGACCAAGGAAGCCGACCTCGTCCAGTTCCACCCGTTCGACGTGTTCCGTCGCGAGATCACCATCAAGGGCTCCTTCGCGGAGGTGACGAGCTTCGACGCGGCGATCTCGGCGCTGCGCAGTGGGCGGGTGAAGACCGACGGCATCATCACGCATCGGTTCCACCTGAACGACTATGCCGAGGCGCTCGAGGCCGTCTCCAGCCGCCGCGGACACAAGGTCGTCATCCACACCTAGGACGGACGGTGGACCCGAGCCCTCGGCGATGACGGCTCCGACGCTCCTGGGCGTGGATCTTGGTACGAGCTCCGTCAAGGTCGTCGTCACCGACGCCGACGGCCATCTCCTTTCCCAGGTCAGTCGCGCGTACGAGGTCGAGTCGGCGAACATCGGCTGGGCCGAGTCCGATCCACGGATCTGGTGGCGTGAGACCGTGCTGGCGGTCCGGGAGGCGGTGGAGCAGGCCCGCGCTGGTGGAGCGGCGTCTCCGTCGGCGGTCGGCCTGTCGGGCCAGATGCATGGCGTGGTGCTTGCCGACGCCGCCCTGGAGCCGGTCAGGCCCGCGATCCTGTGGGCGGATACCAGGGCGTCGGTCGTCATGGGCGCCTACGACCGCCTGGGCAAAGAGGCGATGGCGCGCCTGGCGAACCCGATCATCCCAGGCCTGGCAGGGCCGATCCTCCTGTGGCTGCGCCGGTTCGAGGGGCCGGCCTTGGCCCGGGCGCGCTGGGCGCTGCAGCCCAAGGACTGGCTGCGCTCACGCATGACCGGGGTGGTCCTGACCGAACCGAGCGATGCCTCGGCCACGCTGCTCTACGACGTGCCCGGCGAGCGCTGGGACACCGAGGTGATCGAGGCGTTGGGCCTGGAGCGGGCCCTCTTCGCCCCACTCGCCTCATGGGCGGGGGATCCGGCCGGCGAGTTGTCGTCTCGGGCGGCGGACGAGCTCGGTTTGGCATCCGGCATCCCGGTCGCCGTCGGCGCCGGTGACACCGCGGCCGCCATGTTCGGCAGCGGCCTGCGCGAGCACGGGAGCCTTCAGCTGACGCTGGGCTCCGGCGGACAGATCGTCAGCGCTGTCGACCAGGCAGTGCGGGGCGGCCAGGGCACGACTTTGTTCCGGACGGCCGCCCGGCACGGCTGGTACGTGATGGCTGCGACGACGAATGCCGGCCTGGCGTTGGACTGGGTGCGCACGCTGCTGGCGGCATCGTGGGAGGAGCTGTACGCAGCCGCCGCGTCGCCCGCGGCCGAGACCGACCCGCTGTTCCTGCCACATCTGACCGGTGAGCGGACACCCTGGCTCGACTCGAGCATGCGTGGTGCCTGGGTCGGGCTCGCGCTTGCCCACGATCGGACAGCATTGTTGCGAGGCGCCCTTGAAGGGGTGGCGTTCGCCGTCCGGACGGCCATGGACGAGGTCGAGCGGTCCCGGCTCGCCGTCAGCGGTGCGCATCGCCGGGGGCGGTACGACCGATCCGGCGTGGCGCCAGCTCCTCGCCGACGTCCTGGGCCGGCCGCTGGACGCCGTCGACGCGACCGCGGCATCCGGCCGGGGGGCGGCCCTGCTCGGCGGTTGCGCTGCGGGCCTCGTCGACGAAGCGGCCGTCTTCGGCGAGCTTGCCCCATCGACGCAGCGAGTGAGCGATCCACGGGCCGACCGCTCGGCGCTTGCCTCAGCTCGCCACGAGCTGTGGTTGAAGCATGTGATCGCGTCGCGTCAGATGACGAGCGGGACGGGTCCGTGAGCCGGGCTACCAGTCGTGGACGGTCCCATCCGCCAGACGGGCTGTGGGGAGATACGCCGGCACATATGGGTAGGCCGCTGCGGCGCCCTCGTCGAGGCTGACGCCCAAGCCCGGTTGATCGCCCGGATGAAGCAGACCGCCTTCGAAGGTGTATGTCGTCCGAAAGACGTCCATCGTCGCGGCGCTATGTCGCATGTACTCCTGGATCCCGAAGTTGTGGATCGCCAGACCGAGGTGAAGTGCCGCGGCCATGCCGACCGGTGAGATATCGGTCGGACCGTGCATCCCCGACTTGATCTGGAACAGACCCGCAAAGTCCATGAGCCGCTTCATCGGCGAGATGCCGCCGCCGTGGGTGACCGAGGAGCGCACGTAGTCGATGAGCTGCTCGCTGATCAGCTGCTGGTAGTCCCACACGGTGTTGAAGACCTCGCCGATGGCGAGCGGCGTGGTCGTGTGTTCGCGGACGAGCCGCAGTCCTGCCTGGTTCTCGGCGGGCGTGCAGTCTTCGAGCCAGAAAAGGTCGAACGGCTCGAGCGACTTCCCCAGCCGCGCAGCCTGGATCGGCGTCAGTCGATGGTGCGCGTCATGCAAGAGCGGCAGCTCGGGGCCGAACTTGGCACGGACGGCCTCGAAGACCGTGGGGATGTGTCGGAGGTAAGCCGACGTGTCCCAGGTCTCTTCGACCGGGTGACCTTGGCGACGCGCCGGCTCGTAGTCGTATCGCTCGCCGTCCGACGCTCGAGCGACACCGTAGATCGCCCCGCGCCCGGGGACGCCCGACTGGACCCTGATCGCCCGATAGCCGGCCGCGAGATGCTCGTCGATCGAATCGAACAAGGCTGGCAGGTCGGCTCCACTCGCGTGGCCATACGCCAGGAGACCGTTGCGACTGGCTCCGCCAAGCAACTGGTACAGCGGCTGCCTCGCGACCTTCGCCTTGATGTCCCACAGGGCCTGATCGACGGCTGCGATGGCCGCCATCGTGACCGGACCTCGTCGCCAGTAACCACCGCGATAGAGGTACTGCCAGGTGTCCTCGATGCGGTCGGGATCGCGGTCGAGGAGGAGCGGGCAGACGTGGTCACGGAGATATGAGGCGACGGCGAGCTCACGACCGTTGAGGGTCGCGTCGCCGAGCCCTTCGACGCCGTCCGAGGTCGTGAGGCGCAACGTCACGAAGTTGCGACCTGGACTCGTGACGATCACGTCGGCTCGTTCGATCGTGCTGGCCAACGGTCTTCCTCCAAAGCTGCTGGCAGGCGACCAGCGCCCTGTGACGATACCCGAGGCCCTACCGGAGCAAGCGGCGAGAAACGCGAAGGTCAGGCCAGGCCCGTGAGGTTCGAATAGAGGAAGGCGAATGCCGCCGCCCCCGCGGCCGACAAGGCAGCGCACAGGACGAGACCGGCCCAGCTCCTGAGGTGATAGCCCAGTAACGCGACGAGACCCAGCCCGACGACGAGCTGCGCCGTCCAGTAGGCGGGTGACGTCGAGCCGGCGATGACGCTCAGCCCGTAGACAGCCTCGCCGACGAGGATCGACGCAAGGATCGCGACCCCGGCCGCCGCTTTCGGCCGATCGGTGCCCTGGCTCCACGCGGCGCCGACGCCCAACACGGGCCCCGCGACGACGGCCGCGGCGACCCAGAACAGGGTCATCGACGGGCCGACAGGAAAGCCGCGGAGCGTGGCCATCAGGCTGTAACCGGCCAGCATCGCCAGGAGCGCCGCGGCGGCGAGGACTGAGGAACGGAACGTCTCACGCCGGCCGGCGACTACGGCCAGGACGAATGCGGCCGCCGACCACGGCGCGGATCCGTTCGCAAGCGACCGAACCTCGTCGGGGAGCGTCCCCTGGCCGATCGACGTCAGGGCACCGACGACCAGGCCGCCGCCGACGGCGATCGCGATCGATCGCCGCCACGATGCCGCAGAACCGGACCGACCCTCTTCCTGGCGCGCGATGGTCACGGCGCCCCGGCTCATTCGGCGGTCGTGATCGCCGGCGCAGTGCCATCCGCGTCCTGGACGGCATCCCCGAATGCCACAGACGACGACCGTTGGGCGCGGACCATCGCGGTCGATGCGACGGCGCACCCCACGAGCGCGATGACGATGAGCCCGAGGGTGAGCGTGATCGCGCCGACCGTCGGCTGGGCTCCAGGCAACGCGGCCTGATTGAGGAACACGCTGCCGAACGTCGCGACACCGATGACCAGTCCGAGCTGGATGACCGTGGTGACCACACCGCTCGCGTCGGAAGCGTCCTGTGGTGCGACCTTGGACAGGGCGACGGTCAGGATCGGGCTCGCGGCCATGCCCTGTCCGAACCCCGCGACGAACAGGCCGACGGGTAGCAGGAAGCCCCCATCGCCACCGCTGGACGCAGCGATCGCCGTCAGCGAATAGCCGACCACGGCGATGATGCAGCCAGCCGGGATCACGAGCTGATGCCAGGCGACGGGCAGGCGACGCCAGTTGAGGCTCGCCAAGGCGAAGCCCAGTGCCATCGGCACGAACGTCAATCCAGCCTGGAGCGGCGTGTCGCGCAGGCCGATCTGGAGGTGCTGGGTGAACGTGAACAGAAAGCCGCCGTAGGAGGCCATCGCCAGGACGATCGCGACGAGCGCGGCCGGCATTCCTGCTGCTCGCACGACGCGAGCCGCGATGAGCGGTGCGCCCCCGCTGCGCTCGACGTACCGCTCGATCAGGGCGAAGAGGACGATCGCGACACCGCTCAGGGCGAGCGAGGCGAAGGCCCACACTGGCCAGCCTTCCTCGTTCCCAAGGACGAGCGGTACGACGAGGAGCAATACGGCAGCTGCGAGTGAGACCAGCCCACCGAGATCCAATGGCCGGGCAGGCGCCCGGACGTCCACCGGCAGGAGGCGGATCGAGGCCGCCAGGAGGATCAGGCCGATCGGCACGTTCACCAGGAACACCGGCCGCCAGCCGGTTCCGAACAGATCGGCGGTGACGAGGAGGCCGCCCAGTACCTGCCCGACGACGCCGCCGAGCGCGAGCGTCGCTGCCCACAAGCTCAGCGCCTGGGCCCTCGTCGGTCCCGCGAAGTTGCGCTGGATGAGGCTGAAGACCTGGGGCACCATCAGCGCCGCTCCCGCGCCTTGGATCGCCCGGACGACGATCAGCGTCTGGCTATCGGGCGCGAGCCCGCATGCGAGCGACGCCCCCGTGAAGATCGCGAGGCCCCAGATGAACGTCGGCCGGAACCCGAACCGCTGGCCCAGCCGTGCGCCCGTGATGAGCAGCACGGCATAGGCGATGACGTAGCTGGCCACGATGAGCTGCAGCTCGGCACCGGTCGCATGAAGGTCACGCCGGATCGTCGGGATGGCCACGTTCACGATCGACGCGTCGAGGACGGCCATGAACTGGCCGGTCAGGATCAGGGCGAGCAGGAGCCGCTGCCGCGCGTTGAGGCCCGTCTGGTCTGTCGATCCGTGCGCCAGCGCGGTGGTCGAGGCAGTCATCGGCGTCACGATACGCTGGAGGGCACCGACATGAGCTGCTCCCGGTCCCGCGCCCAGGCGTAACGCCCGGAGCGATATCGTTCAGGACGCTCATGACCGAGAATGCATCGTTCCTTCTCCCGGCGCTGCGGCGAGCCCGTGACCTGATCGATCGCGACTACGCGGAGCCGCTCGACCTCGACGCCATGGCTCGCGAAGCCGGCTACTCGCGCTTCCATTTCGCCCGGGGGTTCGCCGCGGCGTACGGCGAGACGCCCCGGGCCTACCTGACCCGACGCCGGATCGAGCGTGCGAAGACCCTGCTGCGAACCGCGAACCTGTCGGTCACCGAGATCTGCTTCCTCGTCGGCTTCTCGAGCCTCGGTTCGTTCAGCGCGCGTTTCCGCGAGCTCGTCGGAGCGTCGCCCAGTGGATATCGGGACGACGCGGTCACACGGACCGGTGTCCCGCCGATCCCCGGATGCATGGTGCTGATGTGGACTCGGCCGCACCCGGAAGGTCAGCAAGCGGGAAGAAGCGCGGCCCACCTCGACCGGGCTACGTTGGGCGACGAACCACAGGCGAAGGAGCACTGATGATCAGCCGCCTCAATCACGTCAACGTGTTCGTGCTCGACCAGGACCGGGCAAAGGCGTTCTATACCGAGACCCTCGGCTTCGAGCTTCGCAACGACGCGACGCTGGATGGCTTCCGCTGGCTCACGGTCGGCCCGAAGGACCAGAAGGATCTCGACATCCTCCTCGCCTACCCGGCGCCGCCGATGTTCAGCGCCGAGGACGCCGAGGCCGTGCGCGCGCTCGTCGCGAAGGGCTCGCTCGGCGGCGGGGTGTTCGAGACTCCCGACTGCCAGAAGACGTTCGAGGAGCTGTCGGCGAAGGGCGTCACGTTCCTCCAGGAGCCGGCCGAACGGCCCTACGGGATCGAAGCGCTCTTCCGGGACGACTCCGGGAACTGGTTCAGTCTGACCCAGCCGAAGTGGCTCGGCTAGCGGCGGGACGACCGGCGTACTCCTCGTCGGTGACCTGATCGCCCCACTCGGACTCCGGGCCTGACGCCGGCGCCTCCCAGATCGCGAGATGGGTCATGAACCGGTCAGGCGCGGCGCCGTGCCAGTGCCACTCCCCGGGTGGCGTGTGGATCGTGTCGCCGGGCTGGATCTCGAGGACCTCGCCACCGCGAGCCTGGATCCGCCCGACACCGTCGATCACGTGGACGGTCTGGCCGACAGCGTGGGCGTGCCAGGCGTTGCGCGCGCCCGGCGCGAACCGGACGACGTTGACACGGACGCGCGATGGCTCCTCGCCTCGTGCGACCACGTCGATCCAGGCGTCCCCGGTGAACGTCTCGGATGGCGCCTTGGTCGTGGGCTGCTTCGGTCGTATCTCCATCGAGACTGTCAGCGCGGCCCGCTCAGCTTGAGCAGCCCGAACGCCGCCCCCTGCGGGTCCGTCAGGATCGCGAACCGGCCGCCCGGGAAGTCGCTCGGCGCCAGCGTCTCCTGGGCGCCGCCGGCGATCGCCTTGCCGTACGTCGCGTCCACGTCATCGACGCTGAAGTAGACCAGCCAGTAGCTCGGCGCCTGGGCCGGCACCATCGGGTTCATCTCCATCGCGCCGGCGACGCTCCGGCCATCGAGCAGGAACTCGGTGTAGGGCGGCTGGTCCTCGCCCATGTCGCTGGTCCGCGTGGTCCAGCCGAAGACCTGGCTGTAGAACGGGATGTCCTGGTCGAGCCCGCGGGCGCTCAGCTCGGCCCAGCCGTAGGCATTCGCTGACCCGGTCGCGAAGCCGCCCATCTCGGTCGCCTGCCATGCGGAGATGAAGGCGCCCGACGGGTCCTGGAAGACCGCCATGCGGCCCTGGTCGCCGACGTCGAACGGGGCGGCCACGACCGTCCCTCCGGCAGCCTGCACCCGCGCCGCGAGCCCCTCGGCGTCGTCGGTCCCGATGTAGACGTTCCAGGCCGTCGGCTGACCGGGGCTCTGCGTCGGCCCGATCCCGGCCACGTCGTGGTCACCGATCTTCGCCATCGCGTAGCCGCCGTACTGCGGGTCCGGGTTGACGTCGGCCGTCCAGCCGAACAGGCCTGAGTAGAAGGCGCGTGACGCCTGGGCGTCGGAGCTGGACAGATCGACCCATGCCGGCTCGTTGACGAGGGTGGACGTTGCCTGGGTCATGACGCGCCTCCGGTCGCTCGGTGGTCCCCGTTGCGGGAAGCGGACAGTATCCCACCGGCTGCCGTCGCGAGCGTTACCTCGTCATTGCTGACGCGTAAACCACACGTTTCCCGGCCCGACGTAGCCGTTGCCCTCGCCCCACACCACGACGGTCTTGCCGTGGCTGTCGATGTCCATCTCGAGGTAGTCGCCGTATGGCTGGAGATAGCCGTCCTTCGGCGTCGCGAGCTCGTAGCTGTAGCCGGGCGTGTAGGCCGACAGCTGCGTCTCGGCCGACCACGACGCACCGCCGTCGCTCGACGCACGGTAGTACGTATTCCAGCGGGCGTTCGGGTCGCTGCTGCCGGCGTCGAAGCCGTTGCGATCGTCCATCCACGCGATCCGGACGTCGCCGTTGCCGGTCGCGACCACGCCCGGGAACGCATGGTTGGCGCCGACCGGGGCGGCCGACACGTCGCGTGGCGCCGACCACGTCTGCCCACCGTCCATGGAGTGCGCGAAGTACATCCGCTGTGGTCCGAACTTGACCCGGGTCGCCTGCCACAGGACGTAGACGTGGCCCGGGGCGTCGACGCCCAGCGCCATCTGGCCGCCCCAGTAGTCCCAACCCTTGCAGCCGCAGTCGGGCGGCGCCTGCGAGACGTCGACGAGCGACGTCGTCCAGGTGGTGCCGCGGTCCGTGGACTTCGTGACATACAGGTTGATGGTGCCCTTTGCCTGGCCGGTGTTGTTGACGCCATCCCAGGCGAAGTAGACGTTCCCGCTCGCGTCCACCGCGCCGCCACTCGGGAGGGACTGGCCGAATTGCGAGTTGGTCGTGCCGTTCAGCAGGTTGGTCGTCGCCCACGTCGTCCCGCCGTCGTGTGACTGTGACACGAAGATCTTCTGAAGCGTGTGGTAGACGAGGTACACGTTCGGCCCACGCACGGCCAGGATGTCCTTGTCGGTACCCCGCTGGAGCGGCTCCACGAGCATCGTCCGCCAATGGACCCCGAAGTCGTCGGAGCGGGCCACGTACTGGCTCGACTTGTTGTTCTGCATGTACGAGGCGTAGAGCGTCCGGCCGTCCGCCGGGTCGACGACGATCTGCGGGTCGTCCTCCCGGGTGAGGGTCGGGAACGGGGCCCTCGGCTGGCTCCAGGTGACGCCGCCGTCGACCGAGACCTGGAGATCCATGTGCGGGCTGCCGCAAGCGGGGCAGGTCGGGTCGACATCGCCGGTCGCCCCTCCGGCGTACCCGACGTAGTGGGTCCAGAAGGCATACAGGTGTCCGTACGCGTCGGCTGCGACCGAGGGCTCCCAGTCGTCGCCGCCCGGAAAGCCCAGGCGGACCGGTGCCGAGAACGCGACCTTCGGCGTGTCCGCCGCAGCTACGCCGGACCCCGCCACGATGGCGGCGAGGGCAAGGAGCGCGGCGCCGGCCGCGCGGAAGCGGTTCGTCATCGGGGCATCCTCCTGGCCGACAGCCTAGACGGCACCTCGGACGCGGACAAGGGACTCGACCCGTCCCTTGCGCTTCCCGGTGCATCGCGTCAACGGGCCGACCCGGCACCTCGAGCGCCCTGATGGCTGTCCGGCGCCGGTGGACGCCGGCTGGGTCATGACGCGCCTCCGGTCGCTCGGTGGTCCCGTTGCGGGAAGCGGACGGTGTCCAACCAGTGCCCGGATGCGATACTCGGCCACGTGGACGAGGCGGAGCCGTGACGCCCCGGCAGCGCCTCGGACGGGCCCTGCCCGATCGGCTCTACCGATCGCTCAAGTACCGCCAGTCGCACGGGGTCTGGCCGAGCCTGTCGGACCCACGGCGTTACACCGAGAAGGTCAACTGGCGGATCCTCAACGACCGCAACGAGGACCTCGTCTGGACCTGCGACAAGCTGGCGGGCAAGACCGAGGCCGCAAGACGCCGGCCGGACATCCGGTTCCCCGACGTCGTCTGGGTGGGCACCGACCTGGCCGATCTCGCCGAGGTCGCGTTGCCGGAGCGCTGGGTCCTCAAGCCGAACAACAGCAGTGGCCGGGCGCACGTCGGGACGGGCCAGGTCGATGCCGCCGCAGCCGCCGCCCTGGCGGCGAAGACGGCCGATTGGCTCGATCGGCGCGAGTTCGTCCGGCTGCGCGAATGGGCGTACTCGAAAGCCCGGCCGGGGTTCCTGGTCGAAACGTTCATCGGTGCCGGGCCGAAACCGCCCACGGACTACAAGATCTTCGTGTTCGATGGCGTGGTGCGGTTCCTCCTCGTCAGCCGCGGCCGCAACGAACCGGTCCACCTCCGGACCTTCTTCACCAGCGAGTGGGAGCCGATCACGGTCGCCTCGATGCAGCCGTCGGATCCGGGTCAGCCTCCCCCGGCGAATTTGAAGCGTCTGGTCGAGGTGGCCGCCGACCTCGGCCGCGGGTTCGATCACGTGCGGGTCGACCTGTACCTCGTCGACGGCGAGATCTGGTTCGGCGAGTACGCGGCGTATCCATGGTCCGGTTACGACCGGATCCGGCCGGTCGAAGTCGACCTCTCCTGGGGCGATCATTGGCGGCTGCCCGGACAGTAGAATGGCGGGCCACGACATCGTCGTCCGCCGTCACGCACCGTCGCGCAGGACGCCCCGAGGAGGAACGTATTGAGCACGCAACCGGGCGAGGCGCGCGTCGTCGTCATCGGCGCCGGCATCGTCGGCAACAGCCTCGTCTACCACCTCTCGCGGCTGGGCTGGAAGGACATCGTCCAGATCGAGAAGGGCCCGCTGCCCAACCCCGGCGGCTCGACCGGGCACGCCTCGAACTTCATCTTCCTGACCGACCACTCGCGCGAGATGACCGCGCTGACCGCCGACAGCGTCGAGCAGTACAAGGAGCTCGGCGTGTTCACGCAGAGCGGCGGGATCGAGGTCGCCCGGACGCCTGAGCGGATGGAGGAGCTCAAGCGCCGGATGGCGTCGTCGCGTTCGTGGGGGATCGAGTCGGAGCTGGTGACGCCCGAGCAGATCAAGGCGATGGTCCCGTACATCAACACCGACATCATCCTCGGCGGCTTCTCGACGCCGGGGATCGGCGTGGTCGACTCGCTGCGCGCCGGCACGCTCATGCGCGAGAAGGCACAGGCGCTCGGCGCCTTGCGGCTGGCACCGATGACCGAGGTCACCGCTATCGACGTCGAGGACGGGCACGTCACCCGGGTCCGGACCGACAAGGGCGACTTCGAGGCGGACGTGGTGGTCATCGCCGCCGGCGTCTGGAGCCCGCGGCTCGCCGAGATGGCCGGTGCCGCGATCCCGCTCACGCCGGCGGTCCACCAGATGATCAGCGTCGGGCCTGTCCCGATGCTTGCCGACACGGTGGGCGAGATCACCTACCCGATCGTGCGCGACATGGACACCAACTGCTACGAGCGCCAGCACGGCAGCGACATGGAAGTCGGCTCATACGCTCATCGGGCGATCCTGATGGACGCCGACGAGATCCCGTCGATCGCCGAATCGAAGCTGTCGCCGACGGAGCTGCCGTTCACGCCCGAGGACTTCGAGCTCCAGATGGAGCAGGCCCTCGAGCTCATCCCGGACATCCTCGGCGACGAGCGAGTCGGGATCCGGCACCAGATCAACGGCCTGTTGTCGCTGACCCCCGACGGTATGCCGATCCTGGGCGAGACGCCCGAGGTCAAGGGCCTGTGGGCGGCCGCCGCGATCTGGATCAAGGAGGCGCCCGGGATCGCCAGGATGCTCGCCGAGTGGATGACCGACGGGAAGCCCGAGATCGACCCGCACGGCTCGGACATCGCCCGCTTCCACGACCACCAGAAGGCGCGCCACCACGTCAAGGCGCGCTCGGCCGAAGGGTTCAACAAGACCTACGGCATCGTCCATCCGAACGAGCAGTGGGCGAGCAACCGCAACGTCCGGCTGAGCCCGTTCAACGCGCGCGAGCGAGAGCTCGGGGCCGTCTTCTTCGAGACCGCCGGCTGGGAACGGCCGTTCTGGTACGACTCCAACAAGGAGCTGCTCGAGGAATACGGCGACCGGGTCATGCCCCGCGCGGCCGAGTGGGAATCGCGCTGGTGGTCGCCGATCATCAACGCCGAGCACCTGGCCATGCGCGACCGGGTCGGGATGATCGACCTGTCGGCGTTCGCCATCTTCGACATCAGCGGGCCCGGAGCATTGGACCACGTCCAGAAGATGGCGGTCGCCCAGATGGACGTGCCCGTCGGGCGCGTCGTGTACACGCCGCTTCTCAACGAGGCCGGCGGCATCAAGTCGGACCTGACGATCATGCGACTCGGCGCTGACCTCTTCCGGGTCGTGACCGGTGGTGCGCACGGGATGGGCGACCGCAAGTGGTTCCGCGACCACCTGCCGGCCGACGGCTCAGCGCAGCTGTACGACGCGACCTCGACCTGGTGCACCGCCGGGATCTGGGGGCCGCGCGCCCGGGACGTGGTCGCATCGGCGACCTCGGACGACGTCTCGAACGAGGGCTTCCCGTTCGGGACCGCGCGCACCATCGAGCTCGGCGGCATCCCGGTCCTCGCCTCGCGGATCTCGTACGTCGGCGAGCTCGGCTGGGAGCTCTACGTCCCGATGGAGCAGGGTGCCCGTCTGTGGGACACGCTGGCCGAAGCGGGGGCGCCGCACGGCATCGTCCCCTTCGGGATCGGCGTGTACGGCACGACCGGGCGGCTCGAGAAGGGTTATCGCGCACACGGCGCCGAGCTCGAGCTCGAATGGGACCTGGTCGAGGCCGACATGCTCCGGCCCAAGGTCAAGGAGGCCGCGTTCATCGGACGCGAGGCCTACCTGGAACAGCGGTCACGGCCGGCGGTCGTCACCCTGTGCACCCTCACGGTCGACGACAACACCTCGGCCAGCGGGGTCAAGCGCTACATGCTCGGCAAGGAGCCCATCCTGACCGCGGACGGCGGCCCGATCACGGACGCCAAGGGCCGTCGCTCGTTCGTGACCAGTGCGGGCTCCGGGCCGTCGGTCGGCAAGCACATCCTGCTGTCGTATCTGCCCCCGGAGCAGGCGGTCGCTCGGGACCAAGCTTCTGGTCGAGTACTTCGGCGAGCGCTACCCCGTGACCGTCGCGGTCGTCGGCTCGGCGCCGCTGTTCGACCCCGACAACAGCCGCGTCCGAGCTTGAGCAGGGCGACGTGAACATCCTCGTCTGTGTCAAGCGGGTGCCGGCGACGGCCGGGAAGATCACCCTGACCGCCGACGAACAGGCCATCGACACCCGTTATCTCGGCTTCACCGTCAGCCCGCACGAGGAGTGCGCTGTCGAGGAGGCGGTCCAGCTCATCGAGGCGAACGGCGGGACGAGCACGGTCCTGACGCTCGGTCCGGACGAGGCGACCGACCAGCTGCGTGAGGCGATGGCGATCGGCATCGACCGGGCGATCCTCCTGCAGACCGATGGCAGCGAGTGGGACGCGGTCGCCACGGCCGGTGCCATCACCGAGGCGATCCGGGCACGCGAGGCGGCCGACGGCCCATTCGACCTGATCCTGCTCGGCAACGAGGCCGCGGACACCGGTGACTACCAGGTCGGAGTCCGGGTCGCGGTCGCGCTCGACCGGCCGGTGGTCACGGGCGCCAAGGGACTCGAGGTCCGCGACGACGGCGTGGCGGTCCGACGCGAGGCACCCAGTGGCGGCTGGGAGATCTACGACATCCCGCGACCGGCGGTCGTCACCGTCAAGGAGGGTCTCAACCTGCCGCGCTATCCGTCGGTACCGGGTCGGCTGCGCGCGCGCAAGAAGGAGATCGAGACCGTTGCGCTCGGGGCGCCCGCGGCGGCGTCGGCCAGGCTCCGGCTGCGCGTGCCGGTCGAGAAGGAGAGCGCCGTCGAGATCCTGGGGGAAGGGCCGGAGGCGGCGCCCCGGGTCGTCGAGGTGTTCAAGCGTCTGGGGCTGATCGCATGATCCTGGTCGTCGTCGAGCACGAGGCTGGTGCGCCCGACCGCCTGTCGAGCGAGGCATTGACGTTCGGGCGCGGCCTGGCAGGTGCGGCCGGCGAGCCCCTCCACGCGGTCGCCTGGGGCGCGGATGTGGCCGCCCTCGCCGGCGGGCTGGGCGCGCACGGAGTCACAGCCCTCCACGCGATCGAGGATCCGCGCCTCGCGGAGTACGCGCCCGAAGCGGTCGGCAAGGCGCTCGGCCAGCTGATCGGGCGCGAGGCGCCTGCGGCCGTCGTCGGCCCGGGCAGCGAGCGCGGCGCCGAGGTCATGGCGCATGCCGCGGCCCGGACCGGGCTGCCGCTCACGGCCAACGTCACCGAGGCGCGCCCCGGCGACCCGTGGCAGGCCACCCGTCAGCGATGGGGCGGGAGCCTGCTCGAGGAGGCCCGTCTCGACGGCCCGACCCGACTCGTGACCGTGGCCCCGCACGCGCTCGAGCCGGCCGTCGCGTCGGCGCCGAGCCAGATCGAGGTCCGGCCGTTCACGCCGGACCTGACCGACCGGGACCTCCGCGTGCGCATCACGTCGCGCGTCCCCGCCGAGGTCGGCAAGATCTCGCTGGCCGACGCTCGCGTCGTCGTCGGTGGCGGCCGTGGCGTCGGGAGCGCGGAGGGCTTCGCTCAGCTCGACGAGCTCGCATCGCTGCTCGGTGGCGCGGTCGGGGTCTCGCGCGTCGTGACGTCGGCCGGCTGGCGGCCGCACGCCCAGCAGGTCGGTCAGACCGGGACCCGGATCGCACCCGACCTCTATATCGCGTGTGGCATCAGCGGCGCTATCCAGCACATGGTCGGCGCCCGCTCGGCCAAGGCGATCATGGCCATCAACACCGACCGCGACGCGCCGATGGTGACGCGCGCGACGTACGCGGTCATCGGCGACCTCCACACGGTCCTGCCGGCGATCATCACCGCGGTGCGCGAGGCTCGCTAGCAGGCCCCCGTGAGGGCGGCCTCTCGATTGCAACAGAGACGAAACGCGGACCGCTCCATGGGCGGACGATCCGGCGGTGGGCCAAGCGTACGATCGGTTCCCAGACCACCGGAGGACCGACCATGCCGCCCCGCACCACCACCCGCAACAACGGATCATCGCGGACGCGATCGCAGCGCCCGTCGACCGAGCCGCACCTCGCCCCGCTCGGAGTCGAGATCCAGCGCTTCGGGTCGACCCGGCTCCTGCCCATCGCGCTTGCCAAGAACGCGCGCTCAGAGAGCTGCCGCCTCCTCAACGAGATCCTCGCCGACTCGATGGTTCTCTACGCGCTCTACAAGAAGCACCACTGGCTGGTGGCCGGCCCGACCTTCTACCAGCTCCACCTGCTGTTCGACAAGCACGCCGAGGAGCAGATCGAGATCATCGACCTGCTTGCCGAGCGGGTCCAGACCCTCGGTGGGGTCGCTGTCGGGGACCCGCGTCATGCCGCCGAGCTGACGACGATCCCGCGGCCGCCGGACGGCACCGAGGAGGTCGCGGCGATGATCCATCGGACACTCGACGCGCACGAGACCGTCATCGAGAAGGTCCGCGACGCGATCGAGGCGACCGAGAAGAGCGCCGACTGGGGCTCGAACGACATCCTCATGAGCGACGTCCTGCGCCGCCACGAGCTGCAGGTCTGGTTCGTCGCGCAGCATGTCGTGGACGTGCCCCTGATCGAGGATTGACCGCGGGCCGGCCGTCCAGTCCGGGCGGCTGGGCCGTCCTGTTCCTGTGAGGCGCACGTTCGCCACATTCGAGCGTGATCAGCAGCCGAATCCGCCAGATCCTGTAAGGAATGACAGTCGGCCGGCTTAGACCGAAATGTGCGCCCGGCAGGAACCGTGCAGCCACTCCTCGAAGACCAACGAGCGGCTGACACGTCCGCTCACCGAACCGATACGTGCTTGTCAGGTGCATCGGCTCGTGATGGTCGCCCCGGTGCCTTTGCGGCCGGTAACCTGGCGGAACAGACGACTGGAGGAACGCCCGATGACCTCTCTTGCGACATGCCTATGGTTCAACGGCGAAGCCGAAGCTGCGGCCGATCTCTACACCTCGCTGCTGCCCGATAGCCGGATCGACCAGGTCCTGCGCGCCCCGGGCGACAATCCGAGCATGAAGGAAGGGCAGGTCCTGACCGTCGCGTTCACCCTCGCCGGGCAGCGCCTGATCGCCCTGAACGGCGGACCGGAGTTCCCGTTCACCGAGGCGATCTCCCTGACCGTCGAGTGCGACGACCAGGCCGAGCTCGACCGGCTGTGGTCCTCGCTGCTCCTCGGCGGCGGAGAAGCCGGTCAATGCGGCTGGCTGAGGGATCGCTTCGGGCTGTGGTGGCAGATCGTCCCGCGCGAGCTCAAGGAGCTCCTCGGCGGTTCCGACCCCGATGGTGCCCGGCGGGCGAGTGACGCCATGCTCCGGATGCGCAAGATCGACCTCGCCGAGCTCCGCGAGGCGTACGAGGGCGCCCCCGTCGGGTCTCACTAGTCGATCGCGCGGCGACCCGCCTCGATCTCGCGGATCCGGCCCTCGATGAACGCACGCTCCGGGCCGTTGGTCGTGAGTGCCAAGGCCCGGCGGTAGGCCGTCTCGGCCTCTGTCCAGCGACCGAGTCGACGCAGCAGGTCCGCCCGCGCCGCGTGGAGATACGGATAGTCGTCGAGCTCTCCGTCGGCCGCCAACCCGTCCATCATCGCCAGCCCGACGGCCGGGCCATCGGCCATCGCGACCGCCGCGGCGAGGTTGAGCTCGACCACGGGCGTCGGTGTCATGGCATGCAGCGCCCGGTACAGCGTCGCGATCTGGGGCCAGTCGGTGTCGGCCGGGTCGGCGGCCTCGTCATGGAGGGCGGCGATCGCCGCCTGGAGCTGGTACGGCCCCGCCCGGCCCTCTCCCAGGGCGGCTTCCACGAGGCTTCGGCCCTCGGCGATCCGGACGGAGTCCCATCGGCCGCGGTCCTGGTCGTCGAGCAGGATCAGCTCGCCGGCCGGTCCGACACGTGCCTCGCGGCGCGCGTCGTGGAGCAGCATCAGTGCCAGCAGGCCGCGTGCCTCGGGCTCGTCGGGGAGCAGCGACACGACGACCCGTGCCAGTCGGATCGCCTCGGCACACAGCTCTCGCCGGATCAGCGAATCGCCCGATGACGCCGTGTATCCCTCGTTGAAGACCAGGTACAGGACGCGCAGGACGCCGTCCAGCCGCTCCGGGAGCAGCTCCGCGGGCGGGACGCGGTAGGGGATGCCGGCGTCACGGATCTTGCGCTTGGCCCGGACCAGGCGCTGGGCGAGGGTCGGCTCGGGGACGAGGAAGGCGCGGGCGATCTCGGGCGTCGTCAGGCCGCCGAGCGTGCGCAGCGTCAGCGCGACCCGGGCATCCATCGCCAGCGCCGGATGGCAGCAGGTGAAGATGAGCCGGAGCCGGTCGTCGGCGATCTGCATGGCGTCCTCCGACGGCCCCGGATCGATGGCCTCGAGCTCCGACTCGATCGTGGCCTCGCGCCCGAGCATCTCGGTCTTCTCGACCAGGCGCTTGCGCCTGCGTAGACGGTCGATGGCTCGATTGCGGGCGGTGGTCGTGATCCAGGCGCCCGGGTTGGCTGGGATACCGCGCAGCGGCCATACCTCCAGGGCGCTGATGAATGCGTCCTGGACGGCCTCCTCGGCGAGGTCGAAATCGCCGGTGACCCGGATCAGCGTCGCGACGGCGCGACCTTGTTCCTCGCGGAAGACGCGATCGACGATGTCGTGGGCGGCGCTCGATCCGGCCAAGGGCGATGGAAAGGCGGGGCCGCGGCGGATCTCAGCCGGCGGTCGACGCCGCGACGGGGGCGTCCCGACCCGGGGCCATCTGGCGATCCCAGACCGGCCGGACCTCGATGCACCCGATCCGGGCGCCCGGGATCATCGCCGCATAGGCGATCGCCTCGTCGAGGTCGGCCGCCTCGACCAGGTAGAAGCCGCCGAGCGTCTCCTTCGTCTCGGCGAATGGCCCGTCGGTGGTGATGGTCTTGCCGTCGACGACCCGGACCGTGGTCGCCGTCGCGACCGAATCGAGTGCCTCGCCGGCCTTCATCGCGCCACGGTCGCGGAGATGTTCCGTGACGGCATCGTAGG
This sequence comes from uncultured Chloroflexia bacterium, assembly GCA_963797685.1. Taxonomy (GTDB): domain Bacteria; phylum Chloroflexota; class Limnocylindria; order Limnocylindrales; family CSP1-4; genus SPCO01. Next base: position 151,690 of record CAWCQK010000017.1, on the reverse strand, counting down.
CGGCCATCTGGGCGGCGATCGCGTCCGGCGGGACGTCCTCCGTCGGTTCGGGCGTGTAGATGAGCAACGCGTACTGCATGTCCTGCCTCCGATCGGGTGGGCCGCCACCGCGGCCGTCTACCTTACGACGAACGCGCTGCCACCGAATCGACAGGAGCGTCGAGGGCCGGTCTGTCCCGGCATCGGTGGACCGCAGCCCGCCGTCGAGCGGTATCGTGTCGGCCATGCCGACGGAGAAGGAGGTCCTCCGGATCAACGGGCGCGAGGTCACGGTCTCGAACCCGAACAAGGTCTACTTCCCGGAGACCGGCCGCACCAAGCTCGACCTGGTCCGTTACTACCAGGCGGTCGCGGATGGCGCGTTGCGTGGCGCCGGCGGCCGGCCGCAGGCGCTCAAGCGCTTCGTGGACGGTGCCGCGGGCCAGCCGTTCTTCCAGAAGCGCGCGCCCGAGAACATCCCCGAGTTCGTCCGGACCGCGACGCTGACCTTCCCGTCGGGTCGGACCGCCGACGAGATCGTCATCGACGACGCCGCGGGCCTCGCCTGGGTCAACAACCTCGGCTGCATCGACCTCAACCCGCACCCGGTCCGGGCCGAGGACCTCGACCATCCCGACGAGCTTCGCGTCGACCTCGACCCGGTGCCGGGCGTGCCGTGGGACCATATCCGGCTCGTCGCGCTGGCGGCTCGCGAGGCGCTCGAGGCGGTCGGGCTGGTCGGCTGGCCCAAGACGTCCGGCTCGCGCGGCATCCACGTCAACGTCCGGATCGAGCCGCGCTGGACGTTCCCGGAGGTCCGCCGTGCGGCGCTGGCCCTGGCCCGCGACGTCGAGCGGCGGGTGCCTGAGCTGGCCACCTCGAAGTGGTGGAAGGAGGAGCGTCACGGCGTCTTCCTCGACTACAACCAGAACGCCAAGGACCGGACGGTCGCCTCCGCGTACTCCGTGCGGCCGTTGCCGGATGCCCGGGTGTCGACGCCGCTGACCTGGGACGAGGTGCCGACGGTCGAGGCCGAGGCGTTCACGATCGACACCGTCCCGGCCCGCTTCGCTGCGATCGGCGACCCGGGGGCCGGCATCGACGAGGCGGTCGGCTCGCTCGAGGGATTGCTGGAGCTGTCGGCGCGCGACGAGGCCGAGGGGCTGGGCGACGCGCCGTGGCCGCCGAACTACGCGAAGCAAGCCGGCGAGCCGCCACGCGTCCAGCCGTCGAAGGCACGGCGCCCGAAGTCCGAGTACGAGCCGGGCCGTGGCGAAGCCGGCGGACCGCCGCCCGACGTCGCCGCGGAACGGGCGGCGGCCGTCGCCGCGGGCGATCCGAACGCAGGGCTGCCGACCGAGTGGGCCGGGTCGCGCCCGACACCCACCGGCCGCCGCAAGACGTCGATCCCCGTGGTCGAGATCTCGCGGGCCGAGTTCAAGGACGAGGCGCTGGCCGGCCTCGAGCGCTGGAAGGCGCGGCACCCGGAGGTGGTGCCGTACCTCGAGCCGCCGGACGTCCTGGTCGACGGCATGCGCGGCCGATCGGCGGTCTGGTACCGCGTCCGGGTCAATCTGATCCACGTCCCCGCAGCGGACCGGCCGACCCAGGAGCCACTCGAGAGCGACTTCGACCCGTGGGCCGGCCAGGATATCGAGGCGTGGAAGGCGGCGACGTCGGGGTCGCGGGCGCGGACGCCGAAACCGAAGGCGAAGGCGAATGCGGAGTCGAAGCCGCCGTCAGTCGGTGCCGAAGATGCCGGCTAGCAGGAACGGCGCGGTCTCCTCGAGCTGGTCATAGCGGCAGGCTGAGGCGGGCTTGTCAGGGCGCCAGCGCTTGAACGTCGTCGCGTGGCGGAAGCGGTCGCCCTGGAGGTGGTCGTAGGCGACTTCGGCGACGCGCTCCGCACGGAGCGGCTCCCACGACAGGTCCTTGCCGCGGTTCCAGCGTGACGTCGCGCCCGGTACCCGTTGGCCGGAGGCCTCCAACTCTGCGGCCCATTCGGCCCAGCTGCCCCACGGGTGGCCTTCGCTCGCGTTCTCGCGAAGAGGCGCGAGCTCACCGACCAGCTCGGCGCGCCGGTCCCACGTGAACGACGAGGTGATCCCGACGTGGTGGAGCGTGCCCTCGTCGTCATACAACCCGAGCAGCAGCGAGCCGATATGCGTGCCCGGCCCGTTCTTGTGCCACCGGAACCCGGCCACGACGCAGTCCGCGGTTCGCTGGTGCTTGATCTTGAGCATCGCCCGCTTGCCCGGCTGGTAGGCGGCATCGAGCCGCTTGGCGACCACACCGTCGAGGCCGGCGCCCTCGAACCGTTCGAACCAGTCGTGGGCGGTGGCGCGGTCATGGGTGGCCGGAGTCAGGTGGACCGGCGGCTCCGCGTTGCCGAGGACGGCTTCCAGACGCTGGCGGCGCTCGCCCTGTGGAACGGTTCGGAGGTCCTCGTCGCCGAGCGCCAGCAGGTCCCAGGCGACGAAGCTCGCCGGCGACTGCTCGGCGAGCATCTTCACGCGTGATGCCGCCGGGTGGATCCGAAGCAGCAGAGCTTCGAAATCGAGCGCGCCGTCGCGAGCGATCACGACCTCCCCGTCGAGGACGCATCTGTCCGGGAGATTGGCCTTCAAGGGTTCGGCCAGCTCGGGGAAATAGCGGTCGAGCGGCTTGAGGTCGCGCGACTGCGTGTAGACGCTGTCACCGTCACGGAAGACGAGGGCGCGAAAGCCGTCCCACTTGGGCTCGAACAGCCAGCCGTCGTCGCTCGGCAGTGAGTCGGACGCCTTGGCCAGCATCGGTTCGATCGGCGGATCGAAGGGGAGTGCCATCGCCCAACGATACCGCCGCGACCTCGACCCGGGTCAGCCCGGTGGTTCCTTCCAGCCCGCGCGGATCCTGCCAGCTCGCGCGGATCCTGCCAGATGCACGCCAGACGAGCATCGGTCAGCTGCTAGCCGCGATCCGTCGAAGGTCCACGCTTGGGTGCGGGCGGAGGACCTGACAGATGTGTCATGTGGTGTGCATCTGACCGGGATCTCCTGACGAACGCCCGGGTGGCGTGCATCTGACAGAAACGTGGTGGTGCGGAACCGGCCACCTGACCGAGGCGTCACGCGGTTGCCGCCGCGACCAGATCGGCCGGGGCGGCATACGGAGGTCACTCATGCGCACCATCCGTTCCTTCCTGCCACTCATGGCGATCGCGCTCATCCTGGCCGCCTGCTCGGGCTCGGGCTCGAGCGCCGTGCTGAGCACGGTGGGCAACCCGATCGCGGCTCCCGCCGTATTGCCCGACAAGGCAGCTGGCGGCGTCTCTGAGGCCCAGCCGCCGGCCAACGGCGCTCCCCAGCCCGGTGCCGGCCAGGGTGGCCAGGATGCCGGTCCGGTCGCAGCCGTGGATGACGCCAAGATCATCCGGACCGGCACGATGTCCCTCGAGGTCAGCGACCTGAACGCTGCCCTGCGAACGGCCCGCGACGGGATCGTCGGTCTCGGCGGTTACGTCGGCGCCTCGACGACCAGCAACCAGCAGGACCAGCCGTCGGCCACCATCACCTACCGCATCCCGTCCGCCAAGTGGGAGTCCGCGATCGATCTGCTCCACGGACTCGGCGGGCTGACGACCAAGGTGGTCACCGAGCACACCGAGGCGGTCGAGGTCACCGGTCAGGTCGTCGATCTCGAGGCCACCATCGCGAACCTGCAGGCCAGCGAGGTCGCGCTCCAGGGGATCGCCGAGAAAGCCACCAAGATCTCCGACGTCCTCGAGGTCGAGGCTCAACTGACGACGACCCGGGGCCAGATCCAGACGCTGGAGGCGCAGCTCAAGGATCTCAACGACCGGTCCTCCTACGCGGCGATGACGGTCGACTACAACGTGCCGGTCGTCGCGGTCGAGGTGGCCAGCAAGGGCTGGGATCCGGCCACGGTCGTCGACGAGGCCGCCGCGACGATGGTGTCGGTGCTCCAGGGTCTCGGCACGGTCGGGATCTGGTTCCTGATCGTGTGGCTGCCGATCATCCTGGTGGTCGGCGCGATCGCCCTGGTCGTGATCTGGATCGCCCGCCGGCTCGGGTCGCGGCGCGATACGCCGTTGACCCCGCCACCGCCCGCGCCGATCGCGGAGGGATAGTCGCCTCGGCCTTGGCGCGACCCTACACGCCTCGCACGAGTCTCGCCTGCGCCTCGTCCACGCCGGGCCTATCCCGGCGTGGCACGATGCGCCGATGACCGAGCAGGCCGAACGCTACGACCGGATCGCCCTCGGCTACGCGCGCTGGTGGGCGCCGGTCCTAACCCCGGCGGTCCTCGAGCTGCTCGACGGCGCGGCGCCGCTGCTGGCGGCCGGCGGTCGGGTCCTGGATGTCGGCACAGGCACCGGCCAGCTCGCCATCGAGGCGCTGACCCGCTGGCCGACGCTCTCGATCGTCGGCATCGATGCGTCCGGTGAGATGCGCGCGATGGCCGACCGCGAAGCCGCCCGCCGGCTCGACCCGCAGGTCCGAGATCGGTTCGAGACCACGGTCGCGTTCGCGGAGGAGCTGCCGTTTCCCGAGTGTGCGTTCGACCTCGCGCTGTCGTCCTTCGTCGTCCAGCTCGTGCCGAACCGCGCGCGCGCCCTGCGCGAGGTGCGCCGCGTGCTGCGGCCGGGCGCGACCTTCGCCTACGTCTCGTGGCTGCAGGACGAGCGCATCTTCCCGCCCGACGACATCTTCGACGACCTGCTCGATCAGCTGGACATCGACGCGGGCGACGACGACCCCGGCCGTCCGGGCGATCTGCCGAGCGTCGCGCGCGCTGCCGGGGAGCTGCGGAACGCCGGCTTCGCGGCCGTCACCGCGCGGGAGGGCGAACTGATCAACCCGTTCACGGTCGACGGCTACATCGGCTTCATGGCGGAGTTCCACGAGGAATCCCTGATCGCCGGTCTCGATCCGGAGGTCAGGGCGGTGTTCCTCGGCACGCTCCGCGACCGGCTCACGGCGCTCACGCCGGAGCAGATGACGATGCGCTTTCCGATCGTGTTCGCTTCCGGGCGCCGCTCGAGCTGACCGAGGGCAGCCGGGCGACCGGCGTCAGCCCTCGGAGTCGCCGCCGGATCCGCTGTCGGACGAGCCCGAGCCTTCCGTCTCGCCGGCGGCGCCTTCCTCGGGCGCGCCCTCGCCGATCTCGGCCGGGGCCTCGACGACCTCCTCGACGCGTGGCGCCTGGACCTTGGCGATGATGTCGTCGCCATCCGTCAACAGGGTCGCGCCCTCGGGGATCGCGAGATCGCGGACGTGGATGGTGGTGTCGAAGTCGACCAGCGCGTCGACCGAGTACTCGATCGACTGCGGAAGGTGATCTGGCAGGGCGCGGATGCGGACCGACTCGATCGGGTGGAGCAGCGTGCCTCCCTGGTTGGCGACCGCGGGCGACTCCCCGGTCGCGACGAGCGGGACGTCGACCGTCAGCTCCTCGGTCATCCGGACCAGGAACAGGTCGACGTGGAGCGTGTGGCGCTTGACCGGGTGGAGCTGCACCGCCGAGACGAGCACGGGGAGTGCCTTCTTGCCATCGACCGACAGGTCGACCAGCGAGTTTGGCCCGACATGGCGGCGGAGCTGCTCGAACTCGTGCGCATCGATCGAGACGCTGTTCGAGTCGACACCGTGACCGTAGACCACGGCCGGCAGGCGGCCGGCGCGGCGGAGGGTGGCGACCTTCTTGCCGGTCACGTCGCGGTGTTCAGCAGCAAGCGTCGCGCGGGCGGTAGGCATCTGGTTGGAACCTCAGGCTCTGGTGTCGGATCGGGTCTGGGCTGCGGCTCGCCGGCGGGGCCGGAATGGCGAGGCGCCCGGGTAGCGGCCGATAGGGTACCACGGGTCGCGCCTGGGCCAAGCCACGGTGTTTCGGGCGCCGCGGTGTAGCATCCCCGCGTGGCAGCCACCATCCTCATCGTCGAAGACGAGCACGCCGTCGCGCGTGGCATCCAGTACGCCCTCCAGCAGGAGGGCTACGAGGTCGCCGTCGCCCGTTCGGGCGAGGAAGGGCTGGACATCGCCACCCACCAGGCGCCCGACCTGGTCGTGCTCGACGTCCGGCTGCCCGGGATCGACGGCTTCGAGGTCCTCCGCCGCCTCCGTGCGGCCGGGGCCAAGATGCCGGTCCTCGTGCTGACGGCGCGTGACGACGAGGTCGACAAGGTCATCGGCCTCGAGCTCGGCGCCGACGACTACCTGACCAAGCCGTTCGGGCTGCGCGAGCTGATGAGCCGGATCAAGGCGCTCCTGCGGCGCTCGTACGGCGACCTGTCCGATGCCGTCGGCGGCCGGGTCATCCGCCACGGCGACCTGCTCATCGACCTCGAGCGGCGGCGCGTCCAGCGCGGCACGCGGCGGGTCAGCCTGACCCCGACCGAGTTCGAGATCCTCCGCCACCTTGCCTCGCGCCCCGGCCGCGTCTACACGCGCTCGGAGCTGCTCGAGCTGCTGCGCGACTACGAGGCGCTCGACCAGGACGAGAAGACCATCAATGTCCACGTCAGCCATCTGCGCGACAAGATCGAGGACGACCCGGCGGCGCCGGCGTTCGTCCTGACGGTGCGAGGTGTCGGTTACGCCTTCGCCGAGCGCTGAGCATCCCGCGGAGAGGCGCAGCCGCCTCCCGCATCGCTTGCGCCGGCTCTTCCCGCGGACCTTCCAGGGTCGGCTGACGGTCGCGTTCCTCGCCGTCGTCGCGCTGACCCTGCTGTTCGTCGGTGTCCTCGTGGTCAACCGCCTCGACGACTACTTCACCAAGCAGCAGCAGGCCGACCTCGACCAGCGCTCGAAGACGGTCGACTCCTACGTCGAGTACCTGGCCGAGGGGGCCGCGGCCGGCAGGCCGGTGGTCGGCACCGACGGCGCAGTTGACCCGGTCGTCCTCGAGACGATGGCCAACCCTCAGATCCAGCGGTTGATCGCCGATCGGCTCGGCCAGGCCGATGTGCAGATCACGTTCGGCCAGGAAGTCGCCGACGGCGAGTCGCAACGCTTCGTCCCGGCCAAGAGCGACCCGATCCAGATACCGCTCGATGCCTCGCCGGAACCCGGTCAGACCCAGGAGAGGAACTTCGCCTGGGCCCAGGACTACGGCGCCGGCCCGCTGTACGCGCCGTATGCCGTCCGGGTCACGCTGTCGAACCCGTACACGTTCCGGGCGACCGCGCTCGCCAATGTGACGGGCTTGCTCGCCGCGGTGGCCCTCTTCGCGCTCGGGCTGAGCGTGCTCGTGTCGGCGGCCATGGCGCGCCGCTTCACGACCCCATTGCGCCGTCTGACCGATGCGTCGCGGGGCCTCGCGGAGGGTGACCTGACACGGCGGGTGTCCGAGAGCGAGGTTCGCGCCGGCTCGTCCGAGATGGCCGAGCTGGCCGTCCAGTTCAATGCCATGGCCGACCGGCTCCAGGAGAGCGTCGAGATCATCCGTCGCGACCGCGACCGGAGTCGCGACTTCCTGGCCGACGTCTCACACGAGCTGCGGACGCCGCTCGCCGCGCTACGGACGTTCAACGAGCTGCTGCGCGAGGGGGCCGGTGACGACCCCGAGGCACGGGACGAGTTCCTCGAGTCCAGTGGCCAGCAGATCGAGCGGCTCGACTGGCTTGCCCAGAACCTGCTCGAGCTGTCCAAGCTCGATTCGGGACTGGTCCTCCTGGACCTGCGACCGGACGACCTCCGGGCGGCGGTCGAATCGGCGGTCGAGCAGACGAGCGGCGCAGCCCGGCGACGCGGCGTCCACGTGACGCTCCACCACTCGCCTGTCCCGATCCGGATCCGGCACGACCCGCAGCGGATCGGCCAGGTCGTCGCCAACCTGGTCGCCAACGCGGTCAAGTTCACGCCGCGCGGCGGGTCGGTGACGGTCGACGTCGAGCCGACGCCCGACGGCGGGCGGATCGAGGTCGCGGACACGGGCGTCGGGATCGATCCGACCGAGCTGCCGCACATCTTCGAGCGGTTCTACCGGGGGTCGCGGGCGAACGAGGCGCGCGGCAGCGGCAGCGGCCTCGGGCTGGCGATCGTCCATTCGATCGTGGACATGCACGGCGGGACCGTCGCGGTCGAGAGTCGGGTCGGGGCAGGCTCTCGTTTCGTGGTCACCCTGCCCCGGGATCCGCGCCTGATCGAGGGGACGCCGGCGGCACAGCGGGCGGCCGTGGCCTCCGCCTCCGAGCGGCAGGCACGCCTCGATGACGGCACCACGTTCGAGCCCGCAGGTACGATCGCGAACATGCAGGAAACTTCACCTTCCGAACGCCCGCAGGTGAACCCGGAACCAGCACCCTGAACACCTGATCAGACCTCTCGCGGCCGCTCACCGGCCGCCGAATGAAGGACCCTCCCGAAACCATGCACGACGATCCCCGCGCCGATGCCTCCGATCCCGGCGATCTGACCGAGCGCCACGTGATCCCGCCGGTCGAATCCACAGAGACGGGATCGGTCGCGCCCGCCACGCCGGATCCTGTCGCGCCGAGCGAACCGGACTCGTCCGCGGCGCCGGCCGCGCCGCTGGGACCGGTCGGACCGACGGCCCCTGTGATCGAACCGTATGGCGCGCAGGTCGAGCCGTACACCACCACCGACCGCTACACGCCCGCCCCCGAGCCCCGCGCCGGTTGGGCGCGTTCGTGGGAGGAGCCACCACCTGTCACCCCCGAACGCTGGTATGAGCCGGCCTCCACGCAGGCCCCGGTCGCCGCGACCGCGACGAGCGGTGGCGGCCGGGGTGGCCGTGGCGGCTCGATCCTCGCGGTGGCCGTGCTGTCGGCGGTGCTCGCTGCCGGTGGCACCGTCCTGGCGCTCGGGGCGGCCGGCGCTCTCGACCGCGCGGGGACACCGACGCCGGCCTCGAGCCAGACGGCGACCAACACCGGGGTCACACAGCCGGTCACCGTCGACGAGTCGTCGGCGACGATCGCGGTGGCCGCCAAGGTCAGCCCGGCGGTCGTCCGCATCACGGTCACGGGTGCATCCGATTCGGGCAACACCGGCGTGATCCCGGCGACCGGCGTCGGGTCCGGGGTCATCTTCGACAGCAACGGCTGGATCCTCACCAACCATCACGTCGTCGAGGGCGGCGAGAAGTTCGACGTCCTGCTCAAGGACGGTCGCGTCCTGCCGGGCACCGTCTACGGCATCGACACCCTGACCGACCTCGCGATCGTCAAGGTCAACGCCACCGACCTGCCGACCGCCGCGATCGGTGAGTCGGACGCGCTCAAGGTCGGCCAGCTGGTCGTCGCCATCGGGAGCCCGCTCGGGACCTTCTCGAACTCGGTCACCAGCGGCATCGTGTCGGCCAAGGGCCGCTCGATCACCACCGACAACAACGAGTCGCTGACGAACCTCATCCAGACCGACGCCGCGATCAATCCGGGCAACTCGGGCGGACCGCTGCTCGACTCGGGTGGCAACGTCATCGGCATCAATACCGCCATCGCCCAGAACAGCAACGGCATCGGCTTCGCGATCCCGATCGACATCGCCCGGCCGATCATGGCCCAGGCCATCGCCGGCAAGCCACTGACGCGCCCGTACATGGGCATCAGTTTCGAGTCGATCACCCGGCAGCTGGCCGATCAGGAAAAGCTCCCCGTCTACGTCGGAGCGCTCGTCCACGGATTTGACTCCAATGGCAACCCGGATCCCAGCGCTGCCGTGAAGGCCGGCTCGCCGGCTGCCGACGCCGGCATCAAGGACGGCGACATCATCGTCAGCATCAACGGCAAGGTCATCGACGAGGAGCATCCGCTCGACGCGACCCTCGCCCAGTTCTCGCCCGGCGACGTGGTCACGGTAGTGGTCCTGCGTGACGGCAAGGACATGACGCTCAAGGTCACGCTGGCGACCCGTCCCCCGGGGCTGTAGCCAAGGCCGGGCGGTCAGACCTCGGCGTCGCCCCACAGGCTCCAGCGAGGCTCGCCGGAGTCGATCGAGGAGGCAGCCGCCAGCTCCGCGAGCTCGTTGTCGGATCCATCCGAGCTGGTCGCAGGCGCGGCGCCCTCGCCGGCCGTCCGCCGTCGACGTTGCGGCCGGATCGGCGTCGGGTCGATGTCCACGAACTCAAGCTTCCGAACAGGCGTTCGATCCAGGACGACGTCGAGCGACTGCGACGACGGTGGGCGGGCCGGCGCGACCGGGGGGTCGTCCGACATGACCGGGACGACCGACGCCTCCCAGCAGGCCCGGATCTCGTCGCCGCGGAGCGGCCGTCGTTCACGATCGAGACCGCAGTAGCCGAGCTGGGCCGCGACCGAACGGCGGAAGTTCCGGCAGCTGGCGCAGGCGGTGCTGGAACGACGGCAGACCCAGCACCTGGCCGTCTCGGCCTGGGGTGTCCCGCAGTGCGGACAGCGCCACATCGCCATGCCCGGATGGTAGCTGCGACCGAAGATGTTGTCGAGCCGACCCGACGCCGCGGACCGCGCCCCAGGCGGCGCTGACCAGCTACTTGGTGATGGTGATGACCGTGTAGTCCTGGGCCGAGCCGTAAGCCTGGGTCGTGACCAGGGCCGTGGCGCTCCCCTGACCGATGTCGGCCCCCCTTGGCACCGTGGTCTTGAACGTCGCCGTGCCGTCGTTCCCGGTCGTGGTGTCGATCGTGACGGTCGGGATGCCAGGCATGCTCAGGGTGAATGTCACGTCCGCGCCGGCCAGCGCGTGTCCGTCGGGGTCGGTGACGGTCCCAGTGAGTGTCACCGGTTCGGGCAGTCTCGAGCGCTTGATGTTGTAGGTCGAGGAGCTCAGCGAGACCGCCAGCTTGCCCGTTCCCCGCTTGACGGTGACGCTCGCCTGCGCGGCGTTGCCCGCAGGATCGGTGCCCGTGATGGTGATCTTGTTCACGCCCGTGGCAAGCGCCACGCTCAGCGTGAAGGTGCCATCCGATTCGGCCGTGCCCGCGACCGACGACCCGTTCGCGTCGTTGCGCGCGAGCATGGTGCTCCGTGCCTGGGTCTTGCCCTTGATGGTGACCGCCTGGCCGTTGACCACCGCGTTGTTCTTGGGCGACGTGATGGTGATCTTGGGTGGGGTGTCGTCGAAGATGTAGCGAACGACCGCCGACGGATCGGACTCGGGGCCCGGCCCCGTGATCGTCACGTAGAAATCGTTGACCCCATCGGTCAGCTGGACGGCGGGGATCACCGTCTTGACCGTGTCGGCGATGGGCACCTCCTTGATGGCCGCGGCCTGTTGCCCGGGCAGCGTCAGGTACAACCGGATCCGGTGATGCGTGTCGCCGATGAGGCTGGCCGGCACCGTGACCACGAGATCGACGGTCGCCTCGCTCGTGTACGGCTCGGATGGCTGGTCGAGCGTCGGGGCGGCCGCCATGGCGTTGACGACCGGTGAGGGCGACGGCGTCGCGGTCACGCCCTTGACGAAGCCGCTGAGCGACGAACCGACGCCACCCACAACGACTCCGAACCCTCGGGCCCCGACATAGAGGATCCCCGCGCTGAGCGCGAGGACCGCTGCGATGAGTCCCAGGCGGATGATCCAGGGCATCCCGCCGCCGCGTTGGATCGGGCGGTGGCCGGCGAGGCGGGTGGTGGCGGGGGCCCGCGGCTTGACCTTGACCGGGGTGGGCCGGCCGGTCGACGGTTGACGGGGCCGGACGTGGTTCGGCCGGTGGTCGCGCCGTGTGGTCATCCGCGGGATTGTCGCACGGCCGCTCGCGAACCGGTGACCGGCCCCCACCGGGGTCGGTGAGCGCTGCACCCACGGGTGCGGTGCGTTGTACTCTGGCCGGGTTGCGCGCGTGACGACCCTCGTCGCGGGCGCCCACGATCCGAGGGACACTGGCTGGTGCAGGCGCGCGATCCGCGATCCGGGAAGCGAGGATCGAACCCGACCGGGCGACCGGAGTTCGGGGTCGGACCCATCGCTCGCGTGACCCCGTCGATGCGCTCCCAGGAAGCCCCAGCGGCCGCTCCTGGGCCGGCGCCCGGGATGCCGTCGATGCTCCGCCCGAACTTCGGCCTGCCGAACCTGCGGCGCAACGTCTGTCCCCACTTCTACATGACCGGCAGCCGTGGCGCGATCCCGATCCAGGCGCCGCACCTGCTCAAGGCGCTCATCCGCCAGGACACGAACACCTCGCGCTGCCAGCTGCGCGGCGGGGTCCACATGGAGCAGGGCTACGTGAACGACGTGTGCCTGACGCCTCGCTTCAACCAGTGCGTCTTCTACGAGGACGAGCTGACCCGGGAGTGACGTACGAAGAGGCGCTCCGGGCGCTCTCGGAACGCGGCCGCTTCGGCATCCGGTTGGGCCTCGGGCGGACGCGAGCCCTCCTGCGCGAGCTGGGCAACCCCGAGCGCACGGTCCGCGGCGCCCTCATCGCCGGGACAAACGGCAAGGGCAGCGTCCTGGCGCTCACCGATTCGGCGCTGCGCGCCGCCGGCTACCACGTGGGCACGACCCCCAAGCCGCACCTGGTCACGTATCGGGAGCGGGTCCAGGTCGACGGCCGGCCGATCGCCGCCGCCGACTTCGCCCGGCTCGTCGAGCTGGTGCTGCCCATCGCCGACCGGATCGCGCGCCGCTACGGCGACCCCACCGAGTTCGAGCTGCTGACCGCGGTCGTGTTCGCCCGCTTCGCCGAGGTGCGCCCGGACCTCGCCATCGTCGAGGTCGGTCTCGGCGGGCGCCTGGACGCGACCCACGCCTGGGATGGCGGCGTCGCGGTCGTGACCAACGTGGACCTCGATCACATGGACCGGCTCGGCGACACGATCGCGAAGATCGCCCGGGAGAAGGCCGCGATCATCGAGCGCGGGGACCTGGCTGTGACGGGCGCGCGCGGTGACGGTCTGGCGGTCGTCCGGCGACGCGCGCGGCGGATGGCCGTGCCGCTGACCGAGGTCGAGCCCGCGCAACTCCTGGGCTGGGATCGCGACGGGATCGAGATCGACCTCCCACGGCTCGGGCGGACGCGGATCGGCCTGCGTGGCCGCCACCAGGCCGCCAATGCGACCATCGCCGACGCGACACTCGACGCGCTCGAGGCGGCCGGCATCGCCACGGTCCCCGACGACGCCCGCCGCCACGGCTATGCGACCGCGGTCTGGCCGGGTCGGCTGGAGCTCATCCGCGTCGGCGGTCGGGATGTGCTGCTGGACGGTGCCCACAACCCGGCCGGGGCCGCAGCCCTCGCCGCATCCCTCGACGACCTGCGGCCCTACCTCGATCCAGGCCCGGTCACGCTGGTGACGGCTTCGATGGCCGACAAGGACGTCCCGGGCGTGGTCGCGGCGCTTGCCACTTCGGACGCGCTGGCGGCCTCGGTCGTCATCTGCACGAGCCTCCCCGTCCCTCGGGCCCTGCCCGCGCGTGACCTCGCGGTGCTCTGGCGGGCGACCGCCGTCCCGCGCACGGTCCTCGTCGAGGACGACCCGACGAACGCCGTCGCGGCCGCCCTCGTCGCCGAACCGTCCGGCACCGTCCTGATCGCCGGGTCGCTGTATCTGGTCGGTGCAGCGCGCAGCCATCTCGTCGACGATCCGGCCCTGCGCGACCCCGGACCTGCCGACGACCCCGTACCCTGACCGACATGACGGTCACCGCCCGCGACCTCGGCAGCACCCGGATCGGCCCGGCGACGTTCCGCTGGGGCGAGCGGACATACGTGATGGGGATCCTCAACATCACGCCCGACTCGTTCTCGGGCGACGGACTCATCACTGATCGCGGACCGGGGGACGCGGTCGAGGCGGCCGTGGCGCAGGCGCGCCGGATGGTCGCCGAGGGCGCCGACATCCTCGACATCGGTGGCGAATCGACGCGGCCCGGTCACGAGCCCGTCGACGCGGACGAGGAGCGCGCCCGGGTCGTGCCTGTCATCGCGTCCGTCCGGGCCGCCCTCCCGGACACGCCCCTGAGCATCGACACCACCAAGTCTGCGGTCGCCGAGGCCGCGCTCGCCTCCGGCGCCGACCTCATCAACGACGTCTGGGCGGTCGGTGACGACGACACGCTCGCCCGGCTCGCCGCCGACCACGGCGTCCCGCTCATCGTCATGCACAACCGCGCAGAGCCCGTCTATCGGACCTTCATGCCGGAGCTGATCGCCGACCTCCAGCGCGCGCTCGACCGAGCCGCGAGCCTCGGCGTCGCCATGGGACGACCTGATCGTCGATCCGGGGTTCGGCTTCGGCAAGACGCCCGACCACAACCTGGAGCTGCTGCGCGAGCTCGACACGCTGCGCATGCTCGGGCGGCCCATCCTCCTCGGGACGAGCCGCAAGTCGACCCTTGGCCGCGTCCTCGGCCTGCCCGCCGAGGACCGGCTCGAGGCGACGCTCGCCACGACGGCGCTCGGGATCGCGTCCGGGACCGACATCGTCCGGGTCCACGATGTCGAGGCCAACGTCCGCGCCGCGCGGATGACCGATGCCGTCGTCCGCACCTCACAGCGAGCCGTCGTCGCCGAGGGAGGTCAGCGGTGAGCGACCGGATCGTGCTCGCCAACATGCGCTTCCAGGCCCGCCACGGCGTCCACGAGTGGGAGCAGCTGACGCCGCAGCCGTTCGAGGTCGACGTCGAGCTGGGGCTCGACCTCCAGCGCGCCGGGATCGATGACGACCTCGACCTGACGGTGGACTATGGCCGGGTCTACGACGCCGTCCGACAGATCGTCGAGTCGACGTCGTTCCGGCTGCTCGAGGCGTTGGCCGAGGCGATCAGCCACGAGCTGCTTTCGGGATTCGACGTGACCGAAGTCGTCGTGCGGGTCCGCAAGCCCGAGGTCAGGCTCGATGGCCCGCTCGATCACGCCGGCGTCGAGATCCATCGCCAGCGCGCGGACGGCGACCGCCGAGGTTGAGCCCGAGACCTATCAGGACGGCGCGGGCGTGTCGGTCGGCGTCGGAGTCGGTGTCGGCGTGGGCGTCGGAGTCGGTGTCGGCGTGGGCGTCGGAGTCGGTGTCGGCGTGGGCGTCGGCTTGGGAGTGGGCGTCGGAGTCGGCGTGGGCGTCGGAGTCGGAGTGGGCGACGGCGTCGGCTCGGGACCCTTCGAGATCGTGTAGTCGATCGGCGTCCCCTTCGCGACGACGATGCCGCCCGACGGGTTCTGGGCCGAGACGAGACCGACAGCGATCGTGGGATCGAAGGCCTCGGTGCGCACGCCGATGCGCAACCCGGCGTCGGACAGCGCCTGGAGGGCGCTCGAATTCGTCGAGGTTCGTGATGCTCGGGACCGGGACCGTCCCCGGCCCGGTCGCGACGTTGACCTTGACCTCACTGCCGGCGTCCACCTTCGTTCCGGCGGGCGGGTCCTGCGACAGGACCGTGCCCTCGGGCTGATCCGAGGAGGCCACCCCGGTCGGAGTGAGGGTCAGCCCGAGGGCCGAGACCTGCGCGGTCGCCGCGGCCGAGGTCTGGCCGACGAGGTTCGGGACCGTCACCTGCGCGGCTCTTCCCGAGCCGCCCGAGGTCAGCTGGAAGACCAGGAATGCGATGGCAGCGAGCAGCAGGATCGCGACGATGCCGGCGACCCACACGAGCGGACTCGTCTTGCCGTCGTCGTCCGGGCCCCCGGTCGTGCCGCCGGTCGTGCCGGCCGGTGGGGGTGGGGTGCCGGTCGTCGTCTCTCCGTCGGCGCCGACGTACGCATCGGGGGAGTACGGGATCGCCGCCGGGTTCGGGCGCGCGGTCGCGGAGACGACCGTCGCGCCGACCAGCGCGCCGGCTGCAGCGGCGCCAGCCTTCGAACCGCCCGTATCGCCGGCCTCTCCCGGCGCGGCTGCCGCCGCTCCCGCCGCTCCGGCCGCGGCAACCCCAGCCGCTCCCGCGGCAGCGCCGCCACCCGGGGCCAGCGTGGCATCGAGCGCATCGGCCATGACGGCGGCCGACGGCCAGCGGTCCTTCGGATCGAGCGCCAGCGCGCGCCGGGTGATCGATGCGAGGTCCGCCGGGACGGATGGTCGGACGGCGGCCGGGTCGGGGATCGGCCCGGTCAGCCTGGCGAGAGCCACCGAGGCGGCGCTGTCCCCTTCGAACGGGCGAGAGCCGGTCAGCATCTCGTACAGGACGATGCCGAGGCTGTAGATGTCCGACGAGGTCGTGGCCGGCTCGCCGCGGGCCTGCTCGGGGCTGAAGTAGTGGACCGATCCGAGGGTCGTTCCGGGCAGGGTGACCTGCGCCTCGGCGACGGCCCGAGCGATCCCGAAGTCGGCGACCTTGACCGCACCGTCGGAGCCGATCAGCACGTTGCCCGGCTTGATATCGCGATGGACCAGGCCGCGGGCGTGAGCGGCCGCGAGTGCCCGGGCGACGCCGACTCCGATGCGTGCCACCTGGCGGGGCGGGAGCGCGCCGCTCCGTCGAAGGATCGTGGCGAGGTCCTCGCCGTCGATCAGCTCCATGACGATGTACGGCCCGCTCGGGTCCTCCCCGTAGTCGTAGACGTGGACGATGTTCGGGTGGCTGAGCGAGGCGGCGGCCTGGGCCTCCAGCCGGAAGCGGGACGAGAAGTCAGGGTCGCGCAGGTACTCCGGACGGAGGAGCTTCAGCGCGACGTCGCGACCGAGGCCGGTGTCGGTGGCCCGATAGATGGTCGCCATCCCGCCGCTGCCGAGCAGCTCGACCAGTCGATACCGGCCACCGAGGACCTGCCCGATCTCTGCCAAATCGTCCCCTCACACCCTGTCGCGCGCGTTCCGCCCGCCCACTCGTGCGGCGGCATCGTACCCCACGAGCCGGACGGTCAGAGCTTCAGGCCGTGGAGGTAGGCGCGGAATTCGGTGCCCAGATCGTCGCGCGCAAGGGCGATCTCGACCGACGCCTTGAGCCAGCCCATGGTCGTCCCGGCGTCGTAGCGAGTGCCCTCGAACTCGTAGCCGAAGACCTGCTGCTCCTCCATCAGCGCCGAGATCGCATCGGTCAGCTGGATCTCGCCGCCGGCGCCGCGCTGGGTCTGCTCGAGCTTGTCGAAGATCTTGGGCGTCAGCACGTAGCGGCCGATGATGGCCAGGTTCGACGGCGCCTCGCCGGCGGGCGGCTTCTCGACCAGCTTGGTGATGAGGCGCAGCCGCCCATGGTCGAGCGGGTCCTCGGTCGCCTCCGAATCGATGACGCCGTAGCGGCCGGCCTCCTCGGGCGGGACCTCCATCAGGGCGATGACCGAGCCGTGCGTCTGGTGGTAGGCGTGGATCAGCTGGCCGATGCACGGCCGGTCGCCGACGACCACGTCATCGGGCAGGATCACCGCGAACGGCTCGTGGCCGATGAGGTCCTTGGCCATCAGCACCGCGTGGCCGAGCCCGAGCTGCTCCTTCTGCCGGACGTAGGCGACCTGGGCGAGATCGCTGATCGCGCGGACCTGCCGCAGCATCTCGATGTCGCCCTTCTCCTCGAGCAGGTGCTCGAGCTCGTAGGAGAGGTCGAAGTGGTCCTCGATCGCCCGTTTCTGGCTGGAGGTCACGATGATGACCTGCTCGATCCCGGCCGCCACGGCCTCCTCGACCGCGTACTGGATGATCGGCTTGTCGACGAGCGGCAGCATCTCCTTGGGCTGGGCCTTCGTCGCCGGGAGGAAGCGGGTGCCCCAACCGGCGGCGGGGAAGACGGCCTTTCGAACGCGCAATCGAACCTCTGGATGACGGGCTGTCGGCGGGTCGGGCCAGTATAGCCGGGGGCGTTTGGGTGGCCGGCAGGCGGCCGCCGTGCCGGGGCCGCACCTGCTATTCGGTCTCGAGCGACCGGACGAACCGCCGGATCGCCTCGTTGAAGGCGGCCGGCTGGTCGAGGTTCGTGAGGTGCCTGGCGCGCGGCCAGGCGAACCCTGCGGACGTTCGTGCCGGCCGCCGCGAAGGTCGGCGCGAAGAGGCGGAATGGCAGGTCGCGCTCGCCGTTGATGATCAGCGTCGGTCCTGGGTAGGCCTTGAGCCGCGGCACGAAACGCTCGCCGCTGATGGCCCGCAACGCGTCTGCCCCGCCACGCGACCAGAAGCCGGCCTCGACGATGGGATCGGCGATGGTCGGCGCATAGCGCCGCCGGAAATAGCGTTCGTTGACGCGCTGGAGGCGCTCATCGCTGGCCCTGCCCAGGACCGAGGCGAGCGCGCGGTACGGCAGCATCCGGATGCCGACGGGCTCGGCGGTCGCTCCGGACAGGACCAACGCGCGCACGAGCGCGGGATCGCGAGCGGCCAGCGTCATCGCCACGTACCCGCCGAGCGACAGCCCGACCACCACCGCGCGCCCGCCGGCGTGCTCGCGGATGTCCGCCGCCAGGGCGTCGGCTGCCGACTCCATGGTGAATGGCTCGTCGGCGCGCGACCCGTGCGCGGGCAGGTCGACCGCGATCGTCAGGAATTCATCGCTCAGCGCGGCGACCTGCGGGACCCACATGGAGGCGGTGAGCCGGGTGGCGTGGACGAAGACGATGGCCGGGGCGTCGGGCGGTCCGGCGACCAGGGTCACCGATCCGGATCGAGCCGGTGCTCGACCGCGAACAGGGCCGCCTGCGTCCGGCTGGTCAGGCCGAGCTTGGACAGGATGTTCGAGACGTGCGTGCGGGCCGTTCGCTCGGCCATCCCGAGATCCTCGGCGATGGCGCGGTTCGACAGCCCGCGCGCCAGGCAGCCCAGGACGTCACGCTCCCGTGCGGTGAGCTGTCCGAGCGCGGCCTCGGCCCGTGCCTCCGCCGACGCACGGCTCCCGCCGGTCCGCATCCGCCGGGCGACGATCCCGGCCACCGCCGGATCGAAGTAGACGTCGCCGTTGCGCGCGGCCCGGATCGCGCGGGCCAGGTCATCGGCCTCGGCGTCCTTGAGCAGGACGCCGCTGGCGCCGGCCTCGATCGCGGCGGCGATCCGGTCCGCCTCGATGAAGCTGGTGATGGCGACCACTTCGACCGCCGGGTGGCGCGCCTTGATCACTGACGTCGCGGTGACGCCGTCCATGCCGGGCATCATCAGGTCCATCACGACGACGTCGGGTGTCAGCTCGGCCGTCGCGTCGAGTGCCGCCGCCCCGTCGGCCGCCTCGCCGACCACCTCGAGGTCGTCGTGCAGGTCGAGGAAGTCGCGCATCCCGCGGCGGACCATGGCGTGGTCGTCGACGATGAGCACCCGGATCCGGCCGGCCATGTCAGGCGACCGCGTCGGCTTCGATGGCCGGTGCTGCCACGGCCCGCTCGCCGGGCGCCGCGGTCCGCTGCAGGATCACGGCCGCGGCCAGGATCGCGATGCCGCCGAGCGCCTGGATCGGAGCCAGCGACTCGCCGAGCAGGATTGCCGCCAGCACCACGCCGACGACCGGCTCGAACAGCATCAGGATCCCTGCCCGCGTCCCGCCCACGAGCCGGATGCCGGTCAGGAACATGGTCGAGGGGATGGCGGCTGCGAACAGCCCGGTGAACACCAGCAGCGGCACCACGGACGGGTCGCTGACGGGGTAGCCAAGAGCGGCGCCGTTGCCGGTCAGCAACCCGACGACGAGGCTGCAGCCGACGGTCGTCGCGAGCACCACGGCCATCGCCTGGTCGGCCGGGACCTGCGGGTAGCCGGCGCGGCTCACCACGATGAACACGGTCTGGCTGAGCGCCGCCCCGAGCGCCAGCCCGAAGCCGAGGGCATCGAACCGGATCCCGGCCGCCGGGTCGAGCTGCGAGGCGACCACGGCGATCATCCCGGCCACCGCCAGCCCGAGGGCGACCATCCGCGGCCGGTCGAGCGTTTCGCGTCCCGACGCCACGTTGACCAGCGCCACCATCACCGGGTAGGTGTAGAACCCGAGCAGGGCCAGGGCGACCGTCACGAGGTCGAACGAGATGAACATCGCGAGGTTCAGAGTGAAGCCCATCACGGCCGCGACCGCGAGGCTGGCCCGCGCGCCGCGGTCCAGCTCGCGCAGCCGCATCATCCGCTCCGAGCCCCGCCGGATCCGCCAGGCGACGAACGCCGCGGTCGCGATGAGTCCGATCGCGGCGCGCCAGGCGACGAACGCGAGCGGCGTCATCCCGGCGTCGTAGGCGAAGCGCGACAGCGGACCGAGCATCCCGAACAGGGATGCGGCGACGATGACGATCAGGAAGCCGGCGACGGGCGGGCCGGCCACGGCGGCGGTCGCGGAGGAGTCGGAGGCTCGGCTGGCGGCGCTGGCGGACATCGCCGCCATGGTAGGTCGGTGGAGGGCCGGAACGTCGGCGCTCGGGCAGGCCCGGCAGCGACGCCACCGGGTCGACCGGGACGGCTGGAAGGGGATGGGCTACGGCGGCGTCGCGCTTGGCCGCTCGATGCCAGCCGCGCTGACGACGAGGGTGCCGGCCGGACACAGCGTGGCCTTGGTTCGATCCACGATCGAAAACTCGTGCATCGTAGGTCCCGTCATCATCATCCCGATCGGACTCAAATCCACGACGCAATAGGTCTTTCCCTGTTGGAGCTTGGGCCACCAGTCCGCGGCGCCCCACGCGACGGCCGCATCTCGGTAACCGAACGGCTGGATCGGGAGGTAGGCAGAGTTCTGGCTGACCATGTAGCCGAAGAGCACCAGGACGGTCGCCAGCATCCCGAGAGCGGCGCGCGGGAATTTGTGGCGCAGCTCCGGATACAGCATGCCGATCGTGGCAGCCCAGGTCAGAGGGATGAACAGCCAGTAGCGGAGATTGTTCGACGCGGGGATGACCGCGATCAGACACAGCACGCCTACCGCGGCGATGCTTGCGATGAGCCCCGCCCTCCGTCGCAAGGCAATGAGCATCCCGAACGAGATGAGCAGATAGACGACGACGCCGATATTCCAGAAGCCGCCCATCCGGAAGCCGGCCTGCGTCGGTGTGGAGCCCTGATCCACGATCCATCGAAGGCGGTTCGGGTAGGAGGTGGGCACGTTGATCTCGAACAGGGACTGGAAGAAGACCTCGGCCTGCGGAGCATCGTAGAGATCAGCGGGTCTCTGCGTGGCGAAGTAGGCCGTATCGTCGATCGACGGGAAGAGCGCACCCACGACCGGGACACGCGTCGGCCAGAAGGGATTCCCGTAGATGGCCAGGTTCTTGGCGTACGGCGTCGCCGCCAGAGTGGCAAAGACCAGGAAGACGACGGCGAATTGGCGCCGATTGAACCTGTCCGCCGCGGTGGACCGGAGGACGACGATGGCGAACAGGATGAACATGACGCCGATGACCGGGACCAGCAGGGACTTGGACCACGCGGCGATGGCAAGCGCGGCGAACCCGCCGACGATGACGGTACGCGACCGCCTTTCCGGAAAGAGATATAGGGACAGGCACGAGCAGACGCCGATCGCCAGGAAGGCATTCCCGAACAGGTCGATGTAGCTGACGGCCGTGTGGATCAACACGAGCGGGGCGCTGAGCGAGATCAGCGCCACCAGCCAGAACGGCGCTCGCAGGACCTTGTGGCAGTAGATGAGGAACAGGCCGAAGGCGAGGAAGTTGGCGACACCCGTGGCGTTCACGGAGCCGGTCAACCTCCACAAAAGGCCTTGGACCATCTCCGGCAGCGGCGGGTATCCCTCGAACAGGGGTCGAACCGCGTCGTTCATGTCGTACGGGATGGACAGCCCTCCCC
This sequence comes from uncultured Chloroflexia bacterium, assembly GCA_963797685.1. Lineage (GTDB taxonomy): Bacteria > Chloroflexota > Limnocylindria > Limnocylindrales > CSP1-4 > SPCO01. Next base: position 130,149 of record CAWCQK010000017.1, on the reverse strand, counting down.
AGATCGCGGCAAAGGGCAGGTGGTAGTAGAACGCGTCCCATCTGATGTTCAGAACCAGTGCCGAGGCGAGCGCCCGATCGACGATGGCGACGGTCGCAACGACCGCACAGATGACGCTCACCACCGACAAGGGGCTGGCGGACCGGCCCCGGATCTTGTTCCGCAGACCGACCCGACTCATCTCCCGGGTCGGGTCGGCCTCATCGGATCCGTAGCCGCTTGGGCCATCGGTCAAGGTAGCGGCCATCCCGCCCCGGCTGATCCTCATCGTGGCGGCGCGCTACTTGCTGACACGCGGTCGAACGGACATCGTCGCCATGGTAGGGGCGGCCGAGGTCCGGGAAGGTCAAGTGCGGGCCGTCAGCTGTGCGCCGCCTCCGCCGCCGCGCGCTCATCGACGGCCTCTTCCGCGGTTGCCGCCAGCTGCTCGGCTCCTGCCGGCTCGTGTCGTGCCCGGCCGAGGGCGATGCGGGTGAACGGCACCCGGATCTGGTGGAACACCTCGATCGAGACGAGGAAACCGGCGAACAGGAACAGCACGCCAAGGAACTTGCCGAGCTGGAACCACTCGGTCATCCCGAACCGGTTGAGCGTGTCGCCGAGCGTGGCCACGAATGCCCCGATGGCGATCAGGATCGTGGCCGGGACCCGGCTGTGGAGCTTGCCCGCGACGAGCGCCCGGGCGGCACCCGGCAGCGACGCCACCATGTTGACCGGGATCGCTACGACGCTGATCACCAGGTTGAACAGGAACTCGTCGCCCGGCTGGTTGGGGTCGAGCGAGTAGGCGAGCACCCGCCGTTTTGGCATGAACACGTAGGTCGAGAAGATCGCCCCGAGGATCAGGGCGAACGCTCCGGTGATGTTGAGGAACGGCGTCAGCAGCCGAAGCTCGGGCGGGAACAGGGTCGCGACCGGCGCGTTCGTCGCCGGGTCCAATGCATATCCGGGCGCCGCCAGCGTCGTCGTGGCCATCAGGACCAGGCTCAGGATCGTGGCGCCGATGACGGCCGCTGCGGCGAGCAGCGGCCAGCGCTCGTTGGCGAAGTAGGTCTCGATCGCGACCGCGAGGGCCAGGATGCCGGCGACGATGAAGTAGAACAGGGGCAGCGCCCCGGCCCCGGCGTATTCGGGCTTCGTGCGCAGGAGGAAGGTGAACAGCCCGGCCAGGAACAGGCACAGCGCGAAGCTGTATCCGAACCGCGTCCGTCCGAGCAGGAATGTCGTCCCGAGACCCAGCCAGCCTGCTGTCCAGACCGCGCCGGTCAGATACCACGTCCGGTACAGGGTCTCGTTCCAGCCGCTCGCCGCGCCGATGGCCTCGCAGCCCGCGCCGACACCGTAGAACACCATGCCGATCGCCCAGATCAGTTGGAACCCGCCCCGTCGCTCGCGCCACTGGTCGAACAGCGCCAGCGAGAAGACGAGCGCCAGGATCGAGGTGAGGGCCGGCAGGAAGACGGACGGGTTCATGCCGCGCGCGCGGTTTCCTGGAAGGTCCCGATCAGGCGAAGCAGCAGCCGGTCGAGGAGCCCCGACGCGTCGTCGTACAGGACGGCGAGCCGCGACGCTTCGAGCGCCCGGCGACGCCCGAGCCCGGTCAACGCGTCGAGGAACGGGCGCCGGGCGGCCACGAACATCGCGACCGCCTCGGTCAGGCTGATCCCCGAGGCCGCCAGGCGGCGCGCCAGGTCGTCGACCAGGGCCGCGGCGTCCGCTTCGGAGCGCGCGCGTTCAGTGGCGTCGGCGGGATCGGCGTCGAGGTGCGAGATGAGCGCCTCGACCAGGAGGCGGCCGTCGCGACGGTATCGCTCGCGGGCGTCCTGGTCGTCAGCCGACACCTGCTGGGCAGCGTGACCGGGCGTATAGCTCCGTCGATAGGCGCGGTTGAGTCGTTCGGGGCTGGCTCCGAGGCTGGCCAGCGGGCGGCTGCCCGATCGTCTCGTGGCGACCAATGCCTCGATCGTGGTGCGATCGAATCGGCGATGGCCTCCGGGCGTCACGTACGCCTCGATCCGTCCTTCGTCGGCCCAGCGGCGCAGCGTATCGGGATCGACCCCCACGAGGCGGCTGGCAGGCCCGAGCGAGAGCCATTGGGGCGAGGCGGCGACCGGGTCTGCCATGGGAGCCTCTGCGGTGAATGGCCGACAGGCCGAGAGCGCGTGGGGGGATACGCGCGCTCGGCCCGTCGACATGAAAGGGGTTAGCGAGGGGAAACCTAGGCGAATTTAGGCGAATCTACGTACGCGCGTTGTCGCTCGGGACGGGGGCAGGATAGGAGGCCCGCGATGACCGTGTCAACCTGATTTCGAGCGCGGGTCGCGGCGTTCGGTCGCGGCGAGGTGCCGGCTCATGCCGGCACGAATTCGTGGTCGTCGCGATGGATCCCGTCGCACAGCCCCCAGGCGGGCGGATCGGTCGGGATCCGGATCGGCCGCATGATCTCGCGGACTTCGCCACGACGGCAGAACAGGTATCCCTTGTCGGCCATCCAGCGCCGGACGTGGCTCGGGTCGGAGTGGAACTGGAACGGGCCTGGATTGATGGTCGGGCGTTCGGTCCACGCGACGGGGGACTCGGCCGCGACGATGTCGAGGAGGTTCACCCGCCAGGGCGTGCCATCGATGATCTCCAGGCAGCCGTCGCAGCGCGTCGCGACGTTGTCCCTGACGATCGTCCGGATCTCGATGCCCATGATCTCCATCGCGACCGATGGTAGCAGGGGCGCAGTCCGGCGGGTGGTACCCCCAAGGGGATTCGAACCCCTGATCTCCACCTTGAAAGGGTGGCGTCCTAGGCCTCTAGACGATGGGGGCGACGACCGGCCGGAGTCTACCAGAGGGCCCGATCGGGCCGGCCGAGGCTGATGTTCCAGCGACGTTCAGCGACTGCCTTGGCGCCCGCGACGCGGCCCCTCAGCTGACCGGCGGCTGCTGGGACAGCAGGTACAGGATGATCGCGCCGGCGACGCAGCCAGCCCCGATGATCGCAGCGATCCCGCCGCCGATCCCGAGTGCGAGCGCCCGCCCGTTCCGTGCCGCGATCCCGGCTCGCCAAGTGGCGCGCAACGAGTAGGCCGCCAGTGCGAGGAAGACGATCCCGAGGACCACGCTGCCGGCCGCCAGGAGCGGGATCTGCGATGCGTCCCGGACCGTGATCGCGTACAGCACGAAGACGATCGACCCGATCAGGGCGACCGCGAGGAACACGACCCCCGGAGTGACGGTCCTCCCGCGGCGCTCCTGGGTCGTCACGCGTCCGCCTCGAACGATCGGTGATACACAGCCACGTTATACGACAGTCTCGGGCGCTTCATGCCGGCCGCCACCTCGCGCCCGACTGACCCGAATGCCGACTCCAGGAACGCGGCACCCTCGTCGATCGACTCGAACGTCCAGAAGCAATGGACGACGCGGACCTTGAACCCGCCGGCCAGGAACGGTCCGTCGCGCCGGCTCCATGGCCCGTACTCTGGAAGCTCACCGCGCAACCGCGACACGTCATCGCGCCCGTAGTCATGGACGACCAGCAGCCGTCCGCCGGGTCGCAGCACGCGACCCGCCTCCGCAACGTCGTGTGCCAGGCCGTCGCGGAACGAGCCCCACATGCTGATCACGACATCGGTCGAGGCGTCGGGCGCGTCGAAGCCGGCCGGCCCGTTCGCGTCCGCGAACGTCACCCGCCCGCCGAGCTCAGCAAGTTGCCGGGCACGGATCCCATCGTCGCCGTCAAGCAAGAGCACATCACGTCCCCCGACCGGACCCAGTGCCTCGAGCGTCCGCGGGATCTTCGCCTCGACATCGAGGATCCGGACCAGCTGCTCGGCGAGCCCGGGTCCGAGGTCGATCGGTAGATCTGCCACAGACCGCGGAGTATGACGGCAAACGCGGCATCGACCCCTTCGCGTTCCCGACGCTCGCCCGGCGGGTCCCGTCAGACGACACGAAGCATCGCCCCGCTCTGCGCACCGATGTCGACGCTGGCCGTGCCATCGACGATCCGCGTCTCGACCGGTTGGGCGAACCCCGGCAGCTCGATCGGGACCAGACGCCCGCTGGCGCCGCTCGGGGCGTCGGGGAATTGCAGCTCGAGCCGGACGGCCGAATCGCCGGGGTTGACGGCAACGACGAGCCGAGTCGCACCGGCGCCGCGCTCGAGCGCGACCGCCGACCCGTCCGCGCCGAGCCACCCGCACCGCGCCGTCGCGCAGTCCCGGCTCGGCCGCCCGAAGGCCGAGAAGCGCACGAACCGACTCTCGCAGCCCGATATCCCAGCACGCCTCGTCCCACGGGAACCCACCGCGGTTCGCCGGGTCATTCGCCCCGACAAGCCCGACCTCATCGCCGTAGTACAGGCAGGGCGCCCCCGGCAGGCTGGCGAGCAGCAGGTAAGCGAGTCGCACGGCCGCACTGTCCCCGCCGAGCACCGTTCGCAGGCGCGGCGTGTCGTGCGAGCCGAGCAGGTTCAGCTGGACGGCCGTGACGTCGGGGTCGTACGCCGCGCAGATCTCGACCACCCGCGCTGCGAACGCCGGCCCGTCGGTCGGCCGGACGTGATGCCGGTACTGGTCGTGTCCCGCCACGATGCCGAGGTCGAGCCGCGATCCGCCGGCGAACCCGAGGATCGCCTCGCCCAGCGGGTAGTTCATCAGCGCATCGAAGCGGTCGCCGCGCACCCAATCGGGGGCCACGTGCCAGATCTCGCCGACCAGGTAGGCGTCGGGATCGACGGCCCGGCAGCGCGCCCGGAACTCCTGCCAGAACGACTCGTCGGCGATCTCCTCGGGCACGTCGAGCCGCCAGCCGTCGATGCCGAATCGGAGCCAGTGCTCGGCGACCCCGAACAGGTACTCGCGCGCCTGCGGGTCGTCGGTGTTCAGCTTCGGCAGGGCCGGCAGCCCCCACCACGCCTTGTAGCCGAGGGCCGACGGCGGCGTGCCGGGCGGTGGATAGGCGACCAGCGGCCGGCCGGCATCGAGGCGGGCATCGTCGAGGTGGAACCAGCCGCGATAGGGCGAGGCCGCTCCCAGCTCGACGACGTGGTGGAACGGCCAGAAACCGCGCCCGCTGTGGTTGAACACGCCATCGAGCACGACCCGCATGCCGCGGTCATGGGCCGCATCGAGCAGTTCTCGGAGGGCGTCATCGCCGCCGAGCAGCGGATCGACCGCCAGGTAGTCGTCGGTGTGGTAGCGGTGGTTCGCGGCGGATGTGAACACCGGATTCAGGTACAGCGCCGTGATGCCGAGGTCCGCGAGGTAGTCGAGCCGTTCGGTGACGCCGCGCAGGTCGCCGCCTTTGAAGCCATCGGCCGTGGGTGGGGCGTCCCACGGCTCGAGGGTACCTGGCTTGCGGACGCGCTCGCTCGCCGCGAACCGGTCAGGAAACACCTGGTAGAAGATCGCGTCGCGGACCCAGGCCGGGGTGTCGACGCTCATCGGCGGGCGAGCGGGCTGGTCGAGGCGCGGACGACGAGATGTGTCGGCAGAACGCGATGCTCGGTGGTCGAGGCGCTGTTGCCGGCCGCTCCCGACCGGCCCTCGATGGCGGCGAGCAGCAGCTCGATGGCCTCGCGGCCCTTCCGCGCGATCGGCTGGTGGACGGTCGTGAGGGCCGGTTCGAGGTAGGCCGCCACGTCGATGTCATCGAAGCCGACCACGCTGACATCGGCGGGGACGCGGACGCCCCGTCCGCGCAGCGCCCCGATCGCCCCGATCGCCAGCGCGTCACTCATGGCCAGGACGGCAGTCGGTCGCAGTCCGGCGCGCCACGCTCGATCGAGAGCGACCACGCCGCCGTCGATGGTCGCCGGGCCCGCAACCATCCGTCGTCGCCGAGATCGATACCGGCCGCGGCCAGCGCCTCGCGATAGCCGGCCAGCCGGCGGGCGGTGACGCCGTTCGGGTCGTAGCCGGTCTTCGGGCTCCGGGCCGGCGTCGGCGGCTCGACCCCGATGACGAGCATGTCCCGGTGCCCGAGCCCGAGCAGGTGCTCCGCGGCCGCGCGCGCCCCGCCGGCGTCATCGACCGCGACGGAGCTCCACTCGGGCACCGCGGTCGAGTCCACGAGCACGACCGGGATGCCGGTCCGCCGGATCTCGTCGACCTCCGGGTGGTCGCCCGACAGGCCCACGGCGACCACGCCATCGACCGTGGCGTGATGCATCGCCCCGGCGAGCGAGCCACGCAATGGTGAGATGAACTGGAGCGCGTAACCGCCGGCTTCGGCGGCTGCCCCGACCCCGCTCGCGAACGTCCCGAAGAACGGGTTCGCGAACACGACCGACAGCGGCTGCGGCGTCAGCACGCCGATGGTCAGCGTCGCGCCCTGGGTGAGCATGCGGGCGACCGGGTGGGGCGTGTAGCCCAGCTGCTCGGCGACAGCCCGGATCCGTTCTGCCGTCTCGGGCGCCAGCCGCTGCGGGCTGTTGAATGCGAACGACACCGCGGTCTTCGAGACGCCGGCCTCGCGCGCGACGTCATCGATGCGTGGGCGGACGGTGCGCTCCACGTGGCTTCGGGCTCCTCCGCGGTCGACGATCCCGTAAACCGGTTTAGGCGGGTTGGTCGCGACGGTACGGGCGCGCGGGCGGCGGTGTCAAGAGGAGGGAGCAGCGGCGTCCGTCGCGTGCCGCCGACGGCCGGCCGGCGGCGACCCTCTGCGCACTCCGCTACGATGCGAAGCCCATGCTGACCCGTATCCGCGAGATGCCCGGCGGCATCCGCCTGTTCCTCGGCTACGCGGCCCTGATCCTGATCGGGATCGGTCTGAGCCTGCGCTCGGTGGTGGACACTGCCATCTCGACGCCGGTCAGCCTCGAAGGGCTCATCGTGATGTGCCTGCTCGCTTACACGATCTTCACCATGACCCTTGTGCTGCAGCGCAAACAGGCGGGGCGCGCGCTCGCGCTCGGCCTGGCCAGCCTGACGATCCCGCTCGTGCCGCTGCTGGCGCTGAGCCGCTTGATCGTCGAGGCGATCTTCGTGACCGCGCTCGGCTTGCTGCTTTTTCGGGGCCTGCTCCGACCGGAGGTCCGCACGTACCTGAACGAGCAGTGACGAGCGCCCGACGCCGCCCCGTGGCGCGTCCGAAGACCGACAGGGCGCGGGACGGGTACCCTCTTGCCTGCGCGGGACGCATCGATGCCGCGTCTCGACCCCCACGACCCGTCCGACCATCACCCTGAACCACGAGGGAAACCCGTGAGCAAAGCGAACCGCCGGCGACAGCGGCCCGGCTACAGACCCTCGACGGCACGACCGTCGGGCACGCCGGCCTCCACTCCGCCGAGCTCGTCAGGCGTGACGCCGCCGGCGCCGGCGCCGACCGACGCCACCGAAGCCGCCGGCGCCTCGGTGGACGCTGCCGCCGAGCCGATCGCGCTCGGTGCCACGCCCGGTACGACACCGCCCGCAGCGGCCGCGGTCCGGAGCGGCCGGAGCGGCAGCTGCGGCCTCGACCCGGCCTGCCACCGGCAAAGCTGCCCCCGGCAAGCCAGGCACCGGCTCGTCTGCCCGACCGGGCGGCGCATCCACCCGCTCCACGACGCCCTCACGTGCCGCCGGCAGTCGCGCCGGTCGACGCGAGCGCCAGCGGGTCGCCTACCAGCCGTCCTTCCTCGAGCGCAACCGCACGCCCCTGGTCGTGATCGCCGCGATCGTCGGCGTCGCGCTGCTGTCGGTCTTCGTCTTCTTCCAGGCATCGCAGCCGGCCTTCGCCTGCTCCACGATCTGGACGCCGACACCGACTGCCTCGCCGTTGCCCGGCGCCACCCCGAACCTCGGTTACTCGCAGCCCGACATGGGCCACAACCACGTAGCCGTGGGGACCAAGGTGACGTACACGTACTGCGCGCCCGCGTCGGGCAACCACTTCAATGTCCCGGGCACGTCCGGCCCGATCCCGGCCCGCGTCTACGCCCCCAGCGACCAGGTGCTCCCGCAGGGCTGGATCCACAACCTCGAGCACGGCGGGCTGGTGATCCTGTACAAGGGCGACAGCCCCGGGGCGACGCCCGAGGGCCAGGCCGCCTTCAAATCGTTCTTTGATGCGTTCCCGCCGGTCGCCAACTGCTACCCGGTGATCGCCCGGTTCGACCAGATGAGCTCGCCGTTCCAGGCGATCGTCTGGGGCCGCGTCCTGCCGTTGGATACGTTCGACCAGGCGGAGATCATGGCCTACTGGAACCAATGGGGCGGCAAGACGAACCTCGAACCACTCTGCCCGACCCCGAACGGCAGCGCGAACCCGAGCGCGTCAGAGCCCCCGAACAGCACAGAGTCCCCATCCACGTCCACCGAGCCGTCTGCAGCGCCAAGCGTTGCACCCTCGGGCAGCTGATCGAATCCCGCCGGAGACCGACTACCCATGCGACTCGTCTCGTACCTCGGGCTCGATGATGCCGGGACGGCCGTCCTTGTCGACGGCCGGCTGATCCCGGTCATGGACGGCTATCTGACCGGGCCGGACCTCGAACCGGAGTCGCTCGACGACCTCCGAAACCGGGCCGCGACGCTGGCCGGCGCCACCGGGATCCCCCTCGGCGACGTCCGGGCGATCGCGCCGATCCCGCTCCCGGGCAAGGTCATCTGCGTCGGCCTCAACTACAAGGAGCACGTCAGCGAGGGTGGCCGTCCAGGCCCGGTCCGCCCGCTCCTCTTCTCGAAGTTCGCCAACGCCGTCATCGCCGACGGGGATGACATCGTCCGACCCGAAGGCACGGTCGCCCTCGATCTCGAGGTCGAGCTCGGCGTCGTCATCGGAACGACCGCACACCGTGTCTCGCGGACCGAGGCGCTCGACCACGTCGCGGGCTACGTGGTCGTCAACGATGTCAGCGCGCGCGACTGGCAGGGCATCCCGGTGGCCCTCGCGCGAGGGCGAGGTCGGCGACGGCCAGTGGCTGCGTGCCAAAGGCTCGGACACGTTCCTGCCGATGGGTCCGGTGTTCGTGACCGCCGACGAGATCCCGGACCCGCAGGCTCTCCGCCTCCGATCGTGGCGCATCCCGGGCTCCGGTCCGGACGCCGGCCGCGAGATCCCGATGCAGGACGCCACGACCGCGGACATGATCTGGACCGTCGCCGAGCTGATCGAGTACATCAGCCGGTCGATCACGCTCGAACCGGGCGACGTCATCGCGACCGGCACGCCGTCCGGCGTCGGCGTCTACCACGACCCGCCGGTCTTCCTCGCACCCGGCGATCGTGTCCGTTGCGCGGTCGATGGCATCGGCACGGTGGAGAATGCGGTCATCGACTGGACCGACGACGACACCGATGACTCCCTCGACGCCGACTGATCCCGGCCACCGACCCGTCGACTGACCCGCAGGCGACTGCACCGACCCGGAGGCTCGCCCGATGCTCGCCCTGGTCAAGACCCACGCCGGACCCGGGCCTCGAGCTGCGCGATGTGCCGATCCCGGCGATCGGCATCAATGACGTCCTGATCCGGGTCCACAAGACCGGCATCTGCGGGACGGACCTCCACATCGAGTCGTGGGATCCGTGGGCGGCGAAGACGATCCACCCGCCGCTCGTCGTCGGTCACGAGTTCGTCGGCGACGTCGTCGAGGTCGGCAGCAACGTGGCCGACTTCCAACCCGGCGACCTCGTGTCCGGTGAGGGCCACGTCGTCTGCGGCCGTTGCCGCCACTGCCTGGCCGGCCGCCGCAACCTGTGCCCGAACACGATCGGCCTCGGTGTCGGACGCGACGGGGCGTTCGCCGAGTACGTCGCGCTGCCGATGACCAACGTGTGGCACCACTGGCCGGGCATCAACGAGGAGGTCGCCGCGATCTTCGACCCGTTCGGCAACGCGGTCCACACCGCGCTCGCCTTCCCGATCCTGGGCGAGGACGTCCTGGTCTCGGGCGCCGGCCCGATCGGGCTGATGGCCACGGCCGTCGCCCGTCACGCTGGGGCGCGTCACGTCGTCGTGAGCGAGCCCAATGCGTACCGCCGCGCGATCGCGACCCGGATGGGCGCCACGCTCGCCATCGACCCGCGCGAGCGGTCGCTCGAGTCGGCGTTCGAGGAGCTCGACATGGTCGAGGGGTTCGACGTCGCGCTCGAGATGTCCGGCAACCCCACTGCGCTGCGGGCCGCCATCGCGGCGATGGCCCACGGCGGCGGTATCGCGATCCTCGGCATCCCGACCGAGGAGATCAGCCTCGACATCAACGCCATCGTTTTCAAGATGTTGACCATGCGCGGCATCTACGGTCGCGAGATGTACGAGACCTGGTACAAGATGACGGTGATGCTCCAATCGGGACTCGACATCACGCCGGCCATCACCCACCGGTTCGGGTTCCGCGAGTTCGAGGCCGCGTTCGCCGCGGCACGCGCCGGCGACTCCGGCAAGGTCATCATGGATTGGACGTCATGACAGCCCACGACACCGGCCGCGCCGACCCGCTCGCCTTCCTCGTCGACGAGGTCGCCGCCCTCCGCGAGCGCCACCTCTACCGGACGCTCCGGGTCATGTCGTCGGCGCAGGGGCCGATCGTGTCGGTCGACGACCGCCGGCTGATCTCCTTGTCCTCGAACGACTACCTCGGGCTGACCCACCACCCGCGCGTGTGCGACGCAGCCGCCGACGCGGTCCGCGAGTTCGGGTCGGGCAGCGGGGCCGTCCGGACGATCGCCGGCACGATGTCGATCCACGAGGCGCTCGAGGCCGAGCTGGCCGTCTTCAAGGAGACGCCCGCGGTCCTGACCTTCCAGTCCGGCTTCACCGCCAACACCGGCGTCATCCCGGTCGTCACCGGCGAGACCGACCTGATCGTGTCGGACGCGCTCAACCACGCCTCGATCATCGACGGCATGCGGCTGTCGAAGGCGCCGCGGAAGGTCTACCCCCACGCCGATGTCGCGGCCCTGCGCGAGGTCCTGCGTGAGGCGCGCGAGACGGGCCGGCCAGGGCGGCGGGGAGTACCGGCTGATCCTGGTCGTGACCGACGGGGTGTTCTCGATGGATGGCGACATCGCGCCACTCCCCGGGATCGTCGCGGCGGCCGAGGAGTTCGACGCGGCCGTCATGGTCGACGACGCCCACGCCAGCGGCGTCCTCGGGCGGAACGGGCGAGGCTCGGTCGACCACTTCGGCCTGCACGGCCGCGTCGCCATCCAGGTCGGCACGCTGTCGAAGGCCGTCGGGTCCCTCGGCGGCTACGTGGCAGGGTCCATGGCGCTGCGCGAGATCCTGACCCAGCGCGCCCGGCCGTTCCTGTTCTCCACGTCCCACCCACCATCGGTCGTCGGCGTCCTGCCGCGAGGCCATCAAGGTCATGCAGGACGAGCCCGAGCTCCTCGAGCGCCTGTGGGCCAACACCCGCTACTTCAAGACCGAGCTGACCCGGCTCGGCTTCGACACGGGCGTCTCCGAGACCCCGATCACGCCGGTCATGATGGGCGACCCCGACACCGCCGGCCGCTTCAGCGATCGGCTCATCGAGGAGGGCGTGTTCGCCCAGCCGGTCGTGTTCCCGACCGTCGCCATCGACAAGTCGCGCCTGCGCACGATCGTCACCGCCGCGCACGCCGACGAGCAGCTCGACATCGCGCCTGGCCGCCTTCGACCGCGTCGGTCGCGAGCTCGGGCTCATCGCCGGGTGACCGACCGCCAGGCACGCGACCTGCCACTCGATGCCCATCTGCACACGGACCTGTCGCCCGACAGCAACGTCCCGATCGATACGTTACGCGGCAGCCGCGGTCGAGCGCGGGATCGCCGAGATCGCGATCACCGACCACGTCGACTTCGAGCCGAGCGCGCCGGCCTTCGGCTACTCGACGTTCGCCGACCGCGAGCGGATCGTCCGTGACGCCGCCGAGCGGTGGGCGCCGCAGGGTGTCCGGATCCGGTTCGGGGCCGAGCTGACGTACAACAGGTCCTGGGACGCGGACGTCCGCGACCACCTGGCCCACCACGCCTACGACTTCACCATCGGCTCGGTCCACGATCGCGTGGATTCGCCGTACAACCCGCGAAACGTGGCGAGCTGGGTCGCGGGCCGCTCGCTCGCCGACATCGTCGCGCCGTCCTTCGACGAGGTGGCCGCCGCGGCACGGTCCGGGCTGTTCGACACGATCGGCCACATCGACGTGGTCAAGCGCTACCTGTATCCGCACGTCCTGCCGGCGGCGCTCGAGGCGGCGCCCGAGCTGTACGAGCCGATCCTGCGGGCGCTGGTGGACAGCGGAACGGCCCTCGAGGTCAACACGAGCGGTCTGCGCTATCCGGTCGCGGTCACGTTCCCGCACGCGGCGATCGTGGCTCGCTTCCACGAGCTCGGCGGCCGGGCGATCACGATCGGCTCGGACGCACACGGTGCCGCCCAGTTCGCCTGGGGGCTCGCGGACGGCTACGGGATCGCGGCCACGGCTGGGTTCGAGGCGCTCACCTTCCGACGCGGCCCCGGCAATGCACGCGTCGAGGTGCCGATCCGTGCTCGCTGACGCTGTCGGATAGGCAGGTCTCCGGGGTAGGATGGGCGCGGCATGACCCCCAGACCTAACGTGATGACGGGCCGTTCGTTGTGAGCCTTGACGACTCCGCGCTCGAGCGGTTGGTGGAAGAGGCCCAGGCCGGGGATGCGTGGGCCTTCGGTCGGCTGTTCGACCACTACCACCTGCCGATCTACCGGTACGTCGCGAGCCGCGTCCGCCGCCCGAGTGACGCGGAGGACCTGACGCAGCTTGTCTTCGTCAAGGCTCTGGAAGCATTGCCTCGATACGAATCGCGAGGCATCCCGTTCGGGGGCTGGTTGTTCCGCCTGGCACGGAACACGGTCATCGACTTCATCAGGACGAGCCACGAGCACGCCGACCTCGCCCAGTCGGCCGACCGGGCCGGCGGCGATGCCGGCCCTGACGAGCTGGCGGTGACCCGCCAGGAGATCGACGCGGTCGGGGCGGCTCTATCGACCCTGACCGAGGACCAACGCGACGCCATCACCCTTCGTTTCTTCGCCGGCCTGTCCGCCCGCGAGGCGGCCGAGGTGATGGGGAAGCAGGAAGGAACCGTTCGCGGCCTGCAGTTCCGGGCGATCGCCGCCTTGCGGCGTCAGCTCGGGATCGAGGAGCCCGAAGCCCACGTGGCTAACGGGTCACTCGAGCGACCGAGGACGGGCTGATGGAAGACGACGTGATCGATCAGACGGCAGCCGGATACGTGGAGCTCGCGCGACGCCTCGAGGCGTACGCGGATCTCCGGCTGTCCCCGAGCTCGTCCGCGACCACGCGGATGCGCACGGCAGTCATGAACGCCGCGCACCGGCGGGCGGCCTTGATCCAGGCCGATGCGACGTTCGACACGGCCGGCCACACTGCCTCGCCCGTCGCCGCGAAGCGTGGCACGCCCGCCCTGGCCCGCCTCTCGTGGCGTCGCCCGGTCGCAGCGCTGTTCGCCGGGGTCTTTGCGCTCGCCGTCCTGGCCGGGTCGCGTCTACGGCGCGCGGGCGGGCGGTCCGCTCTACGCCGCGCGCCTCTGGGTCGAGATGGCCAACCTGCCGGCCGATGCGCGGGATCGCGCCCAGGCCGAGGTGATCCGGCTCGACCAACGCATCCAGGAGGCCCAGGAGGCATCGAGCGCGGGCGACGTGTCCGGCACCGAGGCCGCGCTGGCGGCCTATTCGTCGATCGTGGTCGAGGCCGCCACGGGCAGCGGCGCGGATGCCACCGCCGGCACCACCATCGAAGTGGCCGTCACCCGACATGTCGTCGTCCTGACCGGGCTGGTCGGCAGCGTCCCGGCACAGGCACGCGGGGCCGCCGAGCAGGCGCTGACGTGCGAGCACGAAGGCACTCGATGACCTCGACAACGCGGGCAACCCCACGAGCGACGGACATCCCGCGACGAATCACACGGCTCACAATGCCCAGGGCGACCCCGACCGCGACGGTATCGTCGATGCCGACGACCTGGTGGCACCTGACCCGTGGGCGACCGATCCGGGATCGGCCGCACAGGCCCATCCAGGCGCGCCGGCGACCAAGCCGGCGACCCAGTCGACGACCCCGGGCCAAAAGCCGGCCAAGGTCGCGCACGTCCCGCCTCGAGCCACTCCGAAGCCGCCGAAGGTCGACAACCCCGGCAACAACGATCCGAACGCCGGGGCCGGAGTCCACGGCCGCGCCGCAGATCAGGCTCGCCCGTAGCTGATGCGGCTCGATGTCATCGGTGCCGGACCGGCCTACTCGGACCGGGCAGGCGCAACGGGGGCCTGTTACCTGCTTCGCCATGCCGGCGCGAGCCTGGTCCTGGACCTCGGGCAGGGCTCGTTCCCGCGGCTGGCCGGACTGGTCGACCCTGCCGAGGTGGAGGCCGTGGTGATCAGCCACCTGCACCCCGACCACTACATCGACGTGGTCCCGCTACGCCACTACCTGCGCTATGAGAAGCCGCGGCGGCGGGTCCGGGTCGTTGCGCCGGCGGCGCTCGAGGCCCGCCTGGACGCCCTGCACGACGAGCCCGGCTTCAGCGTCCAATCACTCGACATCGAGGTGCTCACCGTCGGCACGATCGAGGTCGGGCCGTTCGCGCTGGAGGCGCGGCACGTGACTCACACCGACGACAGCTACGGGTTTCGCGTGACGCCGGTCGACGGCGGCGTCGGCGCGCCTGGGCTGGTGTACTCGGGCGACTGCGGGAACGCCAACGACATCGATGCGCTGATGCGACCCGGCGACACGCTCCTGTGCGAGGTGTCGTTCGGCCCCGGGCCGGTCGTGGCCGGGGCGGGACATCTCGACGGTCCGGCGGTCGGCGATCTCGCCCGGCGCACCGGTGCCGGCCGGGTGCTGCTCACGCACCTGCAGATGGGGTACCAGCGAGGGGAGACCGTCGACAGCGTGCGCGCGCGGTTCGATGGCGGCCCCGTCGAGCTCGTCGATCCCGGCTTCGAGACCTCGATCGGCAGCTGATCTCGGGCCGCCGCCAAAGCCCCTGCGCGGCTGATGTCACTCGAGAGCATCAAACCGACCAGGGCGGCTCGGCTAGGGCGGCTCGACCAGGGGCGCCACCATAGGGGCGGGGCGAGTGCGGCGTGACTCCACCAGGCGCCTCGGCGCCGCTCGCCTCGCCGCGACTCACATTGCCTCTACTTGATGCTCTCGAGTGGCATCAACGAAGGGGGTCCTTCTCGGACTACGAGGCGACATGGAACGACCGAGGCACCCCACCGGTGGTGGAGCGCCCCGGTCGAACGCCGCTCGGGGTCGCGGCGCATGAATGGGGAAGGCGGATGAGACAGCCGGCCGCCCGTCCCCCGTGGGGGATCCGGGCGGCCGGCTGATTTCGGGCCTAGCGGCGGTTCCGGCGTCGAACGGCGGCCGGGACCGGGGTGACGAAGCTGAGGCCGAGGATCAAGGTGGCGAGTGCCGCCAGGATCAGCGCCAGGCTGCTGCCCGGGTTGCTCGGCCCGGTCGGGGCCAGCGTGTCGGTCGGCGGCGGGGTGGGCTTGTTGGTCTCGTGCGCCGGCGGGGCCGGGACGAAGACATCGGAGGTAGTCGCTGCTTGGCGGCGTCTGATCGGACTCGATCGTCGGCGATGTTCTCGAGCGGCTGCGGAAGCACCGGCGCCCCCGTGTCGACCGTGTCCTTGTAGCTCAGCGTGCCACTCTTGGTCACGGTCGCTGCGGTCCAGGTCAGGGTCCGGGTGCGTGCTGTCGTAGCTCACGAAGGTGAACTCGTCGTTGCTCGTCGCTGACTGGTCGACGTAGGTCACGCCGGCTGGGCAACACGTCCGTGATGATCCCGTTCGTCACGGGGTCACCGCTGAACGTGTAGTCGAGGGTGTAGGTGACCGTCGTGCCCTCTTTTGCGGTCGGCAGGGTGGCGGTCGTGCCGTCCGGGAGCTGGAGGGTCTCCGAGCGGGGCGTCGTTGGACTTGGCGATGACAAGGCCGTGGGTCAGGATCTGGACGACGGCGTCGTCTTCGTCCGTGACCTTGTTGCCCTCGGGCGAGGTGCCCTCGGCGACCGCGATGTTGGTCGTGTTCTTGGTCACGTCGACGGTGGCCGTGCAGGTCATCGACGCACCGACCGCGAGCGTGGTCTGCGGGCACAGTGCCTGGAAGTCGTCGCTCGTGTTGCCCGGCGTGCCGTTGTCGTCCGTCACATGGACGTCGTGCAGGTCGAGTGGGCCGGTGTTGGTGACCTTGTACGTGTAGTCGACGTTGCCCGGCTCGGTCTGGAAGACCTCGCCGTCAGCGGCATCGCCGGCCGTCTTGATGATCTGGATCGCCGGGAACTCAGGCGTGACCAGGGCGACGGCGGTCGCGCAAGGCGTGTCCTCGTCGACGCAGACCTTGGCCTGGTTCTGCTGCGGGTCGGCCGAGGCGTCGGCGTCGATGGTCGCGTGATAGGTGATCGTGACCGCCGGGTCGCCTGTCGCCAGGCTCGCGAAGGTCCAGGTCAGGGTCTTGCCGCCGTTGCTCACCACCGGCTGGGACGGGGTCGCCGAGCCGGGGACGTACGTCTGGCCATCCGGCAGATCGTCGGTGACGACCGCGTTCGTGACCGGGCCGTTGGCGACCGACACGAGGATCGTGTAGGTGACGTTCTGGTGCGGCTCGACGGTCGGGTCATCGACCGTCTTCTGCAGGTCGACGCCCGGGCAACGCACGTCGATCGTGGCGGAGTCCGTGTTGTCGCCCGTGTCGGCGGGCGCCTCGTTGGAGGCGCCGACCGTCACCGTGTTCGGGATCGTTCCGCAGTCGTCGGTGGTCGCGATCCTGCTGACCGTGATCAGCCGGTCGCTGTCAGCCTCCGGTCCCGGCGCGACGATGTCGCCGAAGTCGCAGGTCAGCAGATTGCTTCCGTCGATGGAGCAGTCGGCGGCATCCGAGCCACCGAGGGTCCAGCTACCGGTCGGGAGCTGGTCCGTCAGGGTGACGTCCTTGGCCAGACCCGGGCCCTCGTTGGCAACGGTGATGGTGAAGGTCGCCGCCTGGCCGTTGACGATCGGGCCGTTGCCCGACTTCTGGACCGTGACGTTCGGGCACTCGACGGTCACGGACGCGTCGTCCGAGCCACTGCCCCCTTGGAAGGTCAGGTCGGCGACGTTCGGGACGACGCCGCAGTTCGCGGCCGTCGAGATGGCCACGATGTGGACGTGGGTCGAGGCCTGGCTGGCAAGCGTCGACGGGCCGAACCCGAGAACGCCATTCGTGATGCTCCAGCCCGCCGACGAGGTCGCCGTATCGATCGACCAGGTGAGCCCGGTCGGCAGGGTGTCGCTGACGGTCACGGCGAAGGCGCTGCCGACGCCGGTGTTCGTGACCTCGACCACGAACCCGAGCTGGTCACCCGCGTTGACGACCTCGTCATCCGCCGTCTTGGTGATGACGACGAGTGGGCAGTCCACTTCGATCGTGGCGCTGTCGGTGTTGTTGTCCAGGACGTCGGCGCCCTCGTTCGTGGCGGCGACGGTGACTGTGTTGTCGATCTGGCCGCAGTCCGCCGCGACGGTGCCACGCGACAGCGTGATCGAGCGCGAGGCGTTGACGGCGAGGTCGCCGAAGGCACAGGTCAGCAGGTTGCTGCCATCGATCTGGCACGAAGCGGCGTCGGCGCCGCCCAGCGTCCAGGAACCGGCCGGGAGCTGGTCGTTCTGGGTGACCCCGAACGCGACGCCCGGACCGTGGTTGGTGACGGTGATGGTGAAGACGGCGGGGTCACCGGCCGAGATCGGCCCGTTGCCGTCCTTGACGACCTGGATGTCGGGGCAGTTGACGACGATATCGGCGTCGCTGCTGTTGTTCCCGGTGGCGGCCGGCGCTTCGTTGGATGCGGCGACCGTGACCGAGTTGTGGATCGACGGGCACTCGGTCGGGACTGTCGTGGTGCTGACGGTGACGACCTTCTGGCCGCCGGCCGCGATCGTGCCGAAGTCGCACGTGAGGAGGTTGGTGCCGTTGACCGAGCACGCGGCAGCGTCGGCGCCACCCAGGGTCCAGGACCCGGCGGGCAGCTGGTCGCTGAGTGTCGAGTCAGCCGCGGCCCCCGGCCCGGCATTGCTGACGGTGATGCTGAACGTGGCGGTCTGACCCGCGCTGAGCGGTCCGTTGCCCGATTTCACGACCGACAGGTCCGGGCACTGGACGATGATGGTGTCGCTGCTCGTATTCGAGAACTGATCGGTGTCGGTGTTCTCGTTGCTGGCCGCGACGGTGACCGTGTTCGGGATCGAACCGCAGTCGGCGGCCGTCGTGGTGCGGGTCAGGGTGATGGTCTTGGTGCCAGCGTTCGCGACATCCCCGAAGTCGCACGTCAGCTGGTTGCTGCCGTCGATCGAGCACGCGGCGGCGTCGGCGCCACCCAGGGTCCACGAGCCAGCGGGCAGCGGGTCCGAGAGTGTGACGTCCTTCGCGCCACCGGGACCGTGGTTGGTCACCTTGATGGTGAAGACCGCGTTCCCGCCCGCGTCGATCGTGCCGTTACCGGTCTTGACGACCTCGAGGTCCGGGCACTGCACGGTCACGGACGCCTCGGAGGTGCCCGATCCGTCGTTGCCGACGCTGACTGAGGCGGTGTTGTCGACGATGCCGCACGACGCCGAGGTCGTGCTGCTGGTGATGTGGACGGTGAACGACTGGCCGGCGCTGAGGCTGGCCGAGGTGCAGGTGAGCACGCCGAGGTTGATGGCGCACTGTGGGCTCCCGTCACCGGTCACGGTGCCGAGCGTCCAGGCGAGGCCGGCGTTGGTCGGCAGGGTGTCGGTGACGGACACGGTCTTGGCCGTGCCGGTGCCAGCGTTCGTGACCTTGATGTCGAACCCGATGGGGTCACCGGCAGTGACCGGCCCGGCCGGGTTCGCCGTCTTCAGGATCTGGATCGCGGCGCACTTGACGGTCACGTCGCCGCTGTCGGAGTTGTTGCCGGTGGCGCTCGCGGGTTCGTTGGTCGCACTGACCGTGGCCGTGTTGTTCACGAGGCCGCAGTCGGTCTTGTCGGTCGTCCCGGTGACGTGATAGGTCGTCGACTGACCTGACGTCAGCGTGCCGACCGTGCAGTCCAGGACCTGGCTGCCGACGATCCCGCTGATCGAGCAGTCGGCCTCGTTCTCAGTCCAGGCGATGCCAGCAGGCAGCGGGTCATGGAGCGCGACGCCCGTCGCGATGCCGGGCCCGAGGTTCTTGACCTGGATCGCCCAGGTGATGTCGTCACCGGCGTCGACCGAGCCGCCATCCGGCGTCTTGATGACCGTGACGTCGGGGCACTGGACGACGACCGATGCGTTCGCGTGAGCATCGCCGTCGTTGGTGGTCGTGACGTGCGCGTCCGCGTTCGTGACCGTGCCGCAGTCTGCGGAGTCCGTCGCGCCCTGGACGTGGACGGTGAAGCTTGCCCCTGCGGCAAGCGTCCCCGGGCCGCAGACGAGCGACTGGCTGCCGACGGAGCCGCTGATCGAACAGCCGGCGAGCGTCGGGTTGATCGACCAGTTGATGCCGGCCGGCAGCGGGTCGTTGACCGTGACGCCAAGTGCCGTGCCGGCACCCGTGTTCTGGACGGTGACGTCGAAGCCGATCGTGTCGCCGGCGTTGACCGGACCGACCGGGTTCGCGACCTTCGAGATGGCGATCGTCGCGGGAGCGACGGTGAAGCACTCGCTCGTTGCGTTCGTGTGCGAGCCGGCCAGGTACTGCGAGGAAGCGTCAGGCGCGTATTCCGCGCGCCAGCAGTACTTGCCGACGGCGGCCGACGTGAGCCCGACGGTGTAGTCCGCCGACTGGGCGGTACCTCCGTTCGTGCTCGTCGTCACCTTCACCGCGGAGCCGACCTGCGAGCCGCTGCCGGACGGGCAGCCGGCGGCCGTGACCTGGGTGGGGGTGCAGATGAAGAAGCTGACGTTGCCCGAGGCCGGGCCATCGGTGCCGCTCAGGGTGGCGTTGTCATGGACCTTGCCGCCGAAGTCGACGGTCGACGACGACGAAGTCGTATCGATGGTCGGGGGCTTGCACGTGTCGAAGTTGCCACCGACGAAGTTCTTCAGCTCGGCTGACGTGGTCGATGACGAGCGCGTCTCGGCCATGAAGGTCGAGAAACAGGGCGCACCGTTCGGGAAGATGACGTTGAGGTTGACGCCGCCCTCGAAGAAGCTGGAGACCGGGAAGGTGCCGCTCGTCCCCGCCTTGGGGGTGTACGGCCACGGCGAGCTTGTGTCAGCGCTGTTCGCGATCGCGCAGACGGCCTGAATGCCGGCGGCACAGAGGACGCCGCCGGGCTGGAGGGTCAGCCCGCTGCCGTTCCACTTGTAGTACTGGACCGTCGACAGCGCACCGCCGGAGGTGAAGGTGCTGAGGACGAAGACGTCGCCGACCGTCCGGTTCCCGCTGAAGGTGCCGTTCGCGTTGGTGTGGACGTTGTCCTGGAAGAACCAGAACCCCATGTTCGCATCGCCGTTGTTGGCGTAGCGGTCCGCGCCGAACGTGACGACCTTCGTCCCACTGACCTCGTACAAGGCTGCGTACGCGTCCAGGATGTTGTCCTTGTCCGGGACGCTCGTGGCGGCCCAGCCGTTGGACGGGAAGTCGAGGGTGTCCTTGGACCCGTTGGTGAAGCTGAGGCCGGCCGTGTCGGCGGTGATGCCCGTCGTGGTGATCGCGTGATCGGTACCGGCGAAGATGTTCGCCCAGTCGTCGCCAGCGCCGTCCTGTACGGCGTTGCCATCAAGCTCGAAGGCGCTACCCGCCGGCGAGGCCGAGACAGCCGGTGGACTTGCCAATACCGTGTACTGCAGTCCGATCGACAAAACAAAAAGCGCGACCGAGAAGAACACAAGGCTCCTCTTGGTCCGCGCGAGCTCTTCGAACGACGATCCCCGAGTCATTCTGGATTCCCTCCGGTCACCCGACCATCCCGATCTGTCGATAGGTTCGACTACCCCTGTGCTTGTGATGCCATCGGCATCGATGAGGACGACCGGCAGAAGTACCGGCCACGTCTAGGACCTCCAGCGCACGTTACGACGCCGAGGGCCGCCGATGATACTGGTCGGGAACCCCCCTGAATAGCCCCAGATAACCCGCATAACACGCAACCGCACTAGGCATATCCACGTATTCCGGTGCGCGGCCGCACTCGGGGAGTACTGGGACCTTCCGTCTTCAGGCGGCATCGCAGCAATGCAGTGGGCATCGCAATCAAAGCAGAGGGTCGCGCGCGAGGGCGCATCCTTCGATTCGCCGGACCGTCAGCTCTCGCGCAGGGCCTGATATAGACTCCGCGAACGGCGGTCTTGTGCGTCTTCGGCACCCACCGAGATCGCGGTATCCAACCACGGGGGCACAGATGACCAGGCCCAAGTCGCCGACCCGGTTCCGGCGGTCAGTCGCCGCCCTGATGGCGGGCGCGGTCTTGATCGGTCGGCATGTCGACTGTCGTCAGTGCGGCGGTGCCCACGATCAACGCCTGCGTGAACAAGACGACCAAGGCCGCTCGGATCAGCATCTACTTCCACTCGGTCGCGGACTGCGACAGCAACGAAGCCTTCAAGCAATGGAACGTCACTGGTCCGACGGGCCCCAAGGGCGCAACCGGGGCTGTCGGTCCGACGGGCGCCAAGGGCGCGACCGGTGCAACGGGCGCCACGGGAGCGTGCGGGCGGGGCCGGCGCCACCGGTGCCGGCGCCACCGGACCGACCGGACCGACCGGCCCCACGGGTGCCACCGGCGCGACAGGTACGTCTGGCAGCGGTAGGTTCGACGGGCGGGACAGGTGCCACGGGGGGGCGACAGGCGCGACCGGCCTGACGGGACCGACTGGAGCGAGTGGATCTGACGGCGCGACCGGCCCGACCGGCCGACCGGCCCGATCGGAGTCAGCGGCGCGACGGGCGCCACCGGGGCTACCGGTGTCGTCGGCTCGACCGGATCGACAGGCTCGACAGGAGCGACGGGCGCCGACCGGTCCCACCGGGCCGGTAGGTCCCACCGGGCCGACTGGCTCGACCGGCGCCACAGGTGCGACCGGCGCACCTGGCACCACAGGAGGCACTGGAGCAACCGGCGATACAGGCGCCACGGGTTCCACGGGAGCGACAGGTTCGACCGGCGTCTCAGGCGTCTCCGGTGTGACCGGAGCCACCGGTGACACGGCACGGGTGCGACCGGGCCAACCGGCAACACCGGCGTCCCTGGAACAACGGGCGGTACCGGAGCGACCGGCACAACCGGTAACACGGGGGCCACAGGCGCGACTGGTGATACCGGTGTGACCGGATCCACCGGTGGCACGGGTGCGACCGGCAACACAGGGGTGACGGGCGCGACCGGAACGACCGGCGCACCTGGCGCCACTGGACCAACTGGTCCGGCTGGCCCGACGGTCCGACCGGTGCCATCGGCCCGACCGGCCAGATCGGACCGACAGGTCCCGGCGGCGCGACCGGGAGCACCGGCGTGGCAGGGTCCACCGGTGCGACCGGCACGACGGGCGCCACCGGGAGCACAGGTGACACGGGCGCCACCGGTGCACAGGCGCGACCGGAGCGGCGGGTGCGACAGGCACGACCGGCCCGATCGGACCTACAGGTCTCACCGGAGGGACCGGACCGACGGGCGACACGGGGGCAACAGGCGCGACAGGCTTGGCCGGCGCCACCGGAGATACGGGTGCGACCGGCGCAACCGGAGAGGCGGGCGTAACAGGCTCGACCGGCGATACCGGCCCGGGAGTAACCGGTGCCACAGGAGCCACCGGCGTCACCGGCGACACCGGACAACAGGCGTGTCCGGTAACACCGGCGCGACCGGAGCAACGGGCGCGACCGGAGACATCGGCACCACGGGAGCGACAGGCGCTACAGGCGCGACTGGTCAGACAGGAGCGCCCGGCTCGATCGGTGCGACCGGGCCGACCGGTCCCACTGGGCCGATAGGTCCCACCGGGCCGACCGGCGCTACAGGACCGACCGGGGTCGGGACCACCGGTGCAACGGGTGCCACCGGCGCAACGGGTGCCACGGGCGCGATAGGGCCGACCGGCGCCGGAGTAGCGGGCGCGACCGGACCGACGGGAGCGACCGGCGCGACAGGCGTGCCAGGTGCCACCGGCGCGACCGGGCCGACCGGCGCTGGTGTTGCGGGCGCGACCGGTCCGACGGGTCCGACCGGCCTCACAGGAGCAACGGGTGCCACCGGCGTTCCGGGGGCCACGGGCGCGACCGGATCGACCGGCGTCGGGGTGGCGGGCGCGACCGGACCGACAGGTCCCACCGGTGCGACAGGCGTGCCCGGCGCCACGGGCGCGACAGGGCCGACCGGCATCGGCGTGGCGGGCGCGACCGGACTGACGGGTCAGACCGGCGCAACCGGTGCCACCGGCGCGACCGGCCCCTCGGGCGGTCCGATCGGACCGACGGGTCAGACCGGTCCTACAGGCGCCACCGGCGCCACCGGCGCCACCGGCGCCACCGGCGCGGGCGCGGCAGCAGTCGCTGTCCAAGGCGTTGCTACAGGGATCGTCACGACGACTCGGCCCGTCTACGGCCCGCTGCTCGGATGGGCCATCAGCAACGCGACAGTCCCGGCCTCGGGAAGGTGCTCGTGATCCTGACGGCCGAGGTGAGCGGCTCCAGCAAAGCAACGGCGACCCGCAATCCACCGGTTTCATGTCAGTCAGCCTTAACGGCAGCGTCGCTTTGGATGCGAACTCGCTTCGAGTGACAGGCGACGAATCCGGTCCGGGCGAGTATCACGGTGCTGATCACCAACCTGACCCCTGGAGTCATCGATCACCTTCACCGCCTGGTACAAGAGCGCTCCGGTCGCGGCGTTGCCGGCGTTACGGCGAGGTTCAACGCGAGACAGATCATCGTGATCCCGGAGTAGCGGCTACCAGCGCGAGGGACGCTCGGATCGCTTGCGCACCCGGTCCTGATGGAGGCGGTCACCACAGACGACGAAGGGTCGCGAACGGCCGATGCAGCGGCTCTATCGTCTGAAAGCCCGCGAACTCAGCCCGGGTTCGATCCCTTATTCGAAGATCGCATCACCGCGGTCAGGACGCCTTGGGCTTCGGCGTCTTGGTCGGCGTCGGGGTCTCAGCCGGCGTCGCCTCGGGCGATTGCGCTCGGGGCGGCCGGCGACGCGGACGGACCCGGGAGCGGATCCGGAGCGACCAGGGCCGGGTTCAGCTGGATCCCCTTGTTGATCTCGTTCTGCCCATTCACCGTGTCGCCCGTAGCCGCCAGTGCGATCCCCAGGTTGAAGTGGCCGCTGGCGTTGTTCGGATCGACCTCGATGAGGTGCTTATAGAGCTCGATCCCTTCCTGGGTCGATCCGGCCGCGACGCGAAGGATGGCGAGGTTGTAGAGCGCGGACGGGAAGTCCGGGTCCTGCAGCAGGGCCAGCCGGTAGTCGTTCTCGGCCTCGAGCGCCCGGCCGGCGTTCTGTGCCTGGACACCGAGATTGAAGATGCAGTACTTGTTCGTGGTCTGGAGCGCCAGGCACGCCTTGTAGTGGGTCGCGGCATCCGTCGCGTTACCGGCGGCATCGGCCGCGAGCCCGGCATTGAGCTCGTCCTGGGCCTGGTCGGCCGGCGACTTGCCGCCGCATGCCGCGAAGAGCGACGACGATCAGCGCGATCGCCACGATCCGGCCGATCCTGCCGGTGGGCGAGCGATGCACCGGACTTCTGTGGAGCGTGGGATGCATTCGGATCCTCCGAGGACGACGGGAACGATGAGGGCCGGGCTATGGTAGCCGACGCTGGAATCACGGCCCGCGCGGACCGTCGATCTACGTGACCGTCCGTCCGGCCCTAGTCCTCGCTCGAGTCGCGGCCCAAGCCCGACGGTGGTGACCATGTCCACCTTGCCCTCGAGCTCCTCGAAGCGGCGTCCGACCACGCTCAGGTTCGCTCCGACGGCGAATGACAGGAGGGCGATCGCGGTGGCGATGATGGCCAGTGCGTCGACCGGCAGGAAGAGGAACGTGCCGCCGCCCCACAAGCCGTAGAGGACGAGCGCGATGACGGCCCACGCCGACGCCGACGAGCGTGAAGAATGCGAACGGTCGATAGTCGCGGAAGAGGAGCAGGATCGCCCACGGCGATCTTCAGGCCATCACGGAAGACGTGCAGATGCGTGCTCGTCCCTTCGGCGCGCTGGCGGACTTTGAACGGGACCTCGCGGATGCGATATCTGCGTTGCGATGTCTTGATCGTGAGCTCGACTTCGATCTCGAAGTGGCTCGATGCGAGCGGCAGGCTCTTGACCAACATCCGGCTGAGCGCGCGGTACCCGGACAGGACGTCGGTGACGCTCACGTTGAGGAGCGATCTCAGGATCTTCGAGAACACGACGTTGCCGAGGTTGTTGATCGTCTCGGGGCTCATCTGCCCGTCGCTCCCCGCGCGCGAGCCGACGACCATGTCCGCCTCGCCGTCGAGGACAGGGCGGATGAGGTCGTGAACGCTGGCCGCCGGCAGCTGGCCATCGCCGTCGGCGAGGACGTAGACATCGGCCTCGACGTCACGGAAGGCGGCTCGGATCGCAAATCCCTTGCCCTTGCGCGGCTCGAAGATGATGCGAGCGCCCGGCGGCCATCGCACGGCTGATGGTCTGGTCGGTTGAACCGTTGTCGATGACCCAGATCGCAGCATCGGGGAGCTCGGCCTGGAAATCGGCGACGACCGTCGCGACGGTCTCCTCCTCGTTCAGGCAGGGGATGAGCACCGCGACGCGATGCCTGGCCGGCTGAACGCCGGGGTGTCGGGCGGCGTGGGGCAGAAAGGCGACGGACATCTGGTGTTCTGACTCGCTAGGTGTGGTCAAGAGCGGTCCGGTCATCTTCGGTCATGATGGGCACCCAATGGTAGTGACCCATTCGGGTGTGGAATAGTGGGACTTCAGGCTCGTTAGACTGGCGCGCGACCACCTCGGATCGTGAATTCGGGAGTATCCGGACCATTCCAGACGCTCAAGCCAGTCAGACGCCACGGCCCCGGGTGACCGGGGCATCGTCGCGTTTGCGGGGTCCGCTTGACGTGATCGAGCGGATCCGGCCGGCCGTTCGTGGCGATTCGGCCAGGGCGTTGACGCGCTACGAGATCCTCGGTCTGGTCCTTCTCGTGGCGATCCCGTTCGTGATGAACGCGATCGCCCTGCTGCCTGAGCTCACGATCGCTGCCCCGTCCGTCAACGACGACCAATACCACTACCTCTTCATCCAGCAGGCGTCGCAGACGCTCAAGGATGGCGGCAACGTCCTCGATTTCTGGCTGCCGCAGGTCGAGACGGGCGTGCCGCAGTTCCTCTATTACCAGCACCTGCCGGCGCTCGTGGTGGTCGCGTTGCAGCGGATGTCGCTCGGGACGCTGGACCTGCTGACGGTCTTCAACGGCGTGCGCTACGTGCTGATGATCGCGTTCCCGTTCACGGTCTTTCTCGGGATGCGATTGTTCGGCTTCTCCACGGTCGCGGCGGCGCTCGCCGCCGCGGTCTCGACCCTGCTCTCCAGCGACTTCCGGTACGGCTTCGAATACGACAGCTACGTCTTCCGGGGCCTTGGGCTCTTCACCCAGTTGTTCGCCATGCACATCGCGTTCCTCACGGTCGCGGTGGCGTATCGCGCGTTCCAACTCGGAAAGGGGTTATGGATCGCCGGAGTGTTGCTCGGGATCCTGGTGCTGACGCACGTCTTCTACGCCTACATGACGGTCATGGCCATCGGCGTGCTGTTCCTATGGGGTCTGAACCGGGCGACGCTGCGCGGCCGCGTGTGGGCGCTCGTGGTCGTCGGCGGGTTCGCCGCCGTGATCAGTTCGTACATGTGGCTGCCGTTCCTGACGCTGTCGCCGTGGCTCAACGCGACTCCGTACCTCCAACCCGAAAAGTACGACTCGTACGGGGCGCCGCAGATCCTCACGTGGCTGGGAAACGGTGAGCTCTTCGATCACGGGCGCCTGCCGGTCCTCACGCTGCTGTTCGCGGTCGGGGTCGTGGCGGTGCTCGTGGGGCGGAGCCGAGCGGCCCTCGTGACGCTGGCCATGTTCATCGTGTGGCTGGTCGTCTATTTCGGCCGACCGACACTTGGATCGCTCGTGGATCTCCTGCCCATGCACGACGGCCTCCTGCTCCACCGGTTCAGTGGAGCCGTGGATCTGGCCGCGATCATCCTCATGGGACTCGGGGCGGCGGCGATCTGGGAGCTGGTCCGACCGCAGTTGTCCCTACCGCGACTGGCGTTCGCCGGCGGCGTGATGCTGGTCCTCCTGGCACCCGCGGTGGCCGAGCGCATCGATTTCTACCACTTCAACACGGTCTTCCTGCAGCGAACCTACGATGCCGTGGCGAGCGATACCGACGCGCAGACGATCCTGGCCACGATCGAGAGCCTGCCGCCCGATCGGACGTATGCGGGCCTGCCGGCGACGTATGCCAAGCAGATGAAGCTGGGTGACGTCTACTTCTACGACCTGTTGACGTTCCACTTCCTGGATGGCTTCGCGCCACCGAACGAAAGCATCTCGTTCAACGCCGATTTCATCTGGGATTTCAATGAGCAGGACCCGGCCGACTATGACCTGTACAACGCCCGGTATGTCGTCGCGCCGAGCAACCTCAAGATGGCGGACTTCCTGAAGCCGATCAAGCAGACCGCCAAGTACACGCTCTACCAATCGACGGCGAGCGGCTACGCGGAGTACGTGGCGATCGGGTCACGCGTTGCGGTGGCGACCAGGTCGCAGCTCTTCGAGGCAAGCCGCGCGTGGGAGCGCCAGGCGCCGCCCGGGGTGCAGCCACCGTTCATCCGCTTCGACTATCCCGCCACGGCCGTCGGCCCCGGGCCGTCGACGGTTCCGGGTTGCCCGGATGGCAAGACGGACTTCTCACTCTTCCATCCCGGTGCCTTCACGTTCGTCACGGAGTGTCCGACCCAGTCCACGTTGGTCATCAAGACGACGTTCCATCCGAATTGGCACGTGAAGGTGGACGGGGTGGCGGTACCGACGTTCATGGTCTCGCCGTCCTACATCGGCATCTCGATGCCGGCCGGCAAGCATCGGGTCGACGCGACCTACGAAGCCACGCCGATCAAGACGCCGCTTCTCATCGCCGGTGTGATCGCCCTGGTGATCCTGTTGCTGTTGCGTGGGCGGCTCGATCGGCCGTCGCTCCCGTGGCGGCGATCACGTGCTGGGGCGATCGCGGATTAGGGCCGAGATTCGGACTGCGGCGGCGGACCTCGATCCATGCCGATGCCAGACGCCGGCGAGGCTCAGGGCGAGCAGCGGCTTCGCCATCGAAGTCCCGTCGCGGTCGATGACGGCGATGCGTCGACGCAAACCGCCCGCTTGAGGCTTGCTTCGATGCGCTAGACTGCCCGAACAGCGTTTCTGAGAGCGTCCTCTGTCTCGAGGGTGCGCGGCATCGAAACCACGGGGGCACCGATGACCAAGCCCAAGTCACCGACCCGATTCCGACGGTCACTCGCAGCCCTGATGGCGGGCGCGGTCCTGATCATCGGCATGTCGACCGTCGTCAGTGCGGCATCGCCCACCATCAACGCCTGCGTCAACAAGTCGACCAAGGCCGTCCGGATCAGCCAGAACTTCCATTCGGTCGCCGACTGCAAGAGCAGCGAAGCCTTCAAGCAGTGGAACGTCACCGGTCCGACCGGTCCGAAGGGCGCGACCGGGGCCACCGGTGCGACCGGACCTGCCGGCGCGACCGGCCCCAAGGGTGCGACCGGCGCCACGGGTAGTGCAGGTGGCAACGGTGCGACGGGTGCGACCGGTGCCACGGGCCCGATCGGACCGACTGGACCGACAGGAGCTACCGGCGCCACGGGTGCAACTGGCGGCACGGGCGTCACTGGTGGCACGGGAGCCACCGGAGCGACGGGCGACGTCGGCGCGACCGGACGACCCGCTGGCCCGACTGGTCCCACTGGCCCAACAGGCGCCACCGGCGATACCGGAGCCACTGGCGCGACGGGCGATACAGGCGTCACGGGCGCCACCGGCGATACCGGAGCCACCGGAGCCACCGGTGATATCGGCGCGACAGGCGCTACGGCGCGACCGGAACAGCCGGAGCCACGGGGCCAACCGGCCCAACTGGCGCCACCGGCCCAACGGGAGCCAATGGAGCGACGGGCGATACAGGCGTCACGGGCGCTACCGGCGATATCGGCCCGACGGGAGCCGCCGGCGATACAGGAGTCACCGGAGCGACGGGCGATATCGGCGCGACCGGAGCCACAGGCGCCACCGGCGATACCGGAGCCACTGGCGCGACGGGCGATACAGGCGTCACGGGCGCCACCGGTGATACCGGAGCCACCGGAGCGACCGGCGATACCGGAGCCACGGGATCGACCGGTGCATACCGGAGCCACTGGCGCGACGGGCGATACAGGCGTCACGGGCGCCACCGGTGATACCGGAGCCACAGGATCGACCGGTGATACCGGAGCCACCGGATCGACCGGTGATACCGGAGCCACTGGCGCGACGGGCGATACAGGCGTCACGGGCGCCACCGGTGATACGGGAGCCACCGGATCGACCGGAGCCACCGGATCGACCGGAGCCACAGGCGCGACCGGAACAGCGGGAGCCACGGGTCCCACTGGCCCAACTGGCGCCACCGGCGATACCGGAGCCACCGGAGCGACGGGCGATATCGGCGCCACCGGGCAGCCGACCGGTGATACCGGAGCCACGGGCGATGTCGGCGCGACCGGCAGCCGACACTGGCGCGACCGGCGATAGCCGGAGTCACGGGTGCCACCGGTCCATACCGGAGCCACCGGTCCCACTGGCGCCAACCGGCGCGACGGGCGATACCGGCGTCACGGGCGCCACCGGTGATACCGGAGCCACCGGAGCCACGGGCGATGTCGGCGCGACGGGAGCCACCGGACCCACGGGTCCGACCGGCGCCACCGGCGACACTGGCGCGACCGGCTCGACGGGTGACGTTGGTTCAACGGGTGTGGGCGCAACAGGGGCGACCGGGCCTACAGGTGCGAACGGCACTCCTGGCGCCACGGGCGCAACCGGCGCCACGGGCGCCGACTCCACCGTCGCCGGACCCACCGGCCCCACTGGACCGACCGGCGCCACAGGTGCCACCGGCGCAACTGGCGCGGACTCCACGGTCGCCGGTCCTACCGGGGCCACTGGCGCCACAGGTGCTACCGGCGTCGGACTCACAGGCGCGACTGGCGCCACCGGCGCCACTGGTGCTAACTCCACTGTCGCCGGACCGACCGGCGCCACAGGATCAACAGGCGCGACTGGCCCGAGTGGCCCGGCTGGCGGCCCGACCGGACCCACCGGCGCGACCGGCCCCACCGGCGTGACCGGCCCCACCGGCGTGACAGGCCCCACAGGCGCGGGCACCCCAGGTGCGACAGGCGCTACGGGCGTAACCGGCGCAACGGGAGCGCTTCCTGGCACACAGATAGTCGCGGGTACCGCAACAGTCATCGGAAACAACTCGAGTGGTACGTCGACAGCGACGTGCCCGGCGGGGAAGAGTCTCTTTGGTGGTGGGATCCAGATCACTTCGCAGAGCGGGACAGTCAGCAATCTCGCTTCGTTCCCATCGGCGGCCAATACTTGGACCGTCAGCCTTAACACGGGAACAGCGGGATCCGGTGCCACGATCAAGGCCTATGCGATCTGTTCGCAGTGATCCCTTAAAGACCGCGATAGCGACGTAATGAACGATACCCCGGTGGTATTCCCATCGGGGTATCTACTTTGCCGAGCTCCCGGCGAGAGCAATGGTGCACATACGCCCTTCAGCGTTTCCGTAGGGTTCGTTGCTCGTGCCGCGATCTGCAGAGGACCGAAGGGTCAGCCGAGCGGATCCATGCGCCGATCCTCCGCCATGACCATCGGCTCGCCGCGACGGAGTGCGCGTGAGCGGTTGGCCCACATCCGCAGGCGGAGGTTCCAGAAGTCGCGGACGGCGCGGAGCACGACCTGGGGCTTCGCACCGCTTGCCGACCCAGCCGTCCTCGGGTAGTGCGGGACGCCGACCTCGACGACGCGACGTCCTGCGGCTCGGAGCTTGATGATCATCTCGGCCGAGAAGAAGGCACCGCCCGACTCGACGTGAAGTCCCTCGAGCGCTTCCCGGCGGAACAGCTTGCAGGCGCAGTCGACGTCGGTGATCGTGAGACCGAAGAGGATCCTGTTGGCGAGGCGATACGCCCGCGCATAGGCGATGCGCAGCGGTGGATCGGCACGCTTGATGCGGAAGCCGACGACAACGTCCGGCCTGTCCTCAGCCGCCATCCGCTCGATCAGGCGGCCGAGATCGGCAACCTTGAACTGTCGGTCCCCGTCGGTGAACGCCACGTGATTCGTATCGAGCGGCTCCGAAGCCTGACCGAAGGGCGGCGCCGTAGCCGAGGTTGGTCGGGTGGTGGACGACACGGACGACGCCGGGGTGGGCCGCGGCGAGTGCGTCTGCGAGGGCCGGAGTCCCATCCTTTGAGCCGTCATCCACGGCGATGATCTCGAATGTGTCGGCGAGATGGGGGAGCGCCTCGAGGGCCTCGACGACCAGCTCTTCGAGGTTGGCTTCCTCGTTGTGGGCCGGGAAGAAGTACGAGAGTCTGGGCACTCGAAGAGCCGGAGTCGATGTCGGGGGCATGCGAGCGATTGTACGGGCGGTCCCTTCGGAAGTGCTGAGAGTCCGGTCGGCCTCGGTCGAGAATCCAGAACCCCGGTGGCGGTGCCACCGGGGTTCGTTCGTCGCTGTCGGCTACGAGGGACTACGGCGTGGCGCTGACGCAGATCGCGTAGGCCCGCACCGAGAATGCGGTCGTCTTGAAGACGCCATCAGCCTTGACCGTCCAAACGGTGGACGAGGTCGGGTAGCTCGCGATGAGCGCCGGTCCGTCGCCGGTATGGGAGACGACTTCCACACCACCACCGACCGACCTTGCCGCTCGAGCATGTCGCGGTGACAGTCACTGGCACATTGCCGCTCGCGCTCGCGGTGCCCGGGACGATCAGGTAGCCACCGGCGGCGCCGCCGGGACCATCTGCACCCGTGGCGCCCGTGCTACCGGTCGCGCCTGTGGCACCGGTGTCGCCCGTGGCGCCCGTGTCGCCGGTCGGTCCGGTCGGTCCCACAACAGTCGAGTCGGCTCCCGTGGCGCCGGTCGCGCCCGTGGCACCGGTGTCGCCGGTCGGGCCGGTCGGTCCTACGACTGTAGAGTCAGCGCCGGTCGCGCCCGTGGCACCGGTGTCGCCGGTTGCGCCGGTCGGTCCAGCGACCGTAGAGTCAGCGCCGGTCGCGCCCGTGGCGCCGGTGTCGCCCGTCGGCGCCGGTCGGCCCTGCGACCGAAGAGTCAGCGCCGGTGGCACCGGTTGCACCAGTAGCGCCGGTGGCACCGATCGCACCGGTGACGCCCTGTGGCACCCGTCGCACCCGTGGCACCGTTCGTTCCGCTGGACCCGGTCGATCCGGTCGCACCGGTCGCGCCTGTCGGACCGGTCGGGCCGGTCAGACCGGTAAAGCCCCGCGGGCCCGCGACGCCGGTCGCGCCAGTCGCGCCCTTCGGGCCGGTGACGTTCCAGAAGCGATAGACCTCGGTCGACTTGCAGAAGGTCGGGCTCGCATAGATGCTCAGCCGAACCGTCTTGGTCGTCTTGTTGACGCACGCCTTGATGACGCTCGGATTCGTGGGCGGCGTGGCGGCGCCGACGGCGCTCGCGAAGGTCAGGGCGAGCGCCCCGGCCATGAGAAGAGCCGCCGGTTTGCGAAACCGGACGACCGACTGCGGGATCGAGATCATGTAGCCCTCCGTGGGATGGACCCGTCTCGGGAATATGACGAGACGACAAAAAGTCCTGTCAGCGCATCCTCCCGGAGGGGGTGCGACCCCAGTACGGGTCGAATGGACCACGGCGGCCAGTACCTTCGGTGGCCGGCGATCCTGCCGAGGGCGAAACGAGCACGGCCTACAGGTCGGGTACGTCCTCGGGGGCGATGTCACCCTTCCGCCCGACCTCGGACGCGGCGATCATCTGCGTCCGGTTGATGATGATGAGGTCGTAGTGGCTGACGATCCGAGCTGTCGGCCAGCGACCGGGTCGTGGCGTTGGTGACGGCGACGAATCGTGGGTCCTTCGTATCGACGAACGTGGCGATGTCGGTCTGCCCGAACACATGGACACGGCCGGTCACGGTGTGGCCGGGTGTGAACATCACGAACTCGCGCGCCTGGCGCGTCTCGGCGCTGGGGCTGAAGCCCGGCTCGACGAAGCCGGCGCCGGCCCCCTCCCCGGCGGCCACCGCGTGCTGTTGGGCGATGAACGAGATCTCGTCCTGGTCGACCATCAGCTCGGGAAGGACCAGGCTGGTCGGGTCGCCGTTCCGACGGAGGAGCTGTGCATCCCGGACTCGGAGGTAGCCGCTCGACGCGTTGATGAGATCGGACAACCGCGCGAACCGCCCGATGTTGATCACGCCGGTCAATCGGAGGTTCGTCCCGACGAGCTCGATGGCCTCATCGTGCCCCGACGGCTCTGTGCTGACATCGTCCCAGACCATGGACGGATTGTAGTGATACGAGGAGTGCCCGATCGACGTCCGTCAGCCAGGCCCCCGCCCTCACGTGGAGGTTCGGATCAGCCGTCCCCGGAGGGCTCGCCCGGGAGCATCAGGCGGAAGGTCGCTCCGATGCCCGGCACGGGAGGATCCAGGACCAGGTCCCCGCCCATCCCGCGCATGAGGGCGCGCGAGACATACAGGCCGAGGCCGCTGCCGTTGCCGCTCACCCGCCCGGCGTCACCGCGCTCGAAGCGTTCGAACAGCCACCCCCGATCCGCGTCGTCGAGCCCGGGTCCTTCGTCCGAGATGGTCACCCAGATCTGCCGGGATTCCGGGTAGGCACCGATCTCGACCGACACCGTGCCCTTGCCGTACTTGACCGCATTGTCGAGGAGCGCCCAGAGGACCTGGTCGAGCTGGTCGATGTCGGCGACGCCGAGCCAGTCCGGGGCGCCGTCGTGAAGATCCAACGCTCGGTCCGCGACACCGAGCGCGTCCCAGGCGCGGCGGAACCGCGGCGCGATCGCCACGACGTCGGGTACCGGATCGGGCGGTTGTGACTCGAGCCGCCCGACGAGGACGAGCTGCTGGACCATCCTCGACAGCCGATCGGCCTGCTCGGCGATGATCGCCAGCCTCGGGTCTTCGTCCGTCGCGGCCAGCGCGTCGGCGTTCGACCGGATGGACGTCAGCGGCGTCTGCAGGTTGTGGCTGACGCCTCGCAGGAAATCGTCCTTGACGTCGCTCAGACGCCGAAGCTGGAGGTTCTGGTCCTGGACCTGGTTGAACAGCTCGGCGTTGCGGATCGCGACGCCGATCTCGCTGGCGAACAGGTCGAGCAGCGTCTGGTCGGCTCGCTCCCAGGTCTGCGTCGCCGGCAGGCTCGCGCGGAGCAGGCCGATCCGCTCCTCGCCTGCACGGAGTTCGGCGCGGATCGGGACCGACACGCCGGGGATCCGTTCCTCGGGTTCGACGCTGGCCGGATCGACGAACCTGATCGTCGCGGAGATGAAGCCGAAGGCACGTTCAGCGTCGCGGGCCGCATGCTCGGCCATCAGGTCGACGCCGTCTCGCGGTTCGGCGGATTCCACCGCTGCCAGGATGAGCCCGAGCTGCTGGTTTCGTCGCTGCGCATCGGCGGCGAGTCGATTGTGGCTCTCCGCCAGCCGGGCCAGCACGTCGTCACCCTCGACCGGGATGACCTGGCTGCCGTCGCCGGCCGAGACCCGGGTGACCGCAGCGGAGATCTCGAGCAATGGCGCCATGAGGTCGCGCCCGACCGCGGCAGCTCCCAGCACGGCCGCGACGACGGCGATCGCGACCACGAACAGCAGGAGCCGGGTGCCCACCTGGGGTTCGAGGGCACCCGTCACGATCAGGAGCGATCCGAAGATCGCGAGCGGCACGATCGCCGCTGCCAGCAACGTGATGGTCAGGCGCGCCTGGAACGAGAGTCGTGGGCGACGGTCCGCCATGGGCTCTCGTTGCGGGGTCACGGCGCCGCGTCGGCCCCGTCGACGGTGCTCGCGACCGTGGCTGACGGGACAAGGCGATATCCGATCCCGCGGACGGTGAGGAGATGGCGCGGGCGATTGGGCTCCGTCTCGAGCTTCTGCCGGAGGCGGCGCATGGTCACCCAGACGTACGACGCATCGGCGTCGTCGGTCTCGGCCCAGCCGCGGCTGAGCAGCGTCTCCGTCGTCACCACGTTGCCGAGGTTCGCGGCGAGGGTGAACAGCAGTCGCGATTCGGTCGGGGTCAGCCGGACGGGGACACCGGCGACGATCGCCTGACGCCGATGGAGCTCGAGGACGAGGTCGGGCCCGAGGTCGAGACCCTTGCGCGGAACACGGTCACCGACGCGCCGAAGGACGCGCTGGATACGCGCCCGGAGCTCGGAATAGTGGTACGGCTTGGTGACGTAGTCCTCCGCGAACTCGTCGAGGAGGTCGGCCTTGTTGTCGCCGGCGTCGACCGCCGACAGGACGATGATCGGCAGGTCGGCACGAGCCTTCACCTTGCGCGCGAGCGTCAGCCCGTCCATCCCGGGCATCAGGAGGTCGACGATGAGCAGGTCCGGCCAGGCCGCATCGAGGCGCTTGAGCGCCTCCTCGCCGTCGCGCGCCGTGGTGACCTCGAAGCCATCGTCCCGCAATTGCTCGGCTAGCGGGACGAGAAGTCCGCGGTCATCGTCCACCAGGAGGATCCGAGGTGCCGCGGGTCCGAGCGGGTAGCCGGTCGAGCTGCTGAGCATGCGCCCGAGTATATGCGCGGGTCAGCGCGCCTTCGGGTCGACGAACCGGCAGCGGGCGCGGAGCGGGCAGGCGTCGTGGTCGGGGCGCTGGGCGTGGCAGACCTTGCGGCCGTGCTGGATCAGGTTGACGTGAGCCTCGTACATCTGGTCGGGCTCGAGCATGCCGAGGAACAGGTCATGGGCGTCGTCCGCGGTGGCCTTCGGGCCGACGAGACCGACTCGCTGCGCGACCCGCTCGACGTGGCGGTCGACCGGCATGAGCGGGAGGCCGAACGAAAAGAGGAGCAGCACCGAGGCGGTCTTCTTGCCGATCCCGTCGATCGACACGAGCCAGTCGCGAGCGCCGAGCGCCGTCATGTCGCCCAGGAACTCGAGCGAGTAGTCGCCGCGTTCCTCGCGGATCCGACGGAGGGTGGCCTGGATCCGCGGCGCCTTCTGGTTGGCCAGGCCGCCCGGTCGGATCGTGTCGACCAGCTCGGGGAGTGGCGCGAACTCGATCGCGCCCCAGTCGGGCGCCACCCCGTCCGGCAGCCCCTCGCCGCCCCAGCCGGCGCCAGGGTTGTGTGCCTGCACGGCGCCGTCGCCCGGGTAGCGTGCCCGGAGCGCCTCGAAGGCCACCTCGGCGTTGATGTCGGCGCTGTTCTGGGTCAGGATCGTGAGGATCAGCTCGCTGGTCGGGTCGAGCCGGCGCTGCCAGGTCGGCCGCCCGTAGAGGCCCGCCAGCTCGTCGAGGACGAACGCCACGAGACCCGGTCTGTATCGCTCGAGGGTCTTGGCCCAGGTGCGCCCCGGGTCCGAGAACTTCCTCTTCTTCGGTCGGCGGGGCTTGGCCCGCTCCGGCTTGGGCCGTCCCGGATCGGTCGTGCTCGGTTGGCTGGTGACGGCGCTCACGCGCTCATCGTAGTCGCCACCAGCCGGGTCAGGGCCGGAGCGAGAGCAGCCGCGCGATCCGCTCAGCACTCCGCTCGAGCGGCGCGACCCCGGCCGCCATCGCGTCCTCGACCGACTGCGGCCGCTCCGTGACCGGGACCGCGACCGCGCCGACAGCCGCGAGGGCCTCGATCCCCTCGGGTTCGACGCCGCCACCCACCGCGATGCACGAGACGCCGGCCGCCTGGGCGCGCCTGGCGACGCCGAGTGCGGTCTTGCCGAACGCGGTCTGGGCGTCGATCCGGCCTTCGCCGGTCAGGACGAGGTCCGCGCGCGAGAGTCGCGCCGGGAAGTCGGTCGCGTCCATCACGAGGTCCACGCCCGGCCGCAGGCCGAACGACGCGAACCGCCCACCGATCGCCAGCAAGGCGAACCCGACGCCGCCTGCGGCACCCGCCCCGGGCTCATCGCGGACGCGCGTTGCGCCGGCCGCCTCGAGCGCGTCCGCGAAGGCGGCCAGGCGGCGGTCCAGATCCTGCGACATCGCGTGGCGATGCCCCCTTCTGCGGGCCGTAGATGGCCGCCGCCCCCGACGGACCGAGCAGCGGGTTCGACACGTCGCACGCGACCGCGACGGCGAGCTCGGCCAGCCGCGGGTCGAGCCCGGCCAGGTCGGCCACGGCAGCGTCGCGGTCGGCGACGGCCCCGAGCGACCGCAGGAGGCCGGCACCGCCGTCGGTCGTCGCGCTGCCGCCGATCCCGAGCACGAGCGAGCGGACACCGGCATCGAGAGCGGCGCGGATCAGGTCGCCGGTCCCGGCCGACGATGCGGCGATCGCGTCACGCTCCACTGCCGCGACCCGCGACAACCCAGAGGCTGTGGCCATCTCGATGACGGCTCGTTCGCCATCGTCGGACTGCAGCCAACGCGCCTGGATCGGGCGCGCCGAGCGGATCGGCGACGGTGGCCTGCCGCCACTGCCCAGCCGCCGGCCGCGGCGACAGCCTCGAGCGTGCCTTCGCCGCCGTCCGCGAGCGGGCAGAGCATGACCTCGTCGTCCGGCCGGGCACGCGACCAGCCGGCCGCCAGGGCCCGCGCCACCTCGACCGAGGTCAGCGACCCCTTGAACGAATCGGGCGCCATGAGGACGCTGAGGAGGACGGCCGCGTCAGCCGGGTGCTCGTCGGCGTCTCCCTGCGGCCGCGGCCGCGGCAGCTCGCCTCGGCGCCGGCCCGATCGGCTCCGGGACCCCATCCGGCCGATGCCGCTCGATGTACTCCGGGATCCGGATCATCGGCGGCCGCTCCTGGTCGGCCAGCTCGATGACCTCGAGCGACAGCCGGCCGCGCCCCGACCGCGGCAGCTTCATCGTCGAGCCCATCTCGGCGAACAGCCGCGTCTTGCGCCGCTCCTCGAGCCGCTTCATGACCGCCTGGAGGATGACGAACGACATCCGCGACAGCCCCTCGAGCTCCTGGTTGCGATGGATCCGCCGCTCGAGGTCGACCTGGCCGAGGCCTTCGATGCCGAGCCGCTCGGTGGCGTCGATCAGGTGCCCGATCTCGACCGCGTAGCCGGTGAAGAACGGGATCGACTCGAGGAGCGCGCGCCGCCCGGCGTACTCGCCGGCCAGCGGCTGGATGATCCCCGACAGCTCCGGGTAGAACAGGTTGATGAGCGGCCGCGCGACGAGCTCGGTGACCCGCCCGCCGCCGCCCTCGGTCAGCACGCCGTGCTCGACGATCGGGCGCTGGTAGTAGCCCTTGACGTACTGCAGGCGCGGCTCGTGCAGCAGCGGCCCGAGCGTCCCGTAGACCATCCGCTGGTGCCAGTTCTTCACGTCCGTGTCGGCCCAGACGACGATGTCGCCGGTCGTCTCGTAGAGCGACTTCCAGAGCGCCTCGCCCTTGCCCGTGAACGAGCCGTAGCGCGGCAGGATGTCCGGGTGCTGGACGACGCGGGCGCCTTCGGCCTCGGCGATCTCGCGGGTCCGGTCGGTCGAGGCCGAGTCGATGACGAGGATCTCGTCGAGCAGCGGCACCCGCCCGACCATCTCGCGCATCGCCCGCCGGACGATCGGCCCGATCGTCTCCTCCTCGTTGAGGGTCGGGAGCACGAGGCTGATCGTCAGCCCCTGCTTCTCCTTGAGCGTGACCAGGCGGCGGAGGTCCGAGAACTCGGCATGGTGGAAGTTCGATTCCCCGAACCAGCGCTCGACCCGGACGGGGACGGCGCGGGCCTCCTCGGCGGCGCGATCGGCGGCGGCCAGCGTCTCGGCGCGCGCCGCGAGCTGGTCGAACGTCGTCCGCTCGATGGTCTCGCGCGTCTTGACGACCATGACCGTCGGCCGGGCACGGGCGGCGATCGCCTCGGGCAGCGAGCCGAACAGGTACGTCTCGCCGTCGGCGCCGCCCGGCTGCGTCGACGCGCCCATGACCACGAGGTCCGAGCGCTCGGCCTCGCGCAGGATCGCGTTGCGCACGTTGGGCGCCTCGCGCAGGACGGCCTCGCTGCGGCCGCTGATGTGCTGCTTGACGAAGGCGGCCAGCGCCCGCTCCGCCTGGGCACGGACGGCGAGGGTGATCCCGGGCGGGACGAGGTGGAGGACGACGACCGTGGCGTCGTGGTGGCGGGCGACCGCGTCGGCGAAGCGGAGCGCGAGCTCGGCGTGCGGACCGCCGCGGACCGGGACGAGGACTCGCCGGATCTCCTTCGATCCGCGCTGCTTGACGACTGCGATGTCGCACGGCGATTCGCGGACGACCTCGTCGATGGTCGGCGAGAAGACGGTCGGACCGTTGCCGTCGCGGCCGCCGGCGGCCCGCCCGCCCCAGCCGAAGATGATGAGATCGGCCTCCTGCTCGGCCGAGGCCTCGATGATCCCCTCCGCCGCGTGCCGGCCGATCCGCACGATCGGGTGGATCGCGGTGCCGTCGGGCGCGTAGTCGAGCACGCGCTGGAGCAGGCGTCGCGCGTGCCGTGCCCGGGTCGCGCCCTCGGACAGCGGCATCCCCTCGGGCACCTCGACGATCCCGAGCGCCGACAGCTCGCCGGCCCGCGGGTCGACCATCGCCGCCCCGAGCTTGATCAGCTCCTCGGCCGTCATCGGGTTGGCGACCGGGATGAGGATGCGGACCGGCAGCGGCGCCTTGGGGCTCATCCGGCGCCCGCCGCGACCGTCTCGTTCCAGCGGGTCACGAGGTACGGCTTGAGCAGCTCGAACTCGCGTGCCTGGCGCTCGACGCGCTCCTCGGCCTGGTCGGTGGTCACCGCGCGGTTCTCGATGACGAAGCTCCCCACCCGCCCGAAGTAGATCGGGCACGAGCGCCGCGACGAGGGTCTCGAGCGACGGCTTCGGGTCGCGGGCGGCGATGATCAGGTCGTAGATGACTCGCGCCCAGACATCGTCCGGGAAGTGGAAGGCCGGCGACCGCATCGGCCATCTCGAGCGTGGTCGCCTTGGTCGACGCCGACGTCACCGCCGACCCCGAGCCGGGACCGCGCGGCATCCTCCAGGCGTCCGGCCTCGGCCGCCAGCTCGAGGACCGTGTCGAGTGTCGCCGGCGCGAGCATCCGCGCCCACGTGTCGCTCAGCGTCAGCGACCCGGCGTGGAACTCGGACAGGAGCCGGAACGTGTTCACCTCGAGCGGCGGCGGCTCGATGATCCGCTCGAAGCCATAGGCCGGGACGTCGTGGCTGCCATGGATCCCGAGCCAGTGGTCGGGATACTTGTTGGCCAGCCGCAGGATCGTGCCGACGACCTGGCGGAACATCGGCCCGAGGTCCGAGCCCGGGTCCTTGGGGTCGTGGATCTTGGCCCCCAGGCGCGTCTGGCAGACCGCGAACCCGGCCGTCACGGCCGATGTCGTCATCCAGATGTCGATGCCGAAGCGGCTGATGTCCGGCGTCCAGTCATCGAGCTCGAGGTAGTGCCGGACGAGGTCGCCCGACACGCCGAAGTCGCCGCCGATCGGCTGGCGGATCCGGTGGCCGTACAGCGCCCGGGTGAGCGGGTAGGTGACGGTGTTGGTGATCGTCCCGTCGTACTTGTAGCGGGCGTACAGCGGCGCCACGAAGTCGTAGCCGCCCTTGACGATCGGGTCCGGCGAGGAGCTCGATCCACTCGGGCGACGATCGAGCGCAGGTCCGAGTCCACGACGACCAGTGCCTGCGACCTTGAGCGCATCGGCGATCTCGAAGATCGTCCGGAGTGCGGCACCCTTGCCGCCGACGCCGTCGATCTCCGGGTAGGTCAGGCTGACCCGCTCGAGCCGGTTGGTCGGGCGGACGAGGAGGATCTGCTCGATGTAGTCGGGCGGCTCGGTCTCGACCACGACGCGACCGGTGCCGTCAGGCGACCCGGCGTCCGAGTTGACCAGCACGGGATGGAGGTCCGGGAAGTACTGGACGAGCCCGGCCTGCGCGGCGCGGACGACGTAGCCGATCGTCGCGGCGTTCTTGAAGCTCGGGATCCCGACCATGATGTCGGCCCGGCCGAGCCGTTCGATCTCGTCACGGATGGCCGGCGTGAGCGCGGTTTGGGGCACGGCGTCACCGTACCACCCTCAACGGCGCGGCATCCCGCTGACGACCCATTCGGGGTTCGACTCGCCCGGCCGGTACCGGCTGTTGGCGGCCTTGAACGTCAGGCCCTCGAAACCCTGCGCCCGCCACGACCCGACCCAGGTGTGGATCGGTGGCCGGACGTACGCCCCCACCCGGACGTAGTCCGATTCGACCAGGACGCTCTCGAGCAGCCGCCGCCGCTCGAGGAGGGGCACGTCGAGCAGCGAGGTGTCGTCGATCCACAGGACGTCGGTGACGATCAGGCGGACCTCGTCCTCGGGGTCGAAGGTGACCGCGTCGAGCGAGCCTTCCTTGAGCTTGAGGGTGTCGGCCGCGCGGTCGCGACGGAGGCCGAACAGGGTCGACATCGACGGCAGGTCGTCGGTCCACAGGTAGACGCTCCCAGCCTCGCCGCCCTGCTTGGTGACGAAGCCGTCGAGCACGAGCGACTCGGCTCGCGCGCCTTCCATCAGCCCCTTCAGGATGCGGTCCACATCGGGGATCGGCTCACCATCCGCGTCGACCATCAGGGCCCCTTCGTCGTCGATCGCGGCGAGTGCGCGGAGGCCGACCCACAGCGGCTCGACGATCGGATCGACGACCTTCTGCGGTGCGCCCTTGGCGTAGACCTGCGGCCGGAGCGAGGCGAGCAGATCGCGCGGGCGGGTCGTTCCCGACGGTCCCCCTTCCTGTGCCATGGCCACATCGTACCCAACCGGCCACGGCTGTCATCGGCCGATGACGAGCGACGCGGCCCGGGCGTCACGCTCGCTAGCGGGATTTCATCCTCGCGCTCCGGGTTCGCGCTCGGCACGCTGACGGGGCGATATCGGATGGGCGACCCTTCTGGGCCTCCCCGACTCGGAGCGACTGGAGTCCCTGTCGGATATCCACTTGGCCCCTCGCCCCTTGGGGACTCATACAGGGTCGGCGAGGGGCCTCTCCATGTCCGGGTCAGTCCGGATAGCCCCCGGGATGTCGCTGGCGCCACTCCCAGGCGGATCCGACCATCGCCTCGAGCCCGGCCCGCGCGGGCCGCCAGCCGAGGACCTCGGCGGCTCGTGCCGAGCTCGCCACGAGGACCGGTGGGTCGCCCACGCGGCGTGGTCCGATGTGACGGCGGATGGGGTGACCGACGACGGCCTCCGCCGCGGCGAGGACCTCGCGGATCGAGAACCCGCCGCCATTGCCGAGGTTGAGCGCGAGCGCCTCGTCCGTTCGCGGATCGCCCGGGGCCGTCGCCTCGAGCGCGAGAAGGTGCGCGTCCGCGAGGTCCGCGACATCGATGTAGTCGCGGATGCAGGTGCCGTCGGGCGTCGGGTAGTCGTCGCCGTAGATGGTCAGCCCGATCGTGCCGTCCGCCGCGGCGAGGACGGTCGGGATGAGGTGGCTCTCGGGGTCGTGGTCCTCGCCGAGGGTCGCGGTCGCCCCGGCCACGTTGAAGTAGCGCAGCGAGACGCTGCGCAGGCCGTATGCCCGGCCGTACCACGCGAGCGCGGTCTCGAACGTCCGCTTCGTCTCGCCATAGGGGTTGATCGGGCGCAGCGGCGCGTCCTCCGAGATCGGCAAGACCTCCGGGACGCCGTAGACCGCGGCGGTCGACGAGAACACGATGCGCCCGACGCCGACCGTCCGCGCAGCCTCGAGGAGGGCGACACCGCCGGCCACGTTATCGCGGTAGTAGCGCGCCGGGTCCGCGATCGATTCACCGACCTGCGAGCGCGCCGCGCAATGGAGGATGGCCTCGATCCGCTCGGTCTCGAGCAGCCGAGCGAGGCCGTCGCGGTCCGCATAGGTCGCGACGTGCAGGCCGGCACCGGCGGGGACCGCGGCGCGATGGCCGGTGCTGAGGTCGTCGAGGACGACCACCTCATGACCGGCTGCCAGGAAGGCCTCGGCCGAGACCGAGCCGACGTAGCCCGCGCCGCCGGTGACAAGGATCCGTGTCATGCCCGAAGGGTACCCGCGGACATGACGATGGGGCGGCCCGCGTCGCGGGCCGCCCCATCACCTTCACTGGCTTGGTCGGGTCAGGCTGCCGGTGCGGTGGGCCGGTTCAGCCCGGTCCCTTGGTGACCGGGCATGGGTTGTTGCCCAGGTCGTTCTGGAAGTTGTTGTAGCGGTGGACGATGCCAGTCGGGTTGCTGGTCGTGATCGGCACCTGTACGGCGTCAAGAGGAGCGGGCCGTATGCCGACGTCGAGTTGCCACCGAAATGGTCGATGGTGCCCGGGATGTAGTTGCCGCCTTCCTGCCAGGTGCAGGTGCCGTTGTCCATCCGCGTCGTGAAGAACGGATAGAACGCGGCGCCGGCCGGCGGGTTGACGCAGTTCGTCACCAGTGGTCCGGTCGCAGAATGGCGGGTTGAACTGCGAATCGGATGCCTCGATCCGTGGCAGGTCTGCCTCGAACAGGACGTTCGAGTAGTTCGTCGTGCCCTTGATCAACGGGCTGGTGAACAGCACCGGCGTCGGGTGGGACTTGGCGTCCTGCTTCGCGTTCGGGTTCGTCCCCGGCCAGTCGTTCCGATAGGACTGACCGTCGAAGTCCTCGTCATCGAAGAAGCAGCCGTTGATCTTGATCTTGAGCGAATCCGTGCCGGGGACGCAGAAGTTGTTTCCGTCGTCTTCGTCCGGCGTGCCGCCGTTCTCCGTGGAGAACGGCGCAGTTGTATGTCAGCATCGAGCGTCAGGCAGTTCTCGAAGTGCCCGATCTCATCGGAGTAGGCGATGTTGTAGGTGTGGGCCGACCACGTGTTGCCGCGCGGGTTGCCCGTGCTGTACTCGGGGTGGAACGCGTACGGGTCCATGTGGCAGGTCGTGGAATCGGGTTCGTACAGGATGTGCCCGAAGCCGTTGGCGATCGATGCCGTCATCGACCCGCTCTGATGGGTCGTGTTGTCGGTGATGTCGACCCGGAACCCGGCCGTCGTGTCGTGCATGTGGATGGTGATCCGGTCGCCCGGGCTCATCATCAGGTCCTTGTTGTAGTCCGGGGTCACGGCCGACAGGTTCGGGGCGCTGAATGTGCCGGTGAACAGCGGGTTGGCTGGCGCCTGCGAGTTGCCGCTCTTCGTGACGTAGGCCCAGTTGATCGGCTCGATGCCGCCCAGGATGTAGTTGCTGCAGTCGCTGTTGTTGCCGGCACCGGTGGCCTGGTTCTCGGTCAGGCTGTCGATGGTCATCGCGGCGCAGTACTGCTTCGCGCTGCAGCCGAAGCCTTCGAACTGCGGCACGTAGCCCGGGCCATAGAACTGGAGTTCCATGTAGGCGTTGCCCGGATGGTGACCGATGTAGTCGGGCTGGTTCGGGTCGAGGCCCTCGAGCGCGTTCGCGTCGGAATCAGGCGCACAGGTCTTGGTGAATTCGGGCGCCGACTCGGTGTCGCACAGGGTCATGCCGAACCAGAAGGTCGGCCGAAGCTGGAAGTTCCAGGTCCCGCCGGAGCCGTCGTTCTTCGGCTTCTGGGGCGGGTCCTTCGGGAGCGTCACCTGGTACGTCATGTCGTTGCCCGATCCGGGCACGCTCGACTTGAACAGCACCGACGGCTCGTCGTGCCCGACGTACTCGTTGTTGAGCGTGTCGTACGGATCGACGCAGAGCGATCGATGGCTCGTACA
Source organism: uncultured Chloroflexia bacterium (assembly GCA_963797685.1). Classification (GTDB taxonomy): domain Bacteria; phylum Chloroflexota; class Limnocylindria; order Limnocylindrales; family CSP1-4; genus SPCO01. The sequence continues at coordinate 85,306 of CAWCQK010000017.1, read as the reverse complement.
GAGGGAGTCGTCCCCGAGCGACGCCGCGCCCTGGGGAGAGGCTGCGCTCGCCGGGACGATCGATGCGCCGAGCAACAACAATCCGACGAGCGCTCCGGCCAGTGTCCTGGTTCGTTTCACGATGGGAGACCTCCGTGCTGGGTCGCCCGGGCTGCCCGTAGCGGGCGCGAGGGCGCCTTCCAAACCCCGCTTGAGGCGACCCCGATGACGGAGCGGTGTGGGCTCCGGCGGGGTCGGTCGAACGTCGACCTGGTTCCCGATCCACCTCCTCCGTGGGCGCTGGACCGTCGTAGACCGCTTGGGTCGTGTCAGCTGGCGTCAGCGCCGTGCAGACTCGGGATTATCCGACTGCCTGCCCGTCCAGGTCCAGTTTCAAGTTCGCCACGCAACGATCTTTGGTGCACGGAACTACGGCGCGGCGCGATTGGTGGTGCGGGCGCGCACCGGTATGACTGCCCGTTGGGTCAGCCGCGCCGGAGGAGCCGGTCCAGGAATGACCGGTGTTTGGGCGCTGGCGTCTCCCAGGTGTCTTCCGGTCGAGAGACGGGATCCGGCTCGTGCTGCGCCTCGGCCGGTCCTGGCTCGGCCGGCGCGATCGGTTCTGCCGAGATGTCTGGTTCAGGCGGCGCGACCGGTGAAGGCGGCGCATCGACATCGGACCCCGCCTCGGGCTCCGCTGCCACCTCCTGCTCGGGTACGACCTCGGACTCGGGCGGGACCGCGATGTCCGGCTCGACCGCCGGCTCGGTGTCCGGCTCGGCTGCCGGCTCGGGCTCGGGCTCGGCGGCGACCTCGGGCTCGGCGGCCACCTCGGGCCTGGCTCCCGTTTCTTCCTCTGCCTCGATGGTCGATCCGGATCCCTGCTCGTGGGCGGGCTCGGCAGCCGTTTCGATGTCCTCGGCGGGACCCTCGGGCTCGGCTGCCGTTCCCGCCTCGGTCTCGGCCTCGGCCGCGATGGTCGGCTCCAGAGCGGTCTCCGAGGCGGGCTCGGGACCGGCTTCCACGACCACATCGGGCTCGTGCCCAGCGGCGACTTCGGGCTCAGCGGCGACTTCGGGCTCAGCGGCGATTTCGGGCTCGGCGACCGCATCGGGATCGGCCTCGGCGGCGAGTTCGGGTTCAGCCGCGGATCCGGGCTCAGCCGCGACTTCGGACTCGACGGCCTCGGCCGCGCCAGCCGCCTCGACCGCTGCCGCTTCGGCTTCATCGTCGCGGACCCGGTAATCGATGATCTCTTCGAGGCGGGCGACCATCCGTTGGGCGGCCACGTTCTCGGGGTCGATCGCGAGAGCCTTTCGCGCCAGCTCGAGCGCGCCCTCATCGTCGCCACGGTCGAGAGTCACCCGCGCCAGCCCGACGACCGCGATCGAATTCTTCGGGTCGGCCCGGGCGACCTGCACGTAGAGCGTCTCGGCACGGTCGAGCAGCCCGACCGACAGGGCGCGCTCTGCCTGCAGGAGCAGCTCGATCATCGATCCTCCGTCAGCATGGCCTGGGCCAGGAGCAGCAGCGTAGGCCGGTCGTTCAGGGCCGGGTCCACGATGACGCGCTCCAGGAGCTCGTCAAGCATGCGCCCCAGGAGCGGCCCCTGTTCCAGTCCGAGCTCGGCCATGAGGTCGTTGCCGTCAACGGCGAGCCCGCGCAGGTCCAGCGCGACGTCGGCGGCCAGCTCGGCAGCGATCGCGCGCCCGGAGCTCGTCAAGCCGGCCGGCCGATCGGGGCAGCCCAGAGCCGACGTTGTCCGCCTCGCGGAGCTCGAGAAGGTCCTCCAACGCGCCCTCACCGAGCGCGCCGATGCGCCCGATGAACCTTCGAACTGCGGCGTCCGACCAGGTCGGCTCGTAGCTGAACATGTGGAGCCGAACGAGATCGACCACCCGGTCGCGGACGCTGTGGGGCTCGTGGAGCCGGTCGAGCAGCTCGCCCGCGAGCTCGGCCCCGACCGCGTCGTGGCCGAGGAAGTGCCCATCGGAGTAGGTCGCCGGCTTGCCGATGTCGTGGAGCAGCGCCGCCAGCCGGACGACAGGGCGCGACTCCGCGGCCGCGTCGACGGACCGGAGCGTGTGGTCCCACAGGTCCTCGCCCGGGACCTTGTTCTGGGGGATCCCGCGCTGGGCCGCCAGCTCGGGTGAGATCGGCGCCAGGAGATCCGTGTCACTCATCAGCCGCAGGCCGACCGAGGGTTCGGGTGCCTCGAGCAGCTTGTCGAGCTCGGCGGCGATCCGCTCGCCCGAGAGGTGGGCGACCAGCCCGGCCCGGCCCTGCATCGCGGCCAGCGTCGCCGCCTCGACGCCGAAACCGAGGGTGGCCGCCAGCCGGACCGCGCGGATCATCCGCAGCGCGTCCTCCTCGAACCGAGCCCGCGGGTCGCCGACGGCCCGCAGGACGCCTGCCCGGATGTCGAGGATGCCGCCGTACGGATCGATGAACGTGGGGCTCTCGCCGGGCGGCGCGCCCCAGGCCATCGCGTTGACCGTGAAGTCGCGGCGAGCGAGGTCGACCTCGATGGTGTCGCCGAACTCGACCCGCTCGGGGCGGCGGTAGTCGGAATAGTCGTGGTCGGTCCGGAACGTGGTGATCTCGAACGTCTCGCCGTCGCGTCGCACGGCGACAGTCCCGAAGCGGTTCTCGTAGATCGCGCCCGGGAACAGCTCGACGAGTCGTTCGGGTCGAGCGTCGGTGGCGAGGTCCCAATCGGCCGGGCGCCGGTCGAGGACCAGGTCGCGCAGCGATCCGCCGACCACGTAGGCTGCGTGACCGGCCGTCCGCAGCGACCCGAGCAGTCCCGCGACGACGGTCGGGACCGCGTCCTCGATCGCGGCCGGGACCCCCGTCAGTTGCGACCCAGGAAGAGGTACGAGCGCCACGCCTCGTTGTGGGCGTCGGCGAGGTACGGCGTGAACAGGGAGTAGATGTCGCTGCGGGGCTCGAACGGCGGCCGAAGCAAGCGCAGCCGTGCCTCATCGAGGGTCTTGCCGCCCTTGCGGTGGTTGCACGGCTTGCACGCCGCCACGAGGTTCTCCCAGGTGTGACCGCCGCCACGGTGGCGCGGCATGATGTGGTCGAGGGTCAGGTCGTGCGACTGGCGGCCGCAGTACTGGCAGGTGTGCCGGTCGCGGGCGAAGACCTCGCGACGGGACAGCTTGACCCGCGGTCGCGGGCGCCGGATCTGGTACTGGAGCCGGATGACGGAGGGCGCGCGATATTCGGTCCGCGGCGTCCGGATCACCTGGTGGTCGTATTCGATCACTTCGGCCTTCTCGCCGAACACGAGGCGGAAGGCGCGAGGCAGGTTACAGACGTTGAGCGGCTCGTAGTTCTGGTTCAGAACGAGTACGACACCGTCCATTGGGCCGGACGATAGCAGAACGTCCGGAACGTGCTGGTCATCCTTCGGTCGTGGCCTCCACCCGGCCCGTCGCGATCGCCTCCATCAGGGCCGCGTGGTCGCGCTCCGCCTGGTCGGCATATGCGGCCGCGAAGCCCGCGATCGCGTCGTCGAACGCCCGGCCTGTCCCGAGATACGCGGAGATCATGACGGCGTCACCGGTTCGTGCGTGCGCGCGCGCGAGAGCCCAGGCGCACAGCGCGCCATAGCGCGCCAGCCCGACCGGGTCCATCAGCTCCGGATCGCCCGAGCCCTTCTTGTCCCATAGCTGCCGGACGTAGTAATGGCGCCCGGTGAACGGTCCTTCGGACCAGCCCAGGAAGCCATCGCTGGCCGACTGCGTCAGCCGCTGCCCCGAGACGACGCGGAGGCCGTGATGAGGCAGTGCCGACGCGCCCATGTACGGCTCGAGGACCGACGGCCCTGCCTCCTTGATCTGGAGGACGATGAAGTCGCCGTCGGGATGGTCCGGGCCTTCGAACAGGGCCACCCAGCAGTACGTGCCGACGCTCCCGACGCCGACCGCCTTGCGCGCTACGTCGACCAGCTCGAACCGGTCGAACACGGTCCGTCGGTCATCGGACAGCGAGGCGCGGTACCCCTCGACGGGCTCCCTGCGCCTGGTCCATGTCGAAGCCGGCGTCGTCGAACCGGACGATGAGCGGCGGCGCGACAACGAATCGGTGGTGGCCGTCCACCAGCTCGGTCAGCTTCTCGACCGCCCGCGCGTGCGTCTTCCGGTGGACACGCGCAAGGTGGCGGGTGACCCGCACCCGATAGCGCTTCGGGAAATGGGCCACCACGTCGTCGATGGTGATCGACGCGTGCCACATGTCCATGGTCGCCAGCTCGGCGAACGCGCGCATCCGCTCGCGGTACTCGCGCACCACGAGCGACACCATCTCGCGACGCGCCGCGGGATCTGGCACGCGGGCCCGGGCGACCAGGTCGATGCTCGCCGCCAGTCGCTTGACGTCCCACTCCCATGCCCCGGGCAGGGTCTCGTCGAAGTCGTTGATGTCGAAGACGACGCGCCGCTCGGGCGTCGCGAACTCGCCGAAATTGCTGATGTGCGCGTCGCCACAAGCCTGGACACGCAGCCCGGTGACCGGCGTGTCGGCGAGGTCCGCGGCCATGACCGCCGCGGTGCCACGGTAGAAGGCGAACGGCGAGGCGGCCATCCGACCGAATCGATAGGGGATCAGCTCCGGGACGCGCTCCTCGTTCGTGGCATCGACGATCGCGATCGGGTCGCGAGCGGGCGACGGCGTGAATGTGGCGTGCGACGACCTGGGCACGCTCGCGCGCAGGGACCGGCCCCGTTCGATCCGCTGCGCACGCGTGTCGCTCATCGGAAGGTCGGAGCGCCCGTCGCAGGATCCCAGCCACCCGCCTGGCCGACCTTTGTCGTGAGCGGCCGGCCGAGCGCGTCGGCGATGAAGCGGGCGGCCGCCAGGACCCCATCGAGCGCCACGCCCGACTCCCAGCCGGACGCGTCGAGGAAGTAGACGAGGTCTTCGGTGGCGAGGTTGCCGGCTGCGCCCGGCGCGTACGGGCAGCCGCCGGTCCCGCCGGACGAGGCGTCGAAGCACCGGACGCCGGCGTCGAGGCCGGCCGCGACGTTGGCGAGCGCCGTCCCGCGCGTGTCGTGGAAGTGGAACGCGATCCGCTCGAGTGGGATGCCCGCGTCGACCGCCAGCCCGGTGAGCGTCGTGACCTGGACCGGCACGCCGACGCCGATGGTGTCGCCGAAGCAGACCTCGTCGACGCCCAGATCGAGCAGACGGAGCGCCACCTCCACCGCTCGCGCGGGATCTACGCGCCCGGTGTACGGGCAGCCGAACGCGGTCGAGACGTAGCCGCGTCGCCACCAGCCGAGCTCGCCGGCGCGGGCCAGGACGGGCTCGAATGCAGCCAGCGACTCCTCGACCGTCATCCCGATGTTGGCCGAGGTGAACGCGTCGGTCGTCGCGGTGAAGACCGCGAGCGCGTCAGCGCCGGCGGCCTCGGCACGGGCCATGCCGCGGACGTTCGGGACGAGGACGGGATAGCGGACCCCGGGCGCGCGCTCGATGACAGCCAGCAGCTCGTCGGCATCGGCCAGCTGGGGGATCGCGCGCGGCGCCACGAAGCTGGTCGCCTCGATCTCGCGCAGGCCGGCCGTCGGCGAGCAGCTCGATGAAGCGCGCCTTGGTCGCCGTCGGGATCGGCGCCGCCTCGTTCTGGAGGCCGTCGCGCGGCCCGACCTCGTAGATGCGGACGTGGTCGGTCATCGGCTGGTCTTCGGTGGTCTCGGCGCCGGCGCCTGACGCTCGGGTCAGCCGAGCGGCGGGTCCATCGCCCGCTCGATGCGGGCGATCTCGACCTCGATCCGGCCGAGCAGGTCGATCGCGGCGACATGGTCGGGGCTGCCGTGCGCCGCCGCGTTCCGCTTGCGGCGCGTCTCGCGGTGCAGGGCGAGCAGCTCGTCGCGCGTCTGCGGCAGCGGCGTGGACGCTGTCTCGTGATGAGTCATCGGATCCTCCGGTCGAACGTCGCTGAGCGTACCCGAACCGGCGGCGTCAGGGCTCGATGGTCGCGAGCCGCTGGCCGCGGGTCACCTGGTCGGCCGGGGCGACGAGCAGCTCCCCGATGTGGCCGGCGATCGTCGCGACGACCGCGTGCTCCATCTTCATCGCCTCGAGCGTGACGATCGGGTCGCCGGGCGTGACCGCGCCGCCGACCGCGGCGTGGACGGCCAGGACGGCGCCGGGCATCGGCGCGACGACGTCGACCGGGCCGGTCGCGCCGGTGACCCCGTGCGCGACGGCCGCGCGGGCGGCGGCATCCACGTCGGGTGGCGGCGCCAGCCGGAACGCCACGCTCCGGCCGGCCAGATCGAGGTAGGACGGTGTCGCCGACACGGACGAGCTCGAGGGCGGCCCCGGTGGGCTCGGCCGGGTCGTCGGCTCGTTCGGCTCGTCCGCCGCGACAAGCCGGGTCTGACCATCTGCCTCGAGCCGCACCGAGCGGGCGGCGTTGAGTCGCCAGCCGCCGGCCCACGGATCGGTCGTCTCGGCCGTTCCGAGCAGGGCTCGTGCCGCCTCCGACCACGCGTCGGCCGGGATCGCGGTGGCATCCGTCCAGTGATCGGGCGGCCAGATCCGCGTCAGCACGTCGGTCCGGGCCTCGCCCGCCACGCACGACCGGCTGGCGGACCAGCCAGCGCAGGAACCGCAGGTTCGTCACGACACCGAGGACGAGCGTTCGGTCGAGCGCACCCGCGAGACGCTCGAGCGCCGTCGCGCGATCCGGCCCCCAGGCGATGATCTTTGCGAGCATCGGATCGAACCGCCCGCTGATCTCGGTGCCGATCTCGATCCCGGCATCGACCCGGACGCCGTCGCCGGTCGGCCAGCGGAGGGCCTCGACTCGGCCGGTCGCGGGCAGGAAGCCGTCCTCGGCATCCTCGGCATACAGCCGGACCTCGACCGCGTGGCCGCCGGGGACCGCCGTGACCGGGATCTGGAGCGGCTGTCCCGCCGCGATCCCGAGCTGGTCGGCGACGAGGTCGCGGCCGGTCACGAGCTCGGTCACCGGGTGCTCGACCTGGAGACGGGTGTTCATCTCGAGGAAGGTGAAGCGACCCCGGCCATCGAGCGAGGAACTCGCACGTCCCGGCGCCGACGTAGCCGACGGACCGGGCCAGCGTCAGCGACGCCTCGCCGAGCCGCGCGCGGAGCGCCTCGTCCACGGCCGGCGACGGCGACTCCTCGAGGACCTTCTGGTGGCGGCGCTGGATCGAGCAGTCCCGCTCGCCGAGCGAGACGCCGTTGCCGTGCTGGTCGAACAGCACCTGGATCTCGATGTGGCGTGCCCCGACGACGAGGCGTTCGAGGATCAGCCGATCGTCGCCGAAGGCGGCGGCTGCTTCCCGTCGGGCGGCCGCGATGGCATCCGGCAGCGTTTCAGCGCCACGGACCGTGCGCATACCCTTGCCCCCGCCGCCGGCCGCCGGCTTGACCAGCAGCGGGAACCCGACCCGGTCGGCCGCCGCGAGGAGCGCGTCGTCCGACTGATCGGGGTCGTCGTAGCCGGCCAGGACGGGCACACCCAGCGAGGCCGCGAGCTGTCGGGCCGCGGCCTTGTCGCCCATCGTGCGGATCGCGTCGGGTGGCGGACCGACCCAGCGGATCCCGGCCGCGATGACCGCCTCGGCGAAGTCTGCGTTCTCGGCGAGGAACCCGAAGCCGGGGTGGACGGCATCCGCACCGGTCGCGCGGGCGGCATCCACGACCGCCCCGATGTCGAGCAGGTCGAGCCCGTCGGGGCCGTCCGTCTCGGGGACGATCGCCCTGATCCCGAGGCGCAGGCAGGTGCGGGTGATCCGACCGGCGATCTCGCCACGGTTCGCGATGAAGACGGCGCGGATAGGGGCAGCCGCCGGGCGGGCGCCGGGTCTGCCTGCCATGAACGCGTCAATCGCGTCATTCGCGACACGCCATCGGCCACCAACGCGCCGGGCAGGCAGCTGACCGCTCGCGATCCAGCGCTGGACCGACCGCGTCGTCGCCCCGATCCGCGCTGCGGCTTCGCTGGACTCAGGTCATCGGTCATGTCTGTCGCGATCGTCGCATATCCGGCGTGGTGACGGGCGCCAGCGCAAGTCGGATGCCAGCGCAAATAGCCCTCCTCGGGCGATGCCACTCGAGAGCATCAGTCGATCGCCAGGGTCGGGCGATCCGCCGACGATCAGGCGATCGACGTCGATGCCAGAGTCGCTCGAGCCGTGCGCGCTTGAGGGCAGCCGCGCTTGATGCTCCAGAGTGACATCAATCGAAGAGGGTCCTCGATGACGCAGCGCCCCGGCAGGCGCGATCTGGACGCCTCAGTCCGGATCGGGCGCCCAGCTCGGCCGGCGTTTCTCGGTGAAGGCCCGGAAGCCCTCCTGGGCCTCGTCGCTCGTCCGCTGCCGGGCGATGACCCGGGCGGTGTGCCACTTGGCCGAGCCGTGGCCCAGGCCGCGCACTTCGCGGACGATCGCCTTGGCCGCGCGCGCGGCGGTCGGCCCGGAGGCCAGCAGGTCCTCCACGGCGCTTTCGACGGCGGCGTCGAGCGCCTCGATCCCTTCGACGATCTCGTGGACCAGCCCGATCCGAGCTGCGCGCGTCGCGTCGAACCGTCGGCCAGACGGGAAGAGCGCCCGCGCGTGGGTCTCACCGATCTTGGCGATCACGAACGGGCTGATGACCGACGGCAGGATCCCGAGCCGCGTCTCGGTGAACCCGAACCGTGTCCCCGACTCGGCGATCACGAGGTCGGACACCGCGCAGAGGCCCATGCCGCCACCGAGCGCGGCGCCGTGGACGCGCGCGATGACCGGCACGGGACAGGTGTCGATCGTCTCGAGCATGTCGGCCATCGCCATGGCGTCCTGCTCGTTGCCCTCGGTGTCGAGGGCGATGGCCGCACGCATCCAGTCGAGGTCGGCACCAGCGCAGAACGACGACCCGGCACCGGCCAGGACGACCGCACGGAGCTCGGCCGGCCCCTCGCGGTCGAGCAACGCGAAGGTGGTCCGCAGCTCGGCGATGAGGCTCGCATCGAACGCGTTGTGGACGTCCGGTCGGTCCAATGTCACCCGTGCGACGACGCCTCCAGCCCCGGTCCGCTCGACGCGCAGGCTGCTGCCGGATCTGGCACTCACGGCCGCATCGTACGGCACCCCGGCATGATCCATGGGTCCCTCGCCGGGCCGCCGTTCGTCGGGCTCGGAAGCCCGCGCGGGCTCTGCTAGGCTCGCCGGCGTGCGCGAAACGGCGACTTGAATGCTCGGCCCGTGGGACCCGAACTGGCGGCCCGACCCGACCGGCCGACGGCTGGCTGGGATGCGTGCCGCGCGTCGCGGGGCGCTCGCCAGCGCGGCCCTGTTCGGCAGCCTGGTGGTCGTCGCGGCCGTCATCACGCCGCCGTTGACGTCGTCCGTCCCGCAGCTTGACCTGCCGGCAGGGGCGGCGATGGCCCTGATCAGCCTGCCAGGGCTGGCTCTGCTCGGGGCCGGTCTCACCTCGGCTGCACTCGGGTCGCGCACGTCGGCCGCGAGCGCCGGCACTCGCGATCGGGATCGGCTCGCCGGTCGCCGCGGTCACCTCGGCGATGATCGGCGCGTTCATCCTGGTCGGGTTTTTCAGCGGGGCATCTCGCGGCGGCGACGTGGCGGGAACCCTTCTCCGGGCCGGCGTCACGGCGGCGGTCAGGATCTCGCCGCTCATCGCGATGGCATCGGTCGGCTGGGTGATGATCGTGCGCCGGTTCGGCCCAGAGGTCAGGCTGCCCCTGGGCGAGGCCTCACGGGCGGATCAGCCCATGGTCGACTCGCACGACGACCCGCCGGCCGGCTGAACGCCGCCTCGAGTCGCTTGCCGGTCAGGCCAGGAGCCGGACCTCGTCGCCGAGCCGGATGCGTCCGGGCGTCTCGACCTCGCCCCACACGCCGAACATCAGGTCCTTGCCGTTCATCTGGCCGCGGTATTCCTTGATCGCGTGCAGCGTGTCGAAATCGCGTTCGCCGGTGTTCGGATCGTGGGTCGTCATCGCGCAGCGCGCCACCTGCCCGCTGATCCGCAGGACCGTCTCGCCCAATCCGATCCGGCTGCCCAGCCAGGTGTCCTCCTCGTGCGGCCCGCCATCCTCCAGCTCGATCAGCATCCGGAACCGACGAGCGTCCACGTCGCCGACACCCAGCACGGCGCCGAGGGCGTCGAGCGATCCGTCGGTCACGAGCGTGGCCGGATGGGCGCGTCGCGTCCCGCCGATCCGGTCGCACCGGACGATCCGAACCCGTCGGCCGAGGAATGCCCCGAGGGCGTCGCCGAGCGGCCCTTCGACCATGTGGCCGAGCGCGACACGTCCGTGGACCGGGGCCTCGACCGGGCCGCCGAGCCGGACCGCGTCCTCACAGACCGTGCCGTTGGGGAACGTCAGCCGCAGGACCGTGGCGCCTGGATCGGTCCAGGCGCGGACCTGGACCATCTCGGCGGCGATCAACTGGTCGACCAGCCGCCCGCCCTCGTCGATGACGAAGAACCGGCGATCCTCGGCGACGCCCGGTCGGACCAAGCGTGATCTCGTCGCGTGTCTCGAGCCCGAGGCTCCGGACCGGCGCGATGTTCAGACGGGCGACGTGCGGCATTGCTCGATGCTACTGGAAGAGCGCCAGCCGCGGCTTCGCTCTCACATCCGGAAGACGCCGAACCGCGTCTCGGGGATCGGCGCGTGGAGCGCGGCCTCGATGCCCATCGTCAGGACGCGGCGCGTGTCGAGCGGGTCGATGACGCCGTCGTCCCACAGCCGCGCGGTGGCGAAGTAGGGCGAGCCTTCGCGCTCGTAGGTCTCGAGGATCGGCGCCTCGAAGGCGTCGCGTTCGGCATCGGTCGCGAAGTCGCCGCCGACCGTCGAGAGGACACGCGCCGCCTGTGGCCCGCCCATCACCGAGATCCTGGCGTTCGGCCATGACCACAGGAAGCGCGGCTGATACGCGCGTCCGGCCATGGCGTAGTTGCCGGCCCCGAACGAGCCGCCGATGAGGACCGTGAACTTGGGCACCTCCGCCGAAGCGACGGCGGTGACCAGCTTCGCGCCGTCCTTGGCGATGCCCGCCTCCTCGTATTCGCGGCCGACCATGAAACCGGTGATGTTCTGGAGGAAGACGAGCGGGATCCGGCGCTGGCAAGCGAGCTCGATGAAGTGCGCGCCCTTGAGCGACGACTGGCTGAACAGGATGCCGTCATTGGCGATGATCGCGATCGGGTAGCCGGCGATGTGGGCGAACCCGGTCACCAGCGTCTCGCCATACAGCGGCTTGAAGTCGTGGAAGCGCGAGCCGTCGACCAACCGGGCGATCAGCTCGCGGACCGGGACCGGGCGGCGCGGGTCGAGCGAGACCGCGCCGTACAGCGCCGTGCCGGGTCCGACCGCGGGCTCCTCGAGCGGCGCGCCGATCCCAGGGCGGCTCGGGCGTCTTCCGGTTCAGGTTCGAGATGATCGATCGGCCGAGCGCGAGGGCATGCTCGTCGTCGAGCGCCTCGTGGTCGGCGACCCCGGACCTGCGAGTGTGGACCTCGGCGCCACCGAGATCCTCGGCTGTCACGTCCTCGCCGGTGGCCGCCTTCACCAGCGGCGGCCCGCCGAGGAAGATCGTCCCGGTGCCGCGGACGATGACCGTCTCGTCGCTCATCGCCGGGACGTAGGCGCCGCCGGCCGTGGAGCTGCCCATGACGAGCGCGACCTGCGGGATCCCGGCGGCCGACATCCGAGCCTGGTTGTAGAAGATCCGGCCGAAGTGGTCGCGGTCCGGGAAGACGTCGGCCTGGAGCGGCAGGAACGCCCCGCCCGAGTCGACCAGGTAGATGCACGGCAGCCGGTTCTCGAGCGCGATCTCCTGGGCGCGGAGGTGCTTCTTGACCGTCATCGGGTAGTACGTGCCGCCCTTGACCGTGGCGTCGTTGGCGACCACGACGCAGGTCGTCCCCTCGACCCGGCCGACGCCGGTGACGATCCCTGCGCCCGGCGCGTCGTCGTCGTACAGGCCGGTGGCGGCGAGCGGGCTCAGCTCCAGGAAGGCCGACCCGGGTCGAGCAGGCGCTCGATCCGCTCGCGGACGGGGAGCTTGCCGCGTTCGCGATGGCGCGCGATCGAGCGCTCGTCGCCGCCGGCGCCACGGCCGGCGACGACCGCCTGGCGCGCGCGCAGGTCGGCGACGAGGGCGGCCATCGCGTCGTGGTTTGCCCGCGTCTCGGCGGCCGCGGGGTCGAGCCGGCTGCGCAGGACGGGCATGACCCGATGATAGGCGGGAACCGTCGATCTCTGGTCGGTCCTCCGTGCTACCCTCGAATAGCAAGTTATGACCACCACCTCGGGCATCGCAACGCATGCCGTCCCCTCGGAGGGTCGTCACGAGCCCAGCGAGGCGGCCGAGGCGATCCGGATCGAGCTCGCCGAGGCATGGGGCGACATGGGCGCGGCCTGGGGCGTCGCCCCGGCGATCGCTCGCGTCCAGGCCTACCTCATGGCCCGCCAGGAACCCCTCACCGAGCGCGAGGTCCGGGAGGCGCTGGGACTGAGCCATCGCGCGGCCAGCCTGGCGCTGGCCGAGGCCGAGTCGTGGGGCATCGTCGAGCGCGTCCCGGAGCCACGGCGGGTCGGTCGCCGCGGGCCGGCGGGCACCGCATACCTCGCCGTCGGCGACCACTGGCAATGGTTCGGGCGGGTGATCGCCGAACGCAAGGTCCGCGAGGGCGACCCGATCGTCGCCGTGCTGGAGTCGAAGGAGCGGGACGCGGCGGCCGCGCTCGAGGCCAACCCCGGCGACGCCGAGCTGGCGGCCCTGCGCGACTGGCTGTCCGCCTTCCTCGTCTTCGTGCGCCTGTTCGACCGGGCGGTCGGGCTCGTGCCACAGCTCGAGCCGCGCGAGCTGGAACGCTCCCTCGAGCTTCTCGGGCGCGTGCCGGACGCGACGATCCTGCGGCTGTTCGACCTGCTGGGCGGCCTGCCCGACCAGGACGTGATCGACCTCGTCGATGCCCTGTCGCGGCTTTCCCCGACTGCCGCGAGGCGGGCCACGAAGCTGATGTCGGGGGTGGTCAAGACCATCGCGCGATAGGCGACGCCGTCCGCCGCGCCAGCCACGGAAAAAGCGCGTTGCGGGCCTCGGATGCGCTCGTGCGATAATCGTCGCGCGCGAGGGGCTCGGCCGACTCGAACGGGCGACGACCCCGGGGCCAGACCCGGCCGGCGATCCGAGCGCGAGCCACCTGAGGAACCCTGCACTCATGACCGTCGAAACGTCCACCTGGGCGACCAAGAAGGGTCTCGCCCAGATGCTCAAGGGCGGCGTCATCATGGACGTCGTCACGCCCGATCAGGCCAAGGTCGCCGAGGATGCCGGCGCGGTCGCCGTCATGGCGCTCGAGCGCGTCCCGGCCGACATCCGCAAGGCCGGCGGCGTCGCCCGCATGTCCGACCCGTCGATGATCGAGGGGATCATGGACGCGGTGACCATCCCGGTCATGGCCAAGGCCCGGATCGGCCATTTCGTCGAAGCCCAGGTCCTCGAGGCGCTCGGTGTCGACTACATCGACGAGTCCGAGGTCCTCACGCCGGCCGACGAGCGCAACCACATCGACAAGCACGCCTTCAAGGTCCCGTTCGTGTGCGGCTGCCGGAACCTCGGCGAGGCGCTCCGGCGGATCAACGAGGGCTCCGCGATGATGCGGACCAAGGGCGAGGCCGGGACCGGCAACATCGTCGAGGCCGTCCGCCAGCTGCGCGACGTCCTGGCCGAGATCCGCCGGCTGCAGGGCCTGCGCGAAGACGAGCTGTTCGTCGCGGCCAAGGAGCTCGGCGCGCCGTATGAGCTGGTCAAGGACGTCGCCGCGAACGGAAAGCTGCCGGTCGTCAACTTCGTCGCCGGCGGCATCAGCACCCCGTCGGACGCGGCGCTCGTGATGCAGCTCGGTGCGGAGGGCGTGTTCGTCGGCTCGGGCATCTTCAAGAGCGAGGACCCGGCCCGGATGGCCAATGCGATCGTCCAGGCCACGACCTTCTTCGACGATCCGAAGAAGATCGCCGAGGTCTCCAAGGGACTGGGGGCGCCGATGCGCGGGATCGCCCTCGAGGAGATCCCCGACGAGGAGCGCCTCGCCGTCAGGGGCTGGTAAGGCGACCGCGAACGCGCCGGCAGACCCGCCATGAAGATCGGAGTGCTCGCCCTGCAAGGGGCGTTCCGCGAGCACCTCGACACGCTCGATGCGATCGGCGTCGAGGGCGTTCGCGTGCGCGAGCCGGCCGACCTGGCCGATGTCAGCGGGCTGATCCTGCCCGGCGGCGAGAGCACCACGATGCGCGGGCCTCATCGAGCGCTGGGGCCTGCGCGAGCCGATCCTCGACCTGGCGGAGCGCGGCAAGCCGATCTTCGGGACGTGCGCCGGGATGATCGTGCTGGCGACCGAGATCGCGGGCGGCGAGCCGCCGATCCTGCCGCTCCTCGACGTGACCGTGGAGCGGAACGCCTTCGGGCGCCAGCTCGACTCGTTCGAGGCGGACATCGAGGTCCCGGTCCTGGGCAACACGCCGGTCCATGCCGTCTTCATCCGGGCGCCCATCGTCGAGCGGACGGGACAGGAGGTCGACATCCTGGCCCATCTCGACGACGGCCGGATCGTGGCCGTCCGCCAGCGCAACATCCTGGCCACCGCGTTCCACCCGGAGCTGGCCGGGGAGACGCGCTTCCACCGGCTGATGGCGACGATGGCCGCCGAGCACGACGACCCGGGTGAAGGCTCCGGCCGGCGCCCATACCCGACCCGTCGGTCGCTGTCCGCGCGCCGGGACCGGACGGACGCATGAGCACGCTGCGGTCGCCGCGAAGCAGCGGCAAGGTCCGTGCCGCGCGCCTGACCGACCTCGCCGCGCTCGGCGAGCTGTCGCGGCTGTGCCAGTCGGACGGCGCGGACACGCGCTCGCTCGGGCTGCCGGTCAACGGCCCGCCGATCGGCGTGTTCAGCCTGTTCCGCCTGCCGCTCGGTGCCTTCCGGCCGAACGACCTGATGTTCGTGTACGAGGAGGAGGGCCGGATCGCCGGGTCTGGTGCGGGTGGAGCGCGAGGCTGTCCGCGACGAGTGGACCATCGTGGAGCTCGATGCGGTCGGGATGGCCAATGCCGGCGAGATCCGCTTCCGGCTCGTCCAGCAGCTCCTGCGCGAGGGCGCGAAGCGCGGCGGCCGCCCGCTTCCATGTCGCGTGCGCCGATGCCGACGGCAACGTCGAGCTCCTGATGCAGGCCGGCTTCATGCGCTACGGCGAGGAGCGCGTCCTGTTCCGCTCGGCCAACCAGCACCTGCCGGACCCGTGGACCGACGAGCGAGCCGCGGGCTGCGGCATCCGCTCCACCACTCCGCTCGACGCGCTGCCACTGACCCGGCTGTACGCCAACGCCACGCCGGCACCGGTGGCCCGCCTCGAGGCGATCCGGCTGGCCGACTGGGAACGCCAGGGCGCCCACTGGCGAGTGCCGCGCTCAAGCCTGACCCCGATCCTGCGTTTCGCCGACGTCGAAGGGTTCGTCCAGGCGACGCCCGACGGCGGCAAGGACGGGACGCAGCTCGACGCATTCCTCCAGGTCGGCGTCGCCAAGGAGGACCAGCCCCACTATCTGAAGGTCCTCGCCCGGCCGGAGGCCAACGTCTCGGCGCTGGTGGACTTCGGCCTCGGAGTCATCTCCGCCCGGACGACACGCGGCGGCGACCACAGCCACGATCACGGCGTCATCGCCCCGGTCCGGACCTACGAGTCACCGATCGACCGGCGCCTGGAGGAGGCGGGCTTCGATTCGATCGCCAGCGTCAACCTGCTGATGAAGGAAACCCTCGTCCGTGTCGCCGAACCGGCCCTCGTGCCGGCCGGCGTCCGCTAAGTGGAGGCTCGCGTGCCATCAGGTGAGCGCCCCCGTGAATCGATCGACGACCTCGACGCCCTGCTCCAGGCCCTGCCGCCGGAGATCGTGGTCGCGGTCAATGCCCTGCCGGACCGGAACGCGCTGATCGAGGTCGTCATGGACCTCGGCCGGTCGCCCGAGGCGCGCTTCCCCGACTCGGAGGTCAACCTGCTCGAGCGGGAGATCACCGACGAGGACATCGCCTTCGTCGTCGACCACATCGGCTCGTTCGGCGACGACAACCGGGCCGGGATCGAACGGACGCTCCACCGGATCAGCGCGATCCGCAACCGCAACGGCAAGATCGTCGGGCTCACCTGCCGGATCGGCCGCGCGGTGTTCGGGACGATCGAGATCATCAACGACTTCGTCGAGACCGGGAAGTCGATCCTGATCATGGGCCGCCCGGGCATCGGCAAGACCACGATGCTGCGCGAGGCCGCCCGGGTGCTGGCCGACGACATGGGCAAGCGGGTCGTCGTGGTCGACACGTAGCAACGAGATCGCCGGCGACGGCGACATCCCGCACCCGGCGATCGGCAAGGCGCGACGGATGCAGGTCCGGACGCCATCGCTCCAGCACGAGGTGATGATCGAGGCGGTCGAGAACCACATGCCCCAGGTCATCATCATCGACGAGATCGGCACCGAGCTCGAGGCGCAGGCCGCCCGCACGATCGCCGAGCGCGGCGTCCAGCTGATCGGCACCGCACACGGCAACAACCTCGACAACCTCATGCTCAACCCGACCCTGTCCGACCTGATCGGCGGGATCCAGAGCGTCACCCTGGGCGACGAGGAGGCGCGCCGGCGGCGGACCCAGAAGAGCGTCCTCGAGCGCAAGGCGCCACCGACATTCGACGTCATCGTCGAGATCGTCGACCGCGAACGGGTCGCCGTCCACGCCGACGTGGCCGACACCATCGACGCGATGCTGCGCGGCGACCAGGTCTCGCCCGAGCTGCGCTGGCGGGACGAGGAGGGCGTCCACCGGAGCCAGGGCCGTCCGCGGCCGTCGCCCAGGGAGCAGCTCGGGGCCGAGCGGTTCGCCGGCCTCGTCGGAGCCGGCTCGCCCTGGCGGATGGAGCCCGGCTGGCGGGGCGACGGGTCATATCGCAGCGGCGGATACCGCGAGGCAGAGCGCAGCTCGGGCCTCCGGCCGGGTTATCGACCGGGAGCGACCGGTGGCTGGCGCTCGTCACGTGGCGGCGCCGGCCGGGAGCCCTCGACCCGCGGCCCCAATGCGGAGGGTGGCTGGGCCGGCGCGGCCGGCACGCTCCCCGGTGAGCGATTCGCGTCGCCGCCCGGCGGCGGTGGCGGTCGTGGTCCCGCGAGCGTCGCGGAGGCGCCGTTCGTGGCCGGCGAGATCGCCGATCGTGGCCCGCTCGAGCGCGGCGCCGTCCTGACACCGGCCGAGACCCGGGCGCGCGAGGCACGCGAGCTCCAGCGCCAGAAGGCCTGGGCCGACCAGGCCAGCCGTGCCCTCAATGCGATGAAGGCGGAGGACGGCACCGGCCCGGTCAACGCCGACGACCTGGAGGACGACGACCTGGACCGGCTTCCGCTCGGCGCCGAGGAAGGTCCCGACGGCGGGACCGTGCTCGTGCCCGGCGGCTCGCCACTGCCGACGCTCCGGGTGCTGCCCCAGGGGATCAGCCGCAAGCGGCTCGAGCAGGCGGTCCGCGATCTCCAGCTGCCGGTCGTCATCGCCCGGGACGTCGACGAGGCGGACGTGGTGATGACCCTGCGCAACGAGTACAAGCAGAAGACGCCGATGCTCCGCGACGCCGAGGACCGGGCCGTTCCGATCTACGTCCTCAAGAGCAACACGATCCCGCAGATGCAGTCGAGCCTGACCTCGATCTTCTCGCTCGAGATCGACCCTCGCGAGGCCGCGCTGCGCGAGACGGAGGACGCCATCGAGTCGGTGCTGTCGTCGTCGGAAGCAGTCGAGCTGTCGCCGCAGAACGCGTACATCCGGCGACTCCAGCACCAGATGGCCGAGCGGGCGAACCTCGTGTCGCGGTCGCGCGGTCGCGAGCCGTACCGGCGGGTGCGGCTCTACCCCGATGCCGCGAGGAGCGGCTGGCGCTAGCCGGGTCTAGCCGGTCCGCCCGCCGGACGGGCGACCACCGGAGCGTCGTTCCGGGTACCGTAGCGGTCCGATGATCGGCCGCGACGCGCATACCCATCTCGCCCTCGACTTCATCGGCCACTCGGCCGTGGTCGTGGAGCTCGACGGGGTCCGCCTGCTGACCGATCCCGTCACGCGGGCGCGCGTCGGTCCGCTCCGGCGGGTCGAGCCGGTGCCGTTGCGCGAGCGGGTGCGCGACATCGACGCCGTCCTGATCTCGCATCTCCACTGGGACCATCTCGACGTGCCGTCCCTGCGCGACCTGGGTCGCGACCTGCCGATCTTCGTGCCGGCCGGGTCGGGCGACTGGATGCGCGGCGCCGGGTTCGGGGACGTGCGCGAGATCGCGGTCGGTGGCGAGGCGACGATCGGCGGCGTGGTCGTGCGGGCCGTGCCGGCCGTCCACTCGGGCTATCGGCCGCCGCTCGGTCCGACGGCGCCGCCACTCGGCTATGTCATCCGCGGCAGCCGGACCGTCTACTTCGCCGGCGACACCGACCTGTTCGACGGCATGGGCGATCTGGTCGGCGCCGACGAGACGATCGACATGGCGCTCATCCCGGTCTGGGGCTGGGGCCCGACGCTCGGTCGTGGTCTCCACCTCGACCCGTACCGGGCGGCGCTCGCTCTTCGGCTCATCCGGCCGCGCGCCGCGATGCCGATCCATTGGGGGACGTACTGGCCGCACGCCCTCGGCCGGGTCTTCCCGGAACGGCTGGTCGAGCCGCCGGCTGCGTTCGTGGAATATGCCGCGGAGCTCGCACCGGATGTCCAGACGGTGCCGACGGCGGTCGGTGATGTCGTGGCGTGGGAGGCATGACGATGGAGGAGACCGTGACGGAGACGCGACCGATCGACCTGCGACGCGGCCTGGACCGGCTGAGTCGTGGGCTCATCGCATACGGCATCGTCGCGCTGGTCGTGGCGGCGATCTCGTTCGGGGCACTGATCTGGGTCAACGGCCGGATCGGCAGCCTCCGGACCGAGGTCACGACCACGGTCGGCCTGCTGGCGACCACGACAGCCGACACGGCTGCGACACTCCATGACGCGTCGACGACGGCCCAGACCTTCAGCGACACGCTCGGCCAGGCGGCGACCTCACTGCCGGCGATGTCCGACCGGATCCACACCTTGCAGTCGGGGCTCGACTCCCTCGAATCGACGCTCCGGTCGGTGAGCATCCTGGGTGCGAGCCCGCTCGGTGGCGCTGCCGATTCCGTCGCGAAGATCTCCGCCAGCCTCGACGGCATCGACCAGCAGCTGTCGCTCATCACGGTCGCCCTCAAGGCCAACAGCGACGCCCTGGCCACGAACGCCGCGTCGCTCGGGAAGCTCGCGGACAGCACGCAGGCGCTCGCGACGCGGCTCGGATCCGGGGTCGTCGAGGATTCGCTCGGGGACGTCCAGCTGGTCATCGTCGTCGTCCTGCTCGTGTTCACCGCGCTGTCGCTCGTGCCGGCGATCGGGGCGCTCGTGTTCGGGATGTGGCTGCGGCGAGAGCTCGAGGCGGGACCGGGGGCTGCGGCCGCCTAGGCGCCATCGGTGCGGTGGCCCGTGCCCGCCGGCGCCGCAGACGCCGTTTGCAGACGCCGTTTGCAGACGCCGTTTCTTGACAGTTGCACGCCACCCGAGCGTTCGTCAGCGGAACTCGGTCAGATGCACGCCTCGTGAAGCATCTGTCAGGAAATCGGTCTGCACGCGTGCGCGCCCGAGCGTGGACCGAGCCGATCCGCAGGCGTCCGGCTGACTAACGCTCGCCTGAGGTGCATTTGGCAGGACACGGTCGGGCCGCGTACCCGCGGGTCTCAGCGAAGCTCGTGGCGCAGCGCCGACTGCGCGGCCAGCATCCCGCTCATGCCGTGGACCCCTCCGCCCGGCGGTGTCGATGACGAGCAGAGGTACAGCCCGGTGCCGACTCGGTACGGGTCGAGCGCCGGCCAGGGCCGGAAGATGAGCTGGCGGATGTCCTCGATCCCGCCGTTGATGTCGCCACCGACGTAGTTCGCGTCGTAGGCCGCCATTGCCGCCGGCCCATGGACCGAGCGCCCGAGGATCCGGTCGCGGAAGCCGGGAGCGAAGCGCTCGACCTGTGCCTCGATCCGGTCGGTCATGTCCACATCGGAGCCCGCAGGCACGTGGCAGTACGCCCAGGCCGTGGTCCTGCCGTCCGGCGCGCGCGATGGGTCCCACGGCGCGTACTGGACGAACAGCACGTACGGACGGTCCGGGTGGCGTCCGGCCGCGACCTCGGCCTCGGCGGTCGCGATCTCGTCGAGTGTCCCACCGACATGGACCGTGCCGCCCCGGCGCGCGCCCTCGGCCGTCCACGGCACCGGTCCATCGAGTGCCCAGTCCAGCTTGAACACGCCCGAGCCGTAGCGGAAGCCCTCGGCTCGGCGACGGGATCGCCTCGGCAGCCGATCGCCGGCGATGGCGGCGAGCTGGTGCGGCCCGGTGTCGAACAGCACGGCGCGGGCCGGCGGCAGCTCTGCCAGGGTGTCGACGCGATGGTCGGTGACGACCTCGCCGCCGGCCGCCTCCAGCTCCGCGACGAGCGCCGCCGCCACGGCAGACGCGCCGCCGCGGACCATCGGCCAGCCCGCGGCGTGGGCATACGTCGCCAGCACCAGCCCGAACGAGGCGGTCAGCGGACGGTCGAGGTCGAGCATCGCGTGGGCAGCAAGGCCCCCGAACAGCGCCTGGGCGGGCTCGTCGTGGAACCGGCTCCGGGCCAGCCCACGCGCCGACCGCAACGCCGGCAAGCCGAACCGTGCCAGCGCCAGCGGGTGGCGTGGGATATGGACGACCGGCCGAAGGATCTCCGGCGTGAGCTTGTCGAAGTCGCGGATCGAACGGTCCGAACAGCCGCGCCCAGGCACGCCCGTCCGCCTCGCCGAGCCCACGCGCCGTCGCCGCCACCGAGCGCTCGAGCACGACCGCCCGCCCGCCATCGAGCGGGTGTGCCACTGGGGCGTCCGGGTGGATCAGCTCGACCCCGTGCTTGGCGAGGTCCACGGTCCGGAAGAACGGCGAAGCCGTTGCGAGCGACAGGATCGTCGAGCACATGTCGTGGCGGAAGCCGGGCAGTGTCAGCTCCATCGTCCGCGTCCCGCCACCCGCCTCCGGGGCGGCCTCGTAGACACGGACCGAGCGCCCGGCACGGGCCAGGGTGATCGCCGCGGCCAGGCCGTTCGGCCCCGCCCCGACGACGATCGCATCCAGCGAGCCGCTACGGCCGCCGCCCGAGCCGCCCGAGCCGCCCGCGCTGCCGGTCGCGCCGCCGCCCCGCCCGGCTCCGCCCCCGCTCGCCGGGCTCGTCACGAACCGCGGGGCCTCACCCCCGGCCGGTCAGCTTGCGGACGGGCGCGGTCAGGGTCCGCCGCGCGGACCGCACGGTCGCGCTGTTGCGGACGTTGCGCCAGTAGCGCCACTGCCGGTTGCTGTCGATGCACGTGCTCTGGACCTCGACGACCGGGACCGGGACGCCGACGCTGATCGCCAGGTTGCGCAGCGTCGCCTCCCAGAACTTGTTGTTCTGCCGGTTGCCGCCGAACATGTAAGCGATATCGTCGAACGGGTCCGAGGGTCGCTCGAGGGCTTGCGCCTGGGCGATCGTGACGTCGCCGTCGCGCCGGGCGGAGAAGGTGATCCACGCCGACAGGGTATGGCCTTCGGGGGTCATGAACGTGAACGATTCGTCGTCCGCGTACAGGACCAGCACGCCGGTCGAGAGCTTGACCGGTGCGCCCGGCACGGGCTGGATCTCGAGCAGCGCGACCTCGCCGGGAGCGATCCCGGACAACGGTGCGTAGAACCTCTGGCCCTTCGGCCAGAACTCCGGGAAGTGCGCCTTCCATGTCGCGACGACCGCTTCGGGCGTGGTGTCGATGCCGTCCAGCCGGACCGTGAACGTCTTCTGCCAGAGCTGGCCGAAGCCCTGCAGCGGTCCCGACACGCGCTTGCCGGTGACAGCGTCGTCCTTTGCACCCGCGACTCCCGCGGCCGACAGCCGCTCGACCGGGCGCGCCCAGTTCGCGGCGTCCCTGCTGGCGGGAGCCTCGCTCGTCGGGGTCGGCTTGGTCTCGACCATCTCGTGCCTCCTCGGTCAGGCGGTTGCGGCGGCGACGGCCGCCGATTCGTCGTCGTGGATCTCGATCGCCTCGTCGAGGCGAGTGAGCGCGAAGATCTGGCGGTAGTGCTCGGACAGACCGGTGGCAACGAGGCGACCGCCGCCGCGCTGCGCCCGGACCAGGAGGGTCACGAGCAGCCCGATGCCACCGCTGTTCATGTAGGCGAGCTTGCTGAAGTCGAGGACCACGACCTTGGCGCCGTTGGCGACCGCCAGGCCGTAGGCCGCCATGAGGTCGGTCTCACTGGCGGACGTGACGTCACCCTCGATCCTGAGGATCGACGCGGCTCCGTCCTGATCGAGCTCGATGACGGTGGCGCTCATGCGGCATCTCCTTCGATGATCTCCATGAAGTCGGACAGGCGGGTGATCCGGAAGATCTCCCGGTAGTGCTCGGTCAGGCCGATCGCCCGGACCGTCCGGCCGTCGCGGCGCGCGTCGGCGAGCAGCCGCACGACGAGCGCGATGCCCGTGCTGTTGATGTAGCCCACGTGGTTGAAGTCGAGGCTGACCCGATGCGGGCCGAGGGCCGCGACCTGGGCATAGGCGTCGGCCAGGGTCGCGTCGGCCCGGGCGTTGAGGTCGCCGCTGAGCCTCACTCGCACTTCCTCTGGGACCTCCGTGATCACCGCGGCGAACTGCCGGTCATCCATCGCTTCGCTCCTCGCGCGCCATCGTCAGGGTCACCGTCTGGGTGGATCCCGTCGCTGGTCACGTCCATCGAATCGACCATGTTCTTGATCAGGAACAGCCCCCAGCCACGCGGCTTCTGGTCGCCGACGAGCTTGCGCTCGATGTCGGGAGCTTCCGGCTCGCTGGGGACGCCGCCGGACAGCGCGCGGTCGGTGATGCGCACGACGATCGCCTCGGCGGTCGTCTCGACCACGATGTCCACCGGGACGTCCGGCGTTCCCCTGGCTGCCGTACTCGATGGCGTTCATCGCGGTCTCACTGACCGCCGTCTTGAGCCGCTCGAGGCGGGCGGGCGCGAGCCCGAGTCCTTCGACGGCGGCCGCGACGCGGTCCATGGCCAGGCGTTCGTTGCCTTCCTCCCCGGGGACCGAGAAGGCTGTCACCACCTGCGACGGCGTCGCCTCGCCGGCCTGCTCGCTCGAGACGCCGGACGCGCGGCGGAGGGTCACCAGCGTGATGTCGTCCTCCTGCTCCCAGTCGGGGCCGGTGAAGGTGTGGAGCGTGTCGAGCAGACGGTCGAGCAGCTCGCTGCCGGCGTCGTCGACGGTCATGGCCTCGCGCAGGCGCGGGAACCCGTACATCTCCTGGTCCGGGTCGTGGGCCTCGACCAGCCCGTCCGAGTAGAGCAGGACGTTGCTGCCCGGGGCGATGACGCCCTCGGTCTCCTCGTAGACGATGCCGGGCAGCAGTCCGAGCGGCATCCCGGTCGCTCGCAGCTCGACGACGCCGTCGTCGGTCCGGATGTACGGGAGGTTGTGGCCGGCGTTGGCCATCACGATCCGGCCGGTCTCCGGCTCGAGGATCGCGAACAGGCAAGTCACGAACATGCGGGCCGGCATCTCGGGCACGAGCAGCTCGTTGGCGCGCGCGAGGATGACCCCGGGCGAGTCGCTGCGGGACGCCTCCGCGCGCAGGACGCTGTGGGTCCGGGCCATCACGAGGGCGGCCGGGACGCCCTTGTCGGTGACGTCGCCGACGGCGATCCCGATGCGCCCGCCGGGCATCTCGATGAAGTCGTAGAAGTCGCCACCGACCGCGCGCGCCGGGCCGTAATAGGCGGCCACCTGCCATTGCGGCAGGTCCGGCAGCTGGCGCGGCAGGAACTGCTGCTGGATCAGGGTCGCGACCCGCATCTCCTGCTCGAGGCGCTCGCGCTCGGCGGCCTCGGCGGCCTGCTCGCGGACGAGCTGGGCGACCCGGATGGCCGGTGCGGCCTGGGCGGCGAGGGTGGTCAGCAGGCGTCGGTCGTCGGTCGAGTAGTCCTGCTCGGACAGGCGCGGGCCGAGGTTGAGGGTGCCGATCAGCTCCCCCTGCGAGACCAGCGGGACGACGAGGGCCACGCCCGACCTGCGGAGGGCCGTCACGGCCGGCGAGTCCAGGTCCAGACGCGCGAGGTCGACGGGCCCGGGTGCGGTCTGGAGGTAGGCCATCAGCGGGTCCGACTCCGCGATGTCGACCGCGACCGAGATCGGGGCGGCATCGGCCATCGCGGCGGTCGCCGGCGCGGTGGGCTCGCGGGGGGCGGCCACGGCCGGCGTCTCGAGACTCCGGTCATTTCGACCGAGGAGGCGGCGGATCGGACGGGTCAGCTCACTCATCTCGGTCCTCATGTTGGTAGGTCGGCGTTCCGGAAACGTTACGGTCTCGCGGCCGTGCGATATCTCGTCACGAGCACGCTGGTCACCGCGCCCGGCCGCGGAGCCAGAGGCCCGCGCTCGATGGCGCGAGTGCCCGCCGAACGGTCGCATACAGCAGCGCCGTCGCGCCATCGAGATCTGGGTCGACCAGGCTGACGATCAGGATCGCGACGACATCGACGACCGCGATCGCCCAGGCGATCCGCCCCGGCTTCGGTGTGCGTCGGACCATCAGTCTGCCCCGCCCCGATGCTCCGATCCGCGAAGCCACAGACCGAGCGACGCCGGCCGGACCACCTCGTGGATCGTTGACGACAGGTCATCGGTGACCGCCGCGATGTCGACCTCGTCGCGCAGTCGCTCGGCGAACGCCACGGTCGTCCGTTCGGCGTCGAAGCGGGCTCGATCGAAGCGACGATCGACCACCTTCTGTGCACGCCGTCGGAGGGGCTGGAAGAGAGCCGCCACCACGAGCGTGGACAGGGCGACCGTGATGGTGTCACCCCCGGTCACGGCCCCGAGCGGACCCTGGAGGACAAGGATGACCGCCGCGTACGTGACCGCCAGCACGCCCGTGATGAGCACGTACGAGATCGTCCGGCTGATGATCCGGTCGAGGTCGTAGAGGCGGTAGCGCAGGATCGCGACCGCGATCGCGAGCGGCATCGCGACGAGCGTCAGCGAGCCCAGGATGAACGCCACGTTCCCGATCTCCTGGACCGGCACGGTGAATGCGATCGGGAAGAAGATCGGCAGCGAGCGCAGCCACGGCGACCAGCCACTTGAGCTGCTGGCGCTCGGTCGCGTCGCCGCGACGGTAACGGACCCACAGCGCCGCGGCCGCGGCCCCGAACCCGATGACCGAGCTCGCCGACGCAAACCCGCCGAGGAACGCCGCGAGCGGCTCCAAGCCAGGGACGGCGAGCGGGTTGTCGACGCCCGAGGTCGCGGTGCTGGTGCCGATCAGGTCGCGAGGGTGTTGGCCGTCATGCGCCATCGACGGCGAGCCAGACGACGAGTCGCCAGCGTCGCGAGATCAGGTGCCCGTTCGGGAAGATCAACGGGATCCCGATCAGGGCGAGGACGATCGGGATCACGAACAGCGCGTCGCCGAGAACTGAGGCGTACGCCGACCCGGGCCAAGCGGGATCGGCCGCCGCGCCCGCCTGACCGTAAACGTCGCAGCCATAGGCGAATGCGAGGAGCGCCCCCGCCAGCACGAGCACCGGCCCGATGCGGTTGCCCGGAG
This sequence comes from uncultured Chloroflexia bacterium, assembly GCA_963797685.1. GTDB lineage: Bacteria > Chloroflexota > Limnocylindria > Limnocylindrales > CSP1-4 > SPCO01. The sequence continues at coordinate 59,601 of CAWCQK010000017.1, read as the reverse complement.
CGCGCACGACGAGCAGAAGCCCGACCAGCCCGAACGACAGGGTCGCGGCTCCGAACACGAGTCCGCCGGTCGGGTCCGCACCCGGGGCGACCAGCGTCAACGCGGAGACGACGATCGACGCGATCACGACGACTGCCCATCCGAGCAGGATCGTCGGCAGATATCGCCGCCGCCCGACGCGAGACGTTGCGGGAGTCATCGCGGTCCGCCCCGCAGCCAGAGTGCCACGCTCGAAGGCGCGATCGCGCGACGGACGGTCGCGTCGAGCTCGTCACCCAGGGTGGATAGGTCGACCTCGTTGCGGAGTCGATCGCCGAACTCGTCGGTCAGCCGCTCGGCGTCGTAACGCGCCCGGTCGAACCGGCGGTCGACGGTCAGTTGGACGCGCCGGCGGACAGGCGTGAACAGTGCCGCGACGAGAAGCGTCGAACCGGCCACGGCCCAGGTGTTGCTCGAGGTGACCGAGCTCAACGCCGCCTGCAGTCCCAGATTGACGACAAGGAAGACAGCGACCAGCAGCGCCGTGATGATGCCGTACGCGATCGTCCGGCTCACGAGCCTGTCGATGTCGTACAGGCGGTAGCGCAGGATGGCCATCCCGGCCGCCGCCGGGACGCTCATCAGCGTGACGATGACCACGCCTCGAGGACCTTGATGCCGGCAGAGTCGGTGAATGCCAACGACGCCGCCATGTACACGCCGAACGCCGCGCCCGCGATCAGCGTCGCGAGCGCGAACCATTTGATCTGCAGCCGGGCATCGCCTGTGGCGTGCCTGAACCGCAGGACGAGCGACGCGAGCGCGAGGACGATCGGCACGATGAATGCCAACGCGGCCGGCCCGATGACGAGGGTCGCATACGTTTCGACGTCGATCCCGCTGACCCCGAATGGGTTGTCGATGAACGAGGCCTGCCGGATGGGACCCGGCGCGAACGCGAGGGCCACGCTGAACGCGACGATACCGAGCGCGCCCAGCCACGCCACGGCGCGCCAGCGGCCGGTCAGCAGGCCACCGGTCGGGAACAGCAACGGCAGGTAGATCAGCGCGATGCTCAATGGCAGGATCCAGAGCCACGCCAGAGTCCAGCCAAGGAACGTCGTCAGCGGCAGCCCGCCGGGAACGACCAGGGCGCCGGCGATCACGTACTCGTTGATGAACGCCTCGATCCGCGAACAGCACGCCGATCGCGCAGAACAGCCAGCCGTTGAGGTTCCCCGGTCGTCGGGTCGCGACGATGACGCCGACCGTCCCGCAGGTCAGGCCGAATGCCGCGGAGGCCCCACGGAAACCCCACGAAGGTGGGACCGGCGTGCCGCGAGTGGCGGCAAACATGACCAGCGACGCCACCGAGGTCGCCAGCGTGGCGATCCAGAGCGTGGCCGCCAACCGATGGCGGTTCATCGCGCGAGTCCCTGCCGGATCGCCAGGCCGGGACCGCTCACGACGCAGAAAGCGACCGGTGACGGCGCCGCCGATGGAGCGGCCGGGTGATCCATCGCGGAACCTTGCACGGTCATCGTCCGCAGAACGTTACGGGCTTCGACGAGCTCGCGGTACCGTTACGCGGTGTCGGTCGAAGACGCTCTCCGGATCCGGCTGCTCGGGCCACTCGAGGTGACGGTCGGTGGCGAGCCCATCGTCGTCGATACCCGAAAGGCTCTCGCGATCGTCGCCATGGTCGCGGGCGAGGGTCGGCCGTTCGCGCGCGATGAGCTCGCGGCGATGTTCTGGCCGGAAGCCGATGATGACGCCGCCCGTGGAGCGCTACGGCGGACGCTCTCGGCTCTGCGGTCGGCGTGGGACGGGCCCGGCTTGCTGATCGAGCGCACGCGGGTGGCCCTCGATCCTGCCGGCGTCTCGGTCGACCTGGCGGAGCTCGAGCGTCTCGCGGCTCGGACCGGCGGGCCGACCTCGAGGCTGCTGCGGCCCTGGCTCGCGGCCCGTTCCTGGCCGGATTCGCACTTCGCGACAGCCCGGCTTTCGACGATTGGCAGGCGGCTCGCGGCGTCCGCGTCGAACGGACGCTCGGCGGCCTGTTCGACCGGCTGGCGCGCGTTCGGGCCGCGGCTGGCGACAGCGCCGGGGCGATCGAAGCCGCCCGGCGTCGGGTGGAGCTCGATCCGCTCGACGAGCCAGGCCAGCGACGGCTCATCGAGCTTCTCGCCGAGACCGACGATCGGGCCGGCGCCATCCGCCAGTACCGCTCGCTCGTCGCGCTGTTCGACCGCGAGCTGGGTGTCGCGCCCCTGCGCGAGACGACCGATCTGTACGAGTCGATCCGCGAGGAGGCGTCCCCTGCGCCGGCGCCACGTCCCGGTCGCCTCGATCGTGGTGGCTCCCGCCATCGACGCCGGGATGCGACCGACCGCGCGACCCCTCCCGTTCGTCGGCCGCGACCGCGAGCTGGCGGAGATCCTCGCCACGGCCAGGGACGCGTCGCCGGACGGCCGGTTGATCCTCGTCGAGGGCGAGGCGGGCATCGGCAAGACGCGGCTGGCCGAGGTCGCCACCGACCGACATCCGCGACCGAGGCGGCCTCGTCCTCGCGTCGCGTGCCTACCCGGGAGAGGACGCCATCGCATTCGGGCCGATCGCCGACCTGCTGCGGGTCGGGCTCGCGACGCCCGACGGGGCGGCACGCCTGACCGCGCTGGATCCGGTCGCGCTCGGCGAGGTGGGACGCCTCGTCGACCTCCCGACGTCGCTGCGCGCGGCCGCCCGGCCGGTGACGGCGGCCGGTGATCTACGCGCAGGTCCGCCTGCTCGATGCGATCGCCGACGCGCTCACTGCACTCGTCCTCGGCCCCGTCCCGGGCGTGGTCTGGATCGATGACCTTCACCACGCCGACGCGTCGACCCGCCTGGTCGTGACCTACCTCTCGCGCCGGCTCCGCGCACGCCCGATCGCGTTGCTCCTCGCGTGGCGACGGGAGGACCTGACCTCCGACGGGCTCATCACCGCCGACGAGCTGTCCCGCGTCCCGGGCGCGCTCGCGCTGATACCCGAGCGGCTCGATCGCGAGGCCGTCGCGGAGCTCGTTCGCGCAGCCGGGGGCTCGGTCGGCGGCGGCCGGCGCGACGACGCCTTCATCGACTCCGTCGTCGCGGGCTCGGAAGGACTACCCCTCCATGTCATCGAGACCCTGGCCAGCGAGGAGGCATCGGGGCCGGTGTCGCGTGGCGTGCGGGAGCTGCTGCGCGAGCGGATCGCGTCCGTCGGCGAGATCGCCGGCCAGGTGCTGTCCGCGGCAGCGGTCATCGGTCGCTCGTTCGACCTCGGGACGGTGCGTCAGGCGAGCGGTCGCTCCGAGGAGGAGACGGTGGACGCGCTCGAGGAGCTGACCCGGCGCGGCATCGTCCGCGAGATCGGAGGCGGGGCGGACGGTCCAGTGCGATACGACTTCAGCCATGGCCGATTGCGCGATACCGCGTACGAGGCGACGAGTCTGGCGCGACGACGTCTGCTCCATCGCCGGACTGCCGAGGCGCTCCGGCTCGACGCCACCGATGCCAGTCGGGACGGGATCGCGCACTTCGCCCGGATCGCCGGGCACGAGCGGGCCGCGGGACGGACGACCGAGGCCGCCGAGGCGTATCTCGAGGCGGCCGGCCGCGCCGAGGCCGTCTTTGCCAACAGGGAGGCGGTCGAACAGCTCGAAGCGGCGCTGGCGCTCGGACGATCCGACGCCGCAGCGATCCATGCACGCATCGGCGAGCTTCGCGCTCGCCTCGGCGAGTATCCGACGGCGATCGCCGCGCTCGAGACTGCGGCCGCGCTGGCGACGCCAGACGAGCTGTCACGCATCGAAGTGGCGCTCGGTCGCGTCCATCGGCGGCGAGGCGATCTTGCGACGGCTGCCAGCCATCTCGATGCTGCCTTGGCGGCCGGCGATCTGCCGTCGGAGCTCCGGATGCGTGGCCTCGTCGAACGCAGCCGCGTGGCACTTCGGGCAGGCGACCTTGATGTTGCGGCCGCGATGGCGACCGAGGCACGCTCCCTGGCCGAGGCGTCCAACGATCCGCACGGGGCCGGCGTCTCCGAGCGGCTCGTCGGATTGGTGGCCCAGGCCGAGGGCGATCCGGCGACCGCGCGACGTGCCTTCGAACGCAGTCAGGAGCTCGCGGCCGACGACCCGGATCCGACCGCCGCCATCGCTGCGACCACGGCCCTCGCCCTGGCCCTTGCCGCCGACGGCGAGGTCGATGCCGCCGTCGAAGCCGCCTCGGTGGCTCATCGACGGCTGCCGTCGGATCGGTGACCGACACCTCGAGGCCGCCGTCGAGAACCACCTGGCAGACCTGCTCCACGCGGCTGGCCGCGAGTCGGACTCGATGGACCATCTCAAGCGCGCGGTGGCGCTGTTCGCCGAGATCGGCGACGCAGGCGCCGGTCCCGAACCCGATCCGGGGATCTGGGCGCTGGCCGCCTGGTAGATGCCCGCCCGGGAGGCCTACCGCCCGGTCACGGTCTTGCTGCGCCGATCGCGCAACCACAGCCCGACGTGGGCCGGGGCGATCGCGTCCCGGATCGTCAGGTCCAGATCCGTGGCTAGGGTCGGCAGGTCGATCGCGTCCCGCATCCGCACCGAGAATGCCTCGGTGGTGCGCTCGCCGTCATACCTGGCCCGATCGAAGCGGCGATCGACCAGGTGCTGGACGCGCCGTCGTAGCGGCGTGAACAGTCCGGAGATGAGAAGAGTGGACCCGGCGATCGCGAGCGAATTGCCGTTGACGAATGCGCTCAGGACAGTCTGCAGTGCGAGGTTGACCAGGAGGAACGTCGCGACCAGCAGCGCGGTGATGAGGCCGTAGGCGATCGTCCGGCTGATCACCCGGTCGATGTCGTAGAGCCGATAGCGGAGAACGGCGATGGCGATCGCGATGCCGCCCAGTGGCAGGGTCATGATGCTGAGCAGGTTGACGATCGGAAACGACAGGACGACGTCGCTGAGGCTGAGCGGGAGCAGGATCGCCGCCGGGATGAAGGCCGCCAGAAACCACTTCATCTGCTGACGCTGCTCGCCCCGGCCGCGACGGAATTGGACGACGATCGCGGCGACACCGAGCGCCGCCGCGATGGGGATCGATTGCCTGCCGAACGATGCGGCGAAGGACAGCGCATCGTTGACCGCGGATGGGACCACCGGCAGCACCCGGGTCAATGGGTTCATCTGATCGCCGTCATCGACGAGGCCTGGTCGCAGCAGGATCGCGAACATGCGTGCGACGACCATCACGACGAGCAGTCCGACCGGCCAACGCCATCGCGGACCGGGGAGCGTCCCGGTCGGGAACACGAGCATGACCGCCGGGAAGGCGAGGATGATGGCCGGGGTGAAGAGCAGAGTCCCGAGCAGGTTCAGCCACGCGTTGAGTGCACTTGCCGGGTCCTTCGCGGCGACGAGCTCACCAAGGGCGAAACAGGCGAAGACCGAGGCCAGCATCGCGGCCGAGATGACGAACAGCCAGCCGATGACATGGCCGTCCACGCGGGAAACGATGAGTGCTCCGAGCGTCCAGTAGAGCCATAGCCCGAGCAGAAGGAAGGAGGCGGACCCAGGGTCGAACCCGCCAGCCGACGCGGCGGCGACCGTGGCGAGGATGACGACGGAGTCGACCAGCAGCACCAGCCCGAGACCGGCGACAGCCGGGAGACGAACGCCGCGATGCTTGCGGGTCGGGATGGCGGCGATGCGTCCGTCAGCTCCGATCACGGGCCGACGGTGCCATGCGGAGCGTTCGCACAACGTTACGAGCGAGGGGTCGCTGTGAGCCTTGATCCACAGGCGCGTCAAAGCCCGCCGCGATCGAACCAGATCCGCTCCCCGGTGAACAGTTGCGTGACGGGATCCCACGGGAAGAGGATCAGAACCTCGAGCGAAACGGCCAGACCGGACGGTGCGACGCCGGCCCACGGGCCTGAGTTCGTGCCGGTCAGTGTCGCCACCTCGAACGCGCCCTGTGGCCCGATGACGATCTCGGACAGCGCGAACGCGTTGTCGGGGAAGGCCGCGAACAGTTCGCCGTAGAACGCCCGGGCGCCGTCGTGCCCCTCCCAGCGCTGGCCGGTCGGGACGATCTCGTAGACGCAGTCCGCGCTGAGCGTGGCGACCAGCCCGTCGATGTCGCGGGCGTCCTCGGCGATCGAGTGGCGGACCCACAGCCGCTTGATCCGGCGGAGCTCGGCGGGGTCGAACGGTCGGGCGAGGCGACGGCGGATCGACGGCCGCTCGGTCACGCGATCACCCGTGGGCGATCCGCTCGACCGCCTCGAGCGTCCGGTCCACCTCGGCGGCCGTGTTGTAGTGGACGAGCCCGAGGCGCAGGACCCCGCCCGTCTCGGCCAGCCCGAGCCGCTCGATCAGCCCGGTCGCGTAGAAGTCGCCGTCCCAGGCGTAGATCCCGTCGCGCCCGAGCGCCTCGGCGGCGGCACGTGGATGGACGCCGGCGATCGACACAGAAACGGTCGGGACGCGCGCCGCGAACCGTGCCGGATCGGTGATGCCGTGGATGGTCACCCCGGCGATGGCTCCGAGTCCCGCCAGCAGGCGGCCGACCAGCTCGCGCTCGTAGGCGGCGATCGCGACCATCGCCGCGACCAGCTCGCGCCGCCGCTCGCTGGCGTCGGCGGCGCCCGGAGCGCCGGTCACGTCGCCGTACTCACGCCCGACGTCGCGCAGGTAGTCCGTCGCGGCGAGCGTGCCGGCGATGCCCTCGTAGTTCGGCGTCCCGGTCTCGTACCGGTCATGGGCGGGACGCACCTTGTAGGCCGGCAGGCGGTCGAGGACCGCGGTCTTGCCGTACAGCACGCCGACGTGCGGACCGAACCACTTGTAGGCCGAGCACGCGAGGAAGTCGGTGTCGAGCGCCGCGACGTCGATCGGACCGTGCGGCGCGAAAGCCACGGCATCGATGAACGTGAGCGCGCCGACCTCGTGCGCCCGCGCCACGATCTCGCGGACCGGGTTGACCGAGCCGACCGCATTGCTGGCGTAGCCGACGGCCACGAGCTTCGTCCGCGGGCCGAGCTTCGACTCGAGGTCCTCCAGGTCGAGCGTGACGTCGTCGAGCCGGATGTCGGCCGTCTTGACCGTCACCCCGCGGTCGGCTGCCATCGCTCGCCAGGTCGAGACATTCGCCTCGTGGTCGAGCGTGGTGACCAGGATCTCGTCGCCCGCTTCGAGCGTCGCCCCGATCGAGCGCCCGAGATGGAGCGTCAGCGTGGACATGTTGGCGCCGAACTTGATCTCGTCGGGCGACGCCGCGCCGAGGAAGTCGGCGACGGCCGCGTGCGCCTCGGCGGCCATCGCGTCGGTCCCCTCACTCGTGGTGAACGCGCCGCCCGAGTTCGCGTTCATGTCGCGGTAGTAGCCGGCGACTGCGTCGATGACGCGCTGCGGGACTTGCGTGCCACCCGGCCCATCGAGGAAGACGGCCGGCCGGCCGTCGTGCTGTCGGGCGAGGCCCGGGAACTGGGCGCGCAGGGCGTCGACATCGAACGTGGGCATCGGGACTCCGGGCTCGGGTGGTCGTGGGCGCCGAGCGTAGCGCACCGGCCACCCGGTCATCCCGCGCGAGGATACGAAAGGACCCGGCGCTCGTCGAGGCCGGGTCCGATCCGAAAGCGAGCACGGCCGCGACGGCCGCGCGAGACTATGGCAGGCGGCCGAACCAGACCGCTGAGAGCCCGGCCCCGACGATGACCAGGAGAAGCCCGGCCCCGACCAGTGCGAAGGTGACTTCCTGGGTCTGCTCGGTGTAGCCGATCCGCGACTGGAGGTTGTCGTAGACGCTCGCGAGCTGGGCCGCGGTCGGTGCGGTGAACGACTGCGCGCCGGTGATCGAGGCGATCTGCTGGAGGGTCTGAGTGTCGGGCGGCACGTTCAGGGTGACGGTCTGCCCGAAGTTGTCCTGCACGTCCACCGTGCCGTCGGGCGTGCCGAGGGCGATGGTGTAGATCGGGACACCAAGCGTCTTGGCCCGTTGCGCGGCGTCAAGCGGCTGGGCCTGGCCGACCGAGTTCGCGCCGTCCGAGAGCAGGATCGCGGCGACCAGCGGCTTGTTGGCTGACGTATCCGTGCCCGCGGCCGGAGCCGAGGAGGACCCGGGCGCGGCGGAGGGATCCGGCGCGTTCGAGGCTCCGGGTGCGGTCGACGCGTCAGGTGTCTCGGCGCTGTCCTTCTGGATCTTCTCGGCGATGTCGAGGACCTGCATCAGGGCGTCGCCCATGGCGGTCCCGTCGCGCGCCGTCAGGCTGTTGATGGCGTCTTTGGTCTGGGCCCGGTCGGTGGTCGGGCTGACGAGCGTGACCGGCTCGGAGGCGAATGCCACCACCCCGACCCGCACGTTCGAGGGCAGCTGGTCGATGAACGAGAGGGCGGACGCCTTGGCGGCGTCGAGCCGGGTCGGCGACACGTCGGTCGCTCGCATCGAACCCGACACGTCCATCGTCAGGATGACGGTCGCGTCCTCGCGTGGGACCTTGAGCACCATCGTCGGCCGGGCGAGCCCGATGAGCAGCGCCGCGATCGCGGCGAGGTACAGCACGGGCGGCAGGTGGCGGCGCCACGACGGGCGGCGCGGGGCCAGGTTGGACAGCAGCGCCAGGTTCGTGAACCGGACCGCGTACCTGCTGCGGCGGCGCTGGGCCCACAGGTAGAACCCGATCGCGACCGGGATCAGCAGAAGGCCGAGGAGGAGTTGCGGAGCAAGGAAGTTCATGCGGGTCGTCCTGTGCGATCGGGGGTCCGGGTGAAGCCCTTGGCCAGGGCGGGCAGCCACGGGCCGTCGGTGGAGAGTCGGAGATGGCGGATCGCGAGCCGGCGGAAGACGGCCGCGAGGGCCGCCCGATCCGCGCTGGCGGCTTCGTCGAAGGCCGCGCGGAGGTGCCGGTCGCCGGTGTCGACGCGAAGTGTCTGGCCGGTCTCGGGGTCGACGAGGGTCAGCTCGCCGACGTCGACGAGGGCGTCCTCGCGGGGGTCGGTGACCTCGAGGGCGATGACCGCATGGCGGCCGGCGACCTCGGTGAGCGCCGGGACCCAGTCGCGCGGGCCGCGGAAGTCGGAGACGACCACGACGACGCCGGGCGTGGTGCGGATGGCACCGACCAGCCCGAGGGCCCGTGCCGGCGAGGTCTCGCCGCCGCCCTCTTCGGGCGGCTCGGTCGCGATCGCCCGGAGGAGTCCGAGCATCCCGCGGTTGCCGCCGGCGGGCGGGCTGACCGCCTCGCGGCCGGCCCCGAAGGTCACGACGCCGAGCCGGTTGCCGCGGCGTGCCGCGAACCGACCGACGACGAGCGCGGCGCCCTCGGCCACGTCGGCCTTGCGCCGGTCGGCCGTCCCGAAGTGCATCGACGGGGAGTGGTCGAGCAGCAGCCATGCCGTCAGCTGGCGATCGGGCACGTCCTCGCGGACCTGCGGGACCAGCGAACGGGCGGTGGCGTTCCAGTCGATGCGGCGGACGTCGTCGCCCGGCTCGTACGGCCGGATCCGGTCGAGCTCGAGGCCCTGGCCGTGGCCCCGACCGAGGTGGTCGCCGCTCATCTGGCCACCGACCCGACGGTCGAGGGCCAGCTCGAGCTGGCGGACCAGGCGGTCGGCGATGGGGCCTGGGCCGGGTCGGGCCGCGGTCCGGCCACGCCCGCCGATGCGGGCGAGGTCCGAGGTCGGCCGTGCCGGAGTGAGGGCCGCCGCTGTCGCGCGGGGCTCGGTCATGCGGTCGGCTCCATCGCCATCTCGAGGCGCGGCGCCGGGACCAGGGTGAGGACCCGCTGGACGATGGTGTCGGCGGTGATCCCGTCGGCCAGGGCGGCGTAGCTCAGCACGAGCCGGTGGCGCAGGACGTCCGGGGCGAGCGAGCTGATGTCCGACGGCAGGACGTAGCGGCGGCCGTGGAGGAGGGCCATCGCCCGGGCGCCGTGGATGAGGTTGATCGAGCCGCGCGGGCTGGCGCCGTACGAGACGTAGGTCTCGAGGTCGGGCGCGCCCCAGTAGGTGAGCTTGCGGGTGGCCTCGACGAGGGCGACGGCGTAGCTGATGAGCCGCGGGTCGACGTAGACCTCGGTGACGGTCTGCTGGAGGCGGATGAGGCCCTCGGCGTCGAGGATCTCGCGCGGCGCGGCCGCGGTCACCAGCGAGCGGGCGACGATCTGCGCCTCGTCGGCCGGGTTCGGGTAGTCGAGCAGGATCTTGAGCATGAACCGGTCGACCTGCGCCTCGGGGAGGGGATACGTGCCCTCGGCTTCGATCGGGTTCTCGGTGGCCAGGACGAGGAACGGGTTCGGGACCTTGAACGTCTCGTGGCCGATCGTGACCTGGTGCTCCTGCATGACCTCGAGCAGCGCCGACTGGACCTTGGCCGGGGCGCGGTTGATCTCGTCGGCGAGCAGGAAGTTCGCGAAGACGGGGCCGGCTTCGACCTCGAACTCGCCGCGGTCCGGCCGGTAGATGCGGGTCCCGACGAGGTCGGACGGCATCAGGTCCGGGGTGAACTGGATCCGCTTGAAGGAGCCGCCGAGGACCTCGGCCAGCGTCTTGATGGTGAGCGTCTTGGCGAGGCCCGGGACGCCTTCGAGAAGGAGGTGGCCGCCGCTCAGCAGGCCGACCAGGATCCGCTCGAGCATCGCGTCCTGACCGACGATGACTCGTCGGATCTCGAACATGATCGCTTCGGCGGTCGCGCGCGGGTCGGCGGGGTCGGGGAGGGCGTGGAGGTCGGTCGGCTTGAGGGTCGAGTCGGTCATCGTGGTCTCCGGAAGGGGTGGCGGCATGGGTCGACGGACGGTCGAACGGCTGCCTCGACGTTCGCGGAGATTCCTGAGGGTTGTCTGAGAAGCTTTCGGGCGCGGGCTAACGTTTCGAAACCTGGGAACCAGTGGCCGCTCGGCGATGGCGCAGCGGCCGGGGCGCAGCGACGGCGGTGGGGTCAGGCGCGTGGCGCCGGGGCTAGTGCTCGGTGGCCCCGGTGAACGTCCAACCCTCGATCCGGAGCGCAGGCACCACGACGCCGCCGAGGAACCCCTTGAGCGTCTTGCGCTCACGTCCCACGGCCACCGTCCCAGCCAGCGCGGACAGGTAGCTCTGCGTGAACCGCAGGTTCTTGACCGGACCGACGATCCGCCCGCCCTCGACCAGGAACGTGCCGTCACGGGTCATCCCGGTCACGAGCGCGAGCTTCGGGTGGACCGGGTTGGTGTAGTGGAATCGGGTCACCAGGAGCCCGCGGTCGAGGCCGCCGATCAGCTCGTCACGCGAGGTCGATCCTGCCGACATGACCATGTTGAGCGGGAACGGTCCCCACGGGTTCGGCGCAGGGAGGCCGTGACCCGTGGACGCGACGCCGTCCCGGGCCGCTGTCTGCGCGTCGTACACGACGTCGCGGCAGACGCCTGCCTCGAGCAGTGACACGCGCTGCTTGGCGACGCCCTCGAAATCGAACGGGAGGGGGAGACCGGCAGGGTCGTACCCGTCGTCGACGATGGTCACGAGGTCGCTGCCGATGCGTTTGCCCGGCTCGACGAAGCTGCGTTCCTCCTGGACCGCGAGGGCCGAGAAGCCGAGGTAGCCGAGCATGTCCACGATGTCGACGACGGCGTACTCCTCGAGCACGACCGGGTAGTCGCCGGGCTCGACCGAGACCGCCGAAGCCGTCGCGCGTGCCTTGCCCGCCGCCTCGCGACCGAGCGCCGCGGCGTCGATGGCCGAGGCGTCCACGGCTGCCGCCTCGGCGTAGCCGCTGCCGCCGTCGGGCCCCATCGAGACCGTGATGAGCTGAGAGGTGGTCCGCGTGCCGGCTGCCCTGGCGCCGGCCGAGTTGGCGACCGCCATCGATTCGAGCCCGGTCGCGAACGAGCCATACGCGGTGACCCCGGCGTCGTCCGCGGCCCCGATCACGGCCCGCACGGCCTCGGCACGGAACTCGGGCGAGGCGTCGGCCGTGGTCACGCTATAGGCCGCGGGGACGGCGCGGACCTCGGTCGGGCCGGGCAGCCCGCCCCAGTCGTCGAGCTCCTCGACGACGCCGGCGATGGCCCGTGCCTGGTCTGCGAGGCGGCGAAGCCCCTCAGCGTCCGTCCGGTCGGACGACGCGACTCCGACCCTCTTGCCGATCACGACCCGCAGGTTGATCGAGACGTTGGTCTCGGCGACGTTCTGGTGGATCTCGCTGTTCGCGAATCGGGTCAGCGCGGAATCCTCGGCCATCACCAGCGCCTCGGCCTCGGTGACGCCGTCGCGCAGCGCGAGCGCGAGAGCGGCCTCGGCAAGTGCCAGCGCGTCGCGGCCCCGATCGTCGTCCATGCCTAGAGCCCTACCACTTGCCGACGCCGACCTGGACGTCGCGGAATCGGGCGCCCGGGACGGCGTGCCCGACGTGCCCGGTCTGGCTCGGTTCGCCCTTGCCGCAATTGGGCGTGCCGAGCATCACGTAGCTCCGCTCGTCGCCGACCGCATCGCACGACCGCCAGAACTCGTAGGTGATCCCGGTGTAGGTCGGGTTCTTGAACAGCCGGCCCTTCTTGCCACCCTTGATCTCGTAGGCGACCTCGGTCGCGAACTGGAAGTTGAGCCGCCGGTCGTCGATCGACCACGATCGGTTGGACGCGAGGTAGAGGCCGTCGTCGGTGTCGGCGACGATCTCGTCGAGGCTCATCCCGGGCTTCGGCAGCAGGTTGATGTTGGTCATCCGGATGAGCGGGATCCGGTTCCAGCCGTCGGCCCGCATGGCGCCACCGCTCTGGCGGCCGATCCTGGTCGCGGTCTCCCGGCTCGTCAGGTAACCGACCAGGATCCCGCCCTGGATCAACGGCACGGACTGGGCCGCGACGCCCTCGTCGTCCCAGCCGAACGTCCCCATCCCGCCGGGCGCGGTCGCGTCGGCCACGATGTCGATGAGGTCGGAGCCGTAGCGGAACCCCTCGTCGAGCTTGTCGGTCGTCAGGAAGCTGGTGCCGGCATACGACGCCTCGGTGCCATAGACACGGTCCAGCTCGGTCGGGTGGCCGCACGACTCGTGGACCTGGAGATAGAGCTGAGTCGGGTCGAGGACGATGGTGAACCGGCCTGAGGGACATTGAGGCGCGGTCAGCAGCGCGACCGCCTCCTCGGCGAGCGGCTCGGCGTGCTCTGCCAGCTGATGGCGCCGCGCGATCTCGTAGCCGCCGCTACCCCAGCCGCCGCCCGAGTCCGGGTAGCTCCGCCGCTGGTGCTCGTCACCGTCGACGGCATTCGCCTCGACCGCGGTGCCGACATGGGTGATGGTCTGCTCCGTCAGGCTGCCGTCGGTGTCCGCGAATGTCTTCCACTCGCGCTGGGCGCCGTACATCGACTCGGTGAAGGCGATGCCCTTGACACGTGACGCGGCGCGGTCCGCCTCGAGGAGGTCTCCGATCTTGCGCTCGAGCGGGACCGTGAATGGGTCCTCCTCGACCGGTGTCTCGAAGGTGCCGCGCGCCGGCGGCCGGTCGTCGAGCCGGGTCCGATCGCGCAAGGCCGTGGCGCTGGCCCGGGCGATGCGGACGGCCTCGGCGGCGACGCGGTCGGCCTCGGCCGCGGTCAGGACGTGTGACGAGGCGAACCCCCACGCGCCATCGACCAGCACGCGAACGCCGAATCCCTCGCTCTCGCCCGAGGCGACGCCCTCGACGCGCCCGGTCTTGACGGTGATGCTCTCCTCGAGCCGCCGGACGACCCGGACGTCGGCATAGGCCGCGCCCTTGGCGGTGGCGGTATCGAGGGCTCGGTCGGTCAGGTCGGGCATCGGCGGTGCAGCCTATCACCGAGGCCGGTGCCCGGCACATCGGGCATTCGCCCTAGCGAGGTTCGCCGCCCCGGTGCGCTAGAACGTCGTGCCGCCGGCGACGGCCTGGAAGGTCAGGTACAGCCCGAGCCCGAAGACGAGGAACGAGGCCACCAACGGCAGGTACGTGCTGAACCGGCCGAGCGGCGTCGAGGTCTCGACACGATCGAGACGCCCCCGGGCAAGGACGAGCGCGAGGCCGATCCCGCTCATGACCAGCGCCATCCCGAGACCGAAGGCGACGACGAGGACGAAGCCGAAGGCGGGCCGACCGGCCGCGATCGAGCCAAGCAGGATGAGCAGCGCGCTGGCCGACGGGATCAGGCCGCCGGCGAGACCGAGGACGAACAAGCTCCGCCAGGTGATGGTCGCGCCGCCCGATGGCAGGTGGCTGTGGCGAACGCCGCCGTGGCTGTGCTCGCCGGGCGTCGCGGTGTCGTGGTCGTGGTCGTGCTCCTCGCCGTGCGTGTGGTCATGGGCTTGCTCGTGCTCGTGCTCGTGGTCGTGCTCGTCGCCGTGCGCGTGGGCCAGCGCGTGGGCCGTCGCAGCCACACGGAGACGCCAGCGCCGGCGACCTTCGCCGAACAGCATCCAGCCGCCGATGACCACGATCGACACCGCCGCGATGATCGGCGCCGACCGGACGATGACGTCCGGTGGCAGCAGCCCCTGTGCGCCCACGACGAGGCCGGCCAGGACCAGGATCCCGATCGTGTGCGACAGCGTCACCGACAGGCCGAGCCCGGCGGCATGCAACGGCGTCCCTTTCGTGCCCGACGAGATAGGCCGCCATCAGCGTCTTGCCGTGCCCCGGGGTCAGGGCATGCCCGGCGCCGAGCGCGGCCGCGGTCAGGATCGAGACCAGCAGCACCCACGGCGAGAGGTCCGCCGAGCGGAAGATCGATGGCAGGTCACCGCTGCTCACGCCACCCGGCACCGTACCGGCCGCCGCGGGCGCGACCGGCGTGACCGTTGTCACGACCGGTGCCTTGACCACCGTTCCGGCGGCGGGCGGTGCGTCGGGCGTGGTGGCGGCGACGGCGGCAGCACCCGGCAGCGGGCTCGCGTCGGGGACCTGGAGCGGCGGCAGGATCGGTCCGCCGAGTGCGGCGGTCATCGCGATGGACGTGTCAGCAAGGGCTTGTGTCAGCAGCGTGGTCGGGTACGCAGTCAGGCGGGCCGAGGTCGTGGCGATCCGCAGCGCGGCGCCTTTGGCAGCCGTCAGCGTGACCCCGGAGCCGCTCACGACGATCTCGCGCCAGCCGAGCCGGTCCGAGAACGATCCGTCCTTGTAGTCGATCGTCGCGTTCGCGTCCAGCGGAGCCGCGAGGCTGGCCGTGTACTCGCAGACCATCCGCATCGTGGACAGGCCGCCGACGCCGGGCGGGAAGGTGAGCCCCGCCTCGACGACGGTCAGGTCCTGGGCCGTGCCGTCCACAGACAACGCAAGCGAGGGCGCGAGCTTCTCGCAGGCGGGGCCGCGGCCGGCGTCGGTCTCGGCATCGGACACCTCGCCATCGCCATCGGTGTCGAAGTCGAGGCGCGCCTGGAAGGCTGGGATCTCCGCCTCGTCGATGACGACGTCCAGGAGGACGCGGTCGGGTTCGACCCGGATCCCGGCGTAGTGGTTGATGGTGAAGTTGCCGAGCGGATGCGCGGCGGCAAGGGCCGGGATGACCAGCGCTGCGGCCAGGCCGAACAGGGCAGCCATGCCCAGCCGGCGGCGGAGGTGCCCGCGGCCGGTCATCGGAGGTCCGTCAGGGATGGGGAGGTCATGGTCGTCATCGTGATCGCGTCCCAGATGATGAAGCAGCTACGGATGAGGCGCCGATGGTCGGGGCGTCGGGTCACGAAGGCCCTGCGGGCCGCCCGGCGTCCAGCGTGGATACGCGACGGGGCGACACGCGGATGAATGCATCGAGGACGGCCGGACGGGTCGGCTACACTCCGGTCGTGATAGAAGCCGGAGCGCGCGTCCGCGGCTGGTTCATCACCATCGAGGGGCCCGAGGGAGCTGGCAAGACCACCCAGGCGTCAGCGCTTGCCTCGCACCTGGAAGGGATGGGCCTCGACGTGCACGTCACGCGCGAGCCGGGCGGGACATGGCTCGGGGAGCGGCTGCGCGCGGTGCTGCTGGCTCGGACCGATGCGTCCGCAGCGACGGACCCGCTGACGGATGCCTTCCTGTTCAACGCCGCCCGACGGCAGCTCGTCACCGAGGTCATCCGACCGGCGCTCGAGGGCGGCCGAACGGTGATCTGCGCGCGCTATGCCGACTCGACACTGGCCTACCAGGGCTACGGCGCCGGCGTCCCGCTCGACCGGCTCCGAGAGCTCGAGGCGACCGCGACGGACGGACTGACGCCCGACCTCACGATCCTCCTCGATCTTCCGGCCGAAGACGGCCTCGCTCGCGTCGCCCCGGGCGACGTCACCCGCTTCGAGGCGGAGTTCGACCTCGCATTCCACCGTCGCGTTCGGGATGGATTCCTGGCGCTTGCGGCCGCGGAGCCGGTCCGCTTCGCCGTCATCGACGCCCGGCTGTCGGCTGCCGACGTGGCCGTCGCCGTCGCCGCCGCGGCCGACCGGTTGGCCGCCGCGAGTGAACCAAGACCGGTCGGGGTGCGCACAACGGGATGACCCAGGCGGGCCAGCCTCCCCGGACACGGACCTCGTCGCCCGTCGACGAGGCCGACCGGGCTGTGCTCGTGCGCCTGGCCGACGGGGAGCTCGCTGCTCTCGAAGAGTTGTATGACCGATACAAGACGATGGCCTACTCGATCGCCTACCGCATCACGAATGACCCGAGCCTTGCCGAGGACGTCGTCCAGGACGCCTTCCTCGGTGTGTGGCGGAATGCCGGCCGCTACATCGTCGGTCGCGGCAGCGTGAAGACGTGGCTGCTGGCGATCGTCCACCACCGCGCCATCGACGCCGTCCGGCGACGGCGCCCGACGACCGAGCTCCCCGACGTCGAGCTGCCGCCGCCGAGTGCGCTGACGCTCCCCGACGTGTGGGCCGAGGTCGTGGCCGTGCTCGATGCGGACACGGTGCGGGTCGCGCTGGGCGCGCTGTCGGACGTCCAGCGCGAGGCGATCGAGCTGGCCTACTTCGGCGGGCTGACACAGCAGGAGATCGCCGAGCAGACAGCGACGCCCCTCGGGACGGTCAAGAGCCGCATGCGCCTTGGGCTGCTGGCGATGCGCCGCACATTGGACGGGGGATCGGCATGACCGGCCCCGGCCCGATACCAGGACATGACCTGCGACGAGGTCCGCGATGTCGCGGGAGCCTTCGTGCTGGGCGCGTTGCCGCCCGCTGAGGCCGATGCCGTGCGCGCCCATCTCGACTCATGCGACGACGCGCATACCGAGATCCGCGAGCTGGGCGGTGTGCTGCCGGTGCTGAACGAGAGCGTGCCGGTCGTCGAGCCGGCAGCCGGCCTGAAGTCGCGGATCATGGCCGCGGCGGCCGCGGATCTCGCCGGGCGCCAGAGTGATGAGGCGATCGTGGCGACGGCCGCGACGGTTGCGACGGGTACAGCGGCCGCGGGCGTACCGGCCGCATCGGCCGCGGGCGCACTGGTCGCATCGGCCGCGGGCGCACCGGCCGCGGGCGCACCGGTCGCCGCGGAGCCGACTTCGTTCCCGACGGCCGCGGAACGTGACGCCCGGCGTTCGCGGTCCTCGACCGGCACCTGGGTCCTGCGCATCGCCGCCGTGCTCGCGATCGTGGTCCTGGGTGGCTGGAATCTCCTGCTACAAGGCCAGCTCAACGCGGCAAAGACGTACGAGCAGAGCGTGGCCGCGGTCCTCGACGTGGCGGCCCAGCCCGGGTCCACGACCGCGATCCTCACCACGGCCGGCGGCACCGGAGGTTCCGGACTGGCTGCCATCAGCTCATCCGGTCAGGTCACGATGGCGATGCAGGACCTCGCCCCCACGACAGGGAGCACCGTCTACACGGCGTGGGCGATCGCCGGCGACGGCGTACCGGTCCCGCTCGGCGACTTCACGGTGGGCAACAACGGAACGGGCTCCCTCGAGGCGAGCGGTGCCCCGAGCACGCCCGGCGTCGTCCTCGCGCTGACCCTCGAACCTCAGTCGGGCGCCACGACCCCGACCCTGCCGATCGTCTCCAAGGGCGTGGCCACCGGAGCCGGCTGAGGTTCACAGGGCTCGCGCTTCGCCCGGCTCGATGATCGGGCAGGTGACCCACGGTCACCGAGGTCTACGGCACGACTCGGAGCGAACTAGCTGGGCGCCGACAAGGTGACCCGCGGTCACCGAAATCGACCGCGCGGCCTTCGGTCGGTCGTGCCAGGCACCGGATGGTGACCAACGGTCACCGAAATCGACCCCGCGAGCCTTCGGTCCGGTCCGTGCCAGGCACCGGATCGGTGACCAACGGTCACCGAAATCGACCCCAGAGCGTCGGCTCCGAGCCTTTTCGAGCGTGAATCGTTGACCCACGGTCACCAACATCGACTGAGACGCCGTCGGCTCCGGCCTGTTTCGCACGCGAATCGGTGACCCACGGTCACCGCAGCGGTGTTGTGGGCGGGCTGTCGCCGCAGCGGTGCTGTGGGCCGCCCGCAGGTTCGGCCGGCTATCCCTCGGGCTCGACCCCCGACGCGACGGTGCCACGACCCCGGGCCCGAGCACGGTCCAGCCCGTCGCGAACGGCCGCGATCAAGGCCGCCGAATCCGCACCGTCGGCCGGGAAGCGCGCGACACCCGCGGACACCGTGATCGGCCGGCCGGCGACGGGCGGCAGCGCCGCGATGCCGTCGATGATCCGCTGGGCGACCATCGTCCCGGCCGAGCCCGGGGCCACCAGCACGAACTCGTCACCGCCGACCCGCCCGACCGTGTCGACCAGCCGGACCGATTCGGCGAGGACCGAGGCGACCCGGCGCAGGACGTCATCACCCGCCTCGTGGCCGCCGGCATCGTTCGTGGCGCGGAAGTCGTCGATGTCGAACATCGCGAACGACACCTCGCTGCCCTGCCGCGCTGCGCGCGCGAGCTCGAGCTCGAGGATCCGCCCGACGGTCCGCTCGTTGGCGAGGCCGGTCAGCGGGTCGGTGTGGGCCATCCGCTCGAACCACTCCGAGCGCTCCGCGGCCGTGGACGCCAACCGCGCCCGGTCCACGGCCAGCGCGGCCAGCGACGCCAGCCCGGTCAGTGTCTCGCGCTCGGCCTCGTCGAGCGCCCGCGGTGCAGGCCAGCCGAAGCCGATCGCCCCGACCGACGTCTCGACCCCGGCGCTCGACACGATCAGCGGCAGGTAGGCGCCCACGAACGTCGACCCATCGGCCATCGTCGCCTCGCGGTCGAAGGTGACGACGCGAGTCGTCGCGGCGGTCGCGAACGGATCGGCGGGATCGGCCGCCGCGAACCCGAGTCGGGTGGCGGCCGCCTCGTCCATGCCGTGCGACGCAACGAGCTGGAGCCCCGGCCGGTCGGGGTCCGAGATGAGCACGGCGCCCATCACGGGTCGGAGGGCATCGGCGGCCGCGGCAAGCACGCCGGCGAGGGCGGCTTCGAGCCCGGCGCTGCGGGCGACGGCGTCGATGGCGCCGGTCAGGGCGGCACGGGGATCGCTGGACGGTCGGTCAGTCGACACGTGGGGGACTCCTGCACGGCAGAGTGGGCACTCGGGGCCGCATCGTACACCGCCGGCCGACCGGCCTCGACCGTCATTGCTCGTTGACCCCGGTCGCTCGCGGCGCTGATACTCCGCGCGTGAAACTCGTCGTTGCCATCGTCCACAGCGAAGATGCCGGGGCCCTCGTCGCCGCCCTGCTCGACAAGGAGTTCCGTGCGACTCGCCTCCAGAGCTCGGGTGGCTTCCTCAAGCAATCGAACGCCACGATCATCCTCGGTGTCGAGGACGACGACGTGGACGAGGTGATGGGCGTCGTCCGCGCGAACTGCACGTCGCGCACTCAGGTGGTCAACCCCATGCCGCCGATCATGGAACCCGGCGAGTTCTTCATGCCGTATCCGCTCGAGGTGGAGGTCGGCGGAGCGACGGTCTTCGTCGTCCCGGTCGAGCGGTTCGAGCGACTGTGAGCCAGCCGTGAGCCCGTTCCGGCCCGACCTGGTCGACTGCTGGATGTTCCGGATCGCGATGACGGCCCGCGGCGTCGAGCGGCCCGAGATCCTGCTCATCCGGCGCTCCGCGGGACGGATCCTGCCCGGCCTCTGGCAGTGCGTGTCGGGCACCCTCGAGCCCGGCGAGCGCATCGTCGACGGCGCCCTCCGCGAGCTCCACGAGGAGACCGGCTTCGGTCCCGACGACATCGAGGCGCTCTACGACCTCGATCTCGTCAACCAGTTCCACGAGCCGTCATACGACGCCATCGTCAGCGCCGCAGTCTTCGCGGTCCGGCTCCGACCGGACGCCGAGCCGGTCCTCTCACACGAGCACGACGCCGCCTCGTGGCACGACCTCGACGAGGCCCATCAGCAGGTGATCTGGCCCGGCTATCGGACTGCCATCGAGCGGATCCGCGACGACCTGTCCGAGCCCGAGCGCGCGCCGTGGTTCGAGCTGACGCTGGCCGGTGACCGGTCCGGATCCGGCAGCTCGCCGAAGCTCACCCGCTGGTAGTTCGGGGTCGGTCGCGGTCGTCCCGCGGCCCGTCACGCATCCCCGGCCCGGACGGCTCGGATAGACTGACCCCGATGACCACCCAGCCGCCCACCAGGAGAGCCGAGTGATCGAACGGACCGACGCGCCAACCACCACCGAGCCATCGAGCCCAGCCCAGCGCCGCGTCTTCCATTCGAAGGTGGACACCATCCGCCCGACGTATGGATTCGAGGACGTCTCGCTCGCCCCCGGCATCGACACGGTCGAGCCCGCCGACGTCGACCTGGCCCAGACGTTCTGTGGCATCGACCTCGCGATCCCGATCCTCGCGGCGGCGATGGATGCCGTCGTCGACGCACGGATGGCGGGGGAGCTGGCGCGGCTGGGCGGCCTCGCGATCCTGAACCTCGAGGGCATCCAGACCCGCTACGACGATCCGGTGGTCATGCTCGAGCGCATCGCCTCGGCCGAGGACGGCGAGGTGCAGGGCCTGCTCGCCGAGGCCTACCAGTCACCGGTCCGCGAGGAGCTGATCGCCCGCCGCATCGACGAGATCCACGCTGCCGGCTCGCGCGTCGCGGTCGCTGCCACGCCGGCCGCCGCGCGTCGGTTCGGTCCGTTCAGCGCGGAGCACGGCGCGGACCTGTTCCTCGTCCAAAGCCAGGTCTCGTCGGCCCGCCATCTCGCGACCGGATACGACCCGCTGTCGCTCGCGGACTTCACTCGCTACATGCCGATCCCCGTCGCGGTCGGCAACACGACCAACCCCGAGGCTGCCTTCGCGCTGATGGAGCAGGGCGCCGCGGCGGTCTTCGTCGGTGTCGGGCCCGGTGCCGCCTGCACGACCCGCGAGGTGCTCGGCATCGGCGTGCCGCAGGTGACCGCGATCAGCGATGTCGCGGCCGCCCGAGACGCCTACTTCGCCGAGACCGGCCGGTACGTCCCGGTCGTGGCCGACGGCGGGATGCGCCGGGGTGGCGAGCTGGCCAAGGCGATCGCCGCGGGAGCTGACGCGCTGATGATCGGGTCCCCGCTGGCCCGCGCCGAGGAGGCGCCCGGCCGTGGCACGAACTGGGGGATGGCGGCCCCGTCGCCGACGCTTCCGCGTGGGACGCGGATCCGGGTCGGGACGCGCGGGTCCGTCGAGCGCATCCTGCTCGGCCCGGCGCACGTGACCGACGGATCGGAGAACCTCGTGGGCGCCCTGCGCCAGTCGATGGCCGCGCTGGGCGCCCGGACGATCCGGGAGATGCAGCGCGTCGAGATGGTCTACGCGCCCTCGACCCAGACCGAGGGCAAGTCCTGGCAGCGGAGCCGATGAGATGACGACGCCCCCGCCCACGACACGCCTTCTGCCGGCGCGACCCGCGACGCGGTCCGGACCACTCCTCGCCGTGGTTATCGCCGCGGTCCTGGCCGTCGTGGCCGCCTGCTCGAGCACGTCGGCGCAGGCCGGCTGGACGTTCGGTCCGACCCTTGCGCCGCCGTCGGCCTCAGCCGGCGCATCAGGGGCCGCGCCATCGACGGGACCGTCGGCCGCGCCGGTCACATCGCCCGGGCCGTCCTGAGGCCTCGGGTCCCACGAGCGCTGATCCCGTGGCGATGGAGGACGACCTTGTCGCCTCCGGCCGCTTCGTCCGCATCGAGACGCGTGGGGAGCGGTCCGGGCTCGCTCGCGCAGTGACCGTCGGGTTCGTCGAGGACGCACTGACACCGGGCGCGTTGATGGTCGCGGCGGGCTCGGCGGACACGGCCTGGGCGCGCAATCTGCTGGCCGAGCCACGCTGCCACGTCCGGGTCGCCGACCGCTCCTTCGAGGCGATCGCCGAGCCGCTCGACACGACCGACCACGCTCGTGCGATCCGCGAGCTGATCCTGCGTTATGGGACACCGGCCGAAGGTCTCGGGCACGGGACGTCGTTCCGCCTCACGCCGGTCGAGCCGAGCACGGAGCCGGGGGCGGCCGAGTCGCCGGACGGCGCCGCATGACCGTCACGGTCGACCTCGAGACGCAGATCGGACGTCCCACGGCGGACGTCTTCGCCGCGATCGTCGATGTCGAGCACTATCCGGAGTGGCTGATCGCCTCGGGGATCGTGAGCGTCGAGCGGCTCGACCCCGGTCCGCTGGCTGCCGGCTCGCGGCTGCGGATCGCCCAGACCGTCGCCGGCCGCTCGACCACGCTCGAGGGGACCGTCACCGTCCTGGCACCCGATGCGGCGTTCGGCGTCCGTGGCAAGGACAAGGACGGCGTCACCGTCCAGATCGATGCCGTCGTTGCGCCCGACGAGATGGCCACCCGTCTGCGCTGGTCGGTGCGGATCGGGCTGCCCCTCCGCTACCGGATGTTCGAGGCGATGGTGACCCCGCAGGCACGCCGTGCGGCCGCCTTGGACATCGAGGCATTGAAACGCCGCCTGGAGTCGGCCGCCGCGCACTGACATCCGTCCATCTCGCTCGGCGCCGCATGCCGATGCCGGTCCCGCGTGGCCCCGCCTACCTTCATGCCATCGGGATCCCACTCGGGGGACCCGGCAGAAAGGAGTCAGGCGCGATGTTCCACCCGAACCAGCTTCGCACCGGCGATGCCCTTCCGATCGCCGAACCCATCCGGGGCGGCGCCTGCCTCGTCGCCGGATGCACCTGCAAGGACGCCCGGATCGTGTCCCACCGCCGTGCGGCCTTCTTTGCGGCCGTCGCTCGCGGGACCGGCCAGACCGCCGACCGCCTGATCGTCCCCGATCCGGACTGGCGGATCCCAAGCTTCGAAGGAGCCATCTGACATGGTCACCAAGCCAAGCCGCGCGATCGCGGCCGTCCTGCTCGCTTCCGGCGGGTTCATCATCGGCGTCACGGTCCTGGCGATCGCGCTCACCAAAGTCCTCGTCGACGGTGGCCTGCCGGTCCGGGCCACGGATGCAGCGGTCCTCGACGACCTCGTCCCGATGCTGCCGCTGATCGGCGCCTTTGCGGTGGTCAACATCATCGCCGCCGTCGGGCTGCTGCTCGACCGCAGCTGGGCAGCCGGTGTCGCGGTCGCCACGGCTCTCGTCGCCGTCGCCATCGGCGCGATCGGGCTCATCCTGCTCGCGCTCGGCTCCGACCCCCTCGCGCCGGCTTCGTCGGGGCGCTCCAGCGCGGACGGGTTCGGCATCCTTGGTCTGTTCACGGTCCTCTACGTGGCAGTCATCGTGGCGGTCTCGACCCCCGACTGGTCGCAGCGCGACTCCGCCGGAGCGGCGGCATGACCGGTTCGACGGCCGGGGCAGCGTCGCTGCCCCGCTACGCCCATCGTCGAGGCACGCGCGGGTTCGCCGCCGTCGTCACGACGCTGGGCGGGCTCACGGTGCTGGGAGTCGGTGCCGTCGTCCTGCCGACGACATCCCTCGATCGGCTGGCTCTGTCCTGGCTCATCCCGCTGACCGTCGTCTACGGGTTCGCCCACCTCGTGGCCGCGTACGGGCTCATCCGCCGCCGCGCCTGGAGCGCCGCACTCGTCGGCTATCTCGCGGCGATCGGCATCGGCATCGCGGTCTACGGGCTGATCCTCATGTCGACTGGCCAGGATCCGTTCGGGACGACCAGCTCGCTCCCGTCGGACCAGGCTCGGGCCGCAGGGCTTCGGGCTGCTCATCTGGATGATCGGCCTGTGGACGGTCGCGGCGCGGTACGCCTGGAAGGCGGTCCGGCCCCTCGACGGGGTCCCGGGTGCCGGCCGGCCCGCTCGCCTCCGGACGATGGCGGCTGCGGCCTGATCTATCCTCGGTCGGCGATGACCGACCAGCTGACGCTCTACGACCGTGCCGGCGGGACGCCTTTCTTCGAGGCTCTCGTCGGCCGGTTCTATGCAGGCGTGGCCGAGGACCCGCTGCTCAGGTCGATCTACCCCGAGGAGGACCTCGGGCCGGCCGAGCATCGCCTGAGGCTGTTCCTCATCCAGTACTGGGGCGGCCCGACGACCTATGACCAGGAGCGTGGCCATCCCCGCCTGCGGATGCGCCACGCGCCCTTCGCGATCGGCCCCGCCGAGCGCGATGCGTGGCTGACCCGGATGCGCGCGGCCGTGGCGGACCTGGCGCCGCCATCGGACGTGGCCGCCGAGCTCGAGCGCTACTTCGCGATGGCCGCCGAGGCGATGCGCAACCGCTGACGAGCTGAAGTGGCCCAGGCGTCGGGCCGCGGGGTGCGGAGGCGCCCTAGCGTCCGGAGGCGCCCTAGGCCTCCCGGAGGCACCCGCTCGCGCTCGCGCACGTTTCCGACACATGCACGCCACACGAGCATTCGTCAGCTGGGACGGGTGATCGGCGGGTTCGGCCGCGCTTGGCGGCCTCTCGGATCACCGGCAAACGAGTTACCACGCGAGCATTTGGCGCAGATCCAATGACAAGCGCTCGCCTGACGTGCATCTGGCAGGGTTCCGCGCCGGGGCCAGAGATCCGCGCCGGGCCGACGCTGGGCCGCTTGCGGTGACCGATATGCCCCGGAGCCTTATCGCTTGCATACGGATCGCCACATCGGCCCCGGCGAGGATCTGGCCAAGGGTGGCCAAGCGTCGCTCCGTTGGCTTTGCCCCTGAGCGAAGGCTTATCGGCCTCGGACCGCCAGGGATAAGCACCCGATGCATATCCGGTCCCCCAACGGTTCCGGCCGATCCGATGACCTGTGCCGCGACACCGCCTCGCGACACCGCCTTGCGACACCGCCGCCTCGGCCCGCTCCGGCCGCCACCCGGCCCCATCGCCGCCGGGTAGACTATCCACCAGCACCGGGCGAGTGGAGGACCGATTGGCGGAGGCCACCGAGGCGACCGACGAAACGGCGGGCGGGCCGGCGGACGGCGAGGTCGGCCCGGGCCAGGACGGCCCGCCCGAGGCACAGACCCCGAGCGATCGGGGCAAGACCGTCCACGGCGAAGCGGCCAACGCCGGTCACCGCATCCTCGCCCCTGACGACGCCGAGGTCGAGGCCTACCTCGAGACCGCCCTCAAAGCCCCGGCACCAGACCGGTCGCGCGACGACCGGCCCACGGGTGACCAGGCCGTGGCATCGGCCACCGTCGCCGTCCTCGACTTCGGGAGCCAGTTCGCGCAGCTGATCGCCCGCCGCGTGCGCGAGCTCGACGTCTACTCCGAGCTCCTGCCGCACGACACCCCGTATGAGGAGCTCGAGCGGCGCGGCACTCGGGCGATCATCCTGTCCGGTGGCTGGAACTCGGTCTACGACACCGACGCCCCTCGGCCCGATCCCGCCATCTGGTCCGGACGGATCCCCGTCCTCGGCATCTGCTACGGGGCGCAGCTGATGGCGCGCGAGCTGGGCGGCGACGTCATGGCCGCCGACCATCGCGAGTACGGTCCGGCCACCGTCACCATCACCTCGGAGGACGGCCTGTTCGTCGGCCTCGAGCGCGAACAGCCGGTCTGGATGAGCCACGGCGACTCGATCACCCGGCTGCCGGACGGCTTCCGCTCGACTGCACAGACCGATTCCACGCCGTACGCCGGACTCGCCGCCCCGGACCGCAACCTGTACGGCATCCAGTTCCACCCCGAGGTCGTCCATACGCCCCGTGGTCGCGATGTCCTGCGCAATTTCGTCGTCGACATCGCCGGCATCGAGCGCACCTGGACGCCGGCCAACTTCATCGATACGACCGTGGCCGGGATCCGCGAGCGCGTGGACGCCCACGCACGCCAGACGGGATCCGACGGGCTGGTCATCTGCGCGCTGTCGGGCGGCGTTGACTCGGCCGTCGCTGCCGCCCTCGTCCACCGCGCGGTCGGCGACCGATTGACGTGCATCTACGTCGACCACGGGCTGATGCGCAAGAAGGAGTCGGAGCTCCTGCGCGTGACCTTCGAGCGCGACCTCGGGATGAACCTGGTGATGGTCGACGCCCGCGAACGGTTCCTGGCACGCCTGGCCGGGGTCGAGGATCCCGAGGAGAAGCGGCGGATCATCGGCGACGAGTTCATCCGCGTCTTCGAGGAAGAGGCCGCGATCCTCGGCCGGATCGACTTCCTGACCCAGGGCACGCTCTACCCGGACGTCATCGAATCGGCGACGTCGGAGACGAAGGCCGCGCAGAAGATCAAGACCCATCACAACGTCGGCGGGCTGCCGGCCGACCTGCGCTTCCAGCTCATCGAGCCGCTGCGCTACCTGTTCAAGGACGAGGTCCGGCGGGTCGGCCTCCAGCTGGGCCTGCCCGAGGCGATGGTCCTCCGCCAGCCGTTCCCCGGGCCGGGTCTCGCCATCCGCATCCTGGGCGAGGTGACCGCCGAGCGGCTCGACACCCTGCGCGAGGCGGACTGGATCGTCATCGACGAGATCAAGGCGGCCGGCCTGTATCGGAGCCTGTGGCAGTCGTTCGCGATCCTGACGCCGGTCCGGTCGGTCGGGGTGATGGGCGACGGCCGGACATACGCCAACGTGGTCGCCATCCGGGCGGTGACCAGCGAGGACGGCATGACCGCCGACTGGGCCAAGCTCCCGTACGACGTCCTGGGCAAGATCTCGTCGCGGATCGTCAACGAGGTCCCGGGCGTCAATCGGGTCGTCTACGACATCAGCTCGAAGCCGCCCGCCACCATCGAGTGGGAATGAGGGTCCTGACCGCCAGGTGACCGATGGGTCATCGAAGCACGGACGCCGCTTGGTAGGATTTCGGCCATGGTCGATCAACCAGCCTCGCCGGAGACCCAGCCCGGATCCGTCTGCCCGTGGTGTTCTGCCCGGCTCACGCCCGATGCGACGACGTGTCCTTCCTGTGGCGCGAACCTCACCTCCGACGAGGGACACGAGCTCCCCGGCGTGACCGCGGTCGACCACGAGGCGATCCGCACCTCCAAGAAGGAGGTCGGCCGAAACCGGATCCTGTCCTGGATCAGCGGCGACTACACGCCCGACGCCACGACGCAGGTCGAGGCAGGTGCGCTTCAGCGGCCCGACCGTGATGTCCAGCGCGAGATCCTCCGGCTCGAGCTCGAGGCCGAGGTCGCCAACCTCCAGGCCGAGGCCGATGCGCGCTACGCCGAGGCCGTCGTCGAGGGTCGCCTGAGCGACCTGCCCGAGGGCCTGCAGGCGATCGCCACGGGTTCCACGCTGAGCCAGGTCATGGCAGCCCTGGAAGAGTCGGCCGGTACGTCGACCACCGGATCCGCGGAGGCCACCGCATCCGCCGAGGCTCCCGCAACCACTGATGCGCCCGAAACTGGCACGCCCGCCCAGGCGCCCGAAACCGACGAGCCGGAGGCACCTGCCGAAACCGGAACGCCCGCCCCCGAGGTCGAGGACACTCCCGCCACCTGAGACGCGGACGATCCGCGGCTATCCTGCGCGGATGCCCGATCGACTCCCCGCGCCCGGCCCCTCGTTCCTCCGCGAGCATCCCGTCCGCGTCGGCGACCGCATCTTCCAGGCCGGCATGAGCCGTCCATCCGACGCACCCGACGGCTGGTGGCTGGCGATCGTGTGGGTCGCCGACGCCGACGGCGTCGTCAGCTTCCGCGATGTTGCCCCGGACGCCGGCCCACCGCCCGATCCGCCGCTCGCCCGGCTCGGGCCCGCCATCAGCGGCGCGCTGTCGGGTTTGATCCTCGAGGACGACGGGCGGCTCCAGATGCGGCTCGGCCTCATCGCACAGCCGGACGACCCGACCCGGCCGTGGCGCAGCCCTCTGGCGATCCGTGCCGGCTTTCGGTTCGAGCCGGCGCGAGCCGCGACGCTTCGCCAGAACGGCCTTGCCGAGGATGTCCTGGCGGGCTTCGTTCGGGCGGTCGAGGGCCTCCACCGAGCCTGAACCCTCAACACGGGTAGACTCGCGCGGAATGAAGGACCTGTTCGACGACTTCATGGAGGAGCTCCGCCGACGCGAGGCGCGCGCGCGCGGCGAGGACCCGGATGCCGGGCAGCGCAACCGCCCACCGGATGGTCCGGGCGGTGAGCACGACCCGGGCCACGACCACGACGACCAAGACGGCGACGATGACCGACCGGCGAGCACCGACGACGGCCGGGACGCCGGTGACGAGGCCGCCGACGAAGATGGCCACGGCGACTCCGACGACAAGGAACCGACCCAGCCCGTGTCGATCACCGAACGACGACGGCGGCGAGGCCGAGGACCAGGCGGCCCCGACGACGGCGGCTCGAGCCGGGCTGCCCGGGCGGGACGGCGCTTCGGGCTCGGTGTCCTCATCGTCGCGATCATCGCGGTCATCCTGCTGTTCAGCGTCGGCATCGATCTGTGGACCGACGCGCTCTGGTTCAAGAGCGTCGGATTCGACTCGGTCTTCTGGACCCGCATCGGGGCGACCCTGGGGCTCGGGGTCGGTGCCTTCCTGGTCGCCGCCATCGCCCTGCTCGGCAACCTCTGGATCGCCGGCCGGCTCGCACCGCCGCCGGGCGAGGGCGGCGGTGGCAGTGGCTTCCGCTCCCTGGTCGACCGTCTCAACGACGCCGCCCAGGCGGCAGACGAGCGACGCGGCGCGACGCGCTCGCCGTATGGCCCCGGACGCGACCGGTGGGGCGGCCAGACCACCAACGCGGTCACGTTCGACGTCGGCGACATCCCCGACCTGACGCCGCTGGCCGGATGGGGACTGGCCGCGCTCGCCCTTCTGCTCGCACTGGTCATCGGTGGCGCGGTGTCGGGCGCCTGGGAGACGGTCCTGCTGTGGATCCACCGCGTGCCATTCTCGGCCACCTCGAGCGTCACCGATCCGATCTTCGGCAAGGACATCAGCTACTTCCTGTTCGAGCTTCCGTTCCTGCGGCTGATCCAGGGCGTGTTCAACGGCATCGTCCTTGCGGCGCTCGTGCTGACGCTGACGCGCTACCTCGTCGGGGCGTCGCGCGGCGGGCTCGTCTTCTCGACGCCGATCCGCGTCCACCTCGCGATCCTTGGCGGGCTGTTCCTTCTGTCGGTCGCATTCGGCTACCAGCTCGACAAGCTCGAGCTCGTCTATAGCACCCGTGGCGTCGCGACCGGCGTCAGCTTCACCGACCAGAACGCCCAGTTCCTCGCGTTCGACGTTCTGACGATCATCTCCGGGATGGCCGCCGCCTTCCTGGTCGGCGGGGCGTTCACGCGGATGATCTGGCCGCTCGGACTGACGATCGGCATCTGGCTGGTCGCGTCCCTCGTCATCGGGCGGCTCTACCCGGAGGCAGTCCAGCGCCTGTCGGTCGAGCCGAACAAGTACGCCCAGGAAGAGCCCTACATCGCCAACAACATCGCGATGACGAGGCTGTCCTACGACCTCGGCGACTGGACCAATATCCCGTTCACGGGGGACCAGGCGTTGACCGCCGACCAGATCACGACCGAAGCCGACACCTTCACCAGCGCCAGGCTGTGGGACCCACGCCCGCTGCGGACCACGCTCGACCAGCTCCAGACAGTCCGCAAGTACTACGACTTCACCGGCGTCGACACGGATCGCTACAAGATCAACGGTGTCAATCGCCAGGTGATGCTGTCGGCCCGCGAGCTCGCGCTCGAGCAGAACCCGAACGCGTCCGGCTGGGTCAACCAGCGGATCCGGTTCACACACGGTGTCGGGGCGGCCATGGTCCCGGTCAACGAGGTGACCGGCGAGGGCCAGCCCCAACTCCTCGTCAGCAACCTGCCGCCCATGTCGACGGGCGGCGCGCCGACGATCGACCCCGCCCACTCGGGGATCTACTTCGGCGAGCGGCCGAGCTCGTACGTCATCGTCGGAGCCCAGCAGAACGAGTTCGACTATCCGACCGGCGAGAACGACCAGGCGGGCTCGATCGGGACGGAGACACGCTGGACCGGGACGACCGGCGTCAAGCTCGACAACACGCTGATGCGGCTGCTCTTCGCCGCGCGCTTCCGCGACCTCGACCTGCTCATCAGCGACCAGGTGACCCAGGACAGCCAGCTGTTGTTCCACCGCACGCTGAGCGACCGGTTGTCGATGGTCGCGCCGTTCCTGCGCTTCGACGCCGATCCCTATCTGGTCATCGACACCGCGGGACGGATGACCTACATCCAGGACGCGTACACGACCTCGGACCGGTTCCCGAATGCGCAGGCCTACGACGCGCCAGCCGATTCGGGGCTTGCCGGCGACTCATTCGACTACATCCGCAACAGCGTCAAGATCACCGTCGACGCGTACGACGGGTCGATGCACTTCTACGTCGCCGACCCGGACGACCCGATCATCCGGGACTACGAGGGCGTCTTCCCGAACCTGTTCGAGCCGCTGTCGGCGATGCCGGCCGACCTGCAGGCGCACCTGCGCGTGCCCGAGGACCTGTTCAACGTCCAGACGAACATGTTCGGGCGCTACCACGTGACGAACACGCAGCAGTTCTTCGGTGCCGACGACCTCTGGACGGTGCCCAGCCAGACGAGCGAGCAGACGCTCCCCTCGGAGGCCTACTACGTCGAGATGCGGCTGCCCAACGAGCAAGGGGTCGAGTTCCTGCTCCTCCAGCCGATGGTCCCGACCGGTCGGCCGAACATGATCGCCTGGGTCGCTGCGCGCAGCGACGCCCCGAACTATGGACAGGTGCAGGTCTACCGCTTCCCGGCCGACACGACGGTCTTCGGACCCGCCCAGATCGAGGCCCGGATCGACCAGGACCCGACCATCAGCGCCCAGGTCTCGCTGTGGAACCAGTCCGGCAGCAAGGTCATCCGCGGCAGCCTGATCGTCGTCCCGCTCGACAAGACGCTCATCTATCTCCAGCCGGTCTACCTCCAGTCGACCGGCTCGGCATTCCCCGAGTTCAAGCGGATCGTCGTCGCCTCGCCGACGCAGGTGGTCTGGTCCGATTCGCTCGGGTCGGCACTTCAGCTGTTGCTCACGGCCGAAGCGGGAAGCTCGCCGACACCGACCCCCAACCCGAGTCCGGGCTCGACGCCCGGACCTTCGGCCTCACCGACCCCGACCCCGACCGCGGGCCCCGGCGGTAGCCCGGCCGCGAGCACACCGCCGGGCGTGCCGACCGACGTGCCCGGCCTGATCGACTACGCGAACAGCCACTTCGAGCTGGCACAGCAGGCCTTGCGCGATGGCGACTTCGCCCGCTACGGCACAGAGATCGCCCTCGTCCAGGCTGCGCTCCAGCGGCTCCAGGTCCTCGCCCCGGGTCTCACGATCCCGAGCCCGGGGGCGTCCGCCACACCGGCGCCGTGAACCGCGGAGCGGCGCTGATCGGCGCGCTGCTCGCCACCCTCGCGACGCCAGCCACCTGGCCGTTGGCCCTGGCGGCATTCCTCGTGCGCGGAGGCTTCGTCCTCGTCGTGGTCCCGATCGTCGTGGTGCCGACTCCGGTCGGCTTCGCGAACGTCTTCGCCCCGGCTCTCGGCTCGATCGCGTTCGGGACGATCTCGACGGGTCTGGTCGTCGTGTCCGTCGCGGCCGCGCTCGCGGTCGTGGCATGGATCGTGCTGGGCGGCTGGTTGGCGGCCGCGCTCGAAACCGAGGCGGCCCGGATGATCGCCCGCGACGCCGACGTGCGGGCGCTGGCCGGCGCGTCCGCCGTCGGCCCGGAGCGGCAGAGGACGACCGGCACCCCCGCGGCGGCGGGCCGGATCCTGGCGGCTCGGCTGATCGCGTCCATCCCGTTGACCGTCGTGCTGGCGGTCGGCACGGTCCGGGTCGTCCTGGTCACATACCAGCAGCTGACGAGCCCGCTCGACACGTCGACGCCGATCGTCCTGCGAGTCCTGCGGGCCACGCCCGAGGTGATCGCCGCGGTCGTCGTCGCCTGGACACTCGGCGAGATGGTCGGGGCGATCGCCGCCCGCCGGATCGCGCTCGCCGGCGACGGCGTCTGGTCGGGGCTGCGCGGTGCCGTCGTGACCTGCGTCCGCCACCCGATCTCGTCGGTGATCCGGTTCTGGCTGCCGACCGCCGTCCTGCTGGCGGTCGCGATCCCGTGGGGCATGGCCGCCGCCTGGGCGTGGTCCACCGTCGACTCGACTCTCGACGGCACTCCCGATCTGCTCCGGGTCGTCGCCGTCGTCGGCACCTTCGTCGTCGTATGGCTGATCGGGCTGATCCTCATCGCGATCGTGAGCGCATGGCGGGGCGCTGTGTGGACCGTTGCCGAGGTGGTACGCGAAGGGACGTTCGGGGGGTCCACCGACCGCCGACCGGGTGATTGGCAGGCCGATCGGTCGTCTGCGACGCTCTAGCCCGGTCGGCTTCGGGCCGGTCCCGACGGTGAGGTCAGACGATGACGACCAAGACCATCGAGTGCATCGACTGCGGCGAGTCCGTTCCCTACGGACGGCTCTCGTGCCCGGCCTGCGGCACTCTCCTTGCCTCGGTCGCCGGGGCGCTCCGGGCGCCGATCCGCGTGATCGAGGCCGACGAGTCGCCCGAGCCCGAGGCTCTCGAAGAACCCAAGCTCGCCGAGGCGCCCGAGGCGGAGGAGGGGCCGGCTGCGGAGCCCACGCCCGACGCGGACGTTGAGCCTGAGCCGTCGGACGCCACCGTGGCCGAGGTCGAACCTGTCGTTCAAGCGGAACCTGAGCCCGAGGCCGAGGTGGTGGCCGAACCCGAGGCCGAGCCCGGAGACATCGCCGCTGCCGTCGCCACACCGCCGGCGCTGGCGCCTGACCTTGCTCCGTGGCCGCCGCTCGAGAGCGTCGAGCCGGTCCTGGAACCTCGGGCATATGTCGGTCAACGGACCGATATCCCTGACGGTGTCGCCACCTCGCCTGCCGCGTATCGGCCTCCGACCTTCGCCCTGGCCGCCGCGACCGCGGCGGGACCGTCCTGGGCGGTCGGTGCGGCTGCCCTCGGCGGGTCGGGGAGATCCGCCGACCCTGCCTCGATCGCCCAGCCCAAGGACGACGCCGCCGGCGAGACCAGCATCGCGGACCGCACCGTCGAGCTGGCCGGCTGGCTCGTCATCGCCGGCGCGACGATGTCCGTTCTCGGTTTCCTGCTTCCGTGGTCACGTGTCGTCATCGGCTCGGCGAACCTGGGCGGCTACTTCGACATGTGGGGCCTCGCCTCGCCGAGCCACGTGATCGTGGTGGTCGGCCTTCTCGCCGTGCTGGGACTCGGCGTCGTCCCGAACCGGGTCCCCACCTGGATCCGCACCGGAGTGCTCGGGCTGTCGGCGGGCGGGATCCTGGTCGGCCTGGCCTGGCCGTACGTCGTCGGTCCGCTCGGCGCCGACATCGGTCTGATCCTTGCCCTGGTCGGTGGGATCGCCCTTGGCGTCGGCGGGATCCTGGCGACATGGGCCACCCGTCACGCTCCCGGAGAGTCGTCCGTCTGAGCCCCGGGTGTCGGCGGAGCCGCCGAACGACCCCTGATACACTGCCCGGACTAGGGACCGGAGCCGGAAGCAGACCGGTCCGACCGTGGCCCATGGAGGCGGCGATCCAGGCGCATGGACCAGATACTCCAGTCGATCGGCGATTCGCTCAACACGATCTTCCAGAGCGACATCGTCCAGTTCGGACTCCGGGCCATCGGGCTGTACCTGGTCATCATCTGGCTGGCGTGCGCCTACTGGGCATTCCGCGACATGCAGCAGCGCTCGGACAATCCGATCCTGCCCTACATCGCGGCCGCCGGGATCATCCTGTTCACCCCGATCTTCTTCGTCTTTGCCTACTGGATCTACAAGCTCGTCCGACCGCACGAGAAGATCGGTGAGACGTGGGAACGGAACCTGGCCGAGGAGGCTCTCCTCGCCGAGGTCGAGTCGATCCACCACTGCCCGACGTGCGAGCGGCGGATCGACGACGAATGGATCATCTGCCCGACCTGCCGGACCCGACTCAAGCGCGTCTGCCCGAACTGCAGCCGGCTGGTCGGCATGGACTGGTCGCTGTGCGCCTGGTGCGGCAAGGACTTCGAACGACGCGAGGTCCCGGCCGCGGCCGCGATCGGCGCCCTGCCGCAGGGTCGTGACGCCACCGACCGGGTCGCCGTCCCGGCCTCTGCCGGGGCCAGCGGCTCCGTGATGACGCCGACGCCGATGCCCACCTCGATCCGCAACCAGACGCCGGCACGCCCCGCCCAGGGCCCGACCCCGTCGTCCGCGCAGGATCCGCTGCCCGAGCATTGAGCTCGTCAGACCCGCCCGTCCCCGAGCCGGGCGGGACATCGGGCCCGACCGGATCCGACCAGCCGACCGAACCCGGCCCCCTCGTCCCCGCGCCTGGGGCGACCGCCGGTCCGGATGCGACCGCGACCCCGGGCCTGACGCCTCCGTCGCGGCTCGGCGCGTCGACCTTCACGATCGAGGGCCGCTCGGCGCCGGCGCTGTTCGTCGTCGGCTGGCTGGCGACGATCGTCGGGCTCGGGATGATCGCCATCGCGGTGATGAGTGGCGACACGACGGCCGGCCTTGTCTTGCTCCTCGCCGGCCTCTTCGTGCTGTCGATCGGCATCATCGCGGCAGCTGGGTCGCAGGGCATCGAGCGGCGCGTGCGAGGCGTGCTGCCGTATGTCGGTCCGTCACCGTTCCTCGTGTTCGCTGCCGTCCTGCCCGTCTCGATCCTTGCAGGCTTTCTGGTCGGGTTACCGCTGACCGCGCTCGGGATGCCGCTCGACGGGCCGCTCGCAGCACTTGTCGCGGTCACGGTCCAGGCCGTCGTCTATATCTGGCTGGTCAGGCTGCTGGTCGTCGACACCGGGGCGCTGTCGTGGCGCGAGATGGGCGTCCTCGCCATCGACCGATCCGCCATCAGGGAGATCGGCGGCGGCGCCGTCTGGGCCGTGCCGATCATCGCGCTGACCGTCATCGTCTCGGAGATCCTGCTGGCGATCTTCCCGGTCACGCCGGTGAGCCCGCTGCCACCGACCGAC
Organism: uncultured Chloroflexia bacterium; assembly: GCA_963797685.1. Taxonomy (GTDB): domain Bacteria; phylum Chloroflexota; class Limnocylindria; order Limnocylindrales; family CSP1-4; genus SPCO01. The sequence goes on along the minus strand of CAWCQK010000017.1, from coordinate 24,385 downwards.
GAGCCGGTGGGCTTCGCGCTGTCGCTGCTGGCCGGGGTCATCGTCGCGCCGTTCGGGGAGGAGATCCTGTTCCGGGCGTTCGCCACGACGGCCTGGGTCCGCGGCCTGGGCGTCCGACGCGGCGTCATCCAGGCCGCCCTCATCTTCGCCTTCGCGCACGTCCTGACGGTCTCCGGCTCGACGGTCGGCGAGGCATTCGGGCTCGCTGCGGTCGGCTTCGGCTCGCGCATCCCGATCGCCATCGCGCTCGGCCTGCTGTTCGTGCGCCGCCGGACGATGTGGGCGTCATTCGGCCTCCACGCCACGTTCAACCTCATCCTGCTCGTCGTCGCCGAGATCGCCACCCACCCGTTCTGATGGCCCGACGTGAACGGGGCCGGATGAGCCTCGGTGAGTGCCGGTGAAGCGCTGGATGAGCAACCGGTGAGCGCGGCCCGATAGGCTCTGCGTCGTCCTCGAGGTCCGGATGGCGGGGGGAATCGGCGGGCTCCCGTCGTTCGGGCCCGGGGACGCCCGTCCGCCGGCAATCCATCCCGGAGGTGCCACGGTGGCCGGATCGCGTGCGCAAGCCACGGATGCACCTGCCGCCGACCCATCCGGTCGGGCGATCCGCGAGCTGCCGGCCGCCGAACGACCGCGCGAGCGGCTCGCCCTGCGCGGCGTCGGTGGGCTGACGGCGGCCGAACTGATCGGCCTGGTGTGGGGATCCGGTACGCACGGCCGCTCGGCGGTGGATCTCGCGGCGGACGCCCTCGCCCGTCACGACGGGCTGACCGGCCTCGCCCGCGCGACCGAGCTCGAGCTGGCCGAGGTCAAGGGCATCGGCGACGCCAAGGCCGCCCAGCTGGTCGCGGCGTTCGAGCTCGGCCGTCGCCTCCTGGCCGATTGGCCCGCAGCACGCTGGACGATCCGCGGGCCGCACGACGTGGCCGAGCGCCTGATCCTGCAGATGGGCCGCCTCGAGCGCGAGGAGCTCCGCGTCGTCATGCTCGACACGAAGAACCACGTTCTTCGTGTGGCGACCGTGTACCAGGGAAACGTCTCGTCGTCACTGGTCCGGGTCGGTGAGCTGTATCGCGACGCGGTCCGGCTCAACGCTGCCGGCGTGATCCTGGTCCACAACCACCCATCGGGCGACCCGACGCCGTCGCCCGATGACCTCCACCTCACCGCGGAGGCGCTGGCGGCCGGCCGGCTGCTCGACATCCAGCTGCTCGACCACCTGGTCATCGGGCACGACGCGTACGTGTCGCTGCGGGACCGCGGCGTCGCCTTCGATCGGTCATCGCCCGGTACTCAGGCCGCCGATCGACCCTAGGGCGAAATCCCCCGGGAGGGCGGCCGTATCATCGACTGGTCGCCCAAGACACACCTCGGGGGGAGAACCATGCACAAGCGCCTCTTCATTGCCTTCGCCATCGGTGCTGCATTGATCGCGGCATGCTCGTCGGGGAGCTCACTCACCGGGAAGACGTGGCAGTGGACGGCGATGACGACCACGACGCCAACGTCACAGTCGGCGGTACCGCCCGACCAGCAGGCGGACTACACCATCGAGTTCAAGTCGGATGGCACCTTCGCGTCGAAGGTGGACTGCAACCAGGTCAGCGGAACGTACACGACGACCTCGTCGGGGGGCCTGACGATCGTTCCCGGTCCAAGTCAGCTCGCGGCCTGTCCGGAAGGCTCGCTGGCACCGATCTTCCTCGCCGGCCTGAGCTCGGCGGCCAGCTACACGATCGCCGACAGCGCACTGACGATCACGACGCAGGAGGCGTCGACGCTGACGTTCAAGTAGTCGCCGACGATCAGGTCGTCGGGCTCCCCGGATCGCCGCGGTGCAGGTTCTCCGGCGCCGGACAGCTGACCCCGCTCCAGGTCCGCCCGGAGCGACCGGGTATACTGCCCCGGCTGCCCGCCCGACCCGGTTTGGATCTGCGCGACCCGCCCGATACCGGCGACTCCCGCGCCCGCGACCACCGCCAGCGACCACCCCAGCGACCCGACCACGAAGGACGCACCGCACAGATGCTCGACCGGATCCTCGGCCTCTTCTCGCGTGACATCGGGATCGACCTCGGGACGGCGAACACGCTGGTCCACGTGCGCGATCGCGGGATCGTGATGAGCGAGCCGTCGGTCGTGGCCATCGACGCGAAGACCAAGCGCGTGCTCGCTGTCGGCGCCGAGGCCAAGCGGATGGTCGGCCGGACGCCGGCCAACATCATCGCGGTCCGGCCGCTCCGCGACGGCGTCATCAGCGACTTCGACGTGACCGAGCAGATGATCAAGTACTTCGTCGACAAGGTCCACGACCGGGTCGGCACGATCGCCCGGCCGCGGATGCTGCTCGGCATCCCATCCGGCGTGACCGAGGTCGAGAAGCGCGCCGTCCGTGACGCGGCCCTCAACGCCGGGGCGCGCTGGGCCGGCCTCATCGAGGAGCCGATGGCCGCCGCCATCGGTGCGGGCCTGCCGGTCAGCGAACCGTCCGGCTCGCTCATCGTGGACATCGGCGGCGGGACCACCGAAGTGGCCGTCATCAGCCTCGGCGGTATCGTTGTCAGCCGAAGCATCCGCATCGGTGGCGACGAGATGGACCAGGACATCGTCACGTTCGCGCGGCGCGAGTACAACCTGTTCCTCGGCGAGCGCACGGCCGAGGACATCAAGATCGCCATCGGCTCGGCCTACCCGGGCGAATGGGACGCCCAGCGCGTCGCGCTCCGTGGCCGGGACCTGCTGACCGGCCTGCCGCGCAGCGTCGAGGTCGGCGCGGACCAGATCCGTGAGGCGATCGAGCCGTCGGTCCAGTGGATCGTCGACACGGTCAAGGACACCATCGAGGAGACGCCTCCCGAGCTGGTCGCCGACATCATGGACCAGGGCATCGTGCTGGCCGGCGGCGGCGCGCTCCTGGCTGGGCTCGACCGGCGTGTCGCGGAGGCGACCCAGATGCCCGTCCACATCGCGGACGACCCGCTGACCTGCGTCGCGCGCGGGACCGGCGTCGTCCTCCAGGACCTCGACAAGATGTCTCGCGTGCTCGTGTCCGAGACATACACGCGGCCGCCGCGCTGAACCGCGCGAACCGGGCACGACGCCGACCGACACGACCGACATGACCGCCATCCTCGCGACCCGGGCCGCCCGACGACGCGGCGTCGTGTTCATGGTCCTGCTCCTGGTGACGGTCCTGCTGATGGCGTTTTCGTCGAACCCGACCGTCCGCGATGTCCAGAACGGGATCAGCTTCGCGTTCCGGCCGATCCAGGGCGGCCTCGAGCAGATCGCCAGCGGCGTCTCCTCGGTCGTCGCTTCGGTCGGCGAGATCGACCGGCTCCGCGTCGACAACGCCGCGCTGCGCGCCGACAACGACCGGCTGACAATCGAGAACGCCCGGCTCCAGGAGATCAAGCGCGAGAACGACCAGCTGTCCGCGCTCCTCCAGCTGCGCGCCGGCTTCGACCTCAAGACGACGGCTGCGTCCGTCATCGCCCGCGAGTCGTCCGAATTCCGGCGTCTGGTCGTTCTCGACAAGGGGACCGACGACGGCATCGCGGTCGGCGACGTGGCGGTGGCGGCCGGCGGCGCGCTGGCCGGACGCGTGGTCGAGGTCGGACCATCGAGCGCCAAGGTCGTGCTCCTGACCGACAGCGGCTCGACCGTCATCGGGCAGCTGACCACGAACGCCGCGACTGGCCAGGTCGTCGGCCAGCTCGGCGGCGTCCTGACGATGAGCCAGATCGACTCGACCGAGAAGGTCGCGCCCGGGGACGCGGTCGTCACCGCCGGCATCGAGCTCAGCGACGGCGTCCGCTCGCCGTACCCCAAGGGTCTCCTGATCGGGCAGGTCGTGGACGTGTCGCGCGATGCGAACAGCGTCGTCCAGACCGCCTACCTGCAGCCGGCCGCCGACCTCGACAAGCTCGAGTCCCTGCTGGTCATCACCGACTATCAGGGTGGCCTGCCGCCGATCGAGCAGCAGCCGGTCGATTGCTCGGGCGGGGTCCTGCCGCAGGGCGAGCAGCCGTGCATCTCGCCGGGCACCTCGGCCCAGCCCTGACTCTCGCCGGGTCTGCCGTGCGGGCCGGTCGCGGCTGCTACGCTTCCCGGCGATGAAAGGCATCGTCCTCGCCGGCGGCACCGCCACCCGGCTCTACCCGCTGACCATCGTCACCAACAAGCACCTGCTGCCGATCTACGACCGGCCGATGATCTATTACCCGATCGAGACCCTCGCCCGGATGGGCATCCGCGAGGTGATGGTCATCGTCGGTGGCAAGAGTGTCGGTGACGTCGTCGAGCTACTGGCGGATGGGTCGGCGTTCGGGATCGACCTGACCTATCGCTACCAGCCGGGCGCGCTCGGGATCGCCCACGCCATCGGCCTCGCGCGGGACTTCGTCGGTGACGACGCCTTCTGCTGCGTCCTCGGCGACAACATCCTGCGCGGGCCGGCCCTGGCCGATGTGGCGAGCGAGTTCGAGGCGGGCCCGTACGGTGCCGGGACGCTGCTCTATCGCGTCCCCGATCCCGAACGGTTCGGCGTGGCCGAGCTCGACCCGGATGGCCACGTCATCGGGTTCGAGGAGAAGCCGGAGCACCCCAAGAGCGACCTCATCCCCATCGGCGTCTATTTCCTGCGACCGGATGCGTTCGCGGTCATCGACCACCTCCTTCCGTCGGGCCGCGGCGAGCTGGAGATCACCGACGTCCTCAATCACTACATCCCCGATCGGCGCCTCTACAGCCCGGTCTACGATGGCCACTGGACCGATGCCGGGACGGTCCCTTCGCTCCTCCGCGCCGCCGAGCTGGCGGCCGTCGACGATGCCGAGGGACGCCTGACGCCACCGGTCAGTCGTCCCGTCGGGTGAGTGCCGAGCAGTGAGGCTGTGAACGCCGGGCGGCAGTTCGATCGGCTGCTGGTCACCGGCGGTGCCGGGTTCATCGGGTCGTGCTACGTCCGCGATGTCCTGGCCCGCCGGGACGGGACGCGGATCACGGTGCTCGACAAGCTGACCTACGCGGGCAACGAGGCCAACCTCGCGCCGGTGCGCGAGGACCCGGAGATGGCCGATCGGTTCCGCTTCGTCCGCGGCGACATCGCGGACCCGACGGTCGTGGGACCACTCGTCGCCGAGTCCGACGCGGTCCTCAACTTCGCCGCCGAATTGCACGTGGACCGCTCGATCCTCGACCCTGAGGCGTTCCTCGCGACCGGTGTGGTCGGGGTCCACGTCCTGCTGGAGGCGTGCCGCGTCGCGGCGGATGCGCCGCGCTTCCTGCAGGTGTCGACCGACGAGGTCTACGGCTCGGTCGACACCGGCCATGCGAGCGAGACCGACCGGCTCGCGCCCCGGTCGCCATACGCCGCGGCCAAGGCGGCCGGCGAGCTGCTGGTCGGCAGCTACGTGGTGACTCACGGCATCGACGCCGTCGTGACCCGCGGTTCGAACACATACGGCCCGTACCACCACCCCGAGAAGCTGATCCCGCTGTTCATCACGAACGCGCTCGACGACCAGCCGTTGCCGCTGTACGGCGACGGCCTCCAGCGTCGCGAGTGGCTGTACGTCGGCGACCACGCGGCCGGCATCGACCACGTGCTGCGCCACGGGGTGAGCGGCGCGACCTACAACGTCGCGGGCGGCTCGGAACGCACGAACCGCGAGGTCGTGACGTTGCTGCTGGACCTGCTCGGCAAGCCGTGGTCGCTGGTCATGCAGGTCGAGGACCGCCCGGGCCACGACCGGCGCTACGCGATGGCCGGCGACAAGGTCGCGGCGCTCGGCTGGCGGCCACGGACGACCTTCGAGGAGGGTCTCGCCCGGACCGTCGACTGGTACCGGGCGAACGAGGCGTGGTGGCGCGCCGCCCGCTCGGGCGACTGGGACGGCTGGTATGCGCGCCAGTACGCCGACCGCCTCGCGACGGGCCAGGCGGCGGCCCCGACGGCCGCACCGACGGCCGCCCCGACCAGCAGCGCCGGCGATCCGGCCAGTCGCGCCTGATGCGCGTCGCGGTGACCGGAGCCGGTGGCCGCCTCGGGAGCGCCATCGTTGCGGCGCTCGCGGACGCACCTTTCACCGGTGCCGCGGGACCGATCCCCTGGACGCGCGACGCGTTCGACCTTGACGCGCCGGAGGGTATCGGGCTGCGGCTCGACCGCGATCGCCCCGAGGTCGTCGTCCACGCCGCGGCCTGGACCGATGTCGACGGGTGCGCGCTCGACCCCGAGCTGGCCTTGCGCCGGAACGCAGTCGCGACCGGGATCCTGGCCGAGGCCTGCGCCGCCCGCCGCACGGACCTTCTGCTGATCTCGACCAACGAGGTGTTCGACGGCGACCGCATCGACGGCCGCCCATATGAGCCGACCGACCCGGTCTCCCCCGGCAACCCGTACGGGGCGTCGAAGGCCGAGGGCGAGCGGCTCGCCACGGTCGCCTTCGACGCCGAACCCGGCGCCGCACTCGGGATCGCCCGGACGGCGTGGCTGTTCGGGTCGCCCGGCCGCGACTACCCGAGCCGCATCCTCGATGCTGCGGAGCGCGCCCGGGCGGCCGGCGAACCGCTCCGGGCGGTGTCGGACGAGTGGGGATCCCCGACCTACACGGCGGACGTGGCCGAGGCCGTCGTCGAACTGTTGGCCGAGGATGCGACCGCCGGCATCCACCACCTGGTCAACGGGCTGGTCGCGACGCGCGCCGACTGGGCCCGTGACGTGATCCGACGGGTCGGTCTCGAGGTCGACGTGGTGGACGTCCCCGCAGCGACCTGGACGCGGCCGTCGCGCCCGCCGCGGTGGGGCGTCCTCGCACCGACCCCGTTGCCGTCCGGCGAGCCGATGCGCCCGTGGCCTGCCGCCATGGCCGACTACGCCCCGGCCCTCCTCCGCGCCACGCGGATCCGCGCATGAGGCGCACGTGAGCGCCGCCGACCTGCCGGCCGATCGTCCCTCGGCGCTGCCCGGTGTCCACTACGGCACCATCGTCCGTCACGTCGACGGTCGCGGCTCGTTCCGCGAGCTGTGGCGGGCGGCCGACTTCCCCGACTCGCGGTTCGTCCAGGGCAACCTGTCCACCTCGGACGCCGGTGTCCTGCGCGGGCTGCACCTCCACCGCCGCCAGGACGACCTGTGGGTCGTGGCGAGCGGCCGAGCGTTCGTGGCGCTCGTCGACGTCCGGCCGCTCCTCGACGACCCGGACGGAAGCGCCGTCATCGAGACCCGCGAGCTGCCGGCCGATTCGTGGGTCTACATCCCGACCGGCGTCGCCCACGGGTTCCTTGCCGTCGAGCCGCTCCAGCTCGTCTACCTCGTCACCAACACCTATGACGGCACCGATGAGCTCGGCTTCGCCTGGGACGATCCGGCGGTCGGGGTGGACTGGCCCATGCTCGAGGGGACCCCCGGCGGCCGGCCGGTGACCTCGGACCGTGACGCGGCGAACCCGCCGCTGGCCGAGCTCGTGGTGCGGCTGCGCCCCACAGCACCCTGATCTGGACCCCACCCATCCGCCCGGGTCCTTACCGAGGGCCGCCCGAAGGGGCTAGCCACCCCGGGACCATCCCGCGATTGAGCACGGCAACCTTCGCCCCGAGTCTGGAGAGGCATCGATCACGCCTCGTCCCAGTCCCTGGAGCACTGATTGCGCAAGACGGTCGCCGCCCTCGCCCTCGTCCTGATCGCCGCGCTCGGCGTTGCCGTGCCGTCGGTGGCGGCAGCGACGACCGCTCCGAAGGTCGTGATCATCGTCGGCGCGACACACGGGGCGACAGCCGGCTACCGAGCTGACGCGGACGTCGCGTACGCCGAGGCGCTGAAATACACCCCGAACGTCGTGAAGGTCTACAGCCCGAACGCGACGTGGGCCAGGGTCAAGGCGGCCGTCACCGGCGCGTCGGTGGTCATCTACCTCGGTCACGGTAACGGATGGCCGAGCCCGTACACCTACGACCCCGCGTACACGACCAAGGACGGCTTCGGGCTCAACGCCACCGCCGGCAACGGTGACTACAACGTCAAGTATTACGGCGAGCCGTACATCAGGACCCTTGCCCTCGCACCGGGCGCCCTGGTGATCCTCAACCACCTGTGCTACGCCTCGGGCAACTCCGAGCCGGGCAACCCCGAACCGACCGTGACGGTCGCACGCCAGCGCGCTGACAACTTCGCGGCCGCGTTCCTCAAGGCGGGTGCCGGTGCGGTCATCGCCGACGGTCACGCGGGCTCGGAGCGCTACCTGCGCCCCCTGTTCACGACCCACCAGTCGATCGAGGACCTGTGGCGGAACGTCCCGTTCGGCAACGGCAACATCGTCAGCTTCGCCTCGGCCCGGAACCCCGGCGCGATGATCTATCAGGATCCGATCACCCCGACGTCCGGCTTCTACCGCTCGCTCGCCGTCGGCACGTCGGACGTGACGACCGACGAGGTCGTGACCTCGGGCATCGGCAACACCGGCGTCGATCCCACCAGCCTCGTGGTGCCGGGCAACGCGTCGGTGTCGACCGCCGGTGCCGGCCTGTTCACTTCGCTCGACACGTCCGCCGCGTCGCCCGAGACGCTGCCGGCCGGCACGCGGCTGCGCGCCGTCGACGAGCCCGTCTCGACGACGGCCGACGGTACCGCGCCGCAGCTGGTCCAGGTCGTCGGCGTCGACGATCCGACGATCACCGGTTATGTCCTCGCCAGCGACCTCGTGCCCCGCGACAGCACGCCACCGGTCGTCCGCGTGCTCGATCCGGGTCCACCCTTCTCGCCGAACGGCGATGGCCACGGCGACGTCGCGACTCTCACTGCGCGGTTCACCGAATTGGTCGACTGGGATCTCAAGGTCAAGGATGGCGGCGGCACCGTCCTGTTCGACAAGACCGGCACGGGCCCGACCCTGTCGACCACGTGGGACGGCCTCGTGGGCGGGGTTCCCGTCCCCGATGGCGCCTACACCCTGACCGTGAGTGCCGTCGATGCCTGGGGCAACGGACCCGCCCAGTCGACCCGGAAGGTCATCGTCGACACCTCCCCACCGCATCTCACGAGCGTCACGCCCGGTCCCGCCCCGGTCCCGTGGTTCTCGCCGAACGGTGATGGCGTCCGCGACACCTTTAGCCTCGCCGCGACCAACTCGGAAGACGGCGCGATCGTGGCCACGGTCCTCGACGGAAGCTCGGCCGTCATCGACAGCTGGACCATCGCGAACGGCAGTGCCGCGACGACCGTGACCTGGGATGGGCGAAAGTCGAACAACACGGTCGCACCCGACGGCCTGTACACGGTCCGGCTCGCGCCTCGCGACGTTGCCGGCAACCTGGGCGCCCCGGTCGATCGCACTGTCACGGTCATCGGTGCGATGCGCGCGCTCAGCACCTCGAGGACGATCTTCTTCCCCGAGGACAACGACGCCCAGGCATCGGCGACGCTGCTGTCCTTCTCCCTGGCACGGCCGATGACCGTGACTTGGACCGTGCGGAACTCGGCAGGCGCGGTGGTCGCGACGCGGTATGCCGATGCCGCGCTCGCGGCAGGCAGCTACGGCTGGTGGTTCTACGGCCGTGCGACCGATGGCACGATGCTGCCGCGCGGTCGCTACACGACCACCATCAGCGCCACCGACGGCACGCTCACCGCGACCGGCTCGGTCGCGTTCACGCTCGACGCGTTCATCATCAAGCCGAGCGACACGACTCCAGGCCGCGGGCAGACGATCACGGTGTCCGTGACCTCGGCCGAGAAGCTGATCAGGCCGCCGGTGCTGCACATCAAGCAGCCGGGCTTCGCCGACTGGTCGGTGCGGATGACGCGGACCGGGACGTACACCTACAGGGCCACGATCAGGATGAAGTCGGGCGGGGCCGCCGGACCGGTCTCGTTCCGGGTCCGCGGCGTGGACATCGCAGGCGGGGTCAACTCCACGACGACGGTCTTCCCGCTCCACTGAACACTGGGGCGGGACCTCAGCGGACCGCACCACACCACACCGTACTACCCCTGACCGGGACCATCGAGCCGTAGCGCGGCGTTCCCGTCGGGACGAGGCTGGGGTGTCTCAGCCCGTCCGACAGGTACGTCTCTGATGATCGCCCGCCCGCACGCCCGCCGCTCCGCTCCCCTCGGTCGCGGGCTCGTGACGTTCGCCGCGTCCGCGCTGCTGCTGGCGGGATTGGCGCCGCTGGCGCCGGTGGTCAGTGTGGCGGCTTCGGATGCGGCCGGAGACGCGGCGGCCGGCGACCTGACGGTCACGGACGGGCCGCCGGCCACGCTGCAGCCGACGATCCAGTACGAGGAGGCGGTCGCTCACGCCGGAGACAAGACGACGTTCGCGCCCGGCGATCGCGTCAGCGTGCCGTTCAAGCCACGGGCGGCAGACCGCTGGGCAGTCGGTGGCGTACAGCCAGAGGCGCTCCCGGCCGGACGCGTCAGCGGCAAGGCCCTGCGGATGCCCAGGCTGCCCGGTCCGCCGATGCGCAACGATCCACCTTCGGCCGCGGCCGGGTTCGGCGGCGGCCCCGCACTCGCGATGATCGACCGGCCGTATGTCGACCCGGCTCTCACGCCGATGGCGGATCTGGCGGCCGCGGTCGACCCCGGTGGGCTCAAGCGCGAGGTGTTCGGCTTCCTGCCGTATTGGGAGCTGACCGACCCGTCGACGAGGCTCGACTGGGAGAAGCTCTCGACTGTCGCCTACTTCGGCGTCGGGGTCGCTGCCAACGGCGACCTCCAGAGGAAGAACAGCGACGGTTCGACGACGGTCGGCTGGGCCGGCTGGACGAGCTCCGCGATGACCCGCGTGATGAACAACGCCCACGCGAGCGGGGCACGGGTGGTGCTGACCGTCCAGAGCTTTGCCTGGACCTCGGCGGGTGTCGCCCGCCAGCGGTCGCTGCTCGGCAGCTCGGCCAACCGGGCCAACCTCGCCCGCCAGATCGCCGCCGCGGTCCGCGATCGAGGCGCGGACGGCGTCAACCTCGACTTCGAGCCGATCATCTCGACGTACAGCGACGAGTTCACGGCCCTCGTCCGGACCATCCGGACCGAGCTCAACAAGGTCCATCGCGGCTACCAGATCACGTTCGACGCAAGCGGTTGGATCGGCAACTACCCGATCGGCGACGCGACAGCGCCCGGCGGCGCCGACGCGGTGGTGGTCATGGGCTACGACTACCGGACCGGCTCGTCGAGCGTCGCCGGCTCGGTCGCGCCGATCGCAGGACCGACCTATGACATCGGCGACACGATCCGCTCCTATCTCACCCGGATCCCGGCATCGAAGATCATCCTCGCGGTGCCGTACTACGGCCGGGCCTGGTCCACGTCGACGTCCGCGCTCCATGCCAGGAACGTGTCCGGCACCAAGAACGGGGCGTCCACCACGGTGGTCTACAGCACCGCCGTGCAGTTCGCGGCCGCTCACGGGCGCAAGTGGGACGCGACCGAGGGCGTCGCCTGGACCGTCTACCGGCGCAGGAACTGCACAGCGACATACGGCTGCGTCAGTCCGTGGCGCGAGCTGTATTACGACGACGCAACGGCGCTCGGGCTCAAGTACGACCTGATCAATCACTACAACCTGCGCGGCGCGGGGATCTGGGCGCTGGGCTACGACGGCACACGGACCGAGCTGTATGCGACGCTCAAGGCCAAGTTCATCACCGACAAGATCCCGCCGGTGATCTCGGGATCGTCGTTGAGCAACGCGTTCGTCTCGCCCAACGGCGACGGCCGGCTGGACACCGTCACCGTCCGAGTGGCTGCCACCGGCCTGATCCGTTACGGCTGGACGGTGCAGCCGATCGTGAACGGGCTCGCCCGCAGCGCGATCCGGACGGGAGGCGCCCCGGGCCGGGCCGCCACATTCACCTGGGACGGCAAGGACAACAGCGGCCGGATCGTCCCAGACGGGTCGTACCGGATCACGGTCTGGACCGCGGACGCATCGAACAACCGTGCCGCGGCCATCAAGGACGTCACCGTCGACCGCCGTCCCGCCGTCGTCACCGCGCGGTCCTCGTCGAGCTTCATCTCGCCAAACGGTGATGGACACTCGGACCGGACGACCCTGTCGATGACCGCCGATTCGGCGATCACCGGATCGGCCCGGGTGTTCGACTCCCACGGGACGACCGTTCGTCGCTGGGCGATCACCAGGGCGACGAGCGGGTCATGGGTCTGGAACGGCCGAAACACTGCCGGCACGATCGTGGCCGACGGCAAGTACACGTTCAGGGTCGCCGGGCTGGACCGGGCGGGCAACCGGACGATCCGCGATATCCCGGTCACGGTCGACCGGACGATCCGGTCCGTCGTGTGGTCGCGCAGCTCGTTCGCTCCGAAGGCGGGGCAACGCGCGCGCGTCACCTTCGCCCTGCGGCGGGCGGCAGCGGTCACGCTGTCGATCGTGCAGGGAACCACGGTCGTGCGCACCATCTGGACGGCGAAGCCGCTCGGTGCCGGCAGCCATGGCTGGACCTGGAACGGCCGGACTGCATCGGGTGCGCTGGTCAGGCCCGGCACATACCGCGTGGTCGTCCAAGCCAGGAGCTCGGTCGGGACCTCGTCGTTCTCGCGCGACATCGTCGTCCGCCTCCCGTGACCCCGGCGACGCGCCGCGTCTGCCGCGCGCACGGGCCCGCCGACTAGACTGGCGAGCGATGCCCGGATCGACCGCGCCCTCGACCGTCACCAGCGCGGAGCCGACCCTCGAGTCGGACCCGTCCGCCTCCGGCTCAGACCGGCCGGGATCCGGCGTCTGGGTGATCCTGCCGACGTACAACGAGGCGGACAACCTCGGGCCGATCTCGGCGGCCATCCTCGGGGTCCTGCCTGACGTGACGCTCCTGGTGGTCGACGACGACTCGCCGGATGGGACCGGGCGCCTCGCCGACGACCTCGCGACCGCCGACCAGCGCGTCCGGGTCCGTCATCGTTCGCTCAAGCAAGGCCTCGGCCGCGCATATCTCGACGGCTTCGGCATCGCGCTGGCGGGTGGCGCGACCACGATCGTCCAGATGGACGCCGACTTCAGCCACGACCCGGCCGCGCTGCCTGCGCTGATCAGGCCGATCGCCGACGACACGGCCGATCTCGTCATCGGCTCGCGCTACACGTCGGGTGGATCGGTCGTGGACTGGGGACTCGGCCGGCGGATCGTCTCGCGCGGCGGCAGCCTGTTCGCGCGGGTCGTCCTCGGACTGCGCCAGAACGACCTGACCGGCGGGTTCAAGGCGTGGCGCGCGACGACGCTGGCGGCGGTGCCGTTCGACGGCGTGCATGCCGGCGGCTACGTCTTCCAGATCGAGATGACCTACCGGGCGAGCCGGGCTGGAGCCCGGATCCGAGAGGTTCCTATCACCTTCCGCGACCGCCGGATCGGTCAGTCGAAGATGAGCCGCCGCATCGTCGTCGAGGCGCTCGTCGTCGTCGTCCAGCTGCGGATCGAGACGCTGCTGGGGCGCGGCCGCCACGGGTGACGGCGTGCCGCTGACGGCGTGGCGCTGACCGTGCCCGGATCGTGACCGACCCCAGCAACGGACGCCTTGGTGATGTCGCGCGCCCGATGGTGCCCGGCGTGCGGGTCGTGCTCGATGCGCGACCGCTCCAGACCCCCGATCGATCGCCGCTCGGGGCGACCTACCTTGCCGGGCTGCTGGGCGCCTTCGACGAGGCGCCGCTGACCGGCGAGTCGTTCGCGTTCCTCATCGCGTCGGACATCGACGATCCGACCGTCGCCTACAGCCACCTGTCGGTCGTCGGCCGGCGCCAGCTGCCACCGACCCGGCTGCTTCGATCCGGCTCGATGACCGTGGACCCGTTCCTGCTCCGCGGCGCCGAGGTCGGTGCCGCCTGGCGCGCGGATCGCGGCGGCGCGGCGGGGGCCGTCTACCACGCGGTCGGCGGCGCCTCGCTGCCCATCGCCTCGGACCTGCCGGTCGTCGTGACGCTCCTCGATCTCGCCCCGTGGGAGCTGCCCGAGGCATTCGCCCGGTCGATCGCCAGCCGTTTTGGCCAGCGGCTGCGGAGCCAGCTGCTGCGCGACGCCGCGCGGGTCATCGTCGGCAGCGAGGCGACCGCGCGGGCCGCCCGACGCCTGCTCCACGTCCATCGCGACCGGGTGCGGGTCGTGCCGTTCGCGCCACGCGCCGCGTTCGCCGTCCCAGCCTCGGAGGTCGAGAGCGGCGCCGCGGCCGACCTGCGCGCGCGGCTCGGTCTCGGCGATCGCTACCTCGTGTTCACCGGTCAATTCGATGCCCGGGTGGACATCGCGACGCTGCTGAGCGCTCTGGCCACGCTGGCGACGACCGCCCGGCCGGGCGGTCTGGCCCCGGAGGCCGGGTGGCCACCCCGGGTCCTCGTGGTCGGGGCGAGCCCTGACGATCGTGCCGCGGTGGCCCGCCTGGCGGCCCGGCGATCGGTCGGCGAGGGGCTGGCCTACGCGCCGGGCCTGTCGACCGAAGACCTCGCCGCACTCGTTCGTGGCGCCCGGGCGGTGATCCTGCCGCTCCTATCGGAGGCTGTCGGCCTGCCGGTCATCGAGTCGCTCGCCGTAGGAACACCGGCCGTGGCAACCGCGGTCGGGCCGCTCCCCGAGCTGGTCGGGCCGGCCGGACTGCTGGTGGAGCCGCGCGACCCCGACCGTCTGGCCATCGCGATCGCGACGATCTGGGCCGACGACACGGTCCACGGAGGCCTCGCCACCGCCGCCCGCGATCGGGGCGCGCAGATGCCGCGCACGTGGACAGATGTGGCCGCCGAGACCCGGGCGGTCTACGCCGAGGTGGGCATCCGCCAGCGCGGGTGACCGCGATCGACATCGGCTGACCGGCGACGGACCGGTCGCCCGACCGCCACCGACGGATCACCGACCCGATCGGTGGTTCAGCCTCCCGACGACGGGCTGGGCGTTACCGGTGGCTGGTCCGAGCCGGCCTTGAACGAGACCGGATAGCCGGTCGTGCTCGTGGTGACGACCTGGACGAACGTCTGGCCGGCCGTCAGGGTGACCTCCTGGCCGCTCGCGTCGTAGAACTTCGTCGGCGCCGTGAAAGCGGTCTTCTTCCAGGTGCCCTTGATCGTCCGGCCGTTGGTCGAGATCCAGGCCGGCCCGTGGCCGACCACATTCGCCTCGAGGCGTGGCGCTCCCGGGTGGCCGTCGTTGAGCGGTCCGAAGACCATCCGCATGACGATCACGTTCTTCGGCGCGATCCGCGTCCCGTCGAGCGCGTCAGTCTCCTTCTTCTCGCCGGTCACCGAGCGCAGGTAGGTGTTGGTCGTGCGGTCGTAGGTGTACTTGATCGTGTTGTACGGGTAGCTGACCGTGATCGTGCCGCCGTACGGCCGGCTTGCGAGCGGGGCATCGGGTGCGAACTGCCAGGCGGCGGTGTAGGCCTTGTCCTTCGCCCCGAGCGTCTTCCCCATCGCCCGCAGCTTCGCGCCGGTGGTGTACAGGTTATGCGGCGCCTGCCGGTTGGTCGTTCTGAAGAACGTGCCGCTGAAGCGGAACTCGTCGCCGTTGAACACGTACTGGCCGTGGCCCTTCGCGGCAAGCGTCGCCTTGGCCTGCGGGGACCCGCCGGCATGGGCGTAGACGGCGCGCCACTCGGCGGCCCAGGCGATGTAGTACAGGCGCGAGCTCCGGACAGGGCCGATCAACTTCGGCAGGGTGTCCTGGAAGATGGCCATGTAGCGGGGGATGCCCCCCTCGGCCGGTGCCTGCCAGACGATGGACGCCTTGGACAGGCCCGTCTGGGGCCGCGCGGGCCCGAGGTCATCGATCATGACCGCGATCGGGTGCCGCGACGCCACCGCCGGTGTGACCGGCAGGCCGGTCAGCGGACCGGGAACGAGGAGCGGGGTCGGGAGCGGGGTCGCGGTCGGGGCGGCGGTGGCCGTGGCGGTCGGGCTGGCCGTGTCGGTGGGGGCGACGGTCGCCGGTGCGGTCGGTGTCGCGCTCGCGGTCGCGACGGCCGCCTGGTCCGGTGGCCGGCTCGGGGTCGCCGAGCCACCGAGCGATGTGGCCGCCACGACGACCACGAGAGCGGACGCGCCGATCAGACCGACCACGCCCACGGTCGTCTTGTGATTCACGTTTTGTGAGCCCCTCCTGGGTTGGGGTGTTGGGGGTTCCCGGCCTGGTGACGGACCAGCGGTGCCAGCGGCAGGATAGACGATGGTTCGGACGGATGGCGTGGACCCGCTTGTTGCGCCGATCCACGAAAGACCGCTGGCTCTCGCGCTCGCGGTCGAGGCGCGATAGGCTAGCCCCATGACCGACCGACCCGCCAGCGACGACCCGACCGGAACTCCAGACCCGACGCCCCCGAAGCCCAAGGTCACGCGTGCGCGGACGACCGCGGTCGGTGGCCCGGCGGCGGCCAAGTCCGCGGCGGCCAGATCCGCGGCGGCCAAGTCGGGTCCGACCAAGTCCGCGGCAGCCAAGACGGTGCGACCCTCGGAACCGATCTCGGCCAAGGCTGAGCCGCCGGCGCAGTCGCCCACCGCCGACATGGTCACCACCGAGACCCTGTCCGGGCGCGGCTTCGACCACCTCGAGGTCGACGTCCTCAACCTGAGCAACGGCGGCATCGATACCGTCAAGGCGAACCGCGTGGACGTCCGTCAGGGCGGCATCTCGCGGGTCGATGCCGAGGACGTGTCGGTCACCATGGGTGGCATCGCCATCGCCCGCGGCGCGACGCATCTCGACCGACAGGAGCGGCGTGGCGCTGGCGCTATCGGGCGAGTCGAACATCCAGCGGTCGTTCGTGCGAAACATCCTGGCCCGAGACGTCCGCCTCGATCAGAGCGCGGCCTGGAGCGTGTTCGGCGGCCGGGTCACGTTCGAGCGACAGAGCGTCGCGGGTATCGTCATCGCCCAGCGCGTCGAGGGGAACATCCGCCCGTTGCTCGACTGGCGCGGAGCGCTCGTCATCGCGGCCGTTGCCGGCGTCGTCACCGCCGTTGCCCGCCGAGGGCGCTGACCACCCTTCGAGCGCACTGGGCCGCCACCTCTGCCTCGTCGGCCATCCGCAGATCAGCGGACTCGGACGATCCTCGGGTCGATCCCGGCCTTCTCGGCTTCCTCGAGCGACCGCCGTCGGGCCTCCTCGGTGTTGACCCTGTGGAGCTCGACGACGTCGGCCGGCTCGCCTTCCATGATCAGCTCACCGCGCTCGATCAGGATCGCGCGATTGCAGTACTCGGTCACCCAGTTCATGTCGTGAGTCACCAGGACGACCGCCTTGGCCGCCGACACGATCTGGATGACGCGTGCCTTCGACTTCTCGCGGAAGTTCGCGTCGCCCGTGGCGAGGACCTCGTCGAGCAGCAGGATGTCCGGGTCGACCGAGGTCGCGATGGCGAATCCGAGACGGGCCCTCATCCCGGAGGAGTAGGTCCGCAACGGCGCGTCGATGAACTCGCCCAGCTCGGCGTACTCGATGATCGACGGCAGGAGCTCGTGCGTCACCGCGTCGTCGAGCCCGAGGAACGCCCCACCGAGCAGGATGTTGTCGCGCCCGGTCAGCTCCTTGTCGAAGCCGGCGCCGAGCGTCAGCAACCCGGAGACGTGGCCGACTACCTCGACCGCGCCCTCCGACGGCCGGATGATCCCGGCCAGGACCTGGAGAAGCGTGCTCTTGCCGGCTCCGTTCGGCCCGATGACGGCCAGCGACTCTCCCCGGCGGACGTGCAGGTCCATGTGACGGAGCGCCCAGAACTTCTGGACCTCGCCACGCCCGAGCATCTGGCCGATCGAGCTCCGGATGGTCGTCTTCTTGGTGAAACGGAGGTCGTAGCGGACGCCGAGGTCGGTGGCGCCGATGGCAAACCCCGGGTCCCGGCTGGGGAACGAGCTTCGGAGGGCGGCGGAAGAGCTGCATCAGATGACCTTGGCGAAGTTGGGCTCGAGGCGCTTGAAGACCATCGTGGTGAACGCGAGGAACACCAGACTGGCCACCAGCAGGATCGCCAGCAGCTCCATGTTCGGCGGACCGCTGGGCTTCCCTCCGACCGTTGGGGTCCCGTAGATGACCGAGCGATACGCCTCGAACAGGATGGCGAACGGGTTGGCGTTGGCGAGCGTGGTCAGGAAGTGGTGCTCCTTGAAGAACTTGATGTCGTCGAGGCTGGCCAGGCTGTACAGCCCGGGCGACAGGAACCACCACAGGCGCAACAGGTGACCGACGACATTGCCCAGGTCGCGGAAGAAGACGTTGCCGGCCGCGACCAGGAACGAGACGGCGAGGGTGAACACGTACTGCACCACGGCGATGACCGGGATGAACAGGAGCCAGGGCGTGATCCGGTCGGAGAAGAACAGCATGAGCAGGCCGAGCGCCACGGTGCCGAACGCGAAGCTGACGATGCCGGCCGTGGTCGCCGCGACTGGCAGGACGATCTTCGGGAACTGGATCTGCTTGATCAGCTGATCCTGGCTGACGATCGAAGACGTCGCGTCCGACACCGAAGCGGAGAACCACTTCCAGGGCAGGATCGCCGAGAAGATGAACAACGGGTAGTCGGGCTGTGTCCGGGGCACGATGATCGACACGAAGACGACGTACACCAGCATCTGGAGGAGGGGATCGAGGACCCACCAGATGTTGCCGAGCAGGGTGTCGGCACCGCGCTTGTGGGCGTCCGCCTGGACGAGGTAGCGGACCAACCGACGACGCGACAGGATGTCGGCGATGCCATCGCGCAAGAGCGCGATGGGACCGGGGTTGCCGGCGGCATTGCGGAAGGCTGCCGGAACCTCACTGCTGGCGGACATCGGGCGGAAGGGTACCAGCCTCACCCGGTAGGCGCTGACGGCCCTCTGACGAACCGGTCGACGAATCGCTGGCTGGCACCGCCCTGAGCCGGCCCAAGCTGGCGGTCCACGAATGCTTCGTACCCGGTCAGGTCGAAGTTGCGCCGGCGATCGCCTCGATGACGCCGTCCGTGTCGGTCACCTGCGTGCCGATCATCTCGGTCCGATAGTCGAGGTAGAGCCCGGGGTCCTGTTCGTACTCGGCGAGATCTCCGACCAGCAACACGATCGGTCGCCCGAGGAGGGCGAACTCGACGACCGACGAGGAGTAGTCGGTGACCAGGATGTCGGTGGCGGCCAGCAGCTCGTTGATCTCGGCCGCCGGATCGATCACCACGTCGTACCCGTCGGTCGGGGTCGCCGCCGGGTCGAGGTTGGGGTGCGTCTTGAGGACCAGGACGTGGTCTGCCGGCAAGGCCGCCCGCAATCGCGCGGCATCGAGCCCCGGGCCGGCGCGCTTGCCGATCCCCCGGCCGCGGAATGTCGGGGCGTAGAGGACCACGCGTCGACCGGCCAGCGTCGGGTAGGCTGCCGCCACTCGCGCCCGCGCCGCCGCCAGCTCGGCCTCGTCGAAGAAGAAGTCCGTCCGCGGCCAGCCGAGCGCGACGACCCGTTCGAGTGGCGTCCGCAGCGCAGCGGCGTACGGACGACGCGTCCAGTCGCCACCGACGACGACTGCGTCGTAGTGACGGTGGAGGAACGTCCGCTCCGGTTCCGCGATCCGCTGACGCGTGTCCAGTCCGAACCGCTTGAGCGCGCCGGCGGCATGCCAGACCTGGACCACGGTCGTCGTCCGTCGATGCGGGGCGACGTGGATCGGCAGGTATGCGTTGTCGACGACGAACAGCCCGGCGGTCTGGAGGTGGTACATGCCCCGCACCAGCCGGGCGAGGTAGGCGATCTTGCCCGCCAGGCCGTAGCTGTACGGCTCGAGCAGCAGGACGAGGTCCAGGTCGGGCCGGCTCGCACGAAAGGCCCGATGGATGTACAGCAGGTTGCCGTCGAGCTCGGTCACGCGCGCGGTCGCCAGCACGACACGCTCGGGATGGGTCGGGAGCCGCGCCGCGATGAGCCGGACCAGAAGGAGCAGCGCCCGCGCCAGTCGGTATTCGAGCTGGGTCATCCGCCGGTCAGGCCCGGGTGCGAACGATGATGTTCTGCCCGTCGAGCGTCACTTCGCTGTCGCGCATGAGCTGGGCGATGACGTCGGCCACCTGGCCCGGCTGCATGATCGAGGACGGATCCTCCTCGGGCGCCAGCTTGCGACGCAGCTCCGTGGCGGTGCGGCCGGGCGAGATGCTGTAGATCTTGATGCCGCTCCCGGCAAGCTCATCGGCGAGCGTCGCCGATAGCGACACGACGGCTGCCTTCGACGAGGCGTACGCGAGCCAGCCCGGCCGGGAGGTGATCCCGGCGGTGGAGGCGACATTGAGGATCTTCGCCGGCCGGTCATACATGAAGCGCGCCATCTCCCGGATGAGCAGCAGCATCGCGAAGACGTTGATGGTGTACGTCTTGATGATGTTGTCGGCGTCCGTGTCGAGCAGTGACTGGGGGTCGGCGTAGCCCGCGATGTTGAGCAGGATGTCGATGCTGCCGAACCGCTCGTGGACGCGCCGGACCAGGTCGGGGATCCCGTCGAGGTCCATCAGGTCATAGGCGATGAGCTCGATGTCCTTGTCGTTCCGCTCGAGCGCGGCGGCCGTCTCTTCGAGCCCGCGCGCGTTGCGAGCGATGAGCACGAGAGCCGAGATATCGGGCTCCTGGCTCATCCGGACGGCCGCGGCTCGGCCGATGCCCTGACTGGCACCCGTGATCACGCAGACCCTGCCCATCGTCAGCCGCCGCGGCCGATGCTGTCGGCGTAGATCGCCTCGGCGGTCACGATGTCGGTCGGGACGGTGATCTTGATGTTGCGCTCGGATCCCGGCAGGATCCGGACCGGCGCGCCGGCGTACTGGTGGAACAGGCTGGCGTCCTCGGTGAAGATGGCGCCATCGCGGCGGGCCGCGTCGTGGGCAGCGGCGAGCGCGGCGCGATCGAACTTCTGTGGCAGCTGGACGTTGACCAGCTCGTCGCGCTGGAGCAGGTCCTCGACATAGTCGTGGCCCTTGAGCACGGTGAATGAGATCGGGATGCCGTACATCGCGTTGGGGTCCGGGGCGGCGATCAGCTCGCGGAACTCGGCGGCCGTGACCAGCGGCCGGACCGCCTCGTGGACGATGACCGACTCGCAGTCCGCGACCTCGCGCAGCCCGAGATAGACCGACTCCTGACGCGACACGCCCCCGACGATGCACGTGAACCGCTCGTCGAAGCCGTGGTTGGCGATGAGCCGGCGCGTCTCGTCGAGGTGGGCGTCCGGGCAGGTGATGACGACCTGCGCGATCTCCGGGATCAGCCGCGCCTTCTCGAGCACGTGGATGATGAGCGGCTTGCCACCGAGCAGCAGGAACTGCTTGGGGAACGGTCGCCCGATGCGCTTGCCGATCCCCCCGGCGAGCACGATCATCCCGATCTTCATGCGGTCCTCCGGTACGGAAGGCGGTCCCACATAGCCTACGTGGAGAACAGTCGGCCCGTTGGCACCGGTATCATCCGCGCCGGGCCCCCGACCCGGCCCGACGCCCACCCCGACACCCCGAGGAGCCTGGATGCCCGCTGTCGCCCGCGACCTCGAGATCGACGTCCGGTCGATCCGTTGGGAGCGTGTGCAGCTCGTCATCGAGGCTCATGTCGCGTCCGGACAGGCGGTCGACCCGCAACGCCTCCGGCTGCGCGAGGCAAGAGGCCGCCGGCGCATGCCGCCGACCCGTATCGAGCAGGCCGGCGACCGGCTGATCGTCCACTACAACGTCATCACCGGGCTCGACCGGGACAGGCTGCCGTCCGGCCGCTGGGCGCTCGGCCTGCCGGTCACGCTCGACGATCGGCTCCGGGCCTGTATCGACGCGAAGAGCGGCGGATGCTCGTTCCTTCTCGAGCACGGCCTGTTCACGGTCGCCCCCGCCTACGACCACGCACAAACCGGACCCTCTCACTGGTCGCGTCGGTCGACGAAAGCATCCAGCGCGCCGCCACGCCTCTCTCGCGGATCGGATCCGGATCGCCGGACGGTGGATGGCCATCCGCGCGCGCCGGCTCGGCTTCCTGTCGCTCATCCGCGCGTCGCGCCTGACCCGTCGGGGCCGCAGGCCGGAGATCCTGTTCGCGTCGCCGCTGATCTCCGATCTGTCGGGCAACCTCGGGGCGGTCCACGACCGGATGGTCGAGCGGGGGCTCGACCGCGAGTACGACCTGGTGACCGCCCTTCGGCCATCTCGCGCCCGGCGCGGCTTCCTCGGCCGGGTGCGCCTGGCCACTGCGCTCGACCGCGCCACGGTCATCCTGCTCGACGACTCGTACCCGCCGCTCCACTGGCTCACGATCGGGCCGGCCGTCCGGGTGATCCAGCTGTGGCATGCCGCCGGCGCGTTCAAGACCGTCGGCTTCAGCCGGATCGGCACGCCGACCGAGGCCGACAAGTTCGCGCGCGTCCACCAGAAGTACACCGCGGCCATCGTGAGCTCGGAACACGACGTGCCGTTCTACGCCGAGGCCTTCGGCATCCCCGAGGACGACGTCTACCCGACCGGGATCCCGCGGATGGATCGGTTCTTGGACGAGCGTGCCCGCGCGGCGGGCCTGGCTGCCGCACGGGCGGCATTCCCGCAGACCAAGGGCAAGACGACGATCCTGTACGCCCCGACGTTCCGCGGCGACGGACCGAAGTCGTCGCATTTCGACCTTGGGGTCCTCGACTACGCAGGGCTCCACGGCGTCGCCGTCGAGAAGGACGCGGTCGTCATCATCAAGCTGCACCCGTTCGTGGTCCAGCCGCTCGGCATCCCGGCCGCCTTCGCGGATCGCCTGATCGACGGGTCCCGGGCGACCATCGACGTCAACGACCTGCTGTTCGCGGTGGACGTCCTCATCACCGACTATTCGTCGATCGTGTTCGAGTTCTCGACTTTGGGCCGGCCGATGCTGTTCTACGCGTTCGACCTCGACCACTACGCCGGGTCGCGCGACTTCTACGTCCCGTTCGAGACGTTCGTGCCCGGCCGGATCGTGCGGACCTTTCCGGAGGTCATCGACGCGATCAGGCGCGACGACTACGAGGTGGAAAAGGTCGCGCAGTTCGCAACCCAGCACTTCGCCCATCTCGACGCCGGATCCGCCGACCGGGTCATCGACCAGCTCGTCCTCGGGCGATGAAGAGCCTCATCCTCACCATCCGGATCGTCGCCGTGCGACTGGCGTTCGCGTTCGCCCGCCTCCTGCCGCTCCGGTCCCGAGTCGTGCTCGCGACGGCCCACTCGGCCAGGCTGGCCGGCAACCTGGTGTCCATCCGCGACGATCTCGCCACCCGGCATCCCGAGATCCCGGTGGTCGTCCTCGCGCGACGGCCCGCGCGCGGCCTGCGCGGCCGGGTCGCCGCCCTCGGCCAGGCCGTGACCGCCGGCTATTACCTGGCCACGTCGCGCGTGTTCGTCGTCGACGACTACTTCTTCCCGATCTACGTCATCCACCCGCGCTCGGGCACCACGATCATCCAGACCTGGCACGCCTGCGGGGCGTTCAAGAAAGTGGGCTACAGCCTGCTGGACAAGTCGTTCGGGGCGGACGAGGAGCTGACCGAGCGGGTCCGCATCCACTCGAACTACGACGTCTGCCTGGTCGCCTCGGAGGCCTCGGCGCCGCACTACGCCGAGGCGTTCGGGCAGCCACTCGAGCAATTCGAGTGGCGTCTCGGGATCCCGCGCACGGACGTCTTCTTCGGCGACGAGCGGCTGGCACGGACACGCGAGGCGATCCGCCGGCGCTACGGGCTGACCGACGGCCGCCGGGTGATCCTGTACGCGCCGACGTTCCGCGGCGACACGATCACGACCGCGCACGCGACCGACGACCTGGACATGGGCGTGATGCGCTCCGTGCTCGGCGAGGACCACGTCCTGCTCGTCCGGCTCCATCCCTTCGTCCGCTCGCGGACGACGATCGGCCCGGACCTCGCCGGGTTCGCCATCGACGTGTCCGACTATCCCGATATCAACGAGCTGATGCTCGTCAGCGACATCCTGGTGACCGACTATTCGAGCGCCATCTATGAGTTCTCCCTGCTCGAGAAGCCGATCGTCTTCTTCGCCCCCGACTACGAGCCCTACGAGCGGGAGCGCGGCTTCTACTTCGACTACCGGACGGGCGTTCCGGGTCCGATCTTCGAGACCACGGACGCGCTTGCCCAGTTCCTTCGAGCGGGAGTCTTCGACATCGGCCGCGTGCGACGGTTCCGCGAGGCGTCGTTCGCCATCGCAGATGGAGGTTCCTCAACACGCGTCACGGAGCGTCTCATCGTTCCGTCTCTGACCCGGGCGGGAGCTTGAAGATCGGGCTGCGGACACGGTTCCTCGAGGGGCCGGTGTACCATACCGCGGCCCTCCATCCCCGGCGTCTTCTGCCGGCCATGCGACAGGACTGATCCACGACCATGACGTTCCGAGCCAAACCCGTCGTCAAACGCGCCCGCCGAC
>CAWCQK010000016.1:0-216663 GCA_963797685.1 uncultured Chloroflexia bacterium | reverse complement strand
AAGGCAAGGTGGCTCGCTGACTACATTCCGCCGAGCATGGGAGAGCCTCGGCAAGCCCTGCGCGGAACAGTGCATCGAACGTGCCCATCGGGTACGCACGCCAGCGAGCGCGTTGGTTGAATGGACGAAAGCCGGTGCTCATCCACGGCGACGCTCACCCCTGGAACGTCCTCGAATTGCCCGGCGGAGGTGACACACCAGGCGAAGGGCAGCAGTTCCGGCTGATCGACCCCGAGGGTCTGGCGTCGGAACCGGCCCACGACCTCGGCGTCATCCTCCGAGGCTGGAACGACGAGCTCCTGGAGGTCGGCGGCGACGTCGCGGCCGCCACGTTCGAACGCTGTGCATCCGTCGGCCTCCGCACGGGCGTTGACCCCGAAGGCACGTGGCAATGGTCCTTCATCGAGCGCGTGGCGAGCGGCCTCCTCCTCCAGGAGCTCGGGCACGATGCCGATGCGCGATCGTTTCTCGCAGTCGCCGATCGCCTCGTCGATGCCGGAAGCCTCCATGGTCCTGAGGACCAGGCCGGCTACCCCAGTGCGGCGATGAATGAGTACGAAGCCCTTGCCCTCGCAAAGCGTGAGCCAATGTCACCTCGGGTGGGAGTACTCGACGCCCTACTGGCCATCCTCCTGCAAGGACGTCGGGCGCCAGCTCCCGTAGACCTCGCGCCCATGTGGCGACGGCGTCGGCAACATGGGCGCGGTGAAGATGATGTCAATCGTTTCTGGGATCGGGAACGATGGGTCGCGCGCCGGCAACAATCGATTGACATCGATGACCGTCGGGGCGCCTGAGCCGACCTTGGCGCCATCGCGAGGACGGTCGGCAACGAGCCTCAGCTTGGCATCGATGGAGTGCGTAGCCTCGGGATCGTAGCCGGTGGTGAACTCGAACACGGGACCTCGGAACGTCACGCCATAGCCCTTGAAGTGCAGAAACACCTTGGCGAGCGTGTATCCGAAGTCGTCAACCAGAAAGTCGAACTCGCGGCCGCTGGACCCACCAGCCGGCGACGTGATCGTTGAGGCCCGCCCAGGACCTGCTCGTCGACCGATTTGGGCCAATTGCGACCGCGCACGATCGTGCAAGCCCCTGCCACCACTCCGGCCGCAAGTCCCACTCCGATCGAGCGCTTCACAGGGCGACCATAGCGGATGCGCAGGGGACCACAGGCCGCGGTTCATGCGGGGCAGAAGACGTCACCGTCGCAAAGCGTCCGCCAATCTCACCCGATCGCGACTCCCTTGACTTCCATGACCATCGGACCCAGCATGCTACTCGTGAGTAGCACGTTAGGGTCAACCCCCCCCCGCGCCGATCACTCGGCCCGGATTGCTACGTCCGGTCGCGATCGCTGGCCTCCTCTGGCTGCTCATCGCCGGACTGTTGGGACTTGTCGTCGTGTACGTGCTGCTGGCAGCGCCGGTGATCGCCATCTTCTATGCCATTCCGGTGGTCCTGTCCCGCGGCCCTCGGCATCGGGCTCATCAGTCGCCGCGGTATTGGCCTCCCCCTGGTCTCGATGGTCCTCGGCACAGTGCTGGCGACTCTCGGACTGCTCGGCGTGCTTGGCCTGAATGGCGCGGGCACAGATAACACCGGCGCCGTGATGACCGCGGCGTATGGCGGGGCGATTGCGGTGAGTTCTGTCGTGGGCGTGTGGTCGACTCGGATGACCCCACGAGGCTTGCGCGAGGTTGGGCCGAAGAAGGGTTCGACCCGACGGTGTTCATAGCGCCAGGCATGACGCCCGAGCAGCCCGTCGGTTACGCCGCCCGCTACTCAGTCTCGCCGCGCACTTGTCCCGGTGGATCGCGGCTAGTCCGTCGACCCAGGGCTCTTAGCAGACGCGATGCCGGAGTGGTCGCAAAGCGTGCGCTAATGACACCAGGCCGTGAAGGGACGGCCCTTGCCGGGCTGATATCGTCGGGGGCATGAGTCAAGTCATTGCCCAGGGCTCGGTTGCTCGCCGATTTCGTGCAGCGCCGCCGACACCTGCCGTGGTGACCATCCTCGCTGCCTGCCTCTGGCTGGTGGCGTCATGTTCCGACTTCGGGTGGCGCGGATACAAGATCGACAACCAGACCGCCGATCCGATCACGGTCACCAGCACGATCAATGGAAAGGAGACGGTCCTCGTCTCCGATCTCGAGCCAGGTCTCTACCAGCCCATCACCGGCTATCCAGGCAGCCAGTGTGTGTCCATGTTGTTGATCGCTCGGGATGTCGCGGGCAACGAGGTTGATCGAAAAGATGGCGAGGTTTGTCTCGATCAGACCTGGGTCGTGAGGGGAGCGGGCGGCTCGTAGCCTCACGACCAACCGCGCTCCTGGCGGCGGCGGACACGCAGTCGGTCGCAAGCGTGCGCCAATGTCACTCCACAGTGCCCAGATGCGCAAGGGCTGCGAGCCAGGCTCGCGTCGACTCGTCCGCGTCGACGAGACCGAGCGAAGGGTGATTTGCCAATCCGGAATGCGTGGCTGACGCGAGGGCCAGAAGAACAAGGGACCACTCCGCCGCCTGGCCATCGTCGCCGAGGGCAGTCGCGACCCTCGCGCCAGCCACACACTTGCGAAATCGGTCGTTCAACAACAACGGCTGCGTTTCGCCGAGCTGCTCGATGAGGCTTCGAGCCTCTAGAAGTGCGGCACTCCCCCCGCGTTGAATGAGGATCTCGGCCAGTCGCACTTCTTCAAGGTCGGTCGAGCCGCTTCGGTTCGATGCCATGAGATCGAGAGCGGTGCGAAGGTGGGCCTCGGCAGCCACGAATAGCCCGGCCTCTTGTTCGTAGGCGCCAAGGAAGCTAAGTGCAGTCACCCTCTCGTACGCATACGCATTCGGGTCGGTGAGGTTCTGCTCCCAGAGGGCGAACGCGGCGGCCTGCATCCGCGGATCGTCCGTGGCCATCAGGGACGCAGCCTTGATACGCCGGTACTGGGCGCGTCCCTTCGGCCGGGCGCGGGCCAGACGTCTCTCGAACTCGGCCTTGGCTGTCGCGTCCCAGCCAGGCGACCTAAACCAGTCATCGCTAGCCATCGGCAGCCACGTTATAGGACCTCAGCGCCGCAAAGCGTGCTATCGCCCGCTACGCGCGGCCGGCGGCGACCTCGTCTTCGCGGGTGCGGCCGGCGAGCTGGATGAGGTCCTCGTGGAGCTCGAACCAGATGCTGTGGTAGCTGTCGACGCGGGGTGAGGCGACGTAGCGGCCGTCGCCGGACTGGGCCGTTTCGGCGGCGCGGCCGAGCCTGACGCGATAGCCGGCGAGCCTCGGGCAGCCGGTCTCGAGCGGGGTGAGCCAGGCGACCGCGTCCGCATGGAGCGCGCCCAGCCGATCGAGGACGGCACGGTCGTAGTCGGCGTCGGCGTGGTCGTTGACGACGCCGGCCGTAGCGTCGCGCATCTGCCAGGCGGTCACGATGTCCTTCATCCGCTGGTCGAGCGCGGGGAACTCGTCCAATGCCGCCTCGGCGTTGTCGAGACCCCAGGCGGCCTGCTCCTCGGCGAGGAGTGCCGCGGCACGGCTCGATCCCGCCTCGGTCAAGCGGAGGGCGCCTGCCGAAGGTGCCACGAGACCGTCTGCGACCAGCGCGTCGAGGACCGGCTGGACGTCTTCAGGCGTCGCGAGGACGACGTCGGCGACGCCCTGTGGCTGGGCGAAGCCCTTGATGCCGATCGCCCGGAGGCAGGCGTCCGGCGTGACCGCGCTGCCGTTTGCAGTGCGTGGCGCTCTCCGGGGCCGAGGATGTCATGCCGCCGATCGGGATGCCGAGCTCCGCCGCCCAGGCGAGCAGCGTCTGTCGCCTCGGGGACGACTTCGGTCGCGCCGGCGACGGCGCCTTCGAAGACCTCGCCTGTGCCGCCGTCGATAGTGATGAGGTCACCGGCGTGGAGGACGCGGTCACCAACGATGACCTCGCCGTCGCGGACCTCGAGGCCAGCGGCGCCGACCACGGCCGGGATCCCCCAGCCGCGCGCCACGACCGCGGCATGGCTCGCCAGCCCCCCGCGCGAGGTCAGGATGCCGGCGGCTCGGGCCATCCCGTGGACGTCCTCGGGCGAGGTCTCGGCCCGGACGAGGATCGCGGCGCGTCCGGCTTCGGCCGCGGCGACGGCCGCCTCCGGGCTCGTGGCGATCTCGCCCGACGCCATCCCCGGCGACGCCGGCAGCCCGGTCACGAATGGGACCTCGCCGCCCGTGCGGCCGACGTTCGTCGTCGGTGGATCGGCCAGCAGCCGTGCGACTCGCCCGACCGCCTCTGCGCGCGAGAGTGGGAATGCGGGATCCTCGGCCATGTCAACGGCGATCCGGAGCGCGGCCTGCGGGCTTCGCTTGCCGACCCGCACCTGGAGGAACCAGAGCCGGCCTTCCTCGATGGTGAACTCGATGTCGCACAGGTCGGCGTAGTGGTGCTCGAGGCGCGCGGCGGTCTCGCGCAGCTCGGCGGCCACGGCCGGCAGACGCTTTTCGAGCGCGGCGATGGGCTCGGTCGCATGGGTGCCGGCGACGACGTCCTCGCCCTGGGCGTCGAACAGCACGTCGCCATAGAGGGTCGGCTCGCCGGTCGCGGGGTTGCGCGTGAACGCGACACCGGTCGCCGACGTCGCGCCGCGGTTGCCGAAGACCATCGTCTGGACCGTGACCGCCGTCCCGAGGTCGTCGGCGATCCCCTCCTTCGCGCGGTACGCGCGGGCACGGTCGCTGTTCCACGACCGGAAGACGGCCTCGATCGCGAGCCGGAGCTGCTCCCACGGGTCGTCGGGGACGTCGGCGACGCCGACGATCGAGCGGAAGCTGTCCTCGAACCGCTCGCGGCAGCTCCGCGCAAACGCCTCGCTCCCGGATGCCCTGGCCAGCCCGGCCTCGGTGGCGTCGTTCAGCCCGAGGTCGAGGATGGTGTCCATCATCCCGGGCATCGACACCGGCGCGCCCGACCGCACGCTCACGAGCAACGGGTCCGTGGCATCCCCGAAGCCGCGCCCGACCGCCGCCTCGACCTCGGCCATCCGCGTGCGCAGCTCCTCGTCGAGCCTGTCCGGCCAGCCGGTCGCGAGGAACGCCCGGCACGTCTCCGTCGTGACGACGAAGCCCGGCGGCACCGGCAGCCCCAGCCCGATCATCTCGCGCAGGTTCGCCGCCTTCCCGCCGACGAGCGCGAGCACGTCCTTGCGCGGCAGCTCGAACGGGTGGTCGAGTGGGTACGTCCGCCTCACGGGCGCTTGTTCTCCCGCAGCGCCTGCCACACGCGCTCGGGCGAGAGCGGCAGGTCGCGGATCACGACCCCAGTCGCGTCCGCGACAGCCGCGGCCACAGCCGGAGCGACCGGCAGCAGCGCGCCTTCGCTCATCCCCTTCGCGCCATACGGCCCCGGCCCGTCGGCGTTCTCGATCATGTCGCTCTCCATCCGGAGCGGCAGGTCCATCGAGGTCGGGATCCGGTAGTCGATCGCGCCGAGGTTCCGGATCCGGCCGGTGTCGTCGAGGATGTAGTGCTCCATCAGCGTGTGGCCGAGGCCCATCACGGCCGCGCCCTCGTCCTGGCCGCGGACCTGGCTCGGGTTGAGGGCCTTGCCCACGTCGGACACTGTCACGTAGCGGTGGATCGTGATGTCGCCGGTGGCGCGGTCGACGCTGGCCTCGACGGCGGTCGCGTTGAACTCGTAGAAGGCGGAGGTCCCGCCGAGCGGATGGTCCGGCTCGGCCTCCTTGCGCGATTCGCCGAGGCCGGTGATCTCGCCACCGAGGCGTCCCAGAGCGCGCGCGACGACGTCGCGGATGGGTTCCGACTGTCGCCGATGCGCACCTCGCCGCCTTCGATCCCCACCGCCGCCTCGTCGACGCCTCCGAGCTCAGCGGCCATCGTGCGGAGCTTCGCCTGGATGTCGCGGCAGGCGGCGAGCACGGCATTGCCCATCAGCACCGACGACCGGCTGGCCGAGGTCTGCTGGTCGTAGGGCACGACCGCGGTATCGCCCATGACGACCGTCACCCAGTCGAGCGGCGCGCCCAGCTCCTGCGCGGCGATCTGGGCGAAGATCGTCCGGGCGCCCTGGCCCATGTCCGACGTGCCGGCGTAGACGACGACGCTGCCGTCGACGAGGAGGCGGACGGTCGAATACGAGAGGCCGGTCGTCGGGCCGGACTTGAGCCCGACGGCGATGCCGCGGCCGCGCCCGGGGCGGTGTCGGCGTCCGCCAGCCGATCATCTCGGCCGCCCGCTCGACGGCCTGCGACCCAGTCGCCGTCGGCCGGGGTGTCGTGCGGGATGAACGCCTCGCCGGGTCCGGCGAGGTTCCGCAGCCGCAGGTCGAGCGGGTCGATGCCGAGCGCGCGCGCCGCCTCGTTCATGTTCGACTCGACCGCCCAGATCTGCTGCGGGTTGCCGAAGCCACGGAACGCGGTCGAGGGCACGGTGTGGGAGAGCACGCTCCGGGCCAGGATCCGGACGTTCGGCACGCGGTACGGGCCGTTGGAGGTGTAGCTGCCCTTGGCGACCGTCCGGTCGGCGATGTCCGCGTACGCCCCGATCAGGTAGTTCGCCTCGATGTCGCGGAAGACGATCGTGCCGTCGCGGCGGAAGCCGGTCCGGACGTGGACCTCGGACGCTCCCCGGCGCACGGCCTGGAACGTCTCCTCGAGGGTGAGCACGAGGCGCACCTTGCGTCCGGTCGCGCGCGCCATGAATGCGAGCAGCGGCTCGTACTTCGCGTGCTGCTTGCCACCGAACGCGCCGCCGGGGTCGGGCGCGAACACGCGGACCTTCGAGAGCGGCAGGTCGAGCAGGTCGGCGATGACGCGCTGGAGCCAGTACGGGTGCTGGATCGCGCTCCAGATGGCGATGCCGTCGCCGTCGGGCGCGGCCATATAGGCGTGCGGCTCGATGGCGAACTGGGTGACCATCGGGAAGGCGTACGTGCCCTCGACGACCAGGTCGGCGTCCTTGGCGGCGGCGTCGACGTCGCCCCAGCCGTGGTGATGCTCGTGGAGGACGTTCGTCGTCGGCACACGGGTCGCCCGGGTCGGAGGGCGGGGTCCTGGACGAGGGGCGCATCGGGCGCGAGGGACTGGGCGATGGTGTGGAGCGCCGGCAACTCCTCGAACTCGACCTTGACGAGGGCGGCGGCCTCCTCGGCGGCGTCGTGGGTCTCGGCCGCGACGGCGGCGACGGGTTCGCCGTGGTACTTGGTCTCGCCGGTAGCGAGGACGGGACGGTCTTTGCGCTGCGGACCGAAGCGGGGCATCGGGTCGGGCAGGTCGGCCGGGGTCGTCACGAGGCGGACGCCGGGGACCTTGAGCGCTGCGGCGGTGTCGATCCGGCCGATCCGCGCGCGCGCCACGTCGAGCGTGACGAGCTTGACGTGGAGGACATCGTCATGCGGCAGGTCCGCGACGTATTGCTGCTCCCCGGTGACGCGGGCACGGCCGCCGACGCGGGCGGCGGGATCCCCGACGCTCACTGCGGCGCCACGTTCGCGTCCGGGACGGCCGACCGCTCCCCGACCGCCGGTGTCGGATGCGTCGTTTCGTGGGCGTCGCCGCGAGCGGCCTCGAGGACCGCCTCGATGATCTGCTCGTAGCCGGCGCAGCGACAGAGATTGCCGGCCAGGCCCTCTTCGACCTCGGCGCGGGTCGGGTGCGGGGTCAGCGCGAGCAACGCGTCGGCCGAGACCAGCTGGCCCGGGATGCAGAAGCCGCACTGCGCGGCGCCGGTATCGAGGAACGCCTGCTGGAGCGGGTGGAGTCGGTCCCCGGCGGCCAGCCCCTCGACCGTGGTCACGGCCGCGCCGTCGGCCTCGACCGCGAGCATCAGGCACGAATCCACGCTCCGGCCATCGACCAGGACCGTGCAGGCGCCGCACTCGCCGACCAGGCAGCACTCCTTGGTCCCCGTCAAGCCGAGGTCGTCGCGGAGGGCCTCGAGCAGCGTGTGGTGGACCTCGACGTCGATCGTGCGCGACCGACCGTTCACGGTGAGGGCGAGCGGCCGCCGCTGGGTCATCGCCGGACCGCCGCCGCGTCGGCCAGCCGATCGATGGCGATGCCGACGGCGCGCAGGCCGAGGACGTGAAGCATCGCCAGCCGGTATTCCGGGCTGGCCCGCATCGAGGTCGGCGACGGGCTCGCCTCGACGAACAGGGTCTCGAGCAGCTCCATCTTGGCGCGGTCCGGGGCGGTCCTGTCCGCGAGCAGGCCCGTGTCGTCGACGACGAGGAGGGGTCGTGGGCCGAGACTCCCGTAGGCGATCCGGGTCACGCCGTCGGCCGAGACGGCACAGGCCAGGGTGACCGCCGCGAGGTCGTGGCCGCGCCGCCGCGTCCGGCGGACGTGGACGCTGCCGGTCGGACCCGCCGGGCGGGGCAGCTCGATGGCCGTGACGAGCTCGCCGCGGGCGAGCGTCGTGACGCCCGAGCGGACGAACACATCGTCGACGGGGATGCGCCGAACCCCGGCCGGACCGGCCACCACGACCCGTGCCCCGAACACGAGCAGAGCCGGGACCGTGTCGGCCGCAGGCGAGGCGTTGCAGATGTTCCCCGCGAGCGTGGCCCGGTTCCGGATCTGGACCGCCCCGACGACGGCCGCCGCCTCGGCCAGCGCCTGGTGGTCGCGCGCGACGCGTTCGTCGGCGGCGATGTCGGTCATGACCGCGCGGGCGCCGATCGTGAGCCCGCCTTCGGCCCCACCCGCCTCCCGCATCTCGCCGTCGAGCTCCTCGACCCCCTTGACGTCGACCACGACCCGCGGCCGGATCGTCCCGTCGCGGAGCCGGATGATCAGGTCGGTGCCGCCGGCCAGCAACCGCGCCTCCGGCCCGTGCTCGTCCAGCAGGGCAACAACGTCGTCGAGATGGGTCGGCCGCTCGTAATCGAAGGCTCGCATCGGCCGGTCTAGAGCACCCGGTCCATCTCGTCGAGGAGCACCTGCGGGTTCGCCGCCCGGATGAAGAAGTACGGCCGTTCGGCGAACCGGCTCACGAAGTCGGCCCGGGCCGCACGCAACGGGTCCGTGTCCACGACCGGCATCACGAACCCGGGCGCCAGCAGCTCATTGAGCAGGAAGTAGTTCTGGACCGAGTGGAAGGTCTGGAACTGCCGCTCGAACGGGATCATCTCGACCGTGGATGGGTCGAAGTTGCCGTCGATGGCGGGGACGACGACGACGTCGATCGGGGTCGGCTCGGTCAGGATCTCCCAGGTCGGCATCGAGCCGAAGAACTTGTCGACGCCGCGCTCGGGCGCGGCCTTGTCGGCGCGCTCGGTGCCCTCGGTGCGCTTCTTGAGGAACGGCGACTTCGAGCCGGCGACCGCGACACCGGACTCGTCGATGACCGTCGTCTCGGTCGACACCAGCAGGGCACCGCGCCGGCACGCCTCGATCTGGCCCATCGACTTGCCGTGGTTGGACTCGCCACCCAGGAACAGGACGGTCCTGTCGCGATAGCGCACGGCGGAGGCATGGAACGGGTGCAGCCCGACCTCCTCCAGCCGGAGGGCGAGCATCGTGACGACGACCTTCTGGATCGGCCCGGCCGGCCACGGGCCGCTGAACGTCATCGTCCGGCCGTCGTAGGCGATGCCCTTCGGGGCGTCGCGCAGCCACAGGATGTCCGGTCCGGCAACGGTGACATCGGGCGAGATCTTGACGTCGGCCAGTCGGTAGTCGAGGAAGCTCATGTCGTCGAGCAGGTGGTCGATCGGCTCGGCGCCGTAGACGTCCACCCGCAGCCTCGCGGGGCCGGCCGCGAACTCTTCGGACAGGCGGAGGTGAGCGGTCATGGTGTCGGTGGTCATCGGTTCCTTCGGCTGCGCGTCCGGCTGGTGGGCGTGGCGAGTGCGGCGTCATCGTCGGTCGGCAGGCGGCTCGCCATGTCGGCGGTGATCTCGTCGAAGTGTCGCCGGATGGCGGACACGGTGGCGTCGGAGTCGCGGCGCTCGATGGCCGCCAGGATCGGCGCGTGGAGGTCGGCCGACCAACCCTGGTCGGCGCCGGGAACGGCGAGCGTGATGTAGGTCCGCGAGAACGGCTGGAGCGTGCCCCAGACCCGTTCGAGCTCGCCGTTGTCGGCGATCTCCATGATCCGGCCGTGGAAGCGTGCGTCCGCCTCGGCGACCGCATGGCTGTCGTCATCTCGGGCAGCCGCGCGCATCGCGGCGAGCTGGTCGCTGAGGTCTGCGACGTCCGCGTCGGTCACCCGCTCTGCCGCGAGGGAGCCGCCGAGCGACTCGAGCGCGGAGCGCACGGCGTACGCCTCGATGATCTCGCGCCGCGATGGGCGCCGGACCCGAGCCCCGCGGAACGGCGTGATCTCGACCAGGCCGAGCGCCTCGAGACCACGCAGCGCCTCACGGACCGGCGCCTGGCTCGTCCCGAGCTCGCGGGCGACCTGCGTCTCGACGATCCGCGAGTCAGGTGGGTAGTGGCCGTTCATGATCCCTTCGAGCAGCCGGTCCTTGACCTGGTCCGCGAGGACGGCGCGTGGGACGAGGGGTGCGATCGCCATCGATGGGGGCATCAGCGCCCGATCGCGGCGGCCGGGGCGGTCGCGGGGTCGGACGCGGCAGTGGCGGCGTCGACGAGGATCTCGACTTTGCCGGACGTTCCGTCCACGCGGATCCGATCTCCCGTTGCGATCCGGTGCGTCGCCACGGACGTGCCGATGACCGCAGGGATCCCGAACTCGCGCGCCAGCACGGCCGGATGCGAGGTCGTGCCGCCGGTGTCGGTGACGAGCCCGGCGATCTTGGTGAACAGGACGACCCAGGCCGGGTTCGTCATCTGGCAGACGAGGATGTCGCCGTCGCGGACGTCGTCGAATTCGTCGACCGTGCGGACGACCCGGGCCATCCCCTCGATGACGCCGGGCGACGCGCCAAGCCCCGTGATCTGGCGCTGGTCGTCGGACTGGGTCTGGTGGAAGCGGTCGGGGTAGCCCCAGTTGACGAGGTACGGGAATGCGAGCTGCGACGGGGTGACCGTGCCGACCCAGTCGCGCGGGTGGATGCGCGCCGCCGCGTCGCGCTCACGTCGTCGCTCGGTGACGATCGCTCGGGCGTCGAGCGCCTCTGCGCTGCCGATCAGTGCGCGCATCTCGTTGTAGCGCAGGAACAGGACGTCGTCGGGCTGGCCGAGACGACCGTCCTCCACCAGGTGCCGCCCGACCTCGAGAAGGACGAGCCGCAGGTGGGCGTTCGCGCCCTGGTCGATGTAGAAGTGGTGGTCCGGCGTCAGCGGCGCCATCCGCAGGTTGACCGCGTTGGCCGCCTGCATCTCCTCGAGTGCCTCGCCGGTCAGCCCGTCGAGGATCTCGCGCGACGCGGCCTCGATGTCGAGCCGCATCGCCTCGATGGCGGTCGGGAAGTCGTAGTCGGTGGCGAGGTAGCCGCGCACGAGTTCGAGAACGGGCTCCGCCTGCTCGCGGACGGTCGGGAAGATGAACTCGTGGCTCCAGACGGCGTGCCACCCGAACTCGCGCTGGTAGGGCTCGACCCGCTCGGCGATGAACCGGCGGCCGCGATCGGTCGAGTGCAGAGCGGCGGCGATCGCCTCGGTGTCCTCTGGCGCGAAGGCGGCGCGCAGCTCGTCGTCGTCGCGGACCTCGTTCTTCATCCTCCACAGGGCCTCGATCGAGTCCCAGTTGCGGTCGGAGGCGGAGTTCTGGAGGCGACCCAGGAGCGTTTCGTCCACGGCGCCCCGCGTCTTTTCCATCACCGCCCGGAGCTTGAGCGTCGCCGACAGCTGGGCGAAGTTGAGCATCCAGTGGATCTTCCAGTGGCGATCGTGGATGTCGATGGCGTCCTCGAGCAGGCAGGCCGCATCGGCCAGGTCCATCCCGTCCGCGGCGTCCAGTCGCGCCTCGAGGAACGCGAAGTTTCGCTCCATCTCCGGACGCAGCCGGTCGCGCCACCAGTCGGCGAAGTCGCGGCCGTAGACCGGCAGGACGGTGTCGAGGTAGGCGCCCATCGTGGAGGCGAAGGCCGCGTCGCGCGGGACCCGGGCGCCGTAGCGGCCGCTGTACTCGGTCGCGTCGATGCGCAGGTCGGGGTCAGCCGGGATGGCGGTCGTGTAGACGTAGCCGTTGACGTTCTTGGCCAGCCAGTCGACCGCGAACGGCGTCCCGAATCGGCGGAACATGTGGTCGCAGCTGAGCCACCAGCCGCCGATGTCGAAGAACATCGGGCTGACCGGGTGCGGGATGTGGAGGTCGTCGTAAACCCAGAAGAAGCCCTTCTCGACCTCGGAATCCCACGTCACCGGGAAGGCTTCGTCGCCGAGGAACTGGCCCAGGATCTCCTCAGTCGCCGCCACGCATCGCTCCTCCAGGGTGGCATGTCATCGATCATCGATTAGGATACCTTCCGCCGTCCGGCGCGATCCCCAGAGGAGGGACAGCGGTGACCGATCCGACCCCGCAGGACATGATCGACTGCCCGATGCTCCGCACGGTCACGGGCCGCCCGACGGACTACTGGAACGACTCGTGCGCGCTCGAGGAGCTCGCCTACTCGGTCGCGCGCGGGGCCACCGGGGCGACCTCGAACCCGAGCATCGTGCTCGAGGTCCTGCGCAAGGAACGGGCGTACTGGACGCCGCGGATCGCCGAGCTGGCGGCTGCGAACCCGTCCTGGACCGAGACCGACATCACCTGGGCGGTGGTCGAGGAGATGGCCGTCCGCGGGGCGGCCGTGCTCGAACCGGTCTTCGTTCGCGAAGGCGGACACAAGGGCCGGCTGTCGCTCCAGACGAATCCGGCCAACTATCCGAACACCGAGCGGATGCTCGAGCAGGGGCTGCGTTTCGCTGCACTCGCCCCGAACATCCAGGTCAAGTTCCCGGCGACGCGGGCCGGGATCGCCGCGATCGAGGCGGCGACCGCGGCCGGAGTCAGCATCAATGCGACGGTCTGCTTCACCGTCGCCCAGTCGATCGCGGTCGCCGAGGCGGTCGAGCGCGGGCTGG
Organism: uncultured Chloroflexia bacterium; assembly: GCA_963797685.1. Taxonomy (GTDB): domain Bacteria; phylum Chloroflexota; class Limnocylindria; order Limnocylindrales; family CSP1-4; genus SPCO01. The sequence goes on along the minus strand of CAWCQK010000016.1, from coordinate 203,706 downwards.
ACGCGTTCGCGGCCGCCGGCGGTGACCCGGCGACGGTGACCCCGGTCTGCACGATCATGGTCGGGCGGCTCGACGACTGGATGCGCGTCCTCGCCGAGCGCGACGACATCGCCGTCCACCCCGACGCGCTCGACTGGGCCGGGATCGCGGCATTCAAACGGGCGGTCGGCGTTTACGGGGAGCGGGGCTACCGGACGCGGTTGCTGGCCGCTGCGTACCGCCACCGGCTGCACTGGACCGAGCTGGTCGGCGGGGACGTCGTGCTGACCATGACCCATGCCTGGCAGGTGCGGTTCAACGCCAGCGGGATCACTCCGGAGTCACGGATCGACGAGCCCGTGGACCCGGCCATGGTGCGCGAGCTGCAGGCACGCTTCCCCGACTTCGAGCGAGCCTACGAGCCCGACGGGCTGACGATCGACGAGTTCGACGGTTTCGGGCCGACGGTCAGGACGCTGCGCGCGTTCATCGCGTCATACCACGAGCTCGTCGGGGCGATCCGGGATGTCGTCCTCCCCGATCCGGACCTCCGTCGTCCGGCGCCCGCCCGGGCGGCTGCTACCTCGTCCGCGCGCCGCTGAGAGCCCGCCCGCCCCGCCTGGGTGTCGGTCAGGCCTTCGCGGCGGCCGCCTGGTGCGCCTTCTCCCAGTCCGCCTTGAACTGGACGATGCCCTTGTCGGTCAGCGGGTGGTGGACCATCTGCTGAAGGACCTTGAAGGGGACCGTCGCGATGTGCGCGCCGGCCAGCGCCGCCTGGGTCATGTGGACCGGGTTGCGGATCGAGGCCGCGAGCACTTCTGACTCGATCTCGTGGATGGCGAAGATCTCGGCCAGCTCGCGGATGACGATCATCCCGTCCTGGTTGATGTCGTCGAGCCGGCCGACGAAGGGTGAGATGAGAGACGCGCCCGCCTTGGCTGCCAGCAGGCCCTGGTTGGCGGTGAAGATCAGCGTGCAGTTGGTCTTGATCCCCTCCTCGGCGAAGCGGCTGATCGCCTCGAGGCCGTTCTCCGACATCGCGACCTTGACCACGATGTTCGGGGCGAGCGTCGCGTAATGGCGGCCCTCCTCGAGCATCCCGTCGACGTCGTCGGACACGCACTCGGCCGACACCGGGCCTGGCGTGATCTTGCAGACCTGCTTGAGGATCTCGTCGTACGAGCCACCGACCTTGGCGTACAGCGTCGGGTTGGTCGTGACGCCGTCGAGGACGCCCCAGCGGGCTGCCGTCTTGATCTCGTCGATGTCGGCGGTGTCGAGGAAGATCTTCATCAGTCGGGCTCCAGGTGGGAGGGGGTGTGTCGTGATAGTACGCCGCCCGCCGGGACGTGCCCGACGGGCTCGTCTTACCTGGGTCGGTGCCCGGGCCGCACCGCCAGAAGCGACCCCCGGTTTTGATGTCACTCGAGAGCATCATGGACGGGCGATTGGCCGGGCGGGCGATGGCCCGGGCGCGGCGCCCTGATGCTCTCGAGTGACATCTGGATCCGGGGGTCTTCTTGCGCGCGAGAGCGAGGGCGCCAGGAGCGAGGGCGCCAGGACGAGGTCAGGCGCTCGGAACGGACTCGACGATGTCGGCCGGACCGACGTGAGCCATGGGCGTCTCGCCGGCGGTCGGATCGACCCGTGCGGCGAAGACCGGCTCGCGCCCGTCGCGGACTGCCAGCGACGCGGTCACGAACCCGTCGAACAGCGGGTGCGGCCGCTCGGGCCGCGACTTGAACTCGGGGTGGAACTGGCTGGCCACGAACCACGGATGGTCCTTGAGCTCGACGATCTCGACCAGCCGGCCGTCGGGCGACTGCCCGGACAGGACCATGCCGGCCGCCTCGAGCGTCTGGCGATAGCGGTTGTTCACCTCGAAACGGTGCCGATGCCGCTCGTAGATGACCTCCTGGCCATAGACCGCCGCGGCCCGCGAACCGGGCGTCAGCTTCGCGGGGTAGAGGCCGAGCCGCATCGTGCCGCCCTTGTCCTCCATGTCGCGCTGGTCGGGCATGAAGTCGATGACCGGGTGATCGGTGAACATGTCGAACTCGGTCGAGTTCGCGTCGCCGGTGCCGACGACCTCGCGCGCGAACTCGATGACGGCGCACTGGAGCCCGAGGCACAGGCCGAGGTACGGGATGCGGTGTTCGCGGGCGAAGTGGGCGGCGAGGACCTTGCCCTCGATGCCGCGGTGACCGAAGCCGCCCGGGACGAGGATCCCGGCGACGCCTTCGAGTCGCTCGTGCAGGTTGTCGTGGGTCAGCGCCTCGGAATTGACCCAGCGGACCTTGGCGTCGACCTCGTGCGCCCATGCCGCGTGGCGGAGCGCCTCGGTGACGCTCAGGTACGCATCGGGGAGCTCGATGTACTTGCCGACGAGGGCGATCTCGAGGACCGGCTTCGGGGCCTTGATCCGGGCGACGAGGGCGCGCCACGAGTCGAGGTCCGGCTCGACCTCCGGGTCGCCGAGCCCGAGCTCGCGGACGACGAGCTTGCCGAGGCCCGAGGCCTCGAACATGAGCGGGACCTCGTAGATCGTGTCGGCAGTCTCGGCCGGGATGACGGCCTCGGTCGCGACATCGGTGAACAGGGCGATCTTCTCGCGGATCTCGTCGGGGACCGGGTGGTCGGAGCGCAGCACGATGACATCCGGCTGGATGCCGATGCCGCGCAGCTCCTTGACCGAGTGCTGGGTGGGCTTCGTCTTGAGCTCGCCCGTGGCGGCCAGCGCGGGGAGCAGCGTCACGTGCACGTACAGCACGTTCGCCCGCCCGACGTCCTTGCGCATCTGCCGGATGGCCTCGAGGAACGGCAGCGATTCGATGTCGCCGACGGTCCCGCCGACCTCGACGATGACGACATCCGGATCGCCGTCGCGGGCGACCCGACCGATCCGCTCCTTGATCTCGTTGGTGATGTGCGGGATGACCTGGACCGTGCCGCCGAGGTAGTCGCCGCGGCGCTCCTTGGCGATGACGGCCTGGTAGATCCGGCCGGTCGTGACGTTGCTGAGCTGGGACAGGTTCTCGTCGATGAACCGCTCGTAGTGACCGAGGTCGAGGTCGGTCTCTGCGCCGTCGTCGGTGACGAACACCTCGCCGTGCTGGTAGGGGCTCATCGTGCCCGGATCCACGTTGATGTACGGATCGAGCTTGAGGATGGAGACCCGCAGGCGACGTGCCTTGAGCAGCCGACCGATGCTGGCGGCAGTGATGCCCTTGCCCAGAGAGGAGGTCACGCCTCCGGTCACAAAGACATACTTCGCCATGGATCAGGTCCTCCCGGGGGTTTTTCCAATGCTACCGGATGAGCCACGGGCCGTCGAATTGGAGGGGCTATGGAATTCTCCGAAGTCGTCATGAAGCGCCGCGCCGTCCGCCGGTTCGAGGAGGGCGGCGTCGAGCCCGACGTCATCGAGCGCATCGCGCGGCTCGCCCAGCGCACGCCGTCGGCCGGGTTCAGCCAGGGCCAGCGGCTGATCGTGGTGACCGACCCGGAGCGGCGGCGCGAGGTCGCCCGGATCTGCGGCGAGGACGAGATGGTCGAGGCGTTCGGCCCGTGGGTCAGCGAATGTGCCGCGCAGTTCATCCCGTGCGTCAGTGAGGCGATCTACCACCGTCGATACCAGGAGGCGGACAAGATCCAGGAAGACGGTTCGGAGATCGAGTGGCCGGTCCCGTTCTGGTGGGTCGATATCGGCGCCACGATGCAGACGATCATGCTGGCCGCCGTCGACGTGGGACTTGGCTGCGGGTTCATCGGCCCGGAGGTGGACGGCCTGCGGTCCTACCTCGGGATCCCGGACGAGTTCACCCCGATCGGAGTCATGCCGGTCGGCCGGCCCATCCCCGACGTCCGCTCCCCGAGCCTCAAGCGCGGCTGGGTGCCATTCGAGGACTTCGCCCATTGGGATGGGTGGGACTGAGGCCCTACCGGACATCCCAGCTGAGGCCCGGACCGATCGCGATCGTTCTCGGATCACCGCCCGTCGTTGCGTATGACCACAGCTCCTGCGGGCTGGTCGTAGGCCCCTGGGGAATGGCGACATTGCGGATCATATAGATCCGCTGCTGATCGACACTCCACTTGACGGGACTGACGTCCAGACCGGTGACTGGTTCAGTCACACGCGTCGGAGCCTCCGAAGGCAGACCCGTCGCTGCAGGCAGAGTCACGAAGGCCGTCCCGCGCCCGCCGGTCCCGAGCGGCGCCGCGTCGATCGAGCCTCCGTAGTAGGAGAAGGCGAGATGCCGCGAGTCAGGTGACCAGATCGGTTCGGCCGAGAGCGAATCGGTGGTGACCCGCAGCTCGGGACCGCCGTTTGCCGCGACGGAGTAGACGTCAGACCGGCAGCCGCAATCCCCAGGCAGCTCGCGCCAGAACGCGATCGCCTTGCCGTCCGGCGACCAGGTCGGCCACGCCTCCATGTCATTCGGTGAGTGAGTCAGGACGGTGTGTTTGCCGGAGGCGATGTCAAAGACCCATAGATCGACCGAACCTTGGGTATCCGAGCTGCAGGGAGTGCAGACATGGGCGACCAGGTGCGTACCGTCCGGTGAAAAAGCCGGCGGATCCGAGAAGCCGGAGCCAGACGGTAGCGCGATCGACCACGACTTCCCTGTCGCGAGGTCCTCGACCCGACCGCCGGCGTCGACTCCGATGAAGAGCCGGTCGTCCGACGGGGCCCAGACGAACCAACCGCCCCCGAACCGACGCACCTCGGATCCATTTGTCTGCGACACGACGGTGGCGTCTCCGAGGGCCGCGGCGACGTAGCGACCGGACCCGGACCAGCGGGCGCCAGACCAACTACTCGAGTTGTCCTGGCCGTCGACCCAGGGATCGCCATCGAGGATCTTCTGGCGGTCCCCCGCATCCCCGTCGGTCAGGAAGACGTCACCGTCGAGCGTGAGCAGACCCTGGCCAGGGGTCGTCGTTCGCGGGGTCGCGCTCGGTGCCGTGGTGGCGGCCGGCGACGCGGGGGACGTCGCGACCGGGTGGGTCGGCGCGGCGGTCGGCGTGACCGCGGACGGCAACTGCGGAAGGTGGATCTGGCCGCCGGCCACGAGGGCGATGGCGATCAGGGCGAGCGCGAGGAGACCGACGAGGACCGGGATCATGGACGCCCGCCGCAGCGTCGTGGACCAGCGCTGTTCGGCACGCGTGCGGCCGGCAGCGATCACATCGATGGCGATGGCCCGCCGATCGAACGGTCGGACACCGCCCTCGGCGTACGCGCGGAGCTGACCGGCGAGGACGGACTCGAACGTGGTCTCAGACATCTTCGAGCTCCGCGCGTAGTCGTGCGAGGACGCGTGCCAGGCGGCTCCGAACGCTCGAGGGGGACTTCCCGATGGCGCGTCCGATCTCGGTCGAATCGAAGCCGGCTACATATCTCAGGGCGAGGAGGGCGCGGTCCTCGGGCGCCAGTCCGCGAAGGGCAAGCGCGAGGTCGGCCAGGGCCGGATCGCGCGCGGGGTCACCGGACTGGGAGCCGAAGTCGGCGACCTCGATCTCGACCACCGGGTGGCGGCGCTGGCGACGGATCATCTGGCGCGCCTCGTTGGCCGCGACGCTCATCAGCCATGGGCGCAGCGCGTCCGGATCGCGCAGCGTGCCGAGCTTCCGCCAAGCGATCGGCCAAGCCGCTTGGACGGCGTCCTGCGCCAGGTCCGCGTCCCCGCAGATCACGAAGCAGATGCGGGCCATGTCATCGTGGTGAGCTCCGACGATCCGGGCGAGGGCGTCCGCGTCACCCGCCGCGGCATCGGCCACGGTCGTCGCTGCGATGCCACCTGGGAGTGTCAGCTCTGCCACATCACCCGATAGATGCCGCAAGTGCCGCGAAGTGTCCCACCGACCACTATCCCTTGTGCGGCGGCCACGCCCCCGCCGGCGGATCCAACAGGCCCGCGCCCCAGACTTCCGCGCCACAGAAGAATGGGTGGGACTGCGGCCCGGGTAGCGTCGCGGCTCGCCGCCCAGGTCGCCAGGGTCTCCGCCAGCCACGCCTCGATCTCGCGGAACTCGGTCCAGCGGTGGAACGGCCAACCGGCCTCGAGACAGATCCGGACGAGGCTCCGCTTGGCCCAGACGATGTCGCTGTAGCCGGCGGCGTAGCGGTCGCTCTCGCCGTCGCCGATGAACACCACCGCGCGACCGGCCGCCTGGTGCGCGAGGACACGATCCCGCTTGCATGTCCCGCACACGAAGCAGGCCGGGTTCGCCGTTCGGGAACGCGACCGACGCCCGCCGTCCGTCGAACGTCGTCCGCGCGGTGACCACCGGCAGCTCCCCCACCCCGAGCGCCTCGAGCGCCGGGCCGATGAAGAACCCGAACCCGTCGGACACGACCTCGATAGGGATGCCGGCCTCCTGCGCCAGCCGGACCAACGGCACGAACCCGGGGTCGTGCGGCTGGGCCGCGGCGGTCGCGAGCAGAGCCTCGGCCGGGACGTCCACCAGGGACATCTCGAGCTCGATCAGCCGGCGGGACCCGACCTGGCCGGCATCGTAGGCGGCCACCTCGGCCTCCCAGACGCCCGGCACATGCTCGGCCATGACCGTGTCCGAGACGTCGGTCAGCGCGATGGTCCCGTCGTAGTCGACCAGGATCGCCAGCGGTGGCGCATCTGGGGCCAGCGGCGGGATGGGCGGGGCCACGCCGTTCGCGTCGGTCACCTTCAGCTCCGAATCACCTGCCGACGCTGCCGAGCGCCCGGACGACCCGCCCGCCCGTCGGCAGCGAGCCGCGCCGGAGGAGCCCGACGCCCGCGAGGATGATGGCGCCGCCGACGACCTGGATGGGCCGGATCGGCTCGCCGAGGAAGACGGCCGCCATGGCGACGGCCAGCGCGGGCACGAGGAATTGGAGCGCGTTGACACGAGTCGGCCCGAGCAGCTTCACGCCGTGGAACACGATGACATTGGCGAACCCGGCGGCCAGCGTCCCTGAATAGACGATCGCCAGGAAGATGGGCGGCCCGAGGTCGCCGATGTCGCCTGACGCCCCGGACGACACGAGCTGGCCGATCCCGAACGGCGCGATGAACAGGGTCCCCGCGACGATCGCCCAGGTCGTGGTCACGAGCGGCGAGTGGCGGCGCAGGATGGTCGACCCGAAGACGGTGTAGACCGCCCAGCAGGCGGCGGCCACCAGCGTCAGCCCATCACCGACCAGAGAAGCGCCGAGCGACAGGCCCTGCCCGGCTGCGATCACCAGGGCCACGCCGGCGAACGAGACGAACGCGCCGGCAAGCTTGACCGGGTTCGGCGCGTCGGCACCGGTGGCCATCGCCAGCAGAGCGGTGATCACCGGCGTCGCTGCGATGAGCAGGGCGGAGTCGCCGGCCGGGATCGTCTGGAGCGCGACCGGCCACAGGATCTGGTAGCAGCCGAACCCGATGACTCCCAGGCCCATGATCCGGAGGACGTCGCCGTGCGGCACCCGGAATTCGCCTTCGCGCACGCGCAGCAGGGTCAGGAGCGTGACCGCAGCCAGCAGATAGCGCAGGAACGTGAAGCCGATCGGCGGCAGGATGCCGATGGCGCCCTTGACCACGATGAAGTTGCCCGCCCAGAAGACCATGATGACCAGCACGCCGAGCTCGGCCATCCGGCGGTCGCGGAGGGTGGCATCGGACGCCGTGGCGGCATCCGCTGTAGCCGAGGTGGCCGAGGCGGCCGAGGTGGCCGGTCGCGGACGCCCGGACAGTTCGACGCCCGCCGGTCCGGCGGGCGTCTCATGCGTCTCGATCGCGGGGTCGATGTCGATCAGGCGCCTTCCTGATCGAGCTCGAGGAGCTCCTCGTCGTCCTCCTCGGTGACCTTGAGCCAGACGAACAGTCCGGCCAGGACCGCGAGCGGGATCACGATGAGCGCGGCCAGGGTGATCCCCAGTGCGACGGCGACCGTCTTGAGTGCCTTCATGGCCTACCTCCTGGTGCGGTGTATGGGCTCCCCGTCAGGGCTTCATCTCAGCATGGCGCAGGCTCGGGCCGCGCGCCACCATGTCCGCGATGTCATCGCGGGTGAATTCAGCGAGCTCGTGTCGAGAGCCCGCCTGGCCGCTCATCAACAGGCGGAGGACGAACGCGCCTTCCTGCTCGAAGAAGAAGACATCGTGCGGCTTCTGGTCGTCCATATAGCGGCCGATGACCCGGAACGCACTCTCGTATTGGCCGGCCTGGTGGGTCGAGGTCGTTCCCCGCCGCAGGCCGGCCTCTTCCATGAAGCGGGCGATGTCCTCGTCAAGGAAGGTGAGTGTCTCCTTGGACTGGGTGCCGACGGTGTCGGACCACGTTCCTGTGCTTGCTCCCGATGAAACGAGTCCCTGGACGATGAACCCGTCCGGAGCCTCGAGGAGCAGGACGTCCTTCATCCCACGCTGGTCGAGGAACGCCCCGATCGAGCGGAAGACCTCTTCGAAATCCTGGCGCGGGCTACCCTCGTAGATCCGCATGCGGTCGGGGCCTCCTCGGGGACGTGGGCAGGGTCCTCGTGAGTGTAGTCGAGGGTTCGAGCGAGGGGCAAGACGACCGAAAGGCTCCGGACCGACCTCAGGTGGACGGCCATCCCGCGGCGAGCCGGACGGCCAGCTCGCCGGCGGCCCGGGCGTCGTTGACGATGAGCGCTGTGTTGGCACGGACGGAGGCGCCGTCCGTCAGGACCGCGATCCGAGCGAGGAGCCAGGGCGTGAGCGCCGGGCCCGCGATCCCCGCATCGGCCGCATCGACGAGAGCCTGCTCGACAGCCGAACGAGCCACCTCGTCCGGCAGGGCGTCCGCCTCGGGCACCGGCACGCACACGAGGACGCTCCCGCCCAGGCCGAGTCCGAGATGGGTGGCCACAAGGTCGGCGGCCTCCGCCAGATCGGCCACCGAGTCCGGCGCCGGGATCCCGGCCGAGCGCGCGTAGAACCCGGGCAGGTCGGCCTGCCCGACCGCGACGACCGGGACGCCGCGCGTCTCGAGGTATTCGAGCGTGGCGGGGACGTCGAGGATGGCCTTCGGGCCGGCACACACGACGGCCATCGGCGTCCGGCCGAGCTCCTCGAGGTCCGACGAGATGTCGAACGTGGGAGCTGCGCCGCCGAGGGCGCCGCCGATGGCGCCGCGGTGGACGCCGCCGATCCCGCCGGTGGCGAAGACCACGATCCCCGCCGCGTGCGCGGCGATCATCGTCGCGGACACGGTCGTGGCCGCCCAGCCGCCGTCCGCGATCGCCGCGGCCAGACTCGGCCGGGACGCCTTGCGGACCGAACCTGCCGGGGCCGTCGCCAGGGCCAGCAGAGAGGCCTCGTCGAGCCCGACCCGAAGCCGACCGGCGTGGATCGCGACGGTCGCAGGCATCGCCCCGGCGGCTCGGACGGCTGCCTCGGAGGCGCGTGCGACCTCGAGGTTCTGTGGATACGGCAGGCCGTGGCTGATGAGGGTCGATTCCAACGCGACGACCGGCCGGCCGGCGGCGATCGCGGCCGAGACCTCGGGGCTGACGTCGAGTCGGTCGGTGAGCATCGGTGCGGCGTAGCGTAGCGGTCGGTCGAGGCGCGGCGGGGACGGTGGCGGCCGCGCGCTCGCCCGGCCACTCAGGCGAGCGGCAGCTCCGGTCGTCGGGTCGACAGCTGCCGTGCCGCCGCTCGATGTCCGGCAAGCGCCGCCCGCTGGAGCGACGCGGGCAACGATCGACCCGCGGCTCGCGCCGCGAACCAGCCGACCAGGAAACCCGCATCGAACGCGTCGCCCGCTCCAGTGGTGTCGGCGGCTGGAAGGTGCACGGTCGCGACCTCGAAGCGCGATGGCGCGGCGCCGAGGCGGGTCAGGACCGTGGCGCCTTTCGAGCCACGCTTGACGACCGCGGTCGACGCGTAGTCGAGCAGCTCGTCGACCCGACGACTGCCGATCAGCGCTTCGGCTTCGGAGGCGGTGGCGAAGATGAGGTCGGGCGAGATGCCGGCGATGAGCGAACGCGCGGCACGACGGCCGGACGCCAGCAGAGGACCGATCGACGCGAGGTCCACGCTGACCGTCGCGCCGGTGGCGCGCGCGAGCTCGATGGCCCGCACGCCCGGCCAGCCCGAGCGGGGAGCCGAGCAGGGAGTAGACCGGCAGGTGCAATGCGTCGGCGCCCTCGAACCAGGCCGCGCGCAGGTCGGTCGGGTCGAGCTGGTCCGCCGCGCCTCGGTCGGCCACGAAGCTCCGCTCCCCGCCGGGCGCCACCACGACACCGATCCGACCGGTTCGCGCTCCCGCGACGCGCGAAAGGTGGACGGTCACGCCGTCGGCTCGGACCGCCTCGACCAGCGCCCGGCCTGCGGCATCGCGACCGATCGCGGCGATCAGCGTCGTCCGCGCCCCGAGCCGGCCGAGCCAGCGGGCCGTGTTGGCCGCCGACCCGCCCTGCACGAGCGCCACCCGGCCCGGGACGTCGGTGCCGGATTCCAGTTCGCGATCGGGCGCCAGCACGACGTCGAGCATCAGGTCGCCCAGGACGACGATCCGTGCCGGCGCCGGTCCGCGCGGAACCCTCGGCACCCGCGGTCGCGTCGGTCGGCTGGGACGAGGGATCGGCGGCATCCATCGAGGATAGCGGGGCGTTGCGCAAGGCCGGCTGATCGCGTTCAGCCACCTACAATGGCTGGGTCGCACCTGCCCTCGCGATGACATCGACCGACGGGAGTCCCCGATGACCGTGGCCACCGACCTCGACCAGCTGTCCATCGACACCATCCGGACGCTCTCGATCGACGCCGTCCAGAAGGCGAACTCGGGCCACCCGGGCGCCCCGATGGGCGCCGCACCGATGGCCTACGTGCTGTGGACGCGATTCCTGCGCCACGCGCCGACACGACCGGACTGGCCCGATCGCGACCGCTTCGTGCTGAGCGCCGGCCATGCCAGCATGCTGCTGTACTCGCTGCTTCACCTGACCGGATATGCGGTCAGCCTCGAGGACCTCGAGTCGTTCCGCCAGTGGGGCAGCATCACCCCCGGCCACCCGGAATACGGGCTGACGCCGGGCGTCGAGGCCACGACCGGACCGCTCGGCCAGGGTTTCGCCAATGCGGTCGGGATGGCCATCGCCGAGCGCCGCCTCGCCGCCGAGTTCAACGGGCCGGCCGGCACGATCGTGGACCACCACACCTACGTCATCGCCTCCGACGGCGACATGCAGGAAGGGATCGCCTCTGAGGCCGCCAGCCTGGCCGGCCACCTGCGCCTCGGGAAGCTCATCGTCCTGTACGACGACAACGGCGTCCAGCTCGACGGGCCGACCTCGATGGCGTGGTCGGAGGACGTGCCCAAGCGCTTCGAGGCATATGGCTGGCACGCGCAGCGTGTCGAGGACGGCAACGACCCCGCCGCCATCGCGGCGGCGATCGAGGCGGCCCGCATGGACGGCCGGCCAAGCCTGATCGCGGTCCGGACGCACATCGGCTTCGGCAGCCCGAACAAGCACGACAGCCAGAAGGCGCACGGAGCGCCGCTCGGCGTCGAAGAGGTCCGCCTGACCAAGGAGGCCTACGGCTGGGACCCGGACCGCTCGTTCTACGTGCCGGATGCGGTCCGTGACCGGTTCCGCGAGGCCATCCCCGCCGGTGACGCGATGGTCGAGGAGTGGGAGTCGAGGCTGGAGCGATATGCAGCGTCCGACCCCGCCGCCGCGGCCGAGTTCCGCCGGCGGATCGACCGGACGCTCCCGGAGGGCTGGGATGCCGACCTGACGACCTACGAGACCGGGACCGAGGTGGCGACGCGGAACGCGAGCCAGGACGCCATCCAGGCACTCGCGCCACGGCTCCCCGAGCTGTTCGGCGGAGCCGCCGACCTGTCGGAGTCCAACCTGACGGACGTCAAGGGCGAGCCCAACTTCAGCGCCGACGAACCCGGGCGCAATCTCCGCTTCGGCGTTCGCGAGCACGGGATGGGCGGCGAGACCAACGGCATCGCCTATCACAGCGGGTTCATCCCGTATTGCGCGACATTCCTGACGTTCAGCGACTACATGCGCGGCTCGGTGCGTCTTGCTGCCCTGTCTGGGCTGCACCTCGTCTACGTCTGGACCCACGATTCGGTCGGGCTCGGCGAGGACGGTCCGACCCACCAGCCGGTCGAGCACTACGCGGCGCTGCGGGCGATCCCGAACCTGACCTTCGTCCGTCCCGGCGACGCCAACGAGACGTCGGCCGCGTGGGCGCTCGCGATCGAGCACACCGGTGGACCGGTCGCGCTGGCGCTGACCCGCCAGAAGCTGCCCACGCTGCCCGGCACGGACCGCCTCGCCCGCGAGGGCGTCGCGCGCGGCGGGTACGTCCTCCGCGAGGCGTCGGGCGGTACGCCGGAGCTCATCCTGATCGCCACCGGATCCGAGCTCCAGCTGGCGTGGAACGCCGCAGAGGCGCTCGAGGGCGAAGCCATCCCGACCCGTGTCGTGTCGCTCCCGTCCTGGGAGCGGTTCGATCTGCAGGACGCCGCCTATCGCGATGAGGTCCTGCCGCCGTCGGTCCGCAAGCGCGTCAGCGTCGAGGTGGGTGTCTCACTCGGCTGGGAGCGCTGGGTGGGCGATGAAGGGGCGATCATCGGACTCGATCACTTCGGGGCCTCGGCGCCGGCCGTGACGATCTTCGAGAAATTCGGCTTCAGTGCGGAACGGGTCGCCGAAGTCGGGCGCCTCGTGGTGCGCGACGGCCTCCACGGCCGCATCCCGACCCTCGAGGGCGGCCACTTCGGGCACATGGATCCGAACAAGGCCTGACATGCAGCGGCCTCGCCCGGCGCGGCACGTGAAGTCCGCGAGCGGGCACGCCCGGCGCTCAGGATGGCTTCAGCATCGCGGCTCAGCATCGCCCGGCGTCCGCTATGCGACCACGCCCTTGAGGTGACCATGTCCCGCCGCGACCGACTTCGCGCCCAGCGCGAAGCGACGATCCGCGACCGTTCACGCAATCCGCGCCTGTCCCGGCGCGACCAGTTCGACGCCGAACCGCCGGACCCCGCACGGGAGCTCGATCGTCTGACGCTGGCGATGCTCCCCTTACGTGCCTTCCTGGGCGCGACGTTCGTGTATGCGGGCTTGGACAAGATCCTCGATCCCGCCTTCCTCCAGGCGACAGGTCCCGGCTCGATCGGCGCCCAGCTCGACAGCTTCGTCCGAGTCTCACCCATCGCGCCGCTGGTCCAGCTGTTCGGGCAGCCGTTCCCCGTCGCGATCGGGCTTCTCATCGCGGTTGTTGAGATCGCCGTCGGGCTCGGCGCACTGAGCGGCCTGCTGTTCCGCCTCGCCGCCGCCGGTGGACTGGCCTTGTCCGTCCTCTTCTGGCTGACGGCGTCGTGGGCCATCAAGCCGTATTACTACGGGCCGGACCTGCCGTACGCGCTCGGGTGGCTGACCCTGGCCCTCGCCGGCACCGGCGGTCGCTTCACCATCGAGACGTGGCTGAACCGGGAGTTCGACGGCGGTGCGCTCGACGAGCCCGTCTCACCCGAACGCCGTCTCGTGCTGAAGGCAGGGTTCCTCGGCCTTGCCGCCGTGGCGCTGGCCGGTCTGGCCGGCACGGTGGGGGCGTCCGTCCTCGGGCGCCAGCGGTCCGACCTCGGTGGCACGACGGCGCCGGACGCGAGCGCAGCCGCGGACGCTCCCACGGACGCACCCACCGACGCGCCATCCGCGTCGGCCGCCGGTACCGCTGCCGCGGGCACGCCGGCCGCGTCGGGCGGCCCGAGCCCCGTCGCGACAGTCGCGCCGCCGTCGGGACCGGTCGTCGCCCACGTGAGCCAGCTCGCCTCGGGTCGGGCAGTCTCATTCGACGATCCCAAGACCGGCGACCCCGGCGTCGTCATCAGGCTGCGCGACGGCAAGTTCGTGGCGTACGACACCGTCTGCACCCACGCGGGATGCACCGTCGGCTACGACCGCAGCTCGGGATACCTCGTCTGCCCATGCCATGGGGCGGCCTTCGACCCCGCCAACGCGGCCGCCGTCATCGCCGGCCCGGCGGACCAGCCGCTGGCGTCGCTGCCGATCCACGTCGACACCGCCAGCGGCCGCATCACCCTGACGGGCTAGGGCGCCGCATCCGATCCACGACGTGCGCGGGCCGTATCCTGCGCACATGCGCATCGCCTTCGCCGCGGATCACGCCGGAGCCGTCATGAAGGACGGCCTCATCCGCCGGCTGACGGCAGCGGACGGTGGCCACACGCTCATCGACCTCGGCGGCGACGGCTCGGACCCCGACGACGACTATCCGGACTTCGCACAGCGCCTCGGCGAGGCGATCGTCGGTGGCGAGGCGGACCGCGGGATCCTGATCTGCGGGTCGGGCGTCGGCGCGTCGGTGGCCGCCAACAAGATGCGCGGGATCCGGGCCGCGGTCTGCCATGACACGTACTCCGCCCACCAGGGCGTCGAGCACGACGATATGAACGTGCTGACGCTCGGGGCGCGCGTCATCGGGCCGGAGCCCGCGTTCGAATGCGCTGTGGCGTTCATCGGCGCGACGTTCAGCGGCGAGCCGCGCCATCGGCGACGTCTCGCCAAGGTGCTCGCGATCGAGGCCGCCGCGACCGAGCACCACGGCGCCACCGAGACCATGCCGTGACCGAGGCCTGACCGAGGCCTGACACGCGCCTGTCGCGACCCGTCACACCGCGGCAACATTCGCGGCTCATCGTCCGCGGCGTACCATGGACGACCATCCACGGAGGCACCGATGACCGACCCCACCTCGACCGCGCTCGCCGCTCCGCGCATGGCTCTGGGCGACGGAACGGCCGCCTACGAGTCGGCCGTGGAGCAGGCGCGAACGGAGGAGTGGGCGAACCGGCTGTTCGCGCGCGACACCTCGCTGTGGACGGCCGACGCGAGGGTCGCCGAGACCATCGCCGAACGCCTCGGCTGGCTCGACGCACCAGCGCACTTCGTCGAGCAGATCCCCGGGCTGGAGGGTTTCGGCGACGCGGTGGTGGACGAGGGCTACACCACGGCCGTGGTCGCGGGGATGGGCGGCAGCAGCCTTGCCCCGGACATCCTCCACCGGACGTTCGGCTCGCAGGAGGGCTACCTGGCCCTGCGGATCCTCGACTCGACCGATCCCGCGTACGTCCGGGCGACGCTCGACGATCTCGACCCGCTCCGGACGCTGGTGATCGTCGCCTCGAAGTCGGGCACGACGACCGAGCCGAACGCCTTCCTCGCCTATGCCTGGTCGCGCGTCGAGGCCGAGCTGAAGGCCGTGACCCATCACAGCTATGAGCGCCACCCCGGGCAGTACTTCGCGGTCGTCTCCGACCCGGGCAAGAGCGTCGAGGCCATCCCGCACACCAACGAGTTCCGCGAGCAGTTCCTCAACCCGCCCGACATCGGCGGGCGGTACTCGGCGCTCACCTATGTCGGGCTCGTGCCGGCCTCGCTCATCGGCATCGACCTCGACGCGCTGCTGGCGTCGGCGCAGGCGATGCTCGGTGCCTGCCACGAGCCCGATCCGACCAGCAACCCGGGCGTCTCGCTCGGTCTGGCCATCGGGACCCTCGCCAAGGCCGGCCGCGACAAGCTGACGTTCCTGCCCGACGACGAGATCGTGAGCTTCGGAGCGTGGGCAGAGCAGCTCCTCGCGGAAAGCACCGGGAAGCACGGTGTCGGGATCGTGCCGGTCGACCTCGAGCCGCTCGGAGCGGTGAAGGCATATGGCTCGGACCGCGCGTTCGTCCGGCTCTCGCTCACCGGCGGGACCGACGGTGGGCGCGACGCACTGGCAGAAGCGCTCGAGTCGGCCGGCCACCCTGTCATCCGGATCGACATCGCCGACCCGATCGACCTCGGCGCGGAGGCCCTCCGTTGGGAGGTCGCGACCGCGATCGCCGGGGCGGTGCTCGCGATCGACCCGTTCGACCAGCCCAACGTCGAGGAAGCCAAGCAGCTGACCCGCCAGCTCCTCGAATTGGCCGGGCATGGGCGCCGCGCGACGGACGGGGCCGAGCTGACTCCGCTGGCGGCCGGCGACGGCCTGACCCTCTTCGGTGATGCGGCCCTCCGCCTGACGACGGGCGATGGCGGTGTCATCGGGGAGCTTGCCCGCCACCTCGCCCGTCGCCGCCCGACCGCCTACCTCTGCCTCCAGGCGTTCATCGCTCCGACGCCCGAGCGCGACGAGGCGATGAGCCGGATCCGGGCGCTCCTCCGCGACCGCACCGGGCGCGCCACGACCGGCGGCTACGGACCGCGCTTCCTGCACTCGACCGGCCAGCTCCACAAGGGCGGCTCGCCGATCGGCTGGTTCATCCAGCTGACGTCGGACCATCCGGACGACCTCGACATCCCGGGCTGGCCGTACACCTTCGGCCAGCTCATCGACGCGCAGGCGGCCGGCGATTTCGCGGCGCTCGAGGCGCATGACCTGCCGATCGTGCGGGTCCATCTCGGCGCCGACCCCGACGCCGGGCTGGCGGCGCTCGAACGGGCGCTCGCGGCCGCGCTCGACGCTTCCGACGCTTCCACGGAGGGCTGACGCAGATGCGCATCGGGTTCATCGGCCTGGGGCGGATGGGGGCGAACATGGTCCGCCGGCTCGTCCGCGACGGGCACGAGATCGTCGCCTACAACCGGACGCCCGAGAAGACCAGGGAGATCGCCGGCGAGGGCGCCATCGCGTCGTTCTCGATCGCCGAGCTGGTGGCCGCGCTCGAGAAGCCGCGCGCGGTCTGGATCATGGTCCCGGCCGGCGACGCGACCGAGGCGCAGATCGCCGAGCTGCTGGAGCACCTCGAGCCGGGCGACACGATCATCGACGGCGGCAACACCAACTTCCACGACGACGTGCGGCGCCACGAGGAGCTCGCGAAGAAGGGCATCCAGTACGTCGACGCTGGCGTATCCGGGGGCATCTGGGGCCTGCAGGTCGGGTTCTGCCTGATGGTCGGTGGCGACGCGGCCGCGGTCGACCCGCTCGTCCCGGTGTTCACCACCCTCGCGCCACCCAACGGATACCTCCATGTCGGTGGTCCGGGCGCCGGCCACTACGTGAAGATGGTCCACAACGGCATCGAGTACGGACTGATGCAGGCATACGCCGAAGGCTTCGAGATCATGCACGCGAGCGACTACCCGCTCGACCTTGCCGGCATCGCCGACCTGTGGATGCAGGGCTCGGTCGTCCGGTCGTGGCTGCTCGAGCTGGCCGGCCGTGCATTCCGCTCGAGCGGCGGCGACCTCGAGCACATCAAGGGATTCGTGGCCGACTCCGGGGAGGGCCGCTGGACGGTCCAGGAGGCGATCGACCACGACGTCCCGGCACCGGTCATCACGCTCTCGCTGCTGACCCGCTTCCGGTCGCGACAGGACGATTCGTACGGGGCCAAGGTCCTCGCCGCGCTCCGGAACGAGTTCGGCGGCCACGAAGTCAAGACCGAGTAGCGGGTCCATGGCGGCGACGCCCCCGAAGACCAGGAGCCGGACCTCGAAGGGGGCGGCAAGCCCTGCGAGCCCGGCGGATCCGGCCGACCCAACGCTCGAGGCACCCGCCGATCAGCCCATCCCCGCCCAGCCCTCCCCGCGGCCGAAGGACGCGCCCCGGACCATGCGCGAGCTGCGGCTCGCGCGCGAGGGCAAGCGGCCGTCGCGGTCCCGCTCGGTCGAGAACGTCCTGCGCGAGGGCCTGCGCCTCGAGCGGGTCCCGGACCCATCGATGCTGGTCTTGTTCGGGGCGACCGGCGACCTCGCCCACCGCAAGGTCATCCCGGCCCTCTACCAGCTGTGGCGGACGAACCTGTTGCCGCTCGAGTTCGTGCTCGTCGCCGTCGGTCGCCGCCCGTACGACGACGACTCGTTCCGGGCCGAGATCCGCGCCTCGCTCGAGAAGTACAGCCGGGTCCTGCCGCTCGACGAGGCCGCGTGCAGGACGTTCACGGACACGATCTGCTACCGGCGCCTCGACTTCGATGACGCGGCCGGTTTCGACGAGCTGGCCGCCGAGCTCGACATCCTCGATAAGGAGCACGGCACGCGTGGCAACCGCCTGTTCTATCTCGCCACCCAGCCGTCGCAGTTCGCCGAGCTCGTCGCCCAGCTCGGGCGGGTCGGGCTGGACCACGAGCACCACGATGGCGGCTGGCGGCGGGTCGTCATCGAGAAGCCGTTCGGGCACGACCTCGAATCGGCGAAGAAGCTCAACCGCGAGGTCGGCAAGGTCTTCCGCGAGTCGCAGGTCTACCGCATCGACCACTACCTGGGCAAGGAGACGGTCCGCAACCTGATGGTCTTCCGGTTCGGCAACGGCATCTTCGAGCCGTTGTGGAACCGGCGCTACGTCGACCACGTGCAGATCACCGTCGCCGAGACGATCGGCATCGAGAGCCGCGGCGCCTTCTACGAGCAGACCGGGGCGTCGCGCGACGTCGTCCAGAACCATCTTCTCCAGCTGGTCAGCCTGGTCGCCATGGAGCCGCCGGCGACGTTCGAGGCGGACGCTCTGCGCGATGAGAAGGTGAAGGTCCTGCGGGCCATCGAGATGACCCGGCCGGATATCCACCGTCACGTCGTGCGCGGGCAGTACGGCCCCGGCTGGGTCGCCGCGACACAGGTCGAGGGCTACCGCGAAGAGGCCGAGGTCGACCCGCTGTCCGAGACAGAGACGTTCGTGGCGGCCCGGTTCCTGATCGACGACTGGCGCTGGTCGGGTGTCCCGTTCTACGTCCGGACCGGCAAGCGGTTGCCCAAGCGGGCGACCGAGATCGCCATCCAGTACCGCGAGGTCCCCCACCGCCTGTTCAAGGACAAGGGCGTCGAGCCCGACGCGAACCTGCTCGCCATCCGGATCCAGCCCGACGAGGGGATCATGCTGCGGTTCGGGGCCAAGGTCCCGGGCCTCGGTCTCGACGTCCGGTCGGTGACGATGGACTTCACCTACGGCTCGGCCTTCAACGTCGACTCGCCCGATGCGTACGAGACGCTCATCCTCGACGCGCTCCAGGGCGACGCCTCGCTGTTCACCCGGGCGGATGAGGTCGAAGAGGCGTGGAGCATCGTCGACCCGATCATCGACGCATGGGCGTCGGGCCCGCCGCCCGAGTTCCCCAACTACGACGCCGGGTCGTGGGGGCCGCCGGAGGCCGACGAACTGATCAACCGCGACGGCCGCCACTGGCGCCGGATCTAGCCGGACGACAGCGATGGCGATCGAGGTACCCGAGGCGACGATCAAGTACGGCGAGCCCGTCCTCCGCTGGCGGGAACGAGCGCACTCGATCGACGAGATCGACAGCGCGCTCGCCCGCATCTGGGCGTCACAGGACCTGACCGTCACCGAGGACGGCGAGCCGGCCCGCCGCATCGCCGCCCGCACGAGCGTGATGAACCTGGTCGTCGTCGCCCGCCGGCCCGAGTACTCGGAGCGCTGCGCGGCGACCATGCAGATGCTCACCGGGCGGCACCCGTCGCGGACGATCGTCATCCAGTCGGCCGATCCCGACGGGCCGTCGTGGCTCGACGCCCGGATCGAGGCGCATTGCGTGCTGCCGCGGCCGGACGCCCCCGAGACGTGCGCCGAGACGATCCACGTGACCTGCGGCGGTGAGGCCGGCCGTCACCTGTCCGCGATCGCCACACCGCTCGTCGTCCACGACCTGCCGGTCGCGATCTGGTGGCCGGGCGAGCCGCCGTTCCGCGAGCGCGCCGCGAACGAGCTGCTGACCGGAGCCGATCGACTCATCGTCGACGGGTCGTCGTGGAGCGGCGACGGGTTGGAGCGGCTGCGCGACATGGCCGATCTCGCCAACAGCACGACGATCGCGGTCAGCGATTTCGCCCTCATCCGCCAGTCACGTTGGCGTGAGGCGATCGCCTCGATCTTCGACGATCCGGACTTCTTGCCCTATCTGAGATCGCTGCGTCGGATCGCGGTGACGTACGGCACCCACGACGAGACCGGCGCGACGGGATCGACCAACCTCGTCAAGCCGATCTACCACGTCGGCTGGCTCGCGTCGCGGCTCGACCTGTCGGTGGTCAAGCCGCTCGCGGAGGCCGGCGGTCGCGCACGGGCCGCGTCCAATGCGTCGCGTGGGGCTCGATCCGGTGTCGCTGGGGCAAAGCCGGTCATGAGCCGCGGACTGATGGCGACGCTGTCCGACGGCCGCGCCGAGGTGGGCGTCGTGGTCCGGCCCGTCGTGTCGAGCACGCCACCCGGGACCACGCTCCGGGTCGAGCTGCTGGCCGAGCGGCGCGGCTCCGAGCTGCGGGCCGACGTGACCGCCGAGGCCGAGACCGTCCACGTCCGCGTCTGGCTCGACGGCGTGGAGGCGCTCGACCGGTCGTTCCGGGCGCCCCGTCGGACCGAGGTGGAGCTGCTGGCCGAGGCGATCGAGTCCGGCGGGCGTGACCCGGTGGCGGTCGGGGCCCTGCGGTCCGCTGCCCGGATCATCGGCGCGAACGATGGCGGTAGCGACGCAAGCGATGACGGGGAGAACGGCGCCAACCACGGGGCCGGCGACCGGAACGGCAGGTCAATGTGACCGAACCCGAGATCGTCGTCGTCGCCGACCCGGCGGCACTGGCGGCGGAGGCGGCAGAACGGATCGTCGCGGCCCTTGACGGCGCGATCGTGGCCCGCGGCCGCGCCGACTGGGCGACCACGGGGGGCTCGACACCGGTCGGGATCTATCGGCGGCTGGTCGCGCCCCCTCTCCGCGACGCGGTGGACTGGGCCAACGTGCACGTGTGGTGGGGCGACGACCGCTACGTGCCGCACGACCACCCGTTCTCGAACGTCAAGGCATTCGACGACGTGATGCTGGACTTCTCCGACATGGAGGAGGGCACGGCCGGCGGTCCGGGGCGTGGCGTCCCGATCCCGGTCGAGCAGGTCCATCCGTTCCCAACCGGCGAGGCGATCGGCAACGGTGGCGGGACCGCCTGGTGCGCGGCGACGCTCGCGGACGAGCTCCGGGCGGCCGACCTGCCGGCGGTCGGCGGCTGGCCGGCATTCGACATGCTGTTGCTCGGTGTCGGCGCCGATGGGCACCTCCTGTCGGTCTTCCCCGGGTCGTCCGCTCTCGACTCCGGCGAGCTGGCGCTCGGGATCCCGGCGCCGACGCACATCGAGCCACACGTCGAGCGGGTGACCCTGAACCCCGCGATCGTCGGCGCCGCGCGGTCCGTGCTGATGGTCGTGTCGGGCGCCGAGAAGGCGGACGCGGTCGCGACCGTGTTCGGGCCGGAGGTCGACCCGCGCCGATGGCCCGCCCAGCTCGCCCGACGGTCGGGCGTGACGTGGATCCTCGACGAGGCTGCGGCAGGCAGGTTGCCGGGTCGGTGATCCGGTGATGGCCGAGCCGCCCACGACCGGGACGGAACCGCTCGCTCGCCTGCCGGAGGACGAGA
Organism: uncultured Chloroflexia bacterium; assembly: GCA_963797685.1. GTDB lineage: Bacteria > Chloroflexota > Limnocylindria > Limnocylindrales > CSP1-4 > SPCO01. The sequence continues at coordinate 182,346 of CAWCQK010000016.1, read as the reverse complement.
TCCGGCGCGCGGGTCCGGCCGACGGCCCGTTGCTCGGCGACATCTGGCTCGCGGCCTGGCGAGCGACGTTCGACTTCCCGCCGAGCCATCCCGACGACGACGTCCGCACCTGGATGGCCGAGGTGATGCTCCCGACACACGAGACATGGGTCGCTGCCGATCCCGCCGGCGGGGTCATCGCGTTCATGGCGCTGTCCGAGTCGATGGTCGACCAGCTGTACGTCCTGCCGGCCTGGATCGGGCACGGGGTCGGCAGTCGCCTGATGGATGTCGCCAAGGCACGCCGACCCGACGGCCTGGACCTGTACTGCTTCCAGGCCAACGGTCGAGCCCGCGCGTTCTACGAGCACCGCGGGTTCGTGGTCGTCTCGACCGGCGACGGATCGGGCAACCAGGAAGGACAGCCCGACATCCTCTACGCGTGGCGTCCCGAGGGATGATCGACGCGGCGCCATCGTCCGTGGTCCGGTCCCGCGACGGGACGCCGATCGCGGTCTTCAGCAGCGGCGACGGGCCGCCGCTCGTCCTTGTGCACGGGTCGACCGCCGACCACACAACGTTCCGTGTCGTCGGCCCGCGGTTCGCGGAGCAATTCCGGGTTCACGCCATCGACCGCCGCGGCCGCGGCGCATCCGGCGATGCACCGGCCTACGCGATCGAGCGCGAGTTCGAGGACGTGGCGGCCGTGGCGGTGGCGGTGGCGGCCGAGTCTGGCGCGACCGTCGACGTGTTCGGGCACTCGTACGGAGGGCGCTGCGCGCTGGGGGCCGCCCTGCTGACCGACACGATCCGGCGGGTCGTGTCGTACGAGGGGGCGCCGACCCCGCCCGGCTCGAGCTACCACCCTCCCGGGATCGAGACGCGCCTCCGCGAGCGGCTGGCCGCGGGCGATCGGGACGGGGCCCTCGCGCTCTTCCTGGCCGAGGTGGTCGGCATGTCGTCGGCCGACCTGGCGGCATACCGGGCGAACCCGGTCTGGCCTCTCCGCGCCGCGGCTGCCGGCACGATCCTCCGCGAGCTAGAGGCCGAAGCCGACCCGGCCGCCTCGCTCGACCGGCTCGGCGCCGTGCGACAACCGGTCCTGCAGCTGCTCGGTGGCGAGAGCCTCCCGGTCTTCCGCGACGCGACCCTGGCCCTCGATGAGCGGCTGGCGGATGGACGCGTCGTGATCATCGCCGGCGCCCGCCACGCGGCGCACCACACGCATCCGGACGCGGTCGTCGAGGCCGTCGAGTCGTTCCTCGCCTGAGCCGCGGAGCAACCGCCGGGTCGCGGGGCGCGGGCCTGAGCGATGTTCCCCGAGAAACGCGTCCTTGTATCCGTGGCGGTCGGTGGCCGGGATCGACAGAGCCTGCAAGGACTCGCGATCAGCCACGCTGGGATATCCGGAAGGCGTTCCTGGCAGGAACCTGCAACGACTCGCGTACCCGCGCCCGCGGTCCTCGCCGTGCCGACATGCCAGACTCCGACCCATGCTCGAGATGAATCCCATCGGCTGGGTCGTGGTCGGATTCCTGGCCGGCGCGATCTCCGGCGCGCTCGTCGGCGCCAAGACGGCGCGCGGTTGCCTGCCGAACATCGTCATCGGCATCATCGGCGGCGTCGTCGGTGGCTGGCTGGCGAACGCGATGGGTTTTACCGACATCCAGGGCTTCATCGCAGCGGTGGTGGTCGCCGTCGGCGGCTCGGTTGCCGTCCGGCTGGTCCTCGACGCGATGAGCGGTCGCTGACTCTCGGGGCTACCATCGACCCATGACCGACTCGCCCACGGAAGTCCCGCCCGCCGAAGCGCCCGACGACACGGCCACCGCGCACCGGCCCTTCTCGCCGGGCTTGATGGGCATCGTCGCCGGCGAGACGAGCCTCAGCCTCGTCGACGGTGAGCGTGGCCGGCTGCTGTATCGCGGCTATCGGATCGGCGACCTGGTCACGCGCGGCACCTATCCGGCCGTGGCCAACCTGCTGTGGACCGGCGAGTGGGATCCGTCCCACCGGCTTCCCACGGCGCCCGTCCCGCCCGCCGTGATGACCATCCTCCGCGCACTGCCCGCCTCGACCAAGCCGATGGATGCCCTGCGGACCGCGGTGTCGGGCTGGGGCACCACCCAGGACCTGCCATGGCCCCCGACCATCGACCACGCCCGGGCGCTCACGTCGTTCTCGCCGTCCGCGCTCGCTGCCTTCGCCCGGTTGCGCGCAGGCAAGGAGCCGATCGAGCCGGACCCGTCGCTCGACCTGGCCGAAGGGTTCCTCTACCAGCTCAACGGCGAGCGGCCCGATGTCGGTACCGCTCGGGCGCTCGACGCGTACTTCATCGTCGGCGCCGAGCACAGCTTCAATGCCTCGACATTCACCGCCCGCGTCGTGACCTCGACCCGCTCGGACATCGCGTCCGCGGTGACGGCCGCCATCGCGACGATGAAGGGGCCGCTCCACGGCGGCGCACCGTCCGAGGTCGTCGACCAGCTGTCCCAGGTGAGCTCGGCCGAACACGCCGAGGAGTGGGTCCGCGGCGCGCTCGACCGCGGCGAGCGTCTGATGGGCTTCGGGCATCGTGTCTACCGCGCCTACGACCCGCGGGCCGCCGCGCTGCGGACCGTGGCCGAGGGGATGGAGCACCGCCCGGATTGGCTCGAGAAGGCCATCCAGATCGAGGACGTCGCCCTGCGCGTGCTGGCCGAGAAACACCCCGAGCGTCCGCTCAAGACGAACGTCGAGTTCTACGCCGCGCCGGTGTTGATGGGCGTCGGGCTCGCCCCGGACCTCTTCCCCGCCGCATTCTCCCTGTCACGCCACGCCGGGTGGACGGCCCATGTCCTCGAGCAGGCCGCCGACAATCGACTGATCCGCCCAGACGTCAACTACATCGGCCCAGCGGAGCGCGACCTGCCTGCCTGACCCTCAACAGCGGCGTCGCCGCGCAAAAGGATGACACCGTTGCCCAAGCCCTCGCCATCCTGCTCCGATCAATGACCGATCTGTCGACGTATGTGGACCTCGGCCGGAGCCGACCGAGCTGGCCGGCTATCCTGCGACGCCGCCGACCGGACCTTCCGATCGCTGGTCTGCTTGTCGCCGGCGTCGTCTGGCTGGCGATCGTCCTGCTCGCCCAACCCGACGGGACTCGCCTGGGGACCGGCCAGGAAGCGATCTCCTACTGGGGCCCGCGGCTGGATGCGATGTATGCCCAGGCCGACTGGACGACGACCGGCGCCTACGTCTACTCGCCCGCCTTCCTGCAGTTGATCGCGCCGCTCAAGGCCCTGCCATGGGTCGCGTTCCTTGGAGTCTGGACGGCCATGCTGATCGTCGCGGTCCGCTATCTCACGGGGCCGCGCCTGTTCGCCGTCGGCGTGCTCCTGGCGAGCGCAGAGATGGCCGGCGGCAACATCTCCCTGTTGCTGGCGACAGCGATCGTCGTCGGGTTCCGCTGGCCGGGGGCCTGGGCGCTCATCCTGCTGACCAAGGTGACGCCCGGGATCGGTCTGCTCTGGTTCGCGGTCCGGCGCGAATGGCGGAATCTGGGGATCGCGCTCGGCGCGACAGCGGCGATCATCGCGATCTCGGTGGCGATCATGCCCGGTGCATGGCTCGACTGGCTCCACGTCCTGTCGTCCATCGCGGGCCGGGACCCGACCTGGGCGGCGGTGCCGATCCCTCTCATGGTCCGGCTGCCGGTCGCGGTCGCCGTCGTCGTCTGGGGCGCCCGGACCGATCGTCGCTGGACGGTCCCGGTCGCCTGCATGCTGGCCCTGCCCGCCCTGTGGTACGGCGGCCTGACCATGTTGCTGGCGATCATCATCCTGCGCGAGCCAGAGCGGGACATCCTGCACGAGCCCGTTCGGGGCGTCCCGATCGAGGCGGCCCTATAGCCAGCCGCGCCGCCGGAGATGACCGGCCTGCGCAGGGTGGACCGGGCGGGCCGGGTCAGGACTGGACGGGTGTCGCCGGGCGGTCCGCCGGACCGGTCTCATCGGTGCTCGTTGCTGGTCGGACGCGTGCCACGATCGTGACCGCGCCGACCAGGAAGATGGCGCCGGCCACCGCGAACAACCCGCCGATGCCACCGACCGAGACGACCAGCGCGCCGACGGCCGGACCGATGATGCCCGCAGCGTAGAGCGGCAGATAGACCAGGTTGAGCGCGGCGGAGCGGCGGTCGGCCGGCAGCTCCGTGGCCAGCAGCCCGAAGATCATCGAGCTGACGGTGGCGGTCGCGGCGCCCAGGACGACGGCGAGCAGCGCGAGGCTCGTGATCGAGGGCACGACCGGCATCAGGACGACGACGACCCCCGCCCCGGTCAGGGCTGCGATGAGGACCGGCCGAAAGCCGATCCGGTCACCGATCACGCCGCCGAGCGGTGACACCAGCGCACCGACCAGGGCCGCCGTCCCGGCCACCAGCGCGATCGCCGACGCGAGGCCGGGACCGCGACCCGCGATCTGCTCGACGAGCACCGGGATATAGGGCCGGCTCATCTGGATCGCCACGTACGAGATCCCGAAGATCGTGAAGATCCGGCGTGTCGCACGATCGGTCAGGACACCTCGGAGGTTCGCGAACGCCAGGTCGACGATCCGGCCGGTGGGGACGACCTCCGGCCTGACCTCCTTCGACCCGAACGTCACCAGCAGCGCGGTCCCGATCGAGAACGCGGACGACAGCGCGAAGACCGCCGGCAGCGACCAGCCGAAGCCGTCGATCAGGATGCCCGCCAGCGCCGGCCCGACCGCGAAGCCCACCGCGCCGGACATCCCGAAGATCGCGATCGTCGTCCCCATCCGCGCCCGCGGTGTCACGTCGCGGATCCCGCCGAGCATGACCCCGGTGTTGCCGAGCTGGAAGCCGATGAGCAGCATCGCCAGGGCGACCTGCCACGGCTCGCGGGCGAGGGCCACGGCCGCGAACACGACCGCCTCGACCAGCGCGCTTCGGACGATGACGACCTTGCGGCTGTACTTGTCGGCCCAGGCGCCCCACAGCGGGACGAGCGGCATGCCGACCACGAAGACGAGCGCACTGAAGATCCCGACGAAGGCGAGGCGCTGGCTATCGGGGACGCCCATCTGGCGCAGGTAGGTCGGCAGCAGCGCGAAGATCTGGCTCACGCCGAGACCCTCGACCATGGATGTGATCCAGAAGACCGCGACGAGGATCCGCCAATCCTGGGCCGGGCGAGCAGGGGCCGGGACCGTGGTCAGGGCGGGTGCAGGGATCTCGGTCGGGGGCACGTCCGGAGCCTAGCGGATGCCGAAAGCGAATGCCCGGACACACGAAAGCGCCCGAAGGAACTGGTGGGGACCTCCGTTCGACGGGTCCTGAGGCTGCGAACAAGTCCGCAGTCCCTGGTCGTCGCCGGGTCCCTCGCTCGCCGGCCTTGCGACCTGCGAACCTGGTTCCCGGGACCGTCCCGAGGATCACTCCTCGAACCGGTCTGGCGGTTCAACCTGCCCCTTCGGGCAAGACGAAATGTACGGCCCGGGCATACGACGCCACAACGGGCTTGTCCACGAACTTGCGATGGAAACGCCGCAAGTTATCCCCGAACTTGCGGACGATGTGGACGGTCTGTGGATACACTCGGCGGGGAGGTGTCGGATGGGTCGCCTGATCGCTCGCCTGGTCGCCGCGCAGGACGGCTGGGCGCGACCGCTCGGCGACTTCAACCATCGCTGGCTGAGCGCCCTCTTCCGCCCCATCCGGCCGGTCAAGGACTTCCTGAATGGCACCTGGCTGGGCCACCCGGTCCATGCCGCCGTCACCGACCTCCCGACGGGCTCGCTCCTGCTGACGGTGATCCTGGACGTCCTGGGCCAGAACGCGGCAGCCGACATCGCGCTCGTGGCGACCATCCTGTTCATGCTCGGTGCCGCCGTGGCGGGCATGGCCGACTACACCGACACGGACGGTACGGCGCGGACGCGGGCGACGACCCACGCGACGCTGATGGTCCTGACCCTCGTTCTCCTCGTGATCTCGCTCGCGCTGCGTGCAGCGGGCGGTTCGGACCGCACGATCGCGATCGCGGTCTCGTTCGTGGGCTTCCTGCTGCTGACCGCCGGCGCGTACGTCGGGGGCGACGTCGTGTACGTCATGGGCAACATGGTCGACCACCATGCCTTCCGCGGCGCCGGGACGAAGTGGGTGAAGCTCGATGCCGGCGACGTGGCCGACCTCATGACCCTCCCGGAGGCGACCCCGACCAAGGCCAAGGCCGGCATCAACGACCTGGTCCTGGTCCGGGTCGGCGACACGGTCCACGCGCTACATGCGGTCTGTGCCCACGCCGGTGGGCCGCTCGCACAGGGCACGGTGGTCGACGGCTGCATCGAGTGTCCCTGGCACGCGTCACGTTTCCGGCTGACCGATGGGCACCTGCGGCGCGGGCCGACGGTCTACGACCAGCCGGTCTACGAGATCCGCGCCGCGGAGGCTGGCGGATACGAGGTCCGGCGAGCGGCCACCTAGGTGACGGTCGAGATCGAGATCGACGACCCCAGCCTCGTCGTGCTGGTCGGTGCAGCCGGGGCCGGCAAGTCGACGTTCGCGGCTCGCCACTTCGCTGCCGACGAGATCCTGTCGTCGGATCGCTTCAGGGCGATCGTGTCGGGCGACGAGGCCAACCAGGCCGCGACGAGAGCTGCGTTCGCGCTCCTCCATCGGACGCTGACGACGAGGCTGGCCAAGCGGCGCCTGACCGTGGTCGACGCCACGAGTGTGCGTCATGCGGCGCGACGCGCATTGGTCGCCCGGGCCGATACGGCCGGTGTCCCGACCATTGCGATCGTCCTCGACCTGCCGCCGGAGACGGTCATCGCGAGGAACGCGGCACGACCTGCGCGGACCGTGGACATGGCGGTCGTGCGCCGCCAGCTCGCCGGCGTGAGGGCCGCGCTCGACGGACCGCTGCCACCCCTGCACGACGAGGGTTTCCGGCAGGTCGTGGTCCTGCGTGATCCGGCCGAGGTGGACAAGGTCACGATCCGTCGGCTCCCGACCGGGTAGGACGCGCGGGGTCGGGTCAGCTCGAACCGATCGCGATGCAGGCGATGGCCGCGACCGCGAGGCCGATCCCGACCGCGTGCGTGCGCGTGACCTTCTCGCGCAGGAAGACCGTCGCGAGCACCACGGTGGTCACCGGATAGAGCGACGACAGGACGGCGGCGACGGCCAGGGCGCCCGCCTGGACGGCGAGGATGAACGCGCCGTTGCCGATCATGTCGAGGATACCGACCGCGACGATGGGAGGGACGAGCCGACCGGCCGGCCGCCAGGCCGAGTGAGTCACGACGATGGCCGCCCCGATCAGGATCGCCTCGGCGCCGCGCATGACGACCAGGGGCCCGAAGGCGTGCCCGTCGCTGATCTGTGCCGCGCACACGCTGAACAGGCCGATCGCCACGCCGCCGACGAGCGCCAGCTCGATGCCCGACGGGCCGCTCCCCTCGTCCCGGACGAGCGACACGAGCACGACTGCGATGACCGCCGCCGCGATCCCGACCAGCACGAGCGGCGGCGGCAGGCCCTCGAGGACGATCCCGGCAGTCACCGGGATCAGCGCGGCGATGACACCAGTGACCGGCGCGACGACCCCCATCCGCCCGACTGCCAGCCCGCGATACAGAGCGGTGATCCCGATCCCACCGGCGACACCCGCCAGCACGCTCCAACCGAGATCGGCCGTCGTGGGCGCCGTCTCGCCGCGCACCAGCGCGAGGACCAGCGCCAGGACCGCTCCGGCGAGCTGCGACAGGAGAACGACCCCGAACAGGGCGGTGCGTCGCGACAGAAGGCCGCCGCCGAAGTCGCCGGAACCCCAGGCGAGCGCCGAGACCAGGCCGAGGACGATCGTCGCGGCCTGTGCCGAGCCGAGGTCGTTCAGGCGCTGCGTCCGGGTCGAGGGCTCGCGGCCGGTGCGGTCCCTGCCACCGCCGCCCCCGTGGGTGCCGAGCCGTCGAGCGATGGCGCGCCGGCCACGGCCGATGGCGCGCCGGCCGTGGCCGCGTCGCCGGTCAGCGGGGCGCCGCTGTCGACGCTGGTCGGGCCATCGAGGACGACGACCGCATCCGCAGCCTCGTCGTACCGGGCCGATGTCGTCAGATAGATGACCTGGAAGTCCGAGGCGACCGACTTGAGCAGACCGAGGGCGCGGGCCGCGCGCGCATCGTCAAGGGTCACGAACGGGTCGTCGAACACGAGCGGCGGCCGACGATCCCCGGTGACCAGCCGGACGAGCCCGAGCCGGGCGACCAGGTAGACGAGGTCGAGGGTGCCCTGGCTCAACGAGCTGACAGGGACCCAGTCGTTCTTCTCGGGGGCGAAGACCTCGATGTCGAGGGTCCGGTCATCGACGCGAACCCTGCGGTAGCGGCCGCCGGTGACGGTCGCGAGGTCGCGGACCATGTGCGACTCGAGGTAACGCGTCGCGGTCTTCATCGTCGCCTGCTCGGCGCGGTCGATCGCCGCGAGGGTGGTGGCGAATACCCGTTGGCGGCGTTGCGCCGCGGTCAGCTGCTCGCGCCAGGCGGCCAGCCGCTCGGCCTGGCCGGCGACCTGCTCGGCGTCGACCGTGTTGCCTTCGACCCGCGCGCGGGCGTTCGCCTCGTCATCGCGCGAGCGCTCGAGCGCTCCCTCCTGGTCGCGGACCTCGACCTCGAGCCGTTCGCGTGCCCGAGGCTCTTTGGCGATCGGACCGAGCGCCTCGAGCGCGCTCGTCTTCTGGGCGATCTCGAGCGCTGCCGCGTCGCGCACCTTCGGAAGGGTCTCGGTCGGCTCCTTGCCGACGAGACCTTCGAGCTGGCCGGTCAGCCTCTCGATCTGGGCCACGTGCTGCTCCTCGCGCGACAGCAGGTCCTCGGCCTCGGCAAGGTCGGCCAGCCCAGGCGGCCCGAGCAGGTTCTGGAACTTCGCCTCGGCGTCGCGCAGCTCGGCCTCCATCTCGGAGCGGCCGCGCAGCCGGCGATCGATCTCGACGTCGCGCATCTGCGCCTGGAGCTTGTAGCTCCGCCGCAGCCACAGGGCGACGGCCGCCACGACGACGCCGACGATCGCGACCAGGGCCCCGACCGCCTGCACCAGGATGCCGAGGTGAACGCCCAGGAACTCGAGCAGGACCGGGACGCCCACGACGACGAGCCCGATGACGACCAGCGCGATGGCCAGCCGCGAGAGCGGTTGCCACGTCGGCTCCGGGGCGACCTCGAAATCGACCCGGACCTCGCCCGACAGCGCGGCACGCAGCTCGCGGATGCGCCCGTCGAGTGTCCGCAGCCGCTCGACTGCGCTACGCAGCACCGGCAGCGGGGTCGCCGACGGGTGGGTGTTGGCCAGATCCTGGATCTCGATGTCGACATCGACAGCCTGGCGATAGCGCTCGTACCGCTCGTTGGCGGCGTCGCGGTCGACCATGATCCGCTCGGCCTGGCGGGCCTTCTCGAGCAAGCTCCGCCGCTCGGCCAGCGCGGTCTCGGCGTCGGCCCGCCGGTCGCGGGCGCCGGCCAGCAAATCGCGGTCGCGTTCCAGCTGGGCGAGGGCCAATTCGCCCTGGTCGAGCGCCGCCTTCGACTGCTCGACCGCGAGCTCAGCCAGCTTCAGCCGGCCGGGGTTGCGGTCACCGCGGGTGTTGAGGTCGTGGAGTGCCTTGTCGAGCTTCTTGCGCGCCCGGCTCGTGCCCCGGTCGGCACCACTGATCGAAGCCTGCAGCCGGTCGCGGAGCGCTCCCTCGTCTCGCGACAGGTCACTCAGCTCGAAGTGATGGATCGAGGCTGTCGAGCGGAAGAAACCCTCCGTCGGCATCCCGGTCAGCTCGGCCATGACCTGGTCGGCCTGTGTCGGGTCGGTGATCGCCTGGCCCTCGTAGTCGAGACGGACCGTTCCGCGCGCTCCGGCGAACGTCTTCTCGAGCGTCCCGACGTGTTGGCCGTCCTCCTCATCCTGTTCGAACTCGATCGAGATGATCGACCGGGCGTCGGCCGGCGCGCCCCACGGCCGGAGAGCCTCGAGCTCCTGCGCCGTGCTCGTCGCACGCTTGGTCAGGGCCAGCTCGAGCGCGCGCTGGACGGTCGTCTTGCCGGCCTCGTTCGGGCCGCGGATGACGGTCAGCCCCGGCGCCAGATCGATGTCGAACGTGCGATAGCGACGGAAGTCGCGGCCGACGAGCTTCCGGACCCTCACAGCGAGACCTCGTGACCCGCCAGAAGCAGCCGGCCGAGCCGGAGGGCGTCGCGCTGCTCGGCCGCCTCGGCCGTCGAGCCGGCCGCCTCGAGCTCGGCGATGCGTGCCTCGAGGTCGCGGATGAACGCGCCGGCGATCGTGTCGGGCGACGGCAGCGGTCCTTCGGTCAACGCCGGCACCGACGCGTCCCGCACCCTGACCTTGAGGAAGACCGGCGCGAGGGCGATCTCGATCTCGTCGAGGTCAAGGTCGAGGTCGTCGCGGCGAACGCCGACCAGCCGGGCGTCGAGGACGAGATCGGGATCCGGCTTGGCAGCCAGCTGTTCGATCAGTGCGGGCTGGCTGGCGATCGTCGCGGCATCGATCTCGAGCTTCGTGAACGTGGTCCGTCCGACCTGTCGCTCGTCGATCTTCGTCGTGCGCTTGCCGGCCTTGTCGTCGAGCTCGACCAGCAGGACCTTGCCCGCCCGATCCTGGTCGAGGGCGACCGCCTCGGGCGCACCGGAATACGCGTACGAGACGGCTCCGGCCTTGCCGCTCTGCGCGGAATGCCAGTGACCGAGGGCGAGGTAGTCGAGATCGGTGGCGGCGATCTCCTCGGTCGTGATCACGACCTCGTCGCGGTCGGTCTTGCCGGGGATCGAGATCGAGCCGTGGACCATCCCGACGTGCCATGTGACGGGCGGCTCCCCTGCCCGCGAGGCGGCCACATCGGCAGCGACGTCCTGAAGGGGACTGTGCGGGGCACGCTTCGTCGGGAAGACACGGCCATGGACCATCGTCTCGAGCGCGGCCAGGTGCACCGACGGGTGCTCCGGATCGAGGAGCGTGACCAGCTGGTCGGCCGCGGTCGCGGCGGTCGCTCCGGCCATCGCGGCCAGGTCGTACGCCCGGTAGATCGAGGCACGATCGAACACGTCGTGCGTGCCCGGGATGATGACGGTCCGGATCCGCGACTCGGCCAGTCGCGCGAGCTCGGCCGCGACCCGCTCGACCGAGCGGCGCGGCTGGACGTTCGAGTCGAACAGGTCGCCGGCGATCAGGAACAGGTCGACCTTCTCGGCAAGCGCGAGGTCCACTGCGGCCTTGAACGCCGCGAACTGACGTTCGCGCTGGGCGGCCGCCTGCTCACCGAGATCGTCGTGCCGCGCGCCGAGATGGACGTCCGCGGTGTGGATGATCCTGAGCATCGGGATGCGACATGCCTCCTGGCGGCTCGTTCGGACGACCGAGGAGTCAGCCTGGCCGGGCACCCGCGCGAGCGGAGAAGGTGACACCCGAGACATTGGCGCGAGCGAGGCGCCCCCATGACTCCCCGCTCGCCGACTCCACTATCGACGGCCATTGTGACAGGTAGGGTGGCACGGTCGCCAGAGGGAGGTGGCGACGTCAGTCGGGGCTGACCGGTCGGTCCGTTGGAGCTCAGCGGGCGGTCCGCGGGAGCTCACCGGGGTGCTTCGCCAGCCCGTTTCGGCGACCCGTTGTATCCTCCGGTCACTTACACCGGTGCGCCCCGTATTCAGGGCCCCTACATCGGATCCTGGGAGCGCGTCCCCGGCAAAGCCCCGCCATCACGCCATCCCGTCCGCCGATGCGGCCGCCCTCAAAAGGCGTACCTCTGGAGCGAAACGCGTCTCGGAGGAGCATCGTGACCTACGTCGATCGAAGCCTGAACTGCGTCGATTGCGGGGTGGAATTCATCCACTCGGCGGCGGATCAGGAGTACTACCAGCAGAAGGGGTTCGTCAGCGACCCCAAGCGCTGCAGCAGCTGCCGCGCCAGCCGCCGGGCCAGTCGTGATGGGGGCTATGACGTCCGCGACATCGGCGGACCACGGGGCTACGAGCGAGGCGACGACCGCCCGAACCGCGAGTACTTCGCGGTCATCTGCTCGTCCTGCGGCAACCAGGCCCAGGTCCCGTTCAAGCCGCGGATGGATCGACCGGTCTATTGCTCGGATTGCTTCCGGACGGTCAAGCCGGACTGAGTCGGGGGGCGGTCCGAAGGCACGAGCGGCCGGACCGCTAGCTCGGCGGCCGGAGCGCCAGCGAGGCGGCCGGACCTCGACGCCCGATGTCCGGCGCGACTCCTCCCCGCGATCAGAGCGCGACTCCAAAGCACGGATTCGGCCCCGAGGAGCCTCGAGATGGTCCCTCGGGGCCGCGCCGTGTCTCCCTGTCGCGAGATTGCGACGACGGAAGGCTGTCGGACTCTTCGGGCGCGAATCCGTGATTCTCAGTCGCGACACGTGCCTCGGCGTCGCACCGTCGACTGGCAGTCGACGAATCGGTCGCGAGGTGGGTCTACGCCGGCCGTCATGCGCGAAATCGTCGTCTCCGAGTCGACATTTTGGCGACTGCGAGACGCGGAGACGGGTCGGATCCTGCGTCGCGCACGATTCGTCGACCCACACGCGACGGCGACGATCGGACGTGGAGCCCGACCACCCGCCGAGGTCCAGGTGCGCCTGTGAGGCGCGAGATCCGGATAGGCGAGCGTGGCCGGCTCCGGATCAGGACAGAAACCGCGCGAATCCACGTGCGTTCACGCTCAGATGCGCGAAACGCGCGCCTGGTGGGAGCACCCGGGCCGGCACACGCGACGCGCGCCTGGTGGGAGCGACCGCGCCGTTGATCGACCGGCACGCGCCGCGCGCCTGGTGTGGGGATTCCCGCCTGGCCCGGGCCAGGTCGACGCACCCGACGCGCGCCTATGCCGCGAACCGCCCCGCCCTCACAACCCGAACGTGTCCCCTGCCCGATAGCGATCGCGTCGGCGTCCGTGCCAGACGGTGACCCGCGACCGGCCGTGGACCTGCCACGCGCCGTCGCGACCGACGATCGCGGTCTCCTCGTCGATGCCGAGGACGACCGACCCGCGTGGCGCCTGGAGCACGATCAGGGCACACAGCGGCTCCGGCCAGGCGTCGTAATGCGGCACGACCGAGGCGCCTTCCGCAAACCCGAGCCCGGCCCGCCAGCGGAGCGGCCAGGGCGCGAGCCGGAACCGGAAGTCGAAAACGCTGCCCGCAAGGACCATGGCCCCGGCCGAGCAGCCGGCCACGACCGCGCCGCGATCGTTGGCGGCCGCGATCGCCTGCCCGACGGCGCTGCCGGCCAGCGCGTCCAGGAGATAGCCGGGCTTGCCGCCCGACAGATAGATGAGGTCCGCCTCACCGATGGCCTGGGCGGCGGCCGGATCATCGGCGCCCGCCCGGTCGCGCACGAGCACCGGTTCGACCTCGGCGCCAAGAGCTCCGAAGTGGGCGACGCCCATCGACGCCCATCGCGTGAAGACCTCCTCGCCGTCGGGATACGAGGCAGTCGGCAGGATCGCGACCCGCGGTCGCGACCGGCCGGTCAGAGCGAGTAGCCCCGCGTCGAGATCGGCCATCGCGGGGAGGAATTCGCCGGCGCCGACGAGCGCCACGGGTCCGGGCATGGCCGAGAGTCTAGCGGCACCTTGCCCGAATCCCCGCCCCGCTGCGACACTGCCTCGGGATGACTTCACGACAGCGCTGGACCCTGATCTGCACCGTCATCGGTTCGGGCGCGGTCTTTCTCAATTCGACCATCGTCAACGCGGCGCTCAAGCACATCGGCCAGGACCTGCCGGGCACGCTCGTCGGTGTCCTCGAGGGCCAGGCATACATCGTCGGCGGCTATCTGGCCGTCCTCGCCGCGCTGCTGATCCTCGCCGGCGCGCTGTCGGACCACTACGGGCGCCGCCGGGTCTACGCCATCGGCCTTGTCGGCTTTGCGACGACGTCCGCGCTGTGCGGGCTGGCCCCGACCCTCGAATGGCTCATCGTCTTCCGCCTCGCGCAGGGTGCCACCGGCGCGCTCCTGATCCCGGGATCGCTGGCGCTCATCACCCACGCCTTCGACGGCCCCGAGCGCGGCCGGGCGTTCGGGATCTGGGCCGCCTCGACCGCCGCGCTGACGATCTTCGGGCCGATCGTCGGCGGCAGCCTGGTCGACACGCTCGGCTGGCGGGTCGCCTTCCTGATCAACGTGCCGCTGCTCGCCTTCGCCCTGTGGGCCACCCTCGCCCACGTCCAGGAGTCGCGCGATACCGAGTCGACCGGCCGGTTCGACTGGCTCGGCGCGCTCGTCGCCGCCCTGGCCGTCGGCGGTCTCGCGTTCGGGGTCATCCGCGGCCAGGCCAACGAGTGGACGGACACGGCGGCCTGGATCGCGATCGCGATCGGTGTCGTCTCCCTGGTCGCCTTCCCGATCCTCATGGCCAAGCGTCCGCACCCGCTCGTCCCGCTCGAGATCTTCAAGTCGCGCGCCTTCTCGTCGATCAACCTCGCCACGTTCTTCATCTACGGCGGCCTGTACGTGACGTTCTTCTACCAGGCGGTCGTGCTCCAGGGCGTGCTCGGCTACACGGCGCTCGGGGCCGGCCTGGTCGGGCTGCCGAGCGGGCTGATGCTGGCGCTCCTGTCGACACGGATCGGGACCGTGGCCGGACGGATCGGATCGCGTCGGTTCCTCGTCGCCGGGCCGTTGCTGATGGCCGCCGGGCTGGTGTGGTTCTCGCGCCTGCCGGTCCATTCGGCGCCGTGGCGCGCCTCGCTCGACGATCTGTCGACGATCGTCCCGCCGATCGACGCGCTCACCGACATCCTCCCCTACACCCTGTTGTTCGGGCTCGGCATCTCGCTGGTCGTGGCGCCGCTGACCAGCACGCTGATGGGCTCGATCTCGGGGCGCTTCTCGGGCATCGGGTCGGCCATCAACAACTCGATCTCGCGGGTCGGCCAGCCGCTCCTCGGCGCGCTCATCTTCATCGCCATCAGCGCGACCTACTACGCCTCGCTCGGCTCGCTGACCGGGCTCGACACCACCAGTCCAGGCCGTGCGCAAGGCATTCCAGCCGATCAATCCGCCGGCCGCCGGCGCAACGGTCGCCCAGGTGGCGGCCTCGAACCAGGCCTCGATCGACGCCTTCCACCTGGCGATGCTCGTGTGCGCCGGCCTGCTCGTCGTCGGGGCGCTCGTGTCGTACGTCGGGCTGCGCGAGAAGGCGGGTGCGGCGGTGCCAGGCACGGCTCCTGCGGTCGAGCCGCCGTCGTCGGCCGCCTGACGGGGATGACGCGACCGGCCCGTCCGCACCGACCCGTGTCCGCCAGATGACCCGCGACTGGGACGCCACGACCTACGACCGCGTGGCCGGGCCACAGACGCGCTGGGGATCGGTCGTGCTGGATCGGCTGCCGCTGGCCGGCGACGAGCGAGTCCTCGACGCGGGCTGCGGGAGCGGCCGGGTGACCGAGCTGCTCGCCGCTCGCCTGCCCCGCGGCCGGATCGTCGCCCTGGATGGCTCCGCGGCGATGATCGAGGCGGCACGCGAGCGCCTCGAGCCATTCGGCGACCGCGTGGAGTTCATCGTCGGCGACCTGGCCCGTCCGCTACCCATCGAGGGGGAGGTCGACGCGATCCTGTCGACCGCGACGTTCCACTGGATCCTCGACCACGACGCGCTGTTCGCGAACCTGGCGGCGGTCCTGCGCAAGGGTGGCCGGCTGGTCGCCCAGTGCGGCGGCGTCGGCAACATCGCGACCGTGCAGCGCGCGCTCGCGACGATCGGCGACGGATGGCTCGGCCCGGTCAACTTCGCGACGCCGATGGCGACGGTCCGCCGGCTCGATGCCGCCGGCTTCGTCGACATCGAATGCTGGCTGACCGACGAGCCGACGCGTTTCGAACCGGGTGAGCCGTTCGAGACGTTCCTGCGCACGGTCGTGCTCGGCCCGCACCTCGACCGGCTGCCGCCCGAAGAGCACGCTGCCTTCGTCCACGACGTCGCGAGCCGGATGCCCGAGCCGCTGATCGACTATGTCCGGCTCAACATCGTTGCCTGCCGGTCGAGCCGCTGAGCGTCCGTCTCCGGCGCGACCGCGAAGCCGGCCGATCAGCCGGTGACGCGGAACGGGGCTCCGTGGCCCGGGATCACGATGTCGGCAGCGGCCAGGACGCGCGCCCGGCCACGCTCGATGGCGGCCTGGTCGGCCGCCAGCGGATCCACCTCGGGCGAACGGTCGGCGCGCCACCACAGGTGAGTCATCGCGTACACACCGTCGTCTGCGGTGACGACCAGCGTGGCGTCCTCCTCGGTGTGGCCGGGCGTCAACCACAGCTCGCTGTTCGGACCGAGATGGTGGCCGTCGCCGTCGTGATCGAGCCACAGGTCGTCGCGGTAGCGCGCCCAGAAGTCGACGACCTCGGCGTTGGGGAACAGGGCGATGTTGACGGTGTGGTCCGGATGGTGGTGGCTGAGGAAGACGTGCGTCACGGCTTCGGGCGCGACGCCCAGCTCGGCCAGCGGGTCGAGGATCAGCGACCGACGCGCGACCATGCCGGGGTCGGCGACGATCAGCGCGTCGCCGTCGCGGACGAGCACGACGCTGCTGCCGACGCGGTCGCCCGCGTAGCCCGCATGGAGCAGGTGGACTGTGGTCACGGTCCGATGCTACCCGTGCGGACGCATGGACACATGACGATGCCGAATTCGATGCCGGACGACGGTGGTTCCCGCCAGTGCGCGGGGCGATGCTCCTGGTGCGCCACGGAACCCATCCGGGGCAGCGGAAAGGAGAGATCCAGTGAACGCCGTCGCGATCATCTACGTCAATCAGCATCTCGAGGACCTGCGGTCCGAGGCCCGGGATCGTCGCATCGCGGCGTCGCTGGACCCGAAGCCGAGCCTCCGGGCGCGTCTCGCCGCCACCGCAACCGATCTCCGCCGGGCGATCGGCGCCGACGACATCGGCCCGAACGTCCCGCGACTGTCGCATTGGCCGTACCGGGTCTGACCTCCCTCTGACCCGCTCCTCTCCTCCGAGACGCGAAGACCTCCGCTTCCTCCGGCGGGGGTCTTCGTGTGTCTACGGCAAGTCGGCGGGCGTGTCGATATCCCGGAGCGTGACCGCGTCGGGATCGAGCGATCGCCAGGCGGACTCGGGGACGACGTGCGTGGCGAGGACCTCGATGAGGGCACGCAGCCGCCGCTCACCACGCGTGTACAGGTCTGTCGCCGCGACGAGCGCCGGCTCGCGGCGGAGGACGATGGGCAGCGGCCGGGCACGGCCGTCGTGCTCGAGCACGACTGCGTCGACCGCGGCTGAGTCGAGGGCGGCGAGCATCGACTCGACGACGTCGACGACGAGGTTCGGCGTGTCGCCCCCGGTCGCGAGCACGACCGGGTCGGACGCCGCGCCGAGACCGGCGAGCAGGCCGGCGAGGGGGCCTTCGAACGGCGTCGGGTCGTGGACGACGGTGGCATCGGGCGGCACCGACGGTATGGCGTCGGGCGCAACGACGATGAGGATCCGGCTCGCGACGGGGCGGACGGCATCGATCGCATGGTCGAGCAGCGGACGGCCGTCGATCGGCTCGACCAGCTTGTCGCGACCGAACCGGCTCGATCGGCCGCCGGCCAGCACGATCGCGGTCACGTCGCGTCGGCTCATCGGGCGATGGTCGGGGCTGCGACGGTGATGGCGGCACCGGCCCGCGGTCCCGGCAGATGCCCGTCCGGGGTCCGGCGCAGGATCCCGCGCCGGTCGAGGTCGGCCAGGATCGCCATCACGTACTTCCTGCTCGAGCCGGTCGCATCCCGCAGCGCGGCAGGGGTCAGCGGTCCTCGGCGAGCCGCGTCGAGCGCGGCTGCCGCGATCTCGCGATAGGTCGAAGCCGCGTAGGCGAGGTCCGCCTCGAGGACGACGATCCGGCCCTCGCGCTCGAGCTCGCGGACCGCCTCGGGTGGGCAGGCGGCCGCACGTGCGGCCCCGTCCAGGGGCGGCGGCGCGGCGACCGCGAGTGACCGCTCGAGGCGCTCCTTCGCGGCCTCGACGGCGGGGTCCAGTGGAGGCAACAGCCGAACGGAGCCGGGCAGGCTGACGGCCGCTCCGTCACGGATCAGCCGGCCATCCGCCACGAGCCGGTCGAGCAGGGCGGCTCCGGCAGTTGCCGCGCTGGTGCGGTCGATGGTCGCGCGGCGGCGAAGTGAGGTGGCGGCGACCGCGCGTGCGGCGGGAAGGTCCATCGCTGGATCGACCGCGGCGAGCACCTCGGCTTCGACCGCGCTCTCGATGTCGGGCGCGATCCGCAGCGATCCGGGTCCGGGCGGGAGGAGCGCTCCGTGCAGATCGAGCCCGGCGGCCTCGATGATGGAGGCCGTCTCCGTCGGCGACGGCGACGGCGAGACGAGAGACCCGTTCCGCGGTCTGGCGGCGGCGCGAGATACCGCGAGCCGGCAGTGGATCGAGCACCACCGCGCCGACGATCCGTTCCGTGCCCGAAGTCCGGCGGAGCACCAGCCGATCGCCCGTCGCGACCGCGACCGGGACCGCGAGGCGGAGGATCGCGACGGTCGTGCCATCGGGCAGCTCGATCGCGTCCCGGCCGCTCCGTCCGACGGTCGCGTCCGTGGCAGCGGTGCCGAGGTGGAGACGTGCCCTGGCGCGATCGGGCAGGGCCGCGCCCAGCCGCACGAGGATCCGGTCACTCGCGACCACGGAGGGTTCGTCGGTCAGGACGAGTCCGCGGTGGAGGTCGCCCGCCTCGACGCCGGCGAGGTTCAGCGCAGTGCGGCCCGGTCCTGCCTCCTCGACCGTCGCGTTGTGGACCTGGACCTCGCGGACCCGGGCGGAACTGTCGCCCGGCACGAGACGCAGCGTCGCGCCCCGGGCCAGCGGTCCACCGCGAAGCGTGCCGGTCACGACGACCCCGCGACCCTTGATCGCGAAGACGCGGTCGATCGCGAGGCGTGCACCGCGGGCCGACGCCGTCGGCGAGGGAATCGGCGCCCGTGCAAGGACGCGGTCGCTGAGGTCCGTGAGTCTGGTTCGCAGCGTCTCGAGCCCCTCCCCGGTCACCGGCGAGACCGCCACGACCGGCGACCCAGCCAGCGACGTCCCACCGAGCAACCGACCGACCGCCGCGACCACCTCCGCCGTCCGCTCCGGTCCCGCGACGTCCGTCTTCGTCACGACCGCGACGCCATCGCCGATCCCGAGCGCGTCGAGAAGCGCGAGGTGCTCGAGGGTCTGGGCGCGCGGGCCGTCGTCGGCGGCCACGACCAGCAGCGCGGCGTCGATCTCGCCGGCGCCGACCAGCATGTTGCCGACCAGCCGGTCGTGGCCCGGAACGTCGACGAAGTCGAGCGACTCACCACCCGGGAGGGTGAGGTAGGCGTACCCGACGTCGATGGTCATCCCCCGCCGCCGCTCCTCGGGCAGCCGGTCGGCATCGATCCCGGTCAGTGCCCGCAACAGGGTGGTCTTGCCGTGGTCGATATGCCCGGCCGTGCCGATGACGACGGTCATCCGCCGCTCGCGGCCTCGCCGCGCGGCGCGAGCGCTCGTGCCAACGCCGATCCGAGCGCCGCGTCGTCGGTCGGATCGATCGTCCGCAGGTCGAGCAGCACCGCGCCGTCCTGGACCCTCGCCACGACGGCCGGATCGCCGGTCCGCAAGCGGCGCGCGAGCGTATCCGCGCCTCGGCCCGTGACCACCAGGCCGACCGACTCCAGCGTTTCGCCCGGCAGCGACCCGCCGCCGACCGTCGAGGCCATCTCCGTCACCGACACTCGCGGCCGGACCGCTGCCGGGAGCCCGGCCAGCACCGCGTCCGCGCGCCTGCCGAGCTCCTCGGGCGTGGCCGCGATCATCCGCCAGACGGGGATGTCCGTCGCTGCCCGCCCGGCCCGGTAGAGCCCCAGGGTCGCGGCCAGCGCGGCGAGCGTCACCTTCTCGGGCCGGACCGCGCGGGCGAGCGGGTCCTTCCGGATCCGCGCGATCAGGTCGGCCCGGCCGACGATGAGCCCGGCCTGCGGCCCGCCGACCAGCTTGTCGCCGCTGAACGTGACCAGGTCGGCGCCGGCTGCCAGCCGCTCGGCGGGAGTCGGCTCATGGGCCAGCCCGAACGCCGCCGTCTCGAGCAAGGCGCCGCTCCCGAGGTCGTCGATGACGATCGCGCCGTGCGCGTGCGCGAGACGCGCGAGCTCGATGGCGTCCGGGACCTCCACGAAGCCGGTCTGGGCGAAATTCGACGGATGCACCCGGAGCACGACCGTCGCGCGACCGTCGGCCAGCGGAGCCTCGAAGTCGGCGGCGCGTGTCCGGTTCGTGGTCCCGACCTCGACGAGGCGGGCGCCCGTGCGCCGGACGATCTCGGGAATCCGCACGCCGCCGCCGATCTCGACCAGCTCGCCGCGCGAGACGGCGACACCGTGCCTGCCGGCCAGCCCGACCGCCAGCGCGACGGCGGCCGCGTTGTTGACCGTCACCAGGGCGTCCTCGGCGCCGGTCAGCGCGATGAGGTGTGTCTCGGCGGCCCGGAAGCGTGGACCACGCCGGCCGGCCTCGCGCTCGAACTCCAGCGACGAGTAGCCGGCGGCGGCACGCATCGCGGCCTCGATCGCTACGCGCGGCCACGGCGCACGTCCGAGGTTGGTGTGCAGCACGACGCCAGTGGCGTTGAGGACCGGGGTCAGACCGCTCCCCGCCGGGTCGGTGAAGGCCGCCAACCGTTCCTCGACGGTCGCCGCCAGCACGTCAAGGGCAGTCGGCATCTCACCGGTCTCGAGCCGCGACCGTTCGTCGTCGATGACCTCCCGCGTCACGGCCGCGATCGCGTCGGGCGACACGCCATCGCCGAGACCGGGGCGCACGGCGGCAAGCAAGCGCTCGACGCTCGGGGGTCGCGGTCGTTCGGACAAGTCGGGCCCTCCGTGGCGGGAACGCGTGGGAGTCGAACCCACCGCGCCGCACCGAGTGCCGCGCCACTGGTTTTGAAGACCAGGGGACCCACCGGGACCCGACCGCTCCCGGCGCGATGGTAGCCCTATCATCGTGCTCATGACCGCCATCGACACCGAACCCGTCCGGCTGACTGAGCTGACCGATTGCGGCGGATGTGCCGCGAAACTGGGCGCCGATCTGCTCGCGGAGGCCCTCGCCGGGCTGGGTGCCGAGGCCGCGGCGGCGCCCGACGCGTCGTTGATCGCCGGCCTCGACCCGCCCGACGACGCCGCGGTCTACCGGGTCGGCGACGACCTCGCGATCATCGGCACGCTGGACTTCTTCCCGCCGCTCGTCGACGACCCGCGGACGTTCGGTGAGATCGCGGCGGCCAATGCCCTGTCGGATGTGTTCGCGATGGGCGGCCGGGTCCTGTTTGCGCTGTCGATCGCGGCATTCCCCGAGGAGCTGCCACGCGAGGTCATGACCGAGATCTTCGCGGGCGCGTCGGCCAAGGTCCGCGAGGCGGGCGGCACGCTCGCCGGCGGCCACACGATCCGCGACCCCGAGCCCAAGTACGGGCTGGCGGTCATCGGCGCGGCGCATCCAGACAAGCTGCTGCGCAAGGGCGGAGCGCGCCCGGGCGACCGACTCGTGCTGACGAAGCCGCTCGGAACGGGCGTCCTGGTGTCGGGCTCGCGTCAGGGCAGGACCAGCGCGGCGGACCTCGCGGCCGCGATCGACGGGATGCGCCGCCTGAACTGGGCCGCGTCCCAGGCGCTCGTCTCTGCCGGCGTCCGCGCGGCGACCGATGTCACCGGCTTCGGCCTGCTGGGCCACGGTCTCGAGATGGCGCGCGCCTCGGGAACGCGGTTCGTCTTCGACGCGACGGCATTGCCCGCGCTCGCCGGCGCGCGTGACCTCGCCGCCGCCGGCGTCGAGACCGGCGGCGCAGCGCACAACCGCCGGTTCGTCGCAGGCTCGCTCGAGGTCGGCGCAACCGTGCCGGCCGACCTCGTCACCCTGGCCCACGACCCGCAGACGTCGGGGGGCCTCCTCGCGGCGGTCCCACCCGACGGGATCCATGCGCTCGAGTCCGCATTCGACGCTGCAGGCGTCGAGCGATGGTGGGTCGGAACGGTCACGTCCGGGGACCCGGGGGTCGGCCTCGCCTGACGGTGGCCCCGCCCGACGGGTGACCCGCGGCCGCGCGACAATGGACTGCCGCGAGACCGTCGTCGCGTCAGGACCGCCGAGAAGGGGGCACCATGCGTCGTTTCATCGTCGAGGTCGTGATCGACACGGTCCTCCTCGCGGTCATCGTGCTGTTCTTCGGCGTGATCTCGGTCAATCAACCGTTCCCGTTCGGTCCGAACAGCGCCCCGATCGTGGCGCTCCGTGGCGCCGGGATCGTCGGCTTCGCGACATGGGCGGCGGTCCTCGTCCTGGTCAATCGGTTCGCCCGTCCCGTCCTGGTCGCCCTGTTCGGCCGGCTGCTGTTCACGACGCTCGGCCTGTTCGTCGTGATCATCAACGCCATCGCGATCTGGATCACCTCGATCATCGCGCCGATCAAGATCGGCATCGTCGCGGACCCGGTGATCCTGTGGATCAT
Organism: uncultured Chloroflexia bacterium; assembly: GCA_963797685.1. Taxonomy (GTDB): domain Bacteria; phylum Chloroflexota; class Limnocylindria; order Limnocylindrales; family CSP1-4; genus SPCO01. The sequence goes on along the minus strand of CAWCQK010000016.1, from coordinate 159,807 downwards.
CGTCGGGGCGGCGCTGTACACGGCTCTCTCGACCGTGGTCGAAGCCGTGCTCGGCTTGAACCGGCCGGACCTCAGCGCGGACCGCAGTAGCGGGATCTGGGGGTTCCTCGAACGCCTGCCCACACCGCGGCGGAACGCGATCATCGAGAACCTTCGCCTCCAGCAGGTCTACAGCGCGATCTACACGACCAGCCTCGACATCGCCCTGGCCGATACCCCGGTCGGCGACGTCCGGCGCTGGTTCGCGCGCCGGGTCCTCGGCGAGTCACCAGACCTGACCGACGAGACCGCGCCCGCCCGCATCCGGCAGATGCTCCAGCAGCTCGGTCCGACCTACGTGAAGATCGGCCAGATGATGGCCAGCCGGAGCGATATCCTGCCGCCCGAATGGATCGAGGAGCTGTCCAAGCTCCAGAGCGATGCCGCACCGTTTGCATACGAGGACGTGGTCGCCACCATCGTCAAGGAGCTCGGCAAGCCGCCCGAGGAGCTCTACCAGTCGTTCGACCCGGTCCCCTTCGCCGCCGCGTCGACGGCACAAGTCCACGAGGCGCGGCTCATGGACGGGACGCTCGTGGCGGTCAAGGTCCAGCGGCCGCGGATCGTGGCCAAGACGCAGGCCGACCTGGGCGTCGCGCAGCAGCTCGCGGGTGTCGCCGAGCAGCGGCTGGCCATCGCCCGCAAGATCGGCCTCCAGGGGATCGTCCGCGAATTCGCGCAAGGCGTCCTCAAGGAGCTCGACTATCGCAACGAGGCGTACTACGCGAGGCGCCTTGCGGACGGGATGCAGCGGTTCCCGCAGGTCCACGTCCCGATCGTCTACGACGAGCTGTCGGGACAGCGGGTCAAGACCGAGGAGTTCATCCACGGCATCAAGATCTCCAAAGCCGAGGAGATCCGTGCGGCCGGCTTCGACACGACCGAGCTCGGCACGGTGTTCATCCGGGCGATCATCAAGCAGGTCCTCATCGACGGCTTCTTCCACGGCGACCCGCACCCGGGCAACGTCTTCGTGGTGCCGGAGACCGGCCAGATCGTGTTCCTCGACCTGGGCCTCGTCGGGCAGCTGACGTCGCAGCAGCGGGTCGACCTGCTCGGGCTGATCTACTCGATCAAGGAGATCGACATCCCGGGGATCGGCGACGGTCTTCTCGCCCTCGGCAAGCCGACCCGCGGCTTCGACGAAGCGGGCTTCCGCTCCGACATCGATCGGCTGGCCCGCCAGTACCTCGTGTACGGCAAGGCCTCGTCGCTCGGGGATGCGCTGGGCGCCTTCCTCGGTGCGGTCTTCAACAACGGGTTGCAGCTCGACAGCCAGCTGACCCTGGCGATGAAGGCGGTCATCCAGGCGGAGGAGACGGCGCGCGCGCTGTCGTTCGACATCGACCTCGGCGAGGCGGCCGTCAGCGAGGCTCGGGCCGCACTGCTCGATTCGTTCACCCCCGAGAAGATCCAGAAGCAGGTCCAGGGCAGCGCCGTCCGGGTCGGCAAGGAGCTCGCTCGACGGCTTCCGTCACTCGAGAGCGCGACTCTCAGCTGGCTCGACCAGTACAACAAGGGCAAGTTCGTGGTCGAGGTGGACACGAAAGGCCTCGAGAAGTCGATCTCGAGCGTGAGCGACATCGGGCGGCAAGCGACGGTCGGAGTGATCGTCGTCGGCCAGCTGATCGGGACTGCGATCGTCATGGCGATCCTTCTCCAGCCATCGCTCACGCAGTTCCAGGGGTTCGCCTACCTGGCGATGATCGCCTTCGGCGTCACGCTGGTGGTGAGCTTCGTCGTCCTGTTCCGCGTGTTCTTCGCCCCGGCCACGCGAGACGACGGCTGAGGGTCCCGGGCACCGCGGGTCGCCAGCCGCGACCAGCAGTCACGTTTCCAGGGTCGAAGCCGCGTAGACCGATCGCGCGACCGTGATTCGCGACCCACGGTCGCGCGACGTTGCCGAACGAACCGGTTTGCCTTCCCGAGCGCCGATCTCGCGACTGCAGGTCGCATGTGCTGCCGGTTTGGCACGGGCCGTCGCGTGGGAGGCGACGAAACGGGCGTCGCGGTCTGCCCGCGCGCCTCGGGACCCCATACCGACACAATTCGTCGCGTGACAGACGACGACTTGGCACCAGGCGCAGCCACCTCGGCGAAATGGCGTCCGTCGCGACCGAATCGTCGTCCGTGAGTCGACGGGCGGGGCACGGAGCCCGAGCGGGTCACGGGTCGAACACGAACCAGCACAGCTCGTTGCGCAGCCGCTCGTCGTCAAGAACGAGCTCCCGGATCTCGTCGGGGAGCCGGGCGCGCTGCCATTCGCACTCGAGATGGCGCACTGCCTCGCGCTCGTCTTCGGTCGCTGCCGCCGTCGCCGCCTTGATCGCGTAGGCCGCTGCACCCAGCTCATGAGCCGCCACATGGCCGACCGCGGCGGCCTGGCCGGCGGCGTATGCGGCATGCCGCGGGGCGCCGCTGAGGTCCCTGGCCGCGGCGTTGGCATGGCCCGCCGCCGTGCGGGCCTCTGCCCACGCGATCTCGCCTCGCGCCCACGCGCGCCCCAGGTCGATCGCCCGGCGCGGTCGGTCATCGCCAGGCCGGACCTCCTCGAAGTGGTGCAGCACGTGCGCCGCGCAGTCCGCCGCCCACACCGCGAGCAGACGGTGATCGTCGTCCTGGAGGCTACCGCCACGACGGACGGTGATGAACCGCGGATCCCGGACCTTGGGGAGGATCACCGGCCGCGCACCTCGCTCTGATTCCGACGACCCCATGGTCGGTCGGCGATCCTCGTCCGGCAAGCGTCCGAGGGCTACACTCGCCACGTCGTCGAAACCCGCAGGAGGCCACCGCGTGGCGAAACCCTACCTGAGACTGACCCAGCCCCTCGTCCGCGACACGAAGGGTGGCGAGCTCCGACCGGCGACCTGGGAGGAAGCGCTCGCCAAGACCGTCGACGGGTTCCAGGCCGCGAAGGCGGCCCACGGCCCGACGACATTCGGCACCTTCAGCTGCTCGAAGGCGACCAACGAGGTCAACTTCGCGGCGCAGAAGTTCAGCCGGACGGTCCTGGGCAGCAACAACATCGACAGCTGCAACCGGACGTGACACGCCCCTAGCGTCGCCGGTCTGGCGACAGTGTTCGGTGCCGGGGGCGGCACATCCTCATATCGCGAGGTCGAAGACACGGACCTGATCGTCCTGTGGGGCAGCAACGCCCGCGAGACGCATCCGATCTTCTTCCACCACCTGCTCAAGGGCGTGCGCCGCGGTGCGCGGCTGTACGCGGTCGACCCGCGCCGGACGAGCAGCGCCGAGTGGGCCGACTCATGGCTCGGGCTCGACGTCGGCAGCGACATCGCGCTGGCCAACGCGGTCGCCCGCGAGATCATCGCCGCCGGGCTCGAGAACCGCGAGTTCATCGACCGCGCGACGAGCGGCTTCGACGCCTACAAGGCCAGGGTCGAGCCGTACACGCTCGAGTACGCCGAGCGCGAGACCGGCGTCCCGGCCGACGCCATCCGCGAGCTGGCGCACGCCTTCGCGACGGCCCCACGCGCGATGATCTGCTGGACGCTCGGCATCACCGAGCACCACAACGCGGTCGACAACGTGCTGGCGCTGATCTCGCTCGTCCTGCTGACCGGCCACGTCGGCAGGTACGGCAGCGGCGTCAACCCGTTGCGCGGCCAGAACAACGTCCAGGGCGGCGGCGACATGGGCGCCCTCCCCGACCGGCTGCCGGGCTTCCAGCACGTCGAGAACGACGCGCTGCGTGCCAAGTTCGATGCCGAATGGGGCGTCGCCGTGCCCCCGCAGCGGGGCTGGCACCTGTCGGGCATGTTCGACGCCATGGAGCGGGGCGACCTGACCGCGGTCTATTGCATCGGCGAGAACCCAGTCCAGTCCGAGGCCGACCAGAAGCGGGCGATCCACCTCCTGGCGGGGCTCGACTTCCTGGTCGTCCAGGACCTGTTCCTGACCAAGACCGCGGAGCTCGCCGACGTGGTCCTGCCGGCGACTGCCGCCTGGGCCGAATCCGAGGGGACGGTCACCAACTCCGAGCGCCGCGTCCAGCGCGTGCGCAAGGCGGTCGAGCCGCCCGAAGGCGCACGCGACGACCTGGCGATCATCTTCGATCTCGCGAACCGGATGGGCGGCGGCTGGGGCGAGGCCGACGCCGAAGCCGTGTGGGACGAGGTCCGCCGCCTGTCGCCGGTCCACGCCGGGATGTCCTACAAGCGGCTCGACGAGCTCGGCGGCATCCAGTGGCCGTGCTATGACGAGACGCATCCAGGTGAGCTGTTCCTCCACTCCCGGCTGTGGGAGGACCCGGTCCCGGGCAATCGCGTGCCGTTCGTGCCGGTCGACCACGATCCGCCGGTCGACAAGCTCGACGACGACTTCCCCATCCGGCTGACGACCGGGCGACGCCTCGACTCGTACAACACCGGCGTGCAGACTGCCGGCTACACGTCTCCACTCCGCCGTGGCGAGAGCCTCGATATCAGCCCCGAGGACGCCATGACCTACGGGCTGGCGGAAGGCGAACGGGTCAGGGCCGTGTCGCGCCGCGGCCAGGTCGAGGTCCCGATCCGGATCGACCCGTCACTGCGGCCGGGCCTGACGTTCATGACCATGCACTTCCAGGACGAGGTCGCGGTGAACCTCCTGACCATCGACGCGACCGACCCGAAGTCGGGCACGGCGGAGTTCAAGGCCACGGCCATCCGCATCGAGAAGCTGGCGGAGCCGGCCGCGGTCTGAGCGACCTGGACATGGCGACGGCCCGGACCTGAGCCCGGGCCGTCGAGAGCGGCGGAGCGACCGTCAGTGAACGGTGATCGTCGCGTCCATCCCGTCGTGGATCTGACAGACGTAGGTGTACGTCCCGGGTGCTGCGCCCGCGAGTGAGATCGTCCATGAATTCAGGATGTCACTCTGACGGATGCCGAAGCTCCTGGCTTCCCTCGGCGACCCGATCGTCCCCGAATCGGACACGGTGCCGTCGAGGCCCGGCTGGGTCACGTGCGAGACACCGTTGCCGCCGTCGAACTCGACCTCGTCGGGTCCTTGACCGGGGTGATCGGGGCACGAGAAATCAGGAGGGCCGAACGGCGTATCGGACGATCCGTTCTCGCACAGGTTGATCATGTCGGTCCCGAAGTCCATCGGGAATGTCACGGTGTGCGGTTCGTTCGGCGATCGTGGCGTGAAGACGACGTCGTCGCCAGGCTTTGCATCCAGGTTGCGGGGGAAGAATTCGAGCAGCGCGACCTTTCCGTCCTTGCTCGATGTGCCCGCAGTCACGTGCAGGGTCCGGGACCCATCCTTGTTCTGGGTGATCGCGTCGTGGTTGGCCTTCTTGTCAGCCTGCCACGCGCCCTTGAGGTCCTTGCTGACCTGCTTCGCGACCTGCTGATCGACCTCGGCCTGGCTCGGGACCTTCGCGTCGGCCGCGACGACCTTGAGGGTTCCGCTCATGCCGGGATGGATCCGACACAGGAAGTTGTAGGTCCCGGGCTGGGCGGAGACATGGACGTCGACCGGACCAGGAGGGCCCAATGCGCTGACGTTGATGGTCGAGCTTCCGTCGAACGTGCATTGCGGCAGCGGCGCCGGCCCGCAGGTCGGCAACAATGCCGGGATATCGAATGCCGCGTGGGTCGTGCCGTTGGGGTTGAGCGTGGTGTCATCCGTGTCGTCCACTGCGGCGCCGTTCGTCAGCCAGTCCTGCCTGGCCTTGTCGCCGGCGGGCAGGACCGTGAACGTGTGGAACCCTTCATTGATGAACTGGAGATCGGACCCGGTCTTCACCGTGACTGTCCGCGGGAAGAAATCGTTGAAGCTCCATAGCCGGCCCGCGGGCACAGCAGATGGCATGTCGGCAGTCAGCGTCGCCTGGCCGGTCGTCGCCCCGACTGGGGCGGCGATGACGAGCTGACCGAGCATGAACAACGAGGCGCCCGCGGTTGCGATGCGCCACCGGGTTCTGATCATCAAGCTACCCCTCCTGCGCGCTGTGACGAGGCCCGAGTGGGTCGGTCTGCGACGCTTCTGTGTAGTCCGCGCGAGGGGCCACGTCCACCCAGATTTGCGTAGGTTTGCCTGCCTCGCGCTGGGTCCGGTGCGTCAACGCACCAAGTCTCCCTATTTGGAGCGGTCTTACGAGCTCGTCGAGCCCGATGAGCCCTTGGTGCTCTTCGTGGTCCTCGGGCTTCTCGGGCGCTTCGGGGCGGCAGGCGGGGTCGCAGCCGGCGCGGCTGGTGGGGTCAGGACCGGTGCGGCAGGCGCTGCCGCTGGGGCCGCGGCCGATGCCGCAGGCGCGACAGGCGACTCGTCAACGGGCGCGCCAGGCGGCGACTCGACCGGCGCCGTCGTCTCTTCCGGCTTCGAACCGATCGACCCGAGGACCAGCTCGAGCCCGGCGACGAGCGCGGCCGCGAGGATCGCGACCTCGATGCCGATCACCAGCCACACGACGACGAAGGCGATGATCGCCAGCCCGGCGCGTTCGACGGTCTCCCGGTTGTTCCGGACGACCTCGGCCATCCCGGCGCGGCCGCCACCGGCCTGCCCGGCGACCGCGGAACCCGCCTGACCCGCCGCGCCGCCGACGGCCCGGGCGCCGGTCGCGACCCATGCCGGCCGGCCCCACAGGTACGCCGCGACAGCCACGATGGCTGTCGCGATGAGCACGATGAGCGTCAGGCCACGCAGGTCGTCGAACATCGCATCGAGCGTCGAGCGAACGGCCGTGGCCAGATCCTGGTCCCCGATGCCGCCGACGATGACCCCCTCGGCACCGCGGATCAGCGTCCGCCCGATGACGAACGCGATGATCGTGCCGATCGCCAGGAAGATCACCATCCGGCGCCGGCGGTCGGCCAGCCACAGCGCGAGCGCGACCAGGATGATGCTCAGCGCGATGAGCGCGACGACGATGATGTCGAAGGCCTTCACGACGGTCCGCGCGGCGAGAAGGTTGTCGGCCGGCATCAGCTGGATGGTGCCGAAGTCATCGGGCAGGGTGACACCGAGCAGCGTCGCCACGCGCTGGGCGAGGACGCCGGGCTGCTCGGGCGTCGAGAGATCCGGCAGCTGGACGCCGGCCGGGATCAGCCCGATGTCCTGGAGCTGCTGGAGTGCCGCCCCGACGAGCGGGAAGACATCGACCGTCACGTAGCCGTTGACGATGTTCACGTTCTCCGGATCGCCGCGCAGGACGGCCATGACCTGGGCGTGCGTGAACGAGATCGACGTCAGGAGCGCCGCCTGGACCTTCGGGTTCGCGAGCGCGACCTGCAGCCGCTTGTCGATGGCGTCGCGGATGGCCACCGTCAGCGAGGCGGCCAGCGGCTTCGCGGCGTCCGGGAGGCGCGCCTCGATCCTCGCCTGGACGCCGACCGCATCGACCACCTGCTGGCTGATCCGGGCGCTCAGCGGGTCGATGACCTCCGGGTCGGCGACCACGTTCGACACCAGCGAGGTGAAGCGTTCCGTATTGAACGCGACCTGGTGCGTCCAGACGGCGACGGTCGTGAGCAGGATCGACAGACAGGCGAGGACGAGAACGACGCCCGCCAGGATGCTCCGGCGCCGACGCGAACGCGGCTCGAGCGTCGCGGCGGTCGCGACCCGTTCGTCAGCCATGGTCATCTCCAACTCCCCCTCCGGCGACCGTGCCGGCCAAGACTACAGCGGCCCGGCGACGCCGGACGGCGTGATGGATGCGGGCGAAGGTCAGACGCCCGGCTCGGCCTTGATCGTGCCGGCCTTGATGGCTGCCTTGAGCGTGGCCAGGTCCCGCTCCGTCTGGTCGGCGTAGGCGCCGGCGAAGTCGCCGGCCGCATGGCCGAAGGCCACACCGTCGCCGAGGTAGCCGGCGATCATCGCGGGGTCGCCGGACCGGGCATGACCGCGGGCGAGGGTCCAGGCGCACAGCTCGCCCCATTCCTCGAGATCGTCGGCGGTCATCGCCTCGACGACTGCGGCGCCCTTCTGGTCCTGGAGCTGCCGGACGTAGATGTGGCGGCCGTGCTCCCCGACCGTCCAGCCGAGCAGGATGTCGCTCGTCGCCTGGAGGCGCCGCTGGCCGGTGACGATCCGCTCGCCGTGCGACGGGTAGGGGCTTGGCGCCAGGAACCGCTCGAGGACGGATGCCTGAGCTTCCTTGGCCTGGAGGAACAGTGGATCGTCGTCCCCGATCCCGATGAGCAGGCCGACGAACGCGCCCAGCCCGACGCTCCCGACCCCGACCACCTTCATCGCCTCGTCCACGAGTCGATAGCGGTCGAGCAGGACCCTCCGGTCTTCCTGCAGGCTCTCGCGGTAGCGCTGCACCGTCGACTCGGAGAGCTGGGTCGTGATCTCGGCCGGATGCGTGATCACGGGCGGTTTGTCGACGATCCGTCGCACGCCTCCGGCGAGCTCGGTGATCTTCGGCAGCTCGTGGAGCGCGTCGTGGTGGGCCGCCGCCTTGATCGTGTCACGCAGGTAGGTCCGTGCCCGGAGGTCGGTGAACGCGAGGATGGCCTGTGCGTCCACCTTCGAGTAGTAGACGTCGATCGCCGGCATCGCTGCGTAGTCGGTCATGCGCGTCGCGTACGAGCGGACCGCCTCGTGGACGGCATGACGCGCGATGTGGGCGTCAAAGCCACGCCCACGCGCGGCGACGACGAGGCTGGCCGCCAGGCGGAGGAGGTCCCATTCCCACGGACCGACGAGCGTCTCGTCGAAGTCGGTCACGTCGAACACGAGGTCCCGTTCCGGCGACGCGAACATCCCGAAGTTGCTCAGGTGGGCATCGCCCGAGAGCTGGGACTGGATCCCGCTGACCGGCAGGGTCGCCAGGTCGGCCGCCATCGGCAGCGCGGCGCCGCGGTAGAACGCGAACGGCGACGCCATCATCCGGCCGTAGCGGACGGGCACGAGCTCCGGGATCCGGGTCGCCGACTGCTCCTGGAGCAGGGCCACCGGATCCGGCCGGTCCTTGGCCGGACGCCAGCCAGACGGGCTCTTCAGCGGCGCGTGCGCCCGAGCCGCCTCGCCCTCCTTTCGGCGATCGGCGACGGACGGGGCGTCGGTCATGACGCCGGCGCGGTCGTCCGCTGATAGGCGTCGACCGCCTCGCGCGTCGTCGGGTAGAAGTTCGCCTTCCCGATCTTGTCGGTCAGCCCGTATTCGTCGAGGAGATGGATGACCAGCGGATCGACCTCGGTGAGCACGAGCGTCACGCCGCGCGAAGCGAGCTCCTCCTGGACCGCCCGGAGCGAATCTGCGCCCGAGTAGTCGATGTCGCCCATCGCGGAAGCCGACAGCACCAGCCACGTGAGAGGCGGGTCAGCCGTGGTCGCCAGGTCCATGATCTCGGCGGTGAAGAGGGTGGCGTTGGCGTAGTACAGGCCGGCGCCGAAGCGGTAGATGACGAGGCCGGGCAGCGCCTGTGTCCCGCTGTCGATCGGCGAGAAGGTCGGGCTGCCGTCGGCCGCCACCGTCACCAGACGGTCGTACGGGTGGTAGCTGTGCCGGACGTGGATGATGATCGACAGGACGATGGCGAGGATGATCCCCTGCTCGACACCGACGACCACCACGACCGCCGCCGTCACCGCGGCGACGACGAACTCGTCGCGACGGACGCGCAGGATGTCGTTCATCCCGACGTAGTCGATGAGCCGGATGCCGATCAGGAAGACGACGGCCGCGAGAACGGCGTTCGGCATGTCGGCGAGCGGCCCTGTCAGGAAGAGCAGGACGACGACGACGATCGCGCCGGCGGTCAGCTGCGAGACCTGGCTGCGCCCGCCGGCGCTGTCGACCATCTCGGTCTTGGTCGGGCTGCCGTTGACCGGGAACGTCCCGCTCACCCCGGCCCCAAGGCTGGCCAGGCCGAGGCCGACCAGGTCCACGTTCTCCTCGAAGCTGTCGCCGTACTTCATGGCGTAGGCGCGCGACGTGGCCGCGCTCTGGGCGAGGATGACCACGAACAGCGAGATGACCATCGGCAGCAGGGCGACGATGTTGTCGGAGGTGATGACGTCCTGCGGCAGCCCGATCGCGGGAAGCCCGCCCTGGATCGGGCCGAGCGTCGTGACGCCATCGGCCGGCAGGTCGAGCGCCTTGCTCAGCACGATCGATCCGACCACGGCGATGAGTGCCCCCGGGATCTTCTTGTTGACCGCGCCGAGGCCGACGATGGTCACCAGGACCGCGATGGACACCGCCAGCGTCGCGGTGACGGTGTCGCCGGCGGCGATCGCGCGGAGCGAGTTGGCGAACTTCTCGAGCGTCGTGCCGCTGCCGGCGTCGACCCCGAACATGCCCGCCACCTGGCCCATCGCGACCTGGATACCGACGCCGGTCAGGAACCCGATGAGCACGCTGCGCGACAGGAAGTTGGCGATGAACCCGAGCCGCAGCAACCGGGCCGCGAGCAGGGTGACCCCGCACATCAACGCCGCCAGCCCGGCCAGTGCCGTGTACTGGGGCGTGCCGGCGACCGCGCCCGTCGCGACCAGACCGGTCGCCAGGATCGCCGCCGTGGCCGAGTCGGCACCGACGACGAGATGGCGGGACGATCCGAAGATCGCAAACAGGAGGACGGGCAGAAGCAGCGTGTAGAGGCCCGTGACGACGGGCATCCCGGCGATCTTGGTGTAGCCCATGACCTCGGGGATGGCCAGCGCGGCGAGAGTCGCGCCGGCGATCACGTCGAGCGGGACGCGGGCCGGGTCGAGTGGCAGGACGCCCTGCAGGATGGGCAGCGCCGAGCGTGCCTTCGTCATGGACTTGGACGTCGACGTCATGACCGACCCCTCGTGCAGCCCCCCGCATGTCGCTCCTCGACACCGGGGTGACCACGTCGGGCGAGTGTACGTCGTTAACGAAACGCCGAAACGCGGTTTCGCACGACTGTCGCGGCTGGCGCGGTGCCGGTCGCTGGGTGCTAGCCTTCCGAATCCGACCAAGACGAACAGCGCCGTCACGAAGAGGAGATCCGCATGGCAGGCAAGACCGGAGACAACGGCAAGCGGCCGGCGAAGGCCGCGGCGAAGGCACCGGCCAAGGCGTCTGCGGCCGCGACGGGCGAGACGGCGGCCAAGGCGACGAGCGCGACCGCGGCCAAGGCGACCAAGGCGCCGCCGACCGCGACGAAGACCACCAAGACGGCTGCCCGCGCCGCGAGCAAGACGTCGGCCAAGACAGCGGCGAAGGCGTCGCCCAAGGCGCCGTCGAAGGCGGCCTCACGCCGTGCCGCGAAGGACACGGCCGCCCTCGCCTCACGTGTCGCACAGGCCGAGATGGTCGATGGCGCCGAGCGCGTCGAGGCCGGCCTGGACGTCGTGGCAGCGGCGGCCGACGCGGCAGCCGCGGGACGTGCCGCTGTCGTCGAGGGAGCCAGCGACTTCACCCGCGGGACCGACGAGCTCGTCGTCGCCGGACGGGTGGCCGCCCTCGGTGACGTCGTGGCCGCCGCCGGCATCAACGACGTCGAGCAGGGCGCCCAGCTCCTGGCGACGTCGGAGGACATCTCGATCCTCGGCGCGGTCGTCGGGGCGATCAGCGAGGACGACCTCGAGCGTGGTCTTCAGATCGCCCGCGTGAGCGGTGAGCTCGGGGCGGTCTCCGTCGTCGTCCGTCGGATCGGGATGCCGGTCCTGGCGACCTTCCTGGCCGACCGCGGCGACGAGCTGCTCGGCGTGTCGGTCGATGCCATCGTGCGCGCCGGCGGGACGCGGGCGATCGCGCGCGCGCTGGCCGTGGCCGGCGAGCAGGTCGAGGTGCTCGGCGAGACCGAGGCGACCGAAGGCGTCGCACGGCTGGTTGCTGCCGGCGCGCTGGCCGAACGGAGTGACGAGCTCGCCGAGTCCGGTGCGGCGCTGACCTACGAGGGCTTCGCGGAGATGGAGGTCGGCGAAGCTGTCCGCCGCACCGCCGTCGACATCGGTGCAGCCGGCTTCGCGGAGGCGGGGCAGGGCATGGAGGAGATCGGCGCGGCAGGCGCGCTCGCCGACGTCGCCGAGGACAGCCGCAACTAGGTCTGGACCTGCGGTCGGGGCGCCGGGCTGACGGCCGGCGTCGACCCCGCGTCGTGCGCTGCGTCGGCCTCGGCGCTGTCCTGGGCGTGATACTCGGCGAGGAGTCGCTCCTCATCGGTCTTGCGCGGGAAGAAGACGAACACGATCGTCGCCCCGACGAGGACCGCGATGATCCCTGCCGTGTACGCCCAGTCGGCGCCGTCCAGGAACGATGTCTTGGCCCCGGCCGTGATCGCGCTCGCATATTGCGGATATTGGGTCGCAACGGCCTCGGCGCTCGAGAACGACTTCATGAGCTCGTTCTGCACGGAGCTGGTCAGGTCGGCGCTGTTTGGGTTCGACGCGAGCGCCGCGCCGACGGCGGCCGCGTAGCCGGCGGTCAGCAGCGCGCCGAAGATCGACTGCATGAACGCCCCGCCGAGGTCGCGCTGGAGGTCGGCGGTGCCTGACGCCATCCCCGCCCGCGACACGGGCACGGACCCGGTCAGCGAATGCGACGCCGGCGTGCCCGCGAAACCGACCCCGATCCCGACGAACGAATAGCCGAGCGCGACCTGCCAGTACGGGCTGCCCTCGTTCCAGAGCAGCAGCATCGTCACGAACCCGAGAAGGACGAACACGTATCCGAGCAGCAGCGTGAACCGCGCGCCGCGCGCCTCGACGAGCTTGGCCGAACGCGGCGCCACGATCACCATGAACAGGGCCGCTGGGATGATCGAGGCGCCCGCAGCGAGCGTCGAATAGCCCTGAACGTTCTGGAGGTATTGCTGGCCGATGAACATCGCGCCCATCAGCGAACCGAACACGATGATCCCGGCCGCCGCGGCGACCCAGAAGATGCGCCGGCCCGCGATCGCCAGGTCGTACAACGGACTCGCCGCGCGTTGCTGGCGAAGGATGAACAGCGCGCCCGCGACGACGGCTATGACGACGAGCGCGAGCGCCACACGACCCTCGTTCGGGACCGGCGCAAAGTTGATGGCCAGGATCGCCGCACCGACCAGGATCGCCGACAGGATCCCGCCGAGATTGTCGACCGGATCGGCCGTCTCGTTGACGTGGGCCGGGACGAACCGGATGGCCATGATCAGCGCGACGACCGCCAGCGGCAGGGTGACGAGGAAGACGGACCCCCACACGAAATGCTCGAGGAGGAAGCCCGACACGAGCGGACCGAGCGCCGCGATCGCGCCGCCCAGCGCCGACCAGAGCGCGATCGAGCGCGTTCGGCTCGGACCTGACCACAGGGCCGCGATCATGGCCAGGGTCGTCGGGTAGGCCATGCCGGCCGACACGCCGCCGATCAGACGGGCGACGATGAGGACCTCGACGCTCGGGGCGAATGCGGCCAGCAGGCAGGCCGGGATGGACAGCAGCACGCCCAGGATGAGCATGAGCTTCCGGCCGTAGTGGTCGCCGAGGGCACCGAGCCAGAGGACCGATGCGGCGAGACCCAGCGAATAGCCCACCGCGACCAGGTCGAGCGCGGTCTGCGAGGCGTCGAATGACTTGCCGATGTCCGGCAGCGCGACGTTTGCCACCGACAGGTTGAGGTTCGCGACGGCGGCGACCAGGATCAGCGAGGCCAGGACGAGGCCGGCCTGGCCGGGCGCCGAATCCTGGATGGCCGGCGCGGCCGATCCGCCGGACGAGACGGTTTGAGCTGACGCGGTCGACGACATCGGATTCCCCTTCCCGCCGCGAACGATAGACCCTGGGCGCCGCCTCCAGCGGGCCCGCCGCGCAGGCTCGTGCGGCGGCACCCGGCGCTACACTCGGCTGCGATGGATCTCCACGTCATCGGCCCCCTCGCCTCACCGGCCGAACGGGCCGCGGTGGACGCCGTGCTCGGTCCGCCCGAGTCGGGCTGGTTCGGCGGGGAGCGCGATCCACGGACCGATGGCCACGCGGCGCACGGTGGTCACGCCGTCCGGGCCAGGCGAACGGAGCTGCTCCCGGCCCTCCACGCCATCCAGTCGAGGATCGGCTGGATCAGCACACCGGCACTCAACTACGTCTGCAAGCGACTCGCGGTGGCGCCGGCCGAGGCGTACGGGGTGGCCACGTTCTATGCCCTGTTCACGACGACGCCGCGGCCACCGGTGGTCGCCCATGTCTGCGACGACATCGCCTGCCGGTTGGCCGGCGCGGAGGCGATCTGCGCCGATCTGACACGGGCCGTCGGGGCGGCCGGCGAACCGATCCGGGACGGCCGCGCCACGTGGCTCCGCAGCCCGTGCCTCGGGCTCTGTGACCTGGCTCCGGCGGTGATGGTCACCGCGGCCGGCGAGACGCCGGCGACCTGGACCCTCGCGCCTGTCGATGCGGCCGGGATCGCCGCCGCGCTCGAAATCCGCGACCGCGCCCTCTGGACCGGGACACGCCCCGGAAAAGGCCGAGGTGCGGACTGAGCTCCCGCAGCCGCCCGCCGACCGAACGCATCTGCTCGGCCGAGTCGGCGTCGTCGATCCGACGTCGCTTGACGACTACCGGACGCACGGCGGCTACCGGGCGCTCGAACGCGCATTCGCGGTCGGGGCCGAGGCGGTCGTCGCCGAGGTCACCGCGTCCAAGCTGATGGGCCGCGGCGGTGCAGCGTTCCCGACCGGACGCAAATGGGCGGCGGTCGCGACCCAGCCGGTCAAACCTCACTACCTCGTGTGCAACGCCGACGAGTCGGAGCCGGGCACGTTCAAGGACCGCGTCCTGCTCGAGGGCGATCCGTTCGCGACGGTCGAGGCGATGACCATCGCCGCCTTCGCGACCGGCGCGAGCAAGGGCTACCTGTACGTCCGCGGCGAATACCCGCACGCGGAGACACGGATCGCCGGCGCCATCGCCGGCGCTCGCGGAGCGGGTCTGCTCGGCGCCGACATCATGGGCTCGGGCTTCGCCTTCGACATCGAGCTCCGACGCGGCGCGGGCGCCTATATCTGCGGCGAGGAGACGGCCCTGTTCGAGTCGATCGAGGGGAAGCGCGGCGAGCCGCGCAACAAGCCGCCGTTCCCGGTCGAGGTCGGGCTGTTCGGCAAGCCGACCGTCGTCAACAACGTCGAGACGCTCGCGAACGTGCCGGCCATCGTGCTCGGCGGAGGCGAGGCGTTCGCCCGGATCGGCACCGAGGGTTCGACGGGGCCGAAGCTGTTCTGCCTGTCCGGCAACGTCGCCCGGCCGGGAGTCTACGAGGTCGAGTTCGGGGCCACGCTGCGCGACCTGATCGAGCTGGCGGGTGGCGTGCCGGGCGACAAGGCCATCCGAACGATCCTGCTCGGCGGGGCGGCCGGCGTCTTCGTCGGACCGGACGCGCTCGACATGCCGCTCACCTTCGAGGGAACGCGCGCGGCGGCGGCGACACTCGGCTCGGGCGTGATCATGGTCTTCGACGAGACCGCGGACCTCGTGGACACGCTCCGCCGCATCGCCCAGTTCTTCCGCGACGAATCGTGCGGCCAGTGCGTCCCGTGCCGCGTCGGCAGCGTCCGCCAGGAGGAGCTGCTGGCGCGACTGGCGGCCGGGACGCAGGTCCGGTCCCGCGACGACGAGCTGGCCCTGCTCCGTGATATCGGCCAGGCGATGCGCGACGCGTCGATCTGCGGACTCGGCCAGACCGCTTCGTCGGCCATCGAGTCCGCGTTCCGGCAGCCCGATCTGGTGGCGCTGTGAGCGACGGCCTGAGCATGGATCGCGACCCGGCGCCGGACCCGCGCGCGCCGCACCTGGGCGAGGACCCCGCCGCCCAGCCGCTCACCGAGATCGTGTTGACCCCGCCGGCACGCGCCTCGCGACCGCCTGTGCCGCCACCGGTCGAGGCACGGCCACCGGTCGCGCTGACCATCGACGGCGCCGACGTGTCCGTCCCGGCGGGGACGACGATCCTCGGCGCCTGCCGTGCCCAGGGCATCGACACCCCGACCTTGTGCTACGCGGAGAACCTGACGCCGGCCAACGTCTGTCGCGTGTGCGTCGTCGAGGTCGCGGGGTCGCGCGTGCTCGTCCCCGCCTGCTCGCGCCCGGTCGAGGCCGGCATGGACGTCAAGACCGACTCGGACCGCGTTCGTCTGTCGCGCCGGATGGTGCTCGAGTTCCTCGGGTCGTCGGTCGACCTGTCGCTCGCCGGGCCGGTCGCCCCCGACGGCTCCATCGCGGGCTACGCCGAGCGCTACGGCGCCGACCCGGCGCGGTTCGGACCACCCGCCCCGGCGGCAGATCCCGGCGAACGCGACGGGCACGAGGCCGGACACCACCACGCCCCGTCGGGCGACGCTGCCGCGGCCACGGTCGCCCAGCCGACCATGGTCGACAACAACCTGTACGTCCGCGACTACTCGAAGTGCATCCTCTGCTACAAGTGCGTCGACGCGTGCGGCGAGGAAGCGCAGAACACGTTCGCCATCGCGGTCGCCGGCCGAGGCTTCGATGCCAGGATCTCGACCGAGCAGGCGGTCCCGCTCCCCGAGTCGGCGTGCGTGTACTGCGGCAACTGCATCGGTGTCTGTCCGACGGGCGCACTGATGTTCAAGTCCGAGTACGACATGCGCGCGGCGGGCACCTGGGACGAGTCGGCCCAGACCGTGACCGACACGATCTGCCCGTACTGCGGGGTCGGCTGCGCGGTGTCGCTCCACGAGCAGGACGACCGCATCGTCAAGGTGACCTCGCCGACCGACTCGTCGGTGACCGACGGCCACCTCTGCATCAAGGGCCGCTTCGGCTTCGAGTTCGTCAACAACCGACCGCCGCGGGCCTAATCGCCGCGACGACCCACGAGCAGGAACGTCTCCGTCGAGCCCTTGCCCTTGAGCTCCACCGCCCCGCGCGGTTCGAGCTCGTACCCGTCGCCCAGCACCCGGGCGACCGTCGCGGAGACCTGGATCCGCCCCACCGGCGCCGTGGTCTCTAGCCGGCTGGCCGTGTTCACCGCATCGCCCCACAGGTCGTACACGAACTTGCTGGTCCCGATCACGCCCGCCACGACGGCCCCCGTGTGGATGCCGATCCTGACCTGCCACGGGTCGCCGGCATCCCTCACGGCCGCCTGCATCGCGAGCCCCAGGTCCGCCGCGGCGCGGACGGGATCGGTCGACGTCCCGGGTAGACCGGCCGCCGCCATATACGCGTCGCCGATGGTCTTGATCTTCTCGACCCCAAGGTCCGCGCAGGCGGCATCGAACGCCGAGAACAGGCCGTTGAGCGACGAGACCAGGGCCGACACCTCGAGCCGCGTCGAGATCTCCGTGAACCCGACGAGGTCGCTGAAGACCACGGCGACATCCTCGTACCGGTCGGCGATGAGCTGCTCGCCCCGGTCGAGCCGTTCGATGATCGGCTCTGGGAGGACGTTCAGGAGGAGCGCGTGGGAGCGCGCCTTCTCGACGGCCAGCTCGTCGTTGACGCGATTGAGGGCCTTCGCGTTCGTGTCGCGGTAGGTGTCGACCTGTTCGAGCTGGTCCTCCAGCCGTCCGACCCGCCGTCGGAGCCGGGCGATCTCCTTGCGCAGCGTCTCCGGCGAGGCGTCGGCGGCGAGGTCCGCGTCGTCGCTCACGTGCCGAGCAGGAGCGTCACGAAGGTCTCGTTGAAGTAGCGGCTGGTTTCGACGCCGCGGACCGGTCCGATCTCGCCGAAGCAATAGATGCCGGCCATCGGCAGCGCCTCACCGAGTACCGATCGTGCCAGCTCCGCCTCGACCCGGGTCCGCGAGCCGAGGAGGAAGCGTCGGACCGCGCATGAGAAGACGAGCGCGGCCTGCGGCTCCGCGCCGGCGGGGAACGCCTCGGTCGCCCGCTCGAGCGCGCCGCGCGTGCCCGCGAGGATGTCGTCCATCTCGGCGGTCGAGAGCTGGACCGCCGCACCGACGGGGACCTCGCCCGCGACCGAGATCGATCCGGACGCCGGATCCGTTCCTGTGATCGCCCGATAGTAGGGCTCGTCACCGCCGGCCTCGATCACGGACAGCGGGTTCCCGAACGATGCCGGGCCGGTCGCGTCCAGGTAGCGGGCCAGGAACTCGATGGCCGGACGCCCATCGATCGCGTGGACGACGCCTGAGCCGGAGCTCGTCACGGTCCCGGTCGCCCCGAGCGTCCGCCAGCCCGTCCCGACAGCCGTCGAGGCGAGGACCGGCCCCGAGAACAGCAGGATCGCCACGCCGTCGTCGACCACGACGTCGCCGCAGAACTGGAACGACGGCTGTGGCGTCCCGAAGTCGCGGCCCGCCGATGTGCCGCCGACGATCACCACACCGTCGGGCAGCGCACGCGCCACCGCCTCGAGCGTCTGCTGCGGGTCGACCCCGAAGCCCTCGGCCAGGACGATGCAGACCTTCGGGTCCTGCGTGGTCCCGCCGAGCGCCTGTGCGACCGCGGTCCGGCACGCGGCCTCCATGTCCACGCCGAGGCCCGCTCCGATCCCGGCGGTCACGTCGACGACATCCGACGCGAACATGGCGAGGGTCAGCGAGTCCTCCTGGTAGCCGCCGACCGATGAGATCTCGGCGGCCGAGGTCGAACCCATCACGATCGCCTCCGGGAACGCCTCGCGGAGCGCGGTCGCAACCGAGGGATCGAAGCTGTCGAACGCCGAGAACAGGATCCCGGCCTGTCGGCCGGAGGTCGCCCAGGTCCGCCCGGCAAGCGGCGATGGCGGCCGCGATCGCGTCCGCCGGCTCGACCTCGTCGCTCTGCCCGACCGCCATCCGGAACATGGGACCCTCCGGGCGGAACTCTACGCCCAGTGTCGCCCGTTCACGCGCGTCGATCGAGCGGTGTGTCAGCCGATCCCCTCAGCCAAGTCCGCTCAGGTCGCGCAGGTCCACCCGGGCGTCGTGCGCGTAGACGTTGAACCCGTCACCGCGCAGGAAACCGACGAGCGTGACACCGAGCCGCTCTGCCGTCTCGATCGCGAGGTCCGACGGCGCGGACACGGCGCAGACGATGGGGATCCCCGCGGCAGCCGCCTTCTGGACGATCTCGAAGCTGACCCGGCCCGAGACCATCAGGATCCGCTCGTTGAGCGGCATCGCCCCGGCCAGGACCTGCGAGCCGACCATCTTGTCCAGCGCGTTGTGGCGGCCGACATCCTCGCGCAGGACGATGAGCTCGCCCTTGGTGCTGAACAGCCCGGCCGCGTGCAGGCCGCCGGTCTCGTCGAACGCGCGCTGCGCGGCGCGGAGGAGGTTCGGCATCGCGAGGATGACCGAGCGGGTGACGGTCGGGCCGGCGGGGAGCGGCGCCACGCGGAGCGCGACCTCGTCGATCGACGCCTTGCCGCAGATGCCGCACGACGCGGTCGCCACGAAATGGCGCTCGGCGACCTTGGAGTCGTCGAACGGCCGTGACAGGCGGACCACGATGGTGTCGTCCGGCTGGCTCAGCGAGCGGGGATCGCCGCCGGCCGTGCCCAGGACCTCCTGGCCCTCGAGCAGGCCCTCCGTCCAGAGGAACCCGATCGCAAGCTCGGCCTCGTTGCCGGGGGTCCGCATGGTGACGGCGACCGCGACCGGGTCCTGCCTCGGTCCGGCCGCACGGATCTCGAGCGGGGCCTCACCGACGACGCGGTCGTCGCGGACCTCGAGCGATTCGCCGCGGACGGCCACGATCCGCCGGCTTGTGACGTGCCGGACGGGCGGGACCGCGTCGCCGGTCAGCCCGGGCACGACGTCGCGCCGAGGACCGTGGTGAGGGTCGTCAACGCCGCCTGTGCGGTGCTGGCCGCCTCGGCAGCGCTGCCGAGCGCCGGCAGCCCGTTGAGGCCGCCCCCGGTCGTGCTCCAGTCCACGAAGCGGTCCGCCGCCGCGCCATAGGCCTCGAGCATCGCCATCGCAGATGCGTGGGCGTCGGCGTAGCAGTCGGCCGGCGCGTGCCCGAGCAGCCAGTCGCGCTCGACCTCGACGAAATCGAGGATCGCGACGGCAGCCTTCCGGACGGCGTCGAGGTCGGCGGCATTCGAGGCGTTGGACAGGTCGCGATCGAGCCCGTCGACCGTCGTCCGGTCATCGCCGAGGCGCGCCAGGAACCCGGCGTAGGCACGGCCGGCGGCGGCATCCCCGAGGGGCGGGACGTTGAGCGGGTGCCCGGGGCTCGAGCTGGCAGACGCGGATGGTGTCGCACCGGGGCCGCTTGACGCGGAGACGCTCGGCGCGGCGCTCGCGATGTCGCCGGACGGCGCGGGCGCCGATGCGCCGCCCGTGGTGCAACCGACGAGGAACGCCGCCATCGTCGCCAGCCACGCCGCCCGGAGGCTGATCCCACGAAGCGACCGACGAAAGCGCGACATGGGCCCATGATAGGCGGCGATGCCGTCCGAGCCCCTCCTGACAACGACCCAGCGCGCATTCGTCGAAGCGGCTCGCCGAGCCGTGCTGGCCACGATCGCGCCCGACGGTCGGCCGCGCCTGGTGCCGATCTGCTTCAGCCTCGACGCAGACAGGGCGATCCTCTACACGCCACTCGACGAGAAGCCGAAACGCCATGACGATCCGCTCGCCCTCGCCCGGGTCCGCGACATCGAGGCCGACCCGCGCGTCAGTGTCCTGGTCGACCGCTGGGACGAGGCGTGGGCGCGACTCGCCTGGCTTCGCGCCGAGGGGTCAGCCCGCGTCCTGGAACCGGAGGCTGGCGCCGATCGAGCACGCGGCCGCCGTGAGCACGCTCCGGGCCCGCTATCCCCAGTACGGGAGCCATCGGCTCGAGGGCCGGCCGATCATCGGCATCAGCCTCGCGCGGATCACCGACTGGGGCCGACTCAACGACATGGAGGACTAGCACATGGACCAGGGGATCGTCTGGATGCCCGATCGATGGCCGGGAAGCGAGCACCTCGCGCTCCACACCTTCGCCGACGGTTCGACCGCTGCGGGCGGTGTCGTGATCGGCGTGATCGGCCAGGAGCCGACACGGGTCACCTATACGGTCCGCTGCGACCCGGAGTGGAAGGTACGGTCAGTGGACATCGAGATCCATGGTGCCGAGCGCCTGTCAGTGACGTCCGATCGTCGCGGTGGCTGGACGACACCCTCTGGCAAGCCGGTCCCTGAGCTGACCGGGTGCATCGACGTCGATATCCGGGTGACGCCGTACACAAAGAGCCTGCCCATCCGCCGACTCGGGCTCCAGCCCGGAGAGTCCCGCGACGTCCGAGTCGCCGTCATCGATGTCCCGGGGCTCGCGATCGCTCCCGCGACCCAGACGTACACCTGCCTCACCTTGTCCGACGCGGGGGGCACCTACCGATTCGAGTCCGATGGCGTGCGTGCCGACCTCGTCGTCGACGGCGACGGGCTCGTGGTGACCTACCCAGGGGGCTGGCACCGCGCGGCCTCTGGGTCCTGACCGGCGATCCCCAGCCGCGCCGTCACGCCCCGTCGTGCGCGTGCGGGTGCGGATGCATGTGGATCGCAGTCGCTCCGCCCGTTGCCGTCGCGGCCGAGGCTCGCGGGGTCCAGCGGTCTGGTCCGACCTCGACCTCGACGCCCAATGTCTCCATCAGCCGCGCCGATGCCGCGGCGATCTCGGCGATCGCGCCGTCGAACGCCTCGGCGTTGCGCGCCGACGGCTTGCTGTAGCCGCTGATCTTGCGGACGTACTGGCGGGCGGCGGCCTCCAGTTCGCCCGTCGTCGCCGTCTCGTCGGGGCGACGCAGGGTCTTGATGCTTCGGCACATGCCCGTACGGTACGTCACCGGGCTATCCTCGGCCGGTGACGACAGCCGCAGAGATCGTCCAGGCGCTCGGCATGCTCGTCCATCCTGAGGGCGGCTGGTACGCCGAGACGTGGCGCGCTTCGGCGCCCGACGGTGAGCGCCCGAGCGGCAGCGCGATCCTCTACCTCCTGGCCGCCGGCGACCGATCGCACTGGCACCGACTGGACGCGGACGAGGTATGGCAGTACTCCGGCGGCGATCCACTCGAGCTTCGCGTCTGGTCGCCGGGCGACCCGTCGATCACGATCCACCGGCTCGCAGCCACGCTGACCGACGGCTCCGTCGTCCAGGCGGTCGTGCCGGCCGATGCCTGGCAGACCGCCCACTCGCTTGGCGCGTGGACGCTCGTCGGCTGCATCGTGACGCCTGCCTTCGAGTTCGACGGGTTCGAGCTGGCGGCGCCGGACTGGGAGCCACCGGTGACGGACTGAATTCAGCCGCCCTCGCGCAACCCCCACGGCGAGCCATAGGCGGTCAGCAGGTCGAGGAACGGGACGGCGTCGAACGCCTCCGGTCCGAGCACGCCGACGCCCGACCACACTCCGGTCGCGAGCAGCTCGAGAGCCACGACCGGGTTGATGGCCGTCTGCCAGACGACCGCCTGTGACCCGTCCTCGGCCATCGTGACCTCGTTGTCGACCACGTGATAGAGGTAGACCCGACGGGGCTTGCCGTCCTGCCCCGTGCCGGTGACGAGCGTCCCGGCGCACGTCTTGCCGCGCATCCGGTCGCCGAGCGCCGCCGGATCGGGCAGCACGGCCGCGACCACGTCGCGGGGCGACACCTCGGTCGCACCGACGCGGACCTTGTCAGTGCGGTCCAGCCCCAGCATGTGGAGCACCTTGAGGACGTTGATGAACTCGTCGCCGAGGCCGTACTTGAACGTGACGCGCCTGGCCTTCACCCAGCGCGGGACGAGCAGGACCTCCTCGTGCTCGACGTTGACGCACTCGACCGGGCCGATGCCCTCCGGGAAATCGAACACCTCGGGCTCGCTGAATGGCGGCGTCGTGTACCAGCCACGGTCCGCCTCCCAGATCACGGGCGGGTTGAGGCACTCCTCGATGGTCGTCCAGATCGAGAACGACGGCGCGAAGTCGTAGCCGTCGACGACGAGGTTCGCGCCGTCGCGGACGCCGACCTCGTCGATCTCGGAGAACAGGTGGTCCTGCGCATAGCGGGCGAAGATGTCCGACAGTCCCGGCTCGACCCCGATGCCGACCAGCGCCAGCCGCCCGGCCGTCGACCACGCGTCGGCCTTGGCGAACTGCTCGTCGCCGAGCTTGATGCCGGTCCGCTCGTAGGGCGCGTCGGGGTCGGGGTGCGACAGCGACATCGCCATGTCGAGGTAGTCGGCGCCGGCGGCGAAGGCGCCCTCGAAGATCGGCAGCACGAAGCGCGGGTCGACCGCGTTGAGGACGTGGGTGATGCCGTGTTCGCGGCAGAGAGCGGCCACGGCCTCGGGACGCGACGCGTCGACCTGCGCGGCCACGAGCCGCCTGTCATCAGGAAAGCGCGCCACTGCTCGCTCCGCGCGCGCCGGGTCGTAGTCGGCGACGACCATCTGCTCGAAGAAGTCGCGGCGGACCGCGATCGGCACGACAGCGCTGCCGACGCCGCCCGCGCCGATGACGAGGATCCGCATCCGATGGCCTCCCGGGCTGACGTCCTGTCGCGAGGCCACAGTCTCGCCGACGCGCCGGACCGCCGTCGGTCGGTTGCGCGGAGCGGGCGCGAGTGGATGCGCGCGACCGACGCCGAACCGTGGCAGCATCGATGCCGATGCCCATCCGCATGTTCGACATCAACGGTCCGCTCGACCTCAGGCGGACGCTCGGTCCGCTGTCGCGCGGTCCGGGCGACCCCACGATCCGCTTCTCGGGAGCCCGCGCGTGGCGCGCGTCCCGGACGCCGGCCGGACCCGCGACGGTGGCGATCACCCATCGGGACGGGACGATCGAGGCTGAGGCGTGGGGGCCCGGCGCCGAGTGCGCGCTGGATGCCGTGCCCGACCTCCTGGGCTTCCGCACCGACCCGGCACCGATCCCGACCGGCCACCCGCTCGTCGGCGAGCTCGGCCGGCGCTACCCGGGCGTCCGGATCCCGCGGACGGGTGCGGTCCTCGACGCCCTCGTTCCGGCCATCCTCGAGCAGAAGGTGATCGGCGTGGAGGCCCGTCGCGCCTGGCTCGGGCTCGTCCGCGCGTATGGGGAGCCGGCGCCCGGCCCGCCCGAGTTGCGTCTGCGTCTCCCGCCGGACCCCGCTGCGCTCGCAGGCCTCCCCTACTACACGTACCACCCGTTCGGTATCGAGCAGCGCCGAGCGAACCTCATCAGGCGCGTCACCAGCCGGGCCACCTGGTTCGAGGCGATCGTCGACCTCCCCCTGACCGACGCGTACGCGCGCCTGACGGCCGTGCCCGGGATCGGGCCATGGACCGCGGCCGAGGTCGGCGTTCGCGCGCTGGGCGATCCGGACGCGGTGAGCGTCGGCGATTTCCACCTGCCGAACCTGGTCGCCTATGCGCTCGCGCGCGAGCCGCGCGGCACGGATGCGCGGATGCTCGAGCTTCTCGAGCCGTACCGGGGTCAGCGCGCGCGGGTCGTCCGCCTGCTCGAGCTGAGCGGGATCCAGGCTCCGCGATATGGCCCGCGGCTGTCGATCCAGCCGATCGACGACCTCTAGGCGCGAACGCCGCGCGAGGCGCGGAAGAGCGTGACCGCCGCGGCGAACGCCTCCACCGTCTCGGGCGTGCATGGCGTGAGGGTCGCGATGACGTGGTCCGCACCTGCGTCGGCGTGCATCCGCAGGCCCGCGGCGATCGACCTCGGGCGTGCCGCTCAGGAACGGGCTGTGGTCGTCGGGGTCGGGCGGCGGAGCGCCATCGGCATCCGGGTAGCGGACCTCGATCCCGACCGTGATCGTGATCGTCGCCGGATCCCGTCCCACGCGTTCGCACGCGGCCGCGAGATCCGCCCGACGACCGGCCAGCCGCTCGTCGGGCTCCCCGAACCATGCCGCGTTCCAGGCGTCGGCATGGCGGGCGGTCAGGTCCATCATCCGCGGCCCCTTCGATGCCACCAGGATCGGCATGTCGGGCCTCGCCGGCGGGCGCAGGACCACGTCGCGGGCGGTCATATACGTGCCGTCGAGGTCGGCCCGGCCGGAGCGGACGAGGTCGGTGATGACCGTCAGCGCCTCTTCGAAGCGCGACACTTTGTGGTCGGTCGGGTAGCCGAACGCCTCGAACTCGGGGTCGTGCCAGCCCGACCCGATGCCGAGGGTCAGCCGTCCGCCGCTGATGTGGTCGAGCGTCGCGGCCATCTTGGCCAGGAGCGCCGCGTTGCGGAACCCGGTGCACATCACGATCGTGCCGAGCTCCACGCGCCGAGTCGCCTCGGCGATGGCCGACAGGATCGTCCAGCACTCGTGGATGCCGGTCGTCTCGCCACCGAACCGGAATAACAGGTGGTCGTACACCCAGACCGAGTCGAGGCCTGTCCGCTCGGCGGCGACCGCGGCCGCGCGGATCGCCTCGTACGACATGATCCCGTTCGGGCCGCCGTCGGTCTCCGCGATCGGCAGGACGATGCCGACTCGCATCGGGTGATCGTTCGGGGTGGAGCCGGCCATCGTGCCTCCTCGAGCAGGTGGGACGACAAGCCTAGACGAGGGCGTACCCTTCGATGACGGAGGTGGTGCATGCCCGGGTTCGACAAGTCGCCGGCGGTGCTCGTGGAGCGGTTCGACACCGTCGCCGCCTGGTTCCCCGCGGTCGAGCGGCGCCTCACGTTCGGGTATCCGTGCCTGTACGTCGGCGGCAACATGGTCAGCGGCCTCTACCAGGACAGCTGGCATGTCCGCCTCGGCGGGACGGATCTGGCGGCCGCCCAGGCGCTCGACGGCGCTCACACATTCGAGCCGATGCCCGGGCGACCGATGACCGGCTTCACCGTCCTGCCCGCCGCTGTGGTCGACGACGACGATGCGATCCGCGACTGGCTGGGCCGCGCGGTCGCGTTCGGGGCCAGCATGCCGCCGAAGTCGAAGGCCGCGAAGAGCCCGAAGCCTCCCAGGACGGCGAAGACGCCGAAGTCGACGTCGACCTCGGCGTCCTAGGTTCGTCGGCGATCGAGGCGGCCGAACCGCCGGCGGGTCAATCGAGCGGGGCGGGCTGGATGTTCTGGTTCATCCGGAACAGGTTGCGCGGATCGTAACGGCGCTTGATGTCGGCCAGCCGCTCGTAGGTGCCGCCCGGGTACGCCGCGCGGATCCGTTCCTCGCCCTCGGCCTCGAGGAAGTTCGAGTAGACCCCCGCGTCGTGGGGTGCGAGCGCCTCGTAGAGACCGTCGGTCCAGGCCCGCTGGGCTGGTTCCGTGGCCGGATCCGCGTAGGGCGTGATGATCGTGACCATGACCGGGGCGTCGCGGTGCGCGAACGCAGTCGCGTCAGCCGCCACCCGGGCCATCGCGCCACCGAGGACGCGGAGCTGGACCATCGCGAACGGCGAGCTCGGTGCTGCGGTGGCGTCGAGGATGGCGTCGACTGCGTCGTCGCCCAGCGCGTCGAGGAAGCGCGACCGATGGACGGCGAAGGCACGCCTCTCGCCCTCGGCCGTGAACTGGTAGATGCCGGGGTACGGCATCGGCATGGCCATGTCGATGAGCGGGGTCGCGACCTCGCGGAACGGCTGGATCGCAGCCTGGCCGGCCGCAGGGTCGCCGGTCCACACGAACATGACGACCAGCGACCGCGTGCCGACCAGCTCGGCGGGACGAACGGCGCGGGCGGGATCCCCATCACGAACGAGATGGTGGTCAGCTCCTCGGGCGCGTTCGCGGCGATCGGGACGAGGCTGCGCAGGACGTCAGGGGTGGCCGGCATGAACAGCGCACCGCCCAGGACTTCGCCGACCGGGTACAGCCGGAACTGGAAGCGGGTCACGACGCCGAAGTTGCCGCCGCCACCGCGCACCGCCCAGAACAGGTCCGGGTGCGACTCGGCGTTCGCGGTCACGAGGCGTCCATCGGCGGTGACGATCTCGACCGCTTCGAGGGCGTCGATCGCGAGGCCGTATCTGCGGACCAGCCAGCCGATGCCACCGCCGAGGGTCAGCCCGGCGATGCCGACCGAGCCGGTGTCGCCGAACGGCGTCGCCAGCCCGTGGGCCGCGGCGGCGACGGTGTATTCGCTCGCGGTGAGCCCCGGCTGCGCCCATGCCAGGCGGCGGTCCGGATCGATGTGGAGGCCCTTCATCGCCCCGAGGTCGAGGACGATGCCGCCGTCGTTGGTGCCGTAGCCGGCGAGGCTGTGGCCGCCACCCCGGACCGACAGGGACAGGCCGGTCTCGCGAGCGAGGACGACGGTCCGCGACACGTCCGAGGTGTCCGCGGCGCGGACGATGAGCGCGGGGTGGCCGTCCGCGTTGGCGCTGTGGACCTGCCGGGCGGTGTCGTACTCCGGGCTGCCGGGCACGATGACCGATCCGGCCAGGCTGGCCTCGAAGACGTCGAGGTCGAGGTCGAGGTCGTCGCCGAGATCGGTGACGTCGGCGAATGGGTGGCGGAAGGCTTCCATCGGTTGGCTCCTTGGTGTGGGATGTCGTCGGGGGATCGAGGAGTGCCCCGATGGTCGCCCGGCGTCTGCGCCCGGGACAGCGGACGCCCGTCCGGTCGGAGGCATGGACATCCGTCCAGCCGCGACGCGGGCACGAGTCGACGCGGCTATCGTCGGGGTGGACCGGGGAGCCGCGGTCCAGAGTCGGAGGAGCCGTGTCGCGCGAGTTCTGGAACGAGGCGCTCGAGACGCTGACGCCGGTCGCCATCCGCCGGCTCGAGGACGACCGCCTCGCAGAGCAGATCGCCTATGACTACGCGACGAGCCCGTTCTACCGCGAGCGGCTCGACGCAGCGGGCGTCCGGCCGGAGACCATCCGCCACCGCGAGGATCTCGCCCGGATCCCGTTCATGGACAAGACCGACATCGCCGACTCGCAGGCGGATGGGGCCCTGCTCGGGGTCAACCAGTGTGCCCCGCTCGAGCGGATCGTCCGGATCCAGGCCACCGGCGGCACGACCGGCCAGCCGATGCGCCTCGGGCTCACTCGGCGCGACATCGCCGACTACGGGGAGATGGGGGCAGGGGCGCTGTGGACGATGGGCTGCCGACCGGGCGACATCGTGTTCGAGTGCATGAACTACAACCTCTACTCGGGCGGCCTGTCCGACCACCTCACGTTCGAGACGCTGGGTGCGGCGACGATCCCATTCGGCGTCGGCCACAGCGAGCGGCTCTTGGCGATGATGGCCGG
This sequence comes from uncultured Chloroflexia bacterium, assembly GCA_963797685.1. Taxonomy (GTDB): domain Bacteria; phylum Chloroflexota; class Limnocylindria; order Limnocylindrales; family CSP1-4; genus SPCO01. The sequence goes on along the minus strand of CAWCQK010000016.1, from coordinate 131,778 downwards.
CCTGAACGACCCGGTCGGCATCTGGGCGACGCCGTCCTACGCCGTCCGGCTCGGCGAGGTTGCCGCCGGGCTCGGGATCGAGCCGCGATCAGTGGGGCTCAGGCGCGGCTACTTCTCGGGCGAGGCCGGGCTGCAGGTGCCCGGCTATCGCGAGCAGATCGAGGACACGTGGGGCATGGTCGCGCGCGACCAATACGGGACGGGCGAGCTGGGCCTCCACTCCGGCGAGTGCGACGCGCGCGACGGCGTCCACTACGGCGGCACCGGGAACGCGATCGCCGAGCTGATCGACCCCGACAGCGGCGAGGTCCTGCCGTTCGAGGACGGCGCCCAGGGCGAGGTCGTCTATACGTCCATCCATCGCGAGGCAAGCCCGCTGCTGCGGATGCGCTCGCACGACCTGATGCAGGTCTTCACCACCGCCTGCCCGTGCGGTCGGACGACCTTCCGGTTCCGGGTCCTCGGCCGGTCCGACGACATGTTCATCGTCAAGGGCATCAACGTCTTCCCCCTGTCGATCCAGGCACTCCTTCTCGGGCTCGCCCCGCGGGTGACCGGCGAGTTCCGGGTCGTCATCGATCGAGCGCCGCCGATCGACTACCCCGTGCCGATCACGATCGAGGTCGCCCGGGACGTGCCGGCAGACGGCCACGACGCGCTCGCGCGAGAGGTCGAGGCACGGCTCAAGGCCGAGCTCGACTTCACCGCCGCCGTGACCCCGGTCGCACCGGGCACCATCGCCGGCGACGGCAAGACCCGGCGCGTCATCCGGAGCTATCGAGGGGAGGTCGTCTGAGTGGCCACCGTGAGACTCGAGATCCGAGGCGACGTCGCGATCATCACGCTCGATCGGCCGGAGAAGCTGAACGCCATCGACGACGACATGCTCGATGGCCTCCTCGCGGCGATCGAGGAGGCCGGGCGGGCTGAGGCGATCGGCGCAGCCGTATTGACCGGGCGGGGCCGGGCATTCTCGGCCGGCGGCGACATCACGGCCATGGCCGACATGGACGAAGAGGCCTTTGCCGCGACCATCGCCAGGTACATGCGGCTCGCCGCCGCCTTCCGCGCCTGCCGGGTGCCGATCATCGCGGCGGTCCACGGCTACGCCCTGGCCGGCGGCTTCGAGCTCGCCCTGCTGTGTGACGTCCGGTTCGCGGCGACCGGGACCCAGTTCGGCCTGCCGGACACGCCGCTCGGGCTGAGCCCGACCAGCGGCATGACCTGGCTGTTGCCGCGTGTCGTCGGCCTCGGCCGTGCGATGTACCTGACCATGTGGGCAGAGCCGATCGACGCCGAGGAGGCGCTGCGGATCGGGCTCGTCAGCCGGGTCGTCGAACCCGACGCACTCCTCCCCGAGGCCGAGGCGTTCGCGCATCGGCTCGCCGGATATCCGCGACTCGGCGTCGTCGGGACCAAGCGCGGGTTCCTCGACGCACTCGAGACCGAGTTCGAGGCGGCCACCGCGGCCGAGGCAGAGGCCGAGCTCGCCTGCTTCAGGACACCCGAGACACGAGCGCGTCTACGGGCGTTCGCCGACCGGAAACGGGGCTAGCCGGTCGCGGATGCCGCCGATGGTGCCGTCCCTGCTGCCGTGCCCGGAACGTGCCGGTAGAACGGCGTGTGCTCCGGCGGGAGCGGCGTGTTGCCGAGGATGAGATCGGCGGCCTTCTCGGCGACCATCATCACCGGCGCGTAGATGTTGCCGTTGGTGACATACGGCATCGCCGACGCGTCGACCACCCGCAGCCCGTCGAAGCCGTGGACGCGCATCGTCAGCGGATCGAGGACCGACGCGTCGTCGACGCCCATCCGCGCCGTGCACGACGGATGGAGCGCGGTCTCGGCGTCGCGGGCGACCCAGTCGCGGATCTCGTCATCGGTCGTGACGACCGAGCCCGGCGACGTCTCCCCGCCGTTGAACGCATCCATCGCCGGCTGGTTGAGGATGTGCCGGGCAACACGGATGGCCTCGACCCACTCGCGTCGATCCTGGTCGGTCGACAGGTAGTTGAAGCGGAGCGCCGGGTGCTCGCGCGGATCGGTCGACTTGAGCGAGACCGAGCCGCGCGCGTCCGAGTACATCGGCCCGACGTGGACCTGGTAGCCGTGACCCGCCGCCCCCGCACTGCCGTCGTATCGGATGGCCAGGGGCAGGAAGTGGAACATCAGGTTCGGGTAGAGGACCTCGTCGTTGGAGCGGGCGAACCCGCCGCCCTCGAAGTGGTTCGTGGCGCCCGGTCCGCGCCGCAGGAAGAGCCACTCGGCCCCGATGAACGGCCGGCGCCACTTCTCGGTCGCGGTCGGCTGCATGGACACCGGCTGGAGCGACTTGTACTGGATGTAGACCTCGAGGTGGTCCTGGAGGTGGGCCCCGACGCCCGGCAGGTCGGCGACGACCGGGATGCCGAGCGCGGCCAGGTCCGCCGCCGCCCCGACACCCGACAGCTGGAGGAGCTGCGGGCTGTTGATCGCGCCGCCGGCGAGGATGATCTCGCCGCCCTCGATCCGCTCGGTGCCGCCGCCCTGGCGCTCGATGTCGACGGCGACGGCGCGCCGGCCCTCGAACACGACGCCAGTGACGAACGTCCGCGTCCGGACGGTCAGGTTCTTCCGGCCGCGGACCGGCTTGAGGTATGCCTGGGCGGCCGACAGCCGCCGCCCGTCGTGGATGTTCCGGTCGAAGGGTGCGAAGCCCTCCTGTCGATAGCCGTTGACGTCCTCGGTCAGAGCGTATCCGGCCTCCTGGCAAGCCGCGAAGAAGGCCGTGAACAGCGGGTTCGTCGCCGGGCCACGCTCCAGGACCAGTGGCCCCGCATGGCCGCGCCACGGGTCGTCGGGCGCCGCCGCGAGGCAGTTCTCCATCTTCTTGAAGTAGGGCAGGCAGTGGGCGTAGTCCCAGCTGTCCATCCCCGGGTCGGCGGCCCACCGCTCGTAGTCGAGCGGGTTGCCGCGCTGGAAGATCTGGCCGTTGATGCTCGACGAGCCACCGAGGACCTTGCCGCGCGCGTGGTAGACGCGACGGCCGTTCATGAACGGCTCGGGCTCCGACTCGTACATCCAGTCGTAGTAGCGACTGCCGATGGGGAAGGTCAGCGCCGCGGGCATGTGGATGAACACGTCGAATCGGTAGTCGGGCCTGCCGGCCTCGAGCACGAGGACCCGGGTGGACGGGTCGGCTGACAGACGGTTGGCGAGGGCGCAGCCGGCAGATCCGCCACCGACGATGATGAAGTCGTAGCGGGGGGCCGTCATGAGGCCCGATGCTAGCAGCGTCGCGGCAGGCCCGGAACGCGGAAGGGCAGTCCGGCGCGACGACGTACGGACGACCAGCGGCGGCGGGTCGATCCGACCCGCCGCCGCCTTGCCGCCAGTCCGGACCTGCCCGTGGCCCGTCTCCTCCCGGCGGCTGCGTGGACTTCGCGGGCACGCACTGGTACGTCGGTCGATACGTCGCCGGTCGAACGGCGGTTTCCGCCACCGGCCCCGCGCGCGGTCGGTCATGATGGTGGCGAGAGGAGGCCTCGAGCCTGGTGACCGATCTCGATTACGGGCGCTTCGAGGCGCTCACGTTCGACTGCTACGGCACGCTGATCGACTGGGAGACGGGGATCGCGGCGGCCCTCCGCCAGGTCCTCGGCGTCCGCGGCCGTGGAAACACCCGACGACGAGCTGCTCCGCGCGTTCGCGGACGTCGAGGCACCCGCGGAGGCCGGCCCCTATCTGCGCTACCGGGACATCCTGGCGCTCGCCGCTCGTGAGGTCGCCGCCCGCTATGGCGTCGAGCCGAACGACGCCGCGGTGAGCGCGTTCGCCGATTCGGTCGGCGACTGGCCGGCGTTCCCGGATTCGGCCGTGGCGCTGGCGCGGCTGCACGAGCGGTTCCGCCTCGGGGTCATCACCAACTGCGACGACGACCTGTTCGCGCGCTCCGCCGCGCGGCTGGGCACGACGTTCGACTGGGTGGTCACCGCGCAGCAGGCCGGCCGCTACAAGCCCGACGAACGGCCCTTCGAGCTCGCGTTCGAACGGATCGGCCTGCCACGCGAGCGTATCCTCCACGTTGCCCAGAGCCTGTTCCACGACCACGTCACGGCAAAGCGTCTGGGTCTCACGACGGTCTGGATCGACCGCCGAGGCGGCCGACCGGGAGGCGCCACTCCGCCTGCCGAGGCGACGCCCGACGCGACCTTCTCGGACATGGCGTCATTCGCCGAGGCCGCCACCCGGGCCTGAGGGCGATGTCCCGCCGCCGGCGACCTCAGACCGCGGTGGCCGCCGCCACGTAATGAGGCAGCAGGCTCGCCCAGCCGCCGCCGTTCCGCTCGCGCCACGACGTGGCTTCGTCGCCGAGGGCCTCCCAGCCGCGATGCTCGATCTCGACGAGCGTCGCATCGCCCCCGCGGCCGACGAACCGGATCTCCACCTCGGTCGCGTCCGCGCGGTCACGGCCGATGTGCCACAGGTATGCGAATCGACCGGGCGGCTCCCAGACCGTCACCTGGCCCCAGTCGTGCTCGACACCGGCCGCGGTGCGTTCGTAGATGCGACCGCCGCGACGCGGCTCGAGGACGACGGCCAGGCCGGGTTCTCCCGACACCGTGTGGTCTGCCGGCCACCACGTCCCGATCCGCCCCGTCCACACCTCGAACGCGTGGTCCGGCGGGCAGGCGACCTCGAAGGCAAGACGGATGGGCTCGATCACTTCCTGGGCGTCGTGTTCTCGGCGACCAGCCGGAATCGGGTCGCGGCGTCGCCCCAGACGCGCTCGAGATAGGCGCGCACGGCCTCGACGCCCTCGTCGTGGAGCCGGTAGATCCGGCGCGTGCCGCGCGGCTCCTCGACCACCAGCCCGGCCTCCTTGAGCAGCCGCAGGTGGCGCGACACCGCCGGCCGGCTGATCGGCAGGGCGTCGGCCAGCTCCCGGACGGACCGATCGCCCGCCCCGAGCAGCTCCACGATCGCGCGTCGGTTCGGATCGCCGAGGGCGTCGAACGGGTCGCCCTCGGGCATCGGCGCCTCGTGTGGCACGCCTACAGCGCCCGCATCCGGTTGTTCTTGGCGTCGTGGGTGACCTCGGCCAGCCCGAGCGCCTCCATGAGCGGCGGCATGTAGACGCCGAACCGTCCTCGCAGACCCTTCTTGAGCCCGTACCAGCCACCGACCGGGTTGTCCGCCGAGCGACCCCACGCCTCGACCGAGCCCTCTGGGGCCGGCTTCTGCTCGTCGGCGCCGCCGAGCGGCATCCAGTCGCCGTGCGCCTTGAGCATCGCGTGGAGGTCGTCGATCGCCCGCTTGTCGTACTTGAGCTGGGTCCCGCCGACCTGGCAGATGATCGCCGGCGGGTCGCCCGCGTCGTCGAGGTACATCTGGTACTCGGATGTCCCGGGCGGTGTCTTGAGCACCCACGGGTCAGCCTTGGTGCCGCTGCCGCTGTGCGCCATGGACGAAACTCCTTGCCTGGGTGGCCGCCGTGAGCGTACGGGCCACGTCCTTCCGTAACCGTGTCGTTACGGTACCACCCTGCGACAGGAAGGACCAACCTCGCTGAGGTCAGGCGACTCCGCGGTCGAGCGACGGTCGATCGAGCCGGCCGCCCGGGACGGCGAGCAGGGCGGAGATCTCGATGGACTGCAGCGGCCGGGCGAACAGGAACCCCTGACCGAGGTCGGCGCCGAGCGCCTGGAGATCGGCCAGCTGCTCGGGCTCCTCGATCCCCTCGGCGACCGTCTCAAGATGGAGGGTCTCGCTCAGGTGCAGGATCGATCGGAGCAGGGCCGTCTCGTCGGGCCCGTCGGACATGCTCGCGATGAACGACCGATCGATCTTGAGGACGTCGATCGGGAACTGGCGGACGTATGAGAGCGACGAGTAGCCGGTCCCGAAGTCATCGATGGCGAGCCGGACGCCGAGCGCCTTGAGTGCCAGGAGCGTGGCCTTGGTCGCATCGGTGTCCTGGATCAGGACCCCCTCGGTGAACTCGAGGACGAGGCGGCCCGGCTCGACCTCGGTCTCGACCAGGACCCGGGCAACCTCCTCGACGAAACCGGCCTCCGCGACCTGCCGGCCCGACACGTTGACGTTCATCGTCAGCGGCCGACCCGGGGCGGCCTGGTCCCACGCCTTGGATTGGCGACACGCCTCGAGGAGCACCCAGCGGCCGAGCGGGATGATCAGCCCGGTCTCCTCGGCGACCGGGATGAAGTCCGTCGGCCCGACCAGGCCGCGTTCCGGATGACGCCAGCGCAGCAGCGCCTCGACGCCGACGATCTCGAGGGTCGCCAGGTCCATGACCGGCTGGTACAGGACGAAGAACTCGTCGCGCTCGAGGGCACGCTCGAGATCGCCCTTCAGCGCCAGCCGGGCGATCGCCGCGGCGTGCATGCTCGGCTCGAAGACCTCGATCCGGTTCTTGCCCTTGCGCTTGGCCATGTACATCGAGGTGTCGGCGTTGCGCAGGAGCTCCTCGGCGGTCTGGTCGCGCGAGGTCAGCACCGAGACGCCGAAGCTGGCGTGGACGAACAGCTCCTTGCCACCGACCGTGAACGGGGCACGCAGCGTGTCGGCCAGGCGCTCGGCCACGACCGTCGGGTCCGTGGCCGCAGGTGGGTCCTCGACCAGTACGGCGAACTCGTCGCCGCCCATCCGCGCGAGCGTGTCGCCCGCGCGCAGGCCGGCCCTCAGGCGCTCCGCGACCCGTTCCAGGATCGCGTCGCCCTCGCCGTGCCCGAGGCTGTCGTTGATGGTCTTGAAGTCGTCGAGATCCACGAACAGCACGGCCAGCGGTCGCGGTGCGCGATGGGACAGCAGGAGTGCGTGCTCGAGGCGATCGATGAACAGGGCGCGGTTGGCCAGTCCGGTCAGCGAATTGTGGAAGGCGAGATGGCGGAGCTCCTCCTCGAGCTCCCGGCGTGATGTCACGTCGCGATAGTTGATGACCACCCCGCCGACTGCCGGGTCGTCGAGCAGGTTCGTCCCGACAGCCTCGAGCCAGCGCCACGATCCGTCGGCGTGCTTGACCCGGAACTCGCCGGACACGGTCGCACCGGGCGTCTTGATCACGTCGCCGAGAAGCCGCTCTCCCCAGGCGATGTCGTCCGGGTGGACGGCGTCGAAGGCGGATAACCCGAGGCGGTCGTCCACCCCGTAGCCCAGGACGCGCTCCACGGCCGGGCTCTCGTACTCGATCACCCCATCGGTCCGGATGATCATGTTGACGTCGGCGGAGTTCTGGACGAGCGACCGGAAGCGCTCCTGGCTGCGCCGCAGGTCCGTCGTCAGGATCTGCTCGGTGACGGCCTGTTCGACCAGCCGTCGGTTCTGGCGGGTGAGCCGATGCGACGCCACCGAAAAGGCTGCGACGAGGAGCACCAGCAGCCCCAGCCCCATCGTGCCGACGATGAGCAGGAGGTCCTGCCGCGACTGGGCGATGTCGGCCACGATCGGCGCCGCGTCCTCGTACACCTCATAGACGGCGATCACGCTCCCGTCGGCCGCGCGGACGGGCAGGTAGATCGACAGGAACTCGGTGGCGAGGCCGCGCTCGAAGACGTTCTCCTCGCCGCTGCCGTCGGAGAACTCCGTGGACGGGTTCCCGGCGAAGACATCCAGCAGGTCGTCCTCGACCGGGAACTGGCGGCCCCGCAAGGTCGGCAGGTCGGAGAACACGACGGTGCCGTCCCTGGCCCAGACCTTGATGCGCAGGATCTGGCCGGGCGCGACCAGACGGCTCAGATCGGCGTTCAGGTTGACGCCTGCGGGGGTCGTCGGATCGGCCATCAGCTCCGGGGTCAGCGACGGGTCGATATAGCCGTGGACGATCGCCTCGGTCTCCCGGACCGCCTGGCCCACGGCGGTCTGCTGCAGGTGATCCGCGACATTGTTCGAGACGAGGACGGCGGCGGACACGACAAGCACGCCCGCGACCGACAGCACGAGTGCCTGCAGCCCGGGGCGCCACCGTGAATGGAGCGTGGGACGGTCCATGGATCGTGGCGACCGTAGAGGCTGGTCCGGGCGCCCACAATGAACCGTTCGGGTGGCCGGCTGGTACCTCTGCCGGTCGTACGTGCGCCCGATCGGTCGGGCGCCGCATGGACGGCTGCCGGTCGTCCGGAGAGACGGGCCTAGCGGCTCACGTCGCGGCGGCTCATCCCCCACGCCCCGAGCGCGATGCCGCCGACCGCGATGACCACGCAGGCGACGACGCCGACCGGATCCCACGTGCCGACCATCGGCTGACCGAGGTGGGCCGTGAGCGCCAGCTGGTGGACCCAGTCCGGCAGCTTGAGCGCGGGCGCGAGGAGGTCGATGAGGTACGTCACGATCACCACGAGCGCCGTGATCTCGGCCGCCAGGGACGTGCGCCACAGGCCCCCGACCGCGATGCCGACCCCGACCATCGCGATCGCGAACAGACCGAGGGCGGTCGAGCCGAGCATCGCGTCCCCGGCGGCCACGCCGCCCGACGCCGCGCCGACCCCGATCCCCGCCGCGAACAGGATGCTGATCACGACGATGCCCAGGATCGCGGCGATGCCGCCGGCGACCACCCACCGGGCACGCCCCAGCGGTGCCGCCAGGACCGAGTCCAGCCGGCCCTCTGTCTCGTCCGAAGCCCATTTCGCGACGAGCGTCGCGGCGGCGAACCCGGCGGCGATGTAGAAGAGCTCGACGTAGAGCTGCAGGAAGCCACCGGCCGAGCCGAGGTCGAAGTCCGGGAAGATCGAGCGGAACATCTTGAGCAGGTCCGCGCTCTGCCCGATCTGCTCGGCCATCGGCCCGACCAGCGACGCGAGCAGCGCACCCATGAGCCCGAGCCCGATCCCCCACGACAACGACCGTGGCAGCTGGTCGCCGAAGGCCCGGCTGATCGGCCCCCGGACACCGAGCACGGACGACGGCAGCGCGGGCAGCGACAGGCCCGACGTGATCCCGAGATCACGCCGGGTGAATGCCTCGACGCCGATCGCAAGGAAGACCGCCGCGACGACGCCGACGAGGGCCAGCCCGGGCCAGTCGTACTCGCCGACGAGCGCGATGTGGTCGGCGGTCCAGTGGAACGGGCTGATGGCAGCGAGCGGTCCGCCGAGGTCGAGCCCGTTGGCGACCCACAGGACGATCATCGCGAGCCCGGCGATGCCGGCCGCTCCGGAGCGACCGAGGACCGGCGCCAGCGCGAACGCCAGGCCGCCGAAGAACAGGGCGATGAACCCGACCCATAGGGCGAAGCCCAGCGCCGACAGCGGTGGGATCTGATCGCCGAGCGCCGCGTCGCCGAAGGCGTTTGAGCTGAACGTCGTGGCCAGGGTAAGGATCACCAGCGCGATCGCCAGCATCGTCAGATGGGCGGCCAGCTTCTCGAGCGCGACCCGGCGCTTGCCGAACGGTGTCACCGCGACGAAGTCGAGGCTGCCGCGACCGGCTTCGCTCGCGAGCGTCGAGGACAGGGCCAGGATCGACCACAGCGCCGTCCCGAGGGCGAAGATCGCCCCGTACTTCCAGCTCATGTAGCCGCCCAGCGTGCCCAGCTTCTCGGGCTTCCCGAACAGGTTGACCATCGAGGCCGGGATGCTCCCGATGAGCTTGTCGATCTCGAGCCGGGATTCCGGCGTCGGGAAGACGGTCGAGATGGCGGCGCCGAGCACGAGCGCCATCCCGCCGAGGAGGCCGGCCGCGATGATGAAGGCGAGGCGCGAATCCCGGATGGTCTTGCCGTAGATGCTCCCGAAGCCGTACAGCCGGCGACGCAGCGGGATCGGCGCGAATGTCGTCGACCGGGCCGGCAGGCCGGCCTGCGCGGTCATGACGGGCTGCCGGTCGAGCCGACCGAGGTGGCCACCGGCGCTCCGCCATCGGGGCCGTACTGTGCCAGGAACGTCTCCTCGAGGCTCGGCTCGCGGCTGTTGAACTCGAGCAGCTCGTAGCGGGCTGCCGCCCGGACCACGGGCGTCATCGGACCCGTCACCCGCAGGTGCAGGACGTGGTCGGTGGTCGACACGTCGCTCACTCCCGGGAGCTGGTCGAAGTCGGCGGTCGGGACGGGGCCGGCGAATTGGAGCTCGACCTCATGGTGTGCGAGGTCGCGCAGGGCATCGACGCGGTCCACCTTGGCCAGCTGGCCGTCGCGGATGATCGCCACCCGGTCGCACGATTTCTCGACCTCGCTCAGCACGTGGCTCGACAGGAAGACCGTGCCGCCGTCACCGACGACCTCGTGGAGGACCTCGAAGAACGACTGCTGGACGAGCGGGTCGAGGCCCGACGTCGGCTCGTCGAGGATGAGCAGCTCCGGGCGGTGCTGGAGCGCGATCAGCAGGCCGACCTTCTGCTTGTTGCCCTTCGAATACTCCTTGAACCGCCGGCTGGGATCGAGGTCGAGCCGCTCGATCAGACGTGCCCGATACGCCTCGTCGACGCCGCCGCGCAGGTTGCCGAAGTACTCCAGCGTCTGTGCGCCGGTCAATCGGTCATAGAGGGCGAACTCGCCGGGGACGTAGCCGAGCCGGCGGTGGATGGCGATCGGGTCGACGTGCGTGTCGATGCCGAAGATCGTGGCGCGACCGCTGGTCGGCCGGATCAGGTCGAGCAGGACGCGGATCGTCGTCGTCTTGCCGGCGCCGTTCGGACCCAGGAAACCGAAGACCTCGCCCGTGTCGATGCTGAGGTCGACATCGATGATGCCGCGGTGTTCGCCATAGGACTTGGTCAGCTTCTCGGTTTCGATGATGGCCGTCATGGGATTTCCTCTCTTGACCCGCCCGTCAGGCGGGCACGTCCTGTGGAGCGGGCGCTGGCGTGAGCGCGACCGGCTCGACCGCGGCCCGTTCGCGGAGATAGCGGGCGATCAGGGCGGGGTACTCCCGCTCGAAGAAGGTGTACGCGTCGTGGACCTCGCGCAGTCGTGCGCTGACCGACGGCGGGCGGTCGGCGAGGACCGCAAGGCCGATCTCGCTGATGGCCCGGATGCGGCCATACGTCGAGCCCGCATCGGTCAGGAGAGCCTCGAGTGCGCCGGCTGGCGCTGAGAAGTACTCGCTTCGATCGCCCCGCCGACGTCCGCGCCGGATCATGCCGGCCGATTCGAGCAGCCGGGCCGTACCGCTGATCGCGCCCCGGCTGGCATGCAGCTCCGTGGCGAGGTCGGTGGCCGTCTGCTCGGGCGGGTCGCAGATCAGCAGCCAGGCCCACATCCGGCCGGCCATGGGGGTCATCCCGCTGGTGCCCAGGAAGTGGCCCATCTCCTCGACGAAGGTCGCCTCGCCCGGTGTCATGAGGTGGATGCTACGCCCGTTCCGAACATTCAGTCAATACTGAATGTTCGCGCGCCTGAGCGCACCGGTCAGCCTCAAGCCACCTCTTCGTTCCGGTGCGTCGGCGACCGGAGCGGCTCGCTGTGGCCGAACCAGGACGTGGACGGGACCGCCCAGTAGCTCGCCATCGCCTCGAGACGCTGGGCGTATACCGTGCGCGCCGCCGAGAAATCCTCCCATGCGCGGTCGGCCGGGCAGAGCTGGTAGCCGGCCACCTCCAGGCGCGCGTAGACCGAGTTGAACGCCTCCCGGTCGATCCCGTCGGTCGATCGCTCCCGGAAGCCGAGGTTGGTGATGTCCTCGACCAGGTGCGACCCGACGCTCTTGAACAGCTCGGCGTGGCCGCGCGGGACGCCCTCGATGGTCGTCAGGACCAGGCTGGCCGTGTCGAGGACGGTCCCGAGCGCGCTGATCCAGGACAGGTTGTCGTGGCTCGAGCGGAAGTAGCCGAGGATCGGGTAGGCGACGTGCGAATTGAGGACCTCCGCCGCCCAGCGCTCCCATTCGCCGAAGAACTCCGGCAATCGCGCGCTGGCGTCCATCCGGGCGAGGTTCTCGAGCAGGACGACAGCCGATGGCGGACCGCCGGCCTTCGCCTGCAGCAGGACGACCGGGATCTCGCGCCGCTGGTAGGAGGCGTAGAGCGAGAACAGGAACGTGACGACGAGCGCGACGATGCCGAGGCCGGTCGCGGCAGCCGCTACGACGACGAACCGGGCGAGGGTGCCGTTGGCGACGATATCGCCGTAGCCGAGCGTCAGGACCGAGCTGGCCGCGAAGTAGATGGCGGTCCCGAGGTCGTCCGGGCTGGGCGTCAGCTGGTCTCGGAGGGCATGCAGGATGAGGCCGTAGCCCACGATGAGGCCGGTCAGCCAGGTGACGAGCAACATGATCGTCATCGCCGGTGCGAACAGCCCGAGGAGCTGGTCATGGCGCGTGCCGACGTCGTCCCGACCGACGGCACGGACGACACGCCATGAACCGCGGACCACATACCGGCCGAGCCGGAACCAGCCGGGCGTCGGACGCGGAACGACGACCGTCTGGAAGACATCCCAGAGGACGAGGATCAGCAGCAGCAGGCCCAGCGCGAATTCGATGATCGGCATCGCTGCGTATCATCCGCCAACCGGTCGGCCGGGCGTTCGCGCCGGACGCGCGGAGGCCAGTCACGAAAAAACGGGACCGCCACGAATGACGGTCCCGTCGAGCGCCGGAGGCGCGAGTGCTAGCTGGTCGCGGGCCGGGTGCCGAGCGTCACGGAGACGTCCTGCGTCTGGCCGTTGCGAAGGACGGTCATCTTGATCGTCTGACCCGGAGCGTAGCCGGCCACGACCTGGTCGAGGGTATGGCTCGCATCGAGGGTCGTCCCGTCGATCGAGATGATGATGTCACCGGGCTGGAGACCGGCCTTGTCGGCCGGGCTGCCGGCAACGACCGTCGGCTGCGCCGCGGCACCGGAGCCGGTCTGACCCTGGCCGCCGCCCTGCGCGAACGGATCGGTGCCCTGACCGAACGGGTTTGTGCCCTGACCGAACGGGTCGGCGCCCTGCCCACCCTGGGCGTTGGGGTCCTGGCCCTGGGCGTTGGGGTCCTGCCCCTGGGCGTTCGGGTCCTGCCCGGTCGAGCCCGTCGAGCCCTGGGCGGCCGCCGCGTCAGCGGTCGGGATCCAGGCGCCATTGTCGACCGGCAGGCTGTTCGCCTGCTTGATGGTCGGATCGATGGTCTCGAACACGATGCCGAGCCATGGGCGGGCCAGCTGCTGGCCGGCCGATGCCTGCGCGAGCAGCGGCTTGGCGATGTTGATCGGGATCGCGAAGCCGATGCCCTGGCTGTCGCCGGCGACGGCGGTGTTGATGCCGATGACCTTGCCGCTCGGGTCGAGCAGCGGGCCGCCGCTGTTGCCCGGGTTGATCGCGGTGTCCGTCTGGATGAGGTTGTGGAGGATCTCGTTCTCGACCGGGATGTCACGGCCGACGGCCGAGATGATGCCGCTCGTGACCGAGTCGGTGAACGTCCCGAGCGGGCTGCCGATGGCGATCGCCTGCTGGCCGACCTGGATCGTGGACGAGTCGCCGATGGGAGCGGTCGGCAGGCCGGTCGCGTCGACCTTGACGATGGCGAGGTCGGTGAGCGTGTCGATGCCGTAGATCGTGGCTGGCAGGGAACGGCCGTCCTTGAGGTTCACGGTGAGCTTGGACGGATTGCCCGAGACCACGTGGTGGTTGGTCAGGATCAGCCCGTTCGAGTCGAAGATGATGCCCGAGCCGGTCGCGGTGCCGACGCCGGTCTGACCGGTCGTCGGGTCCGTGGCGGTGACGCCGTCAGCGACGATCGTGACGACAGCGGGGCTGACGTTCTTGAAGATGTCCGCGACGTTGGCCTGGCCGCCGGCGGCCGGGGCCGGATTGCCGCCCGTTGCGGGGGGCGTCGTGGCAGCCGGAGCCGAGGTACCGGCCGGAGCTTGCGTGGAGTTCGCAGCCGCCGGGGTGACCGACGATGCGTTGGCGGGAGTCGTGTGGTTGCCATCCGACGCCTGGACCGCGAGGTACGTGCCACCGGACGCGAGGAGGGCCGACGCGAGGACCGCTCCGAGGACGAAGCCGGGGCCGATGGGTCGGCGACCGTTGTCAGACCGGGAGCCGGTCGAGCCGGCGTAGGCCGCCGAGCCGTAGCCCTGGGCCGAGGCCGTCGGGGCCGGCGCGTAAGCCGGCGGTTCGTTGGTAGTAGGTGTCCACGCCACGCGCTCGGTGATCGGATCCGCCGGGCCAGCGGCGGGCGCCGCGGGCTGGGCGGCAGGCGGCACCATCGGCGGCGCCCACGCGGGCTGGGGCGGCTGCTGCGGCTGCTGGGGCGCTCCCGAGGACGGGGGCTGGGGCGGTTCGTACATTTGGTTCTCACCTGGTTCGCCAGGGCCGCTCGCCGATCGGCGAGTGCTGGAGCCCGGCCATCAGCCTCGACTGTCTCGCCGATTTCTGAGAGTCAGGTGATAACCCGCCGTACCTTGCGATTCCTTATCCCGGCGTTCATCGGACGGCGTCACGGCCCATACTCGATGCGAGACGCAGAGCGCCGCGTCAGCGCGGAGCTCTGCTGGCCCATCCCGGGGGCGCCGACCGTCGCCGCCGTACCCGACGCAGGATCCGAGGTGATGACCGTGCTCGCCGATTTTCTCGTCGTCGTGACCGTCGCGGTGACCGACCTCGAGCGCGCGAAGGACTTCTACGCCGAGCGGCTCCGGCTGCCTGTGCTCGAGGAAGCGCCGTTCGCGATCCGGTTCGGTGCCGGCAAAGGCAGCCAGCTGTCGGTCCGCCGCGGGCAGCCCAACGTCGGACAGACGGTCGCCCACTTCGAGGTCGCGGATATCGAGGCCACTGTCCGCGAGCTCACCGGTCGTGGCGTGCCGTTCGAAGACTACGAGACGCCGAAGACCACGAACTTCATCGCCCAGGTCGGGCCCGCACGCGGAGCGTGGTTCAAGGATCCCGACGGGAATGTCTTCGGGCTGCGCGAAGGGCCGGTGCCGGGCGCGGGCTGAGGCCTTGTCTTCCGAGAGGGCTCAGATCCTGGCCGCCCCGCCACCGTAGCCCGAGCCGCCAGGCCCCCCAGCCCCCGGACTTCACCGACGTCTTCCCGACGCTCGCCGATACCCCGCTGACGAGCGTCGGGAAGGTCGGCCCCCCGGACGATGGGCTGGTGGTGCAGGCCGCGTCGAACTGCGCGCCGCTGACGAGGAGGGCGGCGGCCCGCTGGTCCGGGCGTCCGGCTGATGCCGGGTAGAAGCCACTCACGGGATGCGCCCGAGGGCGATCTTCGCCTCGGCTTCCATCGCGGCCTCGATGGCGGTGTTCCCCGCGTTCGGAGACGCCGACGATGGTGAAACCTGACCACCCTGCGTCAGCTCAGTCATGGCCAGCAGGACCGGGCCTTTCAGGGCGTAGAGCGCCGTGCCGCCGACCTCCGTCCCGTCGCTTGCCGTGCTGCCGTCGATGATGGCGGCGTCCACGCCCGGGAGAAAGTTCGGGAGCTCGGTCAGCTTCATGTTGGCGATCCCCGCGGTCGTGGCAGTCTGCTCGAGCTGAGCCTTGAATGCCGGCTCCTGCGCCTTGGCTGTCGCGGCATCGGGCGCCTGCACGACGATCACGTCGAATTGGATGCCCTCCTGGCCGTACTCGCAGGCTTTGCCGTTGTTATCCAGCGTCGTCGGGCTTGCCGAGTCCGAACCCCACTCGACTCCCGTGACCGTCGCGACTTCGGCCGGCGTGACCAGCTGGCATGGATCGATCGAGGTTGCGACTGCGCTCGGGCCATCCGACGCGTCGGCCGGCTCGGATGCCGCGGCCGAGGGCGCCTCGGATGCGCTGGGCTCGGCGGTCGCGGTGACTGACGGGGGCGGCACGACGATGATCGAGGGCGCCGTCGAAGCTCCGGCCGAGGTGCAGGCCGACAGACCTGCTACGGACAGGACGGCGAGCACCACGAGGGCTCGCATCGTGATCGGCTGGGCGTGAGTCATCAGGTCTACCTCCTGTGTCAGCGTGAGCCGCCCTCGCCGCCGAACCCGGCCGCACCGGCCAGGGCGATCGCCCGGGCGATGCGATCGGCGGGCAGGTCGGCTCGTTCGTTGAGCTGGCGGACGAGCGTCTCGTCGGTTGCGGCGAACAGCGAGAACACGACGTGATCGGCGGGCATCAGGATCGAGCCCAGGTGCACGATCCGGCGACCTTCGGCCGCCATCGCCCCGGCGGCCGCGTCCAATCGCGGCAACGCCGCCTGCAGCTGGGCGAGGTCGACGTCGGGCCAGTAGCGTTCGACGAGGAACGTCTCGATCGGGTCGCCGTCGACTGGTCGGTCCATGGTCATCACGCTACGGCGGCCACCCCCTCGATGAAAGAGGCGGTTACCTCGATCAGTGACGCGCGATGGACGCCGTCACCCCGGCTCGGACGGTGGGCGAGGCTCGTCGGCGTCGGCGGCCGCCCCGGCGGCCGCCATCTGGGCACCGAGCTCGGCGCGGGAGTGGATGCCGAGCTTCTGGTAGACGCGGCCGAGGACATTGTCGACCGTCTTGGGGGCGAGGAACGCCCGCTCTGCGATGTGTCGATTGCTCAGGCCGCTGGCAGCCAGCTCGGCGACGCGTCGCTCGGTCTCGGTCAGCTGGGCCGGTGCGTGTGGCCGCCGCCCGACGCGGGCCAGCTCCATGCGCGCCCGCTCGGCCCAGACGGTCGCACCGAGGCTCTCGAAACCGTCCAGCGCGGCACGGAGCGTCTCGTCCGCGAGGCGCTTCTCCTTCCGCCGGCGATGGAGCTGGCCCTTCGCCAGCAACGTGCGGGCGCGCTCGAACGGCATCGGCAGCCGGTCGTGCTCGAGCAGAGCACGGTCGAAGGCGGCTGCCGCGCCGACGAGATCGCCACTGGCCGCGGCGAGCTGACCCGCGGCGCGCGCCCCGACCGCCACGACCCAAGGCGTCGGAGCGATCCGTGCGGCCTCCTCGAGCACCGCCTCGATCGCGGCGGCCCGGTCCCTGTCACCGAGAGCCAGCGCCGCTTCCACCTGGTCGCCGGCGAGCTTGAACCGTCCGGGATGACGGACCGCGATGCGTGTCGCGAGCTCGGCTGCCGCGGTCAGGTGCGCGTCGGCTCCGGCCCACTCGCCCGCCGACAGAGCCACGAACCCGAGGATCTGCCGGTGGAACGCCGAGATGACGACATCGCCTCGCTCCATCGCACGCTCGAAGCCCTCTTGTGCCCATCGACGCGCGTCGTCGAGTCGACCCTGGTGCGCGGCCACCATGGCGATGCCTCGGAGTCCCCACGCCGGGTGGAGCTCGGCTCCCTCGCGCCGGTAGCCCTCCATCGCCGCCTCGGCGACGCGCTGAGCCTCGGTCCAGTCTCCGTGGTACACCAACAGGCCCGACAGCTGGACGAGGTTGAACGGGTCGTCGCCGCCCGGCCCGGACTTCGCGCGGATCAGCTCGTGGGTCATGGCGATGGCGCGGTCGAGGTCGTCGGTCAGGCGGGCAAATCCGAACGCACAGCCATCGGCCCCTTCGTGCTCCCACGAGCGTCCGTCCGGGGTGATCAGTCGAAGCCCGCGCTCGAGATCGTCGACGCGCGTCGGCCGGACGAGACCCAGCTCGGCGTTCACCCGCAGAAGGAGCGCGTTGGCCAGAAGGTCAGGATCGACGAGAACCTCGGCGCCCGCGCGCGACCCTCCCGACTCCAGCAAGGCGATGGCCTCCTCGATCAGCGCGAGGCCGCGCTCGAGGTCGAGCTGCGTGACGACGAATGCGACACGCCCGAGGACCCGCGCTCGCAGCGTCGCGTCCTCGTCGCCGACTTCCCGGAGTGCCTGCTCCCCCATCGCGACGGCGTCGGACGTGCGACCGTGGTAGTAGCGGACCAGTGCCCTGATGCTCAGCGCCTCGGCCCGGGCCGGGCCCGGCGGCGCCTCGGCGATCGCCGTCTCGAGGATGCCGTCCGCCTGGACCATCTCCGACAGGTCGATGAACAGGCATTCGGCGGCCAGCCGTGCCCGCTCGAGGCGGCGGTCGGACAGGTCGGCCGGGGTCATCCGATCGGCATCGAGATACAGCGCGGTGGCGTCGAGCGTCGCGCCTCGGGCGCGGGCCGCGCCGGCGGCATCGGCCAAGGCCTGGGCGACAGACTCGTCCGGACCGTCCGCCGCCCGCCCGAGGTGCCGTGCCCGCGCGTCCGGGGACGGGGTCGCTCTCGCGAGCGCGGCGTGGGCGCGACGCAGCTCCGCGGCTGGCGCGAGACCGAGCACGGCCTGGGCCATGAGCGGGTGGCTGAACCGGACCGTTCCACCCTCGACCCCGACGAGGCCCGCATCGACGGCCGGCTGGAGCGCCTCCGCGAAACCCGGTCTGGCTCGCTCGAGCGTCTCGGTCGTGGGCTCGGCCGCGGCTGCGGCAAGGAGCATCGCTTCGCGCGCGGCCGTCGAGAGGACCGAGACGCGGCCGGCCATGAGCGACCCGAGCGAGTCCGGGATCGGAAGCGGGACGGGCGGGTTCGACGGGTCGATGTCGACCGGGAGGGCGCGCCCGATCTCGAGCGCGTACAGGGGATTGCCCTCGGAGGCGGCCTCGACCCTGACCAGCACGAGCCGCGGGAACGACCGGCCGAGCCGGTCGCCGAGCAGTTGATGGAGAGCCGCGAGGGAGAGCGCACCCAGCCCGATCTTCTCCGTCTGCTCGAGCGCCACCGCGGACGCCAGATCGGGCGCACCCGCCTCGACAGACCCGGTCCGGACCGAGACGAGCAGGCCGAGGGGGCGGTCCGCCAACCGCCGGACGGCATAGGCGACGATGGCCGCCGAGCTCTCGTCGAGCCACTGGGCATCGTCGATGGCGATGAGGACCGGCGAGCGGGCTGTCAGCGCGCGGAGCAGGCCGGCGACCGCAACGGACAGCGTCCTCTGGTCGGGCAGGTTGCCGGATGGCTCGATCCGCAGGAGGGCGATCTCGAGCGCGTGGCGTTGCGGGTCGGGCAGGCCGGCGAGGACGGACGGCTCGATGTCGGCGAACAGGTCGGTGAGGCCACCGAGGGTGAGTCCCTGTTCGGAGCGGGCCGGACCAGAGGTCAGGACGGTGAAGCCGGCCGCCCGGGCGAGGTCGACGGCGCTTCGCCAGATCGTGGTCTTGCCGATGCCTGCCTCGCCCTCGAGGACGAGCGCCGAGAGCCCACCTCGAGCACGCTCCACGAATTGTTCGACTGCCGCGAGCTCATTCCCGCGGCCGACGACCTCGTCCGGCACGGACGTCCCCGCTTCCCTGTGCGTCCCGGGACCCAGCGGTCCCAGCTGCCCGCCGTCGATCGACCGAGCGAGCACCCGCACCCGACGGTACACCAGCCACCCCGGGATCGGACCGGCGAACTGTCTGTGGCTTCGAGACGGCTACCCGGTCGGGCTCGGTCCCGGCGACAAAGTCGGTTCCGGGGATGGGCTCGGTGGCCGTGGCGTCGACGCCGGCGAAACGCGGATCCGGGCGCCGATCGCTGCCGACCGTCCATCGCGACCGTCCCCGTAGGCGAAGTAGATCGTCTTGCCGTCGGCCAGCACTGTCGCGCGATCTCGCAGGCCTGGCCCGTTGTATGTCGCGATGATCGGAGTGATGCGCCATCGGTGCCCATTCAGCGGTCGCGGCCCGACCCAGGTGGTCCCGCGGTCGAAGCTCACGGCCGCCGCGTTCCCCGCGGTCTTGTCGATACCCGACGCGTCGACCGTGTGGAACAGGACCGCCACGAACCCGGCCCCGGTCACGAGGTCCGGCCGCATCGACCGCTGCGTCCGGCCGGCGGCCGCGGGTGCACCGGGCAAGTAGCGAAGATGCCACGTCCGACCCCGGTCATCGCTGGTCAGGATGCGGATCCGCCCGTCGCCTGCCACGGCGTAGTAGAGGCGACCACCCGCATCGACGACGAGTCCCGTCGCCCAGCTCGGCTCAGCAAGGCCCACGTTGAGGCCCTGGAGCGCCCGGCCGAGGTTCCAGGCGGTCCTCGGCAGGGTGGTCGCCAGGACGTTCGGGCCATGGGTCAGGATGCGGGCATGCCGATCGAAGGCGAGCCTCGCCACGCCGAAGGCGATCCGCCCGGTGTTCGAGTAGGGGCCCTTGAGGAATGGCGACGAGAACCGCCAGACCTTCATGTCGAGCTGGTAGCCCGCGACATAGGCCGATCCGTCCGGGGCCGTCGCGAGCTTATAGCCGATGCGCCAGGCGTCGCCATAGCCGGACGGGCCGGGCAGCTTCGGGATCTCGGTCTCGGCGTAGGTGTGCCCGTGATCGCCCGACGCGACCACGTGCATCCCGTCGCCTCGCGCCGTATCCCGCGGCCAGTTGTAGGCGAGATAGAGCGTTCCGTAGTTCGGGCTGGCCGGGTTCGTGTCGACGACCATGTCCCCCATGCCGATGGACCAGCCGCGGGTGTGGTCGGCGATGAACCCGAAGTGCCAGGTCAGCCCCTCGTTGTCGCTGTAGCTGACCTCGAAGTGGTACGGGAACGGTCCGCCCATGGCGGCGTAGTAGAGACGGGCCTTGCCTGCCTGCGGCCCGGGGCCCCAGGCGACCAGCGGATGGCTGCCGCCGCCCCGCGGGTGGCCGATCGCCGTGCGCCAGGTCGCGCCACCGTCGTGGCTGATCCGGATCACCGAGTGCTGACTGCCCGCACCGACTCCCTTCACGTACACGACCGCCAGACGCTTGGCGTCGAACGGGTTCGAGGCGACGATCGGTTCGCGGCTGCGGGTGGACAGGCTCGTGGGTCGTGGGCTGACCCGGTATTCGCCGAGAACGGACCAGCCGCCCGTCGCGACCTCAGCCGTCGTCGCGTTCGTCCCGCGCGGCGTGCCGGTCGCCCCGTACACGCCGGACGCCGATCCGGCGAGGGCGAGCACGACGACGAGTGCCGCCAGCACACGCATCCCCTGTCCCCCTCTTTCTCGTGTGCCTGATGTCGTGACCCAGTGTGCACCCGAGACCGCGGCGATGCGTCGCCCTGCGGTCGCGCCCGGATCAGCGCACCGGCGCGGCAACCCGTGCGTGCTGGCTCAGGAGGTCCTCGAGCGTGACCGGCTCGCCACGCTCGCCGAGCCTCGCCATGCCGCACTCCGTGGCGACGGCATATGGCCGGCCTGCGGTATCTGCGGCTGCGACGAGCTCGTCGATCCGGGCGGAGTCGTTCTCGTAGTCGATGACCCCGATGGCGAGCTCCGTCCCGTCCACGCGCAGCTCCGACAGTGGCGCGAAGTACGCCGCGGCCCGTCCATTCTCACGATCGACCGGCATGTGGACGAAGTCGAACGGCACGCGGGCGGCGACCTCGTTGGCCAGGCGGACGAGCAAGCCGAGGTCGGTCGGTGCCTTGAAATGGCGGTGCTTGTAGTCCCCATAGCAGAGATGGAGGCCACGCTGCGCGGGCCGTTCCACCTGCTCGAGGCAGGCGACGAGCTCGTCGACGATGCGGCCCTCGGAGGCGAGCTCGTCGATCGGGCTGAAGACGCCTTCGAGGACGCCGACCTCGACCGCGACGTCCCACTGGATGGCCAGGTCATCGGCCGGGATCTCGCGCTGGATCGCCGCGACCTCGGCGAACAGCGCGTCCTTGAACGGCTGCCACAGCCGGCGCTGGGATTCGCCCGACGACCACGCGACCACCACCGCGTACGGGGTCGGCACGCTGACCTGGAAGCGGACGTCCGCCGGGATGACGCCGGCGGCACGCAGGCGCCCGAATTCGGCGTATGAATCGACCGCGGCGTCCGCGTAGCCGAGCGCCCGGTCCGGGATGACGACGCCGTCATCGACCTCGAGCCCGGGGAAGACCGAGTAGTCCGGGTTGCCTGTCTCGGGATTGACCTGCGGCGGACCCATCGTGATGCCGTCGATCGCGGTCAGCTTGTCGATCTGCCACCAGATCCACTGGCTGCGCGGCCCGGTCTCGCCGTCAGTCAACCGGGTCAGGTGTCGACCCAGGACGGCGGCTGTGGTCGTCATTGCGGTCGTTGCGTCAGGCGCTGCCAGACCACCGACCAGATGCGCTCCACGTGCGTTCGACATCTCGCTCACCTCCTGCTGCCAGACGGCGAACGGACCGGGCCCGACAACGGGAAGACCCCTCCGGTGTCGGAAGGGTCTCGCGAAGCGCTCCCTATCTCGCAGGCGGAGGGCCTGCCCGGACTTGGCACCTTGCCGGCTCATCGCCGGTAGGTTGTCGTGGCTTCATCGGGCCGGTCCCTCCGCCACTCTTGATACGTCGCTCTTCAGTTGTGACGGAAGTGTACCGCTCGACGGTCAAGCAGCGCCGGCCGCCGAGACGACCGCTGGCTGGGTCGGGATGGCCGTCGTCGATCGGGCCGGCCTTAGCCCGAGGCGCGTCCGCCGGTCTCCGCCAGAAGGCCGAGCTCGACCGCCCGCCGGACTGCGGCGCGCCGGCTGTTCACATCGAGCTTCGCGTACACGTTCTTCGAGTGGGTGCGAAGCGTATTGAGCGAGATGCTGAGCTCACGTGCGATATCGGGGCCATCGAGATCGCTGTCGAGGAGGCGGAGGACCTCGAGCTCCCGCTCGCTGAGCGGTTCGATCAAGTGCCGGCTGCCGGGAGCGGCGGTCCGGGCGGACCCGGTCGCGCCCAGGTGGTCCCGCAGGTACACCGACGTGCCCGCACGTCCGGCGACTGACTTGAGCAGGGCGGTCATCGGGGCGCCCTCGTCGAGGAAGATGCGCACGTAGCCCTCGGGTTCGGCCAGCGCAGTCGCGCGATCCAGCGCCGCGGCCGCAGCCCTCCCGTTCGCCGCGCGCGTTCCGTGCCAGAGCGAGGACGACCAGGATGTCGATCACGCTCCCGTCCCGGCCACCGGCGTCCGCGGCAGCCAGGAGTCGCTCCGCCAGGTCGATCGCCCCGAGGATCGCCACGTCAGCCTTGTCACGCACTCCCTCGGCGAGGAGCGATCGGGCGAGCGTGGCGTGCTCGAACTCGCGCAGGTACGTGAGGTCATCGTCAGCCGACACGCCCGCGCCGACCGCCCAGTCGTGCGCGTCGGCCAGGCGCCCTTGCGACAGCCGGACGCGCGCCCGGACCGCGGCGACGGGTCGGACGTTCGGGAAGAAGTCGCCGTCGTAGCGCCGCTCCGCCTCGTCGAGCAGCTCGATGGCAGCCTCGACGTCGCCCTCCGCAGCTCGCAGACGCGCGGCGACCACGCGCTGCCGATAGGAGTTCTGCGGCAGCCCCAGCGCTTCCCCGAGCTCGGTGGCGGCGTCGAGATGCCGCTGTGCTGCCACCAGGTCATCCCGTTCCCGAGACAGGTCGGCCAGCCCGACATGCATGTCCACGGTCCCGCGAAGCGCGGTCCCGCCAGCGCCCTCGCCGATCCGCAGACCGTTCTCGTACGTCCGTCGCGCGTCGTCGAGGCGACCCTGCGTGATCCGGATGTCGGCAAGCGCGACCGATACGCCGAGGATGTCGGCGTGATGACCCGCCAGCTCGAGGTTCGCGGCCGATTCGGACCAGGCCGCGTGGGCGTCGTCGAGATCTCCGCGACCCCAATAGGCCAGTGCCAGCATGCCGGCCGCGCCGCCGCGCTCGAGCGGCTTGTCGGGACCTGCGGCTTCGAATGCCGCGCGTGCGCTGGCGATCGACGCCTCCGCGTCACCGCGCATGTGGGCCAGGGCGGCCCTGTACAGCGCGATGGCGCTCGGGAGATGCGGGAGGAGATCGGTGTCACGGACGACCATCCCGGCCGCCTCGGCAGCCTCACGTTCGCTCTCGCCGTCGGTGGCGGCGATCCATCGCTCCGCAGAGGTCAACCGTGCGTCGGCGCCGGCCGCTTCGCCGGTCGAGAGGAGAGCGCCGGCGTGCGCGATCGCCAGGAGCGGACGTGTCTCGAACGTCTCGTCCGGCAGGGCATCGAGCCAGCGTCGCAGCGTCGTCTCCTGCCGGCGCGCGCGCATGCCGGCGGCCGCAAGCTCGATGAGGTCGGCGGCGCGCGGGACGTCGTCGGCAGCCCGCGCGTGTTCGATGGCCCTTGCCTCGTCGCCCTCTAGCTCGAACCAGCGACTTGCCCGCCCGTGGAGCACGGGGATCAGGTCGGACTGCTCGGTCAGCAACCGGGCGCGCAGCACATCCGCGAAGAGATGGTGATAGCGGTACCAGCGGCGCCGATCGTCGAGCGCGATCACGAACAGGTTCGCGCGCTCGAGCGTCTCGAGGGTCGTCTGGCCCTCGTGGCCGCCGGTCACCGCGTCGCACAGCGACCCCGTCAGCCGATCGAGGATCGACGTCTCGAGGAGGAACCGCCGGATCGTCTGCGGCTGACGCTCGAGGACCTCTTCGACGAGGTAGTCGACGATGTAGCGGTCGTCGCCGGTGAAGTCCCTGATGAACGCCGTTGCGTCGTCCCGCCCGCCGATCGACAGCGCCGCGAGCTGGAGCGCGGCGATCCAGCCCTCCGTCCGCCCCTCCAGCGCGGCGACGTCGCCCGACGTGAGGGCCAGGCCCATCGGGCCGTTGAGGTAGGCCTCCGCTTCGTCGGGAGTGAACCGCAGGTCGGCGGCCCGGATCTCGACCAGGTCGCCGCGCGCGCGAAGCCGGGCGAGGGACAGAGGTGGATCCGCGCGCGTGGCGAGGATCACGTGGACCTGGGCCGGCAGGTGGTCGACCAGGAACGCGACGCCGTCGTGGATCTCGGGACGCTCGATGACGTGGTAGTCGTCGAGCACCAGGACGACATCGTGCGGGACGCCTCCCAGGGCGTTGAGGAGTGCCGTCAAGACCGATTCGATCGGTGCGTTGCCGGACTCGAGCGTCGCTCGGGCACCGCTGCCGGAGGCCGGCGATGCTGTCTCGAAGGCGGCGATCACGTACGCCCAGAACGAGGCGGGGTCGTCGTCGCCGGGATCGAGGGAGACCCAGGCCGTCGACCGCTGGGGCGACGCGGACGACCCGAGCCAGTCCGCCAGCAGGGTCGACTTGCCGAAACCGGGTGGCGCGGAGATGACCGTCAGCCTGGTCCGGGCGCCTTGCTCGAGGAGCCCGATCAGCCGGGGGCGCGACACCACCCCCGGACGGGGCCGAGGCGCAAAGAGCTTGGTCGCGAGCAGCTCGCTTGCCACGCCCCGAGTCTGACGCCGTCGGAGGTGCAGTGCGCGCTCGCGGCCGGAACGACGAGAGCGCGCCGCCTGAGCCAGCCGGGCTACTGCGGCAACGTCATCGGGCCAGGAAGCCGCCATCGATGACGAGGCACGAGCCGTGGACGAAGTCCGCTTCGGGGGACGCCAGGTACCGGATAGCGGCGGCGATCTCGTCCGGTCGCCCGAGCCGCCCAAGGGGCTGTCGATCCACCATCGCCTGGCGGGCCGCGACCGGATCGGACTGGTCGGCCAGGATCCGGCCGATCCACGGCGAGTCGACGGTCCCGGGCGCGACCGCGTTGCATCGGATGCCGCGGTCCATGAAGTCGATGGCGATCGACCGGGTCAGCGCCGCGATCGCGCCCTTCGACGCCGTGTATGCCGCGCGTCGCGTGACCGCGGCGAGGGCCACGATCGAGGCGACGTTGACGATGATCCCGCCGCCCTTCTCGAGCATCACCGGGATCGCGGCCTGGCAGCACTGGAAGGTGCCGACCACGTTCACCGCGAGGGTCCGTTGGAGGTCTTCGGCGGTCGTTTCGAGGATGTCGCCCGCGACGCCGATCCCCGCGTTGTTGACCAGGACGTCGATCGTGCCGAAGTGCGCGACGGCCGTCTCGACCATCGCATCCACCTGTGCCCGGTCGCTGACGTCGACCATGACCGCGATCGCCTGGCCGCCTGCCGCGCGCAGCTCGGCGGCGACCGCCTCGGCTGCGGCAGGGTCATAGTCGGCGACCACTACTCGGTCACCGCTCGCCGCGAACGACGTCGCGGTCGCCCGGCCGATCCCCGATCCCGCGCCGGTCACGACGACCACACGTCCACCATCGCTCATGACGGGTTGCTCCTCGTGCCTGGGAGTCGCGGGTAGTGAAGGGCCGCTCCGGGCACGCGCACCGAAGCCTTGGACAGGTGCCAGCGACCGAGGCTCGCCGCGACGAGCGTCGTGCGATCTGGACCCGCGAAGACGATGTTGGTCGGAGCCGAGAGGATCGTGCTCTCCCAGTCCTCGTCCACGGTGTCCATCGTCCCGTCCGGGGCCAGGCGGAAGATGACATCGGGCGTGTAGCAGGCGATGTAGAGGCCACCGTCGATGTCGAAGGCGAGACCGTCCGGGACGTGACGTGGAGGCATCTCGCAGACGCTCTCGATCGGCCCGGAGGAGCGTCCCTGGGAGACCGCGACCCTGACGACTCGACCGCCGACGCTCTCGATGACGTACAGGTAGCTGTCGTCCAGGCCGAGGGCGAGTCCATTCGGAAAGGCGACGATGTCGTCGCGCAGGATCTCGCAGGTGCCGTCGGGACGGATCACCCAGATGCAGCCGTCGTTCGTCTTCCAGCCACCGGAATCCGACACGTAGAGGTTGCCGTCGCCGTCGAACACGGGGTAGTTGGGATTGCGCATCGGGCGCGACGGCGTCCCGGAGGCATAGACCGATGCGGTCCCATCGGGGGTGACGCGGACGACGGCCCTTCTGTCCGTGTCGCAGACGTACGCAGCCAGGTCGCCGTCCATGCACAGGCCGAGCGCGAACCCGCCGGTCGTGCCGATCATTTCGGACGTGCCGTCGAGGCTCACTCGGTAGACCTGACCGGCCTCGCCACCGGCATAGATCCGTCCGTCCGGACCGACCGTCACGCCTTCCGGGTGATCGAGTCCCGCGGCGAACGGCTCGAAGACCGCCGCGAAGTCGTTGCCTGCCATGTCAGGCGCCCGTCGTGGCTGCTTGGCGGCGTCCCGCGTCGGGGATGGCGATCGCCCGCTCGGCCAGGATCAGCGATCCGACCGGGCCGGCCTGCCCACCCAGGAGCGCGGGCGAGATGAAGCTCGGTTCGGCATGCTCCGGCAGCCCCGGGTAGCCGCCAAGTTGCCGATCGAGCTCCGCGCGTGCGGCCGCCGCCACGCCCGGCAGGTTGGACAGCCCGCCGCCGATGACGATCCGTTCCGGCGCCAGGGCGTAGATGATCGAGCGGATGCCCTCGCCGACGTAGAACCCGACGAGCTCGGCCGCGGCGATCCGCGTGGCTCCTTCGAGGTCCTCTCCGCGTCGGCCGAATCGGGCCGCGATCGCGGGCCCGCTGGCCATCCCCTCGAGGCAGTCACGATGGAAGGGGCAGACGCCGTCGAACGCGTCCGATGGGTGACGCGACACGGCCAGGTGGCCGATCTCCAGGTGGCCGAGCCCGTGCATGATCCGGCCGTCGACGACCGCGCCGCCGCCGATCCCCGTCCCGAGCGTCAAGTAGACGAACGATGTCAGCCCCCGCCCCGCGCCCCACCGGCCCTCGGCCAGCGCAGCCGCGTTGACGTCCGTATCGAAACCGACCGGGAGGCCGAAGGCCGCCGCGAACGGCTCGACCATCGGCGTGTCCGACCACCCTGGCTTTGGCGTCGTGGTGATCGATCCGTAGCGAGGATGGCCGTGACGCAGCTCGACCGGTCCGAAGGAGCCGATGCCGATCGCATCGAGCCGGATCCCGGAGTCGATCGCGCGCCGGAAGAACTCGATGGCGCCACGGATCGTCTCGGTCGGACCGGTCACCTCGAGACGTGCTGTCTCGACGATGTCATCGGGGCCCGTGCCGATGACGCACACGAACTTCGTCCCGCCGGCTTCTACGCCGCCGTACATCTGGTCTTCCCTCGTGTCGTCATTCCGGCAGCGTGACCGGAAGGCTGGCGAGCAGGCCGCCGTCGACCCGGATGTCCTCGCCGGTGATGAAGCTCGCGCGATCGCTGGCAAGGAAGAGTACGGCCTCGGCGACCTCGCGCGGCTGGGCGACCCGGCCCATGGGATGCATCCGGCCCCAGCCGGCGATGGTCTCGTCCTCCGCTTCCGGGGTACCGTCGCTGAACCGTCGAGCCGACGCTCGCAGCATCGGCGTGTCCACCGATCCCGGACACACCGCGTTGACGCGCACGCCGCGACGGGCCTCGTCGAGGGCCATCGCGCGCACGAGCGAATCCAGCGCGCCCTTGCTCGCGGCGTATGCCGGGACCTCTGTCTGCGTGCCGTGGGCCTGCACGGACGAGATGACGACGATCGATCCGTGGCCACTCCTGCGGAGGTGCGGCAACGCCGCTCGAGCGGCCAGGAACACGCCCCGGACGTTGATCGCGAACACGTCGTCCCATGTCGCCACGTCCGTGTCCACCACATTCCCGTAGCGCTGGATCCCGGCGGACGTCACGAGCGTGTCGAGGCGCCCATAGCGGTCCACGGTGGCGGCCACGGCCGACTCGACGGCACCCTCGTCGGTCAGGTCTGCCACGACTTCGAGCGCCTCGCCACCGGCCTCCCGGATGGTCCGGACCGTGGCCGCGACGGCATCCGCCTCCAGCCCGCCCACACCGACCGACGCGCCTTCGGCGGCGAACAGCTCGGAGACCGCGCGGCCGATCCCCTGCGACCCGCCGGTCACCAGCACGACCGTCCCGTTCGCAGTGCCCGCGCCTGGCCGGATCATCGTCTGCCCCGCCGTGCCGGGCTCATGCGGCGACCCTCGCCCCGTCGAGGGCGTGGAGCAGGCCCTGCAGGTACCCGATGGCATGCGCCCGACCGCGGCTGCAATAGGCCGCCGAGGTCGTGTTCGCCCAGGTGTCCTCATCGCCGATCATCGCCGGCACGTGATCGTCGATCAGGAAGCCGTCGAAGCCGACCGCCGCCAGCCGACGGAGCACCGCCGCGGGGTCGTAGTTCCCCTCGCCGAGGAACGACTCCTGGAACCGCGGGACGATCCCCTGGACGTCGCGGAAGTGGACGTACACGATCCGGCCCTGCGGCCCGAACGTGTCGATGACGCGGTCGACCGTCTCGGTCCCGCCCATCTCCGACACGGACCCGAGGCACAGGTCGAGCCCCCACGCGGGACTGTCGCCGGCCAGCTCCCCGGCCCGCTCGAGCGCCTGCGGGCTGCTCAGGATGCGCGCGACGCCACCGAGCGCGATGTCCGTCGGCGGGTCGTCGGGATGGAGGGCGAGGCGGACGCCGACCTCCTCGGCGACCGGCAGGACCGCCTCGAGGAAGACCCGATAGTTGTCCCACATCCGCTCGCTGCCGATCGGCTCGTCGGGCTGTGTGCCGGGCGTCAGCTTGTAGCCGGTCAGTGCATTCCCGTCGCCCACGCGCGCGGCGTCGAAGGCGGTGACCATGGCTCCGCCGCGGCCGCGGGCGTGCAGGTCGGTCCGCCACACATAGGTCGGCAGGAAATGGTGACCGAGGACGAAGATCCCGGCGGCTGCCATGTTGCGGATCGTGGTGGCGTAGTTCGCGAGCTGCTCGTCCCGCCCCGGCGCTCCGCGCAGGACCTTGTCCCAGTGGGCGTACGGCACGTTCTCGATGCCCTCGACCACCAGCCCGTCGGCTTCGCAGCGTTCGCGCAGGCGAACCAGTTCGTCGAGCGACCAGTAGCCGGCATCGCCGCTGAGGTCGGCCGGCGTATGGAACTGGACGCTGGACAGGCCGAGCTGGCGGGCGAACGTCGAGACGGTCTCGTCGAAGCCCTCGAGATGGCCCAGGGCGAGGCGGATGGGCATCGTCGTCAGGCGGCCGTAGCGGCCGTGGCGGCCGTGGCGGCCGTCGCTCGGGCGGTCATCGTCCAGCCGGAGTGATCGCCGCCTGCTCCAGCATCGACCTGACCTCGCCCGCGAACCGGCTCACGGTCTCGTCGTCGAACGGCGCCGGAGCGTCGAAGAAGATGTGCCGGAAGCCGAGCTTCACGAAGGGGACCAGCGATTCGGCGATCTGCTCGGCCGTGCCGGTCTTCGGCGGGTCGCTAAAACCCGGGTGGTGCTCGCGGAAGACGGCGTCGACGCGCCGGGCTTCGGCCGGGTCGTCGCGGATGATCACGAGACCGAGACCGAGCGTTCGTTCGATCTCTGCTTCGTCCCGACCGACCTCGTCGCACCAGCGGCGAAGGACCTCGTCCTTGTGCCGGACGAAGTCGATGTCCCCGCCGGTGTTCCACGCGTCGGCGTACCGCGCGACCGTGGCCAGCGTCTTGCGTTCGCCATCACCGCCGATGAGGATCGGCAGCCGCGCCTGGAGCGGCGGCGGGTCGTTGCGTACGGCCGTCGCGTGGTAGCGCGGCCCACGCGCGGTCGCCGAGTCGTCGGTCAGCATGCCGCGCATCAGCGCGACCGCCTCGTCGAGCCAATCGAGTCGCTCGCCGAAGCCGGACCCGAACTCGAGCCCGAACGCCTCGTGCTCGCGCTCGAACCACGCGCCGCCGATGCCGAGGACCGCCCGACCGTCGCTCATGTGGTCGAGGGTGGTGGCCAGCTTGACCGTGAGGGCCGGGTTCCGGAACGTGTTTGCGCCGACCATCAATCCCAGCGTCGCGTGCGACGTCACGGCGGCCCAGCCGGCGAGGATCATGTAGCCCTCGAAGATCGGGCCACGCCAGTCGCCCTGGATCGGATAGAGATGGTCCCAGGTCCACAACGAGTCGTAGCCGAGCTCGTCGGCGCGGCGGCCGATGTCCTGGAGCGATCGCCAGTCGGTTCGCTGGCCCCACGGCAGCACGCCGACCTTGATCTCGTTCGTCATCTGGACCTCCGTTCTGGGCGTGATCGTGGAGGCGCTGCGACTTACGTCGGCTCGGCCACCAGATCGGGCGCGTGCACGGCGGCCGCGGCCGGGATCGTGACCGGGACCGATTCCGAGTACTGGACGCGACCGAAGTACATGACCTTGACCAGCGCCCAGTACGTGCCGGCGAGGACGTCCCGCGGCGGCTCCACGCCGAACTCGATGGTGGTCCGACCACCGGGCTCGACCGTGAAGCCCTGTGTCCACGGTGTGATCGTCGTCCATGTCTCGAGCGGACTCAGGATCTGGGCCTCGCCGCGGATCTCGCTCGCGGCACTGTTCGACAGCTCGACGCGGAAGCTGCCGCGGTCTCCCGGAGCGACCGTGATCGCCCGATCGAGCAGCGTCACCGCGACCTCGCCGCCCGCGTCATGGCGCGCCCCGGTCAGAGCGGACGTGCCCGGCTCGGGACCATCCCCGGCCGTCGTCAGCGCCCGTTCGACGGCCCAGCCGAGAGCGGCCGAGCGTTCGCCGTCGGCCGGATCGTGGGCCGTTCCGTTCGCGGCCGACAGGTAGTCCACGGTCACGACGTCCTCGTGCGTCTGCCCGCCCTCGTCCACGATCCGGGCGGCCACGAAGTATCGGCCGGGCGACGCGCCCGCCGGAGGTCGCACCGACGCGTCGAACGCAAGGTGTGCGCCGGGGGCGAGGCTGTAGATCCGCTCGGAGGGCGTCGCCTCCCAACCGGGCGGGACGACGAGCTCCACGGATCCGGAGGTCGGGCCGTCAGTCCGTTCCGATGCGACGACGACCGGCAGCTGGAAGGGACCGTCGCCGCTGGCGAAGGACGGCTTGATCTGGACGGTGACCGATTGGTAGCCCATCGGCGCCGCACCCTTGTTGTGGAGCCAGTAATCGGCGTAGACCGGCTGCGCCAGCTCGCCTCGTGGGGCGAGTCCCGCGTCTCCGCTCTCGGCGTCATCGCCGGCCGCGATCGTCGCCGCGACGGTGACGATCTCGTACGGCTCGAGTCGCACCTCGAGGCTCGTTCCGGACGCCGGCATCGACTCGCCGTTCTGCTCGAGGAGGTCCGTCCGGGCCGCGGAGAGGATCGGCCATCGCGTCCGGATCGTCGCCTGCGTGGGTCGGCCGGACGACTCGTACAGGCGCATGGCGATGCCGCCTGCCGGGTCGAGATCCATCCCGCCCATCCGGGTCTCGGCCACGCCGCCCGGCTTGAGCACGGTCAGGACGACCGACGCCGGCTCGACTTCGATGAAGCTCGCCGTCGCCGGCAGCCGCCCTGGGTGCGAGTCGACGACGCGGGCCACGAGAGGGTTGTTGAAGTCATGGCCGGCGCGCACGGTCCCGCCCTCGCGCCAGTCACCGACGCCCGCCGCGATCGCGTAGTCGAAGGTGTGGCTCCAGTGCTGGTACTGGAAGTTCGCGCCGTCGGGCGTCGATCGCCGGGGTGGATCGATCCACACCCCCGACGGCCAGCCACTGCACGAGCGCATGATCGACAGATACAGGCTGCCGTCGACCTCGACGTTGAAGCTGGGCATGCCACGGTTCAGGATCGCCACCGTGTAGTCCTCGGTGGTCCCCGTCGAGCCGTCCAGCTCGGCGGGTTGATCGACACCGATGACCCCGTCGGCCAGGTCGGCCACGAGCGCGTCGAGTGCTTCGGCTGTGTGGTCGGGATCGACGCCGGCGACGATCAGGACGGGCAGGTCGCGTGCCCCGCGCAGATCGATGATCGGCTCGTTCCGGCGCTTGGCCTCGCCGTCCTCGGGCACCCACAGGCGCGCACGCCCGGACGACGCGAGCTGTCGGTCGAGTTCGGCTCGGTAGGCGGGATCCGCCCCGTCGAGAACCGCCGCGACGAAGTGGTTCTCGTCGGGTCCCCCGACGGCCAGCCGGACGTCCGGGAGGTTGGAGTCGATGTGCATGACCCCGTAGCGATGGCCGTCGTGCTGCGACACCGTCGAGGTGACACCCTGCCGCACGAGGGCGATGACGAGCTCGCGGACCGCACCGTCGTGGCGCGGATCGCCACTGACCACGACTTCGGCGATGCCGATCGCTCGTGCCGCCCGTGCCTCGGACGCGGATGCGCCGGCCGCGCCGAGCGCCACCTGCGCCGTGACTCCGAGGGCGAACCAGTTGTAGGCGGGATGGTCGAGCGTGAACGGGACTTCAGCCACGTTCACGTTCGGCCGCCCGAATGGCCTGCCGATGACGGCGTTGCCCGTTTCCGAAACCGGGGAGCCGCCCTCCACGACCGTCGGGAAGCGGAGCCGGAACAGCCGGTCGTGGCCGTCGTAGTCATGGAGCGCCGTCGACAGGTCGACGCGGTCGATGCCGGTCCACAGCCGGATCTCCTGGTGGCGCCGGGTCGCCTCGAAGGGACCGTCCAACCGGATACGCTGGCCGATCGGTGAGACCTCGACCGTGACCTCGGCGGCGAAATCGATCGCCGACGTGAAGCGGCCATCGGGCGTCAGATGCCACGGGCCTTCCGCGAACAGCGGATGGTTCGGGTACTCGCGGTAGACGCGCAACTCGTTGACGACCTCGCCGGGCTGGACGAGCTGCTTGCCGCTGCGCTTGTCGACCAGGCTCGAGATACCGCCCCCGCGCGACGGATCCACCGTCAGCGCGAAGGTCTCGTTCTCGATCGCCAGGGTGTCGACGGTCCGCCAGCCGGCGTCGTCGAGCCGCGTCGCGCTCGGAACGGCATGGAACGTCCGATAGCCGACCGCGGGCACATCCGAGGCAAGGAACGCGATGGTCGCCCGACGCGGGCCGCGGGCATCGAGCGGATCCGCCAATTCGAGCAGGAACGGGATCGCGTCGCCGCCGTCGTCGCGCAGCTCGATGCCGAGCGATGCGTCGTCCGGCAGCGCGATGTCGGCATGCGCGATATCCGATCGCGGCCATGACAGCGGGTTGAAGACGGTGATCGCCTGGCCGTCGCCCGCGGTCTCGATCCGTGCCGCGAGGTGGCTGATGGCAGCCTCCCGGACGGTCGTGCCGAGCTCCAGCGCCTCGCGCCAGCCGCCGTTCAGGTCCAGGTAGACCTGGTCCGATTCGGAGCCGGTGATCCCGTCGTGGTGGGCACCGAACAGCAGCTGCCGCCAGGCCTTGTCGATGGCCTCGGTCGGGAACCGCGCGCCCATCAACGCGGCGATGGTGGCGAACTTCTCGGCAGCCATCAGGGTGTTCTCGGCCTGCCGCTGCATCTGCTTGGTGTCGATGAACGTGACGTCCTTGCCCGTGTAGATCGGGTTCATGTCGCGGGTCTGGGGCGAGAACGGGCGCCCGCTCGCGGCCTGTTCGGCCCGCACGGCGTCGAAGTAGTCGCGCGGGATGGCCGTGATGAACTTCGGCCAGACGTACCGGCTGTTCCAGTCACGGTGGATCGCGGTGACCCACTTGTTCGGCGGCGTGTAGTCGGTGCCGACCGGAAGGAGGACGTTCTTCGTCGCCGCGACGGTCGCCAGCTCGGTGAAGAGATGGTGGACCTCGGCCTCGGCCGCCTCGAGCGTCGGCGCGGCGTCCATCCACCAGCCCGCGGAGTAGTGATCGGCCATGAAGCTCGTCAACAGGGCTCGCCCGCTGGGCGCGATCCAGTCGAACTCCATCGGGAACTGCATCCGCGGGTGCTCCCCGGCCGCGAGCTCGGCGAACGGCAGCCGTCCGGGACCGCGGACCCAGTTCGGACCCCATTCGTGGAACGGCCCACGCGCCCACGAGCTCGAGGTGAGCCCGGCGTCGGCCATGATCCCCGGGAACTGGGGGTCGTGCCCGAAGGCGTCGAGCTGCCATGCCGTGGCCGGCGCCCCGCCGAGCACGTCGCGCTGGTAGCCGATGCCGTAGATCACGTTCCGGATCGTCGATTCGGCGCTGGTCAGGTTCGTGTTCGGTTCGTTGTAGGTGCCGCCCACGAACTCGAGCCGCCCGTCGGCGAGGAGCGCGCGGACATAATCGCGATCCTCGGGGTAGGCGTCCCAGTACGGCTTCAGGTAGTCCAGCTCGGCGAGGACGAACTTGTAGTCGGGGTCGCGCCGGGCGATCTCGAGATGGGACCGGACGAGCGCCAGGCCGGGCTCCTGGAACGGCGACCGGTACTGGATGGTCGCGCCCCACGTCTCGGTGTAGGCCGCCTGCGTGTTCCACCAGACCGGGTCGTAGTGGAAGTGCGAGATGAGGTACATCCGCCAACCGGGCTCGGCGACGGAGAGCTGGAACGGCAGGCGCTCCGTGCCGGAACCGTCCTCGACCAGCACGACGGCGTCGACGAGCTCGCCTGGAGCCACCGGCGAGTCGAGCACGACCCCGACCTCGAGACGCGCTTCCTCGCGGTCTCGGAGCGGTCCGAGGCTGACCGGCTCGGCGGTGCGGACCTGCTGTCCCTGGATGCTGACACGGGCCGGCTCGCTGGATGCCGGCTCGGTGCCACGCACGACGATGCGGACGACCTGGCGCGGCGACTCTTCGGAGCCGATGAAGAGATCGGTCGATTCGACCGCGACGATCTCCATCGCCTAGTTCCCGGCTGCCATGGCGGCGCCGGCACCGATCCGTCCCGCGACGGTGTCACGCCAGGAATATGCCGGGTCGTAGCCGAGGACGCGACGCGCCTTGTCGATCGACAGCAGCGTGTCGAAGTCGCCGGTCCCGGGGCGAAGCTGGACATCGGGGTAGCACTCGGCCAGCAGCTCCGCGTTCGGGCGATCCATGACCGTGTCGCGGGCCGCGATGATGAACGCCTCGGCACCCGTCACATCAGCGCTCAGGCTGAGCCGGCATGACTGGGCGACGTCACGCGCATCGACATATCCCCACATGTTCCACTCTCCAAGGTGCGGGTCGTCCCAGCCGGCGGGAAACGAGGCGTATTCGCTGGGTTCGCGGATCGCCGAGAAGCGAAGGCCGACGAACGGGATGTGAGTCCAGCGTGCGAACTGGCGAGCCATCTCCTCGCTCAGGACCTTGGTCAGCGAGTAGCTCGAGTGCGGTCGGAGCGGGTGCTGCTCGTCGATCGGGGCGTAGTCGGGCTCCGGGTGATGACCGGGGACGGCGTCCGGATCGAGCAGGTTGCGAGCACCTCGCCCCCCGAACGGCAGTCCGAGCACGGTCTCACTCGACGCCCAGACGACGCGGCGCAGCCCGAGCTGGGCGGCCGCGCTGAAGACGTTGTAGGTGCTCAGGATGTTGATCTCGAAGGTCCGCTCGACCGTCCGGATCCGCGGGGCCGGTATCGCCGCGAGGTGGACCACCGCGTCCGCGCCACGCAGGGCCTCGATCGTCTCGCCCAGGTCCGTGAGGTCCGCTCGGAGGTACGGTGCCTCCTGCAGGCTCGACGGGACGACGTCGACGTTGACGACCTCGTGACCGTGCTCGACGAGGTCGTGCACGACGGCCCGGCCGGCCTTGCCGCTTCCACCGGTGACCACGATCTGGCTCATCGACACGCTCCGGTCAATGCCTGTGGCTCGAGTAGCCGTGGACGGGATCGGCCGGGTGTTCGAACCCGGGCTCGATCGCCACGAGCACCCGGCGGCGCTCTTCCAGCCACGCTCCGAAGACGCGAGTTCGTTCGGCCGCCAGCAGCTCGGCCTCGATCGCCGGACGAGCCTCGCGATAGGGCACGGGCGAGGCCGGGGTCACGGCCTCGACTCGGGCGATATGCCAGCCGTGCTCGGTCTCGATCGGCCCGAAGACCACCCCGACCTCGGCGCTGAAGATCGCGTCCTCGAGAGGGCCGCTGAGTTCTCCGCGATGGACCTCACCCAGGTCGCCGCCCATGGTCCGGCTCCCGGCGTCCACTGACGACTGCTCGGCAAGGGCGCCAAGATCGGCGCCGGTCTCGAGCGATCGGACGACCTCGAGGGCCGTCGCCTCGTCGGAGAGCAGGACGTGACGGACACGCCGAGCTTCGCGACGCCGGTAGCGATCGCCGTTGCGGACGTAGTAGGCGCGCACGGCGCCTGCATCCACCGTCACGGTCGCGGTGACCCTGTCAACGAGCCGCGACATGATCGCGGGATCCAGGACGGCCTGGTCTCCCGTCGGCGCCATGCCGGCCGCTTGCGCTTCGTGAAGGAGGATCGCCTCGGTCACCAGCTCCTGGACGACCCAGCGGCGCGCTCCCGCCGATGCGTCCCCGCCGTCCGGCGGGAGATGGCGGCCGCGCGGGCCTTGTCGCATCGCAGCCAATCGCGCCTCCAGCCGCGACAGTTCGATCGGTCGTCCAGCGACCATCGCGACGACGGCGACGCCGGAGCCGGTGGTCAACCCTTGACTCCGCCGACGGTGATCCCTTCGACGAAGAACCGCTGGGCGAAGATGAAGCACAGGATGATCGGCAGGACGACGAGCGTCGAGGCGGCCATCAGCAGGTTGTAGGCGACGTCGTGCTGGCTGGTGTAGAACGCCAGGCCGACCGCGAGCGGGTACTTCGAGCTGTCCTGGAGATAGAGCAGCGGCAGCAGGAACTCGTTCCACGCGCCGACCGCCGAGAAGATCGCGACCACGACCACCGCCGGCTTGGCCAACGGCAGGATCACCTTCCGGAAGGTCTGGATCTCGCTGGCGCCATCGATCTTCGCGGCCTCCGACAGCTCGCGCGGGATGCCCAACATGAATTGGCGCATCAGGAAGATGTAGAACGGGTTCCCGAAGAACGCCGGCACGATCAGGGGCAGGAACGTGTCGACCCATGACTGGGAGCCCTGCAGCCCGAACGCCGGCAGCTTGCCGAAGATGTCGAACAGGGCGACCAGGATCACCGGGTACGGCAGGAACAGGGTCGCGATGCACATGTAGAACACGAGGTTCCTGCCCGGCCACTGGATGCGTGAGAAGCCGTAGGCGACCAGCGTGTTCGAGATGACGGCGCCGATCGTGACGCCGACCGTGATGATCACGGAGTTGATCGCGTACAGCCCGAACGGGATGTAGTTGACGGCGTCGACGAAGTTCTGCCAGACCCACTCGCCCGGGATCAGACTCGGTGGGAACTGCGTCAGCTCATGGTTCGACTTGAGCGCGCTCACCACCATCCAGTAGAACGGGACGATGAACAGGAACGCCCCGAGGATCAGGATGACCCGCGGCGCGACGGATCCCTTGAAGATGTGGCCGAGTGTTCGCCGGCGCTTCGGGATCGGTTTGACGACGGCCAGCTGGGGCTCCGTCAGCTCCGTGGTCGCCATCTAGCCTTCCTCGCCGGAGTAGAAGACCCATCCGCGCGCCCAGCGGAAGACCGCGGCGGCGAGGATCACGCTGACCACGAACATCACCACCGACATCGCGGCGGCGTAGCCCATCTGCCCGTACTGGAACGCCTGCTTGTACAGGTAGAACACGTAGGTGAGCAGCGAGTTGTCGGCGCCGGCGGCCGTCCGGCCGCCACCGGTCAGGATGTACGCGGACGTGAACACCTGGAGCCCGAAGCTGAGCCCGATGATCAGGTCATACAGGATCACCGGCGTCATGAACGGCAGCGTGATGCTTCGGAACTTCTGCCACGTCCCGCCACCGTCGATGTCGGTCGCCTCGTAGAGCTCCTGCGGCACGCCGCGGAGCCCGGCCAGGAAGACGAGGGCGAATTGGCCCGCGCCGAGCTGGGCGATCATCACGAGCGCGATCTTCGTGTACGCAGGATCCCCGAGCCAGTTCGGGGACGGCAGCCCGACCGCCGAGAGCGCGCCGTTCACGAGCCCATAGCCGGGGTTGAGCATGACCACGAAGATGAACGAGATCACGAAGACCGGCAGGATCGACGGCAGGTAGAAGATCGCGCGATAGACCGAGACCTCGCGCACCTTTCGGTTCATGGCGAGGGCCAGGACCATGGCCACGACGACGCCGATCGGTACGGCCAGCAGCGTGTAGTACAGCGTGTTGTAGGCCGACTTCCAGAACAGGGGATCCGCCGCCAGACGCTGGTAGTTCGCGAACCCGAGGAAGATCGGTGGCTTGATGCCCGAGTAGCGGGTGAGACTCAGGTAGAACGTGTAGATGATCGGGAAGACCCCGAGGAAGATGAACCCGAAGAGCCAGGGGCTGATGAACAGGAGGCCCCACTTCAGGTTCCGACGTTCCAGCGACCCGAGTCGGCGGAAGCGGCGGGGGCGGGCGGGCGGGACGACGGTCCCGATGGCGGCGGGGGCTACGGCCATGTCAGCGCCTCTGCCGATGGGAGGACGTGGAAGGAGATCCTGCGCGGGGACCGGGATCCGGTCCCCGCGCAGTCACAAACCCTGACGGGCGACTA
Organism: uncultured Chloroflexia bacterium; assembly: GCA_963797685.1. Lineage (GTDB taxonomy): Bacteria > Chloroflexota > Limnocylindria > Limnocylindrales > CSP1-4 > SPCO01. Next base: position 92,998 of record CAWCQK010000016.1, on the reverse strand, counting down.
GCAGCCGACGGCGTCGAGCTGCGGCTGGATGGCCTGCTGGACGGCGGTGAGCGCGTCCATCGGCGTCTGGGTGTTGAGCTCGACCGAGCCCTGGGCGGTGGTCAGCGCGTCCCAGTAGGCAGCTCCCACGGCGAGCGGCGGGCGGCTCTTGGCCGTCGGCAGCAGGGTGACGAACTGCGCGTGCTGGGCGTCATAGAGGGACGAGTCGGACAGCAACGCATTGAGCGTCGGCATGTGGGTCGACTGCTTGGTGTACACCGTCTGGCCCGGAGTCCCGGCGATGTACTGCATGAACTTGATCGCCTGGTCCTTGGCCTTCGAGCCCGGGATCAGGGCGAACGACCAGCCACCGGCCCACGTCGAGGTCGGATCGCCGGCCTTCGGCACCGGGATGTAGGTGAAGCCGTAGTGGCCCGACGGGGCGTACTGCTGCTGCTCAGCGATGCGCCAGTCGCCGCTGATGGTCATGCCGAGCTTGCCGGTCCAGAACGGGTTCTGGGCGGCCGGCGGGTTCGGAGGCAGGTTGGTGGTGACCCAGCGGCTCACGGCCTGCGGGTCATGGGCCTTCGCCCAGTCGTACAGGAACTGATAGCCGGCCACGACGCCCGGGTCGGTCGGGGTCACCTTGCAGGCCGCGAGGTCGGCGAACTTGCCGCCGTAATCGAAGCCCCAGGTGTAGTGCCAGCCCTGGTCGAAGGCGCCGGCATTGCCGCCAGCTCCCGGACCGCCGGGCATCCAGCCCATCGTGGTGTAGTTGCCGCTGGAGTCCTTCTTGTCGACCTTATCGCCACACGCGGTCACGTCCGCGATCGTCGCGGGACCCTTGGACATGTCGAACTTGGTCATGTCGCAGCCGGCGGCCGTGAGCAGGTCCGTGTTGTACCAGAGGACACGCGCGTCGGTATCGAACGGCAGCCCGTAGGTATGGCCCTGGTACTGCGTCTCGGCCCATGCGAACGGCAGGTAGTCCGACGCGTTCGCAGTGCCATCGGGGAGCTGGTCGAGCACGCCTTCAGCGGCGCGCTGGGCGACGGTGAACCGGTCGGCCATGTAGACGTCCGGTGCGGCGCCGCCGCGGATCGAGGTCAGGAGCTTGGCGATGTCGGTCTCCGCGCCCGGCACGATGGTCATCTTCACGCAGATGTCCGGGTTCGCGGTGTTGAACGCCTCGACGATCGTGGCGAGCACGTTCGAATCGGGCGGTGTATGTGTCGTCCAGAACTTGACGACGGTCGCCGACGATGAGCACGACTGGCCGGTGACCGGGGTCGGCTCGGCGCTGGCGCCCGCTGCGGCGGAGGCGGAGGCGCTCGGGGCCTCGCTGGCCGCAGGTACCGAGGCGGCGGGAGGTGCGGAAGCGGCCGTACTGGCCGCAGGCGACGGAGAGCTACTCGAACTACAGGCAGCTAGGACGATGGCCATCGATGCGGCCAGGACCGCCCAACGGGATCGTCCGCGTACCGGACTCATGGCTCCTCCTCTATCTGGAACTCCCGGTCGGTGCACCGCCCCGTTTCCGGGGTCGGATAGGTGCGCAGCAAGCCCGCTCGGTCAGGTCCTCGATCGCTTCCCGGCTCGGTTCCACTGGTTCGCATGGCTCGGCTGAGCGGCGCGGAGCGACGTAGCGGCGCGCATCTCTCCATCCTCCGGCGCCGCGGCCGGTCCGACACCGGCGTCGGACCGCGTCCACCGCTGTATAGCCCAAGCCACCCTCCTCGTCAAGTTGGAAAAGTTCAACGTTGTCAATTGCGAGGTGGCCGCGATTCCATTGCAAATCGAGCGTGTAAAGCCATTGACCGCCAGCACACGGCAACCCACAATCGACGCACGATGTCATCGTCCGTGAACGGGAGGGGCGGGCCGGTCGATCGCGACCGTCGCCCGACGATGCACGATGTCGCGGAGCTGGCCGACGTCAGTCTCAAGACGGTGTCGCGCGTCTTCAACCACGAGCCGAACGTCCGTCCCGATGTCCGCCGCCGAGTCGAGAGCGCGGCGGTGAGTCTCGGGTTCCGGCGGAACATCGTCGCCAAGAACCTGCGGACCGGTCTCGTGACGTCGAGCGTCGGGCTGGTCATCGCGGACTTGCAGAACCCGTTCTATGCGGCGATCGCGATGGCGGTCGAAGCGGTCGCCAACAGGAACTCGGCGACGATGATCCTCGGCAGCTCGGCCGAGGACGTCGTTCGCGAGCAGCGCGTCGTGACAGGCCTCCTCGAACGGCACGTCGACGGACTCATCGTGGTCCCCACGGGTGGCGATCACGGGTACCTGGAGCCGCAGCGTCGCCTCGGCGTCCACGTCGTCTTCGTCGATCGCCCGGCGATCGGGATCGACGCCGATGCCGTCGTCCTGGACAACGTCGGTGGGGCTCATCGAGGGACGCGGCACCTGCTGAACCTCGGTCATCGACGGATCGGGTTCGTGGGCGACACGCAGATGCTGACCACGGCGCAGGAACGCCTGGCGGGCTACAAGCGAGCGCTGACCGAGGCTGGCGTGCCTCTCGACCCGACGCTGGTCCGCTTCGACGCCCAGCGCGCCGAACAGGCCGAGGTCGCCGCGCGACAGCTGCTCACCGGCACCGACCCGCCGACGGCGATCTTCGCCGAGAACAACCGCAGCTGCATCGGCGTGATCCGGGCCATCCGCTCCATCGACCGGCCGGTCGGCCTGGTCGGGTTCGACGACTTCGAGCTGGCGGACCTGCTGGCGGCCCCGGTCAGCGTCGTCGGGTACGACCCCGGCGAGCTCGGACGGGCCGGCGCCGAACTGCTGTTCGCACGGATGGGCGGAGACATCCGGCCACCCCAGCGGATCGTGATCCCGACGCGGCTCATCGTCCGTGGCTCGGGCGAGCTGCGCCCGGAGCTCGCCGTCAGCTGACAGGGACCGCGAGCCACTGCCGGAGGTGGTGCGGCGCACCGCCGTGCAATCGTTTACAGTTCGCGTTGCCGCCACGCCGTCGTCCAAGCGAGCCGAGTGAACCGATCGGCGGGACTCTCCCGGAGGGACCACATTGCTGCGCGTCGCCCTTCTGGGGGCCGGACGGATGGGACACCTCCACGCCCGTGTGATCGCAGGCCACGAGGACGCACGACTCGCCTGGGTGTGTGACCCGATCGAGGATGCCGCGAGGACCCTCGCCGACGGCTACGACGCGCGGTGGAGTGCCGATCCGCGGGCCGCCCTCGACGACGAGGGCGTCGACGCCGTCGTCATCGCGTCGGCGACGTCCACGCATACGGAACTTCTGCGTGAAGCGGTACTGGCGGGAAAGAAGGTCCTGTGCGAGAAGCCCATCGACCTCGACCTGGCGGAGGTCGACCGATGCTGGGCCGACATCGCGGACCACGCGCCGTTCGTCATGGTCGGCTTCAATCGGCGATTCGATCCGACGTTCCGCGAGATCCACGAGCGGGTGCGGATTGGCGAGATCGGCACGCTCCGGACCCTGCGCGTGACCAGTCGCGACCCGTCGCCGCCACCTGCCGCGTACCTGGGCGCCTCCGGCGGCCTGTTCCGCGACATGACGATCCACGACTTCGACATGGCGCGCTTCTTTCTCGGCGACATCGCGGAGGTCCAGGCGATGGCGTCCACCAACGGCCTCGAGATGTTCGAGAGCGCGGGCGATCACGCTCAGGCCATCGTCGTGATGCGGGCCTCGTCGGGCGCTCTGTGCACGATCGTCAACAGCCGCACCAGTGCCTACGGCTACGACCAGCGTCTCGAGGCGTTCGGCGATCTCGGCTCGCTCGAGGCGGGCAACATGACGGCGACCGCCGTCCGCGCCAGCAACGCGACCATGACGGAGGCAGGCGGGCCGGCCGTCCACTTCTTCGTCGAGCGGTACACGCCGGCCTACGTGGCGGAGTTCTCGGAGTTCGTGACGGCCATCCTCGACGGGCGACCGCCGGCGGTGGGCTTCGCCGATGGCCGGGCCGCGCTCGTCCTGGCCGGAGCCGCCGCTGAGAGTGTCGTGACCGGGAGGACCGTCCAGGTCAGCCAGGTCTGATCGACGACCTAGTCCGGGAACATCTCCCCGAGCGAGATGATCCGGCCCTGATCGGCCGAGGCGTACGCCCCCAGGATCACCTTCAACACCTCGATACCCTCGATCTCGGTGTTGATCGGCCGCCGGCCCTCGCGCAGGCACGCGACGAAGTCGGCGACGGCCAGCTGGATCGTCTCGATGCTGTCCGTCGGCGGGTCGACGAGTCGGACCGTTTCCCCGCCTCGTCGCCGATGGAACAGCGACTTGCCGTCGCTCCACAGGCTGCCGGCCTCGCCGACCACGGAGAAGCGCTCGGTGGAGCCGGCCGGCTGGTAGGCCCAGCTGGTGACCATCGACCCGATCGACCCGTCCTCGAAGCGGATGACGACCTGGGCCGAATCCTCGCCCTCCATGAATGTCAGCCGGTGCCGGCTGAGCATCGCCATGACCTCCATCGGCTGGCGGCCGACGAGGTAGAGGAGCAGGTAGGTCGGGTGGTAGCCGGTGTCGATGAGCTCGCCACCGCCACTCGTCGCGCGGCTCGCCCGCCAGCCCATCGAGCTCGGATCGAAATCGTTGTAGAAGCTGTCCGTCGTCCGGGCCTCGTAGACCGGGCCGAGGAGGCCGTCCTGGACATGGCGCCTGGCCGCGGCCACCGGCGGCATGTACAGCTGGTTGTGGGAGCACATCAGGGTGATCCCGGTGTCCGCGACCACCGCCCGGACGCGACGGGCCTCGTCCATCGTGAGGCACAGCGGCTTCTCGCAGAGCACGTGCTTGCCGGCCTCCGCGGCGGCGACGATCGCGTCGGCGTGGAGGTGGTGGGGCAGGCAGATGTCCACGGCGTCGACGAGGCCCGACTCGAGCATCTCGCGATAGTCCGAGTAGACCCGTGCGCCACCAGCGCGCGCCGCCAGCGCGTCCGCGTGGGCGCGATCGATGTCGGCGACGGCCGTCACCTGCGCGACGTCGGACACTCGAAGGTAGCCGTCGACATGCGGGCGGGCGATGCCACCGGCCCCGATGATCCCGACCCGGATGCGCGAGCCCTCGGCCATGCCTACTCCTCCGTCCGACCGGCGGTCGGCTGCGGCTCGATGGCGATCTCGCGGCCGGAGCGGGCCGACCGATCTGCAGCATCGACGAGCGCCGTGAGATCGAGCGCAAGGTCGACGTTCTCGGTGGCACGCGTGCCATCGGCGACATGGGCCAGCCATTGCTCGAACGGCGTCGGCCCGTCATGGGGGACCGGCACCTCGTTCCACTCCCCGTCCTTCCGCCCCGACGCAAGACGGACCATGAGCCTCGGCTCGGGCGTTCCGTAGAGCAGGCTGCCGGTCGTGCCGTGGACCTCGATCGTGAACGGCGATGCAGGGTTGACGAAGCTCGTCTCCGCGATCCCGAGTGCGCCGCTCTTGTGGCGCAGGACGGCCACGGCGTTGTCGTCGACCGCGCGGCCGGTCACCCGTCCGTATTCGGCCGTCACGCCGTCCGGCATCCCGCCGAGGAACAGGCGCGTGAGGTAGAGCGGGTGACAGCCGAGGTCGACCAGCGCGCCACCCCCCGCGTCGTCCGCATCGAAGAACCGGGCGGGCAGCCACTGCCGGCCGATCGCTCCGTCGTGCGCCAGCCGGACGCGGACCTGGGTCACGGCCCCGAGGCTGCCGGATCCGAGGATCTCGCGGATCGCGAGCGTGTAGCCATGGGTGAGGCGAGGCAGCGAGACGGTCAGGGTCACCCCGGCGTGCTCGGTGGCGTCGACGATCCGCCGGGCGTCGGCCGGCGCCAGGGCCACGACCTTCTCGGTGAAGATGTGCTTGCCGGCCTGCGCGGCGGCGAGCATGACCTCGAGGTGGGCGGTCGTTCGCGTCGTGACGATGACCCCGTCGATGTCGTCCCGGGCGAGGATCTCGTCGAGGTCGGCGTGGAACGGGATGCCGAAGGTCCTCGCGCCGTCCTGTCCGCGCGCCGGATCCTCGTCCCAGGCGGCGACCAGCTCGGCATCGGGATGGGCCTGCGCCTCCCCTGCGTAGTCCTTCGCATGGACGTGCCAGAAGCCGAGCAGCGCGATACGGATCATGCCGAGAGCGTATCGGATGCGCGCCGTCCGGGTGGCGAGCCCACGCGTCGGGTCGTCAGTTGGTCACGACCAGAAACGCGGCAGCCATTCGCGGTGGATCCGCAGAGCGTCGTCGAGGAAGCGCTCGGCCGCGGCCGAGCTGGTCACCACCGGGTCGAGGAGGAGGGCTCGCATCGCGAGGTCGCGGGAACCCTCGAGCGCCGCTTCGACCGCGGCATCCTGGATCGCGAGCTCGTGCCGGAGCAATGTCGCAACGGGTTCGGGCATGGCGCCCACCGGCACGCCCAGGGCCTGGCCGCCCTCGACGATGCCGGGCACCTCGACCGCCGAATTTGCCGGCAGGTTGTCGATGTAGCCGTCGTTCGGGACGATGAACGACGGTCGTCGTCGCGTTCGTCCCGCGACGATGTCGCCCATGATCTCGGCGGCGCTGTGCCCGACCTTCGCCTCATTGGACCGCTCGGCGAGCAGCGGCTCGACCGACCTCTCCCCCGAGCCCCACGCCTCGAGCATCGCCACGTCGTCCCGGCTGCGCCGGTCGTGCCGCTCGAAGTCGTAGCCCGAGGTGCCGATCAGGTCCGCCGCCCATGGCAGGTACTCGCCGATGTGGTCGTCGTCGATCGCCGGCAGCAGCCCGAACCGCTCGCCGAGCAACCGGCCCAGCGGTTGGTCCTTCTCCGCCAGCCGGTGCCGCCGCATCTCGGGCAGGAGGTCGCTGCCGTCACGGGTGTCCGTCATCGCCAGCATCCAGGTGAAGTGGTTGAGGCCCGCGGCACGAGCGTCGATCTCCGCCCGAGGCCGCCCGAGCGATCGCGCGGCGTCGTCGATGGTCTCGGCGACGCTGTGGCACAGCCCGATCGCGCGCGCCGACGTGTGCCGCCGGATCGCGAGGCAGACCCGGTTCTCCGGGTTGGTGTAGTTGAGCATCAGCGCCGTGGGCGCGAGCTCCGCGACGTCCGCGGCGATCTCGACCATGAGCGGCACCGACCGAAGGGTGTGGGACAGCCCGCCGGGCCCGCCGTTCTCGGACAGGACGCTGGCGAACCCGTGTCGCAGGGCCAGGTCGTGATCGGCGCGCCAGGTCGCGATCCGGTCGACTGCGACCGACGTCACGACGAAGTCCGCACCGGGCAGCGCCTCGCGGCGCTCGGTCGTCGAGCGGACGGTCGCGTCCCAGCCGGCCGCGGCGTCGAGACGCTCCGTGAGCCGGGTCATCCGGGCCAGGGCCGCGGGATGGGTGTCCACCAGCCACAGCTCCGCACCGCGGAACTCCTCGACCTGGAAGATGTCGCGGAGCAGCTCGATGCCGAAGATGACGCTGCCGATGCCGACGGCGACGAGCTTCATGCTCTCGCCGCCTCGGCGGCCACAGGACCCCGGGTCTCCCGCATGCCGGAAGCCTGACGGACGCGGCGCACTGGCGCAAACCGTGCTCCTCGCCGGACTCCTGAAATCGATTACAGTCTGGCCATCAAGACGACCGCTTTCGGGGTGGATCTGTGACCGGACGTGCGACTCGGGTCACGATCCGCGATGTCGCCCTCCGCGCATCCGTGTCGACGGCGACGGTGAGCCGGGTCCTTGCCGGCATCGGCAGTCCCCGACCTGCCACGGCCGCCGCGGTGAAGAGCGCGGCCGAGGAACTCGGCTATCGACCGTCCGGCGTCGCCCGCTCGCTCCGGACGCGGCGGACGCGGTCGCTCGGACTGATCGTCACCGACATCGCCAACCCGTTCTTTCCCGAGCTCGTCAAGGCGGCAGACGATCGGGCCCGCGAGCTCGGGTATTCGATCCTGCTCGGGACCGCGACCTACGACGAGCGCCAGACGATGCGCTACCTCGACCTCATGGCCGACCACCGCGTTGACGGCATGATCGTCGCCTCGAGCCAGCTGTCGGATGAGGGCTGGGACTGGCTGTCGACGTCACCGATCCCCGTCGTCGTCGCCAACGCCGAGCCCAATGGCCTGTCGGTGACCGTGATCACGACCGACAACGTCGGCGCGAGCCGCCTCGCGGTCGAGCACCTGGTCGGTCTCGGGCACCGGCGGATCGGCTACATCCGCGGGCCCGAGCGGTTCACGGCGGCCGGCCCACGGATCGACGGGTTCCGGGCGGCCTGCGCCGACGCCAGCCTCGATCCGTCGCAGACGCCGGTGATCGGCGGCGAGGGGGACGTCACGAGTGGCCACCGAGCGACGGTGGAGATGCTCGCGCGCCACCCCGATGTGACGGCGATCTACGGCTACAACGACCTGACGGCGATCGGTGTCCTTCGCGCGCTCCGGGAGGCGGGCCGTCGGGTCCCGGACGACATCAGCGTGGTGGGCATGGATGACATCGCCGCGGCATCGTGGACCGCCCCGAGCCTCACGACGGTGGCGCAACGGAAGGCCGACATGGGACGGCTCGCCGTGGAATCGATCGTCGCGGCCCTTGGGGACAGCGACGGTGTCCTCGTGCCGTCGGTCCTTCGGCTGTCGGCGACCCTGTGCGCTCGCGAGTCGACGGCGCGGGTGCGCACCAGGGAGGCATGACAGAGGGCCGGATCGGCGCAAAAACCGGCCCGAGCCTCAAGTACATTGTCACGATGTCGCCGCATGTCGCCGCCCCGGATCGGTACGACTCGATGGCCTATCGGCGGGTCGGTTCGAGTGGCCTCCATCTGCCCGCCATCTCCCTTGGCCTCTGGCAGAACTTCGGCGACGACCGGGCGCTCGCGACCCAGCGCGACATCGTGCTGCGGGCGTTCGATCGTGGGGTCACCCATTTCGACCTCGCCAACAACTACGGTCCGCCGGCTGGCTCCGCGGAGGCGAACGTCGGGCGCATCCTCGGGTCCGACCTGCGCAGCTATCGCGACGAGCTGATCATCTCGACCAAGGCCGGCTACGGGATGTGGCCGGGTCCGTACGGCGACGGCGGGTCGCGCAAGTACCTCCTGTCGAGCCTCGATCAGAGCCTCGGCCGGATGGGTCTCGACTACGTCGACATCTTCTATTCCCACCGGTTCGATCCCGAGACGCCCCTGGACGAGACGATGGGCGCGCTCGACGCCGCCGTTCGCCAGGGCAAGGCGGTGTACGTGGGCATCTCCTCGTACTCGGCGACGCGGACGCGCGAGGCCGCCGCGATCCTGCGCGATCTCGGTACGCCGCTGCTCATCCATCAGCCGTCGTATTCGATGCTGAACCGCTGGATCGAGCCGGAGCTGCTCGACGTCCTGGCCGAGGAGCGGATCGGCGCGATCGCGTTCTCGCCGCTGGCGCAGGGTCTGCTCACCGACCGCTACCTCGGGGGCGTCCCGGAAGGCTCGCGGGCGGCGCGCGAGGGATCGTTCAACCAGGATCTGCTGACAGACGCGAACCTCGCCAACGTCCGGGGCCTGAACGAGATCGCCCAGCGACGCGGCCAGACGCTCGCTCAGATGGCCCTGGCCTGGACCATCCGCGATCCGCGCGTGGCGTCGGCGCTCGTGGGAGCAAGCTCGGTCGAGCAGCTCGAGGACAGTCTCGGAGCGCTCGACAACCTCTCATTCGAGCCGGCCGAGCTCGCCGAGATCGACCGCTTCGCCGTCGACGGCGGCGTCAACCTGTGGGCGACGTCGAGCAACGGATGACGACCGTCATCGTCATCGGTGGCGGTGTCGCGGGGATGAGCGCGGCGCACGAGCTCATCGAGCGCGGCTATACGGTCCGGGTCTTCGAGCGACAGGGGCTCCCTGGCGGGAAGGCCCGCAGCGTGGCCGTCGACGGGACGGGCACGGAGGGACGGAAGGACCTGCCGGGCGAGCACGGCTTTCGCTTCTTCCCGCGGTTCTATCGCCACATCATCGACACGATGGAGCGGATCCCGGTCCCGGGCAACCATTTCGCGGCTGACAACCTCGTCCAGGCGAGCCGCGATGAGATCGCGATCAACGGCAGTACCTCGATCGTCATGGCGGCATGGTTCCCGCGGTCGATGGCCGACCTGCAGGTGATGATGGCCGAGCGCTTCGAGATCCAGAAGCTCGGCCTGACCCCGGAAGACGAGAGCGTCTTCGCGGCCCGGGTCTGGCAGCTGATGACGAGCTCCCGCGAGCGGTCCCTCCAGGAATACGAGCGTCTGCCGTGGACGACGTACCTCGGCGCGGAACAGCGCTCGGAGGCATTCCGCAAGATCCTCGTCGGCGGGCTGACCAGGAGCCTGATCGCCGCGACCCCGAAGGAGGCCAGCACCGACGTCGGTGGGACCGTCCTGACCGAACTGTTCTACGCGCTGTCGCGGCCCGGCACGAGCGCCGACCGCCTCCTCAACGGCCCGACCAACGACGTCTGGCTGACCCCGTGGCTCGCCTGGTTGCGCTCGCACGGGGTGGATTACCACCTCGACGCCGAGGTCACGGCGATCGACGTCACGGACCGGCGGATCGCCGGAGTGACGGTCTGCGAGGGCGGGGTCGAGACCACCGTCGTCGGCGACTACTACATCGCCGCTGTCCCGGTCGAGCGGATGGGGCTGCTCGTGACAGATGCGATGGTCGACGCCGATCCCATCCTGGCCGGGATCAGGGTCCTCGCCGGCGACACGCGCTGGATGACGGGTCTCCAGTTCTACCTGTCGCAGCGCGTGCCGATCGTGGCCGGGCACGTCACCTACATCCAGACGCCGTGGGCCCTGACGTCGATCTCACAGGCCCAGTTCTGGACCGCATACGACCTTGCCGATTACGGCGACGGAACGGTCCACGACATCCTGTCGGTCGACATCTCCGACTGGGACACGCCGGGCGTGCACACGACTCACAAGCCCGCCCACGAGCTCCCGCCCGAGGCGATCCAGGCGGAGGTCTGGGCCCAGCTCAAGGACGCGATCAACCGCTCGGGCGACGAGATCCTGACCGACGACATGAAACGCGGCTGGTACCTCGATCGCGACATCTCGCGGGGGGACACCGTGGACCCGGGTGACGTCCACGTCGATGGGATGGACGTCGACGCCGAGCCGCTGCTCGTCAACAAGGCCGGTCGATGGGGCCTTCGACCGACGGCCCACACGGGCATCCCGAACCTGTTCCTGGCCTCCGACTACGTTCGGACGAACACGAACCTCGCGACGATGGAGGCGGCCAACGAGGCGGCCCGCCGCGCGGTCAACGGCATCCTCGACGCCACGGACTCGTCGGCCGCCGAGTGCCGGATCTGGCCGATCTACGAGCCGTGGCTCCTCGGCCCGCTGCGCTGGTACGACTCCCGCCGATACGCGCGAGGGCTTTCCTGGGACCCGCGTCCGCCGCTCATCGTCCGGATCGTCCACTGGATCGCGTCGGCGATCGGTCAGTTGGTCGTGCTGCTGCGGTTCCGCATCATCCGGCGCTGAGCGGAGCGCCGAGGAGGGTCCGGGCTCGGGCAGCGTCGAACGATGCGCCGTTCGGATCGAGGTTCGCGAGCGCCTGTCCCGCGGACTCGGCCCGCTCCGCAGAGCCCTGCGGATGGCTCGCCGCGAGCTCGATCTCCGCGAGCGCCGCCTCGTAGGGCATGTCGAGCCGGATCGCGATCGCTCGAGCCCGGTCCCACGACCGTCGAGCCGCCGCGAGGTCGCCGTCGATCTGATGCACCCGGCCATCGAACAGCGCCACCCGCGGTCGGGCGGCATGGTTGAACCGCGCGAAGCGACGGAGCCCGGTGATGGCGTGGCGCGCCTGCCGACGCTTGACGCGGTCTGCGGGGGCCGCCGCCCAGCGGTCGATCAGGACCTCGGCTGCGCCCTCGATCCCGAGCATGGTGTGGAACGAGGGTGGCGGGAAGCGATCGACGAGCGGCGCGACGGCGAGGGCATGCGCAAGGCCCGCGGTCTCGTCGCCTGAACGCGCGCGCGCCTTCGCGACCAGCCCGCGGACGAGGAGCTGGTCGGCATCGTGGACCGCCGGTCCGAGGAGCCCTTCGAGCTCGGCGACCAGCCCGAGATCGATCCGGTCCTGGGCCAGGTCGCAGGCCAGGACTGCGGACAGGCTCCAGAGGCGGCTCTGGAGGAGGCCCTCGGGCCCGAGCGCCACGACCGCCTCGCGGGCGTTCTGCCCGGCCAGGTCGAACTCGCCCCGGTGCAGCCAGGCGTAGCCGATGTGTGAGTGGCAGGTATGCCAGCGCATCCGGTCGCCGATCTCGCGGAAGATCGCCACGCCGCGCTCGGCGACGCGGTGGGTCGCCGCCCAATCGGCAACGACGAGGTGATAGACGCCCTCGAGCTCGGCCGCGTAGCCCGCGGCGTCGGGGTTGCCGACACGCGCGCTCGCGGCGTCCGTCAGCCGGCGGTAGTGCCGCGCGACCCGGTGGAGCTGGACCAGGCCGAACAGGAACCCGACCGACGCGAATCCGACGACCCCCTCCTTGGAGTCGCCGGCAGGCTCGGCGTGGTTCAGCGAAGCCAGCATGGCGTGGACCATCCGGAGCAGGTCGTTGCGCCAGTACGAGACCTCGGCGAGGTATCGGTGGCACTCGGAGATCGCCAGGGCCCGGTCCCGCTCGTCTGTCGCGATCCGGCTGCGGTGGACCCGGCGCCAACCCTGGAGCCCGAGATGCCGCCAGATCGACAGCGTCCGCCGGACCCGACCGCCCGGGTTCGGTGCCCCGAGGAGCTCGAGACACGCTTCGAAATGGGGCAACGCGTCCCGGTACTGGGCGGACTTGACCAGGGCGATCCCCGTCCACCGCTCCCAGTCCGCACGGGTGGCCGCGGGCGTCGGCCGGCCCGCCGCGTCGTCGAGGGCGAGGGCTTCGCCGAGAAACGCGAGCGCCTCCGCGTTGGCGTAGTTCTGGAGCGCCTGCCCGCCTGCACGGCCGAGGTAGTGGACGGCCTTGTCCGTCACGTTCGCCCGGCTCCAGTGATAGGCGAGGAGCGGGACGAGTGGCTCGAGGTCCGTCACGTGTGCCTCGTACCACTCCGCGACGGCACGGTGGAGTGGACGGCGCTGAGCGTAGACGAGCAGGTCGTACGCGACCTCCTGGGTGATCACGTGGGTGAACAGGTAGGCGAGGTCCGGGTCCGGGGTCTCGAGGCGGGTGAGGTCGAGACCCGTCGTGTGCTCGAGCTCCGTCGGGACAAGGCGACGGGCGTCCTCGAGCGGGTGCACATCGGAAAGGATCCCGACTCGGAACAGGCGACCGATGACGCTCGCGACCTTCAACGTGAGCTGCTCCGACGGCGACAGGCCGTCGATCCGGGCGGCAACGACCCCGTGGACCGAGTCGGGGATGTCGAGTGCCTGAAGGTCCGTCACGCCGCCCGCGAGGCGGGCGACGGAGCCGCTCACGATGAGATGCCCCGCGTCGCGGAGCGCGTAGGCGAGCTGTTCGCTGAAGAACGGATTGCCCTCAGCGCGTTCACCGATGAAGGCCGCGACGCCGGGCGGCAGTGCCTCGACCCCGAGCGCCCGTCGGACCAGGGCTTCGGCGTCGTCGGCGCCGAGGGGGCCGAGAGGGATGCGCAGCGCCCCGGGCTCGGCCAGGGCCCGCTCGAGCTCCGGTGGCGCGGCTTCGCCCATCGGCCGAGTCGTGAGGACGAGCAGGACGCCGGGCACGCGCCGGGCCACCGCGAGGAGGAGGGCCCATGAGCTCGAATCGGCCCAGTGGACGTCCTCGAGGATGATCATCCGCGGCGCCGACGCGGCGGCGGTCGCCGTGAGCTGGACGGCAAGGTCGCGGATCGCATCGGCGCGCACATCCGCTTCGAGCTCCGCGATGCGTGCCGGGGCGGCCAGCTCGATCGGCAGGATCGCGTCGAGGAGCGAGGCGCGCTCGAGCAGGGCCGGGTCGCCGCCGAGACGGGACAGGACCGCGGCCTCGAGCACTGCCCGATCGGCATGGTCGGCGTCGTCGATGTCGAGCAGCTCGAGCAACGGACGCCGCCAGACGTAATACGCGGTCGATCGCTCGATCGCGTCGGCCTCCCCGAGGTGGACCCGCATCGGCGGCGCGGCGCCCGCCGCCAGTCGGCCGACCAGCTCGGACTTGCCGACCCCCGGCTCGCCTTCGAGGACCACGACGCCGCCCTGCCCTGTCGAGGCGAGCCGCGCCATCCTTTCCGCCAGGGTTCGCCATTCTGCGGTCCGGCCGATCAGGTCGAGACCGGCCAGTCGGGCGGTCAGGGATCCCGCGCCGGCCGGATGGTGCGTGCCGGTCGAGATCGCCGGGTCGATCCTGAAGGCTTCGACGGGCTCGGACTTGCCCTTGAGCTTCAGTGCCCCGAGCGTTGCGACCGACAATCCTGCAAGCTCGAGACGGGGCGTTGCGGCCCGCGCCGTCGTCGAATCGGAGCGGACGTCGCCCGGCGCGCGGAGATCGGTCGCCACAGGGCCCGCGAGATCCGTGGACGCCGGTCCGCCACCGCCGGTCGCCCGCGCTGCCGAGCTTCCCGACTGCATGAGGCGGGCCGCCAGGTTCACGACGTCGCCGACCATCGCGTACTCACAGCGGATCGAGCCGCCGCGGACGCCGGTGAAGGCGCGACCCGTCGACACCCCGGCGCTGACGTCCAGGCCGAGCTCATCGAGCGCATCGACGATCGCCCTGGCGGCAAGAACGCCCCGGGCTGGATCATCCTCGTGGGTTCGATCGGGAAACCCCCACGCCGCCACCAGGGTCAGTCCCTTGTCGTCGTCGACGATCTGGTTGAGGCTCCCGCCGTAGTGATCGATCAGGGTCTGCGCCGCGCGGAACGCGTTCTGGGCGAACGTCAGCGCACCGGGGGCGCTGCCATCGAAGCCGCGGATGCCGACGAACACGACCGTCAGGCGCCGGAACTCGGCCAGCCAGTCGGTCTGTCCGGCGCGGACCCGGCTTACCAGCACGCGCGGGAGGAACGTCGCGAGGAGCTCGTCCGCCGGGAGGGGCGCCGCAAGCACGCCCGCGCGGACGTCGGCGGTCGCACGGTCCAGGGAAGGTGACGGCGTCTCGAGCCCGGAGATGACCACGTGTCCGGGATCGACCTCGACCGAAGGCCCGCTCAACCCGCCCGCGGCGGCCGCGTCGGCGGTCACCACCAGCTCGCCGGGACGTGCCCGCGCCGCCGCTGCAGCCGCGCCACCGAGCGGCGGTCCACCCACGACCCAGCGCCATTCGTCGCCGACCCCGCCGACGATCCCGACCCACATGTCACCGACGGCGATGCCGGCCCGGGCGCGGACGTGGACCTCCTCGACCGGAGCACGCGCCTCGAGCAACCGTTGTGCCTCGAGCGCGCACGTGGCCGCCGCGACCACGGCGTCGGCGAGGTCCTCGGCCGCCGTCGGCCAGACAGCCAGGATCGCGTCTCCGGCGAAGTGGACGACGTCGCCGCCTCGGGCGTGGATGCGCTCGATGACGTCGCCGAACGACAGGTTGAGGATCGAGGCGAGCGTCTCGGCGCCACCGGGACCGCGCTCGACGAGCCGCTCGGTCAGGGCAGTGAAACCCGTGATGTCGATCACCAGCACGACCCCTGCCGTCCGCCAGCCGTCAGGCCCCGCCACCTCCCGCCCGCTGCGCACGAGTCGCTCGGCCAGGATCGCGGGTATGAACGGAGCGAAGGGCCCCTCCGACATCGGCCTGAGGATACTCGCGTGTGCGACACTCCCGTGGAGGGTCCCGTCTCCGGGGCCGTTGGCCGCCGGAGCCGACCGTTGGTGGAGGTGCCTCGACCGATGTCCGACGTGCGCCGGATCGCGATCCTCGGTGGCGGCGTGGCTTCGTTGTCCACCGCGCTCGAGCTGACGAGCCTTCCCGACTGGCAGACCCGGTACGACATCACCGTGTACCAGATGGGCTGGCGGCTCGGCGGCAAGGGCGCGAGCAGCCGCAACCCGGCTGTCGGCGGGCGGATCGAGGAGCACGGGCTTCACGTCTGGTTCGGCTGCTACGACCACGCCTTCCGGCTGTTGCGAGGCTGCTACGACGAGCTTCGCCGGCCCGCCGGGGCGACGTTCGCCACGATGGAATCCGCGTTCACGCCGCAGAACATGACGCCGTATTTCGAGCGGGTCGGCGATCGCTGGACCGTCTGGCCGCTGTGGTTCCCGCCCAATCCGTCTCTCCCCGGGACCGGCGGGCCGATGCCGTCTGCCTGGGACGACCTGGTGATGGCCATCGAGGCGATCGTCCACGCCGCAGAGGGGATGCTCCACCTGACCGGGCCGGCGGTGGCCGGTCCGCCGGTCGAACCGCCGCATCCGGGCATCGTCCACTGGCTGACCAGCCACGTGCCGCAGCCCGTCTTCGATGCGCCCGACGCCGTCCTCGGCGGCATCCTCCACGTCGTGCAGACGATGCCGCGCGATCCGGCCGCCCACAGCCCGGTCCACCTCGCGTCCCTGCTCTGGCTGCTCGAGCGAGCAAAGGACTGGCTGCTGACCCATCTGGGCGGTCTGGCCGCCGGGACGACGGAGTTCCGGCGAGCGATGATCGAGCTCGACCTCGGGTTGACCCTCGTCATCGGCTGCCTCCGCGACGGTGTCCCGACCGCCGGCTACGAGGCCATCGACGGAGAGGACGCTCGTGCGTGGTTCACCCGTCACGGTGCGGCCCCCACCTCGGTCGACTCGACCCCGATCCGGGCGCTGTACGACCTGTATCTCGCCTACGAGGGCGGCGACCAGGCACGTCCGGCCATCGCGGCCGGCGTCGCGATCCACGCGGTGCTCCGCCTCGCTCTTGGCTACAAGGGCGCCGTCGTCAACGAGATGCGGGCAGGCATGGGCGAGGTCGTGATCGCCCCGATGTACGAGACCCTCGCCGCCCGCGGCGTCAAGTTCGCGTTCTTCCATCGGGTCGAGCGGCTTGAACTGGACGCAGACCGATCGCAGGTGCAGCGGATCCACATCGCTCGCCAGGTCGAGCTGAAGGACGGGACGACGACCGGCTATCGGCCGCTCCAGCCGTTCGACGGCCTGCCGTGCTGGCCATTCTCACCGCTCGTCGATCAGATCAAGGACGGCGAGGCTCTCGGTACAGTCGATCTTGAGTCGCGCTGGAGCGGCTGGAGCGACGTCGACCATTGCGTCCTCGAGGCCGGCCACGACTTCGACGTCGCCGTTCTCGGCATCTCGCTCGGTGGGCTCCACGACATCTGTGCCGACTTCCGAGCGGATGACCGCTGGCGCGACATGCTCGACCACCTCGGCACCACCCAGAGCGGCTCCGCACAGCTGTGGATGGACACCACGCTCGAGGACCTCGGCTGGACACTGGGCGCGGTCCCGGCCGACGCGGCGCCGGAGCCACTCGACGTCTGGGCGGATCGCTCCGAGCTCCTGCCGCTCGAGGACTGGCCGGACCCGCCTCCGCGCTCGCTTCAGTACCTGTGTGGTGCCATTCCCGGCGACGAGTACCTCCGCCCGCCGTCCGACACCGGTGCCCCGGCCGAGGCGCTCGCCCAGGTGACGACGATCACCTCTGACTGGCTGTCGAGCGCGGGCATCGCGTTGTGGCCGGGCGCTCGCGCGGCCGACGGCGGGTTCGACTGGAGCCAGCTACACGACCCGGCCGGTGGCAGCGGACAAGCGCGCCTGGCCGTCCAGTACCTGCGCGCCAACATCGACCCGTCCGAGCGCTATGTCCTGTCGCTGCCAGGGACGGTCCGGTATCGGATGGCGGCAGACGGCTCAGGCTACGAGAACCTGATCCTCGCCGGCGACTGGACGAAGACCGATTGGAACGTCGGCTGCATCGAGGCGGCCGTGACGTCGGGGATCAACGCGGCGGCGGCGGTCGAAGGCAAGCCCGGATCCTAGCTCTGCTACCAGATGGAGGGGATCATCCGTTTCGTCCGAGCCTTGTAGCCGGCGTAGGCCGGCAGATCTCGGGTCAGGAGACGCTCTTCGGCGTCGATGCGGCGGCGGTACGCGTTCCCGAGCAATGAGCCGACGAGCGCGGTCACGGGCAGGCTCCGGGAGGTCAGCGCGAACCCCAACCAGGTCATGATCGATCCCAGGTAGCCGGGATGACGCACGACGGCGTACGGACCTGCTTCGACCACCTGCTGTCCCGACTCGGCCCGCAAGGTCCGCGAGTAGGCGCCCCCGAGCGTGTGCATGGACCACGCTCGAAGTCCGAGACCCGACGCCTCGATCGCCAGCCCGATGGGACCCGCGACACGCGGCAGCCGTGGGATCGGGACGAGGCGAACCAACGGGGCCGCCAGGCCGGCCACCGCGTAGGCAAGGACGATGTCGCGCGTGGTGTTCCGGTCGTCGGGCGTGGCCGTGAGACTCGACGCCGTGCCGCGTTCACGTGTCGCGGCTTCCAGGGCGAAGAAGCCGGCCAGGGCCGCATACCCAGCGACGAACCACCGGTCCGAATCCGTGCGCATCAGTCCACCACGAGGACGATCTTTCCGCGCACATGCCCACCCTCGCTGACGCGGTGCGCCTCCGCGACGTCGGCAAGCGGAAAGGTCTGAACGACCGGGACCGCGAAACGCCCCGACTCGATCAGTTGACCGATCTCGGCGAGCGCGTAGACCGCGCGGCCGGCGTCCCCGCTGCTGAACCGCACCCCGTGATCCCGCGCGCCCCGGAAGTCGGCGACCGTGACGACGCGCTCCGGGCCGCCCGCCAGCGCGATCAGCTCTGGCAGGACACCGCTTCCGGCGGCGTCGAGCGCCGCGTCGACGCCATCGGGCGCGATCGCGCGAACCCGCTCCACGAGGCCCTCGCCATAGGCGACCGGCTCGGCCCCAAGGGAGCGGAGGTACTCGTGATTCGCCGGGCTGGCGGTGCCGATCACGCGCGCACCGCGGGCGACAGCGAGCTGGACCGCGGCCCCACCGACGCTTCCGGAGGCGCCATTGATGAGCACCGTGCCGGCGCTCCCGACGCCGAGCTGGTCGAGCGCGCGCGTGGCGGTCTCGATCGCGGCCGGCAGCGCGGCAGCCTCCGCGAAGTCGAGCGACGGCGGGATCGGTGCAAAGTCCGACAACACCGCCATCTCGGCCTGGGCGGCCCCCGCCGCGGAGAAGCCGAAGACGCGATCGCCGACGACGACGTCGTTCACACCCTCGCCGAGCTCGTCGACGACGCCCGCCGCCTCGTGACCCAGCGTCTGTGGGAGCTCCGGATCCATCAGTCCCTGGCGCTTCTTCCAGTCACTCGCGTTGACGCCGGCCGCATGCACCGCGATCCGAATCTGGCCGCGACGCGGATGCGGATCGGGAAGATCCACGATCTCGAGGACCTCGGGCCCTCCGAACTGACTGAACCGGACTGCCTTCATCATTCGCTCCCGGTTTTCGATGGGACGCGGCCCGAGCGTCGATCGCAGTAGCGTTGCCGATATTGCCCGACGGGCGATGACCCGCCATCAGGAGGGACGCCAGCCATGTTCATCTTCGGGGTCCACCCGCTCGAGCTCGTCGCCCGGACGGTGATCGTCTACGTGGTCTTCGTCGCGATCCTCCGCGTCTTCGGCAAACGAGAGCTGGGGCAGTTCACCATCTTCGATCTCGCCCTGCTGCTGCTCGCGGCCAACGCCCTTCAGCCGGCGATGACCGGACCCGACGACTCGGTGGTCGGCGGACTGGTCATCGTGGCGACGATCTTCGCACTCAATTGGCTCACGGCGATGCTGCGGGAGCGGGTGCCCTGGGTCCGCCACGTGCTCGAACCCGATCCGACCGTGCTCGCCCGGGACGGCGTCTGGATCGACAAGTCCGTCCGAGCCGAGGACCTTGACCCGGAGGATCTCGCAGCGGCTCTCCGAGAGCACGGCCTGGATCGCATCGAGGACGCACGGCTCGTCGTCCTCGAACAGGATGGCTCGATCAGCGTCGTCCCGAAGGAGAGCGACAGCGAAGCACTCCGGCGTCGACGCCTTCGGACGCGCCACGTCTAAGGGTCGGCGGTGCCAGAACGCACCAGCGGGACATGGCTGCCGGATTGCGCCGCGACCTAAATCCCGTACACTCCGCCAGACCCCACTTTACTGGTGGGGGAATCCCGGGGGCAGGGTTTGAGGGGCTTTCGAATGTCTAGCGCTTTGTTTACCCGCGTCCGGGCCGTGGTTTGCGCTGCGATCCTGACCGCAAGCCTCATCGGGATCACGGCCGCTCCAGCGATGGCCGCCAATACCCGGATCACCTACTTCGGTTCGGCGGCGTGCTCGGGAGCTGGCTGCCCGACGGCTCCTGCCTCGGCTGCGGCGTACCCCTCTCCATCAGGGACCGGCGGCGGCTTCTCCGCGTCCGGACAGCCGATCGCCGGGCAGAACAGCTTCACCCCGGTCACCGCCGGCGGCTCGACGGCGACTGACATCGTGATCAAGAACCTCGCGCCGTCGACCCTGACCCAGGTTCATGTCAGTGGCGGCACCAAGGCGCCGAACCCGATCAACACGGGCTCCGTTCCGACCACGCCGGGCTCGATCGACGCGGCCCTGTGCCAGTCGACCGGGGCATGCCACCCGAGCCTGCCCGCAGGGCTCTACTACCAGGCCGTCTATGTCGTGGCCAACCCGTCCGGCGTCTCCGTGTCCTGTCCCCTCTCGCAGGGAGCGCGCGCCGGCCGGCCTCGCCGATGGCCTGCTCTGCTCGATCGGCAACCTCCCGACGCAAACGACCGTGACCCTTCGCGTCGTCATCGCCGCGACCGCTGCCACGACCGCGCCCGTTGAGCCCTGGTTCGCGCTCCAGCTCAAGGAAGGCTCGTCGTCGACTGGCTCGAACTCGGACGTCTTCCTGAGCTACGGTCTCCTCTCGGTCGCTGCGCCCAGCTGCGCCGACACCTCGAACTTCTTCCTCCACCTGACGCCGATCTCGCTCTCGAACGCCGCATTGGCGTGCCTCCAGACGACGAAGGTCGAGACGGCGAACGGCTTCGCGAACGGCACCCTCGCGACGGTGGGCTCGGTCCCCTCGACCTGGTGTGCCGGCAACGTCTCGTGCTTCGGCCAGCTCTCGACCGCCAGTATCCTCGGGGGGGCGTCGATCCCCGGTGGGGTGACGTGGTCGATCACCTGGTCCGCTTCGCTGGTCCCCGCCGGCGGACCGAAGGGGGCGATCCACTTCCTCGACGCCTACCCGACGAACCCGAAGGCGTATGAGACGATCACCTTCAAGAACTCGGACCGTTGCGGCAGCACCCTGGTCAAGATGTGCTGGCAGGCGTTCACGAAGAACGCCGACGGGAGCTATTCGGCGCGGATCTGGACGCCGACGAACGGGTCCATCCGCGGCTGACCAGTCAGCGGCGACTGCGTCGGAGCTAGGCGGCCGACGTGCCCTCCGCGGCGTCGCCGAGGAGGCGCCGGGGGCGCTCGAGGCACGCCACGCTTCCCTTGGCGGCGTAGAGGTCCATCGCCTCGCGCAGCATCGATCCCGCGTCGGTGACCCGGCCGGCCACCTGCAGCACCTCGCCCAGGTCCACGAGCGCGTCCGCCAGGAACACGGGGCTGTCAGTACTGCGCAACAGCTCGACCGCCTCGGTCGCGAGGATCACGGCTTCGTCGATGCCGTTCATCATGGCGAGCTGGCGTGCCTTCGCCCCGCGCCAGAGCGCCTGGGCCTCGATGTCGTCGGGAGCGGAGGTCGTCTCGGCAGTGGCGACGAAACGGGTCGCCTCGTCCGGTCGCCCGGCGGCCACGAGCACGGTCGCCAGGCGCGCGGCGACCGTCGACAGGAGGAATTGCTCGCCCAGTTCGGCCAGGCGCCCGTAGTCGCGCAGGAGCTCACGCTCGGCCACCGCTAGGTCGCCGGCGAGGAACTCGATCCGCCAGCCGTTGACTGACGTCGAGGAGGACAGCAGGCTCCGGCCGAGCTCCTCGAGCATGGCCCGCCCGCGCTCGTACGCCTCCCTGGCGAGGTCGAATTCCCCGCGCATCGCCCGGAGCTCGCCGAGGACGACCAGGACGAGGCCCTCCGTGCGATGGTCGTCCGCGGACCTCGCGACGACGGACTCGCAGCGGGCGATCGCTTCATCGACGGCCGTCGGACCGGTGAGCGCGGTCTGAGCGTACAGATAGCCGCCGCGTCGCTCGTTGCGGGCGTCGCCGGCGGCCTGGGCGTGCTCGATGATCTGCGTGGCCGCTTTCGCAGCCTCGTCGTAGCTGCCCACCATCGTGCGTGCGCCGAATCGGACGCGCCACACCCGGACGAGCCCCTCCTGGTCGCCTTCGCGCTCGAAGACGGCGACAGCCTCGTCGGCGGCGCGAAGAGCACGCCCGCTGAAGTCGCCGCCGCCGCCGCGATATTGCTCGACGAGGAGGCGCACCAGGGCGGCATGGGCGCCGAGTCGCTCGTCCCAGCGCTCGTCCGCCGCCGCCGTGGCCTCGTCCAGGGCGGCTGCCGCTTCGTCGAAGCGGCCTCCCTCGATCAGCGTCTCGGCGAGATCCGGCAGGAGCGCGAGCCGATCCGCGTCATCGGCCGGCAGGACCGTGGTTGCCCGTCCGAACAGATTTGCCGCAGCATGCATGTCGCCTCGGGCGAGGGCCCGCCGGCCGGCGTTCGTCAGGCGTCTGGCCGCGTCGCGTCCCACCTCGATGCCGTGCGCGTCGAGCGGCCCGAGCTCCCGGAGGTTGCGATACGCCTGCTCCAGGTGGTAGGCCAGGATCTCCTCGAACTCGACCCCTCGATCGACCTCGGCGTTCGCCCGGTCCGCCCAGGCGACGAACCGCTCGTGCAGCGTGGCCCGCGCCCGTTTGAGCATCCCGTTGTAGGCAGCGTCACGGATCAGGAGATGCTGGAACCGGTAGCCGAGCTCACCGGTGGACGACGACGGCTCGGCACGGACGAGCCGTCTGCGCTCGAGGGTCGTCAGGTGACGCGTCAGGTCGGATGCCACCGCGTCGGGGGCAAGCGCGGCGACCGCGGGCTCGGCGAACTCGAGGCCGACCACGGACGCCGGTTCGATGACCGCCCGTTCGTCGCGTCCGAGTTGGTCCAGGCGGGCTGCCAGGAGCGCTTGGATCGTGGGCGGGACGGTGATGTCGCCTGACTCGTCGAGCCGGACCCAGAGGCCCTCGACGTTCCGCAGCGCACCGCTCTCGATGAGCATCGAGAGCATCTGCTCGACGAACAGCGGGTTGCCTTCGGCACCGGCCACGATCTGGCTCCGCACCGACTCGGGCAGGCCCGACTGGCCCAGCAGGTTCTCGACCATCTGGCCGCTGTCCGACTCGCTCAACGGTGTCAGGTTGAGATAGGTCGCCGTCTCGCGGTCGCCCAGCTCGGGTCGCGTCTCGAGGAGATCGTGGCGGGCCGTCGCGAGGAGGAGGATCGGCGCGGAGGCTTCGTCGAGCACATGCTCGACGAAGTCGAGGAAGGCGGGCTCTGCCCAATGAAGGTCGTCGAGGACCACCACGAGAGGCTGTCTCTCGGCGATGATCTCGAGGAGCCTTCGTGCTCCCCATTGCAGCTCGGGCAACTGGAACGGCGTCGGGTTCAGCCCGGCGATCGAGGCGATCCGGGCGGCGACGTCGGCATCGGCCACCAGCCCGCGCAGCTTCTGGCGGCCGACCGGCGGCGGATCGTCCTCATGGATGTCGGCAGCGCCGCGGATGATCTCGACGAGGGGCCAGAACGTGATCCCCTCGCCATACGACAGACAACGGCCGCGCACGATGGTCGCCCGCATGCCGACCGTCTCGACGAACTCGCGGATGAGCCGTGATTTGCCCACCCCGGCGTCCCCAAGGACCGTGATCATCCTCGGGGTCCGGCTGCCTGCAGCCTGCTCGAAGGACGTGCGCAGCATGTCCAGCTCAGCCTGCCGGCCGACCAGCGGCATGTCCTGACGGCGCGCTCGACCCTCTTCGCCGCGCACGGCGATCAGCCGGTAGGCCGGCACACGCTCCGCCTTGCCCTTGAGCTCGAGCGGGTCGACGGGTTCTACCTCGACCGCATCCCGGACCAGGCTGTAGGTCAGCTCCCCGATCAGGACCTCGTTCGCAGGTGCGGCCTGCTCGAGGCGGGCCGCCGTGTTGACCGGGTCGCCCGTCACCAGCCGCTGGCCCGTCGACGGATCGCCTGCCACCACCTCGCCGGTATGGACGCCGGTCCGGTTGGCGAGGCGGATCCCGATCGACGTCTCCAGCTCTTCGTTGAACCGCTCCAGCGCACCGCGCATGGCGTGCGCCGCGCGAACGGCCCGCAGGGCGTCGTCCTCGTGCAGGGTGGGCAGCCCGAAGACCGCCATGACCGCATCGCCGATGTACTTCTCGACGAGCCCGCCGTGCCGCTCGATCTCCACCCGCATCGCCTCGAAGTAGCGGCTCATCACCTCGCGCAGCGCCTCGGAGTCGAGCGTCTCGCCGAGCGCGGTGGAGCCCTTGAGGTCGGAGAAGATGATCGTCACCGTCTTCCGGACCTCGGCCGCGGCCGAGGGCGGCGCGAGTGGCGTCCCGCAGTAGCCGCACAGACGGAACCGCTCCGGGTTCTGCTCGCCGCAGTTCGGGCAGGTGATCATCCCCCGAGTCTACGGTCTCGACGGCGCGCGGCCTCGCGGTGTTCGTCAGCCGCAGCGTGGATCCCCCGCGAGCGCTACCCGAGCTGGTCGCGGCGGCGCGTCAGGAACGCCGTCTCGGCAGTGTTGCCCGCCAGCTCGATGGCTCTGTCATACGCGGCGCGCGACTCCCGGCTACGGCCCAGCCGGCGCAGCAGGTCGGCGCGGGTCGCATGGTAGGCGTGATAGCCGCCCAACCTGTCCTCAAGCGGGTCGACAGCCGCCAGCGCGACATCCGGACCGTCGAGCTCGCCGACGGCGATCGCCCGGTTGAGCGCGACGACCGGCGATGGGTCGAGGCGGACCAACTGGTCGTACAGGGCGACGACCTGCGTCCAGTCGGTGTCGCGGACGTCGCGGGCCGAGGTGTGCACGGCGTTGATCGCGGCAAGGATCTGGTAACGACCCGGAGCCACCCCGGATGCAAGGCGCTCACGAACCAGCCGATGACCCTCGGCGATCAGGGCCGTATCCCAGTTCCCACGATCTTGCTCACCGAGGGTGATCAGCTCGCCGTTCGCCGAAACTCTGGCGCGACCGCGAGCGTCGGTGAGGAGCATCAGCGCCAGCAGCCCGGCCACTTCGCCGTCGTCCGGCATGAGGTCACGGATGAGCCGAGTGAGCCGGATCGCCTCGGCAGTCAGGTCGTGCCTGACCGGATCGGTGTCGGGTCCTGTCGCCAGGTACCCCTCATTGAAGATGAGGAAGAGGACGGCGAGGACGCCCGAGACGCGGGCCGGGAGATCGTCGGCGGAGGGCACCCGATACGGGATGCGAGCCGCCTTGATCTTGGCCTTCGCGCGCGTGATCCGCTGGCCCATGGCGGACTCCTGCACGAGGAAGGCGCGGGCGATCTCGGGCATCGTCAGACCGCCGACCATGCGCAGCGTCAGCGCCACGCGGGTCTCCATCGCGAGCGCGGGGTGGCAGCAGATGAAGATGAGTCGCAGGCGGTCGTCGACGATGGCGCCAAGCGGCTCGGGCGGGCCGTCATAGGACATCTGCGCCTCCCGCTGCTTGTCGCCACGCACCTTCTCGCGCCGGATCCGGTCGATCGCCTTGCGGTTCGCGGTGGTGGTCAGCCAGGCGCCCGGGTTCGGGGGGACGCCGTCGGCCGGCCATCGCGCGCTGGCGGTCACGAACGCCTCGGCCGCTGCATCCTCGGCGATGTCGAGGTCACCGAACCGCTTCGTCAGGGCGGCCACCACCCGAGCCCACTCCTCGTGGTGGGCGTGGGTGATCGCTTCCCGGACGTCGAGCACGCGCTTCCGGCTCCTCGCTCAGGCGGTCGGGTCGAGGTACAGCCGGACGTCGTTCGGGTCGACGTCGGGCAGAAGCTCGAAGACCTGCTGCGCACAACGGCAGGCGACAGCGATCTTCGCGGCCCACGCGACCGCCTCCTCGCGTGAGGGCACGTCCACGACCGCGAATCCGCCAAGGTGCTCCTTGCTCTCCGGGTATGGGCCGTCCGTGATCGTCCCGTCGGTGTGCACGATCGTCGGCGCCTGGTGCTGTAGCCCGGCAGAGAAGACCCATACCCCGGCGTTCGTGGCCTCCCGGGCCACGGCCTGAGCGGCCCTTGCCACGTCAGGCAGGTCCTCTTCGGGAAAGTCCATGTCGCCGTCATCGAACGAGATCAGGTACCGCGTCATCTCGGATCGTCTCCTTTTGTCGCGCAGTCCGCCGCCTAGCCCTCGTCGAACGGCCGAACCTCGACCTTCCGGTTGCAGGCCTTCGACCCTTCGGCGGCAAGCTTGAGCGCCACGTCGAGATCGGGGGCGTCGATGATCCAGAAGCCCGCGAGGTATTCCTTCGACTCCACGAAAGGCCCGTCGGTGATCAGCCCCTTCCCATCCCGGTTGTCGATGACGGTCGCGGCGCTCGGGGACCCGAGACCGCCCGCGAACACCCAGTGGCCCTCGGCCTGGATCCGCTCGTTGAAGACGTCGATGGCCGTCGCCTCGGACGGGGTGGCCAAGCCGGCGGTGTCGTCGATCACGGAAACGAGGTACTGCATCTCGGATCATCTCCTGAGTGTCGGGCCGCACATCCTGGGCGGTCGCTCACCCTAGCTACGAACGCGGCTGCCCGAATCCGACAAGGACGATATCGCGTCGCCCGCTTCGTCCGGACAGCCTGTGTGCTTCGGGCGCAGGGCGCCGGGCGGGCCACCTGCGCAGTCAGGCGGTCGCGCGGACCGGCGCAGATGCGGCGACCGCGTCCCGGGCGGTGAGGACGAGCGGGCCGTCGGCGGTGACCGCCACGGTGTGCTCGACGTGGACCCCGCGCGACCGGTCCACCGACCGGATCGTCCAGCCGTCGCGGTCGATGACGATCTTCGGGCCGCCCGCCAGGAACCACGGCTCGATCGCGATCACCAGCCCGGGCGCCAATGCGAGGCCACGACCCGCGACCCCGTCGTTCGGGACGTCCGGCGGCCCGTGCATCACATGCCCGACCCCATGCCCACCGAACGAAGTGTTGACCTGGTATGCCGCGCCCCGGATCACGCCGCCGACGGCGGCCGAAACGTCACCCAGCCGGTTGCCCACCCGCGCGGCGGCGATCCCTGCGGCGAGCGCGCGCTCCGCGGTCTCGATCTGGCGAAGGTCCTCGTCGCGCGGCGTCCCGACCGGGATCGTGATCGAGGAGTCGGCGACCCAGCCGTCGACCTCCGCGGCGAAGTCGAGGCTGACGAGGTCCCCGTCCCGGAGCTGCCGGTCGTGCGGCAGCCCGTGGAGCACCGCGTCGTTGACCGAGACGCACAGCACCTTGCCGAACGGCATCGCGCCGAACGAGGGGTGGTAATCGATGTAGCAGCTCGTCGCGCGGCGTTCGCGGATCATCGCGTGCGCGATCCGATCGAGCTCCAGCACGTTGACGCCGACCCGGGTCCGCTCGGCAAGCTCGGTGAGCACCGCTGCGACGAACCGGCCGGCTGGTCGCATCGCCTGGATCTCGTCGCTGCTTCGGAGATCGATCACGCCCTGATCGTAGCGAAGGGGTGACGCGGAGGAGTGGCGGCCAGGGACCGCCACTCCTCCCGACCTGGTCGAGCCGTCCCCTCAGCGCACGGGCTCGAAGGCGTTCCGCAGGTCGTACTTCGCGACGCTCCGGCCGAGGTCCACCCCGGCGACCGTCGAGCCGCGATAGTGAAGGCCGCCCCACGTCCGGGCGTTGACGATCTCGGCGCGGAGGTCGTTCGCGCGCGCGAAGTGGTGGACGGCGTCGAAGTTGCCGGGCGCCCCGGCCGCGTCGAAGCCGTGGATGTCGACGTCGATCCGGTTCGTGCCCAGGAAGTCGCTCAGGACCTCGGCCATCGCCGAGGTGACCGTGCCGTGGGCGCCCGGGTACTCGGGATGGTTCGGCGTCGTGAGGAGCGGCCGCCAACCGACCTGCTGGACCGTGGCCGGGTTGCCGTCGTCGAAGCCCGGTGACGGGCCGAAGCCATCGCCGCTCGACTCGACCGAGGTCGGGTCGATGGCCGTGACGGGTCGCCAGAAGAGGTAGTGGTACTTGGCGTTCATCGACGAGATCCCGGCGTCGGCGGCGACGACGTTGACCATCGCGGCGAGGCGAGCCGTCTGGAGGAGGCCGAGCGCGTGCACGTCGGCGAGGGCGCGCACGACCTGGTTGTACTGGCGGATGACGTTGGCCGTCCAGAACTCGGCGGTCGCGGTCTGGGCCGCCGTCCGGACGGTGCTGGTGTCCTGGCCGACCGCCTTGACCTCGTTGTACTCGGCCACCCACTCGGGGCTCGACAGTGACGGCGGGGGCGGCGGCAGGAAGCGGTCGGCGCTCGACAGGACGAACGGCCGCACGTCGCCGACCCAGGGCGTCTGCGGGGCTGCGTACGGCGGCGTCAGGCGCCAGACCCCGGGACCGGGCGGCAGCGTCGGGAACGCGGAGGTCGTGGCGATCGGGGTCTTGCGCCCGTCGCCCGTGCGCAGCGCGATGATCTGGGCCGCCGCCGCGTGACCGACGGCGAGACCGTCCGTCGTGGCCTGGCCCGGCAGCAGGGCCCCGAGCGCGGTGCTGTACGACGCGGTCAGGAACGGAGCCCGGCTGGGCAGGTAGTTCGCGAGCGTCTCGTACGCCGCCTCGACGACGGCCGCGTCTGCTGATGCTCCCGCCGGTGCTGCGAGCGGGGTTCCGTACGGCACGTAGCCGCCGTCGATCGCGACGACGGCGTCGTACACGGCGATCTGCGCGTAGGCCATGTACACCCAGGCCTCGTTCTGGAACGTCCCCGCCTTGACGACGTTGTCCTCGGCGATCGCGTTCCATTGGGCGACCGTGTTGGGGCCGACGGCTGCGACGTTGGACCAGGTCGACCCCAGCAGACCCCCGATCGCAGCTAGGACGATCACGTACCGGCCTGGTCGGCGTCCATGGTGGTGTCTCATCGGTTCCTCCTCCTTGTCGACCGCGCTCGCCCCTACAGGGGCCTCTATGTTGTATAGATGCGCCCAGATGCCAAAACGTTTGGTCTTCGCCCGAAAAGGGATCTGCCCCGCCCTCGCCCGCCCGGATTCCCGCCCCCGCCAACGCGCAAGCCCCAGGATGCGTCTAGTACTGCATGAGACCACCGGTCGGCATCAGCCCCGCGGACCCGGCGCCGCCGGGCGGCCTGCCCGACCGGCGCCTGATCGCCGCGGCCCAGGCCGGTGACCGCTCCGCGTTCGACGCCCTGCTGACCGCGCGGCTCGACCGGACGTATCGGACCGCCCGGGCGATCCTCGGCAACGAGCCCGACGCACGGGACGCGGTCCAGGACGCGTGGCTGTCGATCTGGCGCCGGCTGCCCGGCCTGCGCGAGCCCGCCGCGTTCGACGGCTGGGTCGAGAGGATCGTGGTCAACGCCTGCCGGACGCGGCTGCGCGACCGGTCCCGGGTCCGCGAGATCCCGATGGCCGACGGGTTCGAGCAGCGTGACCCGTCGCTCGGCTCGAGCCCGGAGACCGTCGCCGAGCGCGACGCGGTCGAGCGCGCGTTCGAGCGGCTCACCCCCGACCAGCGGGCCATCCTGGTGCTCCATCACCTGCACCACCAGCCGGTCGTCGCCATCGCCGCCGCGCTCGGCATCCCCGAGGGCACGGTCAAATGGCGGCTGCACGCCGCGCGGACTGCGCTGACCGAGGCCATGGAGGCCGACCGATGACCGACCCGATCGTCAGGGACGACCTGCTCGAGGCCGTCCTCCGCTCGCGCGCCGGCAACCGGCGCGCCGGCCGACCTGCGCGCCCAGATCCTGGCCGCCGTCGCGACCGACGACCGACGGACCGGCGCGCGCCGGGCGCTGCGTCATCCGTGGCGGCTCCTCGCGGTGGCCGCCGTCCTGCTCGGCGCAATCGGCACGGCGCTGTTCGTCGGCGGGTCTCGCCAGGAGGCGGTGACGCCGACACCTGGGCCGTCCCTGCGCGCGGGCCCGGCCTTGACGCAGATATTCACATCGGCGCGTGGCGGGTATTCGGTCAGCTATCCGACCGGATGGCAAGCCACCCTAGCCACGACACCGTGGACGACCGGGCGCCCAGCGCCGGGCGACCCCGCCTTCGACGTCATCCAGGGTCTCGATATCCGGTTCGCGGCGGCTTCGCAGCAGCTGGCCCCCGACCAGGTCGATACCGCTTGGTATCGGGTCTTCTGCAGGATCGCTGGCCTGGCCGATTGCACGACCGTACCCGGTCACTGGACCCCGGTCTCGATCGGCGCCAACCCCGGCTACATCGATGTCGACGGGGAGTCCGGGGCCGCCGGCATCGCGGCGGGTGGGCTGCGGTTCGACGCGGTCGTGGTCGACCGCGGGCGGGGCTATGAGTTCACCCTCGGCGGCCAGGTGGATCACGCCATGTTCGAGGCGTTCCTGGCGTCCGTGAGCCTGACACCGGACCAAGGTTCGAATTTGCCGGTCCTGACCGGCACGTTCAGATCGCCGGCCGTCGGCTACTCGATGGGGCTCGCAGACACGTGGACGACCCGCGCGGGCGCCACCAGCTCAGCGGGTGACGAGATCACGATCGACGGCACCGACACGACGGTCTACGCGAGCTCGAAGGCCCTCCAGTCCGGCGAGACGTTCGATGCCTTCCTCGAGGGCGCCTACCAGGGCGCGTTCGGCGCGGTACCGGCCGGGTGCGAAGGCGGTGATCCGTCGACCTGGCAGACGATCGCAGTCGGTCCCGAACTGGGTCGCCTTCAGATGCTGTGCAACGCGGCCACGGTCCATGTGCCCGTCGATGGGCGCGTCTATGACTTCGGCTGGGGCAACGCGAACCTCATCGGAGCCGATCACATGAGCTTCGGTTCGTGGGAGGCGCTCCTCCAGACCGTGACCTTCGACCCGGCGTCGGCCAAGTAGCCGGGACATCGTCGCAGTGGTCGAAGGAGACGCGGTCGACTGACCTTCCTGGAGTAAGAGCGAACCGTGAGCGGCAGAAAGACCGCCACGACGATCGTGCAGCCAAGGAGCGCATACGCGTTCGCCTTTCTCCTTCTCCCCGGGCGCGAGGACGGCAGGGCGCGAGTCCCCGAAGCGACCGACACCGCTGGCGGTGCCGCCGGTCGCCCGGGTCGCCGCCCGTCCGCTACGCTGCGGCTCCCATAGGAGGAGAGCCACCGATGCGCGTGACCGTCACGCCTGAGCAGATCCGCTCCGCGTTCGAAGCCGTGAAGGACGACCCGTCGTTCGACGAGAGCCGGGCGCTCTGGGAACGTGGTCGTCCACCGGTGGAGATGATCCAGGCGATGTGCCTGCGCCCGGAGATCCTGCGCGGGTTCGCCGGGTTCGGGGAGTGCGTCTACCCGGGCGGACTGCTCGAGCGCCGGGTCAAGGAACTCGTGATCATCACCGCGTCGCAGACGAATGAGTGCCAGTTCTGCACGAACTCGCATTGCGATCTCGTCCACATCTCGGACATCATCGACGAGCCCCTGGCGGTCGTGGCCGACCCGTCCGCGCTCGCGCCTCGGGAACGACTTGCGATCGAGTTCACCAGGGCGGCCATGCGGGATTCGAATGACATCCCGTCGTCGCTGGCGGCTGCGCTGAAGGAGCGTTTCTCGGATCCCGAGCTCGTCGAGCTGTCGTTCCTCATCGGCTTCATCAACATGCTCAACCTGTTCAACAACCTGCTCGACGTCCGCTACAACGGGGAGTACAGCGTGCTGGCGCCCGCCGCGTCCTGAGCCGGCTCTGGCGTTCGGCGACATAATGGCAGTCGAGGGAAGGGCGACTTCCCCCAGGTTAGGCGGACGGGCGATGACTGACGGTGGTTCGTTCTACGGCGCACCGTCCGCACCCGGGCGGCGTCACGACAAGCTGGTGGCTGTTGCCGTCGTCCTGGTCGTGGTCGGCATCGCGTTCGCCGTGGCCAAGCCGTGGGGTGGCATCGGCCAGCCGGCGGCCTCGAGCCCGCCCGGGGTGGCCGCGGTCAGCCCATCCGCGGCTGCCAGCCCCGCGTCGGCCGTGCCCGGGTCGACAGCTCCGCCGATCCACCTCCTCCATCCGCTGGCGGTCGCCTTCACCACTTCCCCACCGCCGCCATCCGAGACCTGGGCCGGACTCGAGTGGCAGCGACTCGCAACGGACGACCCGCTCGGGAGCGTCAGGAACGAGGTGAGCTCGGGCGGGACGTCGGTCGCCATCGGCGACATCGAGGGGACGACGTCCACCACGCTCTGGGCATCGACGGACCAGACGCATTGGCAGCCGCTGGACCGCGAGACATCCGCAAATCTCTGGTCAGGCCTGACGGTGATCGGCTTGGCCGACCTCGCGGGGAGGTTCGTCGCGGTCACCGAGATGAACGACTACCTGTACCGCTACCTCCCGCCAGTCGTTGCCTGGACGTCGACCGACGGTCGGAGCTGGACCCATGCGACCACCCTGCCGGTCGATGCGCTGTCGAGCCCGACGGGTTCCGCTCCGCTCGTGGCCACCGGAACGGACGGCGTGGTCGTGGCGACGAGCGGCCTGGGCGCCCGTATCGCGACGGCGTCCGACGGTTCGCATTGGGCCATCTCGCCACGGAACGCGTTCCCGGCCGACTTCGCCGTTGACGACCTGAAGGGCACCTCGACGGGCTACGTCGCGATCGGAGCGTGGATGAAAGGCGGCTTGGCCCGGGCGGCGGCGCTGTGGTCGGCCGACGGCCGCCACTGGCCGAAGACGCCGACACTCCTGCCGACCTCGGCGGCGGGCTCCGGGGGGCCGGCCTTCTCGAATGCCGTGACGCTCGTTGTCGGCGACCACGGCATGATCGCCGAGGGGATCGGCGACTCGCCGGGTGCCGCGCTCTGGTGGCGATCGCCAGATGGCCGGCACTGGCAGCCGCTCGAGACCTTCCCGCCGCTCGGGGCAACGACGTGCGGAGGCGCGAACTGCGGCATGCAGCCGAATGGGACGCTCCTCGGCGACGGTCATCGGCTCATCGCGGTACGCGGCGGCTCGGACGCAGCCGCCTTGGTCTCGACCGACGGCCTGCACTGGACGGCGCTCGATCTCACCGGGGACATCCCGAGTGCACAGGCCCAGGCCGCCCTCCTTCCTGGCGGAGTGCTCGTGTCCGACGGGACCACGACCTGGTTCGGCCAGGCCGTCAGCCGCTGACCGGCAGGAGATGCTGGCCGACCGCCGGGCCTCAGGCGTCCGCAGCTCGTCGCAGGCGTTCCAACTCGCGCCGCAGGCGCTTGCTCGGCCGGCCTTCGCCTCGTACGAGCGTGATCGCTGGTCCAGCCTGCGGCACGACAGGCGGGCTGTGATCCACGTAGCAGGTCGCGGCGACGACGGCCGCGACACGCGACTCGATCGGCCGCACGACCTCGACGATGCGCTCACGATCTGCGATGCGTGCCT
The DNA here is from genome assembly GCA_963797685.1 of uncultured Chloroflexia bacterium. Taxonomy (GTDB): domain Bacteria; phylum Chloroflexota; class Limnocylindria; order Limnocylindrales; family CSP1-4; genus SPCO01. Next base: position 59,622 of record CAWCQK010000016.1, on the reverse strand, counting down.
CCACCCGATCACCCACTCGTACCTTCGTCGACGGCTTGGCCGACGATCCATTCACGAGGACGTGGCCGCCGTCGCACATCCGGGTCGCCAGCGGGCGAGTCTTGACGAGGCGCACCGCGCACAGCCAGCGATCGATGCGCGTTTCGTCGGTGGAGGAGTGATCAGTCACGCGTTCAAGGATGGCACGGCTCGCGAAGGCGTCGCGGCGGTTCACCTACGTCGGCTGCACGGACCGGCGTTCCGTGGCATCGTTGCGGGCGCAACGTCTGGTTGTTGCGAACGCCCGATGGAGACGACGTCCCATGACCGATTTTGATCCGGAGGCCTGGACCCGGAACCTCATCGCTGATATGCGCGAGCACGGCGGCACGCCCTCCTCGGGGCCGATGGCCGGGAAGCCGCTCGCGATCCTGACCTCGAAGGGCGCGAAGACGGGCGAGCCCCGGACCGCGATCGTGACCTACCACAAGGATGGCGACCGCTGGGCGATCGCCGCCTCGAAGAGTGGCGACCCGAACAACCCGCAATGGTTCTACAACCTCGTGGCCCATCCCGACGTGACGATCGAGGTCGACAACGAGACTGTCCCCGTCCACGCCATCGTCACCGAGGGGGCGGAGCGTGATCGCCTGTGGAACGACCACGTGGCCGAGTTGCCGGAGTTCGGCGAGTATCCGAAGAAGACGGATCGGGTGATCCCGATGATCCTCCTGGAACGCATCGACTGACCGCGTCGTGCCGCCGACTTGGCGAGCTCCGCACTGCGGACACGAGACTTTCGTCATCTCGGGCTCGTCACGATTCACAGGACCTGACCTTTCGTCCGTGCGCTGCTGGCCGATACAGCCGCCGGCTCCGACGTCGCGGTCGTTCCCGAGGGTACGCGCAGCCGCTTGCGATCTGGAGCGGAACGACCGGCAATCGCGTCAGGATGTCGCGGTCGGCTTCAGTTCGAAGACGTGGATCGGACTCGGGAACCCTTTGAGGTCCCGCTCGCCGGCATCCTCGAGCGTGAACCCCTTCTCGACGCCGAGGTCGCGGACGAGTCCCGCCACGAGGATGTGTCCGGCCTCGGCGGCTTCGCAGATCCGGCTGGCGAGATTCACCGTGGATCCGAACATGTCGTCGTTGTGATCGACCGGCTCGCCGGCAGCCAAGCCGATCCTGACCCTTAGCGCCGGCGTTCTGCCCGTGGCGTTGCGGGCGTCGAAACCGGATCGGATCGTCAGGGCGCACTCGAGTGCACGGCCAACGTCGTCGAACGACGCCATGATGCCGTCGCCGGTGTGTTTCACCTCGCGTCCTCGCGTGACGACGAGAGCTTGTCGGATGATCGTGTCGTGTTCGGTCAGGGCGACGATGAACGCCGACTCGCCGTACTGCTGAAGCAGCGATGTCGAAGCCTCGAGATCCGTGAACATGATCGTGCGAAACGGGCGCTCTCCGGCGGCAACCGGTGACTTGTCGATCTTGCCGAGGAACCGGAAGACCTCGTCTTCGGAGACGCTGATGATCTCGTTGGCGATGAGGCCATGCGCCTGCTGGTGGACCGCCTGCATGATCTCAGGCGTAGGCGCTCGAGCCAGGCAGAATGCCTGACCATTGACGGCGTCGAACCAGTAGGTGAGGAACTGGACGCCGTAGTCGTTCTCCACTCGGAGATCGCTCAGATGGGCCTGGGCGACCTGCTCCGCGGTGGCGTTCGGTAGTTCGTGACGGTCCATGAAGAGTGGCACGCGTTGCATCCTTCCGACGCGATCAGGTCTCGAAAGCTCCGTGAGAGGTAGACCTCAGGCTGCGGCGAGCAACCTGGATCTCGGGACTCGCGGCTCGTTGTGCAGGCACTCGTAGCAGCCGACGATCGGGCTGATGTGCAGGAAGTGCGCGCGAGCGAATCGGGCGACCACCCGGTCGAGAGCACTCGGCGTGGTCGGCTGTGGTCGAAATGCGTAGATCGAGGACATGCTGCGGTTCTCCAGGCGACGAATGCCGGACCGCCCGGCAGGTTTGGTCGCCAGACGGAGTTTCGTCCCGCGCCTGTCGCCCCATCACGGGCGTGAGTCCGGTGTCGGCATCGTCGTTTGTCCAGACCAGTCCCGATACCTGGTTCTCAGAACGCGACGACTTCGGCCCGAACCCCCCAGCGCGAAACACACCGGGTTCGACGACCGCGTGGGCCTATCGACTCTGCCGGATGGGTGAATTGGGCGGCTTGACCGAAGCATCCACCGGATAGAGGTTTGATCCCGCTCTCCACCGAGTGTCGCGTTGATGGCCTCTGTGTGGTCGGCGCCCAGCTCACTGCGCAACGTGGCTCCACGTCGCTCTCAGCCGTACGTCGTGATCAAATGACCTCTCTCGCTCGCCTCCGCGTCACGCTGGCCGTGCTCGCTGCCGTGCTCATGGTCGGTGTCGTCGCTCCGTCCGCGGACGCTCGCCTGCCGCGGGCGAGGCCGTACCACGCCGGCGGCCGCATCACCCTCGACACCAACCTTCTGTCACGAAGTGGCGTGTCGGCTTGGGCCATCGACGAGTACCTGAAAGCGGCGACGCCGTTGCCAAAGCTCGGGGCAGCCTTCGTGGACGCCGAGCGGAAGTACGGGATCAATGCCCGGTTCCTGCTGGCGGCCGCGATGCACGAGTCGCGCTGGGGCAAGAGCTACATCGCACAGGTCAAGCACAACCTGTTCGGCTACAACGCCTACGACCGCGATCCGCTTCGCTTCGCGAGTGCGTACGCGACGTTCGCCGCGAACATCGACGACACCGCGAGGTTCATCAAGGACTTCTACCTGACGCCGGGCGGCCGCTGGTGGGGCGGCCGGCCGACGCTGCGGAGCATGCAGCAGTTCTGGTCGTCATCACATTCCTGGGGCGTCAATGTGAGCCGGATCGCGACATCGATCCACCTCGACTCGATCGCCGGCCGAAAGATCGTGTTCGCCGCCCCGATCGTGAGCGGCACGCCACACCCGGGTGAGCGAGCCTCGGTCGAGCTCACGTGGGTCGGTGGCGCCATGCCGGCCGGCGTCGAGTTCGTCGGGACATGGGAACCGATCGCACTGGACTCGGACGCCCTGACGAACGCCGCCTCGGGCGTCGCTGGCGCCATCGACGTCGCGACGCCCTCGATCGATCCCGCGAACCCGCCGCCAGTCGCACCCGGCCCGAAGGCCGCGGATGCGAAACGCGCGACGACCGTCGCGGCGCGCAGGGTGGGGGCAGGGACTCGACGGATCGCGCTCTCGTTGCCCACACCGGTCGCGCCGGGCACCTACCGGCTCAACGTCGAGATGCGCGATGTCGGCGGTCGCGCGCTGCCGGCCAAGGAACGGGTCGCTATCCCGAGCGTCGATGTGCGGGTCTGGGGCGACCGGGCGGTCAGCTACGACCTCGAGCCTCGCTCCGACGGCGACAGTGTCGTCGTCCGGATCACGAATACCGGGCGTACGACGATCCCGGCGATGCCTCATATCCCGCCGGCGTCGGGCGATCTCGGGGCTGGCGTGGCGCACTCGATCATCACCGTGACCGCATCCTCGAGCAACGGCGCGGATCCGGCGTCACTTCCGCTCATCACGTCGCCGCTCGTCGCCGACTTGCTGCCGGGCGCCACGGTCAGCCTCGACGTGACAGGCATCGAGGCGGTGACCGGCAGGTCGACGAACTGGCTGGCGGTGAACCTGATCGTCCTGGGCGACTCGACCTGGCTCGCGCCGTATTCGCCCGCCGGCGCCTGGTTCTCAGATGCGGGCTCCGCGGGTCAAGGCCAGCAGGGACGATCGGACCAGCCGTAGCCTCCGTTTGACGCGCGACCGCGACTCGGTCGGGCTGGAATGCCGCGTCGCGGTGTCGGCCTCGACGGCGCCGGCGCCGGCGCCTCGAGACACATAGACTCCACCTGTGAAGATCGGTTTCAAGACCTCGCAGACGAACGTCGACTGGGGCACCCTCAAGGAGACGTGGCAGGCTGCCGACGAGCTGCCGGCGTTCGACTCCGGCTGGATCTTCGACCATTTCGTGGCCCTCGGCGACGGCGGCTCGTGCCTCGAGGGCTGGACCGTGATGACCGCCCTGGCCGCGGCGACGAGCCGGCTCCAGCTCGGTCACCTGGTGCTGGGCAACACCTACCGACATCCGGCGATATTGGCGCGGATGGCGGCCACCCTTGATGTCATCGCGGACGGCCGCTTCGTGCTGGGCTTGGGAGCCGGTTGGCACGAGGCCGAGCATGCGATGTACGGCCTTCCCCTGCCGCCCATCGGTGAGCGCATCTCCAACCTCGAGAGCGCCGTCCGGGTGCTGCGTGCGATCTGGTCGTCACCTGAGGGCGTGTCGCTCGACGCGCCGCCGTACCAACTCGTTGACGCGACCTGCGATCCGCCCCCGCTCACGCCCGGCGGGCCGCGAATCTGGCTGGGTGGGCAGAAGCCACGGGGCATCGAGATCGCCTCGCGCCTGGCGGACGGCTGGAACCACAGCGGCGGCGACCTCGCCGCGTTCGTTGCCCAGCGTGACATGCTGCTCCGGGCGTGCGAAGCCGCCGGCCGCGACCCGAGAGAGGTCGAGGTCAGCGTGCAACTTCGGTCGTGGGGCGCCCCGGGCGGCGAGGTACTGGCGACGGCGGGCCGATATGTCGAGGCCGGCGCTCAGCACGTCATCCTCATGATGCCGGCAGCGGATGGCCCGGACGGCCTGGCCCGCCTCGCGGACGAGGTCGCAGGACCGCTCCGGGCGCGGTACGACTGAGAGGCTTGCAGGGCACTCGACTCGATGCGAGCTATCGCTCGACGCTGCAGCGACGGAGCACCGCGGCGAGCACGTAGGCGATGAGCTCGAGCAGCCGACACGCATCGGCGCGCGACCGCCGAGCCGGCGGTAGCGCGTCGGCCCGAGCTCGCGCCGTGCCGCGTGTGGCGGCCTAGCTTTTGGCGCCTCGAGGGTGGCGCGGGCGCATTCCGTCCATCGACAGGACCAGCAGCCGTTCCGCGAGGGCCGGCCCGTCCGGCGAGGTCTCGGCGGCCACTGCGAACGCCTTCGTCATCTTCAGCAGGTCATCCAGATCCACCTCGTCGCGCACGGCGCCTTCGGCCTTCGCGCGATCGAGGAGCATCCCCCCGGTAGCGTTGATCATCGAATGGCACTGGGCGAAGAGCACGCTCGTCCGGCCCTCCTCGGTCAGGGCGGCGGCCAGGCCACGCTTCTGCGAGATCACGGTCACGAAGCCCTGCAGCCAATCGATGAGGGCAGGCCCGGCCGCCTCCGAGGTCGCGAGGCGATCCCCGTCCGCGCAGAGGCGCTCGACGCTGTCCCGATAGACCGCCTCGAAGAGCGCCAGGCGCGTCGGAAAGTGGCGGTACAGCGTCCCGGGTCCGACCCCTGCCGCGCGCGCGATGTCGTCGAGCGAAGCGTTCGGCCCGTTCTCGGCGAACGCCGTGCGCGCCGCCGCGATCAGGCGCTCGACATTCCGCTGGGCGTCAGCTCGGCGCGGCCGTCCGGCGGGAGGCGCGTCGGCGGAAACGTTGCGTGTCGGAGTCGGTTGCATCGAGCCCTTGCAAAACGGAGACTGTCTCCGTATAGTGGCGCAGAACCGGAGAGACCCTCCGGATGCGCTGATCGTAGCAGGTTCCCGACCATCGGTCGAGACCCGGGACCGATCCCATCCTCGCGCTACCAGGAGCCCTTGCCCGCATGTCGACCACCTCTCCCACTGTCCCCGCAGCACGCGACGAACGCTGGCTCGCGCTGGCCGTCCTGTGCGCCGGCACCCTCATGATCGTGCTTGATCGACGATCGTGAACGTCGCGCTCCCGGCGATCCAGCGCGACTTCGGCTTCAGCCAGTCGAGCCTCGCCTGGGTCGTCAACGCCTACCTCATCGCCTTCGGCGGCGTCCTGCTGCTGGCCGGCCGCCTGGGTGACCTGCTCGGCCGGCGGCGCATCTTCCTCGTCGGACTGACGATCTTCACGCTCGCCTCGTTCGTCTGCGGGCTCAGCCCCAGTGGTCCCGTCCTGATCGCCTCCCGGTTCATCCAGGGCCTGGGCGGCGCGATGACCTCCGCGGTCATCCTCGGGATGATCGTCACGATGTTCACCGAGCCCCAGGAGCGGACCCGGGCGATCAGCCTGTACAGCTTCGTGGCCGCGGCCGGCGCGTCGATCGGCCTGCTGGCCGGCGGCGTCCTCACGGAGCTGCTCGATTGGCACTGGATCTTCTTCGTCAATGTCCCGATCGGGATCGTGACCGGCATCCTTGCGGTGCGTCTGATCAAGGACGACGTCGGCTTGGGGCTCGGCAAGGGGGCTGACGTCCCCGGCGCGATCCTGGTGACCGCTGCCCTGATGCTCGGCGTCCTGACGATCATCCGGACGAGCGACGTGGGCTGGTTCTCGATCGAGACCCTGGTCGGTGCCGTGGCGACGGCGCTCGCCTTCGCGGGGTTCGTCGTGCGTGAGCATCGGACCACCGATCCGCTGCTGCCCCTGCGGATCTTCCGATCGCGAGCCGTCACGGGGGCCAACCTGATCATCGTCCTCGTCGTCGCCGGCTTCTTCGGGACGTTCTTCATCGGCAGCCTGTACCTCGAGCGCGTCCTGCACTTCGATGCCCTTGCGATCGGACTGGGCTTCCTCCCCATCAGCGTGAGCATCGGCGTGATGTCCTTCGTGTTCGCGGTGCCCCTGATCACGAGGTTCGGGCAACGCGCCGTGCTGCGTGGCGGCCTGGTCCTGCTGCTCGGCGGGATGCTCTGGCTGGCGCGGCTGCCCGCGGATGCGACCTACCTGGTCGACGTCGGGCCGGGTCTCCTGCTCATCGGCATCGGCGCCGGACTGACCTTCCCGTCGACCGTCGGGCTCGCGATGTCGGGAGCCACCAACGCCGACGCGGGACTGGCGTCCGGCCTCGTGAACACGACCCGGATGGTCGGCGGCTCGCTGGGCCTCGCGGTGATGGCGTCACTGCTGACCACTCGCGCCGGGACCCTCGCGACGGCTGGGGCCGACCTGGGGACGGCGGTGACCGGCGGCGCGCAACTGGCCATGAGCTTCTCGGCAGTCTTGATCGTCGCAGCGTTGGTCGTCTCGGTCACGGTGCTCCGCCAGAGCATGGTGACCCAGGACCATGCGGCCGGCCAGCGCACGATCGACGCCGAGGTGTTGGCGGACGCGGCCTGAGGGCGACGAGTCCGTCGAGGGCGTCGATGACGTCCAGCGCCCGGCGCATGGATGGCAGAGATGGTCGGGGCGAGAGGATCAGAGCCGATACAACGTCGCCAGTTCTGCTGATCCCCGTGACGAACGTCCCGAGTCACATGGGCCGGGCGACGGAGATCGCGTGATGGTCCTCGACCGGCTCCGGAGGAGACCGCGCCCGGCCCGCGACGCCTAGCGCGTTGGCAAGTCGATGACCGGTGTGGTGGCTTGCGTATAGGGGCGATCCGCCACAAGCACGAACTGCCGGACGCGACCGGCGATCTCGGCTCCGACCCGTCGAAAGACGGCCAGCTGCTCATCGTCGGAGCCGTCCGTCGCCGACGGGTCCTCGAGGCTCCAATGGTCCGTCTTGGCGGCACCTGGGAACACGGGGCAGGTATGACGGGCCGTTTCACAGACCGTGATGACCCATTGCCAGGACTGACCGAGGAAATCGTCGATGCCCTTGCTGCGCTGGTCGCGGATGTCGATCCCCGTCTCGGCCATGACAGTGACCGCCTCAGAGCGGACAGCGGTGAATGCGATCCCGGCGCTGGCGACGTCGTACCGGTCGCCCGCCCACGCTCGAAGCATTCCCTCGGCCATCTGCGACCGGGCTGCATTCTCTGTGCTGACGAAGAGGACGCGCTGTTTTGTCATCGCCGCTGACTCTACTCCGCGATCGCCTCGACTAAACGTCACGCCCGCCTCCTCCGTCCTGCTCCAACAACGAGCGGACTATGGGCGCGGCAGGAGTCGCAGACAAGGAGCGATGCCCAGGCGGGCCGGACGGGTTGGCCGCATGCCGCGAGGTCGCAAGTCCAGGTTAGGGGACAGGTTCCGCGGACCGCGCTAGTCTCTTGGATAGCCACTTACACCGGGGGGATCAGGTGGACCATTACATCACCGACGGCAACGAGGACGCCGTCACGACGATCAGCCGGACCGACGGCCTGAACGGGACCGTCACGATCACCGCCCTCGGCAAGGACGAGTTCGGCATCCGCCGATGGGCACTGAGCGGCGACCCGATCAGCCCCGGTGGGGTGTTTCGGAACCGGCCGGACGAGTACGCCGTCGCCGTCAAGTTCGCCCGTTGGGCCCTCGATCGGCCCCAGCACCGCAGCAAGGCTCAGACCGACCCTGACGCCGTCCGCCTGCCGAAGGTGGAGGTCGAGCCACGCAAGGCCGATGGGACGGCCCAGGGCGGCGACCACGGCTCGCTGCCGCTCGATGAGCAGGGGATGCCATCACCGCCCGAGTGGGTCAGCCCGGAAGCCGAGATGCGGATGATCCGGGGCCACGGCCAGGCCGAGAACGTGCGGAAGTGGCGCGAAGCCAACCCCGAACTCGCCCGCCAGAGGAACCGCGAGGCCGTCGCCGCCCAGAGAGCCCGGAAGAGGGCCGACGAGAGGTTGCGCGAATTGAGCCATGCCACCGCCTTCCTCCAGACCGACGAGTACAAGGCAGCCAGGGCCGCGCAGGCGGCTGAGATCGACCGCCGTGTCCGCGAGAAGTACCGCCATCTGCACGAGGACGCGCCGGCCAAGACCTCCTGATCAGCCGTCGTATCCAGCCGTGAACCCGACTCCGTCTCGTGCCTACCGCCTAATACGACCCGTGCTGATACCACCGCTTCACATCGCCGCAGGGTACGCACACAGGTACAGGAGGCCCGATCCGCGGCCCCGCCCGCGTCGAACCCCGGTCGGCCCGGGCAGGCTTGCCGCTCCCCCGATGCGGGATCGCGAGTCTGGGACCGGAGCCGGGGCGAGCGGACGCTAGCGGTCGCCGCTTGCTGCGGCTTCAGTAGCCGTGCCGAACGGGACCTGCTGCGGGTCGGTCAGTGGACGAAACCAACGAAGGTGTTGATGTTGCCTGTCTCCTGGGAGTCGGGCGGCGAGGAGAAGATGCCTACCGTCGTTCCGGAGCCGCTGCCATGGAGTGTGGCGAAGCCGCCCGTTCCTCCCGTGATGATCCAAGTGAAGGCCTCGGTGCCATCCGGGTTGGCGTGGATCTCCATCTTGACGTAGAAGTCGCCGCTCGGGCACGAGTACGTCTTGAGCACCTCGAGCTGGACGGTCCCCCGGATGCTCTGGTATCCCGCGAACCTGAGACCGGTGTCAACGAACGACCCACCCGCGCAGACATGGCCAGGGACCGCAGTGCCGTTTGCCGTGAATGTGCCGTAGTTCGGGCCATCCGGATTGAATGTCGTCGTCGAGACGACGGTCAGCGATTGCGGCGTTACAGCACCGACGGGTGCGGCGACCACAACGACCATCAACGTCGCCGCCAAGGTCGCCAAGACGATCCGGGCGCGACGATACCTGGTTCCCATGGATGGGCTTCCCTCTCCGATGGCCCGGGGCGACGAGGGTCGACGTTGTCATCCAGGTCTCGCACCGTCGCTCCCGGTATGTGCCGACACCTTGGTGGTGCCACACACCCAATGAGTGGCAGCCACGACCGAAACGTTCACCACCATCCGGATTGACGCCCCGCCCGTGGTGGGGACGGTCTTGCGGGCGCAAGCCGAGCCGCATCGACCCGATCGATGCGTGTCTTTCCCTCGGATGGGCACGTCATCACGACGTGGGCTCGTCGGAGGCTCCGACGAAGCCGCCGGTCCGGTACGTGTTTCAAGACGTCGCGCTCTGGTTGCCGGTCAGACGGTCCCGTAGTCGACCAGCAGGTCGAACGGCCCGTCGACGCCAGAAACCGACGCTCACGGCTGGTCAGACGCGTTCGGATCGACGCCGCTGGTGCCAAACGCGTTTAGGGCGGATGGTCGGGGCCAGAGGCTTAGCCCCTACAGGAACGACATTCTCGGCACGGTCCGAATGGCGCCTCGCCCAAGGGACGAGTCGGCCGTGGATGTCGCTTGAGGCGGCCGGCGCCAGCATTCCGCCAACCGCGGTGGAACATCGATCAGCTTCGAGCCGCAGCCTCGAGCGCCTGGACCTTGTCGAGCAGGACCCCGAGCGCCTCGTCCTGGACCTTCAGGTGCGCCTGGATCTCGTTCGCCTCGTGGAAGATCGCCTCGGCGTCCTTGTAGGTCATGTCCGCCCGCTTGTCGGCGGCCCGGCCGAGGATGTTCTGGCCGACCATGATGACCGACAGCATGACCAGCTGGATGAACGTCTGGCTGACCCACTGGATCAGCGGGAACAACCCACCACCGAGCGCGGACGGCAGCGCGATGAGGGCCAGGACCGCGAAGGCATAGGCGCACCACATCGTGCCGACGACGGTGGTCAGCAGCAGGGCGACCCGACCGTTGAACCCGACGTGCTCGTCGGTCGTCTTCGGTGGCCGCTCCTTGGCGTGGGCCGCGATCCGTGGAGACGGGTGGTGTTCGAAGGCGACGGCCATGGTCTGACTCCCTGTCACGTGCTCGCTCGGCCTCGATCTGCGACGAGGTCCGGCCCATTGTCGTCAGGTAGGGAAGCCCTACATCTCAAGAAGCCCGCCGCTGGCGCACCCGCACCCTCCGCCGCAGCCAAGACCCTCACGGCGAACGCCGGTTTGCTTTCCTACGCGCGCGTAGGTATCTACGCAGGCGTAAGTGGTAGAAGGACTCGGTGACGCTGGCGCGCCCACGACCCACCAGATCGGTCTCGTCCGTGTGCGTTTGCGGGTCCCCTGTCCTCGCGGCTGAGCAACTCGCTTTCCTGATCATTTTTGCGCGACCTATGCCACGATTGCTGCTCCGAGCCACCCGGCGCGGACAGACCTTGGTAGGCCGAATGCCGGACCAGAGCCACCTCGAGCCGCGGAGCAAGCTGACTCCTGATCGCCTTGCACGTGAGGCCGGCACGACGCCTGACTACATCGCCCGGCTCGTGGAGGCTGGTGCGATCGGGGCCGATGTCGACGGACGGTTCGCCACCGACGCCGTGCCCCGGGTCCGGCTGACACTTGCCCTGGCAGATGGCGGGATCGAGCTCGACGACCTGATGTCGGTCATCGGCAGTGGAGCCCTCCAACTCGACTGGGTGGCCCGGCTGTGGACTGTGAGTGAGCCATCGGGTCGGACGTTCGATACATTTGCCAAGTCACTCGGCGAGCGAGCGGTCCATCTGCCCGGGATCTATGCCGCGCTCGGTCTGGCGGCACCGATGCCCGACACAGTGATGCGCCAGGACGAGGAGCGGGTCATCACCGACTTTCTCGAGCTGTGGAGCCTGGTCGACGATCGACCAGAGGTGTACCTTCGCGCGGCGCGCATCGTCGGTGACGGGGTCGGCCGGATCCAGGGCGCGACGCAGGATCTGTTCGACGAGCTTGGTGGGCCTCCCAATCGCCAAGTCGCAATGGGGAAGTCTCCGGCCGAGGCGATCCGGCCGGCCCTCCGCCTCAGCCCGGTCCTCGCGGAACTGATGGTCTGGCTCCAGGCCCGTCACCAGGAGCACGAGGTCTTCGGAAGGGTCGTGACGTACGTCGAGGAGACGCTGCTCCATGCCGGGCGTGGCGAGCGACACGGTCAGCAGCCCGCCATCGCGTTCATCGATCTCACCGGCTACACGGAGATGACGGCTGCGGCAGGCGATGAACAGGCAGCGCAGTCGGCGACGATGCTCCAGATCCTGGCTGCATCGGCGGTTCGCAGCCGCCGTGGCCGGGTCGTGAAACTGCTCGGTGACGGGGTGATGCTCCAATACCCCTCGATGGTCGACGCGATCGATTCGGTTCGCGAACTCATGGCCTCGATCGCGGCGGCGGGTCTGCCGCCGGCTCACGCCGGAATCGCCGCCGGGTCTTTGGTGGCCCGCGACGGCGATGTGTACGGACACACGGTGAACCTCGCAGCCCGGATCGCGAGCCACGCGGGCGCCGGGGACCTGCTAGTCGCCGCGGATGGAGTGGACCGTCCGACGGCAGATCACCTCGAGCTCGAGGACGCCGAATTGGTCACGCTCAAGGGCATCGCCGACCCCGTCCGCCTGCTGCGCGTCCCGCTCGATTGAGTCGGCGCCAGTTCCGAGGCTACGGATCGGCCTCGTCCGTGTGCGCGAGCAATCCCCTGTCCTTGCGGCTTGGCCCCTACGGGAACGACCTTCTCGGCACGGTTCGGGTATCGAGCCGTTCAATGGCCGAGGCGGCACCACATGTGGCTTGAAGGGCCCATCGGGAGACATAGCGACCGGTCCCGAGGCTAGAACGATGCCTGAGGTTCGTGAGCTTCAGCCGCCACGGCACGTCGGCGCCGGATCGGTGATGTCGTAGATGGTGCGCTCGACGGCGGTCAGGTCGCGTCGGAGGCGTGAACAAACCTGGCTGATGAGGGCCGCACCACTGGTCGGGGTCAGCTGGATGGCGCCGTCGTAGCTGCCGATGGCGATCTCACTGCCATCGGGTGACACGGCGACACCTGCTACGGCCGACAAGGCATGCCCCGGGAAGTAGCGCAGCTGTTGGCCTGTCCGGACATCCCACATCCGGGCGCTCTTGTCCTGGCTCGTCGTGAACACGTAGCGACCGTCCGGCGAGAAGGTGCCGCGCCACATGATGTTCGTGTGTCCCTGCAGCGCTTGGAGCTGCCGCCCGGTGGCGGCGTCCCAGAGGTGTCCGACGTCGTCGCGACCGACGGTGAGGATGGTCGTGCTGTCTGGTGAGAACGTACCGTCGATGATGCCGGCTGGCTCGCCAACGGTTCGGAGCTTCGCGCCAGTCGCTACGTCCCAGATCGTGCCATTGGGCATGGCCGGGCCATCCTCGTAGGTGAACAGCAAGGACCCGTCGGGCGAGAGCGCGCCACCGCTGACGCCATCGGTTTCGAACCGCCGCACCAACTGGCGGGTTTTGACATCCCAGAGCCCGACCGCCGGTGCCCCGCCGTTGGTCAGCGGCGGCAGGGGCGCGACTACCAACCGCCCGTCCCCACTGAAGCTGGCCATGGGCGTTGCGGTCTTGCCACCACCAGACCCCTGAAGCTCACCGATCTGTGTCCCAGTGGCCGGGTCCCACAGCACGCTCGGACCGTTTCCCGGGCCTGTGAGCAGCAGACTGCCATCGGGTGAGAAGGCCGCCGCGTCGATGCGCTGGTGGGTCGTCAGGACGTGCGTCACGGTCTGCGTTGCGACATCCCAGATCTTTGCCGTGCCGTCGCCGCTGCCGGCGAACAACTGCCTGCCGTCCGGCGACCACGCCATGCCGTACATGAACGAGGTCGCTCCCAGGAGTGTGTCTCGCTCGACGGGTCCGGTGACGTCCCAAAATCGCACCGTGCCGTCCTTTCCACCGGTGACTGCGAACTTCCCGTCCGGCGTGAATCCATCCGCGTAGACGGAAGATGTGTGGCCCACGAACGTGCGCAGGGTCGCACCGGTCGCCACATCCCACAGTCGGGCCGTGCCGTCGAGGCTGCCGCTCAGCAGGGACGCGCCATCGGGCGAGAAGATGAGCTGGAAGGCGATCTCCGTGTGGCCGGTCAGCGTCCGGACGGGCATGCCCGTGGCGACATCCCAGAGGTGGATCGTGTGGTCCATAGCCGAGGTGGCCAGGAGACGACCGTCCGGCGAGAATGCGGCGGCATTGTTGGAGGCTGTGTCTGGACCGCTGAGGTCCCGTAGATGGGTGCCGGATCGGAGGTCCCACAGCCCGCCTACCCCATCCATGACGATATAGGCCGTTTCTCCATCTGGCGCCATCACGACGTTATCAGCCTTCGGGACCTGTCCTATGACGCTGCCGCCGCTGGCATCGAACAGGCTGACGCCCGTCGCCTGGACCGTGGCCAGCTCTCGCGAGTCACTCGAGAAGGTCAGTCTGGCCAGCCCCCCAAAGGTCGTCGGCGCCGACCATCGTTCCTTGCCGGTCGCCATGTCCCAGACTTGGAGCTTCGCACCACCGAGGGTGGCGACCTTGGTGCCGTCGGGTGAGAACGCCCCGGCGTTCACGATCCCACCGGCACTCGGCAGCTTGTAGACGAGCGCTCCGTCGTGCGCCAGATCCAGGACGTAGTTGTTGCCATCGTCGACGACCGCGAGGAGCGACCGGCCATCGTGCGAGATATCGACACCGAGGACCCGCGTGAGTGGCGTGCTGATGCCGTCCGCTCCGGGCGGGAACGAGAGGATGCGGTCGCTGAACTCGTATCGCGAGGCGCGCTGCAAGGCGCCGTCCGCCTGCGGCGTGTACTGCGACTCGAGACCCCGGATGGCCAGCAGGGCGGCCAGCTCGGCGCTCTCGCCCCGGTACAGGCTGACGTTTGCCTCCGCGCCCAGCCGCTGGCTCTCGGCATTGGCGAAGCTGCTGGCCGCGTCCTGTCGTGCCACTGCGGCAAAGCCCGCAAGCGTCACCGCCACGACACCAACGGCCGCCAGGAGCATCGCTCGACGGCGAAGGCGTCGAGCGGAACCCGCCGCCTCCTCAGCCCGGCGTGACTCGGCGGCGGCGAGCGCCTGGGCCGCCGCGAGCTCGCGCTGCCGGGTCGCCTCCCGCTCGTACTGCTCGGTGTCAGCCTGCTCGCGCCCCGCGTCCAGGAACGCACGCTCACCCGCGTTGAGCTCGGTCGTCCGTGAGCCCGCCCACTCGACGGCCTGGGCCAGCCGAGCGCCGCGATACAGCAGGCCAGGATCCCGCTCGGCGACCTCCCACTCGGCGGCCGCATCGGTCAGGCGTCGGTGCAGACGCAGTCCCTCACGATCCTGACCCAGCCACTCCCGAAGCGTGGGCCACTCCCGGATGAGCGCCTCATGGGCGACCTCGACCGTCTGGTCCGCCATCGTGACCAGCCGAGCGTCCGCGAGGATGCCCAGGACGTGATCGATCTCGACCGCCCTGACGGGGTCGTCCGCGGGCACGAGCTCGGATCGCGACACCCTGCGACGGGTGTCCTGCGTTCCCTCGCCCAGCTCCGTCAGGCGCAGGAAGATGCTCCGGGCCATCCGGCGCTGGTCATCCGACAGCTCACGGAGATAGACCCGATCTGCGGTCGTCGCGATGGCGCCCCGAACCCCACCCGAACCGGCATAGCCCTGCAGGGTCAGCGTCGTGCCACGTCGTCGGCGCCATGTCTCCAGGAGCGCGTGGGACAGGAGCGGCAGGGCGCCGGGCTCCTCTCCCGCGTCATGGAGCATCAGGTCGCTGAGGCCGGGCACAAGATCCCATCCGTTGCGCGTGGCCGGCTCCTCGATGGCGCGCCGCAGCTCATCAACGTCCATGGAGCCGATGTACACCTGATGTGCGGCGATGGCGTCGCGTAAGGCCTCGTATCGGGCCACGTGGGCGTAGAAGTCGGCCCGCAACGTGATCACGACTTTGATGGCCGGGCCGTCCACAGCGCTTGTGCTCGGCGTGAGCGGGACAGCGATGCCCGAACCGAGCGGCGCCGCGAGGTCCACCGCTGTGAGCAGGTTGTCGATGAACGCCCGGCGCTCGGCTTCGTCGCGGCACTGGGTGAACACCTCCTCGAACTGGTCGATGG
The DNA here is from genome assembly GCA_963797685.1 of uncultured Chloroflexia bacterium. Classification (GTDB taxonomy): domain Bacteria; phylum Chloroflexota; class Limnocylindria; order Limnocylindrales; family CSP1-4; genus SPCO01. The sequence goes on along the minus strand of CAWCQK010000016.1, from coordinate 43,998 downwards.
CGACCAGAACGCGCCCACCTCGCCTGCGCCGACCGCCGCGCGGGTCGGGCGTGGCCGCGAGCATCCGGTTGATGTGCAACCGCAGGCTCCTGGGGTCGCGCCGAAAGTCGTCGACAAGGAGGGCCGCAGACGCCGCAGACGGTCCGCTGCGAGCGACGTCGCGAGGCTGTCGAGTGGATGGGCTCCGGGCGTCAGCAGGTGTGTCTGCCATTCACGACGGCCGTCGCCTTGCACGGCCGGGATGAGACCCGCCCGGAGGATGGATGACTTGCCACTGCCCGACGCGCCGACGATGGCCAGGAGTGGCCACGCCGCCAGGGCCTCGACCAGGCGGGTCGTGGTGGCCTCTCGTCCGAAGAACAGTCGTGCATCCCCGCCGTCGAAGGGCTGGAGCCCGCGATAGGGCGCTTCTCCGGGGTCGGCGGCTCGTCGTCCGCGGTCATCGTTCGGATGTCCGGAAAGTCGGTCGGAAGGCCCTCGATATCCAGCTGGAAGATCCGCAACGGCCAGCGCAGGTCCTTGAGGCGATGCTCGCCGAGGTCACGGAGCGATGTGTCGGCTGGCAGATCGTCAGCCACCAGATCGCGCGTCGTCTGCGTGAGCAGGACCTGGCCCCCGTGGCCGGCCGCCCCGACCCGGGCTGCGCGGTGGACATCCATGCCCACGTAGCCGGTCGTCGCGACGACCGGTTCGCCCGTGTGGAGACCCATCCGAACGCGGACGGTCACCCCACGCGGCCAGACGTGAGTGGCCAGTGCTCGCTGGGCGTCGGCGGCGCAGGAGACCGCCTGCTGGGCGCTGGGGAACGCGGCGAAGAACGAGTCGCCCTGGGTGTCCACCTCGTGACCATGCCAGCGCTCGAACAGCGCTCTCAGGAGCTCGCGCTGGTCTTGAAGGACCTGTGCGTACTCGCCGCGCAGGCGGTCGAGGAGACGGGTCGACCCCTCGATGTCGGTGAACAGGAGCGTCACGGTGCCAGCGGGCATCGGAAGAACGGCCATCGCCTCGCCGGCCGCGTCCGCGGCGGGACCGGGAGGGAGCGTCATGTCAGGAGCCCGGCCGTGATGCTGGGGCTTGGAGCTGGACCCGGGCGTCATGGTCGTCAGCCGTCAGGCGAACCGCCGGCGAGCGCGCATCCATGAGATCGCGGAGCTTGCCTGCGAGCGTGTCGTCCTCTGGCCAAAGGGCGTCGCCCGCGCCCAGTTCCGCCAGGCGTGCAGCATCCACTTCAACGGCAGTGTCCCGGATGAGCGGCGTCTCGTCCACGGTGAGCGCACTGTAGCGGTGTGTGGTCTTGGCGAAGTGTCGCGTGCGCGACATCCGGTGGGACATCTGCGGGCGCAGGCCCGCCGGGCGCTCGATGTCCTTCGGACGGTGAGATTTCCGAAGCCACCGACATCCGGATCGTGATGTTGCGTGGGGTTGGCGTCGGCGTTCAGAGGCCCAAGCGCCTACCGACACCATGGCCGGATGGTGTTCCACACGACCGGCGTCGGATGGCACACGCAGCAGATCAGCCGCCAGGAGACGAGAGCGAACGCGTCGGGATGACCGCGACCCAGCGCCCGTCGCGGCCTGGGTAGCTGCCCTCGGTCGCGTCCACGCGATGTAGTTCCGCGTCATTCCCTTCATGTCGTAAAAGTAGGCCGTGGGCACATTGCTGGCGGACGACGCCTACCGCACGGCGGCGAGCCACTCTGGGCCAATCTCCGCCAGCTCGGCGCGGGAGGTCTCGCGATCGACCGACTCGAGCAGTTGCTCGTCTCGGGGTGAGGAGGCATCCTGCCAATAGCGTAGGAGCCAGCGGCGGAGAGGCTTCCGTTTGAACGACGGCTAAGGGGCCTCGTGTGGCGCTAGGCCCTCGAGATACCTCCTCGAAGCCCGCGATAGTGGCCTAGCAGCTGCCGACGTCCGACTTTGGGCAGGCTCCCTCCCGTCGCGTTTGGGCGAGCAGCCGCTGCCTGACGCGGCTGGCCTACTTCTGGAGGGCGTAGGCCATGGCCTGCCCGACGTCATCTCTCGACCGACGGCAAGGGCAGCGGTGATGTGTTCCTCGTCGAGCTCGGAGGCGAGGGCATACCTCGTCTGCTCGCTCAAGCGCTGTTGGTCGGGCGACGAGGCGTATCCAGTTTCTTTCCGTAGCGTCTCCACCGCGCCGACCAACCTCGCCGCAAGCCGGACGAAGAGGGACTTCTCCTCGTCGGTGATCAACGCTATGACTGATCGCGAGGAAGCCCGGGACGCCGTCCACGAGGCGCTGCCCGCCGCCTGGACCGTCGGCCCGCCCAGGCCCGCGTCAAGTTGGTGGGGTCGTTCGGCTTGAGGCAACGACGTGATGGCCGACCAGTAAAGTCGATCCGGCCCCATCGAGCCCGGAAATAAAGGGGGCCACGCATCGTCATCTGGGACATCGCTCGATGTCCCGAGATGCGCCTCGTCCCTAGCGTGTGGGTCAGTGGATGCGGTCCGACCCCGAGCCCGATCTACGGGCCGGCCGACCGCCCGCCGATGCGATAGGAGGCATCAATCATGGCGCACGCAGGAACGATTCTGGGCGGGAGCGCCCAGACCAAGCAGGGCGGTAGCCCGTGGCCGGCCGTCGCGCTGACCTTCGCGGTCGTCGTCGCAACGGTCGCCGGCGTCTGGCTCGCGTCGAGCGCCGGCCTCGTTGGCGGCACCGCAAAGCCGGCCGCAGATCGGTCGTACGACCAGATCGAGGCCCAGCGCGGCGCGGTCGTCCTGTCCACCGATGCGTACCTCAACGCCATCCTCGACAAGGCGCATGCAGCGCCCTACGCGGGTCGCGGACCACTGTCGACCGACGCCTACCTCAATGGCATCCTCGACCGGGCGCACGCCACTGCGTTCACCAGCGGCGCGGCCACTGTCTCGATCGCTGACAGCCAGGCCGCCTACCTCAACGCCATCCTCGACAAGGCGCATGCAGCGCCCTACGCGGGTCGCGGACCACTGTCGACCGACGCCTACCTCAATGGCATCCTCGACCGGGCGCATGCCACGCCGTTCGCGAGCGGTAAGTAGTCGCGTCGCCAACATCCGGAAACGAGGGTCGGACGCATGCCTCCGACCCTCGTTTTGATTGCATCGTTCTCCAACATGATCCCAGAGATCGCCGGTCGGCCCGGATCCGCTGGCCGCATGACGCGGGATCGCGAGTCCGGGACCGGAGCCGAGGCGAGCGGATGCTAGCGGGCGGCCGATAACCTTCCTGACCACCACGTCGCGGGGCGCCTGCCGGATGGTCTACCGGCATACAACCGTTGCTCAGGACGCCGGTGCCATCGGATCTGGTCGCGCCTGTCTCTCTCCTGCGACACCGGACCGATGCAGGTCCGCGGCAAAGCTCAGCCCGGCCGCGGCGAGAACCGAATCGCTATCCCTTGCGGGATCATCCACCAGCAGTTGGTGGCACAGCGTCTCGAAGAGCCAGGCCTTGTACCGCTCGACCGACCAGCCGCACTCCACAGTCAGCACGCGGAGCGTCTCCGGCCGCTGGAGGACAAGACGATATCGGCGGCTCCGTCGATGCCGACGTCGAGTCGGATCGCCCCGCTCCGAGCGATGATCTGCACCTGCTCGCGCATCCCCTCCCGCCGCCCCCGGATCGTCTCCTGCCAAGCGGCGACGAGGTTCGGGTCGCTCGCGAGGGCCGCCTCGACCAAGCCCATGAGCGGTGCGATCCGCACGAAGATGTCGGTGCCGTGCTCGCACAGCAGGGCGAGCTGGCGACGCGGTTGCGTGGACATCATCAGCTCGCGGCTCCAGCCTCGGTCACGGTGCGGCGGGGCAACCGGGTCGTCCGCGCCCGTCGCCAGGACTACCTGCATCAGCAGCTCGCCCTTCGTGTGGAACACGAAGTACACGGTCTGGACAGCCACGCCCGCCTCGCTCGCGATCCCCGCCATGGTCGTTGCCGCATATCCCCGCTCGAGGAACAGGCGGCGCGACGCCTCGAGAATGCGGCGACGGGTCTCGGCCGGCTGCCGACGACGTGGCGTCCCGGAGCTTCGATCGACAAGCATGGCAGCAATGTTACCGTAGCCACTACCAGTGATGCCTCTAAATCACTGATACAGAAACGAGGTTCATATGGCGGTGCTGGAGAACGCGATCGAGAATCGCGCGATCGCCCAGGGAGGTCTTCGACTATTGCAGTGACCTCAGCAACGAGCTCGAGTGGAGCCCCGGCTACATGAAGGACGTCAGCCGGCCACCGACGCCCGATCGGGGTCGGGGCCCGGTACCGCGCGGAATGGCAGCAGGGTGGACCCAATACGATCGAATACACGCGCTTCGAGCGTCCGAACTTCTGGGAAGCGTCCGCCGACTCGAAGACCCTCGAATGGTGTTCCAGGGTCGTGTCGAGCCGACGCCGGCGGGATCACGCCTGATCATCCGGATGGACCTGCGCCCCCACGGGATCGCGAGGCTCGCCTCACCGATCCTGACCCGTGCCATGCAGGCGCAGGAGATCCGGAACCTGGCCGCCATCAAGCGCACGCTCGAGGCAAGGTCGGTGACCGCAGATCCCATGGGACTGACCAAGGCGTGATGGCCGTCCTGGGGCGACTGACCGGGACCGGCATGATGCAAGAGACGGCCGAGCGATGGCTCGATGCCTGGGTCCTCGAGGCTGCCGGCCGAGGGATGGCGAAGGACGGCGACTACTGGCAGGCCGGCTGGGACTGGATCCAGGAGGAACGTGCAGCTCGTCGCCCGCGCTGGACATAGAACGGCCCCCGTCGCCGCCGGTCTTGCCGACGAGCGGAGCAGGGGCCGCGAGCGGGAGCCTTCGGCCTAGCCTTCAGCTCGGGTTGAGTTGGACATCAAAGAAGGAGTTATTGGTTCCGTCGAAACAGTAAACGGCGAGCTCGGTCGGCACGTCGGGGGCCAGGACATTGTTCTCAGCTGGCACGAATATCGCGTCTGAGGGTTGGGTTGCAGTCGTGTCGTCTTGCAAAATGTGGTTGAACCCGATCTGGCCAGTGTTCCACCACCCGACGTTCTCGTCACCCGGCCCATTCTCGGCGGCTCCAACAGGTGCCCACGTGAATGTGGCCCCCCGCGTCGGCCGCGACACGTCCGCTCGTCACCTGTCCAGAGGTGACGGCAAGGCTCGTGACACCGAAGTTACCAAAGCTGCTAGCCGTGCAATCGAGTGGGTACTGATCGGCGATGACGGTGTCGCCAGCATTCGGCACGCCGTCGTTATTTGAGTCAAGCAGCGCCAGGATAAGGACGTCGCCTGCGTTGTAAAGGTGGTCGCCGTTCATGTCGGTGAATGCGACTGCGAGAAGACCTGGCGGCGCGACGGTGAAGGTGGTCGATCCGCTTCCAGTCCCCTTGCCGTTCAGTACAACGGTGGCGGTGATGGTGTGGCCGCCCGTCGACTGGCTGGCGAGGCTGATCGTGTAGCGGCTGGCCTGCTTCCCGTTGGGCGCGATCGTGCCGCACGACACCGCCGCGTTGGCGTCGAGGACGTACGTGCACGAGGCGACCTGGTTACGTACTTCGATCGATGTCGACCTTGATGGATACGGTCGCGAAGGAGACGGTCGGTATCACAGTGACGACCGGGGTGGTCTTGGCCGCCACAGAGCCGACGACGAGGGGCACGAGCATGGTCGCCATGACGACGGCCAGGGCTCGGTGATGCGGGCGAGCGCGATCCACGACGGGCAGGTGGGCACGGGTCATGAGCTCGTTCCTCCTTGGTCAGCGCGATCCGCCCTGTCGTCGCAGTCGACTGGTCGGTCCATGGTCGGCACCCTAGCGGCGGACGGCAGCTGGATGAAAGAGGCAGATACCCCGATCTGTGACGCGCGGCGAGCAACAGACCGAGCCAGGCTGGCCGCATGACGCGGGATTGCGAGTCCGGGACCGGAGCCGAGGCTAGTCAGAGCCCTAGCGGCTTCTTTTGCTCCTACCCTTCGCGTGGCGCGCGGGGTGCGAGCCGCGTCCTCGAGCCCCTTAGGCGCGGTTGGGACGGCGCTGGACCGCATTGATGTCGACCGCCATGCTTCCAGCGCGAGCGCCCAATACCGCGGTCGCGAAGATCCGCCGCAGAGGGTGCGCATGAGCTTGTCCGACGAGAAGGTCAAGAGCGATCTCGCACCCGAGTCCGAGGTCCGGCGTCGCCTGCTGCTTGGCACCGACCCGAGCGTCGTCAGACTTCGCCGGCGGCATCGACGCATCCCCAGTCCGCCGCGCTGCAAGATGTGCGCGGCACCATTCGGGCCTCCCGGCGGCTGGGTCCTCCGGTACTTCGGACATGCCCGGTGGGCGAAGAACCCAAAGTACTGCGAAGGCTGCTTCCGCACGCTCCAGGCCAACCATGGCGGCGCTGAAGTCGACTGCTCGCTGCTCTTCGCCGACGTTCGAGGCTCGACATCGCTCGGCGAGCGCATGAGCCTGGCCGAGTTCCGCGCCTTGATGGGCCGTTTCTATGACGCCTCGTTCGCCGCGCTCATCGACTTCAACGCGATCGTCGACAAATTCGTCGGAGACGAGGTGATCGCTATCTTCATTCCGGCCTACACCGGCCGTACGCACGCAGCCACGCTCTGGACGCGGCCCACCGGCTACTCGAGGTCACTGGACACGGCGCCACCGATGGGCCGTGGATCTCCATCGGGATCGGCGTCAACACGGGTGTCGCGTTCGTCGGTTCCGTGGGCCAGGGACCGATACGGGCTGACCGCGATGGGAGACGCGGTCATGTCACGGCTCGGCTGGCGTCGGCCGCAGGGCCTGGCGAGGTCTTCGTCACCCTCGACGCCGCAGAGGCGGGTGGACTCGCTCTGCCGGGCCTCGAGCAACGCGATCTCGAGCTGAAGGGCAAGAGCGGACGCACATCCGTCGTGGTGCTTCGTGCCCCTTCCGCCTGAATCGTGAGACGAAGGCCCGCGTCGCCGTTCCTGGGGACGGTCGCCACGGGCAGATCGGCGCGGAGTGGATCGCAGCCAAGGTTGGTGGCCGAACGGCCTTGCCGAGTGGGAGCCTTGATCGTGATCGCGCATGCCGCGGCGTCAGTCGACGGGATAGGTCGCAGCTACCGGCACGGCACGTTGTGGATCGTGAACCTCCTTGTGCAATACGTCTCGATCCGGCTAACCGAATGACGCGGGATCGCGAAGTCCGGGCCTGGGACTTGGTCCCCGAAGCGAGTTCGGTCTGGGCGGCGTCGAGCTCGGTCGGTTCCGCGTCCCAGCCCATCAGCGAGCAGCGGACGACGCCATCGACACCAAGGTGCCAGAGGTGGGCGGGATGATCGCTCATGGCTTCGCCTGAACCCTACGAGGCGGCACGGTCGCCCGTGTCCGCCGCTTCGGGGGCGATCGGTCCGCCGCGCCTCGTCTGCGACGCCCGGACCCCGGACAGGCAACGAGCACGAGCGGCACCTCCGCGAGGGTGTACACGACGTGTATGCCGTAGTGCGCGAGCGACTGCTCCGGCTGGAACGGGAACAGGCCGAGCGGGAGGACCGACAGGATGCCGCCGCCGACGAGATTGAGAACGGCCCAGCTGAAGAGGGCGATCCAACTGGCACGGCCCGCCGTCTCTCGAGCCGCGAGGACGGCAAGGACCACGAAGATCCCGAGCGGGATGAGCGTCTGGGGGTCGAACACGAAGCCGAGCCCGAATTCGTACACGTCGTGGGCGAGCATCCCGCCGGCGGCGATGGCCGATGTGGCGATCACCGCCGAAGGCGATGGACGCGAACGGACGAGCATCGAGGTCCCTCTCTGGTGCGGGGTGCGCCGACATGACGACTCCAAATGGATCGAATTGGAACGGCAGATCCCTCGGTTGTCGGCCTCAGGCTCGACCTCCTCGACCTCTGAGGCTCGAAGGGTCGCGGCCTTCGACCAATGTCACCGATCCACCGACGCCCATCGGGCTCGGTGACGGCGCGACGTACCTGGCGGGGAGCCGGAGCCGTTGTAGATCGGACCAGGCGCCGTCATGCCGGCAAGCGTGCCAGTGGCGGTTCGTCGCCACTGGTTGGCCGTTGGGCCATCGGGGTCGCGCCCATCCAGCGAGACCACGCTCGTGCGCGCTTGGGCGCAGACGAGCCACGCTCGTGCGCGCTTGGGCGCAGATCGGTGACCGCGACTCGGGACCTAGGCCGACGTCCGAGCCACTCCATCGCAACCTCCCGGCCCTTCGGCGCCCTCATCGGTATTAGCCACGAGCTCGGCCGTGTCGCCAGCCCGCGGGAGCGGAGGGCGTGATCGCCTGCGCGTTCACACTTGGCCAGCCTCAAGCGGGTTCGCGGGAGCCGCAGCCGGGCTCGATTCGAGGATGGACGTGAGGCGTGCGAGGTTCGCCACGACGTCCCGGCTAAGCGCCCGGGCGACTATCGGTTCAGCCACAGACATGATCCCTGAGAAGTCCACGTCCATCGTCGCCGTGAGGCGGGTACCCTCCGGCGTCGCTGTCACTGCGTATGAGGCCAGGAGCCGCGGCCACGTCGTTCGAAACGCAACCTGCTTCCAGGTTCGAAGACGACGTACTCGTTCTCACCGGTCATCCGCCTACCCAAGAGCGTGCGGGTGAACGTGTGTTTGGTGCCGACTCCCGGCGGACCGTCGGTGAGCCGCCGGACCTCCACGATCCCCGACTGCCACCGGGCCGCGTTCGTTTGGTCCGCGACGAACGCGAAGACTTCGTCGCTCGGTCGATGGACGATAGTGCTCTTCTCGACCTTGATCACGACGAGCCTCCTCGTTGCCATGCAGCTCTACGTCACACTCTAGTCATTGGTTCATGTAATCTGGACCGCGCCATGGAACCTGTCAAGTCCTCGACCCATCGGGACCATCCGGACGCCAGCGCGCCCGCGCCACGCGGTCCCGCATCACCAAGGCAGCGGCCGGGCTCTTCGCGGAGCGTGGCTATGTCGGGACCACCATGGCCGACATCGCCACTGCCGCTGGTGTCGCCGTCCAGACGGTCTCTTCGTCTTTCACACGAAGGCAGAGGTCCTCGACAGCGCCTACGGCCTGGCTGTCATGGGCGAGGACGACCCGGCCGCGCCGCAGGATCAGGCGTGGTACCGGCAGGCCCTCGCCGAGCCTGACATCTCGGTCGCCGTGCAGCTCGTGGTCGACGGGCTGAGCGACATCCTGCGTCGGATCGCGCCGCTCGACTTCGCGGTACGGACCGCGGCAGCCGCCGATCTTGAGGCGTCCGCCTTCCTCGCCAGGAACGAGGGGATGCGGGCGGACGGCTACCGCGAGATGGTGGCGTTTCTCAGCCGAAAGCGCCCCCTGCGCGAGACCGTCTCGAGCGCGCGGGCCACCGACTTGATGTTGTTCCTCGCCAGCCCCGGAGCGTACCGAGCACTCGTGCTCGAGCGTGGCTGGACACATGCGGAGTGGGTCTCCTGGACGAGCGGCGCGCTCGCGCAACAGCTATTCGAAGGGGCCGCAATATCGGCGTGACCGGGACAGCAAGGCCCTCGATCAGGCGATGGTTCGGCTCGACGCGGAAGACCGCCACGCGCGTCGCCCTCGCGAGGTCGAGGGGGTGCCTGCCGATGTGGCAGTCCGCTGTCTTCGCGAACTGTCCACGACGTGGCGGAAGACGGAAGGCGGATCGGGTCGCAGGATGCTGGCATGGGCCCTGTTCAGCAGGATCGAGGTCATGGGTGGAAGGGAGGCCACGATCCACCTCACCGACATGGCGGTGGCGCACGGATTCGCGGCGGCCATCCCTGACCGCATCGATGTGACTGTTGGGTATGGTCGGGGCGAGAGGAATTACACAGTCATGTCCGACGCAGACACTGTAGTGCGATTTGTGAGCGAACGATCCTCCGCGGTCGAATGCCGAATGGCCTGACCGCCTTCCTCCGAGGCGCTCCGGTGCAGGCCGCGTCCGAGCGGTAGGCGGCGGTGCGTGGCAACGCCCGGGATCTACTCGTGGCCTGAGGGCCGCCGAGGGCCTTTGCGAGTCCGGCTCACAGGGATGCGCGACTAGGATCGCAGGACGGCCCGCGTAGTTTGAGGAGACTATCGGGAGGCTGCACTGACCCTCAGCGAGGGCGAGAGGCCGGGAAGGCACCCACCCGTCGGGGCCGACGGACAGTCCGCAACGTCGGTCGAGGGTGCGGCTCACACGCTCGCGGAAGCCGCTGGCCCGCCCTCGCTGCGCGAGGGAGTCGCCTGCGTCGCCGCACAGACTCCGACACTGGTCGCGACGACGACGGTCACGATCGCCCGCTCGGCGAGAAATGGACCTCGCATCTACGGGGCCACTGGTGGCAGTGTCTTGGGCATACCCCAGTCCAGCGACCCGTACAGGCTCGGCTCGCCCTCGCCGGTAAGGAGGGTCGTGACGCCGCTGCCATCGGCGTTCATGACACGCAGAGAGTTCACGCCGGCGTTGAAGTTGATGTAGACGATGCGTGAGCCGTCGGGGGACCAGTCCCCCTCCTGGTCGCCGCCTACTGCGTCCGTGATGATGGGAGTCAGGCCCGTGCCGTCGGCGCCGATGGTCCACAAGCCCAAGGGCCTGGTCACCGTCTGAGTGCCCGTGAACAGCAGGTGCGATCCGTCTGAGGACCAGCGGGCAGACTCGGACTCGCGCAGGGTCGCGGTCAGCCTATGCAGGTCAGTGCCGTCGGTGTTCACCATCCAGACCTCGATCGTGCCAGGAACGGTGTCGCTTTTTCCGTTCGTAATCCGGGTGAACACGAGACGCGAGCCGTCTGGCGCGAAACTCGGCTCCGAGTCAGCGCTCTTGGTCGGGTCCGGCGTGCTCGTCAGCTTGCGAGGTCGCGTACCGTCAGCAGCGGCGATGACGATGCTGCCCGAGCGATCCTCGTAGGCGATCTGGGAGCCATCCGGCGAGAGCGCGGGCGTAAAGCCAGGCACCGTCAGCAGCACGTGTGGCGCGCTGCCATCGATGGCGACCTTTGAGATCTGGGTCGGGTTGCCCGACAGGGTGCTGCTGTCGATGATGATGCCGTCGCCCGCGGGGCTCCAGCTCGCGCTACCAAAGACCGGGCAGCCAACGGCCAGCTGTTGCTCGTCGCTCCCATCCGGGCGGATGGTGTGGAACGTCGTGCAGGACGAGGGCCCGACCTGGTCATAGATCGTGAACAGGATCAAACCATCCGAGGCCGGACTCGGCGCCGACGAGGCGGACGGTGCCGGGGACGCGGTGCCGGCCGGCACGGTGATGCCGTTCTGGCCGCCCACGTAGGTCGCGGCCAGTCCAGCAGCGAGGAGCAGCACGACCAGCGCGAAGGCCAAGGCGGGCCGGACGGTCCGCCGGGCCAGCCAGCGGCGCGACGGGGTGTTCGCACGCGCGGACTCGGCGCGGATCGCGGCCACGATGTCGCTCTCGAGACCGCTCGGGACCATCGCCCCGCCACGGTCGCGCAGCATCATCTCGATGGCCTTGTCGGTAACGGTCGCGGGGATCATCGCTCTGCCTCCAGAGCACGTTCGAGGGCCGCTCGGGCGGTGTGCAGGCGGGACTTGGCGGTGCCAACCGGGATCTGGAGGACCTCGGCGATGTCCGCCACCGGCCGTTGTTCGAGGTGGTGCAGCACGAGGATCGTCCGCTGGTCGATATCCAGCCGACCGAAGGCGACTTCGAGAAGATGGCGTTCGGCGAGCTGGTCGGGGCCGGGACCGCCGGCCTGGCGGTCCAAGTCATCCGGCATGCTGATCTCGCGGAGGCGCCTGCGTCCGCGGGCCTGCATCCGGCAGGTGTTCACCACGATGCGGTCCAGCCAGGCATCGAACCGCTCGGGGTCGCGAAGCCTCGGCAGTTGCCGCCAGGCGGTCAGCCAGGCGTCCTGGGCGGCGTCCCCGGCGTCGAGGGTCGACCCGAGGACGGCCTGGGCGATCCGATGGGTGCGCTCGATGCGCGCCGAGATGAGCTGCTCGAACGCGCGGACGTCACCACCCATGGCAGCTCGGACGACGCGCCCCATCGACGTCGCGAGCGGCTCTCCGAGCGGCTCTCCGAGCGGCTCTCCGAGCGGTTCGACGGCTGCGGTCGGCGAGAGGTCCATACCCATCAGATGCAGCATGAGCCTTCGAGGTTCAGCGAACGCTCAGATTTTCGCGCGGCGACTCGGAGCGGCCTTGCTGGCTGGGCGATCGCGGCGCTCGTCACGTCTACTGCCGCGGGACTCGGCGACGCCCGTGAGTGGGGGTATGGTCGGGGCGAGAGGATTTGAACCTCCGACCTCATCGTCCCGAACGATGCGCGCTACCAAGCTGCGCCACGCCCCGACCGAGGGTGCCCGTTGAACAGGGCCCCGGGATGATAGCGCACGGCGGCGCGGAGTGGCTGCGGGCATCCAAAACCGCCGTGAGCCACACGACGTAGCGTTCCCTGACAGCCATTCGCGACCCGACCTAGAGGAGATCACCATGCGAATCACCCGAACCGGAGCCAGGATCCGTGCCGTCACCGCGATCGGCGCAGTGCTCCTGCTCGTCTCCGCCTGTAGCAGCAGCGCAGCCAGCACGGCACCGAGTGCCCCGGCTGCGGTGGCGTCCACCGCGCCATCGGCGGCATCCGGCGGGGCGGGCGGGGCGATCGCCGTCGCCATGGCCAACAGCAGCGTTGGCGCCTATCTGACCGGCCCGAACGGGAAGACCCTCTACGTCTTCACGCCAGATTCGGCCAATACCAGCACCTGCACCGCCACCTGCGCCCAGACCTGGCCACCGTTCACGGTCAGCGCGAGTGACACGCTCACTCCCGGCACCGGCGTGACCGGGGCGCTGACGACCTTCGCTCGGCCCGATGGCACGATGCAGGTCGCGATCAACGGGCTCCCGCTGTACTACTTCTCGGGCGACACCAAGGCCGGCGACACGACCGGTCAGGGCAAGTCCGGCAAGTGGTTCGTCGCCTCGCCGACGGGCGCGGCACCGGGCGCCTCCGCGGCACCGTCGTCGAGCAATAGCGGCGCGTACTGACCCATCGGGCGATCCGCGGAACAGCAGGAACGGCCCCCGCAACGCGGGGGCCGCTTCATGTCCGGACCGCGTCAGCTCGCCGGCGTGAGCCAGACCGGATAGTCGCGGGTGTTCTCCGGCGTCCCGTCCTTGGCCGAGCGGTCGTAGACCCGGAGGGTCCCCCACTGCGCCTTCGCGACGGTGTACGGCAGGGCGACGGCGTAGGTCCCTCGACAACCGGTGCCGCACGACGCCATGACCTGTCGATCGACGATCGAGGCGCCCGATCCGTCGAGGATGGCGACTCGGAACGTCGCCTCGAAGACGTCGGCTGTGCCCCTGACGTCGCCCGGGTTCGCGAGGGCCGCACCGAAGGCCGGCCGATCGACGAAGATCGCCGGCAGCTGGTCGGTGTAGTCGGCGCGACCGACCGGCCCGTCGAGGACGATCCCCTCGCTGCCGAAGACGGTCACCGTCTGGCCCTCGATCTGGAAGACCACGGAGCGAACGGTGGCGTACTGGGTCAGCGTGTAGACGACCTGCGCGAGCCGGTACTGCAGGGACGCGCTCCCGCTGCCCGAATCGAACTCGGTGGACAGATCGACAGTCGCCACCCCGCTCTTGATCGTCAGGCCGAGAAGGCGAGTGCCGGCCGGGATGGCGGTCGTGATGGTCCGCTCACGCTCGACGTCCGGGTCGGGTCCCCTCAGCAGGGCGTTCATCGCCGCGGTCCCGACGGCTGCGGTCTTCGGGACGACCCGCAACACCGGGACGAGTCCGACTGAGCCCGGCTCGCCACCGAGCACGAAGTACGACCGGACGGTCATCGTCCCCGACGGGGCGGCTGGGGAGCCGGGCGCGCCTGACTCGCCGCTGGCGCCAGCCGAAGGCTCGTCGGATGGCAGGGCGGTCGGGGTGATCGGGCCGGCGGTGGCGCCGGGCGCCGGCGTCAGGTCGGGGCCGGTCGGTTCGACCGATGCGATCGGCGTCGCGACCGGGCTTGGGACCGACCCGAGGCCACCGGTCGAACCGGCACAGGCGGCGAGGGCCACGACGAGGACGGCAAGCAAGGGGACCGAGGGCAGGAGTCGCTTCACGGTCTGGGTGCTCCGCTACGGGTGTTCCGGAGTCCCAGCGTGGCTGTCCCCCATCGCCGCCTCATCGCCGGCAGGTAACGGTTGGGTCACAGGCAGCCGCAGCTCGACCCGCAGGCCGCCACCCGGACGGTCGGTCGCACTGAGCGTCCCGCCGAGCAACGACGCATGTTCCGCGGCGATCGCCAGGCCGAGGCCACTGCTGCCGCCGTGGCGCGACGGATCGGACTTGTAGAAGCGCTCGAAGAGGCGAGCCAGGTCCGAGGCAGGGACGCCTGGGCCGCGGTCCGCGACCGCGAGCACGATCGCGTCGTCACCCGTCGCCAGGGTGACCTCGACCGGCGACCCGGGCGCGTGCTCACGAGCGTTGTCGAGCAGGTTGCCGAGGATCCGTTCGAGCCGGCGGGGGTCGGTATCCATGATCACCCGGTCGGCGGGGAGCGCGACCATCGCATCGGGCAGCCGTGCCGCGGTCACGGTGCTGACGAGCCGGCCGATGTCCACCGGCTCCGTCGCGATCCGCTCGGCTCGGGCATCGAACCGCGACAGCTCCATCAGCTCGTCGACGAGCGTCCGCATCCGGCCGATGTCGGCGATGAGGAGCTCACCGGCCCGACGGCTCTCGGGCGGCAGCGCGTCGAGGTGTTCCCGCACGATCGACGCCTCTGCCACCAGGGCGGCGAGCGGCGTCCGCAGCTCGTGTGCGACGTCCGCCACGAAACGCCGGTTCTGCGCCTCGGCCGCTTCGAGGCGGGCGATCGTGTCGGCCAGGGCCGCAGCCATCCGGTTGAACCGGTCGGCCCATGTCCCGAACTCGTCGTTCGATGTGACCGGCACGCGGGCGGACAGGTCTCCCGCCTCGATCCGCTCGGCGGCCCGGCTCGCTGCCTCGACCGGCGCGAGGACGCCGCGGGCGATCCAGCGGGCGGCGAGCAGCGCGACGAGGATCAGGATCAGCGCCCCGGCGAGGAGGGCGAGGCGGAATTGCGCGAGCGCGTCCTCGAGCTCGGTCGTGTCGTGGACGAAGAAGAACGCCGGTCCCCCGCTGCCCACGCGACCGCCGATGACCAGGCTGGGCGTCCCGGCCACGGTCGTCCAGGCATAGGCCAGCTCGCCGGCATCCACCCGTTCGCGAAGGTCGGCCGGAAGGGCGCCCAGCGCGCCGTCCAGCGCCTCCGACGACACCGCCACGCCATTGGCCCCGAGGTCGATGATCGCCTCGACGCCGCGCGCGTGGAACGTGTCGAGCAGCCGGCTGTTGCCGATGTCGTCGGTCGTCGGGTCGGCCGGCAGGGCCGCAGCAGGCACGATGACCGACAGGTCGAACGCGGCCTGGTCGTGCGCGTCGCGCAGGACCTGGTCGCGCAGGCCGTTCTCGACGAACAGGTACGCGCCCGTCCCGAGCAGGATCGCGGTCAGCGCGACCAGCGCGACCAGGGTGGCCGTCAGCCGCGCCCGGATCCCGCGGAAGACACGCATCGGCTAGCGCGCCGCCTTGTAGCCCGCGCCCCGCACGGTCAGGACGAGCTCGGGTGCCGCCGGGTCGGTCTCGATCTTGGCACGCAGCCGGCCGACCGCCACATCCACCAGCCGCAAATCGCCGAGGTAGTCATAGCCCCAGATCCGATCGAGCAGGACGTCGCGAGTGAGGACCTGCCCGGCGTGGCGCGTCAGCTCGGCGAGCAGGTCGAATTCGGTCCGGGTGAGCGCGACCGGCACACCGTCACGGGTCACGGTCCGGCCGGCGAGGTCGATGGCGACCGGTCCGAGATGGAGGCGGTCCGCATCGCCGGGGCCACGCCCGGCCCGGCGCAGGGCGGCCCGGACGCGGGCCACGAGCTCGGGGACCTCGAACGGCTTCTTGACGTAGTCGTCCGCGCCGGCTTCGAGGCCGACGACGACGTCGATGGTGTCGGCTCGCGCCGTGAGCATGACGACCGGGACGGTCGAGTCGCGGCGGATCGCGCGGCAGACCTCGAGCCCGTCGAGGCGCGGGAGCATGACGTCGAGCAGCACGAGGTCGAACGGCTCGGCGACGAAGCGCTCGAGTCCCGCAGCACCGTCATCGGCTGTCTCGACCGTGAAGCCGGCGTTGCGCAACCCGATCGCGGTCACCTCGCGGATCGAGGGGTCGTCCTCGACGAGCAGGATCCGGGCGTCCATCGGTCCCTCGTGCGGGCCCGCCACCCCGGCCGGCCATCGCGGCAGTATGCCAGCGGTCCTTGGGCGGCCATCGCGACCGTGCGGCGAGAGCGACCCTGCTGTGGGCATCGCGACCGTGCTGGGATCGACCGTGCTGTCGCCGACGATGTTGACCGCGGGTCAACGATCTGCGCGCGAACGGTCGAGGCTGCAGTCGGTCGGTCGGGTTTGTTGACCGTGGGTCACCGACCTGAGCGCGAAGGAACTCGCCTCTCGTTCGAACCGCGGGATCCGTTGACCGCGGGTCACCGTCTGACGGAGTCCTGGGGCACGAAGCGGAACCAGAGGTCGAAATCGTTGACCGTGGGTCACCGGAGGCGCAGTCCTGACCCAGGCGTCATGCCCTGCTGACGAAATCGTTGACCGTGGGTCACCGCCTGCCAGCCGGCTACTCCAGGGCTGCCTCGAATGCCGCGTTCGCGCGAGCCCGCTCTTCGGCGTGGATCGGCAGCGTCCCGAGCGCCGCGAGCACGAACGTCAGCGCCATCAGCCCGAACACGATCGGCAAACCCTGCGTTTCGCCGAAAGCCTGGATGACAACCCCGTAGACCGCAGTCCACAGCGAGCCGACCCCGAACGCCATCGCGAAGTAGAAGGCATACGACGCATCGCGGCTCGATGGCGGCGCGATGTCGCCGAGGAGCGCCTGGAGCTGCGGGCTCTCGGAGAAGCTGAACAGCCCCATCAGCACGATCCCGACCCACAGCCAGAGCAGCGACGACCCGGCCGCCAGGAACACGAGGAAGCCGAGCGCGCCGCCCGAGGTAGACGCCCACGATGAGCGGCTTGCGCCCGATCCGGTCGGACAGCCAGCCGGCGACGAGGGGCATGGGCACCGAGAACACGATCAGCGCCCCGTACATCAGGCCCGACGTCGCCGAGTCGAGGCCGAGGACCTGGGTCATGTAGATCAGCGCGAAGAGGTTGACCACGCCGAGGCCGCGACCGCCGCCACCGAGCGCCGACGTCAGGTACAGCCAGCGCAGGTCGCTGTCACGGAGGATCCGGCCGAATGCGGCCCGGACCGTGCCGCTCGCCCGGGCCGCGGCACGGTCGGTGCCGGCCTCGCGGACGAACAGGAGGATCAGGATGGCCACCGCGATCGCCGGCAGGCCGAACACGATCGAAGCGCCGCGCCAGCCGACGGCCGCGATCAATGGCACGCCGATGATCGCGACGACGACCGTCCCGACGTTGCCGCCGGCGATGTGGGCGCTGATCGCGAACCCGCGACGTTCGGTCGGGAACTGCTCGGCCAGCAGTCCGTTGCCGACCGGGTGCTGCGGCGATCCGCCGATCCGCGACGCGACGTTCGGGACCGCAAAGGTGACGAAGCTCGTCGCGAACGCCTGGAGAGCGAACCCGCCGCCGAACAGGATCCCGCCGATGCCGAGCAGATGGCGCCGCGACGCGACCCGGGTCAGGCCGGCGTATGTCAGCTGGACGATCCCGGACAGGAAAGCGCCGATCGCGGCGAGGAAGGCGATGGTCTCCACGCTGACTCCGAACTCGTCGATGATCGCGACGAAGATCAGCGGCAGGAGGACCGCCTGGGCGTGGTTGATGGCGTGCGCCACGGAGAGCAGCCCGAGCGAGCGCATCGGGCGGATGTCCGGGGCCAGCATGGTCGTATGGTGCCGCATCGTTGGCCTATCGGTATGGGCCAACTCGCAGGAGCCGTTGGCGGCGTGAACCCTGCCAGCCACGAACGAGCGGGCGTGTTCCTGTGAGGCACCGATTTCGCGATATTCGAGCGTGATGGGGTGCGAAGCCGTGCAGTTTCGGTCAGGTTCGCGAGTCGTCCACGCTCAGATATCGGGGATGTGTTCCTGTGAGGAACGTCCTGCGCGGATGTCGCGGCTCAGCGTCCAGCCCACGGCGCCGGCCGCGCGGCCGGGGCGCGCCCCGGGCGACGCCGGCCCGATCTCAGTGCTTCTTCTTCGGGACCTCGTACAGGCCCGCCTGCGCGCTCGAGTGCGCGTGACCTGAGCCAGCGGCGTGGACCGGCTCCTTCTTCGGCAGGATGTACATGATCATCAGGGCGATCGGTCCGAACAGGATGGCCAGGAACGTCCACAGCGCGGCGCTGCGGCCGAACTTGGGCGCATTCTGGTAGGCGTACACCGCGCAGACGATCCAGACGACGGCCGCCAGGACGACGAACCCCGTGCCGACGAGTGTGGTCTGTGGATCCATGACAGTCGAGACCCCCTGGGACTGATCGAGGCGCTTGGCTTCCGTATGATGCCGGACACGGGGTCACCCGGCGCGTCGCGGATGACGGTGTCCGCCTCGGACGCGCCGAGCGCCTCGATCGATCAGTACTGGAAGAGCAGCTCGCGGTACTTCGGCAGCGGCCAGAGGTCGTCGGCGACGAGGGTCTCCAGCTCGTCAGCGACGTCGCGCAGGGCGTTCTGGGCGGGGATGACCTTGTCACAGAAGGCGCGCGCCTCGGCCTGCACTGACGTTGCCTCGTGCGCCTGGTGCTGTGCGTGCTCGAGCGCATTGATGGCGTCAACGAGGGAGTCGGCCAGGCCGGAGACCTGCTCGCAGACGGTGTTGATCCCGCGCGATGACGGGGCCGCCGCCAGCTGACCGAGATATTGCGCGGTGGCGGGCAGGATCATCGTCCTCGCCATGTCGAGGGCACAGCTCGCCTCGATGTTGCTGACCTTGATGTAGCGCTCCCAATTGATCTCGACACGGGCCGCGAGCTCGCGTTCCGAGAGGACGCCGAACTTCGAGAACAGCTTCTTGGCCTTGTCCGTCGTCAGCGACGGGAGAGCGTCAACGGTCGTTCGGTTGTTGGGCAGTCCGCGGCGTTCGGCCTCGGCATGCCACTCCTCGGAGTAGCCATTGCCCTCGAAGAGGACCTGCTTGTTCGCCCCGACGATCCTCGACAGGATCGCGGTCAGCCCCGAGAAATCCCCGGGCTTGAGCTTCTCCAGCTCATCAGCGAGCTGGTCGAGCGAGTCGGCGACCGCGGTGTTCAGGACTGTCTGCGGCCAGTAGATCGGGGCCGACGAGCCGACCGCCCGGAACTCGAACTTGTTACCCGTGAACGCGAACGGCGAGGTGCGGTTACGGTCCGTGTCGTCCTTGGCGAGGACCGGAAGAGAGGTGACGCCAAGGTTCGCCGAGCCGCCCTTCTTCGAGCCGGAGGTCGCCCCTTTGCCGAGCTGCTCGACGACGTCCTCGAGCTGCGAGCCGAGGAAGATCGACATGATCGCCGGCGGCGCCTCGTTGGCACCGAGGCGGTGGTCCTGGCCGGCGTCGGCGATGCTCGCCCGGAGCAGGTCGGCGTGGACGTTGACGGCGCGGATGACGGCGACCAGGAAGGCCAGGAACTGAGCGTTGGCATGCGGATCGTTGCCGGGGTCGAGCAGGTTCTCGCCCTCGTCGGTGGCCATCGACCAGTTGTTGTGCTTGCCCGAGCCGTTGATCCCGGCGAACGGCTTCTCGTGGATCAGGAACATCAGGCCATGCTGCGTCGCGAGACGGCGCATGAGGCTCATGACCACCATGTTGTGGTCGGAGCCGACCGAGGTCGGCTCGAAGACCGGCGCCATCTCGAACTGGCCGGGGGCGACCTCATTGTGGCGGGTCTTGGCCGGGATCCCCAGGCGCCACAGCTCGCGGTCGAGATCCATCATGAACGCCAGGATCCGTTCCCGGATCGATCCGAAGTACTGGTCTTCGAGCTCCTGGCCTTTGGGCGACGGGGCGCCGAACAGCGTCCGGCCGGTCAACACGAGGTCTGGGCGCTGCCCGGCAAGATGCCGGTCGACCAGGAAGTACTCCTGCTCCGGCCCGATGTTGGTGAAGACCCGGGACGCCGTGTCCTTGCCGAACCAGCGCAGGATGCGCAGCGCCTGCGCGCCGAGCGCTTCCTGCGAGCGCAGGAGCGGGATCTTGTGATCGAGTGCTTCGCCCGTGTACGAGACGAACGCCGTCGGGATCGTCATCGTCACGCCGTTGGGCTCGACCTGGAGGAAGATCGGGCTAGTGACGTCCCAGGCGGTGTAGCCGCGGGCCTCGAAGGTCGCCCGGATGCCGCCGGAGGGAAACGAGCTGGCGTCGGGCTCGCCCTGGACGAGGTTCTTGCCGGAAAACTCGGCGATGGTCTGGCCATCGCCCGTCGGGGTCAGGAACGAATCGTGCTTCTCGGCGGTCGAACCGGTCATCGGCACGAACCAGTGGGTGTAATGGGTCGCACCGTGGGCCAGCGCCCACTCCTTCACGCCATGCGCGACGGCGTCGATGATCGCCGGATCGAACGGCTCGTGGCCCTCGATCGTGCGCCGCAGCTTCTTGAAGATCGGCTTGGCCAGGTACTGGCGCTGCGCAACCTCGTCGAAGACGTACTGG
The DNA here is from genome assembly GCA_963797685.1 of uncultured Chloroflexia bacterium. Classification (GTDB taxonomy): domain Bacteria; phylum Chloroflexota; class Limnocylindria; order Limnocylindrales; family CSP1-4; genus SPCO01. The sequence goes on along the minus strand of CAWCQK010000016.1, from coordinate 23,384 downwards.
CCGTAGATGTCGGCCCCGGCGTCGTTGAGGTAGTCCTGGGTCTTCGCGACCCGGTGCGTGGCGATCTCTGCTATGGCGGACTGTCTCGCGGTCATGGCTCTCCTGCGATCTGTCACCTGTGGAGGGCGCACGGCAAGACGCGTGCGCGCGTTGGGTCGAGCCTACCAGTCGGGATGGTTGCAATTCAGCACCGGCGACGGTTGCCAGCGTGGCATTTTGTCCGGGGCGCGGTGGTGGGCGCGGCAGTCCGAGCCGGCCCGAAGCCTCAGCCGGACTGCCGGGCTGCGACCAGCTGGTCGAGCAAGCGCCCGAACTCGCGCTCGACATCGACGTAGCGGTCGGATCGCCAGACGATCCCGAGTCGCCCATCCGGGGCGATCCGGGTCCACACCCGCCGGCGCGGTCGGTAGAACGTGATGGCGATCCCGGCGATGAGCGAGGCGAACGCGATCCAGACGATCCCCTGGCCGGGGTCCGCCTTGGCGATGAGCAGCGTGAACTGGCCGAAGTCGACCAGACCGATCGACAGGTCGAGACCCTGCGACACCCGCACGTCGCCCTGGTGGAGGTCGACCGCCTGGTACAGGTCCTCGACGGGCTGGCCGTCCGCCCCGGTTCCGGCGACGGTGTACGGGACCGCGGTCACGATGCCGTTGCCGTCGGCATCCTTGTCGAGGAACAGCTTGAGACCCATGTCGCGGCCCGGAACCCCGATCGAGGCATACGGCAGGCCGGACGCCTCGTCGGTCATCGGGACCGGCGCGTCCCACAGCACCGCGCCCTCGGCTGTCTTCAGCACGACGTGCGGCGCCGGCCCGAACCCGTTCTGGTGGAACGTATAGCCCGCGACCGACAGCGGGTCGTTGACGCGGATCGTCTTGCGCGCGATCTGCTTGCCATCCTGGTAGACGGCCAGGTCGGTCGTGAAGTCGGTCGGGTGCCCGGTGTCGTAGCCGGGCGCCTCGAAGTCGATGTTCTTGACCAACAGCAGGCCCGGCGTTCCGATCGGCTGGACCGTCAGCGACTGGCCCTCGGCGACCACCAGGCCCTGCTCGTCGCCGAGTCGCGCCGTCGCCGCGGCGGCGATCAGGAACAGGATCAGGCCGAGGTGGGTCAGCAGGGTCGCCATCTTGGTGTACTGGTGGCGGTCGCCGTAGATGAAGCGCGTTCCATCCGCGGCCGTCTCCTCGCGGATGTGGAAGCCGCTCCGGCGCAGGACCGGGCCGACGTCGTCGGCGGCGATGCCGTCCATCGCCGCCCGGTCGGGCAGGATCGGGTCGAAGAACGGCTCGGGCTGAGCGACGCGGACGTCGCTGACCCCGCGCCATAGCCGGGGCGTACGGTCGAGCGTGCACACGATGATCGACACGACGAGCACGACCAGGCCGGCGCTGAACCACGGGGAGCGGAAGACGGCGAACAGCGACAGCCGCTCCATGACGCCGACGATGGCGCTGCCGAGGACCGGGTCGTACCTCTCGTGGAGCTGCTCCATGGCCGTCGCGTAGTCGGTCGCGGAACGGAACGCGAAGTCGGGCAGCTGCTTGATGGTCATCCCGACGACCGCAAGCAGGGCCAGCACGATGATCTGGAAGACCGCGAAGTCGACCGACGTGAGCAGTCGCCACAGCCCATAGCCGAGACGGGCCGGGATGTTCCAGCCGGAGGGTCGGGTGGTGGCCGCCGAGATGGCGGCCGGGCTCGCGATGGTCCAGCCCCTAGACGGCGTCGAGGGCCGGAACGGGCCTCTCGTCGACCGCTTGGGTGTCGTCGACCGGTGCAGCGGCGGCGCGCGCGGCATCGAGCCCGACGGCCAGGTCCGCCTCGAGATCCTCGAGGTCCTCGAGCCCGACCGACACCCGCAGCAACCCGGGAGTGATCCCGGCCGCCAGGAGGTCGGCCTCGCTCGACTGGCGATGCGACGTCGACGGCGGGTGGACGACCATCGTGTGGACGCTGCCGAGCGAGGCGGTCAGCTCGGGGAGCATCAGGGCGTCGATCAGCGCCCGGCCGGCGACCCGGCCTCCCTCGACCTCGAAGGCGAGCATCCCGCCCGCCACGCCTGGCCGGAACTGGCGCAGCGCGACCTCGCGCTGGGGATGGCTGGCGAGACCCGGATAGAGGACCGAACGGACGCCCGGCTGCGCCTCGAGCCAGGCGGCCAGGGCGGCTGCGGTGGCCGCATGCCGCTCCACCCGGATGGCGAGGGTCATGATCCCGCGCAGGACGAGGAAAGCCTCGAGAGGCCCGAGCGTCGCGCCCGTGTCGACCTGGACGCGCTCGACCTCGGCGATCATGTCCGACGGACCGGCGACGACACCGGCGATCACGTCGCTGTGGCCGCCGAGGAACTTCGTTGCCGACTCGACCACGAGATCCGCGCCGAGCGCAAGCGGGCGGCAGACGTACGGCGAGGCGAACGTGTTGTCGACGACGTACCGGGCACCATGGCGGTGGGCGAGCTCCGCGAGCGCGGCGTGATCGGCCAGGTGGGTCGTCGGGTTCGCGATCGACTCGGCGTAGAGGACGCGGGTCGGGGAAGCGGCGAGGGCCGCGGCCACCGCGTCGAGATCGGTCGTGTCGACGAACTCGACCCGAACCCCGAAACCGCCGAACCGGCGCGCGAACTGGGTGCGGGTCGAGCCGTAAGCGGCTAGCGGTGCGATCACCCGGTCGCCGGCCGTCACGAGCGATGCGAGCGCGGCGTGGATCGCGGCCATCCCCGAGGCCAGCGCGGCACCGGCCGATCCACCCGCCAGCTCAGCGTAGGCGGCACCGAGCGCGGACGTGGTCGGGTTCGAGATGCGGCTGTAGGCGTAGCCCGCACGTCCGTCGGCGGCGACGCGTCCGAGCTCATCGGCGTCGGCCGACGCGAACGTGGCGCTCTGGTAGATCGGGACGCTCGTGGGCGTCTGGTTGACCTCGGGTGCGCGCGATGCGGCGCGGATCGCGCGGGTCGAGAAGCCCCTCGGTTCGGGCCGGGGTCGCGGCTGGCTGTCGCTCACGGAGCGATGCTACACCGGAGTCGCCGACCGCCCGCTGTGGGGAGCCGGGACGCCCGTCACGCGGTCCTTGCCGGCACGCTTCGAGTCGTACATCGCGCCGTCCGCGCTGATGATCAATTCGTCGGCGGTCCGTCCGTCGTCCGGGTAGTTCACGACCCCGATCGACAGCGACGGACGACGGTCGGCACCAGGCAGCTCTATCTGCATGTTGTTGACGCCGATCCGGATCTTCTCGGCCAGCACGAAGGCGCCGGTCGGATCCGTCTCTGGCAACAGCACCACGAACTCGTCGCCGCCGTACCGGGCGGCGGTGTCGATCTGGCGGACGCCACGGGTGATGACCTCGCCGACACCGCGCAGGACCCGATCGCCGTAGAAGTGCCCGAGCCGATCGTTGATGCCCTTGAGCTCGTCGAGATCCATCATCAGCAGGCAGAACCCGCGGCCGGACCGGGCGCTCCGGGCGATCTCGCGCTCCATGGCGGCGAAGAAGAACGAGCGGTTGAACAGGCCGGTCAGCGAATCCACCGTCGACAGACGGATCGCCGCCTCGCGCGTCCGGCGCTGCGCCCGGGCGATGACCATCGCCGCGTACGACAACAGGACGAGCGCCGTCAGGTTGATGCCGACGACGGCGGCGGCGGCCGGCCCGAGCGTGCCCGCTGTCCCGGCAAGGACCGCCAGCAGGTAGCCGATCGCCGCGGCAGCGGTCAGACCGACCGTGATCGGTGGTGCGACCACGAGCGCGGCGCCGCCCACGATCAGCGGGAAGGCGAAGAAGAACGGGCTGGCGACGCCACCGGTCAGCGCGACGAGCAGCGTCGCCACGGTGATCGCGGCCGATCCCTCGACCACGAACTTGGCCGGACCGAGCGTATCGGGTGGCAGCAGGTCGTGGACGATGAGGACGAACAGGCCGGACAGCGCCAGCAGGACGAGGATCGCCGCCTCGGTGTCGGGCCACAGTCCGGTCGTCACGACCACCACGGTCGTGGCTAACAGGAAGATCCACGACACGATCCGGACGACGCGGTCATAGGTCTGGGTCGGGACGCCGTCGTCGGCCGTCCCCCCGGCGATCCCGCCGATGACCGCCGCCTCGACCGCCCGGCGGTCGTCGTTCGCCGCCGCGGATCCCGGGGACGCGACCGGGCTTTGCCGGCCCAACAGCGGCGGCACGGCAACGATCGCCATGACCGCCAGGTTCGCGGCGACCAGGATCACGATCAGGATGAGGACCGGCTCCACCGGCAGACTCGACCTCGTATGGTTCGGGGCATCGGCGAACGAGGCGCCCCCGCGTGGCGCCATCTTAGCCGTCCATCGAGGTCTCTCAGCCGTTCGTCGGGGCCGTTCGGTGCCCTCGCGCAACGCGTTCGGCGGTGACCGAGCGGGCGTGTCGGGCGGGTCAGCGAGTCCCGTACTGGTAGGTCTGCTTGACCAGCCGGAGATAGACGAACGTCTCGGTCTCGCGCACGCCGTCGATCGCACGCAGCCGCTCGGCCAGGAAGACCAGCAATGCTTCGTTGTCCTCGCAGACCGTCTCGATCAGGAGGTCGTAGCTGCCGGCAGTGATGACGACGTAGTCGACTTCGGGCATCTGCGCCAGGTGCTCGGCGACCTCGATCAGCTTCGCGCTCTCGCACCGGATGCCGATCATCGCCATCTGGTGGAAACCGAGCTTGAGCGGGTCGGTCACGCCTACGACCTGGAGGATGCCGCGCTCGATGAGCCGATTCGTGCGGGCGCGTATCGCGGCCTCCGACACGCCGAGGTCCGCGGCGATCTGGGTGAACGGCCGCCGGCCGTCGGCCTGGAGGTGTTCGATGATCCGCTTGTCGAGCGGCGACACCTCGTCGGACGCCCGGCCCGACATGGCGCGCGAACGCGGGGGTCGGTCGGGAAGGCTCATGGCGTCGCGGACGACGTGCGCATCGCGCCGGATGCTAGCACGCCGAATTCGGGCAGTCAGAAGGCGTGTCTCACCCGCCGCGGTCGAGTTCCGCGAGCATCGGCCCGAGGGCGACGATCGAAATCGAGCGCGATCGGGTCGAGCACCAGCTGGACGTGGGCGATCCCCTCCGCCGCGAACGCCCGCAGGGTCTCGGCCAGGACAGCGGGAGCGCCCTCCACTGGGGCGATGCGGGCGGTCGGGTCGGAGCCCTGGAGCCGACCCGACCCACCCGGCAGGCGAACCAACACGGCCACCGTCCGTTCGACGTCGGTCGGGTCGCGACCGACGTCCCGGCACGCCTCGTCGACGATCGCCCGGATCGGCGGCACACCCGCCGGACGGTTCTCGATGTCGTTGTACCAGGCGTTCCACGAGGCGGCGTGGGCCATCGTCGCGCGGAGCATCCGCGGGCCGCGCGAGCCGATCATCAGGGGCGGACCGTTCGGGCGCGGGCCGCGCGGCAGCAGCTCGCAGTCGCGAGCCTGGTACCAGTGACCGTCGAAATCGATGGCGCCCTCGCGAAGCAGCGTCCGGATGATGGTGAACGCTTCCTCGAACCGGTCGATCCGGTGGTCGAACGGGAACCCGAACGCCCGGAACTCGGTCTCGTTCCAGCCGGCCCCCAGGCCGAGCACGAAACGGCCGCCGCTCAACTCGTCGATCGTCACCGCCTGCTTGGCCAGCAGCGCCGGGTTGTGGAAGTTCGTGCAGGCGACCAGCGGACCGATCTCGATCCGCGAGGTCACCGCGGCCATCGCCGCCAGGGTGGTCCACGCCTCCCACGGCCCGCGTGCGGGACGGTCCTCCCAGCGGTACAGCAGGTGCTCGCCGACCCAGGCCGAGTCGAAGCCGAGATCCTCGATGGCACGGACCATGTCGAGCAGCTCCGGCCAGCGGACATCTCGCTCGACCTCGGGGAGTTGGATGCCGACCTTGAGCGGGCGGCCCGTCGTCTCGGTCATGGGGGCAATGTAGCGGGAGCGCTGCCTCCATCGCGAACGATTGCTGCGCAGATAAGCGCCCCCGGTCTTATCTGGCAGGTTCATCGAGCGTTGACAAGGGCACCAGTCCTCCCGCACCCTGCCCGCGACATGCAGACCGTTCGCCGCGCCACGAGCCAGAACCAAGGGCCTCATCGGCCCACTTGAGCCCGAGCGCCCCCGGTGGGGCGCCGACCCGCAGCTCCAGTGACGCCCCCGGCACACGAAGCCGAGGGCGTTTTCTTGTCCCAGCCCACCGACAAACCGACCGAAGGAGATCTCGTGGATCCCGCGTTCGCGCTCCGCGGCTATGTGCTTGGCTTCACGATCGCGGCCGCGGTCGGCCCGATCAGCCTGCTCGTCATCCGTCGGACGCTGGCCGAAGGCCGGCTGGTCGGCCTCGTGTCCGGACTCGGCGTGGCGACGGCCGACGCCACGTACGGCGCGATCGCAGCGTTCGGGTTGGGCGCCCTGACGAACGCCCTTGTCAGTGCCCGGGTGATCCTCGGACTCGTCGGCGGCCTGTTCCTCCTGTGGCTCGCCTGGAGGACGATCCGGGCCCAGCCGACCGAGGCCGCGACCGTGACCCAACGACGCGGCGGGCTGGCCGGCGCTTACCTGTCGATCCTCGGCCTCACCCTCGCCAACCCGATGACGATCCTGTCGTTCGGTGCCCTGTTCGCCGGGCTCGGCGTGACGGCCGGAGCCACCGCCGACGCGGCTCTGGTGGTCGCGGGAGTGCTGCTCGGCTCGACGACCTGGTGGATCGTGCTCACGACCGCCGTCGGCGCTGCGCGCTCGCGCGTCACCCCCGCGTGGATCCACCGCATCAACCTCGCATCGGGGCTCGTCATCGGCGGCGTTCGCGATCGTCGCAATGTGGCCGGCTGTCCTCGGCTAGACGGGCCGGGCGCCGTACGATGAGGCGTCGCGGCCTCGGCACGAAGAGCGGCCGGAGGGATCGGAAGGTGGCGTGACGGCGAACGAGGATCCACGTGACCGGGCCACCGCCGAGACCGCTCGGATCCGGGCGATCTACGAGCGGACAGCGGATCGGTACGACCGGACGGCGGTTGACGGTGGTCGGATCATCGGCGATGGCCGCGCCTGGCTGGCCTCACAGGCCCGCGGCGAAACACTCGAGGTCGGGGTCGGGACCGGGCGGACGCTCCGCTGGTATCCGGACACGGTCAGGTTGACCGGTATCGAGCTCAGCGACGCGATGCTCCGGATCGCCATCGCGCGCGCTGCGGCTGTCGGCCGGCAGGCCGACCTCCGGCTCGGCGACGCCACCGCCCTCCCATTCGCGGACGAGACATTCGACACCGTCACGTTCTGCCTCGTCCTGTGCACGATCCCGGATGATGCCCGCGCGGTGGCCGAGGCGGTCCGCGTACTGCGGCCCGGCGGTCGGATCGTCGCCTTCGAACACACCCGCAGCCCGAAGCTCGCGGTCCGGCTCGTCGAGCACGTCATGGAGCCGTTGACGGTCCGGCTCCAGGGAGACCACGTGCTTCGCGACCCTGTCGATCGGGTCGTCGAGCACGGGCTCGCCATCGAGCATCTCGAGCGGCACTTCTTCGGAGTGATGGAGCGACTCGTCGCGAGCAAGCCCCTCCGCTGATCGCACTCGGCCGGCGCGTCCGCGATGGTCTCGAGGTGGAGACCGCCCAGGTCACCAGTGTTGTCCGTGTGCCACGCCCCGGCCGCTGCTGCCGGGTGATCCACCCGGCCGGCTAAGGCCAACTCAGACCGGTAGCGCCGCCGCAAGCACGCCGACCGCCAGCCCGATGGCCGCGCCGCCCAGCCCGATCTGTCGCGCACGCCGCCGATCCTGGGCGAGGGCGACCGGGTCCTCGACCTGCGTGACCGGCCCGACGTCACCGAAGTTGTAGAGGCCCCGCGACCCGAACCCAGCACAGAAGTGGAAGCGAGCCTGCAGGTAGCTCGAGGCCGACGCGGCAACGGGCAGCGCGACCACCAGGCGCGTCGGCGCTGGGGCGTGGATGAGAAGGAGACCGGCGAACAATCCGACCGATGCCGCGAGGAGGACGTGACCACCCTGCCGGCGTCTGGCGATCTCGGCGGGTCCGATGTTGCAGACGCCGGGCACATATCCGGGTGCCTCGCCGGCCGGCGCTGGCCAAGGTGTCGGGGCGGTGGCTTGCAGGGTCGTCGTCGCGTTGGTCATGTGCGTATTGTCCTGCTTTGAGCAAACCGTGCCCGGAGCGGCTCCGGGCTACAGACCGCTAGGCGCTCGGCGACGCCTCCAGCAGCGTCTTGAGTCGCTCGGTCGAGCCGACCTCGGCGTCCATCGTCTTCTGCACGGCACCGCCCATCAACAGCTTCTTGATGCCGCCGAGCTCGGCTTGCAGCGAGAAGGTGAGGCGGGTGCCGCCGGCGGCGTCCGCAAGAAGATATTCGCCGGTCGGGCGGACAGGCCCCGCGATCGCCTCGAACGCCAGGCGTCTGTTCGGCTCGAAGGCCGTGATCCGATAATCGGCCGCAACCCGCCGCCCGCCAGGACCCTTCACGCCCTGCTTGTAGGTGGCACCGACGCCCGTCCCTGACTCGTGCGAGATGTCGAGGATCCCAGGCCGCCACTTCGGCCCGTTCAGGCCGTCGGCGATGAACGCGAAGACCTCGGACGTCGGCCGCTGGATCGTCACCTCGTGTCGCGCTGACGGCATGTCCCGACTCCCTGGCTCATCCGACCTCCCGGCGGAGCCAACGGTACGCCTGCGCTGGTCGAAGGGTCAGGCCGTCGCCTTCTGGGGGACCTTTGCCCGCTGGAGGATGCGGATCCCGTTGCCGAAGGGGTCGCGGATGCCCATGTCGGTCCCGTAGCCGTGATCGATCGGCTCCTGGGTGAAGTCCGTCACGCCACGCTCCTTGAGCGTCTCGTACAGGGCGCGAGCGTCGTCCGTGTAGAACACGAGCGAACCCAGGGCGCCCTTCGTGATCAGCTCGCGGAGCTGCTCGGCGGTGGCTTCGTCGTGCACGGGTGGCCCTGGCTCCTCAAGGAAGATCTCGACCTCGGGGTCGCTCGGGAACCGCACCGTCAACCAGCGAAAGGCGCCCTGCCGGATGTCCTGGCCCTTCTCCATCCCGAGCTTGTTGACGTAGAAGTCGAGCGCCTCTTCCTGGTCGAGGACCTTCACGGACGTGACGGCGAGTTTGGTTGTCATCGGTTGGTCTCCCTTCTGTCGGTGGCGAGAGCCACACCCTAAGACGACGGGCACGCCGTTGCTTCTCCGGAACTGCTCTAGTCCGTGCCTCGTTTGGCGGCGGACACGGCCGTCAACGGGCGCATGGCCATCATCTGGAAGCAGTTGGGCGCCTCCATCGGCCCGTGCGCCAGGCGGTAACCCGACGGCGTCTCGCCGACGATCTCGCGGAAGGTCCGGCTGAACGTCCCGAGGCTGGTGAAGCCGACGTCGAAGCAGACGTCGGTCACGCTGCGGTCGGTCTCGCGCAGGAGGAACATCGAACGCTCGACTCGCCGCCGCTGCAGGTAGCGATGCGGCGTCTCGCCGAAGACCGCGCGAAAGCTCCGGATGAAATGCGCCTCCGAGACGTGGGCGACCGCCGCGACGGCGCGGACGTCGAGTGGCTCGGCATAGGCACGGTCCATCACGTCCCGGGCGCGCAGCAGGCGCCGATTGAAGTCTTCGGCATCCCGACTCACGCGGTCACGCTACGACATCGTGTGGCGGATGGTCGGGGAGGCGGGATTTGAACCCGCGATCTCGTGCTCCCAAAGCACGTGCGTTGCCAGGCTACGCTACTCCCCGCCGATTTCGTGCTCAGGAACCATACATGCTTCCTGAGAACGTGGGTCCTCCCACCCGCGGCGCGCGCCCTCGCAGGTCAGTTGGGCCCTGGCGACGTCCTCGAAGCCCTGGCCCTGATCGCGAGACGTCGGCGATCCACGGGCCGATGTCGCGGTTCGCCATGTGGCTCTCGCGCCATGCGCCAAGTCGGCAACCGAGGAGACGCCGTTCTGCATGGTTGATGCGTTGGAACTTCAGTCGAGTGCGATCAGAGTGTTGTGACTGGACGGGACTTGCTGAAGATCCCGACCGAAATCGCACGACAGAAGTAGTCCTCCATCGATCTCATCTCAAGGACGGCCTCCCGGCAGAGGTCGTCACCCGCCCGTGACGTCGTCATCGTCCTCGCTGGTCACAGCAGCCAGAAGGAGCGAACCCGACCATGAGTGAACCGTTCACCTTCGAGCGGCTCACGCCTCGCCAGCGCGAGGTGATCATCCGCAAGGCTGAAGGAAAGACCTACGGCCAGGTGGCCTACGAGCTAGGCGTCACCGAACAGACCGTCAAGAACCATCTGGGCCTCGTCTACGCACGGCTCGGGGCCGAGCACTTGATCGAGGCTCTGCGCATCCTCGGCTGGCTGCGCTTGCCGGGCGAACCCCAGCCGACCGGCAGTCACCCCGCCTGAGCTAGCCTCGACCGCTCCCGCTTCGCGGCGAAACCAGCCGTGGACGCTCGGCGCGGACGAGGGCAGCGGCCCGCGCCAGCCATTCCGCCGGGTCGTCGCGGTGGTACGGCCGCAGTCGAGACGGTCTACGCCTCGGCGATGACCCCGATCGAGATGCGGAATCCGGCCCGACGCTGGAGCGGCGGCATCAACGTCCCTTGACCGATCGGCGTGTCACCCGGGAACCAGCGCGCCCACTCCTCGTTGAACACGTCGAATTCGGCCGGCTCGCGCAGCGCCCAGTTGGCCCACACGACCTTGTCGAGCGAGCTGCCGGTCGCCTCCAGCTTCGCCTTGAGGTTGGTCAGGCACTGGCGGGTCTGCTCCTTGATCGCGCCACTGACGACGAACCCGGTTTCGGGATCGACCGGCCCGATCGAGGAGACGTAGACCATGCCGCCCGCCTCGACGGCGCGCCCGAGACCGATGGTCGGCTTGGCCATCGCCGATCCCGCCTGTGAGTCGCCGTCGGTCCAGCGGCCCTTTCCCTTGCGGATCGAGTCCGGATCGACCTGGTCGATGCTCGGGATGCCGAACTCGTCGGGCGGGAGGTCGACCCCGCTCGCCTTGAAGACGCCCATGAACGTCGGCCGGATGCCCGTCGGCTTGAGCTCGCCGATGATCTTGCCCTCGTCGCTGGTGCCGGTCTGCTCGAAGGCGAAGATGTCCTGGGTGAGGATCTCGTCGTCCTCGATGCCGTAGACCTCGGTGATGTTGACGATCTTGCGCGTGCCGTCCTTGAGCCTGGCGGTGTGGACGATGAGGTCCACCGCCGAGGCGATCTGCTCGCGGATGGCGCGCAGCGGGAGCTCATAGCCGGTCATCAGGACCATGGTCTCGAGGCGGCGGAGCATGTCCGGTGGCGTGTTGGCGTGGCCGGTCGACAGCGAGCCGTCGTGGCCTGTGGTCATCGCCTGGAGCATGTCGAGCGCCTCGCCCGAACGACACTCCCCGACGATCACCCGGTCGGGCCGCATGTGCATGGCGTTGCGCAACAGGTCGCGGATCGTGATCTCGCCCTGGCCCTCGAGGTTCGCCGGGCGCGCCTCGAGCGTCAGGACGTGCGACTGGCGAAGCTGCAGCTCGGCGGCGTCCTCGATCGTGATGATCCGCTCGTCGTCGGGGATGAACGACGACAGGACGTTGAGGCAGGTCGTCTTGCCCGAGCCGGTCCCGCCCGACACGAACACGTTGAGCCGCGCCTCGATGCAGGCACGCAGGAAGTCGAACATCTCGGGTGTCGCCGTCCCGAACCGGATCATGTCGTCGACCGTGATCGGCCTGGCCGGGAACTTCCGGACCGTGATCACCGGTCCGATCAACGACAGCGGTTCGATGATCGCGTTGACGCGCGAGCCGTCCGGCAGGCGGGCGTCCACGCGCGGACTCGACTGGTCGATGCGGCGCCCGAGCGGCGTGATGATCCGGTCGATGATCCGGAGCACGTGCTCGTCGTTGAGGAAGACCGTGTCCACGCGCAGGATCTTGCCGTTGCGCTCGATGTACAGGTGGTTCGGGCCGTTGACCATGATCTCGGTCACCGTCTCGTCGGCGAGGAGCGGCTCGAGCGGCCCGAGCCCGCCGACCTCCCCGATCAGCTCCTCGACGAGCCGCAGGCGTTCGTCACGGGTGACCGCGAAGCCGTTGGCGGTGATGACCCGGTCGACGATGCCCTCGACCTTGGTCCGGAGATCCTCCGCCTTGCTGTCGAGCAAGGTGCTGAACACGACCTGGACCTCGTCCTGCAGCTTCTGGCGGATCTGGCGCAGCAGCTCGTCGCGGGCCGCGACGCGCTCAGGCGTCGGGGGCGGCGGCGGCACCACCGGTTCCGGCGGGGCCACCTTCTGATCGACGACGGGGCTCGAATGTTGAGCCCGCTCGACCCGCTCGAGCAGCGACATGGCGTTCAGCTCCCCTCGGGCAACGCAAAAGACGTTGTAGCGGCGTTCCGCGGGACCTGGGACGCCGCGCGTCGTGCCCGCGTCACGTGGATGAATGCCGCCCGAGCATACCCCCGCCGCGCCAGTCCAGCCCTGTTCCCGACCTGAAAAGGGTGCGTCGAAGCACCTTCGGCGTCCCGGATCACGCTCGAGGCGATGGACCGGCGTCGTGCGCCTGATCGCCGTCGGTGCGCTGGGGCGCCAGCGTCACGGCCAGCCGATGGTGGCCGTGAGGTCGGTGGTCCCGAAACCGTTCTCGCTGTTCTGCAAGACGAGCCGCCACGCGCCGACGGTCACCGGCAACGTCTGGTCGACGTTCGTGGCCGGGCCCTGGTTCGCCAGCGACTTGTCCCCGGTCCCGGATGTCTCATCGAACAGGTCGATCTCGTAGACGAACGGGTGGCCGCCCCAATCCGCCACCAGGTGGGCGTCGCCCGGACCCCGGGCGGTGAACCGTGCCTGGATTCCGTTCGTGTCGGGGAAGTCGGTCCCGTCGAAGCGCGCGTGCTCGATCTTGACCGACGGGGCAAGCGACTGGAACGTGAGCGTCAGGTCGACCGTCGGCGTGGCCACCGCGGTGCCCTGCACCGTCACCTGCCAGTTCGCGTGCGCCTGCTTGGTCGTACCTGTGAACGTCCCCGACGTGATGTCGTTGCAGCCGAGCACCTTCGTACCGATCTGGAGGCACATGTGGGTCTTGGCGGGCGTCGCGCCGCTGGACGTCGCGAGCTTGGCCAAGATCTTCCCGGGGCCGTCCGTGCTGAAGGTGATGATCCTCGGCAGCGCGTCCGGCGGGCCGGTCGGATCGAGCTTCATGGCCAGGAGCGTCACGGTCGCCAGGGGCACAGGCGGCGGCGATGCGGACGGGACGGCGCTCGCCGATGGGCTCGGTGTTGCCGTCGCGGCGGGAGTGGGGCTCAGGGTTGGCGCACTCGAGGGGCTCGCGGCAGGCGACGGGCTGCTCGGCGCGTTCGCGAAGCTGCTCCCCGGGGTCGGCGTCGTCGTCGGACCGGCCCCGCTGCGCGACCACGTGATGAACAGGGCCGCGGCGACGACCACGACAAGAAGCGTCGCCATCACCCCGATCAGTCGGCGCAGGGTCTGGTCGGTCACGGTGCCCATCCTAGCCGACGGGTCCGCGTCCCGGCCGCGTCACTCCGGCGCAGGTCGGCCCGTCACAGGACCAGACGTCGGGCGATCATGGCAGGCTGATCGATCGCCCGGCGTCTCCATGTTCGGCGCCGACGAGGGTAGACTCGGGCGTGACACCCGTGCCGGCGCCACACGACCGAGGAGTCCCCAGCCCGCGTGCAAGCCACCAGGATCCGGCCTGACACGAGGCCCACCGACCTCCGCCGCCTCGCCGCGGCGGGCCTGTCGGCCGCGATACCGGGACTCGGTCAGCTGTACAACGGCCGCCGCCGCCTGGCCGCGCTGTTCCTCATCCCGTCACTGATCCTGCTGCTCCTGGGCGTCCTCGTGCTGCAGTCGCAGTCGCCGGCCCGGCTGGCCGCGTGGATCGCCGCGCCGCAGGTGCTGGGAACGCTGTTGGCCCTCAATGTGCTCGTCCTCGCGTGGCGGCTGATCGCAGCGGGCCAAGCCTTCCTCGATCCCGTCCGCCCTGGTCCGACCGGCCGGCTCGGGATCGTGGGACTCGTCGTCATCGCGATCATCGTCGTCATCCCCCACCTGGTGGTCTATCGCTACGGGACCGTCATCGGCGACACGTTCGGACGGATCTTCACCAGCTCGACGCTCGGCAACGCGGACCCGGCCAGCGGTCCCGGCCCGGGTGACGGCGAGCGGCTGAACGTCCTGCTCGTCGGCGTGGACTCGACCCGGACACGTACCGAGACACTGACCGACACCATGATGGTCGCGTCGCTCGACCCGGTCGGGCACACGGTGACCCTGGTCTCGATCCCACGCGACCTGATCGGGACGCCGCTCGGCGATGGCAACACCTTCGGCCCGAAGCTCAATTCGCTGATGTCGTATGCCGACGCCCATCCGAAGGACTTTCCGAAGGGCGGGATGCGGACTCTCGAGGACGCCGTCGGCGCACTGCTCGGCATCCCGATCCACTACTACGCCCGGCTCGACTTCAGCGGCTTCATCAAGATGGTCGACGCCGTCGGCGGCGTCGACATCAACGTCCCGCGCGGGTTCGACGACCCGACGTACGACGGCTACGGCGCGGGACACGTCCGAGGCTACTCGATCACCGCCGGCAAGCACCACATGACCGGTGTCGAGGCACTCGCCTACGCGCGTTCGCGCAAGGCGCTCGGCGAGAGCGACTTCACCCGCCAGGCGCGACAGCAGCAGATCCTCGTCGCGCTCCGCGACAAGGCGACCCACGGTGGCAGCCTGTTCTTCCAGCTCCCTGACCTGATCGACGCGGTCGGTCGGACGGTCACCTCGGACCTCCCCGTCGACCGGCTCCCGGCACTCGCGGCGATCATCGACGAGGTCGGCAAGAACGATGTGACCCGGGTGGTCATCCGCTCACCACTGATCCACGCCGTGTCGAACCAATACGGCGATTCACAGGAGCCGAACCTCAAGCGCATCCAGGCGGTAGCGGCCGGACTGTTCCCGGCGCCGGGCACGCCGCCGACCCCGTGGCCGACGCCAAAACCGACCCTGACGCCGAAACCGACCAAGGCCCCGAGGGCGACCGCGACTCCGGGCGGCTAGGCAGAGGCCAGGGGTAGGCCGGGTGCCGTCCGGGCCCTGGCGCCACAGAAGACGCGGATCCGGCGCACGGTCAGAAGCCGAGGGCAGCCAACCGGGGCGCCATCCGGCGAGCGGCGCGGGCGCGGTGCGAGATCGTGTGCTTCTCGGCCGGGGTCCACAGGCCGAGCGTGCGGCCGCCGGGCGGCTCGCTGGCCGGTTCGAAGATCGGGTCGTAGCCGAAACCCTGGGTCCCGCGCGGCTCGATCGCGATCCGGCCGCGGCAGGTCCCCCGGGCCGTCACGAGCCGGACGCCTCCGCGCGGGCCCGCGTCCTCGGGGAGTGCCAGGGCCAGCACGCACACGTAGCGGGCGCCCCGCCGCTCGGCAGGTGACCCGGCCAGGGCCGCGAGCAGCTTCGCGTTGTTGGCTGCGTCCGTGGCGTCCTCGCCGGCGTACCGTCGCGTCCGGACGCCCGGCGCGCCGCCGAGCGCGTCGACCTCGATGCCCGAGTCGTCGGCGATCGTCGGCAGGCCACTGGCGCGCACACCGAACCGGGCTTTGATCGCGGCGTTCGTCTCGAACGTCTCGCCGTCCTCGACCGGTTCGCCCTCGATGCCGAGGTCGTCGAGCGACACGAGCGTGGTGTGGTCGAGCTGCAGCAGCTCGCGCAGCTCGCGCAGCTTGTGGACCGAGCGGGTCGCGACGAGCAGCCGACGGTCGGTCACCGCCGGACGGTGGCGAGCACGGCGGCCTGCGCCTCGAACAGCCGCGCCAGCCCGCCATCAGCGAGGTCGAGCAGCCCGTTGGCCGCGGCCCGATCGAACGGCTTGCCCTCGGCCGTCCCCTGGAGCTCGATATACGCTCCGGCGTCCGTCCCGACGACATTGAGGTCGACGTCCGCCCGCGAGTCCTCGGAGTAGTCGAGATCGAGGTACGCCAGCCCGTTGACGAGGCCGACCGAGACGGCCGCGACCTTGGCCACGAGGTGACGTTCCATGCCGTAGGTGATGAGAGCCGCCGCGAGTGCCACGTAGCCGCCGGTGATCGAGGCCGTTCGGGTCCCGCCGTCGGCCTGCAGGACGTCGCAATCGACGGTGATCGTCCGTTCGCCGAGCCGGCCGAGGTCGACCACCCCGCGCAGCGAGCGCCCGATCAGGCGCTGGATCTCGTGCGTCCGGCCGCCGATGCGGCCCTTGACCGACTCGCGGTCGGTGCGCTCGGCCGTGGCCCGCGGGAGCATGGAATACTCGGCGGTGACCCAGCCGGTGCCCTTGCCGCGCAGGTGCGGCGGGACGCGGTCGACGATGGTTGCCGCGCACAGCACCTCGGTGTCGCCGACCCGGATCCGGCACGAGCCCTCGGCCCATTTCTGGACACCGAGCGTGAAGGTGATGGGTCGCAGGTCATTCGGGCCGCGTCCGTCGGCCCGGACGGTTGGCGGCCGGTTGCCGATGGTCATGATTCCCTCTCCTCAGCCTTGGCGGCATCCCACAATGCGTCGAGCGCGGCGAAGTCGAGGTCGCGCAGTGCGACCCCCTGTGCCGCTGCGCCCCGCTCCACGCTCCCGAACCGGCGCCGGAACTTGGCGTTCGCGGCGCGGACCGCAGCCTCAGCCTCGATCCCGCGCCGGCGCGCGACGTTGACGAGCACGAACAGGAGGTCGCCGAACTCCTCGGCGCTCTCCGCATCGGTCGCGGCCTGTCGCAGCTCGTCGGCCTCCTCCACGACCTTGTCGAGGACGCCATCGATCGACGGCCAGTCATAGCCCAGATTGGCCGCGCGCTCCTGCATCTCCTGGCTCGCGGCGAGGGCAGGCATCGACGGGCTGATCCCATCGAGGGCGCCCTTGGGCGCAGCGGTCCCGCCACCGCCGGCGCGCGCCGGCGCCGTCGGCCGTACCCGGGTCGGCCGCCGCGGCCCGCTCGTCCGCCTTGATCCGCTCCCACTGGCGGTTGACGTCGGACGCGGTCCGCGCGACCGCATCGCCGAACACGTGCGGGTGACGCCGGACGATCTTCGAGGCGATGGCCGCCTGGACGTCGGTGAGGTCGAACACGCCGGCCTCGGCGGCGAGCTGCGCGTGCAGGACGATCTGGAGCCACAGGTCGCCGAGCTCCCCGGCCAGCTCAGGCGTGGCTCCCGCCTCGAGCGCGTCGTACACCTCGTACGCCTCCTCGAGCAGGTGCTTGCGCAACGAGGTATGCGTCTGCTCGCGGTCCCACGGGCAGCCGTCCGGGGCGCGCAGACGGTCCGCGATCCAGGGCATCGCCCATGGGCCCGCGACCGCCAGCTCGGGGTCGACCGGGCCGAGGTAGAGCGACCCGCCCAGCTCGTCCGGGTCGAGTGTCCCGACCGTGACGCCGTCGGCCGCCCCGAACCGGCCGACCGGATGGTCCGCCGGATAGAGCCGCCGCAGCAGGGTCAGCTGGTCACGACCCGCCGGCCCGGCACGACCCGGAAGCGGGATGGTCGGTGTCTCGACTCGGCTCGGCCCGAAGCGTGGCCAGCGGCACCACGAGCAGCGGGCGCGACGGCTCGATCGGGGTGCCGACGAGTGTCTCGCCGGCGACCACCTGGAGCCCGTTCGCCGGATCGAGTCCCCAGCGAAGCCGCGCCTCCGCGACGAGCGCGTCGAGCACTCGTCCCCTCCTGCTACTGCGTGGTCGTCTGCGCCGTGGCCTCGATGGTCGCATCGCGGGTGATCGCCACGGCCTGCTTCTTGGCGTTGTACCAGGTCGAGAACGCGTTCGTGGTCAGCTGCTCGAGCTGCCTGCCCTCGGGCGTCCGGGTCTCCTCGGCGAGGACCTTGAACAGGTACGAACCGTCGCCGCCGACGGTGGTGACCTCGCTGGTCTTGCCGACCGGCGCCGCGAAGATCGCGTCGGTGAGGGCCTGGCTCAACTGGCCCTTGGCGATCCAGCCGAGATCCCCACCGATGCTTGCCGTCGTGCCGTCTGAATTGTCGCGGGCGAGGGCCGCGAAGTCCGCGCCCTTGTCCGATTGATCCTTGAGTGCGTTGAGGTGGTCGATGTCGTTCGGGCCGTACATGATCTGGATCACGTGCCAGCCGAACGCCGACTGGACCGGGGGCAGGATGTCGCCCGGCTTGAGGCCGGGTTGCAGGATGGCGGCCAGGAATGCCGGGTCGACGGTGGTCATGCTCTTGTCGAAGTACGGCAGCTTGCCACCCGTGCCGGTCGGGCCGAGGTCGGCTTCCTCGTCGCTCTCCTTGCGCGCGATCGAGTCGAACAGGCTCGGGTTCGCCTTGAGCTTGGCGTAGGCCTCGGTGGCCAGGGAGCGCGCCCTCGCCCAGGCGGGATCGTTCTGCGCGACCTGCGAGGCGTTCGTCGGGTCGCCGTTGGGCGAGTAGAGGATCTGGCGGACCTTGATCGAGTCGGCCGTCGGTGGCGGGACCGCCTCCTTGATATAGATCTCCGAGACCCGGCGCTGGGGACCAGGGGCGACGAGATCCGCGACGATCTTGTCCTGGAGCTTCTGGTGCAGCACGTCGGCCTCGACGACCGTCCGGTAGTGATCGATCGGGACGCCGTCGTTGACGATCTTGGTCTGGTAGGCGCTGTCGACCGCGGATGGCGCGATCTCGGTCGAGCGACCGATGCGGAAGATGCCGTCCGCACCCTCGACGACGTCGGTCGGCGTGTTGACCGGGGCCGCGAAAAGGGCCTTGAGGAATGCCTCGTCGGTCTGGGTGTCGTCGGCCTGGATCCAGCCCAGATCGCCGGCCTGTGGCGCGGTCGATGCATCGGTCGAGACGGTCTTGGCGACGTCCTCCCAGGCCTTGCCGCCCTGGATGTCACTGAGCGCCTGCTCGGCCTTGGCCTTGGCGTCCGCCTTCTGCGCGTCGGTCGGCCCGATCGCGCCGTCGTCGATGGTCGGAGCGACCTCGATGACCCAGGCATGGCGCTGCTCCGGGGTGGTCGCCTCATCCGTGAGGCGGGCGTCGACGTCCTGCTGGGTGACGGTCACGCCCTCCTCGCCGGCCAGCTTGGCCTGGAGCTTGGAGTCGATCAGCCGCTCGAGCGAGGTCGCCGGCAGCTGCTGGCGCGAGCTTTCGAGGGTCTGCTGCTGCGAGGCGCCTGTCGTCTGGCTGATGTGCCCGGCCGAGACCTCGTTGGAGACCCGCCGGATCTCCTCGTCAAGCCGCCACGAGTCGACCTGCAACCGGTCGTTGAACTCGTCCTTGCTGATCGACTGGCCGTCGACCGAGCCGACCGACGCCAGGTGGTCGTTGTAGTAGGTCAGGCCGGCCGCCACGGCCAGGATGACGATCGCCAGGATGACGATCAGGCCGAAGCCGATATTCAGGTAGAGGCTGCGTCGGTCCTGGGTCTCCCAGGAGGGTCGGCGGGCGCGTTTGACGACGGGTTTGGCTCGGAACGTCATGGTCGTGGATCAGTCCTGTCGCATGGCCGGCAGAAGACGCCGGGGATGGAGGGCCGCGGTATGGTACACCGGCCCCTCGAGGAACCGTGTCCGCAGCCCGATCTTCAAGCTCCCGCCCGGGTCAGAGACGGAACGATGAGACGCTCCGTGACGCGTGTTGAGGAACCTCCATCTGCGATGGCGAACGACGCCTCGCGGAACCGTCGCACGCGGCCGATGTCGAAGACTCCCGCTCGAAGGAACTGGGCAAGCGCGTCAGTGGTCTCGAAGATCGGACCCGGAACGCCCGTCCGGTAGTCGAAGTAGAAGCCGCGCTCCCGCTCGTAGGGCTCGTAGTCGGGGGCGAAGAAGACGATCGGCTTCTCGAGCAGGGAGAACTCATAGATGGCGCTCGAATAGTCGGTCACCAGGATGTCGCTGACGAGCATCAGCTCGTTGATATCGGGATAGTCGGACACGTCGATGGCGAACCCGGCCAGGTCCGGGCCGATCGTCGTCCGCGAGCGGACGAAGGGATGGAGCCGGACGAGCAGGACGTGGTCCTCGCCGAGCACGGAGCGCATCACGCCCATGTCCAGGTCGTCGGTCGCGTGCGCGGTCGTGATCGTGTCGCCGCGGAACGTCGGCGCGTACAGGATCACCCGGCGGCCGTCGGTCAGCCCGTAGCGCCGGCGGATCGCCTCGCGTGTCCGTGCCAGCCGCTCGTCGCCGAAGAAGACGTCCGTGCGCGGGATCCCGAGACGCCACTCGAATCGCTCGAGTGGCTGCCCGAACGCCTCGGCGTAGTGCGGCGCCGAGGCCTCCGAGGCGACCAGGCAGACGTCGTAGTTCGAGTGGATGCGGACGCGCTCGGTCAGCTCCTCGTCCGCCCCGAACGACTTGTCCAGCAGGCTGTAGCCCACTTTCTTGAACGCCCCGCAGGCGTGCCAGGTCTGGATGATCGTGGTGCCCGAGCGCGGGTGGATGACGTAGATCGGGAAGAAGTAGTCGTCGACGACGAACACGCGCGACGTGGCCAGGTAATAGCCGGCGGTCACGGCCTGGCCGAGGGCGGCGACCCGGCCGCGCAGGCCGCGCGCGGGCCGTCGCGCGAGGACGACCACCGGGATCTCGGGATGCCGGGTGGCGAGATCGTCGCGGATGGACACCAGGTTGCCGGCCAGCCTGGCCGAGTGGGCCGTCGCGAGCACGACTCGGGACCGGAGCGGCAGGAGGCGGGCGAACGCGAACGCCAGTCGCACGGCGACGATCCGGATGGTGAGGATGAGGCTCTTCATCGCCCGAGGACGAGCTGGTCGATGACCCGGTCGGCGGATCCGGCGTCGAGATGGGCGAAGTGCTGGGTTGCGAACTGCGCGACCTTCTCCACCTCGTAGTCGTCGCGCCTGATCGCATCCATGACCTCCGGAAAGGTCCGCACGATCCGGCCGGGCACGAACGTCTCGAACGGGACGTAGAAGTCGCGCGACCCGGCGTAGTGGTCGAGGTCGAACGCGTAGAACAGCATCGGCCGGCCCAAAGTCGAGAACTCGAACACGATCGACGAATAGTCGGTGATGAGGACGTCCACCGCGAACAGCAGGTCGTTGACGTCGATGGTCGCCCGGGACCCGTCGATCAGGCGATCCGCGAAGGCGGCCGGGATGCCGAGCGGCTGGACCACGAACGGGTGCAGCTTGATGATGACGACCGCGTCCTTCTCGACGGCGACCGCGTGGAGCCCTGCGTAGTCGAGGACCCCAAGGTCGAAATGCGACGACTTCGGTCCGTCGCCGCGGAACGTCGGGGCGTACAGGATCGTCGTCTTGCCCTTGGTCTGCGGGAATGCCGCCCGTGCGGCAGCCAGGCCCGCCGCGCGGGCACGCTCGTCCAAGAACCGGTCCATCCGCGGGATCCCGGTCGGGTAGACGTCGTCCTCGGGGATGCCGAAGGCCTCGGCGTAGAACGGCACGTCGTGTTCCGAGCTCACGATGGCCGCGGTGTACTTCTGGTGGACGCGCGCGAACCTGTCGGCCTCGGTCGGCGTGCCGATCCGGCTGAAGCCGACGGTCTTGAACGCGCCGGCGGCATGCCACAGCTGGATCACCCGGACGGCCGGCCCGATCGTGAGCCAGTGGAGCGGCGGGTACGAGTCGTCGAGCAGGATGACCGTGGCGCGGTCGAGGGCAGTGGCCAGGCGCACCCGGCCGAGGAAGCCGCGCCGGGCGCCCCGTGGCCGAAGGGCGGTCACCAGGTCGTACTCGCGGTCCAGCCCCCGCTCGACCATCCGGTCGTGGACCGCCCCGAGGTTGCCCGACAGATCGGAGATCAGCGGCGACGCGAACAGGATCTCAGGCCTGCGGCCCCGACGGGTCAGGCGCGACGCGCGGATGA
Source organism: uncultured Chloroflexia bacterium (assembly GCA_963797685.1). Classification (GTDB taxonomy): domain Bacteria; phylum Chloroflexota; class Limnocylindria; order Limnocylindrales; family CSP1-4; genus SPCO01. The sequence goes on along the minus strand of CAWCQK010000016.1, from coordinate 1,550 downwards.
GCGACAGGAAGCCGAGCCGGCGCGCGCGGATGGCCAACCACCGTCCGGCGATCCGGACCTGATCCGACGACAGAGGCGTCAGCGGCGCGCTGGATGCTTTGGTCGACCGACGCGACCAGGGAGAGGGTCCGGTTTGCGTGGTCGTAGGCGGGGGCGACCGTGAACAGGCCGTGCTCGAGAAGGAACGAGCATCCGCCGCTCGTCGCGTCGATACAGGCCCGGATCCGATCGTCGAGCGCGACCGGCAGGCCGAGCGCCCAGCGGCCGGACGGCAACCTGTCCGGTCGAGCCCGGTGATGACGTTGTAGTGGACGATCAGCCGGTCGCCGGCCTGCTCGATACGGGTCGGCGGCATGCGCCGGCGGCCTCTTGCCTCGCGCAGCCGGAGGCGTTGCGGGTCGACCGCCTGTCCGGACGCGACATGAGCCTCGATGACGAGCTGCACACGCTCCCAACGGATCGACCGGACGTCGATCTCGAGGTCGCGGGCGACAGCGGGCATCCAGGCTCCTCGGGGTGTCGGGGTGGGCGTCGGGCCGGGTCGGGGGCCCGGCGCGGATGATACCGGTGCCAACGGGCCGACTGTTCTCCACGTAGGCTATGTGGGACCGCCTTCCGTACCGGAGGACCGCATGAAGATCGGGATGATCGTGCTCGCCGGGGGGATCGGCAAGCGCATCGGGCGACCGTTCCCCAAGCAGTTCCTGCTGCTCGGTGGCAAGCCGCTCATCATCCACGTGCTCGAGAAGGCGCGGCTGATCCCGGAGATCGCGCAGGTCGTCATCACCTGCCCGGACGCCCACCTCGACGAGACGCGCCGGCTCATCGCCAACCACGGCTTCGACGAGCGGTTCACGTGCATCGTCGGGGGCGTGTCGCGTCAGGAGTCGGTCTATCTCGGGCTGCGCGAGGTCGCGGACTGCGAGTCGGTCCTCGTCCACGAGGCGGTCCGGCCGCTGGTCACGGCCGCCGAGTTCCGCGAGCTGATCGCCGCTCCCGGACCCCAACGCGATGTACGGCATCCCGATCTCATTCACCGTGCTCAAGGGCCACGACTATGTCGAGGACCTGCTCCAGCGCGACGAGCTGGTCAACGTCCAGCTGCCACAGAAGTTCGATCGCGCCGCGCTCGCCGCCGCCCACGACGCGGCCCGCCGCGATGGCGCCATCTTCACCGAGGACGCCAGCCTGTTCCACCAGTACGCCGGCGCGCCGGTCCGGATCCTGCCGGGATCCGAGCGCAACATCAAGATCACCGTCCCGACCGACATCGTGACCGCCGAGGCGATCTACGCCGACAGCATCGGCCGCGGCGGCTGACGATGGGCAGGGTCTGCGTGATCACGGGTGCCAGTCAGGGCATCGGCCGAGCCGCGGCCGTCCGGATGAGCCAGGAGCCCGACATCTCGGCTCTCGTGCTCATCGCTGCAACGCGCGCGGGCTCGAAGAGACGGCCGCCGCGCTCGAGCGGAACGACAAGGACATCGAGCTCATCGCCTATGACCTGATGGACCTCGACGGGATCCCCGACCTGGTCCGGCGCGTCCACG
>CAWCQK010000015.1:0-730035 GCA_963797685.1 uncultured Chloroflexia bacterium | reverse complement strand
GGCCAAGAACGCGAAGACTGCGACGGTGATGACGGCTGAGCGGGCGGTGGCGGGATCACGACGAGACGGAACGTTCGCCACTCGGATGCACCGTCGACTCTGGCTGCATCCATCAGCTCGTTGGGCAGGCTGAAGAAGAACGCCCGTAGCACGAGGATGGCAAAGGGAATCGCGTACGTACCGTCGGCGAGAATGAGCCCCGGGTACGAGTTCAGCAGGTGGATCCAATGGAAGACGATGAACAGAGACGTCGCCAGCACGATCGAGGGCACGATCTGAGCTATGAGCAGGGCGCTGACGATGACGATCGTCACCCGCAGGCGGTACTTCGAAAGCGCGTAGGCCGCCGGCACGGCTATCACCAGGGCCAGAAGTGCCGTCCCCAGGCCGACGAGGAGGCTGGTCAGCACGTTGGCCGTTTGCGACCCCGACACCGTTTCCTGGGTGTTTGCCGACCCGCCCTGGATGACTGTTTGGTAGTCGTCGAGCAATCGCCTCGTGCGGCAGCCAGAGAAGGTGCCGCTGAACAGGGTCTCGGTCGACTCGAACGAGCCGACGATGATCGCGTAGACCGGGAACAGCACGATGACGAGAGCAGCAACCGCCGCGAGCGTGCAGAGCCATCGGAGAATCCTCGATTTCTGGAGGCGGGTCACTTGCCCACTCCCCAACTGCTCCGCAGCGAACCCCGGCTGATAGCTCGACAGGTACAAAAAGGGGCGCAGATCAGCGCGAGCATGAGCAACACGTTGTTGAGTGCCGCGCCCTGGCCGAACGAAAATTGCTGGAACGAAAGGTTGTAGGACCATGTGGATATCAGCTGTGTTGCGTTGGCTGGACCGCCACCGGTCATCCCGATCACCAGGTCGAAGACCTTGACAGTGAAGACGAAGCCCAGGAGGACCGTTATTTCGATAACTGGCAGGATCATGGGGATCGTCACTAGACGCAGTCGCTGCCATGGACCGGCTCCGTCGATCATCGACGCTTCCTTGACTTCAGCGGAACCTCTTGGAGCGCGCTGTAGAGCAGGAGTGTGAAGAACGGCACACCCGACCAGATGTTGGCGAGGTCACCGTCAACAGGGCGAAGTCGGTCGCCAGCCATCGACCGGATTGTGAACGAGCCCGTGGCCATGAGGATCTCGTTGATGGCGCCCCCGGTGTCTGGAACATAAACCGAACATGACACCCGTCACGATCAACGGCACCAGCCATGGGACGATGACGAGGGAACGTGCGACGGTGCGCCCGGGGAACTTGTTGCAGAACAGCAACGCGAGAGAAAGGCCGATTATGAACTGCCCGGCGAGAGACCCGACGGTAAACACGAGTGTGTGAATGATCGCGCTTGTCGCGATGGGTCCTGGAACATAGTCGTGTAGTTGTAGAGCCCGGCCAAGGCGCATGAGATTCCCGATAGTCGAGAGAGAGTCGCGCTCGAAGCTCAACATCACGTTGTAAACAATCGGTGTGGCAAACGCGAACAGGATGTACGCGATTGCAGGCGTTAGGAAGAGCCACCCTGCGAGCTGTTGCTTCCGCCGTGCAGACAACCGAGAGCCGGTGCCCGCGGACCGACGAGCCGGACCTGCGGCGGTCGTTGCTTCCCTGTCCGCCCTGGTCTTCATGATCCGCTCGGCGACAGGTCGCTCCAAGCGCCCCCCTCTCGAAGGTAGACCGGAATGCGTGAAACGGCGCATTGGCGCACCCAACCGCTCCCCTCGACAGGCTCCCCTGTCCAGGCGTCGAGCCACGACGCCCCGATGGGCAGGTACACGTCACGTTCTCGGCACCGAGTGCGGTGACCGGGTTCACCAGTATATCTGGCCCGACATGTACTCGTCGTCAATTCCCAAGCCGCTTCTTCCTCCGGGAACTCCAGGAACAGTGCGCGCATGGGCGGGTGTCCGGTAGCGCTGGCCCTCGCCATCTGAGCCATCACGTAGGGCGTATCCGTTCGCGCAATGCCAGCTGTTCGCGGATCAAGCCGTATGCCTCCTCGCCGAACGACCACACCTCGTTTGGCGCCCCGGTCTGGCCCGAACCGACGAGGGGGCCTGGGTCACGGACGCCGTGGAGCCTGAAGAGGGGGCAAAACGCTCCGAACTGGAACCAGCGCACGACGAGTTCACGGAAGTACTCCGTGGTCGGGTCGCCGTTGCGAACCCGCCGATGTCGGTCGTCCACCACGGGATCCCGGAGATGCCTATGTTCAGGCCGGCGGGGATTTGTGCGGCCAACGCCTCGAACGTGGACTCGATGTCGCCAGACCACACGGCTGCCCCATAGCGTTGGCTGCCAGCCCAGGCCGACCGACAAAGCATCAATACGTCGTCTTCGCCGTTCGCCCTTAGCCCCTCGTAGAAGCCGCGGGCATGTTCCCGGGGATAGATGCCCTGGAACTCCGAGCCTTGGCCCATGAAGTATTGGGCGTCCTCGGGTTCGTCGGCCAGGATCTCCGGTTCACAGGCGTCGAGCCAGAACGCCCGGATGCCGTACCGGCCATAACCCTCGGTGACTTTCTCCCAGATGTAGCGGCGAGCTTCAGGGTTGGTCGAGTCGTAGAAGCGCATGAATGCCTGGCCGTCGGTGCCCTTGTCCCAGAACGCGAGGTGGAGCGGGAATCCCGTCAGGTTGCGCACCAGCAGGCCGCGCCGATCCATCTCCTTGTAGTTCTCGCTGTTGGGGTTGACCGTCGGCCAAACCGAGACCATGAGCTCGACTCCGAGCCCTCGCAGCTCGTCCACCATCGCCTGCGGATCGGGCCATTCCGCTGAGTCGAACCTCCACTCGCCCTGGCGTGTCCAGTGGAAGTAGTCGCAGACGATTACCGAGAGAGGCAGGCCCCGCCGCTTGTACTCGCGGGTTACCTCGAGGAGCTCCTCCTGGTCCCGGTAGCGCAACTTGGACTGCCAGAAGCCCGACGCCCACTCCGGCAGCATTGGGGGCAATCCCGTGGCGGTTGCATAGTGGCTGACGATGTCGGCCGGTGTCGGGCCTGTCGTCACCCATAGTCGATCTGCCTGGCTGCGTCCGCGGCCCACCGCGTGCGGTTGGCTCCCAGCTCGACCCGGCCGGCCCCCGGCATGTTCCACAGGAACCCGTAGCCCCGGCTTGAAAGGGCGAACGGCACGGAGACCTCGGTGTTGCGCTGGACGAGATCGATGACGGCCCCCTTTTGGTCCAGTAACCCGTGCTGGTGCTGACCGAGCCCGTAGAAGCGCTCCTCCTGGTAGGCATCGAACGTGACTTCGCAGCCGTAGAGGTCGCCTCTACCCTACCGTAAAGCCGCTGTGGGGGCGACGTGAAATGAGGAACGCTTTCTGCGAAGAGCTCTTTGCCGTCGGCCCGTAGGAAACGCACTAGGGGCGGGGAGTGGACGAACCGCTGCTCATGGTTCTCGTACACCTCGACGATGAGGTCCCCGTTGCGCATCCGTGCTCGGCCAGCCGAGCTCGACTTGGGCAACGTTGGCTCCGGCCTCGCCCAAGGCGCTGCCGGGCGTCTCTGTTACGGACGCGCCGAGAGTCGATCGCACTGAGCACCGCTCTCCCCCTACGCGTCACCTGGAGGACCTCGCCGCTCTGCAGCACGGTGAAGCCGGTCTCGCTGGCTATGAAGGTTGCCACCTCCCTCTCCTTGTTCTCGAGTACGCTCTTGGTCTTCAGTGGATCTCGCGGCACTGTGCGCTCCCCGGACCACCGGCTGCTCCGATCGCGGCGCCGGTCTCGGCGTCGAAGAAGTGGAGGCGGCCCACGTCGACGGCGAGCGCGACACGGTCGCCGGGTGAACCGGCACACGCGGATCGACCCGCGCGACGCCTTCCGCCGCGGTCGCACCCGCGTCTCCCCGGACCCTGCGCGGCCGTCCGGCGTCCACGCGCCCCCTTTGTTCCGGACCCTCCTCGCGTCAGTCGAGAAATGGACGAGCGATTCGTTGCCGAGGACCTCGACGAGCTCGACGCGTGCAGCGAGTGTCCTCTTCACGTCCGCGCCGTACCTTCGGCCACGGTCAGGTGCTCGGGCCGGATACCCACCACGAACTTGCGGCTCTTGCTGGCGACGAGGCGGGGACGACGGTGCCGAGATCGGCGGGAAGGACCAACCGCTGCGATCCGAGTGAGAGCACGAGTCCATCCGCAGGCCCCGAATCGCGGCCTCGTACAGATTCATCGGCGGCGAGCCGATGAATGAGGCGACGAACAGGTTCGCGGGGCTCTCGTAGAGCTCCTGCGGCGCGGCCAGCTGCTGAAGCGCGCCACCGCTGAGAACCGCGACCCGGTCGCCCATCGTCATCGCCTCGGTCTGGTCGTGCGTGACGTAGAGGGCCGCGACTCCGAGACGCCGCTGGACGCGAAGGACCTCGCTCCGCATCTGCACGCGCAGGTTCGCGTCGAGGTTCGAGAGCGGCTCGTCCATCAGGAACACGGCGGGCTCGCGGACGAGCGCCCTGCCCATTGCGACGCGCTGACGCTGACCGCCCGAGAGCTGCCGGCGGCTTGCGCAGGACTTCGTCCGTGAGCCCGAGCACGTCGGCCGCCTCGCGTGCCTTCTGCTCGCGCTCCTGCTTCGTAACGCCTCGCACCCGGAGGGAGAAGGCGATGTTGTGGAGCACGTTGAGGTGCGGGTAGAGGGCGTAGTTCTGGAAGACCATCGCCACGTCCCGATCACGGGCCGAGAGGTCGTTGACGACCTTGTCGCCGAGGCGGATCGTTCCCGACGTGACCTCCTCCAGGCCGGCGACCATCCGCAACACGGTCGTCTTGCCGCAGCCCGACGGCCCGACGAGCACGACGAACTCCCCTTCGTCGACGAACAGGTCGAACCCGCGGACAGCCTGGGCGCCGTTCGGAAAGACCTTCGTCAGCTGTTCGAGGGACAGGGTCGCCACGTAGCCTCCTGTCAGTCGGATCTGGGGAGCCAGACGCGCATCGCGCCGTCTCCCCGGTTTGCCCACGCGAAATAAGGGACCGCGAGCAGCCGCGTGGGCGTGCCGCTCGTCCGACGGGAGCTCGCGAACGTCGACGTACTCGATCTGCCCCCACCGGTCGAGGTCGCGGACGGCCCCTGCCACGGATACGCCCGGCACGCCGCCGAGCGATGCCAGCGGACCGGTGTCGGCAGGCGCCGTGTCCGCTGGAGCGCGACGTCGGCGAGGTCGCGCCGGCCGGAAGATCGCCCGCCTCGAAGCAGTAGACGACCGGCCCGCGCTCGACGGCCAGACAGCCGCGAACGGCATCGATCCGCGGATTCGGCGCCGTGAGCCTGGGCGAGACGTCGAGCTCCAGGACGACGCGGTCTCCCGGGCGCCAGCGCCGCGTCAGCTCCGCGTATCCCGGCGTGACCGGCTGTCCGTCGACGACCGCGCCGCGCGCCCACGCCGGCACCCGGAGCGAGAGTGTCCACTCAGCGTCGCCGCACGCGACCACCTCGACCGTGACGGACCCCGACCACGGATAGTCCGTCTCGACCGCCAGCTCGACGGGCCCCGCGTCCGCTACGACGCGCGGATCGTCGAGGTCGCATACTGATGGAGTTGGACGCCACTGTCGCCGGTCGTGGCGAGGTAGTGGTGCAGAGAGGCAAGCAGGCGCATGATGTTCGGCGGGCAGCACGCGACCGGATTCCAGCGGTGGCGACGCTTGCCGTCTCGCGACTGCAGCGGGTTCGAGTAGAAGAACGACTCGCCGTCGAGCGAGAGACCCGCGAGGAAGCCGTTGTAGAGCGTCCGCTCGAACAGGTCCGCGAATCGGCTCTCGCCGGTGACGAGCAGCATCCGCCAGTTCCACATGATGCTGGCGATCGCCGCGCAGGTCTCGCAGTAGGCGCGATCCGGTGGCAGCTCGTAGGATCGCCGATCGCCTCGCCGTCGTGGCGAGAGCCGACGCCGCCGGTCAGGTAGGTCTTCGCCGAGACCAGGTCGTCCCACTGCGCAGCATCGACGCGAGCAGCGCATCGTCCCCGGTCTCGACGTAGAGATCGGTGACGCCGGCCGCCAGATACAGCGCGCGCACCGCATGCCCGGCGATCGCGCGCGCGTCGCGGACCGGCTCGGCGTCCTGGTAATAGGGCGAGATCGAATCGGCCGCCCGCGAACATGCCGGGGCCCCGCCGGGTCATCAGCATGTCCGCGAGGTTCAGGTAGCGACGCTCTCCCGTCTGCCGGTACAGCTCGACGAGCGCGACCTCTATCCCCGGGATGTCCGCCGTGGCCGCCCGGCCGCCGTGCCGAAGACTCGTCGATCAGATCGGCGAAGCGACGAGCGACCGTGAGCAGCGATCTCGTCGCCCGTTACTCGGGCGAACGCGACACCGCCTGGATCAGATGGCCCGCGCAGTAGAGCTCATGACCCATCTCCATGTCGCTCAAACGCCACGCCGGTCATCGACCTGACACCTAGCTGTTCAAATAGCCGTCGGGCTCTTGTGTGGCGGCGACCAGGCCGATCGTCTCACGCGCGAGAGCCTCGAGCCCGGGCGACGGCTCGCGCCCGATCTCCCAGGCGAGCGCCTCGAGCCACTTGTAGACGTCCGAGTCGCTGAAGACCATGCCGCGCCGCTCGCCCGGGTACGACCCGCGGCGATGCGCAGGTTGTCGAGCGTCCCGGCGCGCTCGAGCTCCTGGGCACCGCGAACAAGCGTGACCTCACGGTTGACCCGTTGACGCTCGGCGAGCAGCCCGGCGAGGATGCGGACCCCGGCCGGTCGAGCGGCCGAAGTCGTACCCGCGCCGACGCCGTCGGCGCCACACACGAGGCACTCCCCTTGGCCGAGTCCACCCCTCTGCCGAACTCCTCCACGGCGTACGTCGACTGGATTTCGAAGCGCTTCGCGAAGCGCTTCGATGCCAGAGCCCGGTCGTTCTAAGGCCAAGCGAAGACGAAGCACCCTCCCCCCAGGTGTCCGACGCTTCGACGCCGATCCGCACGAGAGCCGAAGCCGCCGACGATGGCAGACATCGCTGAGCGGGCGGGAGTGGCGCTGAGCACCGTTTCGTACGTGCTCAGCGGCAAGCGCTCGGTCTCGCCCGAGATCCGCGAGCGCGTCCTCGCCGCCGTCGACGAGCTCGACTACCGGCCGCACCGCCCCGCCCGCGCGCTGGCGAGCGGCGCCTCACACACGATCGCGCTCTTCCTCCCGTCGGCCGCAATGGCAGCTCATCCCAGTCCAGCAGACGTTCGTCGCCGGAGCAACGCAGGAGACGAGCGCAAGCGACTACGCCCTACTGCTCTCTACCGCGCCATCCGATCCGGAGGCGATCGCGCGTCGTCGAGATGGGCGCGCGGACGGCGTCATCCTGATGGAGACGCTGCTCATGACCCCCGCATCGAGCGGCTGAAGGCGGCGGCTATCCGTTCACGCTGATCGGGCGGACCGCAGACATGACCGGCATCAGCTTCGTCGACCTCGACTTCGGCGCCGCGGTCGAGAAGCGCCTCGCCCACCTCGCCGAGCTCGGCCATCGCTGCATCGCGCTCTTCAACTTCCCACCGGAACAGCTCGCGGCCGGCTACAACGCAGCGGTGATCGCTCGCGACACCTTCGAGGAGGCAACCGCCGACCTCGGCATCCGCGGTATCCATCTCCCGTGCCCGCACCCGCCGCGCGAGGCATTCGCCATCGCCGCCGGGCTGCTGCGCACGGACCCGGTTGCACGGCTGCGATCACGACCGGCTGGCAGTTTACCGGTCTGCTCGAGCGCCTGCGGGCGGCCGACCTGCGCGTCCCTGACGATTTCTCTGTCGTCTCGGTGATCGCGGCGCAGTTCGCCGAGATGCTGACCCCGCGCTCACGGGCGTCGACTGGCCGGCTTTCGAAGCCGGCCGACTGCCGCCGAGATGCTGATCGAGCGTCTGCGGGCGAGCGCGCCCCGGCACGCCAGCTCCTGATCGGCGGCGAGCTCGTCGTCCGCGAGTCGACGGGTCCCGCGCCGGGCTCGATCGCCCCGATCGAGCGGCAGAGGCGAGAGCGAGCTGACCCGGCCGCGATGAAGATCGTGATCACCGGAGGTAGTGGCAAGGCCGGGCGCGCGGTCGTCCGGGACCTGCTCGAGACGGGCCACGAGGTGTTCAACGTCGACCGGGTGCCCTCGGCCGAGTCGAGCTCGCCCGACTCGCCCGTTCCGTTCCTGTACGCCGACCTGACCGACACGGGCCAGACGCTCGAAGCGCTGGGCGGCGGCGAGCGTATGCCGGGCATCGGAGGCGGTCGTGCACCTCGCCGCGATCCCGTCGCCGGTGCACGCGACGCCGTACGTGGTCTTCCGCACCAAATGATCTCGACGCACACCGTGTTCTCCGCCGCCGCCCGCCTCGGCCTTCAGCGCGTCGTCTGGGCCTCGAGCGAGACCACGCTCGGGCTCCCGTTCGACCAGCCGCCGGACTACGCGCCCGTCGACGAGGAGCACGAGCTGCGCCCGGAGTCGTCGTACGCGCTCTCGAAGGTGCTCGGCGAGGAGATGGCGCGCCAGTTCAACCGCTGGAGCGGCATCCCGTTCGTCGGGCTCCGCTTCTCGAACATCATGGAGCGGGCCGACTACGAGCGGTTCCCGTCCTTCTGGGACGAATCCCCAGCTGCGCAAGTGGAACCTGTGGAGCTACGTCGACGAGAGCCACGTCGCCCAGAGCGTCCGCCGCGCGCTCGAGGCCGATGTCCGCGGCGCGGACGCCTTCATCATCGCCGCCGCCGACACCGTGATGAAGCAGCCGAGCCGCGAGCTGATGGCCGAGGTGTTCCCGGACGTGCCCGTCCGCGACGGCCTCGCGGGCACGACACCCTGCTCGCGATCGACAAGGCGCGCCGCGTCCTCGGCTACGACCCGGCGTTCAGCTGGCGGAAGATTTTCTGAGCAAGGAGGCGGCGATGCGCTACCGGACGCTGGGCAAGACGGGCCTCGAGGTCTCCGAGCTCGGCTTCGGAGCCTGGGGCATCGGCGGGACGGGCTGGGTCGGCGCCGACGACGACGAATCGCTGCGGGCTCTCCGGCGTGCGATCGAGCTACGGCATCAACTTCCTCGACACCGCGCTACGCATACGGCGACGGCCACAGCGAACAGCTCGTCGGCGCCGCCGTGCGCGAGTCGGCCGAGACGGTCTACGTCGCGAGCAAGGTCCCGCCGAAGAACGGCAGTGGCCGGCCCGGCCCGGCGTGCGCCGCCGAGGAGGTCTTCCCGGCCGACTGGATCGTCGCATGCACCGAGCGCAGCCTGCAGAACCTCGGTCTCGAGACGATCGACATCCAGCAGTTCCACGTCTGGTCGGACGAGTGGGTCGGGCAGGGCGACTGGCTCGACGCGATCGAGCGACTGAAGCGCGACGGGAAGATCCGCTTCTTCGGCGTCTCGATCAACGACCATCAGCCCGAGAACGCGATCCGGCTGGTCGAGTCCGGGCTCGTCGACACCGTTCAGGTGATCTACAACGTCTTCGACCAGAGCCCCGAGGACGAGCTCTTCGCCGCGGTCGAGACGGCGGCGTCGGCGTGATCGTGCGCGTGCCGTTCGACGAGGGCGCGCTGACCGGCTCCGTCCGGCCCGAGACGACGTTCCCGGACGGCGACTTCCGCAACGGGTACTTCGCCGGCGAGCGCAAGCGCGAGGTCTGGGAACGCGTGCAGGCGATCGCCCGAGACCTCGACGTCGAGGTCGACCGGCTGGCAGAGATCGCGCTCCGCTTCTGCCTCAGCCACCCGGCGGCGAGCGTCGTCATCCCGGGCATGCGCTCGACGCGCAACGTCGAGCGAAACGTGCGCGCCGCCTCAGCCGGCCCACTCGCGGAGAACCAACTGGCCACGCTCCGCCGCCATCGCTGGGTCGTCGACCTCTACGGGGAATCCCGGATCCTGATCTCGAAGGCGCGATCTTCCTCGACCACCGCGACCCGACCGTCGCCTGCCAACCCGGGACGATCCGGATCCACTGACACGACGCGTGAAAACCCAGAATCACAGCCGCAGCAAGGGATTCACACGCACTTCCACGGCACGTCGATAGGCGTGACGAACGACGGGCTCAGAATGTCTTTCCGGCCACGTCCGCCTGACCGTGCTCGACCAGCCAGCGCAGGGACTCCCGCAGGGCCTCCAGCGAGGAGTACCGCGGGGCGTACCCCAGGATCGATCGGGAGCGTTCGATGCTTGCTGTGACGCTGCGTTCGATGTGATCCAGCGTCGCCGAGGCGTGTTCCGAACCCACCCGTCGCTCGAACTCGTCCCATTCGACCAAGTCGAGCATAGCCTCACGACCGAACCACGCCGCGACCCCCTCGGCGAGCCCGCGACAGGTCATCGCCTGCTCGGCCACGACATGGAAGCTTGCTCCGATCGCCGCCCGCTGGGTCACGCCCTCTCGAACGCCTGGGCCACGTCGTCGGCGTGCACATGGTTCAGCACGCCGAGACCGAGCGCCGGCAGGGCAACCCCTCCACCGACCGCCAGTCGCCGCCACACGTCGGCGTCGAATTGCCCGCCGGAGTGATGACAGGCCAACCAGGCCCGCAGATGTGACCGGGATGCAGGACCACGCTTGGTACGCCGCCGGCAAGCGTCTCACGATGGAGCAGCGCCTCAATCGCCACCTTGTTGACGCCGTACTCACCGTAGCCTGTGCGCGGCCGTCCTCAGTCACGGGTACACGAGCCTCCGTCCGTGCACCCAGATGGTGCCGCAGTGCAACAGCAGCGGTCGCGCCGGCCGGAGCGCGTCGACGAGGTGCTGGGCCGATGCGGGCGTGAAGCAGATCAGATCCACGACCGCGTCGGCTCGAAGGTCGGCGATCCGCCCACCGAAGATGCCCGCGTCTTCTTCGGCGGTGCGGTCAGCGTTCACACGCTGCACCGACCGCCATTCCAGGGCCTCGTCGTACGGCTTCCGTTCGCCGCGACTGACCACTACGACCTCATATCCGGCGCGGACGAGCCGGGGCACCAGGTAACTGCCGATGTGCCCCGTTCCCCCAATCACCACCACGCGCCCCACACCGGCAGGCTATAGCGCTGCGTCTTTAGCGTTGGTTCGTCGAGGCAGTCACTGCGATAGGAAGCGGTGGCGGTGTACCTAACGGTCGCATTCACTAACACCAGGAGGCGCTACCTCCGCTCGGCCATAACTAGCACGCGGCCCTTTGCGCCGACGGCGGTTTGGCCGTCGGAACGCTTGATTCGTCCGCGCAGATCGACGATGTCGCCGCCGAGGCGGTCGTTCGGGGTCACATCGATCGCGAGCCACTCGAGCCGGATCGTGTCGTCGGCGTAGATCGGCCGACGGGAAGTGGTACCGAGAACTCGAGCCCGACCATCGATGTGTGCCGCGAGTAGTACGACGCAGTCAGGCCGAGTAGCAGCGCCGTCGTTTGCGTCCCGCTCGCAATCGGTCGGGCGTAACGAGTCGCCGCAGCGAATTCCGGATCGCGATGTACCAGGTTCGTATCGCCCGCCGCGCTCGCGAACTCCGCCACGGACCTCGGCGTCAGCGTCACAACCTCAGAGAAACGCTCGTGAGCAAACGGCCGCACGGCCGCAGCATCAACGATCCACTCCAGTCTGTCCATGCCCGCCGCGTCTCTGATTTCAACCTGCCCACAGCGTCTTCCACCGCCTGGCCCGCGGCCTGGGTTCAGACCAGGGTGGTCCCCCCCAGGCGCCTCGCTGAGCGCTGGAAAGTGGCCAGGAGGTCGGTCTCAGAGGACCAGACCAGGAGTTCGGGTCAGTCCGCAAGTTCGGCCCTGATACGTCCAGCGGGTCGACTTGGGCAGGACCAGAGGTCGATTCTGACCAGAGCTCTGAAGTCGGCGGTCGTGGGAGCGACGCCTCCTTACTCGCCTTCAGCGTGCAGAGAAGAAGAAGAAGAAGAAGAAGAGCACTAAGAGCGGTGGACGAAAGCGCCACCGGCTCGGTGTACTTCTGTCTAGTGTCCCTACGCACGAGCAGCAAGCGGCGCGTAGACAGGTCGGTGGTCGATGATCAATCGACTTGGGCGGCGTTCCCTCGGATGCCCCCTACCTTCCTTGCAAGCGGTAGCCCAGCGCCGGTCGGCGAGGTGGCCCGCCAGCTATCAGCCTCGCTGCCCGGGGAGCTCCGGTTCGCTTCGCGCCGCGAGGGGAAGTGAATGTGAAGATGGCGAGCATCCTGCTTCTGCGCGGTATCGACGGCAGCGTCGAGGATCGGTACCCGCTCGATCTCGCGGCGGAGGAGGCGCTCTCAGCCGCCGCTCGGCAGCTTGTCAGTTTCGCCACACCAGGGGAGCAAGGGGCGATCGCCCACGAGCTTGACGGCGAGATCGTTGCGTCTTGGAGTCGCGAGGGCGCACTGCGCCTGGCGCAACTGCTCCCCCCCGCCTATGCCGAACTTTCAAACACGATTCATGACCGTTACCAGGCCCACCCTTGACCGTCGCCGCGTCAGCCCGGTAGCGCCCTGTCGCATAGAGAAGCCGCTGGCAGCCGCCGGGCGCAACCCCTCGGCGGCGGCCACCTCGTCGGCGAACTGCTCGCGCCGGCCCTCCATCAGCTCGGCGACGCGGTACAGCACCTGGCCGCGGTTCATGGCGGTCTTGGCGGCCCATGCCTCCGCGGCCTTGCGAGCGGCGCGGACCGCCTCGCGGACGTCCTTGCGCGACGCCCGGCAGGCGTTGGCGAGGAGCGTGCCGTCGGCCGCGGTCACCACGTACGAGCGGCCCGATTCGGTCCGCGGGAACGCCCCGCCGATGTACAGCTTGTAGGTCTTGCGGACCTCGACCCGGGCCGGCGCTTCCGCGGCCGCGGCGCGTCTGTGCCCGTGCCGCGACGGCCCGCCCAGTCCCGTTCCGGCCCGCCGACACCGGCTTGCCGCCGCGCGACGCCATCAGCGGTCCTCCAGCCGGACGTAGGCGTGCAGCCCGTGCATGCCGCCCTCGCGCCCGAAGCCGGATTCCTTGTAGCCGCCGAACGGCGACGTCGGGTCGAACCGGTTGAACGTGTTGGCCCACACGACGCCGGCCTTCATCCGCGACACCATCTCGAGGATGCGCGAGCCCTTGTCGGTCCAGATCCCGGCCGACAGCCCGTAGATCGTGTTGTTGGCCTTCTCGACCGCCTCGTCCGGGGTCCGGAACGTCAGCACCGAGAGGACCGGCCCGAAGATCTCCTCGCGCGCGATCCGGTGGCTCTGGGCGACGTTGGTGAACAGGGTCGGGCGGAAGAAGTAGCCGCGGTCGGGCAGGTCGCAGGCCGGCTGGTACATGCTCGGCGCCCTCGGCCACGCCGGACGCGACGAGCTCGGTGATCTTCTCGAGCTGGCTCCTGGAGTTGATCGCCCCGACATCGGTGTTCTTGTCGAGCGGGATCGCCGACGCGGATCGTCGAGAGGCGGTCCTTGAGCTTCTCGATGAGCGGCTCGACGATCGATTCCTGGGCGAGCAGCCGCGAGCCCGCGCAGCACACCTCGCCCTGGTTGAAGTAGATGCCGTTGACGATGCCCTCGACCGCCTGGTCGAGCGGCGCGTCGTCGAACACGATGTTGGCGGCCTTGCCACCGAGCTCCAGCGTCAGCGCCTTGTCTGTTCCCGCGACACCCTTGGCGATCCTCTTGCCGACCTCCGTCGAGCCCGTGAAGGCGACCTTGTCGACGCCCTTGTGGCGTGACCAGCGCCATCCCGATCTCGCCGGGGCCGGTCAGGATGTTGACGACGCCCGGCGGCAGGTCGGCCTGGCGGCAGACGTCGGCGAAGAGCAGGGCGCGACAGCGGCGTCGTCGACGCGGGCTTGAGCACGACCGTGTTGCCCGCCGCGAGCGCGGGGGCGATCTTCCAGGACAGCATCAGCAGCGGGAAGTTCCACGGGATGATCTGGGCGGCGACGCCGAGCGGCCGCGCGACCCGCCCGGGGAACGCGTACTCGAGCTTGTCCGCCCAGCCGGCGTAGTACCAGAAATGCGCCGCCGCGAGCGGGACGTCGACGTCGCGGCTCTCCTTGATCGGCTTGCCCGAGTCCATCGATTCGAGGACGGCGAACTCGCGACTGCGCTCCTGGAGGATGCGCGCGATGCGGAACAGGTACTTGGCCCGCTCCTTGCCCGGGAGCGTGCCCCACGATCGGGTCTGCGCACGGCGCGCGGCACGGACCGCGCGATCGGCATCGGCCGGGGTGGCCTTGGCGACCAGTGCGAGGCGCTCCTCGGTCGCCGGGTTGATGGTCGCGAACGTGCCGCCGTCGCCGGCAGCCACGTCGCGGCCGCCGATGAACAGCCCGTAGCGCTCCTTGAGCGTGACGATGTCGCGCGATTCGGGCGCCGGCGCGTACTCCCACGGGATGGCCTGGCCGTCGCCCAGCCCCCAGCTCGACGGCGCCCGGTCACCCGTCGGGACGAGGGACGTCTTCGTGTCGGTGACCATGCCGGCCATTATGGCACCGAGGTCGCGAACCACCCGTGTTCGGGGCGCCATCGCACGGGAGCGACGTACCCTGCACCGATGGACCGCCGCACCGACGCCGTCGAGCTGCTTGACGGTCCGCTGAACGACCTGCCGGCGCTGGCCGGCAACCTGCGCGACCTGGGGCGGATCAATCGCCATCTCGGCGGGGT
The DNA here is from genome assembly GCA_963797685.1 of uncultured Chloroflexia bacterium. Classification (GTDB taxonomy): domain Bacteria; phylum Chloroflexota; class Limnocylindria; order Limnocylindrales; family CSP1-4; genus SPCO01. The sequence continues at coordinate 715,478 of CAWCQK010000015.1, read as the reverse complement.
CGACCTGAGCGCGGCGGCGATCGATGCGCTCGCGGCCCACATCGACGCCCTGACCTTGCTCGATGTCGGGACCGGTGGCGCGGACATCCCGATGGCGCTGCTGGAGCGCGCGAAGGCGCGTGGCCGACGCATCAGTGTCGTGGGGCTCGACAGCCGACCCGAGGTGCTCGAGGCGGCCGTGCTGGCCACGCCGGCGCTCGCGACGACCGACAGGCTCGAGCTGCACGTCGGCGATGGCACCTCGCTCCCATATCCCGACCGGTCGTTCGACGTGGCCCACTGCTCGCTGGTGCTGCACCACCTCACCCCGGATGAGGCGGTCGTGTTGCTCACCGAGATGGCACGTGTCTCGCGGCTCGGGGTCGTCGTCAACGACCTCGATCGGACCCGGCTCGGGCTGATCGGCGCATTGCTCCTCGGACATCTCCTGACCGGCAACCGGTTCACGCGGGCAGATGCGCCGATGTCGGTTCGGAGGTCGTATCGAGCGAACGAGGCGGCCGACCTGCTGCGGACGGCCGGCCTGACGCCGGTACGCACGATCCGCGGCTCCTTCGGCCAGCGGTGGGCGATCGCGGCGGTGCCGACGCCCACGCCCCACGCCGGAGATGTCCCGGATCCGCAGGGCGTCGGCGAATGACCGATGGCGTTACCGGCACGGCCCGCCAAGACGCGGCCGTCGCGATCGTCGGAGGTGGGCCGGCGGGCGCGGTCCTTGCCGCGCGACTGGCGGCGGCGGGCGTGGCCGTCCTCGTGCTCGAACGCGCACCGGCCTGGCACTGGCGCGCGGGCGGCGTCTTCACCTCGCCCGCGGCCGTGACCGCGCTCCGCCGGGCCGGGCTCGACGCGGCGACGCTGGCCGCGGTGGCCCGGCCGATCCCGGCGATGCGGGTCGAGACCGCGTCCGGCACCTCGTTCCGGCTGACATACGGCGCCGATGACGGCGGCGAGCCCGCGGTCGGGTTCGATCGGTCGCGACTCGATCCGCTCCTGCTGGAGCGGGCCATCGCCGCCGGCGCGGAGGTCCGACGCGGCTGGACCGTCACCGCGAGTGGACCTCGCGGCCGGCTCGCTCGAAGCGCGCGCGCAGGACGGACGAACCGTCGTCGTGCGGGCACCGGTCATCGTCGGTGCCGACGGGGCGCATTCGGTCGTCGCCCGGGCAGCCGGCGTCGCCCGGCCGGTTCGCCTCGACCCGCGGATCGGACTGACCTATCACCTCCCCGATCCTGATCCGGCAGCCTGCCGCGACGCACGGATGCGGGTCCTGAGCGACGGGTACGTCGGTATCGCGCCGGTGGCGGGCGGCCGGGTCAACGTCGGGATCGTGCTGGGCCGCTCCTGGCGACCGGCCCTGGCGCGGGACGGTGCGCGCGCCGTCGTCGATTCGATCGTCCACGCTATCCCGCCGACCGCCGACGATCCCGCAACGTGGCGCGACGGCCAGCCCACCGACGCGGTCGCGGGGGCCTCGCCGCTCGGGCATCGGGTGACCCGTCGTGCCGGACCCGGCTGGCTGCTGGTCGGCGACGCGGCCGGCTTCCTCGACCCGTTCACCGGGGAGGGCCTGAATCGCGCGCTCGTGTCAGCCGAGCTGGCCGCCGCCGCCATCGTCGCGCGCGGACGCGGTCGTGGCGGCGCCTTCGACGCGTACGACCGCGCGATGCGCCGCCGGTTCCTCGCGAAGGACGCGGTGTCGTGGCTCGTCCAGGCCTTCCTGGCACGCCCGGTCCTTTTCGAGTACGCCGCCCGTCGCGTCGCTGCGCGGCCATCGGTTCGTGGGACGATGGGCCTCGTGATGGGTGACCTCGTCCCCGCGTCCCGAGCGCTCGATCCGCGCTTCCTCGCGTCGCTGCTCGCGCCATGACCCACCAGGTAGCGACGGCCGGCGCCGCGACCGCGGACGCGTGACGTGCACAGCACCATCGGCATCGACGTCGGCGCGCCGCCCGCGCTCGTGTTCGCCCTCGCCCACGACACGGAGCGCTGGGCGCGGCTGCTCCCCCACTACGCGCGGTCGCGGGCGGTCGGCGCGCGGCGGGCGGACGGCTCGCTCGTCGTCGACTTCGTGGCCCGCCGGCCCCTCATCGACGTCCTCGGGCTGGCGCTCCCGGTCACCTGGCGGGCCCGCACTTGGGCAGAGCCAGCTCGCGCTCCGTCTCCGCTTCGTCCACGTGGCCGGCGCGACCAAGGGGATGGACGTGACCTGGCGGATCGAGCCGGCGCCGGGCGGCGCGCGCGTGGAGATCGACCATGACTTCCGGCCGGCCGTCCCGCTCTTCGCGGTCGTCGTCGACCGGTTCTTCACCCGGCCGATCGCGGGCCGGACGCTCGCCACCTTCCGCGACCTGGCCGAGGCGCTCGTCTCGGTGCCGCGCGACGACGGCGACGGAGACGGCGACGCGACTCGACGGCGACGATGAGTCCGGACCGCCCGCCGGCGCGAATCCACGGCCATGATCGGCGACAGTGGTCGGCGGCGGATCTGGATCACCGGCATCGGCATGATCACCGCGATCGGCACGGGCCGCGACGCGTTCCGGACCGGGCTCCGCGCGGCACGATCCCCGATCAAGCGCATCGACCGGTTCGACCCGAGCCCGTTCCGCTCGCAGGTCGCCGCGCAGGTCGACGACTTCGATCCGCTCGCCTGGATGCCGCCCAAGACGGCGCGCCAGCTGGACCGCTTCAGCCAGTTCGGCCTCGTCGCGGGCCGGCTCGCGCTCGACGACGCGGGGCTGACGCCCGGCGCGAACGGTGGCGCGCATCCGCAGCGGATCGGGATCTACCTCGGGTCAGCGCTGGGCGGCATCGCCTACGCCGAGGAGCAGCACGAACGCTATCTCGAGAAGGGGATCCGGCAGGTCGCGCCGAACCTTGCGCTGGCGGTCTTCGGCGGCGCGGCGCCGGCCAACCTCGGCATCGCGCTTGACGTCCGCGGCCCGATCCTGTCGACCGCCAACTCGTGCGCGTCGGGGGCGGTCGCGCTGGGCGAGGCGCTCGGCGACCTGCGCGACGGCCGGATCGACGCGGCGATCGCCGGTGGCGTCGAGATCCCGCTGAGCCCGCTCGCGTTCGGGGCGTTCGACATCATCCGGGCGCTGTCGGCCGGCCACAACGATGACCCTGGGACCGCCGAGCGGCCGTTCGACCGTGGGCGCGATGGCTTCGTCATGGGCGAGGGCGCGGCGCTGCTGGTGCTCGAGGCGGCCGAGGTCGCGGAGGCGCGTGGCGCGGTCCCCTACGCCGAGCTGCTCGGCTACGGCGCCACGTCCGACGCGCATCACATGGTCCAGCCCCGAGCCGACGGCACGGAAGCCGCGCGCGCGGCGACCATCGCGCTCGACGACGCCGGCGTCGACCCGGGCGAGATCGACTACGTCAGTGCTCACGCCTCGTCGACGCCGATCGGAGACGTGGCGGAGGCGCGGGCGATCTCGCTGGCCCTCGGCGAACGGGCCGCGACCGTGCCGGTCAGCGGGACCAAGGCGCTGTACGGCCATCCGCTCGGCGCATCGGGCGCCATCGAGGCGGCCATCTGCGCGCTGACGATCCGCGATGGCTGGGCGCCGCCCTCGGTCAACCTGATCGAGCCGGACCCGGAGATCGCAGCGCTGCTGCCCGGGCTGTTGCGATCGGGCCGCGACGGGACCTATCGACGCGTGCTGTCGACCTCGTTCGGGTTCGGCGGGCTCAACGCCTCGCTCGTGTTCGGAGCCGTCGAAGGCTGACGGTCCGGCGATCCGATCAGCGCGGGCGCGCCCCATCGGGCATCGACGCGGCCGCGAGGCCTGCTCCGCGCGGCGCCGGAACGGGCTCCGGGGACCAGGCCCGCAGTGGCCGGCGATCGAGCCCGCGACGGTGGATCCAGACGAACGACCCGATCCCGACCGCGACCGACAGGACGCCGCCGATCGCGAGCGAGACGGCCACCCCGAACACCGACGCCAGGCCGCCCATCACAGGGCCCGCCGATCGGGGTCGAGCCGGCGAAGATCGTGGTGTAGACGCTCATCACGCGGCCGCGAAGGCCGTCGGGGACGGCGAGCTGGATGGTCGTGTTGGCCGTGGCCGCCATCAGGATCCCGCCGAACCCGACGAGCACCATCAGCAGCAGCGACAGCCCGTAGACCTGCGACGCACCGAGCGCGACCTCGCCGATGCCGAGCATGATCGCGCCGTAGGCGATGCGCCGCACCTGGGCGCCATCCCCGAAGGCGAGCCACAGCGCAGCCACCAGCGAGCCGACACCGGACGCCGCCATCAGGAAGCCGTAGCCGGCCGCCCCGCTCTGCAGCACGTCCGTCGCGTAGGCCGGGATGATCACGCTGAAGTTCATCCCGAACGTGGAGACCAGGCCGACGACGAGGACGGCGATCAGCACGAGCGGGGTGATCCGGACGTAGTGCAGCCCCTCGCGCAGCTGGGTCATGACGGCCGAGAACGAATCGGGATGAGGGATGGCCGCCGGCGAGTGCAGCTCGCTCTCGCGCATGAGCGCCAGGGCGAAGATGACGGCCAGGAAGCTCGCGGCGTCGATCGCGAATGCCATCGCGACCCCGACCGCCGCGATGGTCAGACCGGCGATCGCCGGGCCGATGACGCGCGCGCCGTTGAACATCGCGGAGTTGAGCGCGACCGCGTTGCCGATGTCCTCGCGGCCGACCATCTCGACGGCGAACGCCTGGCGGACCGGCATGTCGACCGAGTTGACCGTCCCGATGATCAGGGCCAGCAGGATCAGCAGCGGGATCGACGCGTAGCCGGTCACCGCGATGACCGCGAGGATGACCGACAGGGCCATCTTGATGGCCTGTGTGACGAGCAGCGTCTGGCGCTTGGGCAGGTTGTCGGCGAGGACGCCGGCGAACAGGCCGAAGATCATGACCGGGATGAACTGGGCGGCGGCAACGACGCCGAGCCACAGCGGGTCGTGGGTCAGCACGAGGACCAGCCACGATTGCGCGACCTGCTGCATCCACGTGCCGGCCAGCGAGATCGCCTGGCCGACGAAGAACAGCCGGTAGTTGCGATGCCGGAATGCGCTCATCCCGTGCTGCATCTTGGTCATGCGGCCACCGAACCCTGGACGGTGGGTTCGTCGTCGATGACCTGCTTGCCGCCGCGCGAGGCCGAGACGACCGCGCCGAGCAGGCTGGCGACGACGCCGACGGCGAACGCGATGTGGAGCGCCTGGATGAATGGATCCATGTCGATGCTGCCGCTGCCGATCTGGGTGCCCGAGAAGATCGACGAGCAGGACCGACGGATCCATCACGCTCGACACGAGCCCGATCGACAGGGCGATGCTGATGACGAAGCCCGTCTGGGTGAGCATCATCCGGGCGCCGGAGCCCATGCCGCGCTTCTCCGGCGGGACGACGCCCATCACGGCACTCGTGTTCGGGGAGATGAACAGCCCCGATCCGGCGCCGATGATCAGCTGCCACAGCGCGAGCTGCCAGTACGGCGTGTCGATGCCGATGGTGCACAGTCCGAGCAGGCCGACCGCCGTGATCAGCATCCCGGCCGTGGCCAGGCCGCGCGAACCCATCCGGTCGGCGAGGGCGCCGCTGATCGGCGACAGAACCAGGAGACCGACGGCCAGCGGCGCGAGCGCGAGCCCGGCTGTGACCGGGTCGTAGCCGCGTGCGCCCTGGAAGTAGAAGACGAGCAGGAACAGGACGCCGGTCCGGGCGATGCCGTTCAGCAGCCCGGTCAGGTTGCCGAGCGCGAACAGGCGGTTGCGGAACAGGCCGAGGTCGAGCAGCGGCGCCTCGCGGTGCGATTCGACCCACAGGAAGGTCGGCGCCGCGACGAGGAACGCGGCGAGCCCGGCCAGCACCCAAGGCGTGGTCCAGCCGTAGATGCCACCGAACGCGAGGGCGGTGACGAGCCCGGTGAGACCGACCAGGTAGATGGCGCTGCCGGCGATGTCGAACCCGACGCGCCCGGAGCGATGGCCCTGTTCGACGAGCAGCGTCGCGGCCGCGACCGTGCCGATCAGCCCGATCGGCAGGTTGAACCAGAAGACGGTCTGCCAGCCGAAGGTCGTCAGCCAGCCGCCGAGGATCGGGCCGATGATCAGTCCGGCGCCGACCACCATCGCGTTGATGCCGAGGGCACGGCCGAGCTCGCGGCGCGGGAACGCGTCGGTGACGAGGGCGGCCGAGTTGGCCATCAGGAATGCGCCGCCGACGCCCTGGACCAGTCGCGCGGCGACCAGCAGGAGCGCTGACGGTGCGAGCGCGCAGGCCACCGAGGCGACCGTGAACAGCGCGAAGCCGGCGGTGTAGGACCGGGCGCGACCGACCTGGTCCGCGAAGCGGCCTGCGTTGAGGACCACCACGGTCGCCGCCAGCGTGTAGCCGACGACGATCCAGAGCAGGGTGAACAGGTCCGTGTGGAGGTCACGCAGGATCTCGGGCAGGGCGATGACGAGCGTCCCCGAGGTCAGGGACGCGAGCAGCGCCCCGACGCTCGTGACACCGAGCACGACCCAGCGGTAGTTGTCGCTGGTCTCGCCGGCGACGGTGTGGCGGCTGCGGTCTGCTGCGGCGGTCATGTGGCGGGCTCCGCGATCGGTGGCTTCGCGCCGCGTCGAGCGACCGGCGCTGATTCGGCGGCATCGAGCTCGACGAGGCCGGCCTGGATCCGTCCGCGACGCGCGTGGGCTTCATCGATCATCAGGCCGAGCCGGGCTGCCTTCGCCTCGAGCAGGCCGATCTGCCGCTCGACCCGCTCCAGCCCCTCGGTCAGGTAGATCCGGCGTGCTGCGGGATCGGTGGTCTCGCGGAGGCGCTCGCGGTTGCGCGCGCGGGCGACCTCGTCCTCGAGCATCTGCCCGATCTGGGCGAGCGAGAACCCGGCGTCGTCGCGCAGGCTGCGGATGTAGTGGAGCCGATCGAGGTCGGACGCGTCGTACAGGCGGTAGTCGCCGTCGGAGCGGCCGGCCGGTTCGAGCAGCCCGACCTCCTCGTAGTAGCGGATGGTGCGGGTCGTCAGGCCGGTCTCGGCGGCGACTTCGTTGATCTTGAGCAAGCGCGGCGTGAGGCCGGTCTCGGGGGTTTGGGCATGGGACATCGTCCGCCGCATCATAGCACAACCTTCACGTTGACGTAAAGGTTAGTCTGACCGGTCCGAGACCTCGCCCGACCCCGACAAACCACGGCTACACGCGTTGTCCCGAGCGGCTCATCACTGGAGGACGTTGACCGCCCGGGCGAGAACGAGGCCCACCACCGCGAAGGAGATGAGCGCCTGCGTGCCCATCGCCACCTTCGTCCAGTGGACCATCGGCATCGTATCGGTCGGACTGAAGGCGTTGGCAGTGGTGAAGCCCACGTAGAGGTAGTCGATGAACTCGGGCCGCCACCCAGGCGGAGCCACGTCAGGGCTGAGCTGTTGGGGGAACGCGAGGGCCGGATAAAGAGGCATCCCGTGGGCACGGGCGGCCGGTCCACTCGCGTCGAACTCCCAGTACAGGAACGCGAAGGCGATGTTGTTGCCGAGCCAGACCTTCGCCCCGGCGAGGAGGACTTGGTCGGCCTGGCTCGTGAGGGAGGATCCCGACAAGATGTCGTAGACGAGGAGTGCCGTGGCTCCGAGCGTGCTTGCGAGGATGACGATGACCAGCGCGATCGACGTTCGCCGCTGCCACGGCCCTGTCCGGTCGATGCGGCCGGGATCCTCGACGATGAGCGCGAGGAGCAGGAGGCCCTCGATCGCGGCGAGGAGCCAGCCGGGCAGGATGGTCAGCCGCGGCGGGGCGATGAGCGCTGCGGCCATGAGCACAAGGACCGCGATCGCCATCGGCCAGCGCGACTCGCCAAGCACCGGTGCAGCGAGTGCCGGCTCGTCCGTCGCCATGTCGCTTTCGTTCGCTTGCGTACCCATGCCGATCTCTCCTTCATGAACCACCTCTGGCCGGCCACTCACCGGATGGGGCGGACGTGCCCGGGGGCGTGACGGCGTGCCGGGCGGGGCAGTCACACCGACCGGCGGAGTCCTAGTGCCGGCGCCGACGCAGGTGGATCAACGGGAGAGCCAGCGCAAGGAACGTCATGACCAGATACAGCGCGACGGCAGCGGCGGGTGCCACGACGGCAAGAGCGATGGCAGCCACGTTCAAGGCGATCACGACCCACCGCTGACGGACCTTCGCATCCAGGGTCTCGTCGGCGACGCCGTCGATGACGAGCGACCGTTCGCTGGCGATGTAGAACATGAGCAGGCTCAAGGCGAGCGACGCCAGGAGGACGTTGACCCCGTAGATGATGACCGCGGCCTCCACGTCCGGACCGGACAGATGCGTGACCAGCAGGTTGGTCGAGAACGGAAGGAGGCCCACGAAGAGCAGCATCAGGAGGTCGATCCCATAGGCCAACGTGTCGGCGTGCCGCATCAACTTCGTCATCCCGGCGTGGCTCACCCAGATCCCGCCGATGAACGCGAAGCTGATCAGGTACCCGAGAAATTCCTGCCACTGCTCGCCGAGCGCCGGCAACAGGCGAGTGCCGACGGCCGGGACCGACAGTTCGAGGACGAGGAGCGTGATCGCGATCGCGAAGACGCCGTCGGTGAACGCGTTGAAGCGGTCAAGCGGCAGGACATCGGCGACTCGGGATGTACGACGGTCCCTGACTGATCGTCGGACGGGCTGGTCGGTCACCGCCTCATCGTCACGTCGATCAGGCTGCATCGGGACTCTTCAGCACGGCATTCCTCGCGGCGATCTGGCATCTCCGGCTAGTAAGCGGCCCTGGTCGCATCGTTCATCTGCTCGACAGCGATGCCCTCTCTTTGTTGGTGGCCGCGACGAATCCCTATAGGCCGGCCGGGTCCTCGTCAAGGATGCCCTGGGCGGCTTCCGCACCGGACTTGGTCGCCTTGCCCTTCAGGATGTACTCGAACGCGACCGCGACCATCGCCCCGAGGAGCGGGCCGATGAGATAGATGTAGTAGTTGGTCAGGTCCCCACCGACGAGCATCGGTGCGAGTGAGCGAGCGGGGTTCATCGAGGCGCCCGTGACGGGCGCTCCCCAGACCGAGACGAGCCCGATGTAGGCACCGACGGCGATCGCGCCGTTGATCCCGACATTGCGCGCCCCCGACGCCGTTCCGAGGATGACGCTCACCAGCCCGAGCGTCAGCACGGCTTCCGTCAGGATCGCGACGGTCGGGCTGATCGACGGGGTCGGCTCGGTGGCGCCGTTCAGGATGCCGCCGTACATCGCGTTCAGGAAGAGGGCCGCGAGGGTGGCGCCGACGACCTCCGCGACGATGTAGCCCGGCACGCGCCGCCACGGGAAGTTGCCACGCACCGCGAAGGCCAGGGTCACCGCGGGGTTGAGGTGGGCTCCGGAGATGGTGCCCATGAAGAAGATCACGCCCATGACCATCATGCCGGGCGCCAGCGCCTTCATCGGGAGCGTCAGGTCGCCGCCGAACGAGGTCGCACCGATGACGCCGCCGCCGGCCGCGACGAGGACCAGCAGGAAGGTGCCCCACACCTCGCTGAAGAGGCGCCGGTACTCAAGGCTTCGCGTCGTCGAACTCGGTCTCCCGGAGACGTGCCAGGGCCGTCCGTCGACTCAGCCAGGCGATGATCGGCTCGCCTTCCCTCGTTGCCGGTTGCTGTGCTGCAGACGTCATCACGATGCCCTCCCTCGGTCACCGGGCATGAGCCCGGCCACTCCTCTGCGTGAGCGTACAACCGCCGGATTTGACTGATCGACCGATCGGGCGGCGCGCGGCGGTCGCAGCTGACGCATACTCGGGCAGCAAGGACTCGATGGAGCGTGATGGACAAGATCGGTGCCGCAGTCTGGTCGACCGGGCGGGCAGGCGGGGAGATCGTGCGGGCTGGCCTGACCCGGCCGTGGCTCGAGTTCAGGAGCGGCATCGTCTACAACCCGGCCAAGGAGGGCCTCGATCTCGGCGAGGCGTGCGGGCTCGACGTCCGCGTCGGGGCGACCGTCTCGGCGGACGTGGATGCCGTCCTGGCCCGACCCGACATCGACGTCGTCTTCTACGCGGGCACCGGGACCCCGGCCGAGGTCGCTGCGGCATGCCTGCGCGCGAACCGCGCCGGGAAGGACGCGATCACGATCTCGGGACTCGTCCATCCGCGCTCGATCCTGGGCGCTGATGCCGCCACCGAGCTCGACGCCGCGTCGCGAGCGGCCGGCCAACGGATCCTCGGTACCGGGTTCTGGGACTTCCTGACGATCACGCTGCCGCTGGCAGCGATCTCGAACGTGTTCGCCTTCCATGAGTTCCGCCTGGAGCGGATCGCCGACACGTCGCTGTGGGGCCACGGGATCCTGCGCGACGAGGGTATCGGCGGACCGGTCGAGGCCGCCGGCGACGGGTTCATGATGCGCAACTTCCTGATGGAGGCGATGTACCTCCTGGCCGAGTCGTGCGCCCTCGACATCGACGAACCGGTGTTCGAGAGCGTGCCCGTGCTGTCCGAGGTGCGCCGCGAGCGTGCCGGATACGTCGTCGAGCCCGGGACGATCGCCGGTCACGACCGGCAGGTCAGTGCCAACGTGCGCGGCGGCGGGCGGCTGGTGTCGCTGTGGCGCGGCCGGTTCGATCTCGACCCGGAGCGCGACGGGATGGAGGCGTCGGCCAAGGTCGTGGTCGATGGCGAGCCGCCGTTCGAGACGATCGTCCGCGGCGACCTGTTCCTCGACACGTATCCGCCGACCGGCGTCCGCGCGATGGCCGCTGTCCGCCCGCTGATGGCGCTCGCGCCCGGGCTGCACACGATCGACGAGCTGGGCCAGCGGCCGGTCTTCCGCTAGGGCCGCGCGGGGCGCCTCCCCTATCCCGAGACCTCACGCTGCTGGATCGCGAACCCGCGCTCGGCGAGTGCGGCGAGGAACGCCGGCGGATCGAATGCGCCTTCGGGCGGGTGGACCCCGAGCGGCCCGCCGCGCGACACGAGGTCCGCGGCGATGGCCGCGACGGTGCCGGTGATGGCCGATGACGCGGATCGCCCGATCTGCTCGACCGCGAAGTCGTAGACGATGGTGACCGGCCTCCCGTCACGCGTGCCCTCGACCTGGACCTGCTTGACGTTGGCGCTCCGGTCGGACGGGCCGATGCCGCGCCGACCGATGTACGCGGCGGCGAAGCGGCGCGGCGAGATCGCGGCCCCGTCGAGCTCGAACGGCTCGTCGCGGTCGAAGCCGAGCTCGAGAAGGACCTCGATGCGCCGGGTCTCGTCCGCCGGATAGCCGACCTTGAAGACGACGTCCGCGACGTCCAGGTAGCGCGGCAAGGTGACCGCCTCCGGGTGCGGGACGAGATGGACGACCTGCGCACCGTACGGCTCGGGGAAGACGATCTCCTCCTCGCCCGAGAACGAGGGCCGCTCGACGAGCCGGCCACCCTCGCGGATGAGAGAGGTCCCGGTGCTCGCATCGAAGCGCGTCACGACGATCCCCGGCGAGGTCCACATCGGGTGGGTGATGTACGAGAAGAGGCGGATCGCGCGGACCGTGTCGAGCCGGTCCGCGCCATGCCGGGCCAGGACGTTGGTCAGCCCCGGCGCGACCCCGCATCCGGGCACGATCCGGCATCCGGCCGCCACGGCCCGGTCATGGCGCTCGAGCTGCTGGAGCGTCTCCGGGTAGTACGAGCCGAGGTCGACGAGATGGACACCGGCCGCGATCGCCGCATCGGTGACCGGCACGTTGTGGCGCATGTAGGTCGCGTTGAGGACGACCTCGGTGTCGACGAGGGCCGCGGCGAGCGAATCGGGGTCGTCGACGTCCACGCGGACGACTCGCTCGGGTGCGCCGAGCCGGCGCAGGAGGGCAGCAGCGGCATCGGGACGGATGTCGCCGACGGTGACCTCGTGGTCGGTGCGCTCGACGAGGTCGGCGACGGCGGCCGAGCCCATCTCGCCGGAGCCGCCGAGGACCAGGAGTCGGCTCATCGGTTCGGGCTCACCAGTGGGTCGGCGCGCCGACCACGATCGGGTCGAGCGGCCGGCCGTAGCGGCACTCGGAGATGTCGAAGTCGGGCTCACGGCCGGCGATCAGCTGGCTGAGGACGCGACCCGTGACCGGTCCCGAGGTGTTGCCGAAGGCGTGCCCGGCGCCCACGAACAGCCCGGGCAGGACCTCGTCGATGACCGGCGCCTGGTCCGAGGTGAACGGCAGGATGCCGGCCCAGGCGCGGGTGATCGGGACGTTCCGGAGGGCCGGGAAGTCGGCCGCGAAGCCGGTCGCGATCTGGGCGAGACCGGCCAGAGTCGGGTTCGGGTCGAGCTCGTCGGGGTAATCGGTGGCACAGCCGAGCAGGACCTCGCCCGAGGCGCGCTGGACGAGGAGCGGCAGGAAGGTGAGGCCGTCGTGGTCCTCGCCCGCGGTCGTGAACAGCGCGGGGTCCCACGATCGGCAGGTCGCGGAACAGGGCGTACTGCTTGGTGGCGTTCGGGCCGTAGACCAGCGGCTCGATCCAGAACTGATCTTGCGGGGCCGTGCTGACGAGCTGGAGCCGCTCCCCACCGATCGGGACGTCGATGCCGTGCGGGGCGAGGAGCTTGGTGCTCCACGCGCCGGTCGCGATGACGATGGCGTCGCCGGTGAACCGGCCGGCGTCGGTGTCGACGCCGACGACACGCTCGCCGTCGAGGACGAGCCGCTCGACGGCGACCCCTTCGCGGATGGTCGCACCCTCGGCGCGGGCGCCACGGACGAGCGCGTCGACGACGGTCGAGGTGACGATCTGGGCGTCCTCGCTGCAGTAGCTCGCCCCGAGCACGTCGTCGCGGATCGGCGGGACGAGCCGGCGGACCGCGGCGCCGTCGATCAGCTCGATGTCGAGGCCGTCGGCGCTGGCGGGCGGCGACGAATGCCTCGAACACGGCGCCCTGGTCGGGGGTCATGAAATACATCAACCCGCCGCTGGGTCGGAACTCGAAGCCACCCGGCAGCTCGTCGAGCAGCTCCGGGTAGAGCTTCCGCCCGGCGCGCGAGATGTCGAGCGCGAAGCCGGGCGTGCGGCAGTGGAGCCACAGCCAGCCCGGGTTGCGCCCCGACGCGCCGTAGCCGATCGACGTGCGCTCGAGCAGCGTGACGCGCATCCCCTCACGTGCGCAGAAGTACGCCGTCGCACAACCGACGATCCCGCCGCCGACCACGATGACGTCCATCGCCCGACGATACCCGGTCAGTCGGCGACCCGAGTGACGGCTACGCTGCGGGCATGTACCTGGGCATCGATCACCTGGTCATCGCGGTCACCGATCCGGACGATGCGGTGGCGGCCTTCGAAGCAGCGATCGGGCCCGCGCCGACAGGTGGCGGTCGCCATGAGGCCCTCGGGACGTTCAATCGCGTGGTCTGGCTGGGCGACTCGTACCTCGAGTTCATCGGCGTGTTCGATGCGGCGCTGGCGGCGCGATCGTGGGTCGGGGCGCCGGCGCTCCGTGCGCTCGAGGCGGGCGGCGGCTTCGCGACGTGGGCGGTCGCAACCGACCATCTCGATGGCGACCTGGCCGGGCTTCGGGCGGGCGGATCGAGCCTCGGCGAGGCACGTCCTGGCGAGCGGCAGCGGCCCGATGGCGCGGTCGTCCGCTGGCGCCTGGCGGCCGCCGATCGGCTGGGTCCAGACGAGCCGCCCTTCCTGATCGAGCACGACATGTCAGCCGCCGAGTGGACGCCAGCCGATCGTGCCGAACGCGCCGCGGGGGCCGAACGCCTGGGTGGACCACTCGCCCTGGATGTCCTCGAGCTGCACGCCGACGACCTGAACGCGGCCAGCCAGCGCCTTTTGCGTGCCGTCGGACTCAGGTTCCGGCCGTCGCTGGCCGGTGGTGGCGCACGTGACGCGAGCGTGGGCCGTCAGATCGTCCGGCTGCGGCCGCGACGCGGCGGCGCTGGCACACCGACCATCCGACTCCGCGCAGGCTCAGCGGAGGACCGCTCGGTCGAGCTCTACGGGTGTCGGTGGGTGGTCGTCCCGAGTCGTTGATGGTCCGACCCGGGATCAGGGCGTGCTGGCCGAGGGGCTTGGGATGCCGATCACGTTGGATGACGTGAGCTCGATCGGGACCGGCAGCTCGCCCGAGCCGATCAGCGCGACGAGTCCGTGCGCGTGCGTGGCGTCAAGACCGGAGACGCCGCCGCCGGTGATCTCGATGTCGCCGTTCGGGATCGCGTTCTGGATGACCGGCGCGGACAGGACGTCCCCGTCCACGGTGATCGCGAAGTAGGACCCGATGTGGTTCGCGGTGTAGTCGGCGAATAGACGCGTGCCGTCGGGCTTGAGGACGAAGTCGACCGCCGGGGCGCCGTTCTGGTCGGCGGCGACGGTGGCCGACGCGATCTGGTCGCCCCCGAACAGAGGCGGGTACTGCGTCAGGTCGATCGGATCGCCTTCGCTGGCCTCGGTCTCGCCGAGTAGGGACGAAGTCGACCTTGCCGGTATGGCCGAGCAGATGGCCGACGGTCTCCACGTCGGTCGGATCCGTGATGCCAGGCAGCTCCACGACCGTGACCAGATCGTGCGTCACGACAGTCGGATCGGCGACGCCCATGGCATCGACGCGGGAGCGCAGGACCGAGGCGACGTTTGCCATGTCGGCAGGCGTCGGGGCCACGCCATCGACCGTCTGCGCTGTGTACTCGAGATGGAGCCGCGGCACGCCTGCCGCGACCGGCTGGCCCGACGGCAGCGGGGTGACCTGCGACAGGTTGCCGCCGGTCGGGTCGAACATGACCCAGCCGATAGCCGGGGAAGTAGACCTCGACCCAGGCGTGGGCGCTGCTGAACGGGATGGTCTCGATGCCGGTGTGCGAGTCGATCGCCCCCGGCAGGAACCCCTCGACCATCCGCGTCGGCACCCCCATGTCCCGCAACAGACCGCCATCGTCGGCGCGTAGTACTGGCAGAAGCCCTCCTTGTAGGTCGCGAAGCACTCGACCGTCGAGATCGCAGCGCAATCGAGGTCTCGGACGTCAGTCGTGTAGGTGAAGTTCGCCGGGTTCTGGAGGTCCTTGACCATCGCCTGAGCAAGGTCGAAGGGCGTCTGCGACGGCGACTCTGCCTTGATCCTGGCCTCGAGCCTCTGGGCGTTGTCGCCCATCTGGCCTGGGGCCACCCCGAGATAGAGGTCCGTGATGGACTTGCGGGTAGTCGGTCCCTGCAGCTCGGAGCGCTGCCTCGTTCATTTCCCCGGGTCTCGCACCCTCGACCTGGGTCAGGCGGTCACCGTGTACGACGCCGTCCCGCCGCTATCGCGGTCGAGACCGGTGAAGTAACCCGGCCCGACCGTCGTCAGATGGCTGTCCTCCTGGACCTCGGTCGGCGTTCCGGGCGAGAAGATCGTCGAGCCATGGAAGCCCACGGGCTGCACCGTGAACGTGAACGGATGCAAACCGGTCGGATCGGGCTCTTCTGGCAGCTTGTCGAGGATCGACGAGCCGGCGGGGCGGTCGACCGTGGTGGAATTGCTTGTGCTCCAGCCCTTCAGCCCGATCTGGTCGAACGTTCGTGCCCGCCAGTAATAGGTGCCCGTGTCCGTCGGGTCACGGTGGATGGTCAGCGCGGTCGTGCCGTCGGTGTTCCAGACCTGCTGGACCTGCGTGCCAGACAGCGGCGACGCTTTGGCCGTCGGGCCGGGCCTGGGAGCCGCGCCACCGGTGAGGGCGACCGCGCTTGCCACGAGCAGGACGGCCGCCGCTGCGAAGAGACCGACGATCGGGCCGCCACCACGACGCCTGCGGATGCGGACCGGCGCATCCGGCACCCGCTCCAAAGCGTCCATCAGGCTGGCCGGGGCCGGCGGGAGCGACCCGGAGTGGAGTGCATCGTGCAGGCGTGGTTCGAGGTCGTCGTTCATCGACCTGCCTCCTGTGGATCGGCGGCGAGAACGCCACGGAGGCGGTCCAGTGCTCGATGGAGTCGGGATTTCACGGTGCCGAGCGGCCAGTCGAGCCGGGCGGCGATGGTCTCGAGCGGGAGATCGGCCCAGTAGCGCAGGACGACCACGATCCGCTCGTCCGGCGTCAACCGGCTGAGGCCGGCGAGGAGCGCGTCGCGCTCGAGGAAGGTCTGAAAGGGGTCGCGCCCAGCCGGGTCGATGCCGGCGTCCATCGGGATGAAGCGGACGACGTTCCTGCGTCGCATCCGGTCTCGACAACGGTTCACCAGGATCCGGTCGAACCACGCCCCGAACTTGTCGTTCTCACGGAGAGTCCCGTACGACTGCCACGCCACGACGAGCGCGTCCTGGACCGCGTCCTCGGCTTCGGCGGCGTCGGCCAGGAGGAGGCCAGCCAGCCGGTACGCCCGATCGAGCGATGGTCGCGCAGCAGCGATAAAGGCTGGCGCGGCGCGCCACATCGGCGTCGGGTCCCGGGATGTCGGCTGGTCGGGCGTCCATGGGCACGGTCAACAGTCGCATGTCGCCCTTCCAGACGAGCGACGGGAGCGAAAGGTTCTCGGGGCCGGGATCGGCTGCTGCGGACGCGTCTCAGTCGAGCGTGAAGTCGTCCGGGTCCTGGTAGCGGCCGCTCCGCTGGAACTCGATCTGCATCAGGACGTCGTTGAGCAGCTCGACGCGCCGAAGCGGAACCAGTCGGGCGACATCCAGCGCGGGCCGAGGGTCTCGTACAGCACCACGAGGTACTGGATCGCCTCCTTGGCGGTGCGGATCCCGCCGGCCGGCTTCATCCCGACCTGGCGCCCGGTCGAGCGCTCGAAGTCGCGGATCGCCTCGAGCATCACCAGCGTCACCGGGAGCGTCGCCGCCGGTGTGACCTTGCCGGTCGAGGTCTTGATGAAGTCGGCGCCGGCGGCCATCGCGAGGACGGTCGCGCGTCGGACGTTGTCGTACGTCTCGAGCTCGCCGGTCTCGAGGATGACCTTGAGGTGCGCGTCGCCGGCGGCCTCCTTGACCTCGACGATCTCCTCGAACACGGTCAGGTAGTCGCCCGACAGGAAGGCGCCCCGGTCGATGACCATGTCGATCTCGTCGGCGCCGGCCGCGACCGCCGCCTGCGTCTCGGCGATCTTGATGTCGCGGAAGGTCTGGCCCGACGGGAAGCCGGTCGCGACCGATGGCGACCTTGACGGTCGAGCCGCGCAGGGCCTCCTTCGCCTCGGCGATCGAGCGCCGGGTAGACGCAGACCGCGGCGACCGACGGGATCGTGGCGTCGCCGGGCTGCGGCCGCATCGCCTTGACGCACATCGCCCGGACCTTGCCGGGCGTGTCCTTCCCCTCGAGGGTCGTCAGGTCCATCATCGAGATGGCGAGGTTCGAGCGCCCACAGCTTGGACGCCTTCTTGATCGAGCGTCGCTTGAGCGAATCGACCCGCTCCTCGACCCCGACCTGGTCGACCGCGGTGACCCGACCGAGCAGGCTGCCGAGGGGTCCCGGCGCGCCCGTCCCACGCACGGATCAGCTCGTTCGCGCGCTCGCGGGTCGCCGAATTCGGGCGTCTGGTGGCCGTCATGGGACGGTGAGGATACACCTCGGTCCTGCGCGGCCGCTCGCAGAGCGTCGGCGGCGAGCCGTGGCGTGCTCAGCGGCCGCCGCGCACCTTCGGGAGCGGCGGCATGCCGCGCTTGCCGTCGACGAGGAAGTGGCGGAACCAGTCCTCGACGATCCGCAGGTTCTCGACCCGCCGGAACGGCGTCCCCGAGCGCGTCAGCTCGTGCGTCTCCTCGGGGACGCGCAAGAGGCGGACCGGCCGGCTGATACGAGCGCAGGACCGTGAACAGCGCCTCGGCCTGGGCGATCGTCGTCCGGACGTCCTTCTCGGAATGCTGGATCAGGAGCGGCGTCCGGATGGCGTCGGCGTAGGTGATCGGCGAGATCTCGCGGTAGTAGGCCGGGTCCGTCCACGGCGTCGAATCGAACTCGAGCTGCGGCCCAGTCGCCACCGGAGATGTCGCCGGTCGCGAACAGGATGTTCATGTCGCTGACGCAGCGGCAGGTCATCGCGGCCCGGAACCGCTGGTCGTGCCCGACGATCCAGTTGGTCAGGTAGCCGCCGTACGAGCCGCCGGTGACGCCGAGCCGCTCCGGGTCCGCGAGCCCGTCGGCAACGAGCGCGTCCACGCCCGGCCAGCACGTCGCGCATCGGCCCGGGTCCCCAGTCGCGGTGGTTCGCATCGTTGAACGCCTCGCCGTAGCCCTCGGAGCCGCGCGGGTTGCAGTAGTAGACGCCGATCCCGCGCCGCGGCCAGGATCTGGAACTCCAATTCCGGGGCCCAGCCGTACAGGGTGTGCGGCCCGCCGTGGATCTCGACGACGAGCGGCTGCGGACCGTCGCCGGCCGGCAGGAACCAGCCCTGGACGTCGTGTCCGTCGACGGTGCTGTGGCGCTCGATGGGCTGGCGCAGGTCGAGCTCGTCGAGGACGTCGGCGTTGAACGTGGTCAGCCGCTTCGGCTTCGATGACGCCGATCCGCCGGTGTCGAGCAGCCACAGGTCGGGCGGCTCCGTCGGCGTCGAGCGCAGGTAGGCGATCCTCGTCCCGCCGCGACCGTGACCCGTGCCCCCCGGGACGGCGTGCCAGCCCGAGACGTAGTGGTGACCCTCGGTCAACCGCTCGATGTGGCCGTCGGCGACGCGGATCCGCCATAGCTCGTAGGCGCCATCGATCGGCGCGCTGAGGTGCAGCCAGCGGCCGCCCTTCGATGGGATCAGCACGGGCGCTTCGCCACGCGTCACGTCGCTGCCCATCCCCGATCCGGGCATCAGGTCGTGCGCGGCCGACAGGTTGCGACCGCCGGCCGGCGTGGCGTCGCTGCCGTCGGCGGCGAACAGCCACACGTCGTTGCGACTGCCGGCCCCGCCTTCCAGCCGGTGGCCGAGGGCCGCGATCGTCCGGCCGTCCGGCATCCAGGCCGGAGCTGTGAACACCGAGCGCGGCCCGCGGGTGATCGCCGTGACGGCACGGGTCCCCACGTCGACGACGTGGATGTCGAGTCGCGACGAGAGGATGTCGGCGTCACGCCGGCGATTCGACGCGAACGCGATCCGCCGGCCGTCGGGCGACCAGGCCGGCTCGCGATCGGCCGCCCGGCCGTCGGTGAGGCGGGTCGCGGTGCCCGTCGCGGCGTCGACGAGCCAGAGATGCGGCACGTGGTCGTACGTGAAGCCCGCCCCGTTGAGCATGTAGTCGAGCCGGTCGATGAACCGATAGTCGGACTGCGGTGGCGTGCCCGGCCTGTATGTCCGGTCGATGCCGCGACGGCGATCGTCATCGGCTGCGGTCGCGCCGTACGAGGTCGAGACGACGACCAGCCGCTTCCCGTCGGGCGACCACTCGAGCGCATCGACGCCGCGAGGCAGGTCGGTCAGCCGGCGGGCCTCGCCGCCGTCGAGCGACAGGAGATGGACCTGCTGGAGATCCTCGCGATCCTTGGGCTCACGCCTGGGCCAGGTCGGCGCTTCCTCGATGAGCGAGCGACGGTCCGAGATGAACGCGAGCGTCGACCCGTCCGGCGAGAACCGCGGGTAGTGGTCGTGCCTCGCACCGAGCGTGAGCTGCCGTGGCGCGGCCGACCCGTCGGTGGGGACGATCCACAGCGCGTCCCGATAGCCGTCGAAGCCCGGCGCGACGGTCTGCAGCGCTACCACCGCGTGACGCCCGTCGGGCGACAGGCGCGGTTCGGCGGCGACGCGCAGGCGGTACAGGTCGTCTGGGCGAGGCGGTCGGGGCACGTCGATCCTCCAACGATCGGGACGCCCCGAGTCTAGAGGAGATGAGCGGGCTACCATCGAGTGACCATGGCCGACCAGCTCTCGCTGCGCCTCGAGGCCGACCAGCTGCCCGATCTCCCGGACCTGCGGCCGATGCTTCCGCGCCCACTGCCGGCGGCGTTCGACTCCGATGAGCATCTGTTCGAGCCGTGGTGGGGCGGCGAGCGGGCGCTGGTCATGATCGGGCCGGCGGACGTGGCGGGCAGTGGCGAGGTCCGTGTCCTGGACGGCGCGGGACGCGACCTGACGGCCGTGCTGCCCGAGCTGGCCGGGCTCGCGGTCCGGGTCGCGGCGCGCTCCGCGATCCTGGACGGGGAGCTCGTCGTCGTCGACGCAGCCGGGCGGGCGGATGCCCCGGAGCTGGCGCGGCGGCTCGATGGGACGCCGGGTCGTGCCGCGGCGTTCCTGGCGTTCGATCTGCTCCATCTTGATGGCCGGTCGCTGCTGTCGCAGCCGCTGGTGCGTCGCCGCGAGGCGCTTCGACGCGTGCTGCGGCCGGGCGACGAGGTCGTGGCCGTGCCCGCCATCGCGACCGAGGGGGTCGCCCTGTTCGAGGCGGCGGTCGCGCAGGGGATCGCCGGGATCCTCGCCCGCCAACGGTCGAGCCCCTACCTGCCGGGCATCCGCAGCCGTCTGTGGCGGTTCGTCGCGGTGCAGCCGGGGACGGCGGCCGGCGCCGAGATCGAGACCGTCACCGAGCCGCCCGAGACCGCAGCCGCTCCGGTGCTCGCCCTGATCAGCCGTCTGCCGTTCGAGGAGGTCTGACCGCCGGTCGCTCCGTCAGACCCGGCGCGCCGCCGCCACGAACGCCCGCAACCCCGGCCGCTGCCCGTACAGCAGCACGCCGGCGGCGTACATCCGCGTCGCGACCACGGCCACGATCGCGATCGCCGCGATCAGCAGCACGATGGACGCGACCACCTCCCATGGCTCGACGGCCGAGACCATGATCCGGGCCAGCATCACGAACGGGCTGAACGGCGGCACGAACGAGGCGACCGTGATCCATGTCCCGCCGGCGCCGCTGAGCGCCACGATCGCCGTCAGGTAGCCGACCATCGCGACCAGGCTGAGCGGCAGGGACAGCGTCTGGAGGTCGTCCGGCCGGCTGACGAACGAGCCCATCGCGGCATAGATCAGTGCGAACAGGGCGAACCCGAGCAGGAAGAACACGCCGTACCCGGCGAGCAGCCCCGGGGTGAGCCCCGCAAGCTGCGTGCTTGCCGCCCAGTCGGGCCCGAGCACCGCCTCGGCGATCTGGTCCTGGAACGCGAGGAGCACGAGCGCCGGAGACGCGATCGCGAGGTACTGCGTCAACCCCGCGGCGCCGATGCCGACGACCTTGCCGGCCATCATCTGCCGTGGCGACGCCGCGCTGATCATCAGCTCCATCACCCGGCTGCTCTTCTCGGCCGCGACGCCGGTCGCCACCCACATCCCGTAGATCACGATGGTGATGAACAGCAGAACCACGAAGACGATACCGAGGAACCCGCGGCTGGCCGCCTGTTGCGCATCGATCGGCTTGTCGCCCTCGAGCGCCGTGTTGAGGGTGTCGACGTGATACAGCGGCGTGATGAACTGGGCTCGCGCGTCGTTCGGCGGCAGCCGCGAGCTCCAGTCGATGACGCCGATCCCGAACGCGGCCACGCTCAGGATCTGGCTCCGCGAGCTGTTCGGGCTCTCGAACGTCCGGAGTGAGACGTCGATCTGCCCGCTGGCAAGACGCTTGACGAGGAGGACCCCGCCGAGTCGGCCGGCCATCAGGTCGCGCCTCGGTGGCGGCGGGGTCGGTCGCGACCTCGACCACGTACGGATGCTTGAAGTTCGGGGTCGGTGACACCGGCCGGTGGGACGTTGAGCACCGAGTCGGCGACCGACGCCGCGCGGTTTGCAAGGTCCTGATCGTTCGACTCGATCGCGATCTGCGTCACCGTCTGGCGGTCGACGCTGCGGATGCCGATCGGCGCGAGCGCGGCCAGCATCGCCAGTCCGGCCAGGACGATGGTCGACACGACGAACAGCGGGCTGTGCACCCGGTCGCGATACTCGCGCCGGGCGATGATCCCGGCGTTCGGAAGGAGCGGGTCGCGGCCCGCCATCAGTCGGCCATCAGCCGGCAGTACCGGACGCGAACGCGGGCGTCGTCCCGGTCGCCAGCGTCGGAGTCGTCCTCGGCGGGACGCCCGACGTATTCGATGAACAGCGCCTCGAGGCTCGGCTCGACGACCTCGAACCGGCTGACCGACGCGCCCCCGGCGAGGATGGTGGCCAGGATCGCCGCCGGATCGCCGCCGGGCAGCAGCTCGAGCTCGACCCCGTCGGCGGTCGATCGCGGGACGCCGACCCCGGGCAACGAGGCCAGCGAGGCGGGCGTCACCTCGCCGCCGACCCCGATGCGGAGCGTCCGCCGGCCGCTGGCGCGCTTGAGGTCGCGGATCCGACCACCGGCCACCAGCCGGCCGTGGTCGACGATCGCGACGGATTCGCACATCGCCTCGGCGGTCTCCATCTGGTGGGTCGAGAAGATGACCGTCCGGCCCCGGTCGCGCAGCTCGGCGAAGGCCTCGCGCAGGAGGATCAGGTTGACCGGGTCGAGGCCGGTGAACGGCTCGTCCATCAGCAGGACCTCGGGGTCGTGGAGGACCGCCGCGATGAACTGGACCTTCTGCTGGTTGCCCTTCGACAGCTCCTCGGCGCGGCGCGTCGCGTACTCGGGGATGCGGAACCGGGCCAGCCAGCCGAGCGCCTCGCTGCGCGCCGACGACGGCTTCATGCCGAACAGCGAACCGAAGTAGACGAGCTGGTCCAGGACGTTCATGCGCGGGTACAGGCCGCGCTCCTCGGGCAGGTAGCCCCACGTCCGGCGCGGCACCTCGCCGACCGGCCGGCCGTCCCAGCGGATCGCGCCATCGTCGGCGACGACGATGCCGAGGCAGATGCGCATGGTCGTCGTCTTGCCCGCACCGTTCGCGCCGAGGAAGCCGAAGACCTCGCCGCGCCCGACCTCGAAGGTCAGGCCGTCGAGGGCCGTCGTGCTGCCGAACCGCTTGGTGACGTGATCGATCTCGAGGCTCACCGCCGGAGGATAGCCCGGTTGGTGACGGCCGATGGTCGGGTCGTCATCGCCCTCCTCGTGGCCGGACGGCGTACGATCGACGCGCATGTCGATCAGCCCCGTCTCCATCCACGCCGATCGGGCGGCCGGCCGTCTCGAGATCGCCTGGGACGACGGTCATGCCACGACCTACGACACGACCACGCTCCGCTGGCTGTGTCCGTGCGCCTTCTGCCGCGGCGAGGCGGGGATGCCCGGCTGGCTCGACAGCGGCCCGACGCTGACCGACGAGCAGACGCGGCTGGTCGACCTCACGATGGTCGGCGGCTACGCCATCGCGCCTGCCTGGGCCGACGGCCACCACACCGGCTACTACACGTTCACGATGCTGCGCGATCGCTGCCCGTGCGAGACGTGCACCGCCCGCCGAGCTGCCGCCACTGCCGGGACACCCGCGGCGACCCACGGCCAACGCCATGAGGAGCACGCATGATCGTCGTCACGACCCCGTTCCTGTCGGGTCACCGGATCGTCGAGAGCAAGGGCATGGTCTTCGGCCTTGTCGTTCGCAGCCGCGGGCTCGGGGGCAACCTGATGGCCGGTCTGCGCTCGCTCGGCGGAGGCGAGATCCATGAGTACACCACCCTGCTCGAGGACACCCGCCGTCAGGCGCTCGACCGGCTGGTCGCGAACGCCACGCTTCTCGGCGCCAACGCGGTCCTGTCGATGCGATTCGACAGCTCCGAGCTGTCGGGCACGATGAGCGAGATCGTCGCCTACGGAACCGCGGTCATCGTCGTGGCCGACCCGTCGGCGACCGCGACCCCGCCCGCCACCGTCGAATGACCGGCAGCCTCGGCGTCGCGCGGATCGTCGTCCTGGGCATCGGGCTGACGATGTTCGCGGCCGGGCTGGCCACGATCGCCCTCGGGGGCGGCGCCGCATTCATCGGCGGGCTCTGGCTGGCCGCCATCGGGTTGGCGTTCATCGTCGGCGCACTCATCGAGCGCGTGCGCTACCGCTCCGATGCCGCCGACCGCAGCGGCGACCCGGCCGGCCGTGCCGGTGGCGAACCGCCCGGGACGCGCCTGGAGCCTCGCTTCCGGCGCAGCGACGAGGTGTTCACCGACCCGACATCCGGCCAGCGGATGCGTGTCTGGATCGATCCCACGAACGGCGAGCGGCGGTACGTCCCGGAAGAATGAGCCTGATGGCGTGCTATCCTCGCCCGCTGGGCCGTCTCCGTCGAGCGTCCCCGCTGTAGAGGCCTCAAGCACCCCCGATGGCCGCGATCGAACCAGGCGCACCCGCTCGTTCCGCGGTCCTGCCACGCCCGCGACGGAGCACGCGGCCGAAGCCGCCGGCTTACCCATACCTCAATCGCGAGCTGTCCTGGCTCGAGTTCAACGCCCGCGTGCTGCACGAAGCCCGCGACGAGCGCAATCCGCTGCTCGAGCGGGTCAAGTTCCTGGCCATCTTCGCCGGCAACCTCGACGAGTTCTTCCAGGTCCGGGTCGCCGGTCTCCGCCAGCAGGTCGAGGCGGGCAAGGTCGCCCGCTCCCCCGACGGGCGGACGGCCGACGAGCAGCTGGCCGCGGCGCGAGCGCGCGTCCTCGAGCTGGCCGCCGACCATTCCGCGATCTTCGTGTCGGTCCGCCGCGCGCTCGCCGCCGAAGGCGTCGAGCTGGTCGACTACGCCGCGATCCCCGAGCATCACGAGGCGCTCCGCCAGCGCTTCCTCGACGAGATCTTCCCGGTCCTGACGCCGCTCGCCGTCGACCCCGGCCATCCGTTCCCGTACATCTCGACCCTGAGCCTGTCGATCGCGGTCGGCCTGCGCGACCCGGAGACCGGCGAGCGCGGCTTCGCGCGGGTCAAGGTGCCGCAGATCCTGCCGCGCCTGCTCGAGGTCGAGCCGATGCGGTTCATCCTGCTCGACCAGGTCATCGAGGCCAACCTCGACACCCTGTTCTCCGGGATGGAGGTCGACGAGCACCACCTCTTCCGGGTCACCCGCAACGCCGACTTCGAGATCGAGGAGGACGAGGCGGACGACCTCCTGCTGGCCATCGAGGAGGAGCTCCGGCGACGTCGGTTCGGGGCGGCTGTCCGCCTCGAGGTCGAGCGCTCGATGCCGGCGGCGACGCGGACGCTGCTGCTGCGCGGCCTCGGTCTCGGCGATTCGGACTGCTACGAGGTCAGCGGCATGCTCGACCTGACCGGGCTCTATCCGCTGGCCGAGCTCGATCGTCCGGACCTGAAGCCCGTGCCCTGGTCGCCGGTCACGCCGCTCCGCCTCCTCCCGCCCGACGAGGACGAGCCGGCCGACGTGTTCGCCGCGATCCGGGCCGGCGACATCCTCGTCCACCACCCGTACGAGTCGTTCGCCGCGTCGACCGAGCGGTTCATCACCCAGGCCGCCGACGACCCCGAGGTGCTGACCATCAAGCAGACCCTGTACCGGACCTCGGGCGACTCGCCGATCGTGCAGTCGCTGATCCGGGCCGCCGAACGCGGCAAGCAGGTCGTCGTGCTGGTCGAGATCAAGGCGCGCTTCGACGAGGAAGCCAACATCGTCTGGGCGCGCAAGCTGGAACGCGCCGGCGCCCACGTCGTGTATGGGCTGGTCGGGCTCAAGACGCACTCGAAGACCGCCCTGGTCGTTCGCCGCGAGGGCTCCGGGCTGCGTCGCTACGTCCACATCGGGACCGGGAACTACAACCCGAAGACCGCCCGGCTGTACGTGGACCTTGGCCTGCTGACCTGCCGGCCGGAGCTCGGCGCCGACGTGACCGACCTGTTCAACAACCTGACCGGCCTGTCGCGCCAGCGGACGTTCCGACGGCTGCTCGTGGCCCCGCACAGCCTCCGTTCGCGTTTCCTCTCGCTGGTCGACCGCGAGGTCGGGCATGCCGCGGCCGGGCGCCCGGCACGGATCGTCCTGAAGCTCAACGCGATCGTCGATGTCGCGGTCATCGAGGCGCTCTACCGGGCCGCGAGCGCCGGCGTCGACATCGACCTGATCGTCCGTGGAGCGTGCTCGATCCAGCCGGGTCTGCCCGGCGTGTCGGAGCGGATCCGGG
The DNA here is from genome assembly GCA_963797685.1 of uncultured Chloroflexia bacterium. Classification (GTDB taxonomy): domain Bacteria; phylum Chloroflexota; class Limnocylindria; order Limnocylindrales; family CSP1-4; genus SPCO01. The sequence continues at coordinate 689,601 of CAWCQK010000015.1, read as the reverse complement.
TCCGTTCGATCATCGGCGAGTTCCTCGAGCACTCGCGGATCTGGAGCTTCGAGAACGGCGGCGACCGCGAGTTCTTCATCGGCTCGGCGGACCTGATGGACCGCAACCTCGACCGCCGGGTCGAGGCCGTCGCGCCGGTCGAGGACCATGAGGCGCAGACGCGGCTGGCCACGATCATCGATGTCATGCTGGCCGACGATCGGCGGTCGTGGCAGCTCCGGCCGGACTCGACCTGGGTCCGGACCGAAACGCTCGAGGGCCGGGAGGGCACCATCGACACGTTCGAGGTCATGAAGGAAGAGGCGCTCGATCACGGCGGGGTCGTCGCGAGCCCGCGTCGACCAGGCGCCGGCGCCGGCTCGCTGGACCCGCGCGCGTGAGCCCGACGGTCGAGCACCCGGTCGAGGTCGAGCTCAAGTACCGCGTCGTGGACCTCGCCGCCGCCGAGCGCTACCTGGCGGCCGAGGAGATCGGCGCATTCAGCGGCACGGCGGCGCTGCGCTCGACGCAGCTCGAAGACCGGTACGTGGACACCGCCGACGGCGCCCTCGGTCGGGCGGGCTTCGCCGTTCGGTTGCGACAGTCCGGGCGCGGAACCATCGTCTCGGTCAAGGGCACCGAGCGGACCGAAGGAGCTGGCGGGGCGATGCGCCGCCAGGAGCTCGAGGGTCCCGCCGACCGCACGGCGGGGCCGATCGACTGGCCCGCCTCCGATGCACGATCGCTCGTCCTCGAGCTGGCCGGCGACGCGCCGCTGCTCGAGCTGGTGACGATCCGGCAGCTCCGGCGCAAGCGGATCGTGCGTGACGGGACCACCCGCGTCGAGCTGAGCCTCGACGAGGTCGATGTCGTGTCGCGGTCGCGCGTGATCGACCGGTTCGTCGAGCTCGAGGCGGAGCTCGTCAAGGGCGCCGAGGAGCGCCTGACCGGGCTGGCGGCGGTCTTCGCAGCCGACCCGGCACTCGCGCCCGCGAACGGCAGCAAGTTCGAGGCCGCGATGGCGGCCGTGCGGGCGGGCGGAAAGCCCCATGCCGCGGTCGACGAGGACGAGGACGAACCTGAGCCGCAGGTCGATCCCGACGAGTCCGGGGACGCTGGCGAGACCGGGCCACGGACCGGGCGCCCACTCCGTCGCGGTGCGGCGGCCGCAGCCGCCGCCACGATGCCGGCAGCCGTGGCTCCGCCCGTAGGGATCCACGACCACGCCGACGTGACGCCGACATCGTCGGACGTCATCAGCGAAGACATCGCCGAATCGATCCCGCCCGACCTCCGGCTGGTCGTCGGACGGACGCCGGGGGTCACACCCGAAGATCACGTCGCGGAAGCCGGGCGCAAGGTCATGCGCTTCCATCTCGCGCGCATGCTCGCCCGCGAGGCCGGCACGCGAGCCGGCACCGACCCCGAGGAGCTTCACGCGATGCGCGTCGCCACTCGCCGCCAGCGCGCGGCCTGGCGGGTGTTCGGGGCGTCGTTCCGGGCGGGTCGGACGAAGCGGTATCGGAACGGCCTGCGCGAGATCGCCTCGCGACTCGGCGCGGTCCGCGACCTCGACGTCCTGCTCGAGGCGGCCGACCTGTATCGGGCCGACCTGCCGGTGCCGGAGCAGCGAGCGCTCGAACCGCTCCTGTCCGACTGGCGCGAGCATCGCGACGACGCACGCGTGCTCCTGATCCGCGAGCTCGATTCGGATGGCTACCGTCGATGGGTCGACGACTACCGCGACTTCGTGCGGACCGAAGGCGCGTCGGTCGTGCCCGTCGCTCCGACGCAGCCGCACCGCGTCCGCGACACGACCGCGTCGCGGATCTGGAGCGCCTACGAGCAGGTCCGCTCCTACGAGCACGTCCTGCGCTGGGCCGACGTCGAGACGCTCCACGAGCTTCGGATCGCCGGCAAGTGGCTGCGCTACACGCTCGAGTTCGTCCGCGAGGCGCTCGGGGACGACGCCACCCCGCTGATCGCCCGGGTCACCGCCCTCCAGGACCACCTCGGGCTGATGAACGATGCGAACGTGTCGGCCTCGATGGCGCGGACGTTCCTGGTCGAGCACGCCGGGGAGCTGTCGCCGCTCGAGGGTGCGGCCATCGGCCGGTACCTGGTCAGCCGCGAGCGCGAGGTCGCCCGGCTGCGCCGCACGATCGGCGCGCCATGGCGTGGCGTCTCCGGGGTCACGTTCCGGCGAACGCTCGGGCGGGTCGTCGCGGGCCTGTAGCTCGGTCTTCGGGAGCCGCGTCGGGGCGCGCCCGGCGCGCGTCAGTCGACCGCGACCGGCAGTCGCGTTTTCGAGCTCGAGGCGAGCGGATCGGCCGCCTGGAGCCGCGACCGAGACTGCGAGTCGCATGTGGCGCTCGAAGAAGGCGTGCCACGCCGTTGGACCCGGGACCGGTGCCTATCAGTCGCGCAGGCGCCTCGAGAGCCCGCTCCCCTACCCGCGCCAGCCCCGGGCGAGATCGGCCAGCTGGTCGCGCCAAGCCCGCCCCGCGTGGTCGACCGCGAGGATCGCCCCTTCGCGGATACCGGACTCGGAGACGCGGATCGAGGCGGCCGCGTAGCGTTCGAGGATCGCGTCCATGATCGCCCCGCCGGCGGGCAGGATCCGCGCGCGAAGCGGGTTGATGAGGTGCCGCTCGGCGGCAACCGTTGCCGGTTCGGCGGCCAGGACCGCCTGGACCTCGGCGATGCGCTCACGGGTGAGCATTCGGTCGAGCATCGCGGCGGGCAGCACCTTGATCAGGTTCGAGGCCGTGCCCCCCACGACCACGATCTCGCCGGGCGTCGCGTCGGGAGCTGCCCGGACGGTCTCGACGGCCGCCCGTCGCATCGCCGCGAGCTCGGTCGGCGTCGGCGGATCGTGCCGGACGAAACGGTCGGTCAACCGCGCCGAGCCGATCCGCAGGCCGACCGCGCGCGGCCGCTCCGACGGGTCGACGAGACAGAACTCGGAGCTGCCGCCACCGACATCGATGACGAGCATCTGCTGGGTGACCGGCCGGCCCTCCGTCACGCCGATGATCATGAGGAGCGCCTCTTCCTCGTGCGACAGGACGTGCACCGGCGTCCCCGCCGCGATCGCGACCTCGTGGACGATGCTCGCGGCGTCGGCTGCTCCACGGATCGGCTCGGTGCCGAGGAAGGTGATCTCGTTCGCCCCGAGGCGCCGCGCGGACTCGGCATAGCGGACGAGCGTCGCGGTCAGCTCGCCGCGCGCGACCCGACCGAGGTAACCGCGTTCGGCGACCGCCGAGCCAAGACCGAGGAAGACCGATTCGTCGACCAGCGACTGGAGCCGGTGCCCGGCGACGATGGCGACCAGGAGGTGGACCGAGTTCGCACCCAGGTCGACCGACGCTCCGACGACCGGGCGAGAGCCGACGGTCGACGAGGCGGAGAGAGCCTCGCTGCCGCCGTCAGGCGGGCGCGTCGTCGAGGGCGCTGGCGCTGTCCGGGTGAAGGGACCTCCGTGCTGGGGTCCGGGTCGGGGTCGTCCGGGGGCGGCGTCGCGCGGTCGCCTTCCGCGTGGCGGCGGGCTTCTTCGTCGCGGCAGGCTTTCGGGCCACCGCGGGCTTCGCGTTCGTCGCGCTCGAGATCGGAGCGGCAGCGGAGGCCGGGGCGGCGGGCGTGGGGGCGGTGCTCGGCGCCGTGGTCGTGGCGGCGACTGTCCCGGCCTTGGCCGTCGTCGGCTTCGTGGCGGTCGCCGCTCCAGCAGCCGCGGCGTTGCCTGTGGCCGCCTTCGCCGTCGTCGTTCGCTGTCGCGGTCGCCGCAGCACCAGTGGTCGTCGGCCGCGTGCGCGTCGTCGCCGGCTTTGCGGCCGCTCTCGCCGTCGTCGGCTTCGCAGCTGCGCTCGTCTTCGCAGTCGTGGCCGTCTTGGGCGCAGGCGCCTTCGTAGCGGTGGTCCGCGTCGTGCGCCGGGCGGTCGTCGCCGCGGGCTTGCGGGTGGTCCGTCGACGGGAGGCAGGCCGCGCGGCGGTCGCTCGGACTCGCCGCCGCGGTCGTCCGCGCCGCCGACGTGGTCGTCGCGGCCGATGTGGTCGTCGCCGGCGACGCGGGCGCGACCTTGACCGGCGTCATGGCCCCGGCGGCCTGGATCGCGGCCGCACCCACGCGCTTGGCGCCAGCCGCTCCTGCACTCTTGGCCGCCGACCCCACGCCCTTGGCGGCGCCACCCGCAGCCTTCACGGCAGATCCGGCTCCCCGGGCGGCGGAGCCGACGCCCTTCGCCGCCACCGCACCCGCCCCGCTCGCGGCGGATCCGGCGCCGCTCGCCACCGAGGCTGCCGAGGCTGCGGTCAATCGTGCGACCTTGGCGGCCAGCGATGCGACCTCGGCCGCGGCTTCGGCCGCCTGCCTCTGGCGCTTGCCGACCTGCTTCCGCGCCTTCTCGGCCGATGCCAGCTGGCGCACGCGCTTCGCCTCGGTCGCCCGTGCCGCGGCCAGGCGCTTCTCGAGCTTGCGCAGCTCCTTGGCAGCGCTCTTCGGCTTGGCCATCGGATCGACCTCCGTTCAGCGGCGCGCGGCATGAGCGCCTTCGTACAGGAAAGTGGGCCGGCCGGTCGAGACGGACCGTCGCCAGTCGGCAAGCATGCCACGTTCGGCCGTGCCCGAGCGACGCGGTCGTGCGCGCGGTCGACCCTCCGCTCGCGCCGTTATCCTCCGGTCATGCCGCTCGTGCTCATCGGTCTCGGCGGGTTCGCCGGTGCGATCTCGCGCTATCTCGTGGACGGCTTCGTCACCGACCGGACCGGCGGTTCGTTCCCGTGGGGGACCCTGGCAGTCAACGCCACCGGCTCGTTCGTGCTGGGGTTGCTGTTCGCGATGACGACCGAGCGAGCGATCCTCCCCGCCGACATCCGCGGGCCGGTCATGATCGGGTTCATCGGGGCCTACACGACCTTCTCGACCTACATGCTCGAGTCGTGGGGCCTGATCGAGACCGGTTCCTACGGCGCCGCGATCGGCAACCTCGGCGGGTCGCTCGTCATCGGCCTGGCGGCGGTCGCGGCCGGCCTCGCGATCGGACGGGCGATCTGATGCGCATCGACGGGCAGGCCCTGCTCGTGCGGATCTACATCGGCGAGGCCGATCACCGCGACGGCAAGCCGCTCTACCAGGCGATCGTCACGTTCCTGCGCGAGCGCGGGATGGCGGGTGCGACGGTCATCCGCGGCATCGAGGGGTTCGGGGCCAACGCGCACCTCCACACGACCCGCATCCTGCGGCTGTCGGAGGACCTGCCGATCCTCATCGAGGTCGTCGACCAGGAGGACCGCATCCGGGCGATCCTGCCCGAGCTCGACGAGATGGTCGGCGACGGCCTGATCACGCTCGAGAAGGTCGAAGTCCTCGCCTATCGGGCCGGGCCACCCGGCTGATCGCCGGCGCAGCAGCGCCCAGACCGCCGCTGGCCGTTAACAATCGGAAACGGCGGACGAAAGGCACGTTGACAGCCGGCCACGACGCTTTCCTCGCCATCCACGGATACGCGTGTCCGAAGGCACGACCGCGGCCCCAGACCGCGGTCACCAGGAGGAAACGTCTAGTGATGATCACGACCCCTCGCCGCATCGGCGCGCTCGCGCTGTTGGCGGCCTTCGCCTTCGCGGCCTGCTCGAGCAGCGGCGCCTCGACCGCGCCGAGCGCCGCCGCTGCCACCACCGCCCCGACCACCGCGCCGACGACGGCCGAGAGCATGGCCCCGTCGACCGGGGACGCCAGCCCGAGCGCGGCCGCATCCGGAGGCCCTGCCGCCTCGAATACCGCGAACTGCGTGGCCGGGTCGATCACCGCAGGCGGCTCGACCGCCCTCCAGCCGCTCGTCGACGCGGTGGGCAAGGATTACGCAGCCCTCTGCCCCGGCAGCACGATCAGCGTGCAGGGCGGCGGCTCCGGGACCGGCCTCACCCAGGTCGCCGCGGGTACCTTCCAGATCGGCAACTCGGACGTCCTGGCGGGCTCGAAGCTCGCATCGCCCCAGGCGGGGCTCCTGGTCGACCATCCGATCGCCGTCCAGGGATGGCTGCAGGTCATCAACCCTGGCGTGACCGGAGTCACGAACCTCACGACCCAGCAGTCGCAGGACATCTGGACCGGCAAGACCACGAGCTGGAAGGACGTCGGCGGACCGGACATGCCGATCGTCCTGATCATCCGACCCGCCTCGTCGGGAACCCGAGCCACGTTCAAGCAGATCGTCCTCGCCGGCGCGAATGAGGCCCAGGGCACGGCCCTGACCGAGGACTCGAACGGCGCTGTCACGACGGCCGTCTCCACGACGCCAGGCTCGATCAGCGTCATCGGTTTCGCCTACTACCAGGCGAACCTGGGCAAGGTCACCGGCCTGCAGCTCGACGGGGTCGACCCGACGGTCGCCAACATGACGGCCGGCACCTACAAGCTCCAGGCGACGGGCCACTCGTACACGAAGGGCGCAGCCAGCGGATTGACCCAGGCATTCCTCGATTACCTGCTCAGCCCGTACGTGCAGCAGGTGACCATCCCCAGCCAGTTCTACGCCCCGGCTCCGGCCCAGTAAGCCGCTCGGAGGCGGAACCCATCCCGGCTCGACCGTGACGTTCGGTCGGGCGTAGCATCTGAGGCCGAGCGCGAGCCATCGGGCTGGCGCTCGGCGTCCCATTTCGAGGTCAGTGAACGTGGCTGCGATCACGATCGGCACCAGCATCCGTCGACCGACCACGCTCCGGGAGAGGATCGACTTCCCCCGCCGGATCACCTTCCTCGGTGCGGCCGCTGTCGTGATCCTCGTCGGTCTGCTCCTCGCCTACGTGGTCTGGAACGGCATCCAGCTGTTCACCGCCTCGGGCGTCCCCTTCGCGCAGATCCTGTCGCCGACCTGGGATCCCGACCCGAACGCAGGGACGGCACCGACCTACGGCCTCCTCCCGTTCATCCTCGGCACCCTCGGCGTGATGTTCGTCGCGGCGATCATCTCGACACCACTGTCGGTCGGACTCGCGCTGTTCATGGGCGAGGTGGCGCCACGCTGGGCACGGTCGATCACCCAGCCCGCCATGGAGGTGTTCGTCGGTATCCCGAGCGTGGTCTACGGCTGGCTCGGGCTGACGATCCTCGTCCCGTTCCTCCGCGAGAACTTCGCCTGGGCCGGCTTCACCCTGGGGTTCTCGTGGCTGGCCGGATCGCTCGTCCTGTCGCTGATGATCCTGCCGACCATCACCGCGATCGCGTATGACGCGCTGATCGCCGTGCCGGCCGACATGAAGACCGCCTCCTTCGCGCTCGGCACGACGCGCTGGCAGATGATCCGGCACGTGCTCATCCCGACCGCAGTCGGGGGCATCGCCACCGCGGTGGTGCTGGGCATGATGCGTGCCGCCGGCGAGGCACTCGCCGTCCAGATGGTCATCGGCAACCGTCCGGTGGTCCCGACCGCGCTGACAAAGCCGATGACGACCCTGACCAGCCAGATCACGCTCGACATGGGCAACACCGTCCAGGGCGAAGCGTGGAACCAGGCACTCTGGACGATGGGGCTGCTCCTGCTGGTCATCGCCCTGAGCTTCGTGATCATCGTGCGTCGGATGGGTCGCCGGAGCCTCGTGCCGTGAGCGCCGCGAACCCGGCCGGCAACGTCCGTCAAGGGAAGCTCCGCCGCATCCGGATGGCCGACCGACTGGCGACCGCCACCCTGTGGGGCATCGCCATCCTCGTCATCACGGTCCTGCTGGCGATCATCGCCCACTTCGTCGTCGAGTCGATCGGCACGATCAGCGTGAACTTCCTCGTCGGCGACCCGTCCGACACCGAGCTCGGCGGGATCGGTCCGCTCATCTGGAACTCGCTGTATATCCTCGTCCTGACGCTGATCATCACGGTCCCGCCCGGCATCCTCGGGGGCATCTACATGGCCGAGTACGCCGGCGAGGGCCCCATCACCGAGGCCATCCGCTTCTGCCAGGAGCTGACCAGCGCCGTTCCGTCGATCGTCGTCGGGCTGTTCGGCCTCGCGTTCTTCGTCGCGGCGACCGGCTGGGGCTTCTCCGCCATCGCCGGCGCGTTCGCGTTGACCGTCTTCAACCTGCCACTCCTGTCGCGGCTGACCGAGCAGGCGATCCGTGCGGTGCCCGCCGACGAGCGAGCGGCCAGCCTGGCCCTTGGGGCGTCCAAGTGGCAGACCATCCACCACGTCATCCTGCCGCTGGCGGTCCCCGGGATCGTGACCGGCCTCATCCTGACCTCGGGCCGGATCTTCGGCGAGGCGGCCGCACTGCTGTTCACGGCCGGATTGGCCACGCCGGTCAAGTACGACTTCAGCAACGTCAACCTGACCGACCCGACCTCGCCGTGGAGTCCGTTCCGGCCGGCGACGACACTGTCGGTGTTCATCTGGAAGCTCAACTCGGAGGGCCTCAGCCCGTTCGTCCGGCAGGTCGCCGATGCGAGCGCCGCGGTCCTCGTGTTCATGGTCCTGATCTTCAACCTCAGCGCCCGTTTCGCCAGCCGGTGGCTCCAGCGCCGGTCGTCCGGGACATGATCGACCGTCAGCCGACCCAAGACGATGACCCGGAGGCCGACATGACCATCGCCGACCCGACGCCTGCACAGGCAGCCACGCAGACCGTGGACGAGACGCCCAAGGAGCTGCTCGCGGAGACCCGGACGCGAGCCGGGATCGCCGCGCCGGCGCCGTTGCACGCGGCTCCGCCCGAGGACCTCGCCGCTCACCCGTCGAAGATGACGGTCGAGGGCCTGAGCATCCACTACGGCACCAAGCTCGCTGTCCGTGACGTCACGCTCGACGTCCCGGAACGTGCGGTGACGGCGTTCATCGGGCCGTCGGGCTGCGGCAAGAGCACGATCCTGCGCTGCCTCGATCGGATGAACGACCTGATCCCGACGGCCAAGGTCGCCGGCACGGTGACGCTCGACGGCGAGGACATCTACGCGGCGGACGTCCAGCCGGTCGACGTCCGGCGGCGCATCGGGCTCGTGTTCCAGCGGCCCAACCCGTTCCCGATGACGATCTACGACAACGTGGCCTACGGTCCGCGCCGCTACGGCGAGAAGGACCGCAAGACGCTCGACGAGATGGTCGACCAGGCGCTCCATCGGTCCGCCCTGTGGGATGAGGTCAAGGACGACTACAAGAAGAAGTCGGGGCTCGCGCTGTCCGGTGGTCAGCAGCAGCGACTGTGCATCGCCCGAACGTTGGCGACGGGTTCCGAGGTCGTCCTGATGGACGAGCCATGCTCAGCGCTCGACCCGATCGCGACGCTCAAGATCGAGGACCTCATCAACGAGCTCAAGGCGACCGTGACCATCGTCATCGTCACCCACAACATGCAGCAGGCCTCGCGGGTCAGCGACCGAACGGCATTCTTCTCGATGGGCGACGACCGGGCGGGCTATCTGGTCGAGATCGCCGACACCGTGGACATCTTCACCAACCCGAAGAACCAGCTGACCGAGGACTACGTGTCCGGCCGGTTCGGCTGATGCAGGGACACCGACGATGACCGACCAGGAGACGACTGGGGGGACCGCGATGGATGCCAAGATCGAGCAGATCATCCGCTCGGTGGCCACCGAGCCGCCGCCGAATTCCGTCCCGGCGACGCGCGAGACGCTAGACCGCGAAGAGACCCTGATCCGTGACTCGGTGCTGCGGATGGGGACGCTGGTCGAAGCCGCGATCCGGCAGGCGAGTCGGGCGCTGCTCGCTCACGACACCGAGGTCGCGCTCGACACCATCCGCGGCGACGCGATCATCAACGAGGCACAGCGCGGGGTCTCGCGGCTGATCGCCGTGACCATCGCCACCCAGCAGCCGGTCGCGCGCGACCTGCGCTACCTCCTGACGCTCGACCACGTCACCTACGAGCTCGAGCGGATGGGAGATCACGCCGCATCGGTCGCGAAGGCCGTGATCAAGCTCGCGCCGGAGCCGCCGCTCAATGGCTACCTCCACCTCCCGGAGATGTGCGAGCGTGCTGCCGTGCTCGTCCACGGCGTCCTGCGCGCGCTGGTCGACGCCGACGCGGTCCGTGCGCGCGAGATCGCCGTCGACGACGACGAGATCGATCGGCTCTACCACGCCACATTCGACCGGGTCGTCGACCTGATGCGCCAGGACCCGGCCAACGTCGAGCGCGGCACCCGGATCATCATCGCCTCGCACTACATCGAGCGGATCGGCGACCGGGCGACGAACATCGCCGAGGATGTCGTCTATCTCGTGACCGGCGACGTCGAGGACCTCAACCCGTGACCGATGGGCGGATCCGCGTGCTGTTCGTGTGCACCGGGAACTCCGCCCGTAGCGTGATGGCCGAGGCATTGCTGCGCCGTGACGGTGGCGACGCGTTCGAGGTGGAGAGCGCGGGCTCCGAGCCGAAGGGGATCAACCCGCTCACCCTGCGGGTCCTCGACGAGGTCGGGATCGACGCCTCATGGGCGCGCTCGAAGTCGGTGACCGAGTTCCTCGGCCAGCGGTTCGACTACGTGATCACCCTGTGCGATCAGGCCCGCCAGGCGTGCCCGGTCTTCCCGGGGGTCCACGAGACGCTCCACTGGGACTTCGAGGACCCGGCCGAGGCCGAGGGCACAGACGAGGAGCGGCTGGTGGTCTTCCGCCGGGTCTTCAGCGGGCTCGAGGAGCGCATCGCCACCTTCGTCCCTCTGGCGCTCCGAACCGGTACGCTGACGGGGACGTGACCGAGCTCCACTTCCTGCGCCACGCCGACGCCGGCGACCCGATGGCCTGGCACGACGACGACGCCAAGCGGCCGCTGTCCGACAAGGGCCAGAAGCAGGCCGACCGGCTGGGCCGGTTCCTGGCGGGCGTCGGCTTCTCGCCGGACGCGGTCATCACCTCGCCCAAGGTCCGGGCGGCGAAGACGGCCGAGATCGTCGCTGGCCATCTCAAGGTCACAGTCGCCGTGGACGACAGGCTCGCCGGAGCCCTGGACTCGGATTCGCTCGCGGCCGTGCTGCGCGACGCCGGCGATCCGTCACGACCCGTGGTGGTCGGCCACGACCCGGACTTCAGCGATCTCCTCGCCGAGCTATGCGGCGCGACCGCCGTGCCGATGCGCAAGGGGGCGTTCGCGAGGGTCGATATCGAGCCGCCTCTCCGACCCGGCAGCGGCACGCTCCGCTGGCTGATCCCGCCGGATCTGCTCAAGCCCGGGCGCTGAGCCCGGGACTGAGCCCGGGGGTCAGGCCTCCGCCGCGATCGGCCGGTCAGTCGAGACGGCCGGCGCCGTGCTGGTGCGCCGGGTGATCAGCAGCACGGCGGCGAGGACGATGACGACACCGACCCATTGGCTCGGTTCGAGGCGCTCCCCGAGCAGGACCGCCGCGCCGGCCACCCCGAAGATCGGGATCAGGTAGAACGAGACCGCGGCCAGGGACGCCGGCACGTGCCGCAGCCCCGACAGGTAGAACCAATACGCCAGGGCGTAGTACAGGATCCCGGACGCGATCGCACTCGCCCACCCCGCCGCGCTCACGCCGGCTGGCCACGGAGCGCCACCAAGGACCCACACGACTGCGACGAGGACCAGCGCGAAGGCGATCGCGTGCGCCTGCTGGACGACGATGACCTGGGTGGTCGAATAGGCCGTGACCAGCCAGCGGCGCGTGACGACGGTGTATGAGGCGCAACAGACGACCCCCGCGATCGTCAGGAGCACACCGACGAGACTCCCGGTGCCGTCCGGCTGGCCGATGACCAGGAGCAGACCACCGAGCGCGACGAGTGACAGGACGACCAGCGACAGCCCGATCCGTTCGCGCAGGAACCAGCCGGCCAGGAACAGGATGATCAGCGGCTCGATGGCCCAGATCATCACCGACAGGCTGGCCGTGATCGACACGAGTCCGAGGAGGCTGAACGCGTAAGCCATGCCCGGGTTGAGGATGCCCAGCCGTCCGAGGATGGGCGAGGCGGACGGGTCACGGAACGGGAGCCCGCGCCAGCGCATCAGGATCGTGAGAGCCGTGAGGCTCACCGCCAGCTGGATCGGAAGGAGTGTGAGTGGCGGGATCTCGTCGATCGCGCGCTTGCTGACGACGGTGCCGATCCCCCAGCACGCAGCCGCCAGAGTCAGGGCGAGGACGTTGTTCCGGGACGACGCCTTGAACATCGACGGCGCTCCGATGGATTTCGTTGGCGCGGAACGTCGGGTCGGGTCAGGCGTCCGAGCGGGCCGCGATCGCGGCGGACCCGGTCGCCCGGCGTGTCGCGAGAAGGTCCCCAGCCGGGATCAGCCCACCTGGCGAGAACGAACCCGCGATCGCCCGAAGGCGCCTCGCCGCGTCCGGATCGAGCCGATAGAAGATGTTCTGGCCTCGTCGCTCGGAGGTGACGATGCCGGCCTCCCGCAGGACGCGGAGGTGATGCGACACGGTCGGCTGGGCGACGGCGCAGCAGTCGGTGAAGTCACAGGCACAGGTCTCGGCGTCGGCGGCCAGCTGACGGACGATGGCCAGTCGGGCCGGGTCCGCAAGGGCTGACAGGAGTCGGATATCCGGGTCGAGGTCGCGGGGTCGGGCAGACGTCATGGTCGGACTATATCGGTGGTCATCAATATTGACAAGGGTCGATATCGGCGCCTATATTGACGCCCGTCGATAAGAACGGCAGGGACCTCGATCGTCCTGCCACCGAGGAGAGCCAGATGACCGAGCTGTTGGTGACCCCCGCGACCGATGACGCACTCGTCGACGAGGTTCGCGCCCGATACGCGGAAGCCGCTCGTTCGGTGCTCGACCGGGCGCCCCAGGCGACCGACGCTGCCGGCTGCTGCGGCCCCAGCGGTGATGCGTCTTTCGGCGAGGCCCTGTACAGCGAGCTCGATCGCGCCGGACTTCCCGACGCGGCGGTCCTGGCCAGCCTTGGCTGTGGGAACCCGACGGCGGTGGCCGAGCTGCGTGAGGGCGAGGTCGTCCTCGACCTCGGATCCGGCGGCGGGATCGACGTCCTGTTGTCGGCCCGCAGGGTCGGTCCGAGCGGCTTCGCCTACGGCCTCGACATGACCGACGAGATGCTCGAGCTGGCGCGCCGCAACGCCGCCGAAGCGGGTGCCACGAACGTCGAGTTCCGCAAGGGCCGGATCGAGGCCATCCCCCTCCCCGACGCATCCGTCGACGTCGTCATCAGCAACTGCGTCATCAACCTGTCGACCGACAAGGCGGCCGTCCTGGCGGAGATCGCCCGGGTCCTCCGACCGGGCGGCCGGATGGGCGTCAGCGATGTGGTTTCCGACGACGACCTGACTCCTGCCGAGCGCGCCGTCCGGGGCAGCTTCGCCGGCTGCATCGCGGGAGCGCTGTCGTTCGCCGAGTATCGCGCCGGGCTCGAGGCGGTCGGGCTCACCGACGTGGCCATCACGCCGACGCATGCCGTCGGCGACGGTCTGCATGGCGCCATCGTCCGCGCAACCAAGCCCGCCGATTGGACGGTCGCCGTCGTCCGGCCCGTCAGCCTGCCCCTCCCCGTCCGCGGCCTGTCGGTCAGCGCCGAGGGCTCGTGCTGCGGTGGCACCGGCTGCTGCTGAGCGAGGACGCCCTCACCCGGCGAGCGTCATCGCCCGATCGGGTCGGAGCACGAACGGCGGCAGGTGCGCCGCGAGGTTCGAGAGCGGCAGCACGTCATCGTGCAGCTCGATGCCGAGTGACTCGCGCATGAACCGGCGTCGCGCCTGGATGCGCGCCCACGCGTCCGGGTAGGAGGCGGCGAGCTCGGCGCGAAGCGTGGCGTCGGCGAGCGCGATCCCGTCTTCGATGTTGGTCGTGAAGTAGTCGGTGCCGGTCGCCGGGATGACGTCGACCTGGAACGCCATCCCGGAGCGGAGCTCGACCGTGGAGCCGGCGTAGAACGGCGACTCGACCCACTCGTCGAGCCCGATGAGGTGGCCCGGGTTCAGGAAGATGCCGAAGAACGGGTCGCTCAGGCGGGCCATCGCGGCCGCGTACGCATCGCCACCGGTCGCCCCGACGCGGAGTGTCCCGTACCACGCGGCGATCGCCTCGAAATAGGGCGCGACCAGTCGCTCGACGTAGTCGGCGATCCCGTCCGGCAGCTCGCTCGCGTCTTCGACGACGAAGCCCGCCCGGCAGTCCAAAGCGCCCCAGACGCCGAAGGCGACGGTGAACGGGTCGCCGCGCTCGATGGGCCGATCGCTCGGGCTCAGGAGACCGAAACGGGCGCGCGGCCCGGCGGTGAGCATGAGGTGGCACGACAGCGGCATGCCGTTCCAGTCGAGCAGGCGCACGGCCTCGCGCTCGGTCATGCCGGGACGGAGACCGGCGAACAGGCGCCGGATGCCGTTCGAGGTCTGGCACGCCGCGTATTCCAGCGATGCGAGCTGCTCGACCTCGGCCACGGTGCGCAGCCCGCCGATCGGGTCGGTCAGCAGGTCGTTCGCGTTCTCGATCAGCCCGCCCGCACCGGTCGCGCGGCGAAGCCCGTCGACCAGATAGGCCGGGATCTCGATCCGTGACCGGTCCGCGAACGCCTTCCAGCCGATCACACCGACGCGTGCGCCCGCACCGATCCCCTCTTCGGCGAGGATCGCGGAGAGCGTGCGAGATCGGTCGCGTGGCTGACCGGGCAGGCTGAAGTCCTGGTAGAGCTCGCGACGCATGGGCAGCGGCGCAGCGCCGGCCGTGCCGTAGCACTCGTTGCCGGCCAGGACCAGCGGCTCCACGCCCGGTCGGACGATCGCGATCGCCTCCTCGAAGCGCGGATCGAAGCCGGTGAGCCAGGCGAGGCTCGCGCTGTGCTCGCGATCCGCGTAGACGAGCAGGTGCGTGTACCGGCGCTCGTCGCCGCGCTCACGAAGGCGTTCCAGCCTGGCCGCGTGGACCTCCGGAGGGACGAGGGGCTCACGCTCGGGCGATCCGAAGTCGGGCAGCTCGATGTCGGCGAGTCGCGCGGTTCGCGTCCCCATGCTCACACCCACATCATGGGCGAGCAGATGGCCACGGCGTCGCCGTCGTCGCGCCGCGTGCGATCGCGACGACCTGGTCCGCCGTGACATCGACCCACGGCCCCACCTCGCCGTCCGGCCATGTGATGCGGACGCGCGCCGCGGTCGCCGGACCGAGGCCGACGTGGATCGGCAGCAGCTGGCCGCCGACGTGACCGCCGCCCACCGTGAGCTCGCGATGGATCGTCAGGCCGCCGATCTCGATGTCGATCCACGCTCCGATCGCGTCGCGGTTCGGGCCGGGCTCGGTCGCCTTCACGCCGATCCAGTGGCCCATCGGGCTGGGCGCCGCGGCGGTGCCCGATCCCACGTTGCGCCAGATCCGAACCGGATCGCCGAAGTTCGCCACGACCAGGTCGAGCATGCCGTCGCCGTCGAGGTCGACCAGCGCGGCCCCCCGTCCGCGAGCGTAGCTGACGATGCCGGCCGCCTCGGCCGCCGAGGTGAACGTGTCGCCCGGCCCGCCGATGAACAGGTCGGACGGATCCTTCGTCGCGTATCCCTCCTGGGTCCCGACGTTCCCCTTGGAGACGAACAGGTCGATGAAGCCGTCGTTGTTCACGTCGGCGAACTCCGGGTGCCACGAGGTCGACGGCAGCGGATCGCCGCCGGTCGAGGGCCGGGTGGCCTCGACTCCGAGCTTGAGGGCGATGTTCTGGAACGTCGGCTTGGACGGGCCGCCGAGGAGCGTCTGCAGGACGTTCGCCCCCTGGCTCGTCAGGTACGCGTCCGGGAAGCCGTCGCCGGTCACGTCGTAGCTGGCGATCCCCATCCCGTTGAGCCGGACGGGGACCCAGCCGTCGTCGGCCGTGTAGAGCCGCGGCGCCTCACCGGGCGCGATCCGCCACAGCTGGTCCTGCCCGTCGGACAGGTCGCTGTAGTACTGGCGATCGTTGCTGATCCGGAGGTCACGCCGCCCCGACCGGTCCCAGTCGCTGAACAGGAGGGACTGGGCACACCACGCCGGCGTCAGCGGCATCGGCGCGCCGTACTGGGAGCCATCGGCACCCGGTCGAACGAGCACGTTGTCGGCGCACAGGTTGTCGGGGTCCTGGTTGTCGGGATCGACGATGTAGTTGCCGAAGGCGAGCGTGGGCAGGGTCGCGGAGCCCTCCCACGTCGCACTGAACCCCATCGTGATCCGGTTCCCGCCGTCGAACCCGAGGGTTTCGTTCGCGCGCTCGAAGCGGCAGCCGCCGAGCCCGCGGAGCAGCACGTTGCCGCCCATCCGCAGGACCGCAAGATCGACGATCCCGTCGCCGTCGATGTCGAGCGGATAGGCGCCGAACACGTTGGTCAGGTCGGTCGCCGGATCGTGGACGGCGGTGAAGTGCGGTGTGCCGCCGGCCGGCGTGTCGTTCCGCTCCAGGACGGCCGGACCGGCGCCACCGGCGAGATAGAGGTCCGGCTTCCCGTCTCCGTCGCAGTCGAGCACCGCCACGCCCCCGCCGACCGCGAACGGGTACGGTCCGTCATAGGTGAGCTGGACCCCGGACGACGCGGTGACGTCGACGAAGTGCGGCGTCCCGAGGGCGGACGATGGCGTCCCCGCGCCGGGCCCGCTGTTCACCGCCCAGCCGGCGCCGGCCACCACGACGACCGCGATGACGACCACGGCAAGGAGCGCGGCGCGCCGGCCGGTCACGCGCGGCATCCGGGCTCGACGGTCGGGAACATGACGCGGGGTCGCAGGAGGCGCATCGGACGATCGAGGCCCGTCGGGCGCGTCCGAGGGGGCCACACCTGGATCGCCGACGGCCGGGTCGCCGGCGTCGGGGGCAGGTGCCTGGGGGTCCAACCGTCGCTCCTCCGGGATCAGTCCGTGACGTGGCTGACTGGCATCGGCCTCCCGGCGGGGAGGATACCAAGACTGTCAGGAGACGCCGTCGGCGGCTGCCGCGAACACGCGATCGATGACCCGCATGTTGGCGACGGCGTCCTCCGGCGGGGTCGGAGTCGGCGTGCCGTCGAGGATCGCCGCCGCGAATCGCTCCGCTTCGACCGTGTACGGGTCGGCGGCCTCGAACGTGATCGTCTCCGTCGCCGGCGCGACCGGCGGAGCGCCACCCGCGGTCACGAAGATCCGGGTCGGCCGATCGGGCGGGATGTTGAACGGGATCTCGACCGAGATCCGGCCGTCGCTGCCATACACGTGGACCCGCTGGTCCGGTTCGGCCCGGGTCGAGACCGTGAACGTCGCGGTCCCGGTCTCGAACGCAAGGATCGCGCTGGTGAGGACGTCGACCCCGCTCCCCGGCTCACGGACCACCGACGCGCTGACGCCGACCGGTTCGGCCCCGAACAGCATCCGCGACAGGTTGATCGTGTAGCAGCCGATGTCGTACAGCGCACCACCCCCGACATCGAGCTGGTTGCGGATGTTCGCGGGGTCGTCGTTCGCGTAGGAGAACCAGCTCTGGACCGCGAGCAGGCGCCCGATCCGGCCGCTCTCCACCAACCGGCGGACCTCTTCCCACGACGGATGGAGGCGGTACATGAACGCCTCCATCAGCCGGACGCCTTCTTCGGCACAGACGTCGAGCATCCGCTCGGCCTCGGCGGCGGTCATCGCCAGCGGCTTCTCGCACAGGACGTGTTTCCCGGCACGCGCCGCGGCGATCGTCCATTCCGCGTGGAGATGGTTCGGCAGCGGGATGTAGACGATGTCGACGTTCGGGTCGGCCAGCAGCGCCTCGTACGAGCCATGCGCCGCCGGGATCCCGAGCTCGTCGGCGACCCGGCGGGCCTGCGCGGCGTCTCGCGAGCCGATCGCCACGACCTCGCAGCGATCTGCCTTCAGGATGCCCGGGATGACCTTGCGACGGCCGATGTCGGCGGTCGACAGGATGCCCCAGCGCAGGTTTGCCATCGGTCCCTCACCCCTATCCGAGGTCTCATTCCGCGCACGGACCCTTGACACGGACACTCGCGAGGTGGAGTGTGTCACAACATTTATAAGAGAGGAACACAAAACCGGTGACGATGCGGCTCGAGGCCCTTGGTCAGCGCAGCGAGACGGTCCGTCGCTCGAACCTGAGCGCGATCGTCCGCGAGCTCCACGAAGGAGGTCCTGCCTCGCGTTCCAAGCTGGTCGCCCGCACCGGCCTGACCCGCAGTGCGATCCGTGCGCTGATCGGCGAGCTCGCCGCTGCCGACCTGGTCGTCGAGGAGCGCGCCGAGCCGCAGGGCACGCCCGGCAGGCCTTCCCCGGTCGTCCGGATCGATCCCGACGGCGCGGTCGTGCTCGCGCTCGAGATCGCCGTCGATTCCCTGGCGGCGGCGATCGTCGGCCTCGGCGGTCAGGTGTTCGAACGGGTCCGCGTGGACCGGCCCGCCGGCCACGCGGGAGTCGACGACATCGCGGCCGACCTCGCGGACCTGGCGTCCGCACTGCGCGCCCGACGTCCGGCCGACGAGACCCCGGTCGGCGTCGGTGTGGCCATCGTCGGGGTCGTCCGCCGCAGTGACGGCGTGGTGTCGCTCGCCCCGAACCTTGGCTGGCGCGATGCCCCGCTCGGCGACGCGCTCGCTGCGGCGCTCGGCCTCGACGCCCCGATCTCGGTGGCGAACGACGCCGACCTCGGCGCCCTGGTGGAGTTCCGCCGCGGCGCCGCCGTCGGAAGCGGCGACGTCCTGTTCATCTCGGGCGAATACGGCGTCGGTGGCGGCCTCATCCTCGACGGCCGGCCCATGACGGGCGTGTCCGGCTACGGCGGCGAGGTCGGCCACATGCCGGTCAACCCGACCGGGCACGGCCTGTCGGTGCGGCTCGATCGGGTGCTGGGAGACCGAGGTCGGCGTGGCGGCGCTGCTGCGCATGTCCGGCCGGCCGCCGGATGGCGGGCGCCCCGAGGTCGACGCCATGCTGCGCGACGCCGAGGCCGGCGTGCCGGCCGCCGCTGAGCGCGCTCGACCATGGCGGACGCTGGCTCGGCATCGGGCTGGCCGGTCTCGTCAACATCTTCAACCCGCGGCTCATCGTGCTCGGCGGGATCTTCGGGCGGATCCTTCCGCTCGTCGGCCCGACGATCGAGCACGAGCTGGATCGACGCGCCCTGGCCGCTCCGCGCCGGCTGGTCCGCATCGTCCCGGCCCTGCTCGGCGAGGATGCTCCGTTGCTCGGAGCCGCCGAGCTCGCCTTCGAGCCGCTCCTGGCCGACCCGGCCGGCTGGCTGGTCCCACGACGGGCTCGGCCGGAGCTGGCGTCCGCGTGATGGACCGCAGCCGGAACGGTCCCGAGGAAGACCGGATCGACGCCGACCCCGCTCCGTGGGCCTGCGTCGTATGGCGTGACAGAAGGGTGGTAGCCTAGCGGACACTTGCGCCATTTCCGGGAGGGAAGCAAGCGTTCTACAGGAGGAGATACAGGGATGAATCGAAGATTCGGGCTGCTCATCGGCACCGTCGCGATCATCGCGGCAGCCTGCAGCAGCAGTAGCAGCAGCCCCTCGGCAACTGCCGGGGCGACCGCTGCGGCAACGGAAGCGCCAAGCGCCGCGGCAAGCGCCGCGGCAAGCGCCGGGTCATCCGCGGCAGCCGCCGGCTCCGGCGGAGCCGGTTGCACCGTCGGCGTGTCGTGGAACAACTTCCAGCAGCCGCGCTGGGCGGCGCACGACAAGCCGAACATCGAGAAGACGGTCGAGGCAGCCGGCGGCACGTACATCGACGCCGACGCCAACCTGAGCAGCGAGCAGCAGGCGACCGACATCGACACGATGATCTCGAAGGGCGCCAAGGTCCTGATCGTCCTGGCGCAGGACCCTCAGGCGGTCCTTCCGGCGGTCGCGAAGGCCAAGGCGGCGGGCATCCCGGTCATCGGGTATGACCGCCTCATCGAGGACCCGAGCACGCTGTACATCACGTTCGACAACACCGGCGTCGGCAAGGCCGAGGCTGACGCGATCATCAAGAAGGTCCCGAAGGGCAACTACGTCCTGATCAAGGGCGACCCGGCCGACCCGAACGCCAAGACCTTCCTGCCCGCAGGCTGGGACCTGGCCGGGCTCAAGGACAAGGTCGCCTCCGGCGACATCAAGATCGTCGGCCCGGCGGACGGCACCTACACCGACGCCTGGAAGACCGAGAAGGCCCAGTCGAACATGGAAGCGATCATCGACTCGGCGGTCTCGTCGAACACGAAGATCGACGCCGTTCTCGCTGAGAACGACAGCACCGCGCTCGGCGTCGTCGGCGCGCTCACGGCCAAGTCGTACGGCTACCCGCCCCTCAGCGGTCAGGACGGCGACACCGCCAACCTGAACAACCTCGCGCAGGGCAAGCAGTACGTCGACATCTGGAAGAACGCCAACGAGCTGGGCAAGGCTGCCGGTGCAGCCGCGCTCGCGCTCTGCGCTGGCGGCACGATGGCCAGCCTCCAGCTTCCGGCCGGCCTGATCGACCCGACCGTCGCCCCGACAGCCGGCCTCACGGCCGTGCCGTTCAAGACGCCGGGCGGTAACACCGTCAGCTCGTTCACCCTGCAGCCGACCCCGATCACCCAGGACAACCTCCAGGTGGTCATCGACGGTGGGCAGATCACCAAGGCAGAGCTCTGCAAGGGCGTCGACGCCGCGACGGCGCCGGCGGCCTGCAAGTAACGGCCTCCTCCTAGTCGAGAATCACCTGCGCCCCCGGGTCCCCCGGGGGCGCAGGTTTCGTTCAGCCCCTGAGCAAGGAGGGCTGCCGTGGCGAACGTGGCCGATGTAGCACCGGTCCCAGGTCAGACCCAGGCGCGGCCGCCTGCTCGCGCCTCGATACGTCGCCTTTTCGCGCAGACGGAGATCGACCTCCGGCTGTTCGGCATGCTCATCGCCCTCGTCCTCATCCTCGTCACGTTCAACATCCTGAGCGGCGGGACGCTCATCCAGCCGACCAACATGATCACGATGGCCGTCCAGGCGGCGGGCATCGCGATCATCGCGACCGGCATGGTCCTGGTGATCGTCTCGCGCAACATCGACCTGTCGGTCGGGTCGCTCGTCGGGCTCATCGCGATGAGCTATGCGCTGTGGATGACGGACTGGTTCCCGCGCATCTTCGGGATCGGACCGGATGTCCCGTTCCAGTGGGTCCTGGCGCTGGCCATGGGCATCGGCCTCGGTGCCGGCGTCGGAGCGATCCAGGGCTTCATCATCGCCTACATCGGCGTACCGTCCTTCATCGTCACGCTCGGCGGATTGCTGTCGATCCGCGGCCTCGTCTGGTACCAGTCGAACGGCGCCGCCGTGATCGGCCTCGACCCGACGTTCCAGCTCCTCGGCGGCGGGGCCCTCGGCTCGGTCGGTCGAGCTCATCACCTGGATCCTCGGCATCGTGGGATGCGTCGCGATCGTCGGCCTGCTCTACAACAGCCGCCGCCAGCGGCGCCGCTACGGCTTCCCGACCCGACCCATGTGGGCCGAGGTGCTCCTCGGTGTCGTCGGGGTCGGGATCGTGCTCGGCCTCGCCTGGTTCGCGAACAATGCGTTCTGGCCGAAGGGTCTGGCCACCCAGTACGCCACCGATCACGGGATCACCCAGCCGCCCGGTGGCCTGCAGATCCCCGTCGGCTTCCCGTACCCGATCGTGCTGCTGGTCGGTCGTGACGCTGGTCATGACCTTCATCGCCACCCGCCGGCGGTTCGGCCGCTACGTCTATGCCTACGGCGGCAACCCCGACGCGGCCGAGCTGGCCGGTATCAACACGCGCTTCACGATCCTCAAGACCTATGTGCTGATGGGCGTCCTGTGTGCGTTCGCCGCGGCGATCGCGGCCGCCCGGCTCAACGGCTCGACCCTCGACATCGGCAGCGGCTACGAGCTGTACGTGATCGCCGCCGCGGTGGTCGGCGGGACGTCGTTCGCGGGTGGCATCGGGACCATCCCGGGTGCCGTGCTCGGCGCGTTCGTGATGCAGTCCCTGGCCTACGGCCTGAGCTTCCTGGGCGTGAACTCGCCTGGCCAGAACGTCGTGGCAGGCATCGTCCTGATCCTCGCGGTCGGCCTCGACACCCTGAACCGCCGGCGCGGCTCATGAGCGAGCAGGAGGGCAAGGGCGTGACCGATGCCGTGCGGACCCCGCTCGTCGAGATGCGGAACATCAGCGTCGCGTTCGGCGGCGTGCACGCCGTGCGTGACGTGAGCATCGACCTGCATGCGGGAGAGGTCATCGGCCTCGTCGGCGGCAACGGCGCCGGGAAGTCGACGCTGATGCGCGTCCTGTCGGGCGCTCACCCGGCCGACAGCGGCGAGATCCTGGTCGACGGCAAGCCGGTGTCGATCAAGAACCCGCGCGACGCCAAGGCCTACAACATCGAGACGATCTACCAGACCCTCGCCCTGGCCGACAACATCGACGCCCCGGGGAACATGTTCCTCGGCCGCGAGAAGACGACCCGCCTCGGCTCGCTCGATGACTCCAGCATGGAGGCCGAGACGCGCAAGATCATGGGCCGGCTCAACCCGAACTTCACGAACTTCGCGCAGCCGGTGAAGTCGCTGTCCGGCGGCCAGCGCCAGGCCGTGGCGATCGCCCGGGCGGTCTATTTCAACGCCAGGATCCTGATCATGGACGAGCCCACGGCTGCGCTCGGCCCGGCCGAGACCGCGCAGGTACGGAACCTGGTCCGCCAGCTGAAGGACGACGGCATCGGCATCTTCCTGATCAGCCATGACATCCACGACGTGTTCGACCTGTCCGACCGCGTCAGCGTCATGTACCACGGCCGGATCGTCGACACCGTGAACAAGAACGAGGTCGACGCGGACGCCGTGCTCGGCATGATCATCCTCGGCAAGAAGCCGGGCGATGTCACCGAGAGTGAGCTGGCCGAGATCGAGCTGCGCGGCTAGGCACACCGCGAGCGCGGCGGCGCCTCGCGGCGCCCGGCCCCTCCAGCCCGCTGAGCTCGCCCGGGACCTACAACCGCGGGAACGTCTCGCGCAGCGTCGGATAAAGCTCGCGATAGATGGCATGGCGATCGGCGTAGACGGCCGCATCCGGACCGGGCGATGCCACCGGCGTGACGCGGACGACCGACTCGGTCGCGGCGTCGACGCTCCCCCACCAGCCGGCGCCGACCGCAGCGAGCAGACCGGCACCGTACGCCGCGCCCTCGGTCGTCTCGACCGTGGCGATCTCAGCGCCGAGCACATCCGCCAGGATCTGACGCCACAGCGCGCTCGCCGTCCCGCCGCCCGATGCGTGGATGCGCGACGGCGGGGCCATCCCGGCCGCCGTCATCAGGTCGAGGCCGTCCCGCAACCCGAACGCGACTCCCTCCAGCACGGCCCGCGTGAGATGCCGCCGGTCGTGGGCGAGGGTCAGCCCGATGAACGCTCCCCGCGCGAGCGGGTCGGGATGCGGATTGCGCTCACCCGAGAGGTATGGCAGGAAGAACAGCCCGTCGCTCCCCGGCGGGACGGTCTCGGCCGTCGCGACGAGGTCGCCGAACTCGACTCCCGGCGCCAGCGAATCGCGAAACCAGCGGAG
The DNA here is from genome assembly GCA_963797685.1 of uncultured Chloroflexia bacterium. Taxonomy (GTDB): domain Bacteria; phylum Chloroflexota; class Limnocylindria; order Limnocylindrales; family CSP1-4; genus SPCO01. The sequence goes on along the minus strand of CAWCQK010000015.1, from coordinate 666,161 downwards.
GCTGCCCGCTGCCGAGAGCATCACCGACATCATGTGCCACCGGCCGGGCACGGCGTGGCAGAACGCGTGCACCCGACCGTGCGGCTCGTACAACGGCCGATCTGTGGCCGCGAAGATGACCCCTGACGTCCCGAGCGAGAGTGCCATCGTCCCCGGTGACACGACCCCGACACCGACCGCGTTGGCGGCCTGGTCGCCGCCGCCGGCCACGACCGGCGTCCCGGCACGCAACCCGGTCGCGGCGGCCGCGGCGGCGCTGATGACGCCGGTGACCTCGGGGCCTTCGAACGTCGGTGGCAGCCACGATCCCGGGATGTCGAGCCGGGCCAGCACCTCGGGCGACCAGTCCCGCGCCGCGAGGTCGAACAACAGCGTGCCGGCGCCATCGGCCTTGTCGAGCGCGTGCTCGCCGGTGAGTCGCAGTCGGAGATAGTCCTTCGGCAGGAGGACATGAGCCGCCCGGCCCCACACGTCCGGCTCGTGGTCGCGGACCCAGACCAGCTTCGGGGCCGTGAAGCCGGTCAGCGCATCGTTGCCCGTCACCTCGATCAGCCGCTCGGGACCGACCGCGGCGCGGATCGCGTCGCACTCGGCGGCCGTCCGCTGGTCGTTCCACAGGATCGCCGGCCGGAGGACGCGATCCGACCTGTCGAGCAGCACGAGCCCGTGCATCTGGCCAGTGAGGCCGACCGCCACCACGTCTGCGCCGGATCGACCGGCCGACGCAAGGGCGCCGCCGATCGCGGTGATCGCCCCGTCCCACCACAGGCGAGGATCCTGCTCGCTCCACAGTGGCCGTGGCGTGTCGAACGGGTACTCGGCGCTCGCGACCGCGACGACGACGCCCGCTTCGTCGATCAGGACGGCCTTCGTCGCCGTCGTCGAGACGTCGACCCCCAGGACGAGCCCCACGGTCAGCGGCCGGAGCCCGTCTCGATCGGTTCGCGCTCGGCGGCCCAGATGCGCTGGTTGACGAGGCTCTCGAGGAGCTCCTGGTGACCCGACAGCGGACTCGGGTCGATCTCGCCGGCAGCGACCTTCGCCTCGAGCGACGCGAGCGTTTCGTCGCCGTCCAGGATCGCCCGGCCGAGCGGACCATCCCAGCCCGCGTAGCGCTCCTCGAGCGGCCCTGCGAGGGTCCCGTCGCTCGAGGAGATCGGCCGCGACCAGCAGCGCCTGGGCGAGCGTGTCGATGCCGCCGATGTGGGCATGGAACAGGTCGGTCCGGTCCGTGCTCTGGCGGCGCAGCTTCGCGTCGAAGTTGAAGCCGCCGGTCGTGAACCCGCCGCCCTTGAGGATCTCGTAGATCGGCAGGGCCAGGTCCTCGACCGAGTTCGGGAACTGGTCGGTGTCCCAGCCGTTCTGCGGGTCGCCGCGGTTCGCGTCGATGCTGCCGAGCATCCCGTTCGCCACGGCGTACGCGACCTCATGGTGGAACGAGTGGCCGGCGAGCGTGGCGTGGTTCGCCTCGATGTTCAGGCGGTACTCGTCCTCGAGGCCGTTCCGGACGAGGAAGCCATGGATCGTCGCCGAGTCGTAGTCGTACTGGTGCTTGGTCGGCTCCATCGGCTTCGGCTCGATGAGGAGGCTGCCCTCGAACCCGATGCGGTGCTTGTGCTCGGCGACGAGGTGGAGGAACCGGGCCAGCTGGTCGCCCTCGCGCTTGAGGTCGGTGTTGAGCAGCGTGTCGTAGCCCTCGCGGCCGCCCCACAGGACGTAGTTCGTGCCACCGAGACGCTTGGTGACCTCGAGCATGTGCTTGACCTGGGCCGCGGCGTAGGCGAAGACCTCGGGATCGGGGTTCGTGGCCGCGCCGCCCTGGTAACGCGGGTGGGTGAACAGGTTGGCGGTGCCCCACAGGAGCGTCGCGCCCGTCCGGGACTGGTAGCCGAGAGCGTCGTCGGTCAGGGCGTCGAGGTTGTCGCGGAACTCGGCGAACGTCGCGCCTTCGGGCGCCACGTCGCGGTCGTGGAAGCAGTAGTAGGGCGTGCCCAGCTTCTCGATGAACTCGAACGCGACGGCCATCTTCTGGCGGGCGGCCTGCATCGGGTCGACGGCCGGGTCGAGCCATGGCCGGTCGAGCGTCCCGATCCCGAACATGTCGCGGCCGTCCCACGCGAAGGAGTGCCACAGGCAGACGCCGATCCTGAGGTGATCCGCCATCCGCTTTCCAAGGACGACACGATCCGGCTCGTAGACCTTGAACGTCAGGGGATCGGTGGAGGCCAGGCCACCGAAGCGGATCCGTTCCGGGACCTCCGAGAAGAAGCCTTCGACCATCGCCCGATCCTCCTCTGCCTGCTCGGGGCGGATCATTCGCGACGATCCCCGGCTCGTCTGGCGAATCTATCACCCGGATTTGTTCGAGAGACGCACAAATCGCGGCTTGGTGTCTTCAGGTCACCCCGACGATCCGTCGGGTCCCGCCGTCGAGGCCGGGAACGGGAGGGCGATCGGGTCGGCGGCGAGGCGGCTCCGGCCGTCGTCGTCGAACCGATCGAGGCCGAGCTCCGACGCATCGATGAGCGAGGTGTGGCCACGCAGGGCCAGGTCCGCCGCGACGCGGGCGACGCCCGGGCCCCACATCATCCCGTGGCCGCCCGCCGATGCGACCGTGACGCCGTCGATCGGCCGGCCGTGCTCGTCGAGTGCCGGACCGACGATCGGCAGGTGGTCCGGGGTGAAGTCGATGGTCGCCGCCCAGATGCGACGAAGCCCGAGGTCCCGCGTCGCCGGGACCAGGCCGGCCAGCCGCGAGCGCATCAGGTCGTAGTAGTCCCAGTCGATGGCGCGGGCCTCCCCCGGGACCTCGTCCGGGTTGCTCCAACCGAACAGCAGGCCGCCCTCCTCGAGCCGCCAGTAGAGGCCCGCGCCGATGTCGAAGACCATCGGCATCCGCTCGACGGCGAAGGCGGGCTCGGGCTCGAGGACGGCCACCGTGTGGCGCGCGGCACCGACCGGGATCCGGACGCCGGCCAGGCGCCCGACCGAGCGAAGGGTCGGACCGCCGGTCAGGATCACGCGCTCGGTCTCGATCGTGCCGTGGTCGGTCTCGACGCCGGTGACGCGACGGCCGCCGTCGCGCGTCGGCGTCTGTGCGGAGGGCGCGGAAGGCCGTCCGCTCGCGGAGGTCGACCCCGGCGGCCTGCATCGCGAGCGAGTAGGCGCGGACGTTGCGCGGTGGGTCGATCGCCCCGTCGCCTTCGGCATAGCTCCCGCCGCGGTGGCCGCCGGACGACAGGGTCACGGCCGTGTTGGCCGCCTCGGCCGCCTCGAGCCAGCGGACCGGCAGTCCGGCGGCCTGCTGCATGGCGACCCGCTCGCGACCGGCCCGCTCGTCATCCTCGGTCACCGCCAGGATGAGATAGCCGAGCTCGCGGAAGCCCGAATCGGCACCGTAGGCGGCCGACTGGCCGCGGTAGAAATCGATCGACCAGCGGCCGAGGGCGACGGTCGCCGGGCGTCCCGCCCTGCGCCCGGACGATGCCAGCCGCGCGTGACGAGGCGCCCATCCCGACCAGCCCGCGCTCGAGCACGACCACCCGCCCGGCCCCATCGGCCGACGCGAAGACGGACGCCCAGCCGCCGATCGTCCCCGCCCCGACGATCACCAGGTCGGCGCGTGCCGTCACGTCCGTCGTCCGAGCTGCGTGACGTTCAGCCATCGAGGGCTCTCGCTTCGACGCAGACGGCGACGACACCCAGCCGTTCGAGGCGGTCGAAGGTCTGGCGGCCACGGACGGTCCATGACGCGACCTCGAGGCCGGCCGCCTGCGCGCTCGCGACGGACCGCTCATCAAGCGCGTGCCACTCCGCCGCGATGCCCCGGCAGCCCAGGCCCAGGGCGAGGGCGATGTCGGCATCGGTCAGGGAGTGGGAGTTCAGCCAGCGCGGCCACGACGGGGCGAGGTGGGCGACCCGCAGCAGCGCAGCCTCCTCGAACGACGACACGACGGCGTTGGCAAGCTCGGGGCCGCGGCCGGCGGCCAGGACCTGGACGATCGTCGGACCGGGATCGCCCTTCAGCTCGATGTCGAGGAACGGCCGATGCCCGGCCAGGCGCAGCACGTCGGCGAGCGACGGGATCCCGAGCGCCTCGCACGCATCGGCCGTCAGGGCGTCGACGCGATCGGGTCGGCCATGGGTCCGTCGGAGGGTGTCGTCGTGGCAGGTCACGAGGACCCCGTCGGCCGACGGGCGGACGTCGAACTCGAGGCCGTCACAGGCCGGGATGGCGAGGGCCGCCGCGAACGCGGCCAGCGAGTTCTCGGGGGCATGGCGCCAGTCGCCGCGATGTGCGAGGCGGAGGGTCCGGGTCGCCATCCCCTACCCGATCTCGAGGCGGGCGGCGATGCCCAGGTGGTCGCTCGGATAGATGGTCGGGTCCACGGGATCGGGGCGGTCGAAGCACAGTCGAGCGGACTCGACCCGCGCGGCGCCCCGGACCCAGATGTAGTCGAGGCACTCGGGCGGACCGTCCGTGTCCATCGCCGGCGCCTGGAGACCGGACGGCCAGGTGACGGCGGGCTCGGCGCCGTTCGCGGTCTCATAGGCGGATGCGAAACCGGCGTCGCGCATCCTCGCCGGGGCAGGCTCCGCCGGGTCGGCGTTGAAATCCCCCATGACGATCGTCGCGTCGGCCTCGGACGGGCCTGCGACCCAGGAAACCAACGCCGCGGCCTGCTCGTCGCGCAGCGCCTCGTCGGGCGTGAGGTGATGGAGGTGCGTGACGACGACCAGCACGGATGCCCCGCCCGGCAGGTCGACGACCGAGCGCAGCGCCGACCGGGCAAGTCCGAGATCCAGGCGCTCCGTGTCGCGGGCGAGCAGCGGCTCGCGGACCAGCAGGCTGTTGCCGTACTCCGGCCGACCCGCCCAGGCCCGGGCCGCCCCATAGCGACCCTCCCCGGCAGCACCGATGAGGCGGTCCTGCTGCATCACGTAGACCACCTCCTGGAGTCCGAGCAGGTCGGGCTGGAGCGTCGCCATGTCGGCGAGCAGGAGCGGCAGCCGCTCGAACCAGCGGTCGGCCAGGTTGCGGATGTTGAGCGTGGCGACATGCAGGCGGTCCATCGAGCTCCTTCGGCGACGCGGTCTCAGGCCGGCCCGGCGGCGACCGGGAGGGAGAACGAGAAGGTGCTGCCGACGCCCTCGGTCGATTCGACCCAGATCCGGCCGCCGTGCTGTTCGAGGATGTGCCGGGCGATCGCCAGGCCGAGACCCGTCCCGCCCGCCTCTCCCCGGACGCGCGCCCGGTCCACCTTGTAGAAGCGCTCGAAGATGCGTGCCTGGGCGCCGCGCGGGATCCCGACACCGTGGTCGGCAACGGCCACGACGACCTGGCCGCCGGCCGCGTCCGTGCCTACCGACACGCGGACCTCCCCGCCGTCGGGACTGAACTTCACGGCGTTGTGCAGCAGGTTGACCATCACCTGGCCGAGCCGGTCCTCATCGCCACGGACCGTCGGCAGGGGCTTCTCGACCTCGGTCGCGAGGGTCACCCGCTGGCGGTCGGCGAACAGCCGCAACCGCCCGACGGACGCCTCGGCCAGCGAGCCGAGGTCGACCGGCTCGAGGGGGCCCAGTGCTCCCCCACTCTCGATGCGCGACAGGTCGAGCAGCTCGCTGACCATCTGGACGAGGTGCCCCGTCTCGACCTCGATGTTGTCGATCCGCTCGCGCATCCGCCGCGGGATCTTGTCGCCGGCGGCCTCTGCCTCGCGGGTGAGTGTCTCGGCCAGGAGGCTGACCGTCGTGAGCGGGGTGCGCAGCTCGTGCGACAGGTTGTCGATGAACTCGGTCCGGATCTGCTGGAGGCGTCGCAGCTCCGAGACGTCCTCGAGCACGAGCCAGACCGTCCCTGCCGGCGCCCGCCGCCCGCGGATCGACAGCTTCGGTCCGTCGGCGCCGGCGACGGCCACCTCGCCGGTCGAGGACCCGGCCGTTCGCGCCGCGACGGCGATGGCCTCGACCCCGGTATCGAGGAAGACCTCCATCAGCGTCCGGCCGACGAGCGTCCCCGCTGCGCGGTCCAGCAGGACGTGAGCGGCCGGGTTCGCGCTGGTGATCCGCAGGCCGTCGCCGACGACCAGGACACCCTGGGCGAGCGAGCCAAGGAATGCGTCCCGCTCGAGCGCCGTCGCGGACGCGGCCGTTTCGGCGCGGAGCGCCCGGTCACGGAGTTCGGTGACGGCAACCGCCGGATCCCCTCCGGGCGGTGCGCCGGCCTCGGTCGCGATCAGGTCCAGGCGACGCCGGGTCTGGACGGCCCGGCTGACGCCTGCGGCCGCGGCGAAGACCGCCACGATGACCACGATCGCGACCAGCAACGCCTCCACGGGACGAGCATCGCACAGGCGCCGGTCCGGGTGTCGGTCGAGGCCCGGCCCTCAGCCTTGCCCGGGCCGGTGCACGCGTGGCGCCGGACGGTCGTCGGGCAGGAAGCGCGGCCGCCACGGGCGCGTGAGCGACGCAAACGTGCGCGGCGCGAACGCGTGCCGCAGGACGAGCAGATGCGCGAGCCGTGCCGCCGACCAGCGCGCGCGGGCGGTCGTCGCCCGGTCCGCGAGGCCGGCGGGGAGCGCGTTCGTCGCATCGGCGGCGGCAAGCATGGAGGAGACCCGCAGGGCCTCGTCATCGTCGGGCGACCGGTCCGGCGGCCACGGGTCCTCCTCGCCACCGTCGCCGTAGCCGGCCCGCCGTGCCGTGCCGGCCAGAGCGACCACCCCTGCCTTGTCGAGCCCGGCGAGACGGGCCAACAGCGCGCGGACCGCGTCCCCGTTCGGGCCGTATCGCGGCTGGCCGACGGCCGCATCCCAGCCGCGCGTCAGGCGCTCACGTGCCCGCTCGCGGAACGGCTCCGTGAGGAGGTCGTCGAGGAATGACCCGAGGACGAGCTCGGTGGCGTAGCCCTCGACCGCGTCGCGCACGCCGGGCCGTGCCGCGGCGACCGGGTCGAGGCGCGCCGCGACGGCTGCCTCGACCGCCTCGAGCGCCTCCAGGCGATCGGGCGGCAGGAACCGGGCGATCGTCGCTCCGAAGGCGATCGGCGGCGGCTCGGCGCAGGCCAGCCGGTCGACCTCGTCGGGCTCGAGCGTCGCGACCTGGTCCAGGAAACGGGCCATCTCCTCGGCCGGGTCGGCCGGGCGAGGCGCGGCGGCGTGTCGGGCCGGTCGTCCCTCGCCACGGACGGGGCGCCCGTCATCACGCGGATCGCGGCCACCCGTCTCGCGCAGCGAGCGCCGCAGCCCACGTTCGTGGTCGTACCGCGTGCGCAGCTCCGGATCGCTGAGCCAGTCATGTGCCACGTTGATGCGCTTGGCGCGCTCCAACCCGGAGGGGCCGGCGATGTCGGGATGGTGCTGGCGGAGGAGCGATCGCCAGGCGACCTCGATCGCTTCCGGGCTGGCGTCGATCGAGATCTCGAGGCGGGCGTAGAGGTCGTCGGACGGGAGCGTCGGGCGCGGTGGCACGGATGAATCCTAGTGGTCGGCGGAGCAGGCGCCCGCTATATTCGGCGCATGAGCTTCATCCAACGTGCCAAGGAAGCGGCGGCGGACGCCGCGGAGCAGGCCCGGGCCAGGGCGACCGAGGCCGCCGGCGCGGTCAGCCACACCGCGCAGGACCCGGCCACGCAGGAGAAGCTGGGCCAGCAGGCGCGAGCCGCGATGGGCGCCGCCCGGCGTGGCGTTTCGACCGTCGTCGAGCGGATCGACCCGGGCGTCCTGGCCGACCTGATCATCAAGGCGACCGCGCTGCAGGAGATGACCAACTCATCGCTCCGCGAGAAGCGCTCGCCGTATCGCATCAACGAGATCTCGATCGCGGCGTCCATCCCGCCCGGCGTGAACTTCGCCATCGGGCGGATCGACGTCGAGCAGGAACCGATGACGGGACACGAGGTGTCATCGGAGGCGCTCCTCGATGAGCAGGGGCCCGGCAGCGACGCGGTCATCGCGCTCGACGGCACGACGCTGACGCAGGAGCAGCTGGCCGAGGTCCGCAACGCGTTGGCCAACGACGTCCCCGAGGACCTCAACCGCCTCTGAGCATCTCCTCGACGTCCTCGATGGGCCGGGTCGAGCGCTCGCCGGTGGCCCGTTCCGTGACCTCGACGCCGCCCGCAGCCAGCGATCGCGGGCTGACGGTCAGGATCCACGGCATGCCGAGGAGCTCGGCATCGGTGAACTTGACCCCGGGCGACTCCTCGCGGTCGTCCCACAGGATCTCGCGACCGGCCTCGGCCGCCAGGTCGTGGAGGCGCTCGGCGATCTCGTTGACGCGCGGCTCCTTGGCCGCGCCGATCGACACCAGGTGCGCGGCGTACGGCGCGACCTCGGCCGGCCAGACGATGCCCTTCTCGTCGTGGTGGGCCTCGACGATGCAGGCCACGTTCCGCCCGACGCCGATGCCGTATGAGCCCATGACGATCGGGTGGCGCCACGCCATCCTCGCCGAGGTAGGTCGGCACCGAACGCGTCGGTGTACTTCGTCCCGAGCTTGAAGATGTTGCCGACCTCGATGCCGTTGCGCAGGATGACCGGCTGCGCCGCAGGTCGGGCACGGATCGCCTTCCTGGGCGTTCGTGAGGTCCGCGATGACGTCCGGCGTGAAGTCGCGCCCGACGTTCACGTTGCGGTAGTGGAAGCCCCACGCGGTTGGCGCCGGCGACCAGGTTGGCCGAGCGCGGCGACCAGCTCGTCGACGACGACGACCGTGTCGTGGGCGCCGATCGGCGAGCCGTAGCCGGGCTCCATCCCGGCCGCCTTGATCTCCTCGACCGTCGCCGGCCGGAAGCCACCGGTCGCCTTGACGGCGTTGACCAGCTTGGTCTCGTTGACCTCGTGGTCGCCGCGCACGATCGCCGTCACCAGCCGGCCGTCGCCGGCCATGAAGAAGGCGGCCTTGGCGGTCCGCTCGGGCCCGATGCCGAGGAACGCCGCGAGCGTCGCGATGGTCGTCGTGCCCGGCGTCGCGACCTCCTCGAGCGGAAGCGCGTCCTCGGGCGGTGGCGCGGAGGTGCCGGATGACCGCGACCTGCCGGTTGGCGCGCATAGCCGCACGCCTCGCACAGCACGAGGACGTCCTCGCCGGCGGGGTTGAGGACCATGAACTCGTGGGCCTGGCTGCCGCCCATCATCCCGACGTCGGACGAGACCGCGATGGTGTCGAGCCCGAGGCGCTCGAAGATGCGGACGTAGGCGCCGTGCTGCGCCCAGTAGCTGGTGTCGAGGCCGGCCTCGTCGCGGTCGCAGCTGTAGGCGTCCTTCATCACGAACTCGCGGACGCGGATGAGGCCGCCGCGCGCTCGTGGCTCGTCGCGCCACTTCGTCTGGAAGTGGTAGACCATCATCGGCAGCTGGCGCCACGACCGGACGATGTCGGCCAGCAGCATCGCCACGACCTCCTCGTGGGTCATCGCCAGGACCATGTCCCGGCCGTTGCGGTCCTTGAACCGGCCCAGCTCGGGCCCGATCGCGTCGTACCGGCCGCTCGCGCGCCACACGTCGGCCGGGTGGACGACCGGCATCTCCATCTCCTGCGACCCGATCCGGTCCATCTCCTCGCGGATGACCTGCTCGACGCGGTCGTTGACCCGCTTCCCGAGCGGCAGCAGCGAGTAGATGCCGGAGCCGAGCTGGCGGACATAGCCGGCCCGCAGCAGCAGGCGGTGCGACGGCATCTCGGCGTCGCTCGGGTCGTCGCGCAGGGTCGTGAAGAAGAGGTGTGAGAGGCGCATCCGCGAAGGATAGCGGGCGCGGCTCCTCGGGCGTGTCAGCCGCGGCCGGCGACGAGACTTGTCCACGGGGGCCGTTGCACGCCATCGCCGAGCTCGAGCCATCGGATGGCGTAGGCGACTGCGGTCGGTCGTCCGATCGGCCGATCGATGGGCCGCGGTTCGCCGGCGTCAGCCGGCGGCATGCGGAACGCCTCCCGAGCGTAGGAAGCGGTGAGCGTGCGCCGGTGGTGGATCGGGTCGAGCTGGTGGCGGATCGCGTCGACCTCCCGCGCGAACGCCGGTTCCCCCCAGGGACCGGCGTCGCGAGGATGGTCGCGGAGGATGCGAAGGACGGCGAGGGCGTCCAGCGCCAGCGCCCGGTGGGGCGCCGACGCTGGAACGGCTCGTGCGGCGCCACCCGATGGGAGGAGCACCCCGGGCGGCGGCCTGCGACCGATCGGCGCTTCGCAGTCGGTCCGGCCCACCCCCGCGGATCCGGATCGAGTTCGGCGAGCGACGCTCGGCATGACCAGACGATGGGACGCCGGCATCAACGCCGGCTTATCGCCCGGTCAACTTGCCGCTCCCGTCCGGACCCGTCCGCGGACCACCGAGGCCTGGCGATCGCCTCAGGCCGGTCGGCGGAAGACGTAGCCCACGCCGCGGACGGTGTGGATGAACGAGGGATTGCCCGGATCGTTCTCGATCCGGCTGCGCAGCCAGTGGACGTGGACGTCGACGGTCCGCGTCTCGCCGCCGTAGTCGTAGCCCCACACGTGCTCGAGGAGCTGGTCGCGGGTGAACACCTGGCCCGGGTGACGGATGAGGAACGCGAGCAGCTCGAACGCCTTGGGCTTGATCGGCACGACCGCGCCGTCGCGCAGCAGCCGGTGCCCGCCGAGGTCGGCCTGGACGGGCCCGAGATCGACGACGGCCGGAGCGGCTTCCACCGCGACGGCCTGGTCGGCCCGCCGGAAGATCGCCCGGATCCGGGCGGTCAGCTCGCGCAGGCTGAACGGCTTGGTCACGTAGTCGTCGGCGCCGAGCTCGAGCCCGACGACCTTGTCGAGCTCCGAATCCTTGGCCGTCAGCATCACGATCGGGACGCCGGATTCGGCACGGATGATGCGGCACACCTCGATCCCCGACAGCTCGGGCAGCATCAGGTCGAGCAGGACGAGGTCCGGGCGCTCGGCACGGAACCGGAGCAGCGCCTCGCGGCCGTCGGCGGCTGCCACGACCCGGAAGCCGTCGGCTTCGAGCGCGTCGACGAGCGCTTCGCGGAGGGTCGCCTCGTCATCGACGACCAGGATCGTTCGTGCCATGTCTGCTCAGGATACGGGCCGGTGTTAACAGCCGGTTGGCAGCGGGTTCCGTCGTCCCCGGGCGCCGGTCCGGGCCGCCCGAGGGATCCCTGGATCAGCTGGTCGGCCGAAGCTTCTCGGGAAGCTCCATGTAGTACTCCACGAACTCGACGCAGCGACCGTGGCCGTCGAACCGAAGCGCGAAATGGTTGTGATAGAGCGTCCGGAACGAGCCGTCCGGGTTCAGGTAGCGGCTCTCGCCGATGGCCGACGCGCGCTCGCCGTCGAACGCCCAGACGTCGTAGTGCGCGGCCCACGAGGCGGGCTTGTCCTTGTCCTCGGTCCAGCTCGCGACGATCGCGTCACGGCCGACGATCGGCTCGGCCCACGGCTGGTAGCGGTACTCGGCCTCGTCGGCGAACAGGGCGCCGATGGCCGCCGTGTCGTAGGTATCCCAGGCCGCCACATAGCGGTCGAGCCAGTGCTGGACGTCGTCGTGGGTCATCCGGACACACTCCCTTCCTGTAGCGCGGCGATGGCGCGATCGAGCCGCTCGAGCGTCCGCTCCCGCCCGAGCGCGACGAGGGTGTCGAACAGCGGCGGAGTCGCAGTCCGGCCGGTGACCGCGACGCGGATGGCCATGAACAGGTCGCCGACCTTCCAGCCGCGCGTCTCGGCGAGGGCGCGCAGTGGCGGCTCGAGCTCGTCCGCCTCGAACGCGACCGAGCCGGTGTCGGCGATGACCGCGCGAGCCGCGACGAGCGCCTCGCCGGTCGTCGCGGCGTCCCAGCGCTTCGGCACGAGCAGCGCCGGATCGTAGGTCAGCTCGCGGACCCACAGGAAGCCGACGAGATCGCCGATGGCTCCGAGCGTCGGCAGCCGCTCGGTGATGATCGGCAGCAGCGCGCGCAGCTCATCGTCCGAGGGCGTGACATCGATCCGGCCGGCCGCCTGGTCGGCCTCGACGAACGGCCGCAACCGGTCGACCAGGTCGTCCGGCTCGAGCCGCCGGATCCATTGGCCGTTGAGCCACTCGAGCCGCTCGCGATCGAACACGGCGCCGCCCTTGTGGACGGCGGTCGAGGTCGAACCGTTCGGCGATCTCGTCGATCGACAGCACCTCCTCCTCGGTGCCCGTCGCCCAGCCGAGGAGCGCCAGGTAGTTGACGAGCGCCTCGCGGATGAAGCCCTCGGCGATGTAGTCGGAGACCGCGGTCTGGCTCTTGCGCTTGCTCATCTTGGTTCGGTCCGGGTTCAGGATGAGCGGCAGGTGCGCGAACAGCGGGACCGTGTAGTCGAGCGCGCGGTAGATCAGGATCTGCTTCGGCGTGTTCGACAGGTGGTCCTCGCCACGGATGACGTGGCTGATCTCCATCGCCGCGTCGTCGACGACCGCGGTGAAGTTGTAGAGCGGCGAGCCGTCGCCGCGGACGATGACGAAGTCGCCGCCGAGGTTCGAGACGTCGATCTCGACCCGGCCACGGACGATGTCGTCGAAGGCGACGACCCCGGTGCCGACCCGGAAGCGGATGGCCGCCGTTCGACCCTCGGCGACACGGGCGGCGCGTTCGTCGGGGGTGAGCGCCGCGCAGCGGCCGATGTAGCGCGGCGGCTCCTTGGCCGCCTCCTGGGCCTTCCGGTCGGCGTCGAGCTCCTCGGCCGTGCAGTAGCAGGGATAGGCCTGGTCGGCGGCCAGCAGCCGCTCCGCGGCCTCGGCGTAGGACGGCAGCCTCAGCATCTGGCGATACGGCGCGTACGGCCCGCGAGCGGCCTCGCCGGCGACCTCCGGACCCTCGTCCCAGCGCAGGCCCAGCCAGTGCAGCCCGTCGAGGATGTCCTTCTCGTAGGCCAGCGAGCCGCGCGCCTGGTCGGTGTCCTCGAGGCGCAGGACGAACGTGCCGCCCGTGTGCCGGGCGTACAGGTAGTTGAACAGCGCCGTGCGCGCGGTCCCGATGTGGAGCGGGCCGGTCGGGCTCGGCGCGATCCGGACGCGCGGCGGTGTCACCGCGGTCACCGCGGCGACGGGTTCGGGACCCGGTGGAAGAGTGCCGGATCGGCCTCGCCGGGGAGGACCCGGACGAGCGCCGCCGGCCGCAGGCCGAGCGTCGCGCGGCCGCGAGGGCCGTCGAGCGTCAGCGAGTCGAGCGACTCGCTCCGGGCGAGGATCGTGACGTGGGCGCCCGGCGTCAGCGCGCGAGCCTCCAGGTACGACAGCAGGCCGGCGTCCTCCTCGGCCTCCTCGGTGATCCGGTAGATCGTCGCGGCGGTCCCGGCCTCCATCTCGCTCAACGCCGTCCCGGCAGGGCGGCGGCGGGCGGTCTCGGCATCGATCGGGTTGCCATGCGGACAGGTCTCGGGGTGACCGAGCATCTCGTCGAGGCGGGCCTCGACCCGCGGCGAGATCGCTCCCTGGAGGCGCATCGCCTCGTCGTCCGATTCGGCCCAGCCGAGCCCGATGACCGAGGTCAGCAGCCACTCCAGCAGGGCGTGGCGGCGGAAGATGCCGTCGGCGGCGGCCCGACCGGCCGGGGTGAGGTGGAGGTCGCGACCCTCGGCATGCGCGACGAGCCCGTCGGCGACAAGGCGCCGGAACATCTCACTGGCGGCCTGCGTGGTGACCCCGAGGTGGCGCGCGACCAGCGAAGCGGTCACCCGGTCCGCGTCGTCCGAGCCGACCAGCACGCGCAGGGCGAGGAGGTATTGCTGGGCGGCCTCCGACAGGTCGCGCTGGTCGTGGGTGCGAGGCATGACCTCAGGATACGGGACGCGTCGGGGCCGGGACGGTGCCCCAGCGTCGCCAGATCGCGACCGCGAGCCCGACGAGCCACGCAACGACCAGCACGAACCCGAGCGCCGCCCGGCGCGAATTGCCGTCCGCGGCCGAGCCGGTGGCGGACAGGATCAAGGCCGCAAGGAACGAGGCGCCGAGGACCGTCAGCGACGCCATCGTCGTCAGCGACGCCAGCACCGGGACGGCGAGCAGGATGGCCAGCACGCCGAGCTGCAGCGCGAGTCCGATCGGACCGGCCGAGCTATCGCAGGTCGCCGCGAACCGACCGCAACCGCTGATCTCCCCGATGAGCCAGCCGAGACCGAGCGCGATCGGCAGCCAGCCGATGACCGCGCGAGCGACACGCCCGCGCCAGCCGCCGTAGTGGGTGTCGGTGAGGGCACGCCCGATATCTGCCATCGCTCGCCCGAGGTCCGGCGGCGGGGCGGCGATCGGTGGGTTCGTGTCGCGGCGGTCGGTGGACCGGGATCGGGAGGAGGCGGCAGCGCCCTCGAAGTCGGGGTCGGGGTCCGGGTCTGCGCCGCGACCCGCGGTCGAGTCCCACCACGACGTCGTCGTGTGGGTCGGGCGGGCGGCTGCGCCGATCGGCTCGGAGGCCGGGGCGCCACGGGGCTCCGTCCCGACCGGCGCCCGTCGCCTTGCCACCGGTGACGTCCGGGTTCGGGGAGCTGCCCGGCGGCCACGGCCTGGCCGGGCGACGGGCACGTGCCTGGTATTCGGGCCCGTGCTTGCGGGGATCCGCGTACTCCTTCGGATTGAGCGTCCAGTAGGTCCCACTCGTCGTGCCGTACCAGCTGGCGCCGCGCCAGTCGGGCTCGAACGGCCCGTCCACGCCGTCGTACGAGGTGGAGCCGAAGGTGGCCTTCTTCGGCCGCCGATCCGAGCGACGTCGCGAGCCGCCGGTCGTCCCGCCGTCGGTGCCGGGCCGCGCGCCCGTCGCGCCGCTGCTGCGGCCCGACCCGGACGTGCCCGCGCCTGGACCGCCAGCGCCCGGGCCGCCCGCGCCCGCGTCACCTGGCCTGCGCCGCCGGAGCTCGCGCCAGGTGCGTTCGGCCCGCGCGAGGTTCGCGTTCGCGTCGACCATGACGCCTTCCCGCCGTCGGGGCGTGCGCCGTTCGCGCGCGCTCGGGCCGGCAGCCCCGGCCGCAGCCCGCGGTCCCTGCCCCCGCGTCTCGGCTGCCCGACGGACCACCCGCCCCCGGCGTGGCGGGCCGCGGTCGGCTCCCGTACGCCCGCCGCGTCGCGTCAGCCCGGGTCGGATCGGGATCCCACGGGCGCCGCGGCGCGGCGGCCGGCCTGCGGCCGTTCCCCGAGACCTTGCCCTCGACGAGCTGCTCATAGGCCGCCTGGATCGCGAGGAACCGCGGCAAGGCCGACGCGCCGGCGGCATCGGGGTGGTTCGCCTTGGCCAGCCGTCGATAGGCGCGCTTGACCTCGTCGATGGTCGCGCCGCGGGCGAGGCCGAGGGTTCGGTACGCGTCGGCGTCGAGCGTCATCGTGAGGGACCCTCACCGCGCCCCGTGGCCGCAACGCCGGTCTCGGCCGTCATCAGCCGATGAGCTCGCCCACGGGTGCGAGCTCGAATTCGGCGACCGTCTCGGCGCCGATGCGCCCGTGCGGATCGAGCTGCGCCGGCCGGTGGTACCGGGCGAGGTCGCGCAGCGCGCCGCCGTCGAGCACGCCGGCCTGACGGAGCGCCTCGACCGTCGCCGCCCACGTGCCCGCGCTCGTAGCCGTCGCCGTCCTCGACCTTGATGGCCATCCCTGACGCGGACGCGACGCTCGTGCCGGTCCGCATGCCGGGCAGGATCGCGAGGCCGCGCAGGGCCTCCATCCCGCCCTTGCTGACCACGCGTCCAGGTGCCGCCTTCATGAGCGAGGTGTCGATCCGGTCGTGCCGGCCGGCGACCATCTCGGGGTTGTCGAGCATGGCGTCGCGGATCTTCGTCAGCGACGCGGCCAGCGCGGAGCGCGGATCGTCGGCCGGGACCGCGTCCGGGTCCGCCAGCATCGCGTACGCGCGGGCGACCTCGCGCAGGCGGAACGCATAGGTGTCGATGCCGCAGCCGTCGATCGCCGTCTGGAGCTTGAGCGGAGAGGTGCCGTAGGCCGCCGCGACGGCCGCGCGGTAGGCGATCTGCGACGGGTGGCTCGGCCTTCCAGTAGTCGGTCGGATCCCAGCCGTTGAGCCGCGACAGCAGGAGGAAGACCGTGTGCTGACCGGAGCACATGTGGCGGATCGGGACCTGCCTTCTCGCCGTCGCGGGCCAGCCGGGCCGCGGTCAGCTCGTCGAGCGGCGCCCCCTCGGACCCGCACGCGAGGTTCGCCTGGCTGACGCCGGACCGCCGATAGAGGCCCTGGAGCGTCCGGACGTGGAGGTCCTCGCCCGAATGCGAGCTGGCCATGATCGCGATCTCGGCCGGTTCGAGGTCGAACGCCTTGATCCCGCCGGCCTCGATCAGCGCCAGCAGCCCGAACGGCTTGACGGTCGAGCGCAGGGTGACGACCCGGTCCGGATCGCCGAGCTGGCGGATGATCCGGCCCGCGACGTCGGTCTCGACGATGTCGCCGCGATGGACGCTCTCCTCGATGCCGTTGCGCAGGTGCCGGGCCAGGATCGGCGCCACGGTCCGCCCGCGCGACGTGGCGCGGCCCGACGAACGCCCCGTTCGAGGCTTGGCGGGTGCGACTGGAGCGGGCACGATCCGATCGGTCTCCGTGGTCTGCGCCGGCTGCGAGCGCCGGGACCGCGAGGATACCGCGACGATTGCTAGGATGGGCGCCACGATGTCGTTCCCCACCCTCCACGTCTCGCAACACCCGGCCGTCCTGCACAAGCTCGCCATCCTGCGCGACGAGCGGACCGAGCCGAAGAAGTTCCGCGAGGTCGTCCGCGAGCTGTCCTGGCTGCTCGGCTACGAGGCGCTGGCCGACGTCCGCGTCCGGCCGCTCGAGATCCGGACGCCGCTCGAGCCGATGACCGCCAGCGAGCTCGGCGAACGGGTCGGGTTCGTGCCGATCCTCCGGGCCGGGCTGGGCATGGTCGACGCGATGCTCGAGCTGATGCCGACCGCGCAGGTCTGGCATCTCGGGCTGTTCCGCGACGAGCGGACCCTCCGCCCGGTCGAGTACTACAACAAGCTCCCCGACTCGGCGACCGTGGACCTGTGCCTGATCCTCGATCCGATGCTGGCGACCGGCGGCTCGGCCACGGCCGCCATCGAGGTGCTCAAGAAGTGGGGCGCGGTCAAGCCGGTCCGGATCAAGCTGGTCAACCTGATCGCCGCGCCCGAGGGCGTCGAGGCGGTGTCGACCGCCCACCCCGACGTCGAGATCTACTGCGCCGCGCTCGACCGCTCGCTCAACGAGAAGGGCTACATCCAGCCGGGCCTCGGCGACGCGGGCGACCGCCAGTTCGGGACGGGCCGCGCGGAGTAGCGCTGAGAGGGTCCCGGCATGACCTGGCATCGAGCTTAGGAAGCTGCCGCTTTGCCAACGGCCCCATCAGCGATGGAGCCACCACGTGATCCCGTCCCCGATGCGCGAGAAACCGACCGTCGAGTAGAGCCGCTCGCCCTCCGGCGTCGCATTCAGAACGGCGTGCTCGGCTCCCGCGGCCGCGGCCGCGGCGCAGACTGCTCGCACGATCCCTGTGCCGAGTCCGCGGCGCTGGAACTCCGGCCAGACGGCCAAGTCGAAGATGCCCGCAACGTCGCCATCCAGGTGCGACCACCCGTGTCCCGCAAGGCGCCGGCCGACCCGGGCCACGGCATGCCACGTGTCCTGAGGCCGAACGCGGCTGAGCGCAAGCTCCGCCTGGGTCTCCGGATCGGTGTACTCGGGCGTCTCCTCCTCGAGGTGGACCCGTCCGTCGACCGCGGGGCCGATCGAGGCCACGGGAGCGGCCATCCACCACGGCGACCAACCGCGCTCGAAGCCGGCATCGGCCAGTGCCGCGGGGTCTACTTCCGGGCCGATCCACGCGCCGACGGTCTGCGCACCCAGTTCAGCGACGTGTCGGAGAGCACGTCCAAGAGCCTCCGCGGGGATCTCAGCCGGGAAGAGGAGCATGGCATGGCGGCTATACGGGTGCCAGGTCCAGTCGAGCGAGCCTTCCTGCCAGACCTCGCCGCCGTTGAGGCGCGCGCCGGCTACGAACCAGTGGGTCTGGAGGCGCTCGCAGTCAGCGACCGTGATGGGCCGTCGTCGGCGCGGACCCTGGCGGGGCTCGGGGTTCACCGATCGGATCGTATCGCGTGGATCGCGGCCGAGCGGAAACGTGCTCCCTGGAGTCCGGTGGGCTCAGGCTGAATCGAAAGAGCGCGTGGGGGTCCCACGCGCTCTGAACGACCTGATGATGGTTCCGTCGTCAGCTCTCGAACGGCGTTCAGGCCGCGCCCGGCGTCGCGAGACCGATGGACGACTGAGTGCTGCTCGATGGGCGCCGCAGATCGTCCGCTTCGGCGGCCTCGATCATCAGCGGGGCCTCCTTGCGGAAGCCCTTGAAGGTCATCCACAAGCCGATCGACAGCTCCCAGAAGAAGATCGGCACGACCGCGATGGCGTGCCAGGCACTACCGCCATCGCTGATTCCCAGGATGTAGCCGACGACCCAGGATGCGAACAGTGGTGCTCCGATGAGCCCGAGCACGGGGATCGCGCGAGGGACCAGGTGGGATCGGTACATCAGCCAGCCGAGCAGGACGGCATTGAGGGCAGGGACGCCGGTCCCCAGTGCGAAGGACCAGTCGCGCACTGAAACGAGTGCGTGCTGGATGGGGACGAGGACGGCCGCCTCGGTCGCGGTTGCACCCGGCTGCTGCAGGGTGACGATCGAGAGCACGCTGACTGTCCCGATCATGAGGACCGCGGCTTCGAAGAGGCGACTGGCGACGAAGCCGATCGCGAGGCCCTGGTGCTGGCGTCTCACGACGGCGTAGAGCGCGACGGCCGTCCCGATGGCGGTGAGGCAATTGACGATGTCGAAGAGGGCGCCGAAGCGGACCTGTTCGGCGCCGCTGCCGCCGATGATGAAGTTCGGATCGTTCAGGACCGGGCCCAGGAGGAAGACGGCCGGGATCGAGCTGATGAACGTGATCAGGTAGAAGACGCCCGCAACAAGCGCGGTCTTGCGCATGAAGTCGACGGTGAGGCGGTTCGTCACCTCGGGTCGTGCGTTGGTGGTCATGTCGATTCCTTTCGTGGATCGATGAGCGGTTGGTGGGCGGACAGCACGGTCTGCTGGCGAGGGCTCGTCAGTTCTTGCCCGAAACGGCGCCGACGATCACGGCGCCGGGGCCGAGGTCGATGAGCGCGACGTTGCCGTCGTTGGCGGCCGACTCGATCGCCTCGGTGGACGTGAGCGAGTGTCCATTGACGGTCTTCGCGAACGGCAGCTGGTCGCTCCCGACCGTCGTCCAGGCGGGGATGCAGGAGCCACCCACGATGCCCTGGCCGCTGCACAGGACGAAGAAGCTCTGCATCTTGACGCTGTAGTCGCCGTGGTTCTGCTGCGGTACCGAACGGATGACGTGGTCGTGCGGGAACGTGTTGGGTGGCGCGCCCTGCGGCTTGTCCGTCTGTGGCGCGAGCACGTAGAAGGGGGCGAGTGTGTTGGGAGTCGCGCCCGTGAACCGGGTGTTCGAGAACGTCACACGGACCTGCGTGCCGTCCGCCCAGACATCCTCATAGCACCCGACACGGCCGGCTTGCGGACCGCTCACGTCGACGCAGTTCCTGAGCCCCGCCCCAGTGACGGCCGGCGCAGTCGCAAGACCGAACGCCATCGTGGCGAATGCCATCGCCGCGACGGATGAGACGGCGATCGATCGGATACGCGGGTGGATCATGATCTTGCTCTCCTTGCTGATCGGGATCTATCCGGCGAGTCGGCCGGTCGAGTTCGTCTGAGGCGCGTCGACGCGAGTGACCGAGACGAGTGGCACGCCAAGGTCGCGGACTCGCTGGAGGACGCCGTGGAGGGCCGCCTGGTCGGCGATCGGACCGCTGAGGACGGTCGTTCCGTCCATCTCCTGGCTGACGGTCAGCCCGTCGAACCAGACTGCCCAATGCGCGTCGAGGCGCCCCGCGAGCCGGATCTCGTAGTGCCCGGACTCGGGGCGATCGGGTGTCGGGGTCCGTTGTTCGGTCATTCCGCTCCTCATGCGTGTTACCAGCTGGAGCTCTGGTCGGCAGCACCGACCCGACTCACTGGGGACACCGTGGAGCCGGATGTGATGAGCGCGCATCACCACATCTGATGAGCGAGCTGATGGATCTTGTCGACCGGCCGGCGATCCGCCCCGGTGCGACGCGACGCGGGATCACGCGCGTGGTCGGCCGTCTCCGGTGCGCTAGAGCGGGAGCCTGGTGTCGAGCAGCGAGCCGGTCACGCCCGACCTACCCCGCGCTGGACCTCCGAGCGGAGGGCTGCGCGATGCTCCGACTCACGAGTAATAGCTGCGACCTGTTGCCCGGAGCCCTTGCGCGACGGCTTCGATGGCCTTCCCGACCGAGTCGGCGTCGGTTTCGCCCTTCACGAGGGCCTGGACCTGGTCGCCGATCTCTGCGTCGATCTCGGGCTCCCACAGCCAGTTCAGTGACGTGATCGCGTCGGCGAACATGGGCAGGAATTCCCGCGCCACCGGGTCGTGGATCGCCACGTTCGACGCGGCGATCGGTGAGTAGGACTGCAGGCCATCGACGACGGCCCGGTCGACAGCGGGCCGACTCGCATACTCGAGGAAGGCAGCGACGCTGTCACGACTCGCGGTAGCGGTCGTCGGAAGCGCGACCCCGGCCCAGGAAAGGATCGAGCGAGCCTTCGAGGTCCCATCGACCAGCGGGAGCGGCGCAACGTGCAGGTCGAACGGGACCGTCGGCGTGCCTGCCTGGAGCGCTTCCAGGAGCCACGTGCCGTTGTAGGTCATCGCCGACTTCCCCTGGAGGAAGAGCAGCTGCATGGTCGCGTAATCGATGGCTCCGGACCCTGCGAGCAGGACGCCCGATGTCTGCAGGTCGGCGATGGTCCGGAAGGCTTCGATCCATTCGGGGCTGTCATAGCGCACGTCGCCCCTGATCGTGCTCTCGACGAATGCGATCGGGTCGCCCGTCCGCTCTGCGATCATCGGCAGGAGCCACATCACGAGCAACGGGTTGAACGGCGTGTCACCGGAGGGGTGGACGAGCGGGGCCACACCGAGCGCCGACAGGGGCGCGACCATCGCCTTGAGGTCCGCGATCGTCTTCGGGGGTACGAGACCCGCTCGATCGAGCAGGGCCTTGTTGTAGTACAACCCCGTGGTCTGGACTCCCCTGCTGACGGCAAGGGGAAACGCCCGCGTCGTGGTATCTCCGATGCCGCCGAGATGGAACTGCGCCGGCACGCGGGCGAGCACGTCGGCGAGCCTCGGATCTGCGCCGAGGTCGGCCAGCAGACCATCGCGCACCCAGGCTCGAACGAACAGACCGTCGAGCAGGACGACCCCGACCGGCTCGCCCGATTCGAGCATGCCGCGGGCCAGCCGATCCCAGTCAGGCCCGAGGCCCGGGAGCGTCCGAATGTCCCATCCGATGCCAGGGTTCTGCGTCTTGAAGTCGGCGTAGACCTTGTTCAACGCGGGTTCGGTGCTCGGGTCGGCGCCGCCTGACAGGACGGTGATCGTGCCAGACAGGGCCGTCGCGACCGAGGCGGTCGTCGGAGGCGCCGAGTCGGAAACGCTTCCGCCAGCCTGGGCGCACGCAGCGAGCAATGGGGCGACCATCCCGCCGGCGGCGGCGAGGGCACCGAGCTTGATGAGGTCCCGCCGACTGCGCATGCGCGTCCACGGGCTGTCGACGGTCGGACAAATCGGTTCCATGGGGCTGCTCCTGGTTGACAGTCATCGTCGTCATCCGGAGAGCCTTCTCCCACTTCGGGCCCGCGGGAAGGCGAGTATGGTTCCGACGGTCAATCCCCGCTCGCGAGTCGTGATGGCCCAGGGCAACAGCGTCGGCGGCCGAAGACCGCAGTTCCGCCGCCAACGTCGCGAAGGCGCCATCGATCTTCTGTTCGTCCTGCCGGTGCTGGCGATCCTGGGCGGCTTCCTCCTCTACCCGCTCGTTTACGGCATCGTGCTCAGCGTCCATGACACGAAGGGCTTCGATCTCGCGAGCTTCGTCGGACTCGACAACTACGCACGCGCGATCTTCGGCGACGCCGTCTTCCATCGGAGCCTGCTGAACACGGTCCTGTTCACTGGCGTGGCAGTCGTGCTGCAGACGGGCCTCGGTCTGTTCCTCGCAGTCCTGGTCGCGGGCGCGAAGCGCGGGCGAGCGTTCTTCGAACTCGCGTTCTTCGCACCGTTCGTCCTGGCGCCCGTCGCAGTCGGTGCGGTCTGGAAGTTCCTCTACGCGCCCTACTTCGGGGTCGCGGCGACGGTCGGATCGGCCCTCGGGTTCGACACACTGACGGTCGCGCCTCTGTCCGATGCCGACGTGGCGCTGTGGGCGATCATGGCCGCCTTCCTGTGGCGGTTCGCCGGCTTCAACATGGTGGTGTACGTCGCGGCGATCCGGGCACTCCCGCGCGAGTATTACGAGTACGCGGTCCTCGAGGGTGGGAGCAGGTTCGAGGTGTTCCGGCGGATCACCTGGCCGTTGCTCTGGCCGCAGACATTCGTTCTGGTCCTGCTGACGACACTCGGGACGCTGCGGATCTTCGACATGGTCTGGATCATGACCGGGGGCGGCCCGTCCCACGCCACCGAGACGGTCGCGACCGACGTCTACGTCGACCGCGTTCCGCTTCCTCCAGGTCGGCTACGCGCAGGCGATGGCGATGATCCTGCTGGTCCTGATCCTGGTCATCTCGGTCGTGGAGTATCGACTGCTGGATCGCCGCGCCGAGTCGGTCAGCTCGTGAACCGCTCTGCACCGCCCGCGGTGGTCGACCCTTCTGCTGACGCGTGCTGGCACTCGTCTGGCTGTACCCGGTGGCCTGGACGCTGGCGAACGCGATCAAGTCGAGCGCAGACATCTATCGCGCTCCGTGGGACATCCCCTGGCCGCCTGCGATCGCGAACATCGGCGAGGCATGGAACCGGGCGCAGCTCGGTGTCGCCTTGGCGAACTCGGCATACGTCACCGCGATGACGGTCGGCCTCGTCCTTCTGCTCTCGGTCTCCGCCGCGTATGCGCTCACGCGCCTGCGGCCGCCCGGCCGGGCGGTGCTCTTCCTCCTCATCCTGGCCCCGCTGATCATCCCGACCGAAGTCCTCGTCGTTCCACTGTTCTCGATCTTCCGTGCGCTCGGGCTGATCAACAGCCTGCCAGGCCTGGCCCTCGTGAACGTGACGGCGTACGTCTCGTTCGCCACGGTGATCCTCGCCGGCTTCTTCCGAACGATCCCGCGGGATCTCGTCGACGCCGCCCGGATCGACGGGGCCGGCCGGGTCGACGTCCTGGTCCGGATCGTGATCCCCCTCGCGCGGTCCGGGATCGTCGCCGTCGCCGTCCTCGTGGCGGTGTTGACCTGGAACGACTTCGGCGCATCCCTCGTGCTCATCCAGAAGCCCGACGTCTTTCCGGTGCAGCTCGCCCTGAGCCGTTTCTCGACGTTCTACGCGACAGATCAGGGGCTGACGTTCGCGGGCATGGCGATCGCGATCCTGCCGCCGCTGATCCTCTTTGTCGTGCTGCGACGCCACTTCATCCGGGGGCTCACCACCGGGAGCCGTTCGACGCTGACAAGACCCCGATGATCCGATGCGACCCAGTCGATCGACGTTGGCACTCGTCGCAGAGCGCGGCGCTATGTTGATCAGCCGGCCTCGAGAGCCCTTTCGTCGGCGATCGTGCGGATCCCCGGCAAGGGCGAGAACACCAGGAAGAGGATCGAAACCGCCATCCCGGCCCAGCCGATCGCGATCCCGCCGCGGACGCCGATGACACCGGCGACGCCGGCCGCCACGAGCGCCCCGATCGGGTACGCGATCCCGTGCGACAGCACGTCGAAGGTGGCGTTGACCCGGCCGAGGACGCGGTCCGGGCTCAGGCCCTGGATCAACGACAGCTCGGCAACGCCCTCGATCGTCTGCAGGCCATCGCCGAACAGCTGCGGGATGAACACCATGATCGTCGCGAGCACGAGCGGTCCCTGTGCGAGCGGCGTCAGGATGCCGAGCGCTGACGCGCCGACGGCCGTCCAGATCATCGCCGGGCCGATGCCCAGCCTGCGGATGACGCGCTGGGCGAACAGCGAGCCGACGAGTGAGCCGACCCCGCCGGCCGAGACCACGACACCGAGCAGGAACGGCGACAGGTGCAGGTCGTCGATGAGGTAGATCGTGTACAGGACGCCGTAGAACGACCCGGCGACGTGGGCGACGACGGACCGCATCGCCATCGGGAGGAGGACCCGATGGTGCCGGACGAGCCGCAGGCCCTCGAGGATCTCCTGCCGGATCGCCGTGGAGGACGTCCTGGCCGGCCGTGGCGGCTCCGGTGTGCGGATGAGCATCAGCGACACCGCCGACACGGCGAACGACACCGCGTCGACGAGGATCGCGAACGGGGCGCTGCACCAGCTGCACCAGCGCGCCGGCCAGCCCCGGGCCGCCGATCTCGGCCAGCGACGAGCTCGTGGCGAGCTTGCTGTTCCCGTCGACGACGCGATCGACCCCGATCAGCGACGGGACGTAGGCGGGATAGGCGGCATCGAACAGCGCGCCGAGGCAGCCCTCGACGAACGTCACGACATAGAGCTGCTCCATGCGCAGGACGCCGGCCGCATAGGCGATCGGGATCGACAGCAGGAGCAGCGACCTGACCGCGTCCGTGCCGATCAGGAGCGGCTTGCGCCGAAGTCGGTCGACCCAGGCTCCCGCGAACAACCCGACCAGCAGGATCGCCAGGCTGCCGGCGACCACCAGCAACGCCATCTCGGTCGGGCCCGCGCCGAGCACGAGCAGCGCCACGAGCGGGATCGCCGTGCGCGTCACCACCGACCCCAGCTCGGACACGGTCTGGCCGGTCCACAGCTTCAGGAAATCGGCGTGGCGCCAGAGGGATGGGGGCGTTTCGGTGTCTGCGCCGTGTCACGACTCGTAGCCTAGGGCGCGAGTCGGGGCTTGACAGACCGGATGGGACGTGTACAGTTCCATCAGGTTATATAACCCATTAGTGATGGATGATGGAACCGACCGACCAGCTCAGTACGACCTTCGGAGCCCTCGCCGACCCGACCCGGCGGGCGATCCTGGCCCGCCTCGCCGCCGGCGAGGCGTCGGTCAAGGAGCTGTCCGCCCCGTTCGAGATGAGCCAGCCCGCGATCTCCAAGCACCTGCGGGTGCTCGAGCGGGCCGGTCTCATCGAGCAGGGCCGCCACGCGCAATGGCGACCGCGCCGCCTGCGCGCCGAGCCGCTGCGAGACGTCGCCGACTGGGTCGACCAGTACCGCCGCCATTGGGACGAGAGCTTCGAGCGCCTGGACGCCTACCTGCGCGAGATCCAGGCGAACGACGCCGAACCGCAGAAGGAGACCGAGCGATGAACACCGTGATCGAGCGCTACCGTGATGACACCACGACGATCTACTCGGACGGCACCGACCCTCGTCTACGAGCGCATCTTCGACGCCCCACGCGATCTCGTCTGGCAGGCATTCATGGACCCTGAGCCGGATCCCGCGCTGGTGGGGTCCACATGGCACGACGACGACCGTCGTCGAGATGGACGTCCGCGTCGGTGGCACGTGGCGCTTTGTCAGCCGGGCGCCCGATCGCGATGACGTGATCGTTCCATGGCGAGTACCTCGAGATCGTGCCGCCTGAGCGGTTCACCTGGACGTTCCTGTTCGACGTGCCGGGCGTCGGGGACGTGGGTGGTCCCGAGACCTACACGTTCGAGGCCGTCGGCGATCGGACGAAGCTGACCTCGACCGGCCGCTTCCCGACGACCGAGGACATGGAGGGCGCGCTGTCGCGAGCGGGATGATCAAGGGCGCGGTCGAGACCTGGGACCGCTTCGCGGCCATGCTCGCCGAGGGGTGAGGCGTCGGACGTTCGCCGATCCCACGCGCGATGGTGCGCTTGAAGACCCCGGGCATCGCCCGGGGTCTTCGGTCACTGCCCCTTGGCACCGAGCGTCGACGTCACCCGCCGCCGATGACGATCCCGAGCTCGTCGAGCGAATCGAGCAGCTCCGCCGCGTCGCGATAGACACGGAAGGCGCCGGCGGCACGCAGCTCGTCCTCGCCGTATCCGCCGGTCAGCAGGCCGACGCTGAGCATCCCCGCGCGGCGCGCCGCGAGCAGGTCCCAGACCGCGTCGCCGACGACGTAGCAGTCCGCGATGGCGACGCCGAGGCGCTCCTGGCAGGCGAGGAACAGGTCCGGTTCGGGCTTTGCGCGCAGGACGTCGCCGCGCTCGACCACGACCATGTCCGGCGGCACCCGGAGCGCCTCGAGCGACGCGTCGATCTCCGGCCGCCGGCCGGACGTGGCGATGCCGTGGACGATCCCGCTCTCGCGCAGGCTCGCGAGGAGCTCGATGGCGCCGGGGAGCGGCCGCCGCTCGGGCAGGATCTCGCGGAAGATCTCGCCGTGGCGGCGCTGGAGCGTCTCGGTCTCGGCCTCGGTCAGGTTGCGCCCGATCTCGCGCGCGACCGCGCGGGCGAACAGTCCGCCGCTCATCCCGATCCGTCGATGGATCCGCCAGCCGTCGACCGGATGGCCGCCTTCGAGCAGCGCCCGCTGCCAGGCGAAGACATGGGCGTAGACGGTGTCGACGAGGGTCCCGTCGAGGTCGAAGATCAGGGCGCGCATCTGGCAAGTATCGCCGTCGCGCCGTAACGTTTTCCGGACGGGCCAGGCACATCGTGGAGGCAACGAGACTCCCGAGGAGAGCACCGCGCGTGACCGACGCACCAGCCACCAAGGCCGCTCCCCGGACACCGCCGCTGGCCGTGGCAGGCGTGCTGGTGAGCCTCGCCGCGGTCGTCTTCATCGTCGCCGTCGATGTCGTCTTCCTCGTCAACGGGCGTCCGTTCGAGGCCCTGTTCTCGCTCATCCCGTTGTTCCTGATCGTCTCGCTCTGTCGGGTGTCGGCGCCGTGCTCGTGGCGCGGCGACCGGGGAACTGGATCGGCGCGTTGTTCCTGTTCACCGGCACGTCGACGGCCCTCTCATGGACCGGCGGCTACTACGTGGACCTCGGCGACTTCGTCGGGCCCGATCGCCTTCCGCTCGTCGTCCCGATGGTGTGGCTGACCGCATGGGTCTTCACCCCGACGGTCGGCCTGCTGGCTGTCTTCACGCCTCTGCTCTACCCGAGCGGCCACCTGCCGAGTCCGCGCTGGCGGATCGTCGCCGCGATCGCCCTGGTGGCCATCTCGATCGGCGCCATCCAGACCGCGACCACACCCGGTCCGATGGGCAACTTCGGCAACGTGGACAACCCGGTCGTGCTGCCGCAGCCGGTCTCGGACATCATCCAGGCCCTCGGGTCCGCGAGCCTGCTCCTCGCACCGCCGATCATCACGCTCGTCCTCGTCAACCTCGTCCTGCGGTTCCGGCGATCGGTCGGGGTCGAGCGTCAGCAGATCAAGTGGTTCCTTGCAGTCGCATCCGTGGCGGCGACGCGCGATCGTGGTCTCGATCGTCACGGTCACCGGACCGATCTCGGACACCGGCTGGCTCGTCGGGTTGGTCGCGATCGGCTGCCTGCCGCTGGCGGTCGGCATCGCGATCCTGCGCTACCGGTTGTACGAGATCGACCGGATCGTGTCGCGGACCATCTCGTACGCGGTCATCACGGCCGTCCTCGTCGTCGTCTTCGGCGCGTTCAACCTCGTCCTGGAGGCGGCGCTGGCAACCTTGACCCAGGCAAGCACGCTGGCGGTCGCCGGCTCCACGCTCGTCGTGTTCGCGCTGTTCCAGCCGCTGCGTCGGCGCGTCCAGGCAGCAGTCGACCGCCGCTTCGATCGTGAGCGCTACGAGGGTGACCGCATCGCACGAGAGTTCGCCGAGCGGCTCCGGGACGAGGTCGACCCCGAGCGGCTCAGGGACGAGCTCGACCGGGTCCTGGCCCAGACCGTTGCCCCGGCACGGACGGTCATCTGGCTCCGCGGCGAGGGAGCGGGGCGATCGTGACCCGGGACGCCCACCGAGGCCGCACCTGGTTGGCGGCCGTGCTGACCGTCATCCCGCTGGCATTCACGGGTGTCGCCCTGGCCCTGATCGCGGTCGAGATCGCCAACGGCTGGTCGCAGATCGACCAGCCCGGCGCCACCCAGACGCTTGTCGCCGCCATCGCGCTGTGCCTGACGTTCCCGCTGGTGGGCTGGACGATCCTCCGCCACGACCCGTCGAACCGACTCGGATGGGTCTACCTGGCGATCGGCTTCTTCGAATCGTTGAACGTCATGGCGAACGGTTACGTGATCATCGCCTTCCGGACCGGGATGGGCGATGCGCCATTGGCAGTCCTCCTGTCCTGGATCGCGATCTGGGCATGGGTACCCGGGTTCACACTGTTCGCCACGCTGGGCATCCTGTTGTTCCCGGATGGCCGTCTGCCGACCCGGCGGTGGTGGCCCGTCGTTGCGCTCGCGGCAGTCGCCCTCGTCCTTTCGCTCGTGCCCGCCCTTGCCTCGTGGCCTTATCGCGGCCTGCCCCTCGAGCAAGCCATCGCATTGAACGCGCCGCCGCCGAGCGACCCCACGATCGAACTCGCCTTCACCGTGCAGAACTTCGGGCAGCTCGTCCTGCTGGCCGCGATGATCGGGTCCGTCGCCGGGATGGCCGTGCGGTTCCGTCGCTCGGTGGGGGTCGAACGCCAGCAGCTCAAGTGGTTCACCTACGGCGCGCTGCTGACGGTCGTCGTCCTCGTGATCTGGACGGCGGGATTCCTGAGCGATCCGATCGGCGGGGCGATCTCAGGCCTGTTGGTCGGCGCGATCCTGCCGCTCGCGACGGCCGCCGCGATCCTTCGCTACCGGCTGTACGACATCGACCGGCTCGTATCGCGGACGATCGGGTACGCAGCCCTCAGCGGGATCCTCGGGTTCGTGTTCGTGACGCTCGTGCTGCTGTCGCAGGCCGTGGTGGCCGCGCTGCTGCCTGAGGTGAGCCGGTCGGGAACGCCCGCGATCGCCGCCTCCACGCTCATCGTCGCCGCGCTGTTCCAGCCGGTCCGCAAGCGCGTGCAGGCGATCGTCGACCACCGGTTCGATCGCGCCGGCGTCGACCGTGACCTGGCGGTCACCCGACTCGGGAATCGGCTTCGCGACGCGGTCGAGCTCGAGGCGATCCGGCACGACGTCCTCGGCACGGTCGATGCGACCATCCGCCCGTCGAACGCCACGCTCTGGCTGCGCCGAGGCTGAAACCTTGATCACGACAAACCTTCGGCCCGGACGCGCTGAGCGTCGGTCGTGCCCAGCACCTCGTCGGTCGTCTCGTGCTTGCGGAGCGCCTCGCGGACTCGGGTGACGAGGGCGAAATAGCGCTCGGACTCGCGCGTCTCGACCGAGCGGTCGGCCGGCAGGTCGATGTCGATCACCTGCGAGATCCGGCCGGGCCGGGCGGACATGACGACGACCCGAGTGGACAGGAAGACCGCCTCCGGGATGCTGTGGGTGACGAACACGATGGTCGTGCCGGTCCGGCGCCAGATGCTCATCAGCTCGGCGTTCATCCGCTCGCGGGTCATCTCGTCGAGCGCCCCGAACGGCTCGTCCATCAACAGCAGCTTGGGGTCGAACGACAGCGCTCGCGCGATCGCCACGCGCTGCTGCATGCCGCCCGACAGCTCCCACGGGTGTCGCTCGGCGAACGCCTCGAGCTCGACCAGGCGGAGCAGGTCGGCGGAGCGACGCGACCGCTCATCGGCCGGGAAGCCCATGATCTCGAGTGGCAGCTCGATGTTCTTGGCGATCGTCCGCCAGTCCATCAGGACCGGTGCCTGGAAGACCATCCCGTAGTCGCGGTCCTGGCGCGCCCGGCCGGGTGGCTTGCCGTTGATCAGGATCGTCCCGGTGGTCGGCGCGGTCAGGTCCCCGATCAGCCGCAGGAGCGTCGACTTGCCACAGCCCGACGGCCCGATCAGCGACACGAACTCGCCCTGGCGGATGGTCAGGTCGATCGCCTCGAGCGCAGTGACCTGCGCCGGGCCCGTCCCGAACACCTTGCCGACGCCAGTCGCCTGGACGACGGGCGTCGCGACCGTGTCAGGGGCAGCGGCCGGGCCGGACCCCCTGGCGGTCGTCATCGGTGGCGCTCGACGGCTCGGCGCCCGGCCT
This sequence comes from uncultured Chloroflexia bacterium, assembly GCA_963797685.1. Taxonomy (GTDB): domain Bacteria; phylum Chloroflexota; class Limnocylindria; order Limnocylindrales; family CSP1-4; genus SPCO01. Next base: position 636,070 of record CAWCQK010000015.1, on the reverse strand, counting down.
CAGGCGACCGCGGCGTCGGCGATGTCGAGCGCGCGGTCGATGATCTCGAAGCCCTCGGCGAGCTGGGCATCGGTGATGCACAGCGGCGGGTTGGTGTGGATCGAGTTGTTGGCGAGCATCGTGTACAGGTGGTTCTCGCGCAGGAACTTGCCGATCGCCTTCATCTCGTCCGAGGTCCCGTTGAACGGCGTCAGCGGCGTCCACGGATCGCGCGAGCGGACCAGGTCGATGATCCCGAACAGCCCGAGGTTGCGGGTCGCCCCGACGCTCGGGTGCCTGGCGGCGAGCCGGCGATGGTGCTCGCGCATGACCGAGTCCGAGCCGGGCGGCATTCTCGATCAGGCCGTCCTCCTCGTAGACCGAGATGGTCGCCAGCGAGGCGGCCAGGCTGACCGGATGGCTGCTGTAGGTCAGCCCGCCGTAGAACATCTGGCTCTCGAACTTCTCGGCGATCTCGTGGCGCATCGCGACCGCGCCGAGCGGCAGGTACGAGCTGGTCAGGCCCTTGGCCATCGTCATCAGGTCCGGCGTGACGCCCCAGTGGTCGATGGCGAACCAGCGGCCGGTCCGGCCGAAGCCGGCCATGACCTCGTCCGCGACCATCAGGATGTCGTTGCGGTCGCAGATCTCGCGCACGCCCTGGATGTAGCCGTCGGGCGGGATCAGGATGCCGTTCGTCCCGACGATCGTCTCGAGGAAGACCGCGGCGATGTTCTTGGCGCCCTCGTAGCGGATGACGTCCTCGAGGCCCTGCAGGCTCTCGGCCACGGGACGTGGTTCGGCCTCTCCCCAGCGGTGCGTGTCGGGGTAGCGGACGACGCCGACGATGCCCGGCTCGTTCGCCCAGCGGCGCGGGTCGCCGGTCAGTGTCATCGCGCCCATCGTCGCGCCGTGGTAGGCCCGGTAGCGGGCGAGGATCTTGTGCCGGCCGGTCGCGTGGCGCGCCAGCTTGATGGCGTTCTCGATCGCTTCGGCGCCGCCGAGCGTGAAGAACACCTTGTCCATGTCGCCCGGCAGGATCTCGGCCAGCTTGGCCCCGAGTCGCGCCCGGATCTCGGTCGTGAAGGCCGGCTGGACGAACTGGAGCTTGGTCGCCTGGGCGGTGATGGCGTCGATCACCCGCCGGTCGCCGTGGCCGATGTTGACCGACATCAGCTGGCTGTTGAAGTCGAGGATCCGCTCGCCTTCGGGCGTGTACAGGTAGACGCCCTTCGGCGTGGTCGATGGCGATCGGGTCGAGGGCGCCCTGGACGGACCACGAGAAGAACGTGTGCTCGACGTGACAGCGCGACGATCTCCTCGCTGGTCATGGAGCCTGGAGCGGTCGTGATGGCCATGGTGCACCTCGAGCGAGTGGAGCGAGCGTGTCGGGCGGGATGGGTCGTCCGGCTGGATCGGCGGCGGCGGCCACCGTCATCGGGTGGTGATTACAGCACAACCGGGACGTCGCGGCGACGCCCGGACCCGTCAGCGCAGGAAGCGCCGGCGGACCTCGCCGAGGCTGTCGAAGACGAGCAGGACACCGAGCGCGAGCAGACCGGCCAGGAACAGCTCGCGCAGGTAGGCGACGGCGATGATGAGGGCCGAGATGATGGCCAGCACGATGGTGATCCTGAGCACGAGCTCCATGATGTTGCGGTCGAAGAACGATTCGATCACGAGGTAGGAGCCGAGCAGGACGACGATCGCCGTCGGCGGCGGCAGGATCCGGAACCAGACGATGACCGCGAGAACGGCGATGAGCAGCCCGACGCTCACCGCGGCCCACGCCTCACCGAACGCGCGGCGGCGGGTGACCGCGGGCGGCTCGGGCTCCGACGCGTGATGGAGATGGAGCCGTGGGTCGTCGAGCTCGCCGGCCCGCAACGCGGCAAGTCGGTCGTGACCGGCGGCGATGGCGGTGCCCAGCTCGACGGCCTCGGCGCGGATGACGCCCAGGCGCTCCTCGCCGACCCGCAGCTCCTCGGCTCGTCCGGTCGCGGTAGGTTCCCAGCCCGGCCGTCTGGCGCACCGCGCCGATCTCGGCGTCGAGCGCGGGGAGCGAGACGGCCAATGCTTCGGCCTCCGCCACCAGCGCGGACCGTGTTGCCGTCAGCTCCGCGAGCCGTGCCTCGAGGACCGCGACCGCCCGTGATGGCGGCGCCACCTTGTCGAGTCCCGCGAAGCCGAGCGGGTCGTACCACGACTGCCGGACGGAGCCGGTCCGGGTGTATTTCGGTCCGGCCGGCGCGCGTTCGCCGGCGAACCGGTCGCCGGTGTCGAGCCCCCAGAGGCCGCGATACCGATCGACCCAGCCGACGTCGTCCCCGATGAGGACCGGCGACCACGCGACGTCCGAGCCGGGCCCGACCGCCAGGCCGTCGCCCCGGGCGTAGTCGACGAATGGGACGCTGAGCGCCCGCTTGGCGTTGGCGGCCAGGTCGCCCGGATCGGGCTGGGCGAGCGTGTCGCGCCAGAGATGACGGACGAGGTCGAGCACGCCGCGGATCCGTTTCTCGCCGGGGAACGGCAGCAGCATGATGTACTCGCCGCGCTCGAGGTAGGTCGCATGCGAGCCCGCGCCCGGGTAGACGACCGGGTGCCCATCGATCGTCTCCATCCGCGGGTCGTCCCAGCGCCGCCGCAGGTCGTCGCCCTTCTCGTCGTGGGCGGCGGCGCAGAACCAGGCCGGCTGCAGGCTCCCGTCGTCGAGCGCCTCGCACACGACGAAGCACTGCTCGAGGTCGGCCTCGTGGTCGTTGGCGCCCTCGAACGTGGAGCGCCAGTCGTTCATCGCGTAGAAGAACATGTAGTGCAGGACGACCCACGAGCCCTCGCGGATGACGCGGCCGTGATAGACGACACTCGGGTCCTTCTCGCGGATGCGGTCGTACTTCTCCGAGGCCGCGGCGGCCGTGCCACCCGGCACCCGCCCGCGCAGCAGCAGCGAGGTCACCAGCCCGGCGTCGACCAGGCGAGCGGCGAGGCCGACACGTGCGAGCCGCCCCGGCGCCGAGAAGCGCTGATGCTCGGGGCGGGACTGCCAGCGGCGAAGCTCCAGCGCGTTGAGCGGATGCGGGACGAAGCGGAGGAACTGGGCCTCGCCCGGCGCCGGGTCCCCGACCGCCGCCAGCCGCTCGAGGTCGAGCTCGCCGGCCGGGATCGCGACGCGCGCCTCGCGCAGCGTCGGGCCGGTCAGCAGGTCGCATTCCTCGACATACGGGCCGGTCCCCATCGGGAAGAACAGCTCGCCGTCGGTGAACCGCAGGATCGGCTCGTGGCGGGAGAGCAGGGCGAGGTCGTCCGACTCGGTCACGTCGCGACCTCCCCGTGGAGCGCCAGCCGGACGTCGCGCTGGTTCAGGTAGAAGACCGCGACGACGTTGAGCGCCATCGACAGGTAGCGAGCCTCGCCGCTCCACCACCAGCCGAGGTCGATGGCGAGGATGATGCCCGACAGGATGATGGCGAGGACCCACGCCCATTGCCGCCAGGTGAACAGGCCGATGACGGTCGCCAGGCTCGCCACGAGGAGCCCGATGAGGAGCGACGTGACGATGACGCTCGACCGCCGTGCCGGGCGTGGCTATCGGGGAGCGGCGAGGTGTCGCGCAACCATTGCGCCAGGTCGCCGCCCTGGATTTGAAGAGCGCGGCGACGATCGACAGGCAGCGAACGACGGTGAGCGCCACGATCACGAGGATCCCGAGCGGATACCGCGAACGGACCGAACGGGCACCCTGGGTCATGCTCACAGGCTAGCAGGCGGCCACGGCGCCGACGCCGCCCGCGGCCGCCTCATCGGCGCGGCACGAGGACGTTGACCGCGCCGGGCACGACCTCGACCTCGAGGGTCCCGGCGCGATGATGGTCGCCGTCGGTCTCGATGGGCTGCTCCGGCTCGGCCTCGATGATGACCCGGCTGATGGAGCGGCGGATGACGCCGCCCTGCAGCTCCCCGGTCCCGAGCAGCAGCCGGGCGGCGCCCTGCAGCGCGGCGAGCGGGTCGGTCCCACCGAGGACGATGAGCTCGAGCTGGCCGCTCGACGGATCGATCGGCTGTCGCGGCCCGATCCGCCCGGGGACCAGCTGCCCCGCGTTGGCGACCATCGCCAGGTACCCGTCGATCTCCATCGCGTCACCGTCGGCGACGATCCGGAACCGCGACGGCACGAGCCGCCCCATCTCACGGATGGCGGCTCCCGACGTAGGCACCGAAGCGGAGCCGGCGCTTCCACTCGGTCTCCGCGGCCGCCATGATCCGCGCGTCGAGCCCCATCCCGCAGGCGACGATGAAGATCCGCTCGGCGGCTGCGGTGGCCGGGTCCGTGCCCGCGGTCCCGGCCGCGCCGGCCGCGTCCGCGCCGGCCGTCGCGGCCGCCGGCCCCCAGCGGGCACGACCGAGGTCGAGCCGGCGCGGCGGGCCGGACCGGATGGCGTCGAGCGCCGGGCCGATGCCACGGATGCCGAGACTCCCCGCCAGGACGTTGCCGGTCCCGGCCGGCACGATCGCCAGGTGCGCGGCGCCGTGCGCCATCGTCTCGGCCGCCTCGCGGACGCTGCCGTCCCCGCCGATCGCGACGATCAACGGTGCATCGCCGGCAGCTGCCAGTGTGGCGCGCATCGCCGCCAGCGAGCCGGACTCGATCATCGGTTCGCGCCCGGTCCGGCCGCGGACCGCCGCAACGGTCGCCGAAACGATCCGCTCGCGCCGGGCCGGGTCGATCATCCCCGATGCCCGGGGATTCACCAGGACCAGGGGATCGCCGTCAGCCATGGTGGTGGGGGTCACGACCCGATGCTACCGCGCATCCGCGATGGGAAATGGCGTCGCTGACACGATTCTGTGATCCCGGCTAGACTGGCGCTCGCCAACGACCCCCAGGTACACGGGAACCCGGAAAACTCGAAAAACCGCCCTGCTCGCACGGCTTTTCCGAGCCCGCCTTTCCGACGACCTGCCCTCACGTCGGCACCCCCTTGAACCCGGCACCGCCGGTTCGCCATGTCCTTCCGTGCGCGCCCGACAGGGCGGACACCGCCCGTCGCGCCCCCCAGCGCGACGCCCTGGCAGGAAGGAGCACCATTGCGCACGCTACATCTGGGCGCACGAGCGTTCATCCCGGTCGCCCTCGCGGGGGCCGTCCTGTTCAGCCTTGCACCGTCGACACCGACCGCGGCCTCGACCGGAACGGAGGCGCAGCAGATCATCCGGATCGCCGAGCGAGAGCTGGGCCATCCGTGGCACTACGGCTCGATGGGACCGTCCCGGTTCGATTGCTCGGGACTCGTCATCTATGCCTACCGGAAGGCCGGCGACGGCGCCCGCATCCGAGCCCCTCACCTTCGCTCGGCACGCGCGCTGTACCACTACTTCAAGGCCCGCGGCCTCGCCAGCCGGACCAACCCGAAGCCCGGTGATCTCGTGATCTGGGGCTACGGCAGTCACGTCGGGATCTACATCGGTCACGGCAAGGCCATCAGCACGCTGATGAACGGGGTCCGGATCCACCGGGTCCACGCGGTCACCGCCCGGTTCACGGCATATCTCCACACGGGGATGTCGACCAAACCGGCGAGCTGACCCCAGCCGCGGCTCGCCAGGCGAGCTGCACGCCGCCTCAGGACCTCGGTCGCCAACGGGCGGTCGGGGTCCTCGCTCACCCGTCGCGCCGATCGACCTCCTCGAGGCAGGCCAGGATCGCGTCCGCCGAGCGGTCGATGTCGGCAGGAGTCGTCTGCCATCCGGACACCGAGACGCGCATGGCCGCGTGTCCGTGCCACGTGGTCCCGCCGAGCCAGCACGTCCCGTCGACGCTGGACCGCCTCGATGACGGCCCTGGTCCTGGCGTCGCCGAGGGCCGCGTCCACGTCCCCGCCCGGCGGGTCGAAGCGGACAAGCACCTGGTTGAGCACGACCTCGTTGAGGATCCTGACGCCGGGTCCCGCCGCGAGCCGTTCGGCCATCTGACGCGCCAGCGCGCAGTCGCGCTCGACCAGATCGACGAGGCCCTGACGCCCGAGGGACCGCAGGGCGGCGAGGACCGGGAAGCCACGTGCTCGGCGGGACGACTCCGGGACCCAGTTGTAGGGGTCGCGCTCGGCGCCTTCGGTCTCGACGTAGTAGGCCGCGCCGAGCGTCATGGCCTGGTGATGCGCCACCGCATCACGGACGAAGACCAGCCCCGAGTCATACGGCACGTTGAGCCACTTGTGGGCGTCGGTCGACCACGAATCCGCTCCTGCGTGGCCGCGCATCAGATGGCGGAGCGACGGGACGGCGGCCGCCCAGATCCCGAACGCGCCGTCGACATGGACCCACGCGCCGCGCTCGTGGGCGATCGACACGACCTCGTCGAGAGGATCGAACGCGCCGCTGTTCACGTTCCCGGCCTGGGCACAGACGATGACCGGGCCGTCGATCCCGGCCAGCTCGGCGCGAAGGGCGTCGGGACGCATCCGGCCCTGCCCGTCGGATGCGATCCGGCGCACGCGGTCGCCCTCGCGACCGAGGCCGAGCATCCCCAGCGAAACGGCAACGGTGACGTGAGTGCCCTCGTGGGTGACGACCGTGACCAGGGGGGCGCCCTGGAGTCCATCGCGATCGACGTCCCAGCCGGCTCGAGCGAGGACCGCGCGGCGGGCGGCCGCGATCGCCGTGAAGTTGGCCATCGTCGCGCCGGTCACGAAGCCGACGCTCGTCTCGGTCGGCAGCCCGAGCAGGTCGATGAGCCACTCGGCGGCCACCTCCTCGGCGACCGCGGCCGCAGGCGAGGTGGCATACATGGCCGCGTTCTGGTCCCAGGCGCTCGCCAGCCAGTCGGCGGCCAGGGCGGCCGGCAGCCCGCCGCCGATGACGAACCCGAAGTAGCGCGGCCCGGCGCTGGCGACGAGCCCGGGATCGGCCGAGGCGGCCAGGTCCTCGATGACCGCGAGCGGGTCGGTCGGCCCGTCCGGGAGCGGCCCGCCGAGCGCCGCACGAAGCGCCTCCAGGTCCACCGGACCACCCACCGGGCGGGTCGCCAGTGAGGCTCGGTATGTGGTCGCGATCTCGGCCGTGCGGTCGAGCAGCCGGGCTTCGTCGGTCGGGTCGTGGGTCATGTCGGGCCTCCGCGACGTGGCGGGCGGCCGGGCGCGCGACCGCGATGAGCGCCCTGATGCTACCGTGACCGCAGGCTCGCGATCAGGAGGCTCCCGATGGACCACGCCGCGTTCCGTTCATGGCTCGATCGCTACGTCGATGCCTGGCGCCTTCTCGACCCGGTGTCCATCGGCGACCTGTTCAGCCCCGACGTCCGCTACGCGTTCGATCCGTTCAGCGAGGCCGTGGTCGGGCGGGCGGCCGTCGTCACCGCCTGGCTCGCCGACCCGGACGAACCAGGTTCCTGGGAGGCCGACTACGAAGTGCTCGCGGTCGACGGCGACACGTTCGTGGCGCACGGCCGGACGCGCTACCTGACCGACGACCGATCCGCCGTCGATCGAGAGTTCGCGAACATCTTCGTCTGCCGCTTCGATGCCGATGACCGCTGCCGGGAGTTCACCGAGTGGTTCATGCGGAGACGCCCGGAGGCGCTCCCGGACGAGTAGCGCGCGGCCAGCGGTCACACGCGGCGGCCACGTTCGCGGTGTACCCTCTCCCCTCTTCGACCCCACGCACGTCCCGAGGAGGTCACGCGCGATATGGCCCGAACCGTCCGTGGCGCACTCGTCCAGGCGACCTGGACCGGCGACAAGGAATCGATGATCCAGAAGCACGAGGGCTACGCCCACGAGGCGGCCAAGCAGGGCGCCCAGTTCATCCTGTTCCAGGAGCTGTTCTACGGGCCGTACTTCTGCCAGGTCCAGGACGCCCAGTACTACAGCTACACCGAGCTCATCCCCGATGGCCCGACCACCAAGCGGATGCAGGACCTCGCCAGGCAGACCGGCATGGTCGTCGTCGCCCCGATGTACGAGGAGGACGACAAGGCCAGCGGGATCTACTACAACACCGCCGCGGTCATCGACGCCGACGGCACCTACCTCGGCAAGTACCGCAAGACCCACATCCCGCACGTCAAGGGGTTCTGGGAGAAGTTCTACTTCCGGCCCGGGAACCTCGGCTACCCGGTCTTCGAGACGGCCGTCGGCAAGATCGGCGTCTACATCTGCTACGACCGGCACTTCCCCGAGGGCGCCCGCGCGCTCGGCCTCAACGGCGCCGAGATCGTGCTGATCCCGAGCGCCACGTCGCGCGGCCTGTCCGAGTACCTGTGGCGGATCGAGCAGGTCAGCCACGCCGTCGCCAACGGCTACTACGTCGGCACCATCAACCGGGTCGGCATCGAGGCCGACATCGGCGACGACGACTTCTACGGCCAGAGCTACTTCGTCGACCCGCGCGGCCAGTTCGTCGGCGACCTCGGCAGCGCCCACGACGAGGAGCTGCTGATCCGCGACCTCGACCTCGACCGGATCACGGAAGTGCGCAACACCTGGCAGTTCTTCCGGGACCGCCGTCCGGACGCGTACGCGGACCTCACGCGACCGTAGGAGGCGCGCTACCATCCCTCCGGCTCGGCCGTCTGGAGGAGGACGGCCGAGCCGCCTTGATTCGATGGGGCGGGAGGCAAGGCCCATGCAGTTCGGCTTCACGCTCAAGCCCGACCACACGCCCGAGCGCACGCTCGCGCTGACGCGCCGAGCCGAGGCCGCCGGCTTCGACTACGGCTGGCTGTTCGACTCGCACGTCCTGTGGCGCGACCCCTATCCGCTGCTGACGCTGATGGCCGGCGCGACCGAGCGGATGCGGCTCGGGACCTGCGTGACCAACCCGGGTACCCGCGAGCCGACGGTCACGGCGTCGCTGCTCGCCACGCTCGACGAGATCAGCGGCGGCCGGATGGACCTCGGCATCGGCCGCGGCGATTCGGCGCGGCGCGTGCTGGGCAAGCCGCCGATCACGATGGCGAACACCGAGGAGGCGATCGGCGTCATCCGGGCCCTCGTCGCCGGCCGAGCGGATCACCTACGAGGGCACCGAGCTCGAGTTCCCGTGGACGGCCGGCTGGACGCTGCCCGTCTGGGTCGCCGGCTACGGCCCGATGGCCCTGGCGATGACCGGTCGGGTCGCCGACGGCCTGATCCTGCAGCTCGCCGATCCCGACCTGATCCGCTGGTTCGTCGGCCAGGCTCGCGAGGCGGCCGTGACCGCCGGGCGCGACCCGGCCTCGATCAGGGTCCAGGCCGCGGCGGCGGCCTACGTCGGGCCGCGCGACCTCGGCCGTGAGCGGGCGCGCTGGTTCCCGGCCCTCGTGTCGAACCACGTCGTGGACCTGGTCAACAAGTACCCGCGCGAGCAGCTGCCGGCCAGCCTCACCGGCTACATCCGCGACCGCGAGGGCTACGACTACCACCACCACGCCGAGGTCGGCTCGTCGAACGCCACGTTCGTCGAGGACGAGGTGACCGACCGGTTCTGCGTCCTGGGGCCCGCCGGCGGAACACGTGACGAAGCTTCGCGAGCTCGCGGCAGCCGGCGTGGACCAGTTCAACGTCTACCTCATGAACGGCGACGAAGAGGACCAGCTCGACGCCTACGGCCGCGATGTGATCCCGGCCATGCGCGACGTCGTCGCGGCGTCCTAGCCCCATCGTCAGGCTGGTCAAGCGGGGACCGCGCGGCGATGCTGCCCGATGACGGCGCTGCGGCGCGCACGACGCGGTCGAGGCACTCGACCGCCCAGCCAGGAGGACCGTGGATGGGGCTGCTCCGACATCGGCACGATCCGTTCTGGGATGACGGGGTCGGCGCACGCCACGCTCACGACCGGGCGCGCATCGAGGCCGTCATCGCGTTCGCCCTCGCCATCAGCGCCTGCGGCTTGACGACGGCGATGTGGCTGCGCACCCTCGCCACCTCGATCGGACACGGGCTGGGCTGACCGGCCTCTTCCTTCTCGCCTCCCTCCCGCCCTGCGCCCGCCACGGCCCATCGCCTACGATGGCCGTCCTGACCGGTTCGTGGCCGACCGCGCGAGGAGGACCGATGCGCACGCTCATCACCAACGGGACGATCGTCACCGCCGACGGCAGCTACAGCGCCGACCTCCTGATCGACGGCGAGACGATCGCCCAGCTCGGCCGCGATCTGGCCGCGGCCGGCGTGGAGGCCGATGAGACCGTCGACGCGTCGGGGAAGTACGTGATCCCGGGCGGCATCGACGTCCACACCCACATGGAGCTGCCATTCGGCGGCACATTCGCCAAGGACACCTTCGAGACCGGGACCCGCGCGGCCGCGTTCGGCGGGACGACCTCGGTCGTCGACTTCGCGGTCCAGTCGAAGGGACAGACGCTGCGCCAGGGGCTCGACGCCTGGCACGCCAAGGCCGAGGGCAACGCCGTCACCGACTACGGCTTCCACATGATCATGAGCGACGTCAACGACGGGACGCTTGGCCGAGATGGACGGGCTGGTCGCCGAGGGCGTGCCCGACTTCAAGCTGTTCACCGCGTACCCGGGCGTCTTCTACAGCGACGACGGGGCGATCTTCCGGGCGCTGCAGCAGACCGCCAGGAACGGCGGGCTGATCATGATGCATGCCGAGAACGGGATGGCCATCGACGTGGTCGCCGCGCAGACCGTCGACGCCGGGACGACCGACCCGATCGGCCACGGCCTCGCCCGCAAGCCGATCTTCGAGGGCGAGGCGACCAACCGGGTGATCCGCCTGGCCGAAGCCGCCGAGGCGCCGATCTACATCGTCCACCTCTCGGCCCGGGACGCGCTCGACACCGTGCGCGAGGCGCGTGACCGGGGCCAGAAGGTCTTCGCCGAGACGTGTCCGCAGTACCTGTTCCTGTCGCTCGACGACCTGGGCCACGGCTTCGAGGGCGCCAAGTTCGTGTGCTCCCCGCCGCTCCGCACCAAGGACCACTGGGACGAGCTGTGGACGGGGCTGATCAAGGACGACCTCCAGGTGGTCTCGACCGACCACTGCCCGTTCGACTTCCACGGCCAGAAGGAGCTCGGCCTGGACGACTTCCGGAAGATCCCGAACGGGCTGCCCGGCGTCGAGGACCGGCTCGACCTTCTCCACGATGGCGGTGTCGTGGCGGGCAGGATCACCCGGGAGCGCTGGGTCGAGATCGTCTCGACCGCTCCTGCCAAGCTGTTCGGGATGTACCCGCAGAAGGGCGCGATCGCGGTCGGTTCCGACGCCGACCTGGTGATCTACGACCCGAACCGCTCACACACGATCTCCGCGGCGACCCACCACATGGACGTCGACTACTCCTGCTACGAGGGCCGGGCGGTCCGAGGCGGCAGCGACGTCGTCTTTTCGCGGGGCTCGGTGATCGTGCGCGACGGGCAGTTCACCGGGCGCAAGGGTGCCGGCCGGTTCATCAAGCGGTCGACTGCGGACTACGCCCGGTCGAACTGAGGTGGCCGCGATCACCGTCGACGCTGACCTCGACCGGCTCGCGGACATCCGGGCACTGGTGCGCGGCGTCGCGCTGTCGAGCGACGCGCCGCCGGCGTGTCTCGACGACCTCGTCCAGGCGGTCGACGAGGCGGCGACCAACATCGTCCTCCACGGCTACGAGCGGCGGGGCGGCTCGATCGAGGTCGACGCGCGCCTGGTCGACGACCACATCGTCATCGTCCTGTCGGACACGGCCCCGTCGTTCGACCCGACGGCCGTCGCCGAGCCGGACCTGTCGGTCCCCGTGCTGCGACGCCGTCCGGGCGGGATGGGGATCCACCTCATCCGGCTGTCGACCGACTCGATGGTCCATCGGCCGCGTCGGGGCGGTGGCAACATACTGACCCTCAGTCGCTCGCTGGATCCCCGCCCAAAGGAGGAGCGATAGATGGCACTGCAGACCACCGTCGAGCGTGTCGAGGGCCGCGTCCCGATCACGGTCCTGGCGCTCGACGGCGAGCTCGACGCGTCCAACTTCGAGCGTGTCATCGAGGAGGTTCGGGGGCTGTACGCCGCCGGCGACCGGACCCTGCTGCTCGACCTCTCCGGGTTGACCTTCATGGCGAGCTCGGGGCTCGTGGCCCTCCACGGGATCGTGCTCGTGATGCACGGCGAGGAACCGCCCGACCTCGAGGGCGGCTGGTCCGCCTTCCATGCGCTGACCAACGCCGTCGAAGGCGGCGAGCGCCAGGCGGAGGTCCAGCTGTGCGGCGCACAGCCAGCCGTGACCCGCGTGCTCGAGCGGACCGGGCTGGACCGGTTGTTCGTGTCCCATCCCGATCGCGCGACCGCGATCGCCGCGATCTGACGCGACGTCACGGTCGGCCATGACCGACCCCAGGGCCGCGCTCGATCCGGTGCGCGTCGAGCGGATCCTGGCCTCCTTCGCGCCCGCGACGGATCGATTGCGGGTCGTGGTGGTCGACGCGGCCGGCGATCGGATCGCCGCGTCGACCGACTCCGACTTGGGAGACGGCGTGGCACCCGATGACAGGCTGGTGCGCGACATCCACTGCGCGGGCGGCCTCGTCGGACGCGTCGTGGCGAGCGGCCCCGCGATCGTCGACCCCGCGGTCGTCTCGGCGATGGATGCACTGGCGGCCGGGCTCGGCGAGCTGGCCGAAGCCGACCACCGCTCGCTGACGTCCGAATTGGCCCAGGCCAGGCTCGCGCAGCGCAGCTTCGTGTCTCTCCGCGCGCCGATCATCCCCGGTTACGACCTCGCGAGCCATTACGAGGCGGCCCACGAGATCGGCGGCGACTTCTTCGAGCTCTTCCTGTTGCAGCGCGAGGATCGGCCGGTCGGCGTCGTGATCGCCGACGTCACCGGCAAGGGGATCGGCGCGGGGATGCTGATGGCCTTCGCGCGTCCGGTGATCCACGCCGCGTTGGACGGCTCGCCTGGACCGGCCGACGCGCTGGAGCGGACGAACCGCATCCTCGTCGACGAGATCCGGAGCGGCCTGTTCATCACCGCCATCGCGGGCGTGCTCGATGTCGCAACGGGACGGCTGCGGGTGGCCAACGCGGGGCATGAGCCTCCGCTCATCGTCCCGGGCGACGGCGGCCCGGTCGACGCCATCGAAGGCGGCGGCGTCCTCCTCGGTGCCTTCCGGTCCCTCGGCGTGCCCGAGCTGGACGTCCGCCTCCGGCCCGGCGACGCCCTGGTGCTGTACACGGACGGGGTGACCGACGCGATCGGTCCGTCAGGCGAGCGGTTCGGCGAGCCCCGCCTGCTCGCGACCATCGAGGCCGCCCGTGGAGGATCGGCGCACGATATCGTCGCCGCGCTCAGGGATGCCGTGGCGGAGTTCCGCGGGAGTGTCCCTCCGGCCGACGACATCACGATCGTGGTCATCGGACGCCAGCGGCCATGATCGGGACGGACGGGCCGATGGTCGTCGACGGCGGGCTCGCGACCGAGCTCGAACGGCACGGCCACGACCTGTCCGACCGGCTCTGGTCGGCGCGCCTGCTGGTCAGCGACCCGGACGCGATCGAGGCCGTCCATCTCGCCTACTACCGGGCCGGTGCGCAGGTCGCGACCACGGCGAGCTACCAGGCGACGATCCCGGGGTTCGCCTCGGCCGGTCTCGACCGCGCAGGCGCGCTCGCGGCGATCCGTCGAAGCGTCGAGCTCGCCCGACGTGCCCGTGACCGGTACGCCGAGGAGGCCGGTCGCCCGACGATCGACGGGCTGCTCGTGGCCGGGTCCGTCGGGCCGTACGGCGCGATGCTCGCCGACGGATCCGAGTACCGGGGCGACTACGACCCCGGGCCGGAGGCCCTGGCCGAGTTCCATCGGCCGCGGATGGAAGCGCTGCTCGAAGCCGGCGCCGACCTCCTCGCCTTCGAGACGATCCCGACCGTCCGCGAGGCGGACGGTGCTCGTCGACCTGCTCGAGGACGTCGGAGGCAGCGCGTGGCTGAGCTACACATGCCGTGACGATGGCCACACCGCGGCCGGCGAGCCGATCGAGGTGGCCGTCGCGCTCGGAGACGCTCCGGGCGTGGTGGCGGTCGGGGTCAACTGCACGGCCCCCCGTCACGTGCCGGCGTTGCTGGCGCGCGCCGCCACTGTCACCGACCAGCCCCTGATCGCCTACCCGAACCGGGGCGATCGCTGGGACGCGGTCGCACACTCGTGGGTCGCCGAGGCCGCCGAGACACGTATGACCCGGCCACGGTCGCCGGCTGGACCGCGTTCGGCGCCGGCTGGCTCGGCGGCTGCTGCGGGACCGGGCCGGACGACATCGCGGCGCTCGCCGCGGCCATCGAAACGCCGCTCGACCTAGCCTAGCCGGGGAGTTCCAGCGGCGAACGGTCGGCCGCGACCCGGCGCGCCGCATCGTGCACCTGTGGATGGCCCGTCACCGCCTCGAGGAAGTCGGCCCGGCCGAGCATGAGCACCACAGAGGGTCGGACTGCGGTCACGGTCGCGGTGCGCGGGACGTCGCGGAGAAGGGCGATCTCGCCGAAGCCCTCGGCGCGCTCCGTGGTGTTCCTCAGGTGCCGGCCCGCCTGGCTGATCGACAGCTCGCCCGACTCGAGGACGTAGTAGGCGTCGCCCGGATCGCCCTCGCGGATGACGACCGCGCCAGGCTCGAAGGTCAACCAGCGCGAGCGGCGCGCGACGACCTCGAGCTTCGGTGGCGCGAGCGGCGCGAACAGCGCACCGGACCGCAGCAGGTCGAGGGCGCGCGTGGGAACCAGGGCCGTGCGGTCGATCGCACGCAGGCCGGACCAGCTGAGAACGACGCCAAGAGGCAGGAGGAGGCCGACCACGACGAGCGCCGGTTCGATCCCGACGACCGCGACGATGATCGGAGCCGCGAGCGCCCCGATGGCGAGGCCGATCAGGCCGATCCCCTCGAGCGCCCCGAGGACCCGGGCGAGCATCCGATCCGCCGTGACCCGCTGGAGGATCGTCCGACCGACGACATCGCAGGCTGCGTAGCCGATCCCGCCGACCGCGATGAGCGGCGCCGCGAGCACGACCGGGGCGATCGTCCCGACAAGGACGAGGCAGGCGCCCCAGAGCACGGCTGCCACGGCGAGCACCGGTGCCAGGCGTTGTCGGCCGACGAGCGAGAACGTCAGCGCTCCGCCGGCGATCATGCCCAGGCCGAGTGCCGCGCTCAACAGCGAGGCGCCCGAACCACCGATGTGGAAGACCTCGAGCGCGAGGAGCACGAACAGGACGTCCGTCGCCCCGACGGTCACCAACCGAAGCGCGAGGATCCCGACCACGAGCCGCGTCGCGCCGGCCCGGCGGACCGATCCGTATCCCCGACAGAAGTCCGTCGCGCTGGGCGGAGACATCCTGATCCCCGGGGATCGGGTCGCTCGCGACCGTCTGGGCTCGCGCCGCCATCGGCAGCCGGGCTACCAGCGCAGCGGCGACCAGACAGGCCATCGCGCCGGCAGCGATCACCGCGGTCGGTGAGGCCACCAGCAGGATCGCGGCAGCGGCCAGCGGACCGAGCATCAGGCCCGTCCCCTCGACGGTGCCCGACAATCCGTTCGCGGCCGTGAGCTCCTCGGGCGTTCGCGACACGCTCGGCAACAGGGCTCCCTGTGTCGGACGCGTGATCGTCAAGGACGTCGCGCCTGCGGCAGCTCCGACGTAGACGATCACCGGCGGCGCGCCAACGGCCATCGCGAGCGCTGTCACACCGAAGGCCACCGCCTGGACCAGGTAGCCGGCAAAGAGCACCCGGTCGCGACGGTAGCGATCCGCGAGGTTGGCCCACAGCGGGGCGACGACCGCAGCGGGGGCCAGCTGGATGAGCGCGACGAGGCCGACGCTCGCCGGCCCCGTCGCACCGTATGCGTACAGGAGCATCGCGACCCACGTGCCGTACTCGACCGCATTGAACAGGAGGAATGCGAGTTCGACGTGCCGGAGTGCCGGGCTGCCGAGGATCGCGCGCACGACGCGCAGCGACAGGCTGAGCTGGGTCCGGATGCCCCGAGCGGTCTTCAACGGGTGCGCACTGCGGGTCTCACCGATGGAGCCCTGGTCGACGGCAGCGCATCGGCCGAGTCTACGGCTGGGGCCGGGCCATCGATGACGCGTGGCGCACAGCAACACGCGGACGCACCCGATGGCACGTCCGCGTGTCGGAGGAGGGGATCAGACGGTCGCGGTCGACCGTCGCGAGAAGATCCGGATCGCGGCCAGGATCAGGGCCTCGACAAGCGTCCAGGCGATCAGCGCGACGATCGCGGAGATGTCCAGGACGGAGCCCTGGTCGGCGGCCACGCGGTTGAGCGAGAACATGTTGATGAACGGCTCGACGAATGGCTGGGTGATGTTGAACACGAAGCTCACGATGTCGTTGCCGGGGTTGGCGACGAGCAGGAGCAGGATGATCCGGAGGATCAGCAGGACCTGCAGGATCCCGAACGCGAATGTCACGATCCGGGCAGCCAACGTGGCGCCACCCGGTCCGGGGGCGACGTAGGTGTCGGTCGTCCGGACCGTCGTGGGCGGAGCCGGCGCGCCATAGGCGTCGGTCGCATTCGTCTGCTGGGTGGTGGTTCGCTGGTATTCGGTCATCGTCGGTCCTCCTGGGATGGACCCAAGAGTCATCCGCCACGCATCACCGCCGGTCGCGAGCGCGACGCGAATTCGCTTGCAATGGCGTGACACCGCGATGGGCGCGAGGACACGAAGTAGGTGCGCGTCCGAACCGCGCGGGTGCTCTCGCGAGTCGAGCCTCTAGCGCGTGCGCGGGAACCCGAGATCGATCTTGGAGGTCCCCGGATCCGGCCAGCGCGAGGTCACGATCTTGGCCCGCGTGTAGAACTGGACGCCCTCGGGGCCGTACATGTGCAGGTCGCCGAACAGGGAGTTCTTCCAGCCGCCGAAGCTGTAGTAGGCGACCGGGACCGGGATCGGGACGTTGATGCCGACCATCCCCGCGTTGACCTCGAACTGGAACTGGCGGGCGGCCCCGCCGTCGCGGGTGAAGATGGCCGTCCCGTTGCCGTACGGGTTGTCGTTGACGAGGCGGACTGCCTCGTCGTAGGTCTTCACCCGCATCACGGTCAGGACCGGGCCGAAGATCTCGTCGCGGTAGGCGTCCATCGCCGGCGTGACGTGGTCGATCAGCGACACGCCAAGGAAGAACCCGTCGGACTCGTCGTAGAGCGGGTGCTCGCGGCCGTCGGTCACGACCACGGCGCCCTGGGCCGGACCGCTGTCGAGGTAGGACGCGACCTTGTCGCGGTGCTGTCTGGTCACCAGCGGACCCATCTCCGACGATGGGTCGCTGCCCGGGCCGACAGTGATCTTCGGCAGGCGCGTCTTGATCGCCTCGACGAGCGGGTCCGCCACGTCGCCGACCGCCACGATCGTCGCGATCGCCATGCACCGCTCACCGGCCGAGCCGTAGCCGGCCGAGACGGCAGCGTCGGCCGCCATGTCGATGTCCGCGTCGGGGAGCACGATCATGTGGTTCTTGGCCCCACCGAGCGCCTGGACGCGCTTGCCGGCCTTGGTCCCGGTCTCGTAGATGTAGCGCGCGATCGGCGTCGAGCCCACGAACGAGACCGCCTCGATGTCGGGGTGCTCGAGGATCGCGTCGACCGCCACCTTGTCGCCGTGGACGACGTTGAACACGCCGTCCGGGACGCCGGCGTCGCGCAGGATCTCGGCCAGGAAGTTGGCCGCCGACGGGTCCTTCTCCGACGGCTTGAGCACGAACGTGTTGCCCGCCGCGATCGCCGTCGCGAACATCCACATCGGCACCATCGCCGGGAAGTTGAACGGGGTGATGCCGGCCACCACGCCGAGCGGCTGGCGGATCTGGTAGACGTCCACGCCGCCCGAGACCTGCTCCGAGAAGCCGCCCTTGAGCAGGCTCGGGATGCCGCATGCGAACTCGAGGTTCTCGAGCCCGCGGGCGATCTCACCCAGGGCGTCCGAGGGAACCTTGCCGTGCTCGGCGGTCAGCAGCGCGGCGATCTCCGTGCGGTGGGCCTCGACGCCGTTCCGGATGCGGAACATGACGTCGGTCCGCTTCGAGAGCGAGGTCGCTCGCCACGCCGGGAAGGCCGCCTTCGCGGCCGCGACCGCCGCGTCGACCTCGGCGACCGAGGCGAAATCGACGTGCTTGGTGAGCTCGCCCGTCGCGGGGTCGAACACGGGGCCTTCGCGTCCGGACGTGCCGGCGACCAGGCGTCCGCCGATCCAGTGGCTGATGCGAGCCGGCGTCCGGCTCTCCGCTTGGGCGTTGGGCTCTGCGACCTGTGTCATTCGGATCGACCTCTGCGTGGAGCCCTCACGATACTCGGTCGTCGCGCGCGACGAGGTCGGGTCCCGGCTCAGAACCGCGGGCGGGTCTCCGGATCCGACCAGGCGATGTCGGTGCCCTGATCGGCCGGCCCGGTCGGATCGACCTCGTCGGCATCGGACGCTCGGCCGTGGCGACGGATCGTCAGCGCCACGACGACCACGACGCAGCCGATCGCGATGCCGACCGAGATGAGGCCCGCAGTATCCAGGCCAGTCGCGACGATGGGATCCCGCCACGTGGTGGAGACGAGCGCCCGGGCCACGGCCCACAGCCCGATCGCGACATAGAACAGCCGGCCGTCGCGGCTGCGAAAGGCACCCACCATCAGGCTCGCGGTCAGGAGCGCAAGGATGGCGAGCGTGGCCGCACCCTCGAGCGCCTGCGACGGGACCGACGGAAGTGCCGGCAGGAGCGAGCCCCATGGCCCCGGGCCGAGATAGGCCGTCGCGGGGTCCGTCACGGTGGGCACGCCCTGTCCCGAGCCGGCCAGGACCATCGTGAGCTTCCCGGCCCCGAGCGCGAACAAGACCGGGCGCCGCCGCGACGTGCAGCCATCGACCGAGCGGAGCACCGAGGAGGCTGGCCACGTAACAGCCGGTCAGGAAGCCGCCGACGACCGCGAGGCCGAGGTCCAGCCCGCCGATCGATGGGTCGAGCAGGCGGTCGGGCGCCGAGCCGTAGTAGGAGTCGTGGATGAGGAAGTAGCCGAGGCGCCCGCCGATGACCGCACCCGGCACGATCCCCACCGCGACGAAGGCGACGTCGTCGGGGCGGACGCCACCGGCCCGCGCCAGGATCCCGGCCAGGACGAGGGACGCGACGATGACCGCCACCAGCGCGATGACGGCCCAGCGCACGGTCAGGTCGCCCGGAAGATGGGCGAACGGGTCGAACTGGAAGAACACCACGGCGATCGGCACGGTGGCGTGAGTGTATCGAAGCGGGAACCACCCACTCTCACGGGGCGTCGGAGGTCCGACGCGCTCGACGGCAACCCGAGCATCAGCCTCGCCGCCCTCCATGGGGAAAACCCACCGCATGACCTACCATCGCCCGGACATGGTCGTCCGCATCGCCCTGCTGGCCACGGCGCTCATCGTGGCGGGCTGTTCATCTGCCGCGGCTCCGAGCGTCGTCGCCCCGTCGCCGACGTCAGCCGTCGGCGCTTCACCGATCGTTCCGGAGAACGCCATAAGCCCCGTCCCGAGCGACGTCCCCGCTTCGATCGTCGAGGCGGTCGTGGCCGACATCGCCAAGACCGCGGGCGTCGCGGCCGACCAGGTGGAGGTCGTCTCCGCCGAGCCCGTCACGTTCCCCGATGGGAGCCTGGGCTGCCCGCAGCCGGGCCTGGCGTATACCCAGATGGTCGTCGAGGGCTACAAGATCGTGGCCAAGGTCGGGGAAACCGTCTACGACTACCGCGGATCCGGAACCTCGTTCAGGCGCTGCACGACGGCCGCCAGCTAGTCGTTCGACGAACGCGCGGGTGGATCCCGGCGGATGCGACTCGGTTTCCGGAGGTCGGGCCGCGACCCGCTACTCCTCGATCTTCTCGACGAAGCGGTCCTCGTGCAGCGGCCAGCGTCGCTCGGCCGACCGATAGAGCAGATACACGGTGAAGGTCGTCGCGATCCAGCCGAGGTAGTTCTGAAGCGGGACGCCATCGAACGGGCCGCCCTGCTCCCAGACCCAGGCGCCGATGGTCGGGCCGGACAGGACGGGATCGAGTAGGAGATCCCAGGCGGTCATCAGTAGGGCACTCAGCAAGGCCAGGCGGACGAGGTCGCCGCGCCGACCCGGCGTTCCGATCGGCCACCCGCCCGCGAGGAGGTTGGCGAGGATGTACGTCGGGTAGACCATCAGGAACCAGGCGAGGGGGATGAGGATCGGGACCGAACCGAGCCACGGCCCCAGAGCCGAGGTGTAGTGGTACGGGCCGTAGACGAGACCGGTCGCCACCCCGATCTCCTCGAATCCCCACGAAGTCACCGTGGTGATCGTGAAGAAGGCCAGCGTCAGCCGAACGCCCAGCGCCGTCGACGCGTGCCACAGGCAGAAGAGGAGGGCGATGACCATCAGGGCGGTCAGCCCGCTCGGCATCACGAGTTCCGCGACCGACTCCGCGAGCTGCGCATGCTATGGCCGCCCGTCAGTCCAGCTTGTCGACCAGCTCGCGGACGGCGGCCGCCGAGGCTTCGAATGCCGCCTGCTCGTCGTCGGTCAGCGTGATCGTGAAGATCCGTTCCATCCCGCCGGCCCCGAGGACGACCGGCACGCCGACGAACAGGCCATCGATGCCGAATTCGCCCTGGAGCTGGACGGCGCAGGGCAGGACGCGCTTGCGATCGAGCAGGATCGACTCGACCATCTCGAACGTGGACGCGGCCGGCGCGTAGAACGCGGACCCGGTCTTGAGCAGGGCCACGACCTCCGCGCCACCGTTGGCGGTTCGCTCCTCGAGAGCCTTGACCGCGCTCGGGCGACAGCAGCTCGGTGATCGGCACGCCGGCCACCGTCGAGTAGCGCGACAGCGGCACCATCGTGTCGCCGTGGCCGCCGAGCACGAAGGCGTGGGTGTCCTCGACGGACACGCCGAGCTCCTCGCGCGATGAACGTCCGGAACCGCGCCGAGTCGAGCACGCCGGCCATGCCCAGGACGCGTTCGCGCGGGAAGCCGGACGCGCGCATCGCGACGTGGCACATGGCGTCGAGAGGGTTGGTGACGACGATCAGGATCGCGTCCGGCGAGTGCGTCACGGCCGCCTCGACGACGCCCTTCACGATCCCGGCGTTGGTCGCCATCAGCTCGTCGCGGCTCATGCCGGGCTTGCGAGCGATGCCGGACGTGACGACGATGATGTCCGAGTCCGCCGTATCGGCGTAGTCGTTGGTGCCGGTGATCCGGGCGTCGTGCCCGACGACCGGGGCGGCCTCGGCGAGGTCGAGACCCTTGCCCTGCGGCAGCCCCTCGACGATGTCCACCAGGACGACGTCGGCGAGGCCCGCTTCGGCGATGCGCTGCGCGGTCGTTGCGCCGACATTGCCGGCACCGATGACGGTGACCTTGTTGCGGGCCATGCGGAACGAGCTCCTTTCGGAAGGGCGGATCAGTCGCCGGGCCCGGCCGCCGCGATGGCCGGCTCGACGCCATCAGCGTACGTCGTGAAATTGTCGCGGAACATCGTCGCGAGCGTCGCCGCCGCCCGGTCATAGGCGGCGGGGT
Organism: uncultured Chloroflexia bacterium; assembly: GCA_963797685.1. Lineage (GTDB taxonomy): Bacteria > Chloroflexota > Limnocylindria > Limnocylindrales > CSP1-4 > SPCO01. The sequence goes on along the minus strand of CAWCQK010000015.1, from coordinate 614,595 downwards.
CGGGCCACGTCGAGCGTGGATCGAGGAAGGCCGCGGGGACGTCCGGGCAGCTCGTCGGCACGGCCAGCCCGAAGTTCGGGTCGATCCGCGTCGGGACGTCGTCGAGGGCACCGTCGATGATCGCCCGGACCATCGAGCGGGTATGGGCGATGTCCATCCGCTCCCCCACGCCATAGCCTCCGCCGGTCCAACCGGTGTTGACGAGCCAGACCGGGACGTCGTCGCGCTCGAGGCGCTCCACCAGCATCGCGGCATATTCGCCCGGATGGCGGGGCAGGAACGGCGCGCCGAAGCATGCCGAGAACGTCGCCTTGGGCTCCTTGACCCCGATCTCGGTGCCGGCCAGCTTGGCCGTGTAGCCGCTGATGAAATGGTAGGCGGCCTGCGCGCGAGTCAGCCTCGAGATCGGCGGCAGCACGCCGAACGCGTCGGCGGTCAGGAAGATGACGCTCCGCGGTGTCCCCGCCAGCCCGGTCTCGTCGGCGTTGCCGATGAAATCGAGCGGATAGGCGCCGCGGGTGTTCTCGGTGAACCGCTCCGAATCGAGATCGAGCGCCCGCGTCCGCGGGTCGAGGTCGACGTTCTCGAGGACGGTCCCGAACCGGCGGGTCGTCTGGAAGATGTCGGGCTCGTACATCGGCGACAGGCGGATGGTCTTGGCGTAGCAGCCGCCCTCGAAGTTGAACGTCATCCCGTCGCCCCAGCCGTGCTCGTCGTCGCCGATGAGGCTGCGGAGCGGATCGGCCGACAGGGTCGTCTTGCCGGTCCCCGACAGGCCGAAGAAGACCGCCGTGTCCCCGTCCTGCCCGATATTGATCGCCGAGTGCATCGGCAGCACGCCCTCGTCGGGCATCAGGTAGTTCATGACCGTGAACGCGCTCTTCTTGATCTCGCCCGCGTACTCGGTGCCGACGATGATGATCTCCATCCGGCGCAGGTGGAGCAGGATCGCGGTCCCGGTCCGGGTCCCCTCGGTCTCCGGATCGGCCTTGAACGACGGAACGCAGATGATGGTGAAGTTGGGCGCGAAGCGGTCCAGCTGGGCCGGCGGTCGGCCGGCGGAACAGGTTCCGGGCGAAGATGCTGGCCCACGCGGTCTCGGTGTAGACGCGCAGGGAGCGGCGATGCGCTTCGGCCGCGCCGATGAAGCAGTCCTGGCTGTACAGGTCCCGATCCTCGCAGTAGGCGACCAGGCGCGCGCGCAGCCGCTCGTACTGGGCCTCCGAGATCGGCCGGTTGACGGGTCCCCACCAGACCTTCGCCTCGCTCGACGGCTCGGCGACGATGAACTTGTCCTCTGGCGAGCGCCCTGTGTGCTTGCCGGTGCGGACGACGAGCGGGCCGTCGGCGGCGACCAGCCCCTCCCCGTGGCGGATCGCGTCCTCGTACAGCTCGGCGACCGGCAGGTTCGCGCGGACGGAGCGTCCGAGCGCATGGCGAGTCCGTGGTGTGGCTGTGGTGGCCATCGAAGTCAGGCTCCTGGTGCGCAGGCGATCACGGTGGATCGACCGGCCGCGCGTGACGCGTCCCTCGGTGAGGGTCGCAGGAGTCGGCTTCCGCAGTCGTATTGAGCGGATGCTAGCACGTTGCGACAAGGTTGCGGCGCGGGTTGCGGTGACTCCCTCTCGGGCGTTCGGGCTCAGCCGCGGATCGGCGTCAGGTCCGTGTTGCTGAGCGTTCCTGCGACCCCGGCCACCACGCCGATCACGAGGACGACGCGCGCAAGCACGGGTCGCTGTGGCCGGATGACCTGGACGACCGCGAGGACGAAGCAGATCAGGACGACCTTCAGGAGGATCGAGACAGCTGGCGGGGAGGCGCCGATCACGGGGTTCAGCTCGCGCGACACGACGAGCGCGCTGATGGCGTCCGCAAGCTGGGTGACGACAAAAGCCGCGGCGAGGACAACGGGAAAGTCGCGGGACACGGATGTCATGGTAGGGCCGCGGCGGGACGTCGACTGCGCCACGGGATGGTGGGAGCTCGGTCTCGTTGACAGGTCAACCCCCCGGCCCGTAGCATCCGCACACAACCGAAGAGCTCTTATCAAGAGTGGCAGAGGGACCGGCCCGTTGAAGCCACGACAACCTACCGACGAATCGGCAAGGTGCCAAGTCCGGGCAGGTCATCCTGCACGATAAGGGAACCTCCCTTCGGAGCCCCCCTATCCGACCAGACGGTCGCCCGTACCCCGGTCCCGAGGCGCACTCACGCAGGCCTCCCGGAGTACGACCATGGCGATCGAGACCCTTCCGTCACGCACCCACGCCGACCGCATCCTCGGGCTGCGCTGTCGCAATTGCGGCGCGAGCCAGCCGATCGGCATGTCGTATGTCTGTCCGGCCTGTTTCGGGCCCCTCGACGTCGCCTATGACTACGCGGCGATCGGGGCCACCCTGACCCGCGAGTCGATCGCGACGCGCGCGCCCGGGATCTGGCGCTACGCCGAGCTCCTGCCGGTCGACGAGCCGCCGACCCGCGGGCTGCCGGTCGGTTCGACGCCGCTGCTCGCCGCCGACCGGCTCGCGCCGGTCCTCGGGCTCGACCGGCTATGGCTCAAGGACGACACGCGGAACCCGTCGCTGTCGTTCAAGGACCGGGCCGTCGCGGTCGCGGCCGCACGCGCGGTCGAATTCGGTGTCGAGGCGCTCGCGTGCGCTTCCACCGGCAACCTGGCGGGCGCGACGGCCGCAGCGGCGGCCGCACTCGGACTGCCGGCCTACGTGTTCATCCCGGCCGACCTCGAGCCGGCCAAGGTCGACCACGCCCTGGCTTACGGCGCGACGGTCGTCCCGATCGAGGGCACCTACGACGACGTCAATCGGCTCTGCCTGGAGGTGGCCGACGAGACCGGCTGGGGCTTCGTCAACATCAACCTGCGGCCGTTCTACGCCGAGGGCTCCAAGACGCTCGCGTACGAGATCGCCGAGTCGCTCGGCTGGCGGTCACCCGACGTGGTCGTCGCGCCGGTCGCGTCCGGGGCGATGTTCACGCACGTCGCCCGCGGGTTCGAGGAGCTGGCCGAGCTGGGGCTGATCGAGCGACGGCCGATCCGGTTCGTCGGCGGCCAGGCCGCCGGCTGCGCACCGGTCGCGACCGCGTGGGCTGCCGGGAGCGACGTCATCATCCCCGTCCGCGAGCCCGACACGATCGTCCGGTCGCTGGCCATCGGCAGCCCGGCCGACGGGCGCGATTCGGTCGCGCTTGCGAACGCGTCGGGCGGCTCGATCGAGGCCATCGACGACGTCGTGACGGCGGAGGCGATCCGCGACGTCGCTCGACTCGAGGGCATCTACCCCGAGACGGCCGGTGGCGTGACGCTGGCCGCGGCTGCGGCCGCCCGACGTCGAGGCGTCATCCGAGCGGGCGACGAGGTCGTGGCGCTATTGACCGGCAACGGGCTCAAGACGCCGGACGCGCGGACGCTCGGACATGGCGACGGGGTCGCGCGGCCCGGTCAGCCCGGTCTCGCGCCTGCCATCCGTCCGAGCCTCGCGGCGTTCGAGCGCTGGCTGGGAGGCGACGCGTGAGCACGGTGCGTATCCCGCCGACCCTCCGGGTGGCGACCGGCGGCGCCAAGCAGGTCGAGGTCCCGGGCGGGACGGTGCGGGAGGTCGTCACCGGGCTCGTCGCGCTGCATCCGGGCCTGGAGTCCCAGCTCATCGCGCCGGATGGCGACCTGAACCGGTTCGTGAACGCGTTCCTGAACGACACGGACGTGCGGCACCTCAACGACCTCGACACGCCGGTGGGCGACGGCGACACCCTGGTCCTGCTCCCGGCGATGGCCGGCGGCTGAAGGCGGGCTCGCCGGGCGACGAGCCGTGACGGGGCGCGCGGCGGCCCGGCGGGGCGGCGCGACGGGGCGCCGCAGGGCAGTGTCGGCGGCGCCTCCCAGGAACACATTTCGGATATCTGAGCGTGGTAGATCGCCGATTCCTACAGGATCTGTAAGAACTCGACCTCGTCCACGCTGGAATATCGCGGATCCGCTCCTGGGAGGAACATCGGGGAGCCGCCCCGAGCAGCGCTTGGCAGGAACACCGGGTCGCGGCGGCGCCGGCGGCGCGCCGGGTGCGCCGTCAGGCCTGGTCGAGCGCCCGCGCCAGATCCGCCACCAGATCGCCCGGGTCCTCGATACCCACCGACAGCCGGACGAGCGCCGGCGACACTTCGAGCGGCGACCCAGCCACCGACATGTGGGTCATCGCAGCCGGCAGCTCGATGAGCGACTCGACCCCACCGAGCGACTCGGCCAGGGTGAACAGCCGCGTCCCTTCGGCCACGGCGATCGCCCGCTCGGAGGCCGTCCGACCGTGGCGTCCGCCGTCGGCCGGCAGGAACGAGACCATCCCGCCCATGCCCGGGTAGCGGACCTCGGCCACGTCGGACCGGCCGTCGAGGAAGTCCGCGACGATCACGGCATTCGCGCCGTGCCGCTCCATCCGCAGGTGCAGGGTCCGCAGCCCGCGCAGGACGAGAAAGCAGTCCAGCGGCCCCGGCACGGCGCCCATGGCGTTCTGGAGGAACCGCAGCCGCTCGGCGATCGCCGGATCCGAGGTGACGGCGACCCCCAGGACGGTGTCGGAGTGGCCGGCGAGGTACTTCGTCGCCGAGTGGAAGACGACGTCGGCGCCCTCGAGCAGCGGCCGCTGGAGGGCCGGCGAGGCGAACGTGTTGTCGACCACGACCAGCGGGCGCCGGCCACCCTCTGCCGCGCGCCGGGCGACGGTCGACACGGTCGCCGCGATGTCGACGACCTTCAGATGCGGGTTCGATGGCGTCTCGAACCAGACGAGCCGCGTGCGCTCGGTGAGCGCCTCCCAGAGCGCGTCCTGGCCGCTCGCCAGGTCGATGTACCGGGCGTCGACGCCTGCGCCGCGCCGCACCCGCTCGAGATAGCGATACGTCCCGCCATACACGTCGTCGCCGACGACGATCTCCTCACCCGGCGCGGCCAGCTCGGCGATGGCCGCCGTGGCCGCCGACCCTGACGCGAACGCGATGCCGAACTCCCCGCCTTCGAGCGCGGCGACGGCTCGCTCGAGCCGCTCGCGGGTCGGGTTCTGAGAGCGGGCGTATTCGTACCCGCGCCGCGGCCGGCCGACGCCATCCTGGGCGTACGTCGAGGTCTGGTAGATCGGAGGCGAGACCGCGCCGGTCAGCTCGTCGGGCTCGGCGCCGGCGTGGACGGCCAGCGTGTCGAATGCGAACGGCTGGGCGTCGTCGGGGCTCGGATCGGGCATCGGGGCCATGGTAGCGGGCCGGTCGGACCACGGGCGAGCCGCTCAGGCCGCGGGCGGCCACCCGTCGAGATGGAACACCAGCTCCTCGCCATCGATGTCGTCGATCTGGACGCCGACCTGCTCGAAGCCGAGGCCGCGGACGATCGCCAGGGAGCCGACGTTGTCGGGCGAGACCGACGCGCGGAAGCGGTCGACGCCCTGGGCGTGCGCCCAGTCGAACAGCGCGCGGACGACCTCGGTCGCGACGCCCTGGCGGCGGTACTCCGGCTGGACCTTGTAGCCGACCTCGACCCGACCGTCGGCGTCGGGCGGGGCGTGGAACCCGCACGAGCCGATCGCCCGTCGCCTGCCGTCGGCCTCGGTCAGCACGATCGCCCGGCCGAGCCACGGCTGCGCGGTCGGGTCCTCCGTCAGGTCCGCGATTCGGTACTGGAGGAAGTTGTCGAGGTCGTCCGGAAAGCTCTCGGGGACCTTCGCCCCGATCTCGGCTTCCGCGGCGCCCAGGTCGCGGGCCACCAGGTGTCGCATGAACTGCAGCGACATCGACACCAGCTCGAAGCGAAGCGTCGGGATCGGCGGGACGGTCATCGGGTCAGCCGCGTCCGTTCGGTCGGTGGGTCAGGTACTCGAGGAGGTCGAGCTTGGTCACGACGCCGACCGGTCGTCCGGCACGCGTCGCGATGACCGCCGATGCGCCGCCGGCGGTCAGCAGGCTGAATGCGTCGTCGAGGCTGTCGGCCAGGTCGACCAGGGGCAGCGGCCGGTCCATCACCTCGCCGACGGTCCGATCCACCGTCGACGGGTCGCGGAAGGCGCGGTCGAGCAGGCCCTTCTCGGTGATCGAGCCGACGATGCCCTCGACGGCGTCGCCCTCCGGATGTTCGGAGACCGGGAGCTGGCTGATCCCGAACTCCTGGAAGATCTCGATCGCCTCGCCGACCCGCTGGGTCGTCCGCGCCAGGACGAGGTCGGGTCGCGGCCCGGTGTGATGCCGGTCGTCGAGCAGGTCGCCGACGCGGACGATCGCCCCGGTCGTCGCCAGCAGCCCGTTCACGCGCATCCACTCGTCGTTGTAGACCTTGGACAGGTAGTTCCGGCCGCTGTCGGGGAGAAGGACGACCACCACCGCGGCCGGCGCCGCCGCTCGGACTGTGTCAGCTCGCGGACGACCTCGCGCGCCGCGACCATCGCCGTGCCGCACGAGCCACCGGACAGGATCCCTTCCTCCCGGGTCAGCCGCCGCGCCATCGCGAACGCGTCGCGATCGCTGACCCGCACCCAGCGGTCCACCGCGGCCGGGTCGTAGGTGCCCGGGAGGAAGTCCTCCCCCACCCCCTCGGTCAGGTACGGGCGCGCGACGTCGCCCGACAGCACGCTCCCCTCCGGGTCGGCGCCGATCACCTGGATCGTCGGGTCGTGGGCCTTCAACGCCCGGGCGGCGCCGGTGATCGTGCCGCCGGTCCCGACGCTGGCCACGAAATGGGTGATCCGTCCGTCGGTCTGCTCCAGCAGCTCGGGGCCGGTGGTCCGTTCGTGGGCGGCCGGGTTCTCCGGGTTCCAGTACTGGTCGGGCTTGAACGCACCCGGGATGTCGCGCGCGAGTCGCGCCGCCACCGAGTAGTAGCTCTCCGGCGATTCGGGGGCACGTTGGTCGGACACAGGACGACCTCGGCGCCGTACGCCCGCAGCATCTGCTGCTTCTCCGGCGACTGCTTGTCGGCCATCACGAAGATGCAGCGATAGCCCTTCAGCGCGGCGGCGATGGCGAGGCCGTGTCCGGTGTTGCCCGACGTCGGCTCGATGATGGTGCCGCCCGGCCGCAGGAGCCCGGCCCGTTCGGCCGCCTCGATCATCGGCAGGCCGATCCGATCCTTGACCGAGCCGCCGGGATTGAGCATCTCGAGCTTGGCGAGCAGGAGCGGCTGCCGATCCGCCGGACCGAGGTCGCGAGTCAACCGGCTGATCCGGACGAGCGGGGTGCGACCGACCAGGTCGAGGATCGACTCCGCGTACTGCATCGGCCGGAGCATAACGTGCGCCGGGCGGCCCGGCCCCCGTTCAGACGTCGCGATCGAGCGGGCCGGGACGGAGCAGCAGGAAGGTGAGGCGTCTTCGCAGCCGACGTGGGCGGCCGGGCGGATCGACCGTCCGCGGGTAGAGGGCTTCGACTGCCGGGCCCAGGATGTCGGCCAGTGCGTCGCTCATCCGGTGCGCGAGCGCGAGCTCCTCGCGCGTGCCCTCGGGCGGGAAGGCAGCCCCGGGCGCGAGGCCGGCCAGGGCACGGGCCGAGGTGGGCGGCAGGACCCGCGACGCGAGCCGGCGGCCGAGGTACAGCTCCTCGGTCCCGGCGATCGCGAGCGGGACGATCGGCGCGTCGGTCCGCATCGCGATGACCGCCCAACCGACCCGGAACGCGCCGATGCGACCCGGCGGACCGCTCACCGTTCCCTCCGGCATCTGGGCGAACACGGCTCCGTTGGCGATGACGGCCCGTGCGGCGGCCACGTGGTGATCGATGCCGACGCCACCGCGCCAGACGGGCAGCAACCCACCGAGCCGATGGATCAGCCGCTCGCGCCAGCGCGACGTGAATGTCGACGGCCCGCTGCCAAGGAACCAGGCGCGCGGCTCCGCCGGGATCGCGTGCATCACGACGAACGGATCCATCCAGCCGCGGTGGGCGGCTGCGACCAGCAGGTATCCCCCGCGCGGCAGGTGCTCCTGGCCCGAGGTCCGGATGCGGAACCGGAAGACGACGAAGATCAGGAACCGGGCGACAACGCGCAGCAGGCGGTAGAGGATCGACGCCTTGGCCTCCGGCTGGCGCCCGAGCCAGGCAAGGCCTTCGACGGCGCCGCCGCGCTGGGCCGCCATCGCTTCTGGCGAGATCCGGCCGGGTGGCGGCCGACGTCGGCCGGTCGCCGGACCGGGCTCCCGATCAGCCACGTCAGGCCGGGGTTTCGCCCGGCGAGGGCTCGGAGCCGTCCGACGAAGTGGCAGCACCGGTTTCGGGCGCGGGCTCTAGGCCTGACTCGGTATCCGGGACGGCGTCGCCCTCGTCGTCGCCATCGACGTCGTCGTCGGCGTCCTCGTCGTCGTCGGCGTCGTCGTCGTCGTCGACCTCGTCGTCGTCGTCCTCTTCGACGTCAGGTTCGACGTCGGCGTCCTCGTCCTCGTCGTCCTCGTCGTCTTCTTCGTCCTCGTCGTAGTCGTCGTCGTCTTCATCGTCTTCGTCGTCGAGCTCCGCCCTCCGATCGAGCGCCTCGTTCTCCTCGGTCGTCAGGGGCCGCCCGATGGCGCCCCATGTCGCCAGCCTCGGCATCGGTCGCGGGCTCGTCGAGCGGATGGCCGGGCCGGTGCCGCCAGGCCAGGACGACCAGCGACGGGATGACGATCAGGGCGGAGACGATCATCGCCACCGGCACCCCGAAGAACGTCCAGTTGTCCGCGCGGAGTGTCTCCAGGAAGAACCGGACGACGCCGTACCAGACGAAGAAGACCAGGATCAGGTCTCCCGTGCGCAGCCGCTTGCGGAGGTGGAAGCCGATCCAGACCAGCGTCAGCGCTCCGAGCACGCCTGAGATCGATTCGTACAGGAACAGCGGGTGGAAGAACTGGCCGAGGGTGTCGGTCGGAAGGGAGCCCGGCGGACAGACGTACGCCGCCACACGGTGCGCACAGTCGATCGGGATCCCCCACGGCAGGGTCGTCGGCGGGCCGTACAGCTCCTGGTTGAAGAAGTTGCCCCAGCGGGCGATGGCCTCCATCGTGAACAGGCCGGGCGCGACGATGTCGGCCCATCGCAGGAAGTTCTGGCGGTAGGAACGTACGTACAAGTAGGCCGCGGCCGTGCCGAAGATGATCCCGCCATACACCCCGAGGCCCGAGTAGGGCGGCAGGAAGATCTTGATCGGGTCGTCCTTGTACAGCGCCCACTGGTCGATGACGTGGTACAGCCGACCGCCGATCAGCGCCGCGACCGCGACGATGATCATCCCGTTGCCGACGAGGTCGGGGTCCTCGCCGGCCCGCCGCGCCAGCGAGACGATGACGAAATAGGCCGCCGCCAGCCCCAGCGCATAGCCGATCCCGTACCAGTAGACGGGGATCGGCCCGAGCGTGAGCGCGATCGGGTCCGGCGTGAAGTCGAGCATCCGCGGAAGTGTAACGGCGCGGCTCCCTATACTTCCCGCGGGTGAATGCCGAGTTCAACGTATGGCTGCTCATCGTCGGGCTCGTCCTTGGAGCCGGGCTGGTCTGGCTTGTGGTGATGGACTCGCGCCGGCGTGACGCGGAGATCGACGCCGTCGAGCGACCACGCGAGGCGGCCTGGCTGTCGGCGGCGCTGCACGAGGACGGGTTCGACGTGACCCCCGAGGCGGCCGACCGCCTCCTGCTCCTGCATCGCGAATATCTCGACGCGCCGCCGCCCGACGAGGAGAGGGATGTCGTCGCGGTGGATGAGGGCGAGACGCCGCCCGGGGCCGCCCTCTAGCTGAGCGTGCCGACCATGACCGGGTCGGCCGATACCGGCTTGCCATCAGGCCCGACCAGCGTCAGCCCGAAGGTCGCGCCGCTCGTCAGTCCGGACACGGCCTTGGTCTCGCCCGCCCAGTAGGCGAGGTCCTTGCTGAAGAACATCTTCCCGATGCGCTGGCGGGTCCCACCCGACTCCACCCAGCAGCCATATTCGTAGCCCGCGGGCGGCGGCGTCAGCCCGCTGGCGAGCCACACGAGCTCGGTGGTCGACGGGGAGAAGGCGAGGCTGCCGGCAGTGGTCGGCTCCGACATCCCGGTCAGGGCCACATGCTGCTCATCGGGCTGGGCGTTGACCGCCAGCGCGGTCGTGCTGACCTCTTCGAGGGCATCGATGGTCTGCTCATGGGCCGCGATCTGCGTGTCCGCCCGGTTGCCGACGATCAGCGCGGTGCCGACGATCGACAGCAGGACCGCAGCCGCGATGGTGGCGACCCAGCCGATGACGGGCACGACCCGCCGCCGATAGAGCGGCGTCGGCGGGGCGCCGGGCGCGGCGACCGGGCTCGCCTCGGCCGGGATGACCGGGTCGCTGACCACGACACCGGCCGCCGCACCGGCCGTCGCGACCACCAGCGGGCGGATCACGCCCTCGGAACGGATCGCCGCGAGCGTCCTGGCCTTCAGATCGGGCGAAGGCATCTCGCGCACGGTCGCGCCGATGATCGGCACAGCGCGCTGGAGGCGGGCGAGCTCATCCGCGCATGCCGGACAGCCCGCGACGTGCGCGGCGACCGCCTGGGCCGTCGCGGTGTCGCCGGCCATCAGCCGGTCAAGCCCACCAGGCTCGACCGCTGCCAGCTCCAGCTGTTCGCGCGTCTCGTCGTGATCCATCGTGTCCCTTATCGTTCTTCGCCGGCCGTGACCGGCACGTCATCGAATGGGCTCGCCGGCCCGAACTCCCCGCCAAGCCCCTCGCGCAGCCGGAGGAGCGCCCGCCGGGTGCGGGTCTTGACCGTGCCGAGCGGCCATCCCAGACGATCGGCGATCTCCACCTGTGACAGCTCCTCCTGGTACGCGAGGAGGATGACGGTCCGTTCGACCTCGGGCAGCTCCGCCACCGTCCTGCGGATGGCCTCGCGCCGATCCTCGGCGGCGAATGCATCTTCCGGGCTGGCCGGCGCCTGCGCCCCGGCGACGACCTGGCCACCCGACACGAGCCGCTCGAGCGCCTGGGTCGGGTCCTCGTCCGACGCCGCCGCGGACGACAGAGCGACCAGCGGCGGACGGCGACCCGCCGCGCGCAGCCGATCGATCGCCCGGTTGCGAGCGATGGTGTGCAGCCACGCGGCGAGCGAGCCTGCCGCTTCGTTGTACGACTCCGCCCTGTTCCACAAGGCGAGGAATGTCTCTTGCACGACCTCCTCGGCCGTCCCTCGATCCGATGTCAACCGGTACGCCGCTGCGAAGATCGCCGGTCCGTATCGGTCATAGATGATCTCAAGAGCCGCCTCGGAGCCCGCGGCCATCCGTCGGACGACCTCGGCGTCGTCGGTCGGACCCCCTCGACCATTCATGCCCCGATACGTCCCGTTGCGCTCATCGGTTTTGCAAGCCTCTCCGGCAGGCCGATAGCCTACCCTGAGAGTCCGTGGACCGCGATCACCATGATCCGGCGAGGCGATGGCGGATGGCGGCCAGCCCGCCCGCCGGAAGGTGCGCCTCCAGACACGTGACGCCCGCCGGCCCGACCAGCGCGTCATGGGTCGTCCCGGCGGGGAGATCGAGGCGGTCGCCGGCGTCGAGGTCGATCGTCGCGCTGGTCGCCGGAAGCCCGAACCGGATCGAGCCGCGTTCGACGGCGATGACCTTGTCATAGGCGTGGTCGTGGGCGGCGTACCGGTCGGCAGGGCCATTCGACCAGGCCGATGGGTCGAGGCCCTCCTCCCGCAGCCGCCGAGCGACGTCGTCGTGCATCTCGGGTCAGCCCGCGGTGACGCCGATGATCGAACCGATCAGGTATGTCACGAGCGCCGCGGCCAGGCCGATCCCGAGCTGGCGGAAGCCCGAGAACAGCATCCCGCGTCCGGTCAGCAGGCTGACCCCGGCCCCGACCAGGAACAGCGCCACAAGGCTCAGCGCGAGGCTCACGAACAGGGCCGCCGAGCCGCCGCCGACCAGGTACGGGATGACCGGGATCGAGGCACCGACCGCGAACGCCACGAACGAGCCGGCGGCCGCTCCCCAGGGCGACCCGAGCTCGTCGGGGTCGAGGCCCAGCTCCTCGCGGACGAGCGTGTCCAGGGCGAGCTTGGGGTCCTGGAAGATGCGGTGCGCGATCCGGGCCGCCTCCTCGGCGGTGAACCCCTTGGACCGATACGTGGTGGCCAGCTCGGCCTCCTCCTCTTCGGGCATCGCCTCCAGCTCCGCCCGTTCGAGCGCGATCTGCCGCTCGAAGAGCTCGCGCTGGCTCTGCATCGAGATGTACTCGCCGGCCGCCATGCTGAACGAGCCCGCGAGAAGGCCCGCGATACCGGCCAGCAGGATGAAGCTGGGGTTGCCCGCTGCGGCGCCCGCGACGCCCATCACCAACGACAGGTTGCTGACCAGGCCGTCGCTGACGCCGAAGATGACCGCCCGCAGCGTCCCGGATCGGCCGCCCGCGCGGTGCCAGGTCTCGCGCCTCCCGACCTCGGCGGCACTCCGCGCTCGCCGGGCGATGGCGACCCCGTCGCGGGCCGGGTCGCGCATCTCGGCCGAGCGATCGCCGGCCGTCAGGCGATCCCAGATGATCGCGTGCTCGCGCTCATCGGCGGCGATCGCCGCGACCTCGGGCGAGTCCTGAGCGTCGTAGGCCGCCTCCTCGTCGCCTTCGAGCGCCTTGACCAGCTCGGAGACCGCGGATGTGCCCAGGAGGCGGGCGGCGATGATGATGAACCGGACACGCAATCGCGGACGACCGGTCGGCGGGACGTCCGCACCGAGCTCGCGCAGCTTGCCGGCCCAGATGTCGGCGTGCCGTCGCTCGTTGCCGGCGATCCGTTCGAACGCCTCGGCGCGCCGCGGGTCCTTCTCCATCCCGGCCAGGGCGTCGTACAGGACGATCGCGTCGCGTTCCAGCTTCAGGTTGTCGAGGCTCTGCTCGACGTCGATGGGGGGCACCACGGCATCGTAGGCCATCGACGCCGCGTAGACTCCGGGGTCATGGCGTCAGCCGATCGCCCACCGCTCCGCTATCTCGACGCAGCCGACGTCCTCGCCGCGATGCCGGAGCTCGACGAGCGCCTCGCACTTGCCGAGCGGACGCTGACGGCGCTCGTCGCCGACGCCGAGCTGCCACCGAAGATCGGCGTCCACCCCCGCCCCACGGGGTCCTTCGCGCACGCCATGCCCGCCTACCTCCGCGGTGCCGATCCGACCGGCCGTGACGACCAGCTCGGGATGAAGTGGGTGGCCGGCTTCGCCACCAACAACGGGCTGGGCCTGCCCGCGATCCACGCGGTCGTGGTCGTCAACGAGCCGGAGACCGGCGTGCCGGTCGGCATCCTCGACGGCGGGCCGATCACGGCCCTGCGGACGGCGGCGGTGTCGGGCGTCGCCATCCGGCGGTTCGCACCGGCCGTCAGCGGACGGCCACTGCGGGCGGCACTGATCGGGGCCGGGGTCCAGGGTCGAAGCCACCTGGCCGTGCTGGGCGGGCTTCTCCCCGGGCTATCCCTCACGCTGTTCGACCGCCATCCCGGAGCGCGCCGCGGCGCTCGCCGACGACGCCCGGGCGACCGCCGGGATCGGCGAGGTCACCGTCGCCGCCCGATCCCCGGTCGGCCGTTCGCGACGCGGACGTCGTCGTCAGCGCGGCCTCGTTCGGGCCGATCCGCCAGGTGATGACCAACGACTGGCTCGCACCGGACGCTCTCGTCGTGCCGGTCGACTACGCCACGTACTGCGCCGCCGAGGTCGCCGCGACAGCCGCCCTGTTCCTCGTCGACGAGCGGGGCCAGTTCCTGGCCAACCGCGACGCCGGACAATTCGACGGCTACCCGGATCCGACCGCGACCATCGGCGAGGCGATCCTGGCCGGCACGGCGCGGCCGGCCGGCCGGACGCGTCGTCGCGACACATCTCGGCGTGGGTCTCGCGGACGTGGTCTTCGGGACCGCGATCCTCGCGCGGGCCGAGGCGCTCGGCCTCGGGACGATCCTGCCGCGCTGACGCGGCTCAGGCCGTCGTCGTCCCCGTGAAGTCCTTGAGCATCGTCTTGCTGAACGGTGAGCGGACGGGGACGTCGGGGAAGAGCGTGGCGGCGTCGGTCGTCGGCGAGATCCAGTCGACCAGCAGCCGGTTCACGATGATGGTCGGGAGGTCGCGGGCGACGATCGAGCCGGCCACCTCGTAGGCGATGGTGGCGTGCGTGAGCGGGATCATCGGGTCACGCTTCATGACGCTGGCGACGGCGTCGGCGCCCGGCTTGGTGTGGATCCGGCCGAGGATCAGATACGGCCCGATCGAGACCTGGAGCCGGTTCGTCTGGAGCGTCACGCGCTGCTTCTCGTTGCCGCGCGGCCCGGTGGCCACGACGGCGAGCAGGTCGTTCCTCTCGAGCGACAGGCTGTCGACGGCAGCGCGGTGACCATCCTCCAGGCTCTCGCACTCGAGATGGTGGACGCGGAACCGTTCCTGGCCGTTGAGGAAGTCGGTCAACCGTTCGCCGAACATGGTCATCTTGCCGGTGACCGTGCAGTCGGCCGCGAAGGCCATGAAGTCGATGGGTTGCATGGTGCCGCCACGGTAGGCGGCCGACCCGCCCGCCCGGTATCGGACGTTCGTACCGGTCGGTCCCGGCCCTACTCGTTGACCTCGAGCGGCCCGTCCGGGACCTCGATGAGGATCCGGCCCCCCTCGACGACCACCGCGTAGACGGCCAGCGGCAGCTCGGCGGGCGGGTCGAGCGGCTCGCCGGTCTCGAGGTCGAAGCGCGACAGGTGGAGGGCGCAGGTCAGCGTCCCCGCCGTCAGGAACCCCTTGTCGAGCTCGAAGTACTCGTGGCTGCAGATGCCCTGCGTCGCGAACAGGCGGCCGTTGGTGTTGACCACGAGGACCTGGTCGGTGCCGTCGACCCAGGCCATCTTCATCGTGCCGTCGGCGACCTCGTCGACACCGAGCAGGTCGATCCGTCTCACGCGGCGGCGTCGGCTCCCGTATCGATGCCGGCGTCCCACTTGGCCTCGAGCAGCGCGCGCAGGCGATCCTGCGCGTCGGCCTGCGGGACGCGCGCGACGACCGGCTCGAGGAAGCCCATGACGATGAACTTGCGGGCCTCGTCGGGCGGGATGCCGCGCGATCTCGAGGTAGAACAGCTGCGTCTCGTCGATCGGGCCGACCGAGCTCGCGTGGGCCGCCCGGCGGCAATCGGGCTGGTCGATCTCGAGGCTCGGGATGGCGACCGACCGGGTCGCCTTCGAGAGGTTCATCCCGAACTCGCCCAGGAAGCTGTCGGTCCCGACCGCGCTGCGGTCGATGACGATCATCCCCTTCATGAACGAGCGCGCCCGATCCAGCAGGGCGCCCTTCGACAGCAGGTTGCCCGTGGTGTCGCGACCGGCGTGGTGCGTGTAGGACGTCAGGTCGAACAGCTGGTCCGTTCCACCGAACACGATCTCGACCTGTTCGACGGAGCCCCGGTCGCCGACCAGGTGGTTGTCCACCCGGCTGCGGACGAGGCGTGAGCCGAGCTGGGCGAGGGCCCAATGGAGCGTCGCGCCCTCGCCGATGCGGGCGGACCGGTGCTGGAACGCGACGGTCGTGACCGGCAGCTCCTGGAGGCTGGAGACCTCGAGCCGCGCGCCGCGACCGAGATGCACCTCGAGCGTGCCGGCGATGAACGACTGGGCCGGCGTCCGGCTCCGCCGCGTCCGACGCGACCAGCTCCTCGAGCACGGTCGCCGCGGCACCCTCACCGAGCGCGATGACGGTCCGAGACACGAGCGCGCGATCGGGGGCGCCGGCTCGCCAGCGGAGGATGATCGGGCGGGCCAGGCGGACGCCGTCGGGGATGTCGAGCACGACGCCCTGCGACCACAGGGCGCGGGTCAGCTGGGCGAACCGGTCGTCGCCGGGCAGGCTCGCGCCTCCGTCGAGGAGCTCGCGGACGCGGTCCGGCGCGCGGGACGCGAGATCGGCGATGGTCGTCAGCTCGACGCCGGCGGCGATCGCCTCGGGCGACAGGGCGGCCTCGGTGACGTCGCCCTCGTCGATCACGAGCAGGCCGTCGGTGTCGGGCGGGAGCGACCGGCGACGACGCGCGCGGTCCGAGGCGCGCCGGACGAGCTTCGCGGTCTCGAGCGCGACCGCGCGCAGGTCGATGTACGTCGTGTACAGCAGGTTCGACTCGGCCGGCAGCGCCTCGAACAGGTCGAACGCGGCTCGCCGGTCCGCGGGGAGCCAGTCGGCCGTGCCGTCGATCGCCCCGATGTCGTCGATGTCGCGCGCGCGTCGACCGGAAGGGAGAAGTCGGTGAGGCCCCGGCGAACGGGTCGCGCTCGTCCTGGGGCGACCGTCATCCGAGCGACCCCTCCATCTCGAGCTTGACCAGGCGGTTGAACTCGATGGCGTACTCCATCGGCAGTTCCTTGGTGAAGACCTCGAGGAAGCCCTGGACGATCGAGGTTCTGGTCGCCTCGTTCTCGGTCAGGCCGCGGCTCATCAGGTAGAAGACCTGCTCGGCGCTGATCTTGCCGACGGTCGCCTCGTGGGTCATCGTCGTGTCGTCTTCCTGGATGTCGATGTACGGGTACGTGTCGCTCCGGCTGTTGTCGTCGAGCATCAGCGCGTCGCAGCGGACGCTGGCGACGACGTTGGTCGCGCCCGGCGAGACCTTGAGCTGGCCGCGATAGGTCGCCCGGCCGCCGTCCTTGCTGACCGACTTGCTAGACGATCCGCGAGCGCGTGTTCGGGCGCGAGGTGGATCGCCTTGGCGCCGGTGTCCTGGTGCTGGCCCTTGCCGGCCACCGCGACGCTGATGATGTCGGCCGTGGCGCCCTCGCCGCGCAGGTAGATGGCCGGGAACTTGACCGTCTTGCGCGAGCCGGTGTTGGCGTCGATCCACTCGACGGTCGAGTTCTCGTACGCGTGGGCGCGCTTGGTCACGAGGTTGTAGACGTCGTTCGACCAGTTCTGGATGGTCGTGTAGCGGACCTTCGAGCCCGGCAGCGCGACGACCTCGACGACCGCGACGTGGAGCGAATTCGGTGGCGTAGATCGGCGCCGTGCAGCCCTCGATGTAGTGGACCTTGGCGCCCTCGTCGACGACGATCAGCGTCCGCTCGAACTGGCCGGTGTTCTCGCCGTTGATCCGGAAGTAGGCCTGCAGCGGCAGCGGGACCTCGACGCCCTTGGGGACGTAGACGAACGAGCCGCCCGACCAGACGGCCGCGTTGAGCGCCGAGAACTTGTTGTCCTCGGCCGGCACGACGGTGCCGAAGTACTTGCGGAAGATCTCCGGGTACTCGATGAGCGCCTGGTCGGTGCCCATGAACACGACGCCGAGCTTGGACAGCTCCTCCTTGACCGAGTGGTAGACGACCTCGCAGTCGTACTGCGCGCCGACGCCGGCCAGGAACTTGCGCTCCGCCTCGGGGATGCCGAGCTTCTCGAACGTCGCCTTGATCTGCTCCGGGACGTCGTCCCAGGACTTCTCTTCGCGCTCGGACGGCTTGCGGTAGTAGACGATCTTGTCGAAGTCGATCTTGTCGAGACCGTCGGTCCAGGTCGGGCATCGGGCGCTTGAGGAAGTGCTCGTAGGCGCGGAGGCGGAACTGGAGCATCCAGTCCGGCTCGTTCTTGAAGCGCGCTGATCTCCTCGACCGTGGCGCGGGTCAGGCCGCGCTTCGTCTCCGCGAGGTAGACGATGTCGTCGTGGAAGGCGAACTCGTTCGCGCTGGTCGGTGACGATCTCGCGGGTTGCGGTCATCGGGTCTCCGGTCGTGTCGTGCGGCGCCCGGCGCCGCGGATGGCCCGTTCGTCGGGCTCGGTCATCTAATTCCGAGTCAGATTATCGGGATTAGCGCCGCAGGCGTCAACGACGCCGGCGTGGGACGCGTCTAACATCCAAGCCAGCATCGATCGCCGCCGAACAAGGCGACGCATCCGGTGCAGAAGGAGCTCCCGCATGCCGCTCAGGAAAGCAGTCGCCGCCGCCGCGATCGTCAAGCCGGGACCGTCGCCCGTCGCCAAGGCCGCCGTCGTCGGCGCCGCCGTCAAGCCGGGTCCGTCGCCGGTCGCCAAGGCCGCCGTCGTCGGCGCCGCCGTCAAGCCGGGCCCGTCGCCGGTCGCCAAGGCTGCCGTCGTCGGCGCAGTCGTCAGGCCCGGTCGTCGCCGCTAGCGTCTCGGATCGGAGTCGGAAACAACTGATCAGACGCACCGAGCCGGTGCGTCTGATCCATAGGGGCGGGCGGGGCGCTCCCGACGGACCACCAGTGGAGGCGACATGGATTTCGATCAGGGCCTCGACGGGGCCGTTCGACTGTTCGAGGTCGCCGGCGTCGGGATCCTGGTCGCGGGTGGCTTCGTCAGCGTCGTCGCCTACGCTCGCGAC
This sequence comes from uncultured Chloroflexia bacterium, assembly GCA_963797685.1. Taxonomy (GTDB): domain Bacteria; phylum Chloroflexota; class Limnocylindria; order Limnocylindrales; family CSP1-4; genus SPCO01. The sequence goes on along the minus strand of CAWCQK010000015.1, from coordinate 596,280 downwards.
CTGACGAAGGCGTCCCCCGTCAAGCCGCCTACACGGCCCTGCGCCACAACCTCGGCCGGACGATCCTGCTCGGCCTCGAGGTCCTGATCGTGGCCGACATCATCCTGACCGTCACCATCGATCAGACCCTCGAAAGCGCCGCGACGCTCGGGCTCATCGTCCTCGTCCGGACGTTCCTGAGCTTCTCGCTCGACATCGAGATGGACGGCGTCGTGCCGTGGCGACGTCGTGCGTCTGAGGTCCCGCCGGGGCCGTGACCGCGGCCTGACAGCAGGCCGCGGTGCGCCGCTAGCTGCCGCTTGGCGTGGTTGCCTCGGCTTGGGTGGCCGCTTCCTTGATCGCGCCGGCCGTCGCCTCGTCGACGGGCACAGTCTTGACCTCCTGGGCGTCGGGCATCTTGGCCGTGACGGCTGGCACGTCGGCCGCGGTGACCAGGGCCATGACCCCGGACGTGCCCGGGCGTGATGACGCCCTTGAGCTCCTCCTCGACGTCGAGCCGGTGCGACAGGTTGCGTGCCTTGCCGGCGGCAGCCCCCGCCACTCCGAGCGCGACCGCGCCGGCCACGATCGTCGCCGGCAGGAAGACTGCCGCGACCACGCCGCCGACGATCCCCCACTTGAGCCCGGTCCGGGTGCTGTGGTCCGTCATCTTCTCGACGTGGATGCGGCCGTCATCGTCGGCCTTGACCACGAGGACGCCGTCGATGTGGACCGTCCCGTCGATCTCGGCCATCAGCAAGTTCTCGTAGATCGCCCGCGCCGAGGTGGTGTCGGCGAACCGGGCCACCACCAGGGCGTGATCGCCCTGGATCGCGACGGCACCCTCGGCAAGGACCCCTTCCTCGTCGGCCACGGTGGCGCCGACCACCAGGATGTCATCGGAGTACCCGGTAGACGTCGTCGTGCTGTCTGCGGGCGCCGGCTTGGTCTCGTCGGTCATCTCGGTCCTCCCTTTCTGCTCCCCGAGCAGGTCCCCGTGTTCGAGCGTCATCGATCGGTCGAGCGAGAGTGCCCGTGGCGGCGATCGAGCGGCAGCGGAACCGCCATCGTACCGTCCGGCCGGAGGGGCCGCACGTTTCGTCCGTTGCAAAGCAGCCGGCCCGCCTATCCTTGCCCGACAGTGAGGGATGGGCTGTCGGCGACCGAGGGAGGCATTCGACCATGAGCCGATTGATCGGCTTCTACGGGACCCAGCTGCGCGTCCTCTGGGAGTGGCGCGGCGGACCATGGGCGCTCGTGCGCCGGCTGATCCTGACCTTCGCGGTCGCGATCGTCTCGTTCCTGGTGACCGCCTGGCTGATGCCGCGCCTCACCGTCGACGGATTCTCGAGCGCCGCGCTGGCCGTCGTCCTCCTCGTCCCTGTTCAACGCAGCCGTCCGCCCAGTCGTGCTGGCGCTTGCCGCGCCGGTCTCGCTCATCCTGGTCGGGGTCCTGGTCCTCGTCCTGCAGGTCGTCTCGTTCGTCGTCGTCGTGCAGTGGGCACCGGGCGTCCACGTCGACGGGTTCGGGACCGCCCTCGTCGCCTCGTTCGTGTACGCCATCGTCAACACGATCCTGACTGCGGTCCTCGGCGTCGACCGTGGCGGCTCCTACTACGGGCTCCTCGTCCAGCGACTGCTCGTCCAGCGCTCGCAGGGCCACACCGACAAGCCTGGCCTCGTGATCGTCCAGATCGACGGTCTCGCCCATCCGATCCTGGCCGGTCGCATGCGCGCTGGATCGGTCAACACGATGGCCGGCATGGTCCGCGACGGCAGCCACAAGCTGTCGAAGTGGGAGGCGATCCTGCCGTCGATGACCTCGGGCAGCCAGGCCGGCATCCTCCACGGCAACAACGACGGGATCCCGGCATTCCGCTGGTACGAGCGCGACCGCCAGCACCTGATGGCCTCGAGCAACCCGGCCGACGCGACGCTGATCGTGTCGCGTATCTCGAACGGTGAAGGGCTGCTGTCGAATAACGGCGCGAGCATCTGCAACCTGCTGACGGGCGACGCCACGCGGTCGTACCTGACGACTGCGGCGATCAAGGCCGAGGGCGGCGGGATCGGCGACAGCCAGGCGTTCATGTCGTTCTTCTTCAGCCCGACCGGCTACCTTCGCTCGTTCACGATGTTCCTCGGCGAGGTCATCAAGGAGCAGTACCAGGCCAGCAGCACACGGCGGTGCCGGCGTCCGCCCGCAGATGCATCGCGGCCTCAAGTACGCCGGGATGCGGGCGGCCAGCAACGTCATCCTCCGGGACGTCAACGTCGCCCTGATCATCGAGGAGATGTATCGCGGCACGAACGTCATCTACGCCGACTTCACCGACTACGACGAGCTGGCCCATCACTGCGGACCCGAGCGGGTCGAGTCGTTCGAGGCGCTCGACGGCGTCGACCGGGCGATCGCGTCGCTGGTCAAGGCGACCGAAGAAGCGCCGCGACCGTACAAGTTCATCATCCTGTCGGACCACGGCCAGAGCCTCGGCGAGACGTTCCTGCAGCGCTACGGCGTCAGCCTCGGCGAGTTCGTCCGCAGCCTGATGAGCGGGCGCGCCACGCTGATCCAGACCAAGACCAAGGCCGAGGGCTCGGTCTTCGTGAACTCGTTCCTGTCCGAGATCACCAAGAGCAAGGGCGTCGGACCGTCGGTCGCGCGTGCCGCGTTCGCAAGCAAGACGACCGACGGCGTGGTCGACCTCGACAGCGACGAGGAGGCAGAGGCCGCGGTCGCCGACGCCAGCTCGATCGCGGTCGTCGGGTCGGGCAACCTCGGGCTCGTCTACTTCACCGGCCACGACCATCGCCTGACGGTCGAGGAGCTCGAGTCGCTCCACCCCGGACTCGTGGCGTCTGTCGCGGCCCATCCCGGCGTGGGACTGCTGATGGTCCGCTCGTCGGAGTTCGGTGCGATCGTGTTCGGGCCGAGGGGCACGCGCTTCCTCGACACCGACAAGGTCGAGGGCGAAGACCCCACGGGATTGTTCGGGCCGCACACGGTCATGAGCCTGAAGCGCGAGGACGAGATGACTCATGCTCCCGACCTGCTGCTCCTGAGTCAGTACGACCCCGAGCTCGGCGAGGTGGCGGCGTTCGAGGAGCTGATCGGATCGCACGGCGGGCTCGGCGGACCACAGACCGAGCCGTTCATCCTCCACCCCGTCGATTGGAAGCTCGACGAGGATGTCCCGCTCGGGGCGCCGGCCATCTATCGAAACATCCGGCGGTGGCTCAGCTCGGCCGGCATCGAGCTCGGGAAGCCGGCGGGCGCGGACGTCGCAGCCGCGGGCGCCGCAGCCACACGGACGCCGGAACCGCCCGGCACGGAACCCGCAGCGGTCGGCTGATCCCGTGGCCAAGATCCATTACGAAGCGGACGGCACGATCCCGGCCGCACGGTTCATCGCCGCGCTGACCGATTTCGGGCCGCGCCGGCCGGAGCTGTGGCCGGGCCTCGACGCCAAGTTCTTCACGGTCCACGAAGTCGGCGATACGTGGGCCGAGGTGACCGAGGGGACCGACGTCCTGGGCGGCGTCTGGGCGCGCGAGCACTACGACTGGTCCGAGCCGGGCCTCGTTCGGCTTCGACTCGTGGACTCGAACGACTTCCGGTCGGGCACGGTCATCGACTACCACGTGACCGACCGCCCGGGCGGTGGCTGCCACGTGGCGGTCGACTTCCAGCGGGTCGCCACGGGTGCCCGCGGCAAGTTCGTCGGATTCGCCGTGCAGCTGACCGGCTCGCGCCGGTTTGCCGCCGAGTTGCGCCAGGCACTCGATCGATTGGCGACGATGCCGGCCGAACCGCCGGCCGATACGCCGAGCGCCGGCTAGCGCAACGGCCGGAGGCCTCAGCCGCGATCAGTCGCGGGCGTGGGCCTCTTCACGGGCATGGTTGCCGTTCTGGTCGGCGCCCAGTCCGGCCGGGTAGCTCGTCGCGTCGACAGGCGTCGCATCGGTGAACGGCGAGCCTTCGATCGTGGCGGTCTCGGCCGCGTCGAATGCGATCGCGTCATCGCGGCCGATATCGAGCGTCTGGTCGGCATCCGATCGCATCGCGGTCACCCGCTCACGAACGGCAGTCGCACCGGCCGACAGCCGGGCACGGACCGCCTCGTTGCTCAGGACCGCGACCGCTATCCCGGCGACGACCAGGCCGCCCACGGCCAGTGGCCAGCGCGGGCGTCGCGCGCGCGGCACGAGGTGGAGGGCGACGGCCGCGGCGGCGGCCATCCGACCGAGCGATCTGGTCGCCTGATCGACGTTGGGCCGCTCGATCTTGCTGAGGTCGACCTCCGGCATCTTGACGTCGGGCATCCGGATGTCGGACAGCGCGCGGACGATCTCCTCGCGCTTGATCTCGGGGAGGTGGAGCTCCGACGGGCGGACCTCCTTGACGGGGAGCTCAGGCATCTGACTCCTCCTTCGTGCGGGGTCTGCGTGGACCCCAAGGATACCCCCGGCGTCCCGCGCCTCGGACCGGGCAGCGCGTTACAGTATCGGCTCACGACCTTGCGAACGCGGATTTTCCGCCACCCGACGTGGTGGCTGTCGAGGGGGCGGCGATCGATGCACCAGACGACGTCCTGCAGGACGGACCGACGATGAGCCGACGACGGACGCTGGCCGTGGGAGCCGGGGTCGCAGCCGCGACTGCCGCCATGCGACGACGCAAGACGCGCGTCCCGACCGACCCCTTCGACCCGAATGCGGTGCGAGCGGAGACGGCCGCCGTCCGGACCGCGGAGCTTGTGGCCCGACCGCAAGTCCGTCGCGCGGACCTGGCGCTGACTTTCGCGCCGGCGATCGCGACCGCGGTCGATCCCCTCCTCCACGGCAACCGCTACTTCCCGCGCATCCTCGAGGACATCGCGGCCGCCAAGGACCACGTCCACCTGCTCATCTACGGCTACAAGCCGGGTGACATCGGGACCACATTCCTCGAGGCGCTGTCGGCCAAGGTCGCCGAAGGCGTCGAGGTCCGCCTGGCCGTCGACGCCATCGGCAGCGAGGTCGACCTCGGCAGCAAGGACCTGTTCCGCAAGCTGCGCGAGGCGGGTGTCGAGGTCATCGCCCACGACGGCATCGTCGTCCTGCGAAAGGGGGAGCTGGGGGCACAGCAGTTCCACCCGCATGCCGAGGACCTGCTCCATTTCGACCACCGCAAGATGATCGTGGTCGACGGCCGGGTCGGCTATGTCGGCGGCAGCGGCATCGAGGACCACTACAACGACGAGCGGTTCTACGACGTCATGTGCCGGGTCGAGGGGCCGATCGTCGCCCAGCTCGCAGCGGTCTTCCTGATCAGCTGGCGCAACAACGGCGGCGACGCGCCTGGCGATCCGGCGCTCCTGCGCTATTTCCCGCCGGCCACGCTCTCGGTCGCCGCGGATGCGCCGTTCCACACCCCGACGACGGTCCTCTGGAACGTGCCCGGCACCGGCCACCACCCGATCAGCGACACCATCGAGCGCGCGCTCGAGGACGCCGCCACCGAGATCCACATCGTCAACCCGTACATCTCCAACCGGGCCATCCTCGAGCGCATCCTCGAGGCGGCCCTGCGCGGCGTCCGGGTCAGGCTCATCGCGCCGGGCAAGCCGACCCCACCGTACCCGGCGGCCGCATTCCGGCACTGGTATGGGCGGCTGCTGGACGCCGGCGTCGAGATCCTGCTCCACCCGGAGATGGCACACGCCAAGGTGCTGCGCATCGACGACCAGGTCCTCATCGGGGGCTGTAACCTCGACGACCTGTCCCTCTTCCGCAACGACGAGCTCGACCTGCTGTTCGCAGACCCGGCCGTGGCCGAGCTGACCGAGCGCCAGATCTTCGACCAGCTCGTCGCGATGTCCACCCCCGCCAGCGCAACGACGGCGGCGCGGCAGCGGGTGTGGAATGCCGCCATGGACCGCGTGTCGCGGTTCCTCTGACCGAGCCTGCAGCCCAGAGCGTGCAGGCGCATGATGAACGACCGTCAAGAACGAAAGGGAGTCGAAATGGCTGTGGGCCCCGTTGACTACATCGCGATCGCGTTCCCGGGGAACAAGTTCTCCGGCGCGATCATCCCCGAGATCAAGAGGCTGCAGGACGCCGGGACGATCCGCATCCTCGACATGGTGATCATCACCAAGGACGGTGACGGGAACGTCGCCGCCGTCGAGCTGCAGGACGCGGGTCCGGAAGAAGCCGCCGCACTGGCATCGCTCGGCATCGAGCGCCAGAACCTCCTCGGCCAGGAGGACTTCGAGGACTTCGGGGAAGCCCTGGACCCGAACTCCACGTGCGGGCTTCTGGTGTGGGAGAACGCCTGGGCGGCTCCCTTCGTCGAAGCGGTCCGCGGTGCCGATGGCATCCTGCTCGCCTCCGGACGGATCCCGGCCGATGTCATCGAAGACACGATGGCCTCCACCGTCTCCTGACCCTGACCTCACCACCATCTGAGCGAAAGGAGATCACCCGATGATGCGACGCCGAGGCGGCCTGGTCCGGGCCGCAGCCACGACTGCCGTCGTTGCCGGCACGGCAGGAGCCGTCCGTCACCACCAGCAGCAGAAGTACGCGAACCAGGAACAGCAGGCCTACGAACAGCAGGCCGCCGAGCAGCAGCAGTACGCGGCCCCCGCACCGGCAGAGGACCCGCAGACGGCGCAGCTCGAGAAGCTCGCCCAGCTGCACGCCCAGGGCATCCTGACCGACGCCGAGTATGCGTCGGCGAAGGCGAAGGCCCTCGGGATCTGACCCTCACGCGCCGGGTCGGCCGGCGCTTCCAGGACCCGTCTGACGACGCGGTCGGGCTCGGCCTCGGCCGGCTCGCCCGCGTCGTCCTCTGTCAGCCTCCGGTGGGCGCCGCGTTCGCGACCAACTCGGCAGACTCGGGTGCGGAAGGGGTCGGGTCCACGATCTCGACCGGGCCCGGTGTCCAGGACGCGCAGGACGGTCCGCCAGACCGCCGCGACGACGCCGAGGAACGGGACGACCAGGAACATCCCGATGACCCCGGCGATCTCGTTCCCCGCCGGGATGGCCACCAGGACGACTGCCGGATGGATGCTCACGACCCGGCTGTAGACGATCGGCGCCACGATATTGCCCTGGACGATGTTGAACACGATGGTGAAGATGGCCATGATCGCGATGTCCTGCGGCGACCCCGTCGCGACGGTCACCAGGAACGCCAGGGCGGTCGTGAAGAGCGAGCCGATGTACGGGATGAACCCCCCGAAGACCGCCAGGACCGCGAGCGGCAGGGCGAACGGGATGCCGAGGATGACCATGATCAGGAACTGGGTGGCAGCCCCGAAGATGGAGATGGCCCCGGTCCCGAGCATGTAGCCACCGAGCACATCGAACGCCCGCTGGCCGGCCACCGCGACGTGCGATCGTCGGCCCGGCTCGACACGGCCGAGGAGCGCGTGCCAGAAGGCGCCTCCGTCGCGCATGAAGTAGAACGTCAGGAGCGTCGCCAGGAGCAGGATCACGGCGATCCCAGCCAGCGTCGACAGCACCCCCGCGATCGTGACCAGGACGCCGGTCCCGAACGTCTGGACGACGCTCACCAGGATCCCAGCCTGGCCGCCCGTGCTGCTGTCAGCTGAGCTTGAGCCGGCGATGGCGCTGTTGATCATGTCGGTGATCGGTGGTGCGAGCGAGATCAGTGTCAGTCCGACGATGACGATGATCCCGACGGCCGCCCCGAGCGTCGCGCCGATCGCGGCTCGATCGTGGCTCCAGCCGCGTCGCTCGAGTCCTTCGGCGAGGGGCGCGAGTGTGGCGGCGAGCACGACCCCGAGGACGACCGGGATGACGACGATCGGCACCTGCACGACCGCGGCGATGAAGACGCCGAGCAGGCCGATCGAGACGAGCAGACGCCAGCTCCACTGGCCGAGTCGGTCGAGCCAGACGGGCACCATCGAATTCGTCGACACCGCCTGCGTATCCGGGCCCGACACCCAGGACGGACACGACGGCACCGACGATGGCGAGGGCGAAGGCGACGACCGGGATGGCCACGAACAGGCCGATGATGCCGGCCAGGGCCGCGCCGGCCGGCAGCGCGATCAGCACGAGCGCCGGGTGGATGTGGACGGTGCGGTGGTAGACGATCGGCGCAAGGAACTTGCCCTGGATCACGTTCAGGATGGTGATCAGCACGAGCAGCACGATGGCGGCGGTCTGGCCGGCGCTGGATAGCGTCACGAACAGCAGGATGATCGTCGTGACCAGGCCGCCGATATACGGGATGAACCGGCCGAAGAAGACGATGACGCCGAGCGCCGGAGCGTTGGGGACCCCGAGGACGAACAGGAACAGCGCCTCGAAGAACCCGTCGATCGCGGCGATGACGGCGGTCCCGCGCAGGTAGCCACCGACCCGTTCGAGGGCGACGTCGCCGGCGGTCTCGATCGCCTCGCGCCGCCAGCTCTTGGCCGAGGACATCACCCAGCCCCACGCCTTGTCCCCGTCCATCATGAAGAAGAACGTCAGGAAGGTGGCCAGGATCGCCACGGTCGCGACCGTCGCGACGGTGTTGGCCAGGCCGGAGATCTCGACCCTGGATCCAGTCCTGGAGCCCTTTCGTCGCGTGGTCGATGGCGGCCCCGACCTCGGGCGGGAGGTCCAGGCTCGCCAGGACGTCCTTGAAGCGCGCGACGCCGCCGGTGACGGCATCGATGACGTTCGTGATGGCCGGCAGGAAGGCGATCACGATGATCACGATCGTGGCGATGATCGCGGCCATCGCCCCGACGAAGACCACCGCCGCGGCCTTGATCCTCGACCAGCCGCGGTCGCGCAGGGCCAGCACGAATGGGGCGAAGGTCGCGGCCACGATGGCCGCCACCAGGACGGACGCCGTCACAGTCCCGAGAAGGACGGCGATGTAGATCAGGACGAGTCCCAGCGCGATCGTGGCGAGGAGCCGCCATCCGACGGCGGCGAGTCGCTGCAGCCAGCCAGGGACGAGCCCGTTGCCCTCGGGCATCGCGGGTGCGATCTCGGTCATGTCCCCTCACCGCTCCTAGGTGAAGCCGCCGGAACGGCGGCGAGAGGAGTCTACCTGACGAGGGATGGCCGTCCGGCGACTTCCGGCGGCCCGCGATGCGCGCGTCGCGCTCGGCCCGGGCTCAGGCGGCGACCATCCCCCGCGGTCCGCGCTCAAGCGCGGCCGAACCGCCGCTGAGCGAGCGCGAGCCGATCAGAGGTTGATCCGGATGACTTTCCAGGGGCCCCAGTTGCCGGCTCGATCTCGCGCCCGCACGCGGACCTCATGGTCGTAGGGTCGCAACCAGGTGATCGTCCGGTGCGTGGCCGTTGTCACTCCCCACGAGTACCACGCTCCACCGACGCGACGGCGCTGGACCTCGAAGTAACGCAGGCCTGCCGTCAGCACCTGGAGCCGTGTGTCGGCGCCGGACCAGCGGATGGTGACGCGGACGCGATGGCGAGTGAGCGACTGCTTCGAGATCGTGCCGAATTTCGCCCACGCTCCCGTCTCGTCTGGCTCCTTCACGAAGACGCCGGCGTAGTAGCGCAGGCCGGTCGCGGACACCGCAGCACCGAAACCGACGTAGTTGTAGTCGGTCGACACGATGATGTCGTGGTGGGGCGGCGAATGCATCCACGCGTACATCGACTCGGCGACCGACAGAGGCTCGGTCGGGTAGTGGTTCCAGGCGATGATCTCGCCCGCGCCGTACCAGGTGATGCCGGCCGCCGTGAGCCGGTCGAAGACGTTCTGGCCGTTCGGCTCGGTGTGGCTCATCACGTCGTTGGCCGCCATGACATTCGCGCGGTCGCGGGCGATGGCCATCAGATCCGGGTCGACCCGGAGCGGGACCAGACCGAGCTTCGCCCGCTCGCGGTTCATCAAGAGCACCAGATCGGTGCCCGACTTGGTCAGGATGGCGTCGGTGACGGGCTCCTGGTCGACCGCGGAGACCGTCCCGGCGAGGGGCACGAGCAACAGCACGGCGAGGAGGACGGGGGCGAGGCGGCGAGTGGAAGCGAGCACGGAGCGATCGTCTGCGGGTGCCGTGGACGACGGCATGGCTCTGCCGTCATAGGAGTCGTCGCGTTGGTACCGGCACCGGACCGACCCCCTCCACCGCCCACCACCCCGGTCCGGACTGGACCCTCCGGGACGCTCGGCGGCTCGTATGGGACCATGAGCGTGACCCACCCGTTCCTGAGCCCATCGCAAGGAGGAACTCGATGGCAGCCATCCGACGCGCCGAGGCGACATGGTCCGGCGCCCTCACCACCGGCACGGGCACCGTCTCGGCCTTGTCGTCCGGCCTGTTTACGGACCTCCCTGTGTCCTGGGCTGCCCGGACCGAGGCACCCGGGGGCAAGACGAGCCCCGAGGAGCTGCTCGCGGCCGCCCATGCCGCATGCTTCGAGATGGCCCTATCGGGCGCTCTCGGCCGGGCGGGCACGCCTCCGGAACGGCTCGACGTCTCGGCCGAGGTGACATTCGACAAGCTCGACGCCGGCTGGCGCGTCGTGTCGAGTGCCCTCACGGTGCGAGGCGTGGTCCCAGGCATGTCGGCTGCGGACTTCATCGCCGCCGCAGAAGCGACCAGGGACGGCTGCCCGATCAGCGTCGCCTTGTCCGGCAACGTCGCGCTGAGCGTCGAGGCGTCGCTCGAGGGCTGACGCCCGAGCGCTCCGACTAAGCGATCGTCAGGAGCCGCCGCGGGTTCCCGACCGTCATCGTGTCGATCTCGGAGTCACTGACCCCGGCTGCTCGCAATCGGGGCAGGAACGTGTCCGCGAGGTACGCGTAGCCGTTGCCCCCGAAGCGGACGAGCTGTGAGTCGTTGCAGACGTCCTGGCTGAGCAGGATCCGGTCGGCGTGGCCGCGCGACAGGAGCTCGAGCAGCAGCTCGACGGTCCGCACTTCGCCGATCCGTTCCCGCTCCCAGGGCATGCCGATGAAATCGAACTCCAGGCTCGCGCCGCGCGCGATGATCTCGAGGTAGTGGTCGAGCACCGGATAGGAATCGGCATGACCGATCACGACGCGACCCGGGTCGAGCCCCTCCTCCTCGAAGATCCGCAGCTGGGCGAGGCCGACGTCCGACAGGACCGCGTGGGTCGTGACAGCCAGCCCGGTCCGACGCGCCGCACGTGCGGCCGCCCGATGGACCCGCTCCTCGGCCGGCGACACCCACGGCTTGTCCGTGCCGATCTCGCCGATGATCCCGGGCCGGATGCCCGTGGCCCCCACTCCGCCCTCGATCTCGGCGACCAGCTCGTCGGCGAGGTCGTCGGTCGACCGCCGGTCGATGCTGGCCTCGGGTGGGTAATACGCGGTCCGATACCAGCCGCAGCCCATCACGACGTTGAGGCCGCTCGCGGAAGCCACCTCGCGGAGCCAGACCGGGTCGCGCCCGACGCCCGGCAAGGTGAGGTCCACCAGCCCGCTCCCGCCGACCGTACGGAACCGCGCGAGCTCCTCGAGGATGACCGGCTGGTCGCGCGTCAGCTGCCAGTAGTCCCAGCGACCCTGGATGTGCCACAAGGCGATCTGCGTGTGCTCGTGCGGCAGCGTGAAACCGAGCGAGTCGGGATCGATCGAGCCGAGGACGGTCTGGACGTGGCCCATAGGCCGCGATGCTACGCGGTCGCGACGCGCTCCGGTGCGGCCTCCGACGTCGGCTCGGCCGCGGTCTTCGCACCGAGCAGGAGCTCGACGAAGGCGGTCGCGCGGCGTTCCAGATCGGCCGGCCGGTATGCGTCGCCGGCCTCGATCCGCTGGAGCATCAGCCCGTCGAGCAGGGCGAGGAAGCCCCGGGTCACCGCATCGACATCGAGCCAGGCCGGCAGCTCGCCGCTGATCACGCCCTGGCGCAGGAGGAGCTGTCCGGCGCCGGCCAGACGCTCGCGCCGGCCGGCCAGCATCTCGCGGACGCCGGGCTCGCGGTCCGCCTCGGCCCATGCCTGGACGAGTGACAGCTGGCCGGGCGCCCCGTCGTACTCGTCGATCGTTTCGATATAGAGGCGGATCGCGATCGCCAGGCGCTCGGCAGTCGTGCTCGCGGGCGCGAGCCGGACGGCCAGCTCGTCGAGGCCTCGAGCCGCGATCCCGTCGCAGGCGAGGCGGATCAGCTCGTCCTTGCCGGTGAAGTAGGTGTAGATGGCCCCGACCGACAGCCCGCTCTCGCGGACGATGTCGGCGATGGTCGAGCTGTGATAACCCTTCTCGGCGAAGACCCGCGCGGCGGCGGCGAGGATCCGGTCGCGGACCTCCTGCTCATGGGCGGCACTGACACGCGGCACATCGACTCCTAAAAAGAATGTTCCTTCTTCGCAATCTACCGTACAAAGGTGTGGAATGCAACCATCGTGGCTTGACACAGGGAATGCTCATTCTCTATATTTCCCAGACTCACGACCCGTCCCGAGAGGATCACGATGTTCAGCCGCTGGGGTGCATTCGTCTACCGGTTCCGTCGCCCGATCGTCCTGATCGCGATCGTCGCCGCGCTTGCCAGCACGACACTGGCGTCGCAGGCCTCCTCTGCCCTGTCAGCCGGCGGCTGGCTGGACGCCAACTCCGAATTCGGCCGCCGTCGCCAGCCGCCTCGACACGGAGTTCGGCGCCGGCAAGAGCTCGATCATCGTCCTCTTCCGTTCGGACACACCCGGCGCGGATGCGACGTCCGCCGAGTTCCAGGGCGCGATCAAGACCGCCACGGCACCGCTGGCCTCGAGCCCTCATGTCGACGGCGTGGTCGGCTATGCCGAGACCGGCGACAAGACCTTCATCAGCACCGCGGGTGACGCCGCCTACGTCGTCGTCCAGCTGAACGTCACCGACGAGGAGTCGGTCGCCATCGTCGACGACATCCGGGCCGCCATCGTGCCGCCCGCCGGCTACACGACCCAGCTGACCGGCTATGGGCCGATCACCCAGGATTCGGCCGAGCAGTCGGAGAAGGACCTCCAGAAGGCCGAGCTCGTCTCGCTGCCGATCGTCGCAGTCGTCCTGGTGCTCGTGTTCGCGTCGATCGTGGCGGCGGGGATGCCGCTGCTGGTCGCCGGACTCGCGATCCCGTTCAGCCTCGCGCTCGTCTACATCGTCGCCCAGCAGGTCCAGATGAGCATCTTCGTGCTCAACATCGCGACGATGCTCGGGCTCGCCCTGGCGATCGACTACTCGTTGTTCATCGTCAGCCGGTACCGCGAAGAGCTCCGGCGCGGGCGCACGGTCGGTGAGGCCGTCGAGCGGGCCGTGTCCACGGCCGGCAAGGCTGTCGCGTTCAGCGGCATCGCGGTCGCCATCGGCCTGTCGGGACTGCTGCTGTTCACCGCCCCGGCCATCCGCTCGATCGGGATCGCCGGCGCGCTCGTCGTGCTGTCATCGGTCGTGTTCGCGCTGACGTTCCTGCCGGCGATGCTCGGGATGCTCGGCCACCGCGTCAACGCCCTGTCGATCCGCGGCCTGCGACACCGGTTCCGCCCGGTCTCCGACAGCGTCGAGGTGGCGCGCAGCAGCCGCTGGGAGCGGGTCGCCAACGCCGTCATGCGGCGGCCGATCACGGTCCTCATCCCGACCCTGGCCATCCTGCTCATCGCCGGGATCCCGTTCCTGCACATGGAGCAGGGCGTCCCCGGGGCGGAGATCTACCCGCCCGGTGTCGAGAGCCGCGACGCATACGTCGCGCTCCAGACCGAGTTCGCGCCGGGCGAGACGACCCCGATCGTCATCCTCGCCGACGTGACCGGCTCGCCGACCGACCTTGCCAACATCCAGGCGCTCGACGCCTACGCGAAGCAGGTCGCCGCGATCGACGGGGTCGACCGGGTCGAGAGCCCGTTCGTCATCCACGACCCGAAGACGGGCGCGCTCCTGACGCCCGAGCAGGTCGCGGCCCTGTATGCCCTCCCGGCGGCCCAGCAACCGGCAGGGCTCGACCAGCTGCTCGCGCGCTATGTCCGTGGCTCGACCGTCCGGCTCGACGCGATCAGCCCGCTGTCACCGTCCAAGCCGGCGGCGACCGACATGATCCCCGTCATCCGCGCCATCCCGGCAGGCCCGGGCATCACGACCCAGGTCGGCGGGAGCGCGGCCAGCGGCCATGACTTCCTCGTCTCGCAGGCGCAGCGCGCACCGTATGCGGTCGGGCTGACCCTGCTGGCCAGCGGCCTGATCCTGTTCCTGCTGTTCGGCTCGGTGGTGCTGCCGCTCAAGGCCGTGGTCATGACCCTGCTGTCGATCACCGCGTCGTTCGGCGCGATGGTCTGGATCTTCCAGGATGGCCACCTGTCCAACCTGCTCAACTTCGTGCCGCTCGGGTACACCATCGCGGGCAACCCGATCATCATGTTCTCGGTCATCTTCGGGCTGTCGATGGACTACGAGGTCCTGCTGCTGTCGCGGATCCAGGAGTCGTACCGACGGACCGGCAACAACACCGCGGCGGTCGCCGAGGGCCTGTCGAAGACGGCCGGCGTCATCACCGGTGCCGCGTTGATCATGGTCTCGGTCTTCGCCGCGTTCTCGCTGGCCGACGTCATCACCATCAAGTCGATCGGTGTCGGCATGGCGATCGCGGTCGCGGTCGACGCGACCATCGTCCGGGTCCTGCTCGTGCCGGCCACGATGCGGCTCATGGGCAAGTGGAACTGGTGGGCGCCCGGCGTCCTCGGACGGTTCGTGGACCGGCTCGGCTTCAGCCACGTCGAGGACGAGGTGGATGAGGGCGAGACGGGCCAATCCGGCGAGCCCGGCACCAAGCCTGCAGCCACGCCGGGCCTCGCCGGGTCGTAACCGGGGCTCGCCGGTGACCGGCCGCCCCGGTCCGCGAGGCGCGGATGCCCTATCGTCGGGCGATGCGCCTCATCCTCGACGCCAAGATCCGTCCCGAGACCGTCGCACGCCTTCGGGCGATGGACGGTCTCGAGGTCGTCGACCTCAGCGCCGACGACGGATTCGATCCGCGGACCCTGTCTGACCCCGAGGTCGAGATCCTGATCGCCGGCTGGCCTCCGGCCGATCTGTCGCGGGTCGCGCGGCTGCGCTGGCTGCAGGTCCCGTCTGCCGGCGTCGACCACCTGGCGGCCGACCCGCCGTGGCGGAAGGGCCTGCTGGTCACGAACGCGAAGGGCGTCTACGCGGTCCCGATCGCCGAGTACGTGACGGGGATGGTGCTGCGGGTCAACCAGCCGGCCGCGACCTGGAGCGCGGACCAGGCCGCCCATCATTGGCCGGACGGCACGCCGAGACTGGTGTCGATGGTGCGCGGCCGGACCGCAGTGATCGCGGGCTACGGCTCGATCGGTCGCGAGGTCGCGCGGCAGCTGTCGGCGCTCGGGATGCGGATCCTGGCAGTCAAGCATCGGCCCGAAGAGCGTGTCGACACCTCGTTCCGCGTCCCGGGCACGGGCGATCCGGACGGCTCGATCCCCGAGCGGATCGTGGATGATGCGGCACTGGCCGAGGTCGGCCACGAGGCCGATGTGCTGGTCGTGACGATGCCGCTGACCGACGCCTCGCGCGGGATCGTCGGGGGCGACGTGCTGGCCGCCTTGCCCCCGCACGCTTGGCTGATCAACATCTCGCGTGGCCCGCTGGTCGACGAACCCGCCCTCCTCGAGGCGCTTCGCGCGGGCCGGATCGCAGGGGCGGTGCTCGACGTGTTCGGCGAGGAGCCACTCCCGCCCGACAGCCCGTGGTGGGATGCCCCGAACGTCATCGTCACGCCGCACGCGTCCGGTCACACCCTGCGCTTCTTCGACGAGCTGGTGGTCGAGAACGTGCGCCGCTACCTCGCCGGCGAGCCGTTGCTGAACCCGGTCGACCCGGAGCGCGGATACTAGGGCGCAGGAGGCGCGGTGATGGACGACCAGAAGGAACCGGTGACCCGGCTCGGGCCGGACAGCGGCGGCCGGGCGCCCGGCGAGCCCTCGGTCCGGGTCTACCACTGGGAGTGGGGACCCGACGGCGCGCGCCGGCCGGGCCTGCCGTGGATCGGCATCTTCCTGCTCGTCTTCGGCGCCCTGCTGCTGCTCCAGCAGGCGTTCCCGCAGTTCCGCGGCCTCGGCTCGGTGGTAGTCCTCGCGATCGGCGTCGCGTTCCTCATCAAATGGGCCATCGACCGTGGGACAGGGTCCCTCTACGCCGGTGCGATCATCACGGCGCTCGCTGTCCCGGGCCTGCTGGATGCGGCTGGCGTCCAAGCCGACGGCCTGAGCACGTTCAGCTTCGGGATCGCCTTCCTGTTCATCGCGATCGTCCGGGCCGCCTCGGGTGGCGGCTGGGGCTGGCAGCTGTGGTTCGGTGGGCTGCTGACGCTGGTCGGCGCGGTCAACATCGCCGGCGCCTCGTTCGGCGGATACGTGCTGCCGATCCTGCTCGTCGCGCTCGGGGTGCTGCTGATCATGCGCGGCTCGGGGAACCGGTTCGGCGGGACGGGCGGCCGGTCCGGCTAGGCGCGGCGCCCGAGGCCGGCGGCGCCGGTCAGCGCGGGGCCGTGTCGCTGGTAGCGGCCGCGGCCACCTCGATGGACTCGGCCAGGACCGCGGCGATCCGCTCGAGCTCCGGCTCGGTGACGATGAACGGCGGCCCGAGCAGGATCGTGTCGCCATCGACGCCGTTGGCGTTGCCCGTCCCCGAGTAGACGAGGACGCCTCGGTCGCGAGCCGCCGCGACCACCGCCTCGGTCACACGAGCCGCTCGTGGGAACGGCGCGCGGGTCTCCCGGTCGGCGACGAGCTCGATGCCGATCATCAGGCCGCGCCCGCGGATCTCGCCGACGGCCGGGTGGCCGCCGAACGCATCCTGGGCAAGCGCGAGCAGCCTCGCTCCCTTGGTCGCGCTCGCCTCGACCAGCGATTCGCGTTCGAGGATGGCAAGGACCTCGGATGCGACCGCGGCGGCGACCGGCGAGTGCGAGTAGGTGAAGCCGTGGACGAATCCGGGCGGCGCCCCCGTGATCGTCCCGTACACCCGGTCCGAGACGGCCACGAAGCCGAACGGCCAGTAGCCGGACGTGGCGCCCTTGGCCGCGACCAACAGGTCCGGACGGACATTCCAGTGGTCGAGCCCGAACCAGCGCCCGGTCCGTCCGAACCCGGTCATCACCTCGTCGGCGATGAGCAGGACGCCGTGTCGGGCGCAGACCGCGGCGATCGCCGGCCAGTAGCCGTCGGGCGGTTCGACTGCTGCCAGCGTCGCGCCGACGATGGGCTCGGCCACGAACGCGGCGACCGAGCGCGGCTCGGCTGCGGAGAAGGCCGCGTCGAGCTCGGCGGCGAGCGCCTCGGCCGAGCCCAGGGCGTTGGCGCCGGGCAGATCCGCCCGGTACGGGTAGGCGGCCGACACGTGCCGGAACCTGCCGAGCCAGCCCTCGTAGGGCCGGCGCAGCGGCTTGCGGCCGGACAGGTCGAGCGCCCCCAGCGTGTTGCCGTGGTAGCTCCCCCAGCGCGAGTAGACGATCCAGCGATCCGGCTCGCCGCGGGCGATGTGGTAGGCGCGGGCGAGCTTGAGCGCGGTCTCGATCGCCTCCGACCCACCGGACACCGGGTAGATGGCCGGGTCGTCGACCGGCAGGTACGGCGCGACGGCTCGCGCGTACGCCTCGAGCGGCTCGGTCGTGAACGCACTGCCATGCGCGTAGGCGAGGCGGGCCGCCTGGTCAGCCATGACGTCGGCGATCTCGCGGCGGCCGTGCCCGACGTTGACGACGATCGCCCCGCCGGCGGCGTCGAGGTACTCGCGACCCTGGGCATCGCGGATGGTCGAGCCGGACGCCTCGACCGCGACAGGTGGATCGGCGGTGCTCGAGCGGCGGAAGACGCGGCCCCTCTGCATCGGCGCATCGTAGAGCCGCACGCGATGCGCGATGCTACGCGCGTCGCAGCTTGCAGCGAGACGATGCCGTGGACGCGCTTCCGAGTCCGGCCCTCATCGCGATCTTCATCGCCGCCGCAGTCGTCACCTGGATCGCGGGCATCCTGCTGTCACGGACGACCGACGCGCTCGACGTTCGGCTGGGCCTCGGCGAGGCGCTCGGCGGGGTGGTCCTGCTGGCCATCTCGGGCAGCCTGCCCGAGCTGGCGATCACGGTGTCGGCGGTCCTGCAGGGCCACCTCGACGTGGCCGCCGGCAACCTGATCGGCGGGATCGCGATCCAGACGATGGTGCTCGTGCTGTGCGACCGGGCGGTCGGTGGCGACAAGCCGCTGACCTATCTCGTCGGGTCATTGATCCCGGTCCTCGAGGGCGGCATGGTCGTGATCGTCGTCGCGGTGATGCTGATGGGCACGATCCTTCCCGAGTCGACGGCGATCGCCGGCGTCAGCCCGGCGTCGATCGGCATCCTCGCGACGTGGCTGGTCGGTATCTTCCTGATCGACCGGATCCGACGGCACCAGCCATGGCAGGTGACGATGCCCGGCAGCCAGCGTGGGCGACCCCATCGACGGGTACCGCATCCGACGGCCCCGAAGCCGTTCGAGAAGCTGAGCACGCTGCAGGTCGGCCTCCTGTTCGCGGCGGCCAGCGCGGCCATCCTCGTGGCGGGTGTCGCGCTCGAGACCAGCGGCAGCCTGCTGGCTGACCGCTCGGGCATCAACGGTGTCGTGTTCGGGGCGACGTTCCTGGCCGCCGCCAGCGCGCTGCCGGAGATCAGCACCGGGATCGAGGCGGTCCGGCTCGGCGACAACGAGCTCGCGATCGGCGACATCTTTGGTGGCAACGCGTTCCAGCTGTGCCTGTTCGTCCTGGCCGATTTCCTGGCCGGGAAGCCGCTCCTCCCGACGGCCGGCCGCGAGAACGCCTGGCTGGGCGCGCTCGGGATCGTCCTGACGGGGATCTACGTCATCGCGATCATCGTCCGCGGGGAGCGGCGTCGGGCGGGCCTGGGCACCGATTCGCTGACGGCCGTGGTCGTGTTCGCACTCGGCCTCTGGGGATTGACGATCATCGCAGGCTCGGCCTGAGCGGCCGTCGGCCGAGCCGCCCGACGCCGACGGCCTACCGCAGCGTCGCGCGCACCACCTCGCCGGGCTCCGGGCCGGCCTGCGCGACGACCGACCCGTCGGCCGCCCAGATCCCCGAACGACCGGCTGCCGGGTCGTACTCGCCGCCGTTCGAGCCCGCGCCGCTGGCCACCGCGACCCAGATCCCGTGCTCTGTCGCGACGCGCCGGGCGCGCTCGTCCTGGATCTCACCTTCGTCGACGGCCTTCACGCTGCCCGCGACGTAGGCGTCGATCCCGAGCGCGGCGGTGTCGGACCAGTGCTGCGGGATGCCGGCGTCCTTGCAGATCGCGAGGCCGAGACGCCAGCCATCGAGCTCGAGGACGGCCGGTTCGGTGCCGGCGGTGAAGCGCGCGGTCTCGGTCGTTCCGAGCCAGATCTTGCGGTATGCGACGCGGGCGCCCGTCCCGTCCACTGCGAGCATCGCGATGTTGTCCCCATCCGGCGACCCATCGACCGGCGCGCCGACGAGGGCCACGGAGCCCGTCTCGCGGCAGGCGTCGACGATGAGCGCCAGCCGGGCGTCGTCGGGCGAGACCACGGGTTCGTCGAGCTCATACCCGGTCAGCGACAGCTCGGGAAAGACCACCAGTCGCGCACCCGCGGCACGGATCGCGTCCGCGTGCGCCTGGGCGTTCGCGGCAACGTCACCCGGGTGGCAGACGGGCTGGGCGACCGCGATGGTCAGCGGCTCACGCATCGGATCCCTTCCTCCCCGATCGGCCGTGGGGACCGGCCGACGATCGATGATACCGGCCGTCCGGCGCGTCAGGCGGGCGAGACCCCCGGCCCGGGGAAGGTGCCGGGTCGAGGGTCCGATCTGGTCCGCGGCCAGACACGACCGCAGTCCGAGCATCGACCCATCCACATCCGCGCATCAGTGCCGGCGGTCACCGACTCGGGAGCCGAACCGCCCTCGCCTCGCCGGCCGGGTCGGAGACCACGGGGCACCGCCCTCCGGCCCGTGTCTTTCGTGCCATTCGGCCCGTGGTCGGGGCGGCGAACGGTGCGAGGATGGCATCCACGGTGGACGTCGGAGGGGACGCCCGGCGCCCACCGCGAAACCCCCTTCTCCCCTCAGTCGAGATGCAGCGCGCGCGCCTCGGCCGTCAGCACGTCCCGCGCGTCCGGGTGCGCGATCCGGATGAGCTCCGCCGCGCGCTCCCGAAGGCTCAGGCCGAACAGCTCGGCGACCCCCCATTCGGTGACGACCGTGCGCACGTGCGCGCGCGTGGTCACCACGCCCGCACCCTCACGCAGCGAGGCGACGATCCGCGACGAGCCGCCCCGTGCGGTCGAGGGCAGGGCGATGATGGCGCGCCCCTCCTCGGCCAGACCGGCACCCCGCATGAAGTCCATCTGGCCGCCCACCCCGCTGTAGAGCCGGTGGCCGATCGAGTCGGCGACCACCTGCCCGGACAGGTCGACCTCGATGGCCGAGTTGATGGCGACCATCCGGCTGAACGAGCGGATGACATGCGTGTCGTTGGTGAAGTCGACCGGTCGCATCTCGACCATCGGGTTGTCGTCCACGAAGTCGTAGAGCCGCTTGGTGCCCATCAGGAAGGCGGTCACCAGCTTGCCCCGGTTGCGCTCCTTGCGGGCACCGGTGACGACCCCGGCCTCGACCAGGTCCACGATCGAGTCGGTGAACATCTCGGTGTGGACGCCAAGGTCGCGCTTGTCGCGAAGAGCAAGCGCTGTCGCCGCCGGGATGGCGCCGATGCCGAGCTGGAGGGTGGCCCCGTCGGGCACCAGCTCGGCGACATGCTCGCCGATCCGTCGCTCGATCTCGCCGAATGTCCCGACCGGATGCTCGTACGGCGGGACGTCGCATTCGACGGCCAGGTCGATCTGCGACACGTGGATGAAGCTGTCGCCGAGCGTTCGCGGCATCCCCGCGTTGAACTGGACGATGACCGTGCGGGCGGCGCGGATCGCCGCGTGCATCGCCTCGACCGACGTCCCGAGCGAGCAGAACCCGTGCGCATCGGGCGGGGTCGCATTGACGAACACCGCGTCGAGCGGCAGCCGGCCGCTGTCGAACAGGCGCGGCACGTCCGACAGGAAGATCGGCACGTAGTCGGCCCGGCCGTCAGCGATGGCCTGGCGGGCGTTCGGGCCGATGAACAGCGCGCGATGCCGGAAATGCGGCGCCATCTCGGGCGCCAGGTGCGGGCCGGGCCCCTCGCAGTGGAGGTGGACGACGCTGACATCCGACAGGTCGGCCGCCCGCGCCACGAGCGCGTCGAGCAGGACCGATGGCGTCGCAGCCGCGCACTGCAGGTAGAGTTGCTGACCCGAGGCGATCCCGGAGACCGCCTCGGCGGCGGTGACGATACGCATGGACCCCGAGTCTACGCGGCCGCGCGGACGACGACCCGGAACCTCCCGCGGCAGTGGGTTCTCAGGGGCTTCTCATCAACGGTGGCCACCGTCCACCTCGACGGATAGCCTGTCCGTCCACCACCGGAGCGTCCCATGTCCAGATCCCGCGGCCTCGTCGTCGTCGTTGCAATCGTCGTCGCGATCGCCGTCGGCGGATACGTCCTGTACGACCAGGTCCTGCGGGGCGACAGCGCGACCGCCCTCGGACTGCCCGCCGCGTCGAGCGATCCGGCTGCCAGCGGGGTCCCCGCAGCGAGCTTCGACGGGACCGTCGCCGGGACCTGGAACGTCGGCTCCGGGAGCGTCGCCGGGTATCGCGTCCGGGAGCAGCTCGCCGGCCTGTCCGCCGAGAGCGACGCGGTCGGTCGCACGGACGCCGTGACCGGCTCCATCACCATCGAGACGGCCGGCTCGACGAGCACGCTGACCGCGGGCACGCTCACGGTGGACACCACCTCGATCACGTCGGACAAGCCGCAGCGCGACGACCGGCTGCAGCGCGAGGGCCTCCAGACCGACACCTACCCGACAGCGACGTTCACCCTGACCAAGCCGGTCGACATCCCGGCGGCGGCCCTGACGGGGACCGCATCGGACGTGACCCTGACCGGTGACCTGACCCTTCATGGCGTGAAGAAGTCGGTCGACATCCCGGCCAAGGCCCAGCTCGTCAACGGGACGATCCAGGTCGCGGGCTCGCTGTCCTTCCCGTTGTCGGACTACGGGATGACCGCTCCCAACATCGGCGGGTTCATCATCTCGATCGCCGACACCGGCACGCTCGAGTTCCTGGTGAACTTCACCAAGGCCTGACCGCTCAGGGCAGCCTTCACCTGGTGTAGGCGCCATCCGGGTCGAGCTCCTCGCGGATGAGGCGCAGCTCCTCGTCGGTCGGCGGTGGGGTCGCAGCGAGCTCCGGGGCGATCGCGACGTCCCAGCCGATCGAGTCGCGGACCGCCTCGACCGTCGCGCCGGGATGGAGCGAATTGAGCCGCATCTCCCCTTGCTCGTCGAAGTGGTAGATGCCGAGGTCGGTGACGACCACGCTCGGACCACGCCCCAGCCAGCCGCCCTCGCGTCGGATGCGGTCGGCTTCCGCAGCGCCACCGAGGTTTCCCGGGCTCGTCCGGAAGTCGATGGTCTCGACGAAGCTGCGCGCCGATTGGCGCATGATCACGAACACCTGCCGGGCATTGATCGCGATCTCGCACGCGCCGCCCGAGCCGGGAAGTCGGGTCGTGGGGTGGTCGTACGGCCCGATGACCGTCGTGTTGATGTTGCCGAAGCGGTCGATCTGCGCCGCCCCCAGGAAGCCGACATCGACCAGGCCGCGCTGGAGGTAGTACCCGAACAGCTCGAGCATGCTGACGACCGCGGTCGAGCCGGTGACGATGGTCGGGTCGCCGATCGATAGCGGAAGCCGCGCCGGCCGGGCCCCGAAGACGCCCGCCTCATAGACGAGCTCGAGGTCGGGCGCGACGGTGCGTTGGGCGAGGTTGACCGCGATGTTCGGCAGGCCGACCCCGACGAAACACACGTGCTGGCCGGCGAGCTCACGGGCCGCGGCGACGATCATCATCTCGGACCTGCTGAAGCCCGCCGCATCCGTCACGGGATCTCCCCGATGTCGAGGAAGACCCGCTTCCCCAGTCGCCGGGCGGTGGCCACCATGCGGTCCGCGCCGTCGGATGGGCCGCCGATCCGCAGGCACGCGTCGCAACGCGCGAGGACGCGTTCTGCGATCGGATGGAAGAGTTCGGCGAAGGCGTCCATGTCGCCCGCCCGCTCGACCTCCTCGATCAGCGGCAGGGCGAACCACTCGCCCATCACCGGCAGGTGGCCGCGGCGGTACAGCTCGAGCGACACCGCGGTCATGGCCTCGACGTTGGCCGCGATCCGTGCCTGGTCGCCATCGGTCCCCGACCGGTAGGGTCCGGCAACCAGGATCATCAGCGGCGTCGTTGTCTGTGGCCCGGTCATCGGCGCGCCTCGAAGAGCTCGATCGGGTTGCCGTCGGGGTCATCGAGGACGATCTGCCGGCCGCCCGGACCGGTCACGATCGCGTTTCGGAACACGGCACCGGCCGTCGTCAACGCCTCGACCTGGGCGGCTAGATCGTCGACCTCGATGACGAAGCGGTTCCAACCGCCCGATGTCGGCTGGCGGCCGTCAGGCATCGGCCGTGCCGCAGAGCTGGCGGGCCCGCTCAGCCAGACGTTGAGGTCCTCGCGCCGGACCAGTGCGAAGGCGGCGCCCATCCGATCGGCCACTTCGAAGCCGAGCAGGTCGCGGTAGAACGCAACCGAGCGGTGGACGTCGGCCACCAGGTATCGGACCGTGGTCGCCATCAGCGATACGCCCCGTAGTCGACGCTCCCGGACGGTGCCGTCCCGGGTTCGAGGTCCGCGAGCCGCTCGGAGCCGAGCTTCTCGACGTAGGCCGCCCGGCCGTCGACGCCGAAGACCCACTCGCGCAGCCAGGCCTGGGTGATCGCCTCGTCCCGGGTGATCGCGTCCCAGTCGCGGTAGAACCGGTTGTCGCGGTCGTAGGCGCCCTGGACGTACGACGGATGGGCGCCCCACGGCTCGACCACGACGGCGTCGACGATGAGGCCCGGGATGATCGTCCGGTTCGGGTCGGCACGGATGACCGCCTCGTCGACCAGCTCCTCGACCACGACGATGACCCGCTCGGCGGCGAAGGCGGCCTCCTTCTGGCAGCCGAGGAGGCCCCAGACCTGGGTGTCGCCGCCGGCCGACGCTCGCTGCGCGTGGACGATGGTGACATCCGGCCGGAGCGGCGGGACGGCGTAGACGGTCTCCTCGCCATACGGCGAGGCGATCGGCCGGATGAGCGGGTTCGCCACCGGCAGATCGGTCTCGTAGTAGCTCCGCAGCGGGAAGAACGGCAGGTTCATGGCCCCCGCCGTGTAGCGCCCGACCATCCCGAAGTGGCTGTACTCCTCGACCTCGAGCGGCTGGTCCGGGATGGCCCCCTCGATCCGTCGGCGGATCGCCCCCAGACCGCCGACGCCCGGGTTGCCGAGCCACGAGAAGACGAGCTTCGACGCGACGCCGGCCGCCACCATCTGGTCGTAGATGAGGTCGGGCGTCAGCCGCGCGAGCGTCAGGTCGCGTCGACCCTGGCGGATGATCTCGTGGCCGGCCGCGAACGAGATGAGGTGGGTGAACCCCTCGATGGCCACGCAATCGCCATCCCGGACCAGGTCGGCGATGGCGTCGCGCATGGTCGCGACCTTCGAGCTGCCCACCGCGGGATCATCCCTCCTGCTAGGCGATCGTCAGCCTAGCCGGTCGTCAGCCGGCCGCCTCGACACCGTGGAGCGCGCCGGCCTCGGCGACCTGTTCGAGGACCTCCGACCCGTGCCCGGCCACCTGTGCGACCGCTTCCTCGAAGATGCGCAGCGCGGTGACCATCTCGGCCTCGCTGACGGTCAGGGCCGGCGACATCCGGACCGACGTCTTGCCGCATTCGAGGACGAGCAGCCCACGCTCGAAGCAGGCCCACTGGACCTCCTCCGCATGCTCCGCCGTGTCGAACTCGATGCCGAGCATCAGGCCCTTGCCGCGCACGTCGCGGACCAGCCCGTCGTAGCGGTCGAGGAGCGGCCGGAGGCCGGCCTGCGCCTGCTCACCCCGGACCGCGGCGTTGTCGACGAGACCGCCCTCGAGCAGCTCGATCGTGGCAAGGGCCGCGGCGCAGGCGACGGGATTGCCGCCGTAGGTCGAGCCGTGTGCTCCTGGTCCCCACGTCTCGAGCAGGTCGGCGCGAGCGACCATGGCACCGAGCGTCATCCCCGAGGCGATGCCCTTGGCGGTCAGCAGGATGTCGGGCTGGACGCCCCAATGGTCGATCGCCCACATCCTTCCGGTCCGCCCGGCGCCCGACTGGATCTCATCGGCGATGAGCAGGATGCCGTGCTCGTCGCAGATCGCACGGAGGCCCTGCAGGAACCCGTCTTCGGGAACGATGTAGCCGCCCTCGCCCTGGATCGGCTCCACGATGATCGCCGCCACCTCGTTCGCGGGCGCGAGCTTGTCGAACAGGACCTCGTCGAACCAGCGCAGGTCCTCGACCCGGCCGTACGGCGCGTGGAAGATGCCCGGCAGGAGCGGCCCGAACCCGGCGTGGTACTTCGCCTTCGAGGCGGTCAGCGACACCGACCCATACGTCCGTCCGTGGAATGCGCCGAGGAACGCGACGACGTATGGCCGCTTCGTCGCGAAGCGGGCGAGCTTGATCGATGCCTCGACGACCTCGGTGCCGGAGTTGCCCAGGTAGGCCCGGACCCGCCCGTCGATCGGGGCGATGCGCGCGAGCTCGCGGCAGACCTGCGGGTAGATCGGCAGGTAGAAGTCCGACGCGGAGAAGTGGATCAGCTCGGCCGCCTGCTCCTTGATCGCCGCCACGACCTGCGGATGCGAATGGCCGGTCGAGTTGACCGCGATCCCGGCCGCGAAGTCGAGGAACAGGTTGCCGTCGATGTCCTCGACGGTGAGGCCCTCGCCACGGACCGGCACGATCGGATACGCCCGCGGCAGGCTCGGCGACGTCCACGTCTCGTCGAACGCGACGTGCGCTCGCGCCTTGGGGCCGGGTAGCTCGGTGACGATGTGCGGGACCGGCCGGTCACCTGCGATCCGCGACGTACCCGACGACAAGGCGCACCTCTGGGTGAGTGCATAACGAGTATGCAGGTTGGATAATCGTGCCGGAGTATAGCCGAGCGGCGGAGCCGTGGCCGAGTGTCCCCTCAGGAACACATCTCTCACATGCGAGCGCGATCAGAGGCAGATTCCGACAGAACGTGTCAGAAACCGCGGTCGCCCACGCTCGGATATCCGAAAGGTGTGCCTGACAGGAACGCGCCCCTTTTTGGCGCCAACGCGCGCGCGCGCCGCCCGGCCGTGCGTCAGTCGACGATGGTGCGTGACTGTTCGCGCATGAACTGCGCGACGTAGTACATCGACAGCCCCGCCTTGCCCGTCGAGCCACTCCCCTTCCAGCCGCCGAACGCCTGGATGCCCGGCCACGCGCCGGTCGTCGCGCCGGCACGCCGGTTCACGTAGAGGACACCGGTCTGGATGGTGTCGAGGAAGTGCTGGACCTCGGCCTGGTCCTCGCTGTAGACGCCCGCGGTCAGTCCCAGCACGTTGTCGTTGGCGAGTGTCAGCGCCTCATCCAGCGAGTCGACGGCTGCGACCGCCGTGAAGGGCGCGAACAGCTCGTCGCGGAACAGTCGATGCGAGGCCGGCAGCCCGCCGACCACGGTCGGCTCGACGTAGAACCCGCGTGCCAGGTCGCCGTCGGTGAGGTGCTCACCGCCGGTGAACACGGTCCCGTCACGGCGCGCCTCGGCGACCGCGGCCTGGTGCCGGTCGACGGCCCGCTGGTCGACGACCGGACCCATCCAGTTGGCGCGGACGAGCGGGTCGCCCAGCTGGATCTTCTCGGTCTTCTCGACCAGCAACCGGACCAGCTCGTCGTGGACCGGGCGCTCGACGTAGACACGCGAGTTGGCCGAGCACTTCTGGCCGCCGAACCCGAACGCGCTGCGCATGATGCCCTCGGCTGCCTCGTCGAGGTCTGCGTGGCGGGTCACGATGGCCGGGTTCTTGCCACCCATCTCCACGATGGTCGGCCGCGGCCACGCCTTCGAGAACGAGTGGTACAGCCGCATCCCGACCTCGTACGAGCCGGTGAACACGATGCCATCGATGCCCGGGTGGTCCTGCAGCGCCTGGCCGACGGTGTCGCCGGGGCCCATGACCATGTTGACCACGCCCTTGGGGATCCCGGCGTCGATGTAGGCGTTCATCAGGTTGACCGACGACAGCGGGGACGCGCTCGAGGGCTTGAGCACGACCGTGTTGCCCGCGATCAGTGCGGCTCCGGTCGGTCCCGTCGCGAGTGCCATCGGGAAGTTGAACGGGCTGATGACCGCGAAGACGCCATGCGGTCGCAGGACGGAGCGGGTGTGGACGGCCGAGTCGCCGAGGTTGCCCATCGGGTGGTCGTAGCCGTCGTTGTCCTCCATCGTCTGCGAGTAGTAGCGCAGCAGGTCGGCAGACTCCTCGACCTCGCCGAGTGCCTCGATCCGGTTCTTTCCGACCTCGATCGACATGTCGGCGGAGTACGGCATCAGGTGGTCGCTGATGTGCTCGGCCGCCCGGCGGACGATGGCGAGGCGCTCGCGCCACGGGGTGGCGGCCCAGGCGGGCTGGGCTGCTCGTGCGGCGGCGACCGCGGCGTCGACGTCGGCGGCCGTCCCGGTCGCAAACGTCCCGACCAGCAGCTCGCGATCGATCGGCGAGCGCGCTTCGAACGTCTCGGCGCCGTCGCGCCACTCCCCGTCGATGTAGTTCTCGTGGTGCGCGCCGAGCCTGGTCTTGGCCTCGGCGGCGGCCGCTTCGAACCCGCTGTGAAGGTCCTCGTTGTCGGCGCTCAGGGTCGCGTACGTGATCTTGATGCGCGGCTTCGATTCGGTGGTCATGGTCGAGGGCCCTCGTGTCAGGTCGGGTTGCGGAAGGGGTCCGGTCAGTCTAGCGCGGCGACGACGTCGGCCAGCGTGTCGGCGATCCCGTCGGGGCCGCGACCGCGACGCGGCTGGGTCTCGAGATCGGATCGGCCGGTCTTGCCCGACAACACGAGGACCGCGCGGAGGCCGACGCGCTGGGCGGCAGCCACGTCGGCCAGCGGGTCGTCACCGACCATCGCGAAGCTGAATGCGGGCAGCCGCTCGTCAAGGTCGGCGCGCAGGCCGTCGATGGCCTGCCGGAAGACCTCGGGGGACGGCTTGCCGAGGACACGCGCCGATCGACCGGTCGCGAACTCGAGCCCGGCGACGAACCCGCCGGCATCGAGCGTCTCGCCCTTGTCGGTCAGCCACCATGGGTTGCGGTGCATCGCCAGCAGCTCGGCGCCGCCGCGGACGAGGCGGAACGCGACGTCCAGGTTGCGATACGACAGGTCGTCGCCAGCGTCGCCGATGACGACCGCGCTGACCGTCCCGGCCGGCAAGGCCTCCGCCTCGTCGGCGGTCACTCGGCGCTGGCCATCGAACTCGCGCCCGGCATCGTCGGCGGCGAGCACGAACAGCGCTCGGCCGGGGTGGGCGGCGGCGGTGTAGGCGGCCGTCGCCGAGGACGCCGTGATCATCGCCTCGGGGTCGATGGCAAGACCGGCCTTGGCGAACCAGCCCGCCAGCGTCTCCCGGTGGAGCTGCGAGAAGTTGGTCACGACGCGGAACGGGATCCGCCGCTCCTGGAGCGCTCGGATCGCGGCGACCGACCCGGGCAGCGGGGCGCCCTTCAGGACGATGACGCCGTCGGCGTCGAGCACCAGGCCGCGGACGCCGCGGAGTGCCTCGTGAAGTCCATCCCCGGTCATCGGCCGATGGTAGGCTGCCGACCGACGGCACGCGCGGAGGATGGGATGGGATTGCTCGACGGAAAGACGGCGCTCATCTTCGGCGTCGCCAACGACCACTCGATCGCGTGGGGCATCGCGCAGGCCCTCCACGAGGCCGGAGCCGAGGTCGGTTTCTCGTCGGTCGAGAGTCTCATCGAGAAGCGGGTCCGGCCGCTCGCCGATTCGATCGGCGCGTCGTTCGTGGAGCCCTGCGACGTCGGCTCCGACGAGCAGATCCGTCAGGTCTTCGACCGCTGGGGCGCGGGCCACGGACTCGCTCGACATCCTCGTCCACGCGCTCGCGTTCGCGAAGCGCGAGGAGCTCGAGGGCGCATACGTGGACACGTCGCGCGACGGGTTCGCGCTCGCGCTCGACATCTCGGCCTACTCGCTTGTCGCGCTGGCGCGCGAGGCGCGGCCGCATCTGCGCCGCGGGTCGTCGATCATCACGCTGACCTACTACGGCGCCGAGAAGGTCGTCGCCAACTACAACGTGATGGGTGTCGCCAAGGCAGCGCTCGAGGCGTCGGTCCGCTACCTCGCCGCCGACCTCGGGCCCGATGGCATCCGCGTCAACGCCATCAGCGCCGGGCCGTGCGGACGCTCGCGGCCGCGGGGATCGCCGGGTTCAAGGGGATGTACCGCGGGTTCGCAGACGTCGCGCCGTTACGGGCGAACATCACGCCCGAGGACGTCGGGAAGAGCGCGCTGTACCTGGCCTCGGACCTCTCGAGCGCGGTCACGGGCGAGGTGCTCTACGTGGACGGTGGCTTCAACGTCGTGGGCGTCCAGACCGGCGACTGAGGCCAGCAGGTCATCCGCTCAGTGCCGACGTGCAGCCGGCACACCTGCCGGCGATCGAGAGGTGGCTGAGGTTGACGGCGAAATCGCGCCGGCGGGCCAGCGTCTCGACCAGCGCCGCCGCTTCATCGGCGTCGATCTCCCAGGTCGTCCCGCAGCCGATGCAGTGAAGATGGCCGTGCGCCGCCGTCGGCAGGACGTGGAATTCCTCGCGTCCGTCGGCGGCGTGGCTGTGGCTGAGCAGGCCCAGCTCCTCCAGGACGTCGAGGGTCCGGTAGACGGTCGACGGGATGGTGCCCGGGTCGACTTCCCGGCAGCGTTCGACGAGCTCGGAGCCGGTGACGTGACCGTCCGTGGCCGCCAGGACATCGATCAGGATCCTGCGCTGCGGCGTCCAGCGGAGGCCACGAGCGTGCAGCTGGTCGCGGACGTCGGCCCAGGCGACGGACGGCGGCGTCTCGAGCGATCCAAAAGC
This sequence comes from uncultured Chloroflexia bacterium, assembly GCA_963797685.1. Taxonomy (GTDB): domain Bacteria; phylum Chloroflexota; class Limnocylindria; order Limnocylindrales; family CSP1-4; genus SPCO01. The sequence goes on along the minus strand of CAWCQK010000015.1, from coordinate 566,210 downwards.
GGTCATCGCGCGAAAGGATAGTCGACGGTTGCAACGCCAGACAAATGCGACCCGTTGCGATATCGACCACGGTCGGGTACCCTCTGGAGCCCGATCCCTCGCGAGGAGCCCACGTTGATCGACCTGATCGGTGGAACCGCCATCACCCCGGCCGTCGACCTCGGCCTCCTGCTCACCGCCCTCCTGCTCGGCGTCCGGCACGGGATCGACTGGGACCACATCGCGGCGATCACCGACATCACGAGCACGACCGCCGCCGCCGGGATGGGCGACGCGGCCCACTCGGGGCAACATCGCGAGATGGCCGGTCACGCCCATGGGCACGGCGGCGATCTCGAGATGCGGGCCCATGACGCCGGTCCGGGCGGCGCGACCGTCGCCCCGGCGCTTGCGCTGCGGCCGACGGTCGGCCGGACGCGCTTCCTGTCCGGCCAGGCCGACGCCATCCGCCTCGGTTCGCTGTACGCCCTCGGGCACGGGCTGGTCGTCATCCTGCTCGGCCTTGCCGCCATCGCCTTCGGCGCCATCCTGCCCGACTGGCTCGATCCGTTGATGGGCCGCATCGTCGGGTTCACCCTGGTGGCCCTCGGCGTCTGGGTCATGTACTCGATCTATCGCTACGCCCGCGGCGGCGAGCGGTTCCGGCTGCGCAGCCGGTGGATGATCGTGTTCGACGCGATGCGCTACGGCTGGCGACGCTTCCAGGCCCGCTTCCACGGCCACGAGCACGTCGAGCCGCTCGAGATGAGCTCGTATGGGGCGCGAACCTCGTTCGGCGTCGGCATGATCCACGGGATCGGAGCCGAGACGGGCTCGCAGGTCCTGCTGATCGCCGCAGTCGGCGGAGCGTCGGCCGCCGGCCTGGGCGTCCCGATGCTGTTCGCGTTCGTCGTCGGGCTGCTGCTGTCGAACCTGGTGATCGTGCTCATCAGCTCGGCCAGCTTCGTGTCGAGCCAGGCTCGCGAGCGGCTGTACGTGTCGATCGGGGCGGTCGCCGGCATCTTCAGCCTGTTCGTCGGGACGATCTTCCTGTTCGGGTTGAGCGGCTCGCTGCCGGACCTCGGGGCGATCCTGCCGTTCTGACCCTGGCCGTCAGCTCTTGACGGCGGTGGCCGACGCGGACTCCGGGGCGGACCCGGCCGTGGGCTTGGGGATCCGCTTGACCGGTCGAAGGAAGAGCGTCAGGACCACGACCACGTAGGTCAGCCAGGCGACGAAGGTGATGACCTCGGGCGTCGACGTGTAGCCGAAGATCGCGTGCAGGAACTGGCCGACGACGCCGCCCTCCTCCTCGCCCCCGCGAAGGATCCCGCCGAGGTCGACGAGTGTCTGCGTCCCGAAGGTGATGACGTTGATCTCGATCAGCTCATGGACGGCCTTGGCGACAAGCCCGCCGGCGATGAAGACGAGGGCGATCCCGGTCCAGCGGAAGAAGATCGCGAGGTTGAGGCGGCGCGACCCGTGATAGAAGCCGATCCCGAGGATCGCGGCGATGCCCAGTCCGACCAGGGCGCCGACGAGGACCCAGATCGCCCCCTGCTCGGCGGATGTCGCCTGGCCCGTGAGGAACAGGGCCGTCTCGATCCCCTCGCGGATGACCGCCACGAAGGCCAGGATCGCCATCGCGGTCACGGAGCCGTTGTCGAGCGCCCGGTCGACGGCGGCCTGCAGCTCGCCCCGGACGCTGGCCGCCTGGCGGCGCATCCAGAACAGCATCCAGGTCACGACCCCGGCCGCGACCAGCAGGGTGGCCGCCTCGAACAGCTGCTCGTACGGCTCCTGGAAGCTCCCGACGGTGAGATACAGGGCGAGCCCCAGGATCGCACTCAGGACGACCGCCAGCCCGGCGCCCAGGAAGACCTTGGGGAAGTACCGTGCGTTCCCCGTCTTGGCCAGGTAGGCGCAGATGATGGCGACGATGAGCGCGGCCTCGACGCCTTCTCGCAATCCGGTCAGCAGGCCGCTCGTGAACGCTCCGACATCCATCAGCTGTGGGATCTCCGTAGCAAGGGCGCATGACCTTCTTATGCAAGGCCGCTTGTCACGGGGAATCTAGCGAACACGCGGGATGCGGTCAAGCGCGACCGGAGTCGACGGTCAGTCGCCTCCGCGGATCTCGAACCGGGCGAGCTTCCAGCTCGCCAGCAGGAACGCCCCGACGAGCACGACGACGAGGACGAGCACGCTCACGCGCAGGCGCCAGCGGGGTGCTGCCCGGCACGTTGACACCGATGGCGGCGGCCAGCCCCAGGGTGGCCTGGCGGATCGACAGGAACTTCGTGCCTGTCGAGGATCCCGGACAGGACACCCTCCCAGATGAGGACGTAGGCCAGTCCGAGCAGGAGCGCCCGTGACGTGAACACGCTGAAGGTCAGGAAGGCCGCCGCGTAGGCGCTGCCGCCGACCAGACAGGCGACCGCGTAGCCGACGATCGCCGTCGACGGGTCGCTCCCGCTCCCGAGCAGGAGACCGGTGATCGACGATCGACGGGATCACGAGCACCGCCGTCAAGCCGACAGCCACCAGGATCTTGGCGAGGGCGATCTTCCAGCGCGCGATCGGCTTGACCATCAGGTAGACGGCCGTCCCGTCCTCGATCTCCGAGCCGATCGCCGCGGTGCCGATGATCAGGGCCACCAGCGGCATCACCGTCCTGACGACCAGCGTGTCTAGCACGCGATCGGCATCCGGTCGCCCGCCGCTGACCCGGACGAGCAGCCCGATCAGCACGGGCAGGCCGACCAGCAGGATGAGCAGGATCATCCGTCGCCGGCTCAGGAGCCCGCGCAGCGTGACGTCGACGATCGGCGCGACGACGCTCACCGGCGCACCAGGTAGCTGAACACGCTCTCGAGCGAGTCGTCGGTCGGGGCCACCTCGAAGAGGGTGACAGCGTTCGCCCGCGCGACCTGCGGAAGTGCTCGGGTGAAGCCGTCATAGTCGGACGTCCGGATCGCCAGCCGGCCGCCGACCAGCTCGGCACCGAACACGGACGGATCCGCGAGCAACGCCGAGCCGAGTCGCCGATCGTCGGACGAGGCGACCGTGAACGTGTGCGGCCGGTCGGTCATCAACCGGCGGATCGACCGGAAGTCGCCGGCCGCGGCGAGTCGCCCGGCGTAGACCACCAGCACCGAATCGGCGACGCGCTCGACCTCCTCGAGGATGTGCGACGAGAACAGGATCGTCCGACCCTCGGCCGCCATCGAGCGCAGCAGCGCCATCATGTGCAGTCGCTGGCGCGGATCGAGGCCGTTGAACGGCTCGTCGAGGAGGAGCACCTGCGGGTCGTGGACGAGCGCTCCGGCCAGCTTGGCGCGCTGGCGCATCCCCTTCGAGTAGGTGCCGATCGGCCGGTCCGCGGCCTCGGTCAGGTCGACTGCGGCGATGGCCCGGGCGGCCGCAGCGTCGGGATCGGACACGCCCTGGAGCCGGGCGTTGAACCGGGCGAAGGCGAGGCCGGTCAGGTACGGGTGGACGGCCTCGCGTTCGGGCACGAGCCCGATCTGCCGGTACATCGCCGGCCGCCGCCAGGCCGACTGGCCACCGACCAGGACCCGGCCGGCGGACGGCGCGAGGAGGCCGGCCATCAGGTGCAACAGGGTGGACTTGCCGGCGCCGTTGGGGCCGAGCAGGCCGGTCACCCCGGCACCGAGCGCGAACGAGATGTCGTTGACGGCGACGACGTTGCCATACCAGCGCGAGACGTGGTCGACCTCGAGGGCGGCCGTCGGGTTCGGCGGGGCCGGCGGCTGGGGAAGGCCTGCCGGCGGGGCGGTCGGCTCGGTCATGCCGCGATCCGCAGGTAGCGACGGATGGTCAGCCCGACGGCGACGGCGATCTCGATCGCGGCCGCCCCGACGTACAGCCAGCCCGGCAGGTCGAGCGACGCCACGACCGGGCTATCGGGGATCGACCCGAAGATCGCGGCATTCGTGCCGTCGAGGACATCGGCAGGGCTGAACAGGATGAACGCACGCGCGAGGTCCTGGTTGGTCAGGCCGCCGACCAGGCCGACGATGATCGGCGGGATGATGAAGACCGCGATGATGGCCGCGGTCGCGTACGCCCGACGCGGCGTCCAGGCGGCGATCAGGCTCGCCAGCCCGCTCAGGAGCCCGGCCACCAGGGCCGCTTGCAGGACGAACAGCGGGACCTGGGGGAGCTCGTTGGACAACCCGGTGATCGGGTCCGCGGCAACGAGGACCCGGCCGACGAACAGGACGAGATACGGCGAGACCTCGACGAGGAAGACGGCTGCCATCAGACCGCCGACCTTGGCCAGCGCGTAGTCGGTGCGGGTCAACACCCGCGAGAAGTACAGCGGCAGCACGCCGTAGCGTTGGTCGCGCCCGAAGAGCTCGGGGGCCTGCGCCGCGCAGAACAGCATGACGAGGATCGACAGCAGGCCGTGGTAGTTGGAGTAGCGGATCGGCGAGGCGTCCGCCAGGGCGCCGCCCGTCTGGGACGACAGCGCCACGAAGCCCACCGCCAGCACGGCCGGCAGGAGGTACAGCACCCAGAGCGTGAACGGCGCGATCTTGGCCCGCCCGCCGCGACCGATCCCGAAGGTCGACCGGACGGTCTGCGTGAAGAGCGCGAGCACCGCGCTCCGTCGGCCGAGGCGCGGGCCGATGTACGCCTGGTATCCGAGGTCGTAGATGCTGCCACCCGGCCCCCTGGCCGAGGTCGGGGCGCCGCCGGCGGGTTCCGGGGTCGTGTCGGTCATGCGACCGTTCCGCCGCTGGCGGGTGGATGTTGGACGGGCGGAGCGCCGGCGGACTGCGCGCTCGCGACGACCGGTGCCGCCGGCACGTCGTCACGGAACAGGTCCTCCAGGCTCTGCCGCCGCTGCTCGAGCCGGACCAGCCGCAGAGAGAGGTCGGCGACGGCGTCACGGACGATGTCGTATTGGGCGTCCTCGGTCACTGCCAGCAGGACGGTCCTGCCGTCGGCGACGGCCTGCAGCCCGCGCGCGGACAGTGCAGCCGCGAGCTGTGCCTCGCCCTCCTCGACCTCGACCGCCAGGACCCCGGTCCGTTCGGTGAAGGCCCCGAGTGGGGCGGCACGCAACAGCCGGCCGGCATCGATGGCGACGAGGAAGTCGCAGACCCGCTCGATCTCGCCGAGGAGGTGGCTGGCGACGATGACGGCGATGCCGAACTCGGTCCCTGTCCGGCGGACCAGCGCCAGCATCTCGTCGCGGCCGGCCGGGTCGAGGCCGTTGGTCGGCTCGTCGAGCAACAGCAGCCTCGGTCCGTGGACGAGCGCCTGTGCGAGCTTGACCCGCTGCTTCATGCCGGTCGAGTAGCCGCCCATCGCCCGGTACCGCTCTTCGTACAGGCCGACGTGGCGCAGGACCTCGGCCGTCCGCTCCCGAGCCGACCCGCTCGGCAGCCCCGACATGCGCGCCATGTGGCTGACGAAGTCTGTCGCCGAGGTGTCGGGCGGGAGGCAGTCGTATTCGGGCATGTAGCCGACGAACTGGCGGATGGTCATGCCTTTCGTCCGGACGTCGAGGTCCATCACCGACGCGTCGCCCGAGGTCGGCGGCAGCAGCCCCAGCAGGATCTTGATGAGCGTGCTCTTGCCCGCCCCGTTCGCGCCGACAAGCCCGATGATCCCCGGCTCCAGGTCGAGGGTCAGGCCGTCCAGGGCCGTGACGCCCCGCGGGTAGCGTTTGGTCAGGTCGTGCAGCGCGATGAGACTCATGGGCCGGTCAAGGGTACCCGGCGTCGACTGGGCCGGTCAGCCCGGACGTTCGCGTCAGCGGAAGTGGACGCTCGTGGCGACGGCCATGGCGATCTTGACGATGGCGGACGGCTGTCGGTCGGGAGCCGCGTCGATGCCGATCACAAGCGGGCCGGCGGCGCTGTCGATGACCACCAGCCGGGTCGTCCCGTTCGGTTCGAGGAAGAACGTCACGGAGCCGGTCCCGAACAGCGCGACGCGGTCCTGGCCGGTCGGCGACAGGTCGATCGTGGTGGCCCGGTGCTTGTCGATCTTGCGGTCGGCCGGCTTGCCGGCGGCGACACCGTCGGTCTCGATGAAGGCCTCGACCAGCAGGCGCGCGGTGGCAGGAGCCGGTGCCGGGTCGCCTGACGGGTAGACCGTCGTGACCCCGCTGGCGAAGGTCATGCGGCCTTCGTCACGAGCGAGCGCGAGCACGTCCGAGCGCGAATCGGTGACCGACCAGCCACTGCCGAGCTTGAACCGGATCGCCGGGACGAAGTGGCTCGGCTCATAGGTGCCGGCGTCGAGACCACAGGCGACACCGAAGAACGGGTCGCAGGCATCGAGCATCCCGGGGCTCGGCGGCTTCGGGCCGGATGCCTGCGCCGGGGTCGAGGCGGGCTTGGCGACTGCCGTGGTTTGCGGCACAGCGCTCGCCGTCGGGCGCGGGGTCGGGCGTGCCGTCGGCCGAGCGGTCGGGCGACTGGTCGGACCTTGGGTCGGGTTGGCGAACGCGACGCCAAGCGGTCCCCCGCCGGGCAGCGCCGCGAGCAGCAGTGCCGCGGCGACGATCGCCACGACGACGGTCAGCACCAGAAGAGGCGCGGCGATGACGGGCGAGGCGTGACGGACGGCCGCCAGGCTGATCGGCGGTGCAGTCGTGGCACGACTCCCGACGCCTGCTGGTCGCAGGGGCGCCACCAGTGCGGGCATCGGCGGAGCGGCGCCGGCCGGCGTCGGTGCCCCATGGGCGAGCGCAGCAGCAGCTGCCACCAGCGCGGCCGATTCGGTCACGACCGTGTGGCTCGGTGGCTCCGCGTGGGCGAGGAACGGCTCGAGCGCGCTCGCGAACGCCTGGCCGTTGGGGTAGCGGCCGGCCGGCTCAGGGTCGAGCGCGTGGGCGACGATCGAATCCAGCGCCGCCGGCACCTCGGGATCGACATCGCGCGGGTGCGGTGCCGGAGCACCGATCCGTGCCGCCGCCAGCTTCGCGGTCGTCTCGCCGCTCCAGGCGCGTCGACCGGTCAGCGACTCGTACAGCACCAGCCCGAGGCTGTAGACGTCGGATGCCGCGGTCGTCGTCTCGCCCTTGGCCTGCTCCGGGCTGAAGTAGTGGACAGAACCCAGCGTCGTCCCGGGCACCGCCCCCTCGGCGTCCGCCGACAACCGGGCGATCCCGAAGTCGGTCACCATGGCGCGCCCGTCACGGGCCAGCAGGATGTTGCCCGGCTTCACGTCGCGGTGGACGATCCCACGGATGTGCGCGATGCCAAGGGCGCGAGCGACATCCAGCGCGATCCGCGTCGCCTCGAGCGGGGCCAACCGACCGACCCGGCGCAACCGCGCCGCCAGGTCCTCGCCCTCGATCAGCTCCATGACCAGGAACGGCTGGCCGTCGTCGGTGCCCGTCTCGAGGCAGCCGACGATGTTCGGATGGCGCAGGACGGTCGCCGCGAGAGCCTCGCGGCGGAAGCGCATGGCGATGTCGGCGTCCTCGACGACCTCGCGCCGGAGCAGCTTGACGGCGACGGCACGGTCGAACCTGGCGTCGGTCGCACGATGGACGGTGGCCATCCCACCGACCCCGATCAGCTCCGCCAGCCGGTATCGACCCGCGACCAGCCGCCCGACGTCAGCGGCGGGGGTGGCGGGTTCGCGGGGCTCGCTCACGCCGCGACGATAGCCCAGGTTCCAAGAACCGGCCGAAAAGTGGAGCGGGAGACGCTGGTGGCCACAGGCGGCTGTACGCTGAGCCATCGAGCGGGCCCGCCCGGCCAGCGGCCCTCGGACGACGAGCCAACGCACGAAGGCGAACGAATGATGTCGGACGACGTCGATGACCCGAACGAGAGGCTCGACCGCCAGGGCTACGTCCTCGAGATCGAGGACACATTCCAAGCGAACACGCTGGATGAGCGGCTCTGGATCGCGCACTACCTGCCGCACTGGAGCTCTCGCGAGGCATCTGCGGCGAGATACGAGGTCGGCGGAGGGCTCCTGCGACTCAAGATCGAGGAGGATCAAGAGCCGTGGAACCGCGACGTCGACGGCGAGCTGCGGGTCTCTTCGCTGCAGACCGGTGCCTTCTCCGGGCCGGTCGGCAGTGACATCGGACAGCACCGGTTCAAACGCGGCCTGATCGTTCGCGAGGCCCAGCCGAACATTGCCCTCTATACGCCGCGATACGGCCTGTTCGAGATCCGCGCCCGTGCGCTCGATGACCCGGCGGCGATGGTCGCGCTTTGGATGATCGGGTACGAGGACGTGCCGACCCGGTCTGCAGAGATCTGTGTCTGCGAGATCTTCGGACGTGACGTGGGTCCGGATACGGCCCGCATCGGGATGGGCCTACGCCCGTTCGGCGATCCGTCGATCACGGACGCGTTCTCAGCAGAGTCGGTGCGGATCGATGTGCGTCAGGCCCATACGTACTCGGTCGCGTGGGCGCCCGACCATGTCGCCTTCTACGTCGACGACCGGCCGATCAAGGTCGTCCACCAATCGCCGTCGTATCCGATGCAGTTCATGGTCAGCATCTACGACTTCCGGGACCGCCCGGGCGCACCCGCGGACCGCGGACGCTATCCGAAGGTCTTCGCCGTCGAGGCCTTCCGAGGCTATCGACCTCGGGACTCGCAAGCTCAGGAGCCGCCGCGGGCCTTCACCGAACGTTGAGGCCGACCTCCGCGAGCCTGTCGATCACGTCGAGGCAGGTTCGCTCGATGGCGTCGTCCCCGCCGGCGTACTTCCCGCCCACGACAGTGATCGTGGTCGTCCAGCGACCAGTCGACCCGACTGCCCCCATGGAAGCTTCGGCCCGCGCCGACCACTTGCCACCCTCACACGCGATCGTGAGGCCGCCCGCGGACCGGTTTCGGAAGAAGTCCTCGAGCCGGCCTTGGGCCGTCCCCTGTTCGATCATGTAGGTCCCTCTGGTGCATCGCCCCGGCGACGTCCCCACCGTAGGCGGCCCGGATGTTCGACCGACGTCCCCTGAGCGTACCGACCGGTCGGGACGATAGTCAGCCTCGAGGTGCGCGTCCGTCTTGCGCCGGGCGAGAGTCGCCGGACCCGTCGATCGGGCGGGCTCGGGGCGTCGCATCACGCAGCGGACGGAGGGATCTGGAGCGGGAGACGAGGTTCGAACTCGCGACATGCAGCTTGGAAGGCTGCCGCTCTGCCAACTGAGCTACTCCCGCCCGAGGCGAGGAGTCTATCAGTCGCACTTCCAGACTCGCCCGGAGCCCTCCTTAGGGCTGCGCCCCCCGCGCAGCCCTGTGGGATCTACTCGTCGGTGAGGCCGAAGGCCAGCTTGACCGAGGGCCGGTTCAGGTACCAGAGGAGAAGGAACGGGAAGGCCGTCGAGGCAAGCGCGTAACTCAGGTTGCCAGTGCCCAGCAGGGCGAAGATGGCCTCGAGGATCCCGAGGATCGCAAGGAAGTGCCCGAGCATCCATCCCCACGGCAATAGGCGCCAGGCGGCCAGACCGCCGGCCCAGAACGCGAGGCCCGTCAGGACGATGAGCCAACCCCAGATCCAGGTGCCCTGGCCCGCGGGGAGCGGTCCGAACGTGACGGCGGTGGTCATCTGGAAGCCGAGCATCATGTAGGCGATGCCAGCTGCGCCAAAGAGGATCGCGAGGATGGTGATCCCGACCGGTCGTTTCATGTGTCCTCATCTTGACTGTCGAGCCGCAGCCAACGGCGAACGGCGATCGGAACGAATGATGACTGCGCACCACTTCGACGTTTCGTCATCCGCGGAGGCATCCGCCCTGGCTCCACGGTGGGTGCCGTCCGCCCGCGGGTAAGCAAGCGTCGACGCCGGATCGCGTGGATGGATCGGATCTATCGTTGCGTGGGTTCGCGGCGAGCACTTGATCGGCGAGCCCGTTCGCGAATGTGCGCGCGTGCGACATGCGACCGGTGCGCTCCACCCGCCATGGATGCAACAGGACCCCCTGACCATCGCCTCAGTGTTCCTTTGACTGACCGGTCGCTAGAGTGGGGCTGCTCACATGGGGTGATGCGAGCGGCTTCCTGAGATCCGCAGCGGCACGACGCTGCATCGGCCAGATCTCGGGACCGAGGTCGACATCACCTCCAGAGCCGGGTCGGGGGAGATCGATGGATGCCGACGCCCTGAACGAGCAGCTTGAGGCTCGCCTGGATCGCGCGAACCAACGCGCCGAATCGGCGACACCTGGCAGCCCCGAATGGGACGCCGCGCTCGCGAACGTGGATGACGTCGAGCATCTTCTTCACGCGTTGCGGCCCGCGCCGTCAATCACCGGCGAGCACACCCTCAGCCGACTCGGACCGATGGTCCTCGAGGATGACTGCCTTGTCCACGGGACGATCTCGGCGCTCGGTCCAGCCGGCGAGGCCCTTCGCGTCGAGATCGCCGATATCCCCGACCGGGTGCATTCCCGTGTCGAGTTCCTGGCGGCGCTCAAAGGTTTGGCCAAAGCTGCGGAATTCGCGCTCGAGGTGGAGGGCAACGACCTCGAGCTGACGTTCTATGCCTGGGACCCCGAGCTTCATGACGCCGGAGAGGTGCAGCCTCGGTAAATGTCGCTCGCGCGACCTCAGGACCTCGCCCGTTCGTGCCCGCAGCTTCAGTCGGCGTCGAGGAACCGGTACTCCACCCCGCAGGACCGTCTCGATCGCCGACACGCGGTCGCCGAGCTTGTTCGTCTAGGATTCGTCGGCATGAGCACCATCCCTGACAGCGTTCGCGAGTTCGTCGCGGGCGGGCTGTGGGCACACGTCGTGACGATGAACCGACACGGCGAGCCCCACGTCAACATGTGCTGGGCCGGCTTCGACGGCGACGAGATCGTCTTTGCGTCGTTCTTCGACGCCAAGCGAGCTGCTCGCCTCAGACGTGACCCACGCGTCACGCTCTCCTTCCAGGCCAAGGAGTACGACGGCGGCGGCCTGTTTCCCTACCTCGTGGTCAACGGCCGCGCGAGCGTCGAGGACGGCGGAGCGCTCGCGGTGATGGACCACCTCGCCGAGTGGTACATCGGTCCGGGTGCTTCGTACCCGGCTCGCGACATGCCGTCGGGCTGGACGTTCCGGGTCGTGATCGACAAGTTCTATGGCCAAGGGCCGTGGAACGATCGGTGGGTCGAGATGGATCGTGCAAGCCGCGGAGGGTCTGCCGGGTAGGACGAGTGCAGGACCGGGACTGGTCGTCCGGGAGCATCCGCGACGGGGTCAGCCGGCCGCGTCCGTGTCCGGGGTCCCCGCGTCCGGGGCTTCGTCGCGGATCGTCCGGCGCAGGTCGGCGGCCCGGCCCCGGAGATCACGGAAGAAGTCGGTGTCGGTGATCTCGGCGACCTGACGAGCCTGTCGCCCCTGGTCGATCTCGATGCGCAGCTCGCGCACCTGCTCGCGCAGTCGGGCCTCGCGGGCAAGGACCTCGCGGGCCATGCTCTCGAACCGGCGTGCCAGCGCGCCGAGGGCGTCATCCCGCGCCGCGACGAGCGCGATGTCGCCGAGGTCCTCGCTCCCTGCCTCGAGCGCCGCGGCTGCGCCGGTCACCCGCGAGACCTGCTCGAGATACTCGAGCTCGAGGTCGCGCAGCCGCTTGGACGCCAGGGAGGAATCGAGCCGTGCCTTCAGGATCGCCGGCTGGAAGGGCTTCGTCAGGTAGTCGGTGGCGCCCATCTCGATGCAGCGGACGACGCTGTCGACCTGGTCGACGCCCGAGATGATGATCACCGGCAGGTGGGTCAGGGCGGGATCGGCCTTGATGGCGGCCAGCGTCTCGTAGCCGTCCATGACGGGCATGACGATGTCGAGCAGGACGACGTCGACGCCGCCCTCCGCGAGCCGATCGAGCGCCTCGCGTCCGTCCGCTGCTTCGACGACGACATGACCTTCCTTCCCGAGCGCGGCCCGCAGGATCGTCCGGTTGAGCCGCTCGTCGTCAACGACAAGGACCCGTCCCGAGGTCGTCACGATCCGTCCCGGACGGAGCCGAGTGCCGTTCGGACGAGGCCGAACTCGGTCTGTGCCGCAGCCACCCGCGCCGGGCCGTCCTCGATCGTCCCGGCACGCGCGTCCGCCTCGAGGGCACGGCACATGTCCGCCAGCCGCTCGGCGCCCATGCTCGCGCTGTTCGACTTGAGCGAATGCGCCGGCCGCATGGCACGCCTCGGCGTCGCCTGTCTCGACCGCCGCGCGCAGGGCATCCAGCTGCACCGATCCGTCCTCGATGAACGTATCGATCAGCTCGGCGAGGAAGTCGGGGTCTCCGCCGGTCATCTCGAGCAGCCGGTCGAGCGCGGCCGGGTCCACCACCGGACGGGGATCGGTCATCGCTCCTTCTCCCGTCGCGGGGCCACGTCCCTCATCACGTGTCGCCCGCCGCGCCCGGCGCCCCTGCCGAGGGCGACGCGAGCAGCGCCGTCGCCAGCTCGTCCGGCCGGATCGGCTTCGACAGGTAGTCGTCCATCCCGGCCTCCAGGCACGTCTCCCGATCGCCCTCCATCGCGTTGGCGGTCATCGCGATGATCCTGAGCGGCCGGTCCGGCCACTCGGACCTGATCCGACGCGTCGCCTCCAGGCCGTCGAGGTCGGGCATCTGCACATCCATCAGGACGACGTCGTACTCGTTCGCGGTCAGCGCTTCGATGGCCTCCAGCCCGTTGACGGCCAGATCGGTCGTGTAACCCATCCGCTGGAGCAGGCGGATCGCGAGCTTCTGGTTCACAGCGTTGTCCTCGGCGAGCAGAAGACGAAGCGGATGGCGCTCGCCGAGACCCTGGTCGATCGCAGGTCGCTCCGCTACCGTGCGCGGCAGCGCGGTCACACGTGAGCCCCCGATGACCTGGGCGATCACCTCGCGGAGGACGGCGGGCTTGACCGGCTTGGTCAGGAAGCCGGCGACGCCGTCAGCATCACGGTCGCGCTGACCGAGCGAGGAGAGCACCACGACCGGTGGCGCACTGCTCCCGAGGACCTCGCGGATCGCCCTGGCAAGGCCGATACCATCGAGGTCCGGCATCCGGAGGTCCGTGACGACCGCCGCGAACGCCGCACCATCGGCGGTCGCCAGGTCGCGAGCCTCGAGCGCGGATCCGGTCGCGGTGACGACCATCCCCAGGCGGCTCAGCTGAGCCGTCAGGATCCGCAGGTTCGTGGCGTTGTCGTCGACGACGAGGACGCGGCGACCGTCGAGGTCCGCCACCGGCCCGGCACCGACGGCCTCCTCGTCCACTGTCGCGGGCAGGTGGACGGCAAGCCGGAACGTGCTGCCTTGCCCGGGGATCCCGGCGCTCTCCGCGACCAACGAGCCATCCATCAGCTCGGCCAGGCGGCGGCTGATCGCGAGGCCGAGGCCGGTGCCGCCGTACCTCCGTGAGATGGACGCGTCTGCCTGGCTGAACGACTGGAAGAGCCGCCCGATCCGATCCTCCGGGATGCCGATGCCGGTGTCGTGGATGTCGATGCGCACCTCCCAGCGGCCCGGGTCGTCGTCCCGCGGTGCCGCGGCATCGATGCGGGCGCCGGTGACGGCGATCTCCGACCTCGCCCGCGTCAGTGAACTTGATCGCATTCGACAGCAGGTTGAGGACGATCTGGCGGATGCGGCCGGCGTCGCCGATCAGCGTCCGCGGCAGCTCGGGGTCGAGCGAATATGCGAGCTCCAGGCCCTTCTTGCCGGCGACCGGCCCCATGACGTCGAGGGCGCCCTCGATCGTCGACGCGAGGGTGAACGGGTGGGCATCGAGCTCGAACCGACCCGCCTCGATCTTCGAGAAATCGAGGATGTCGTTGATGATCGTGAGCAGCGCCTCGCCGGACGTGTGGATCGTCTCGGTGAAGTCGCGCTGGTCGGTATCGAGGGAGGTATCGAGCAGGAGCCCGCTCATGCCGATCACGGCATTCATCGGGGTCCGGATCTCGTGGCTCATGGCGGCGAGGAACGCGCTCTTGGCCTGGTTCGCGCCGTCGGCCTCGCGCCGCGCCGCGTTCAGCTCCGTGATGTCGTGGTAGATGGCATAGAAGCCGAGCTGTTCTCCTTCGATGACGAGCGGGACCATGACGACTTCCGCGTCCATGAGGCTGCCGTCCTTGCGCATCCGCTGGCCGATCGCATGGGCCCGGCCGTGTTCCGCAGCCTCGCGCGTGAGGTCGTGGCCGGCATCGCGCAGCATGTCCGAGCGAAGGATCAGCTCGTCGACGTTGCGGCCGACCGCCTCTTCCTCCGTGAAGCCGAAGAGCGTGGTGGCCGCCGGGTTCCAGCCCGACACCAGCTCGTCACGGTCCATCGTGACGATCGCCACGGGGCTGGCCTCGACGAGCGACTCGAAATACGTCTTCTGCCGATCGAGTTCGGCCGTGCGGTCCTGGACCCGCCGTTCGAGTGTCGCGACGTTGGATCGCAGTTCGGCGGTCATCTCGTCGAATGCGACGGCCAGGGTCCCGACCTCGTCCTCGGATCTGATCCCCGACACAGCCTCGAGGTCACCGCCGGTCACCTTGGTCGCCGTCGCCGCGAGCGACAGGATCGGGCGCGTGACGCGCCGGGCGACGAACCAGATGCCGCCGGCCAACAGGACCGCGGACGCGAGGCCGACGACGCCGATGACGACTGCCAGCTCCCGTGCCGCCCCGAACGCCTCGTCCTGACTCAGCTCTGCCATGAGCCCGGCGCCACGGTCGTCGATCCAGTGGTAGACGCCGATGACCGGGACCCCGCGATCGTCGGCGTACAGGCCTTCGCCGCTCTGGCCGGCGCGGACCTGCCGGACCCCCTCGGAGTCGACGACTGGCGCCTGGACCCCGCTCGCGAGCGTCCCTTCGATGAGCCGGCCGTCACGGTCGACGAGGTAGGTGCGACCCAATTCGCCGAGTCCCGTCCGCTCCTGGATGATGCGATCGAGACGCTCGAGGCTCAGGTCCGCGGCCAGGACCGCCACGCGCTGACCGTTGCCGTTCTGGTCGAACAGCGGTGTCGCGACGGTGATCGTCGATCGCTGCGTCAGCGGCGAGGTGTAGACGTTCTGGACGGTGGTGTGCGAGGAGCCGTCCACGAAGAACGGCTGATCGGCAAGGCTGGTCCCTTCGTCCTGGGCGAGCGTCGACAGCCGGATCTTGCCGTCAAGGTCGAGGATCATGATCTCCTCGGCATCGGCGGTCTTGGAGACGACCGTGGCCAGCTCCGACCGGAGACGGGTCTGCGCATCGTCGGCCGAGCCCGAGGCAGACCCCGCATCGGGCGACGCGAGGTAGGTCCGCGCGTCGTCACCGAAGCCGGGGATCGCCCCGACGTACACGACGTTCCTGGTCTGCTCGTCGATCCAGCGTTCGAGCGAATCGGCCTTGACGGAGGCGACGGCATCGAGCCGGTCGTACACGCCGGCCGTGAGGTCATTCGTCGCACGCACGTAGACCGCCACCCCGACGACCAGCACCGTGACGGTGGAGAGCAGCAGGAAGTAGGCGACGAGCCGGGCCCGAAGACTTCGGCGCCACGGCCACGGGATCCGGCGCAGTCGCGCCAGCCGCCCGGCCCTCGCCCCCTGGCTCGCCGCCTCGACCGCCATCGCGCGCTACTGCACCGTCTGGTGGAGGCCCGGCAGGTCGAACGCCGCGGCCGCCGTCGCGAAGTCGGTCCCGAAGAACTTGACGGACGCGTCCTTGAGCTTGCCGTCGGCGAGCAGCTCGTCGAGCGACGTGTTGATGGCGTCGATGAACGGTCCGGCCGCCAGCGTCAGGCTCTTGTCGACGTAGCCGGTCTTGAACGTCGTGAAGGCAGGGGCGGCCAGCATGCGCAGGTCGGCTCCGTCATTGATGGCGCCGACACCGACCGGCTGGCTGCACAGGAACGCGTCGATCTTGCCGCTCGCGACGTCGAGCAGGCCGGGTGGCTCATGGGCGTACGTGACGATCTTGGGGTTCGAGACCGCGAACGTGATGTCCTCCCCCGGCAGGGCCAGGGTCTTCTTCAGGTACTGCTCGTGGGTGCAACCCGAGCAGGCCCCGATCTGCTTGCCGGACAGGTCGGCCGGTGCCTGGTAGGCGGACTCCTTCTTCACGAAGAAGTTCGCGGGGGTCGTGTAGTAGGGCTGGGTCATGTAGAGGGCCTTCATCCGATCCTCGGTGAGGGCACCCGACGCCCACGCGACGTCGAATCGATCGCCCCAGCCACCGGCGATCACCTCGTCGAACGGGACGGCGACGAAGCAGGGCTCGACGCCGAGGGCGGCCGCGACCAGCTTGCCGGTCACGACGTCATAGCCGTCCACTTCGGGCGCGGTCATCTGGTTCGGGGCGCACTTCGTGTTGGCGGCCCGGGTCGCGCCCTTCACCGCCATCGATTGCGGTGCGTAGTCGGGATCGACGAACAGGACGAGGGTGCCCCGCGCCTGGACCTGCGCGAGCTTGTCCTTCGTCGGGTCGCCGGCCGGTGCCGCGGACGTGACCGCGCCGGCTGCCGAGGCGCCGGGTGAGGCCGGACTCGTGCCCGCGGCGCCGCCGGAGCAGGCGGCCGCGACGACCGAGATGCCGGCGATGAGGAACAGGAACGAACGGGGCAGACTCGGGAAACGCGCGCTCACGATGATCCTTTCTGGGTGAAGCCACCCGGATGCGATGATGTCGACTCCCCGGACGAGATCGATGCGGCCTCCTCCTAGGTGCTGGCTGGACCCGGTGCGACCGAGATGGTGAGTCGCGCGAGCTCCTCGCCACCCCGCAGCGTCATGGTCGAATGCGTCCGATCACCGACCTGCAGGCCCACCTCCTCGCCGCCGTCGAGGACCCGGACGTCGGCGGGCAGGTTGGTCGACGTGCCGTCGGGTCCGATGGCATGCACCCATAGCCGGAGCTCGGGGGCGACGTCGCGTGGCAGGTCGACGGTGATGGACCGGAGCCGGTTCGGGGCGTTGACGACGAGCTCGCTGGCCGTCTCGCGGCGGCGCCCTGTCGTCTCCTCGATGTCGACCGCCGCGGCGATCGGCCGGCCGTCGGTGATGATCGACAGGATGCCGTGGTCCGGCGGACCCATCTCGAGGCGGTATTCGACGACGGTCCGCGGCTCGAACGCCCCCCGGCGCCAGCTCGTGACGGCGAGCACCACGATCGTGCCCGCGACCAGCAACGCAGCGGCACGCTCGAGCGGCGACACCCAGATCCACAGGCCGAAGGCCAGCACGCCGAACAGGAACACCCCACCGATGGCGACCGCCACGACCGGCCAGCCGAGCGGGCGGATGACGTGGTCCGGGCGACGCTCTCCACGCCGGCGCGCCGCGACCAGGATGAGCATCGGGAAGACCCCGGCGAGCAGCGGCAGCGTGAGCGTGCCCACGACGTTCAACGGCTCGGTGAACGAGATCGAGCCGTGGGCCAGGAGGAACTCGACGAGGACGAAGATGGCCAGCAGCGGAGCCGCGCGGAGGCCGAACTCGACGATCCTTGCCTGACCTCCATCCGCACGTGCTCCGAGACGCGCGAGCGGCGTCGAGTCGATCAGATCGGCCATCTGGTTGTACAGGCCGAGTCCGACGTGGACGGCGCTCAATCCGACGGCAAGCACGATATAGATCGTCCCGAGCACCTCGATGATCGGGCCGATCTTCTCGGCGAGGGGCGTCAGTGCGGTGCCCTTGTATCCGGCCAGCGCGGTCGCGCCGACGGCACCGGTCACCACCAGCACGAACACGACATAGATGACCATCGCCGTGAGCATCGCCGCGATGTTCCCGGACAGGAGGTGTCGTCCGCTCGGATCGCGAGCGAGGACGACCTTCGCGGAGTGGCCCGCCGAGGTATGCCCGAAATAGGCCACCAGGGCGACGCCGAAGACGAGCTCGAGGACGGATGCGTTGAGGCTGAGGCCCGTGCCGCTCCCGGCGAACGCGTCAGGTCGCGCGTTCAGGAACGCGATGGCCGAGATCGCGAGGAGCAGAACGAGGTTGACTGACCCCACGGCCACGGCGACCGCGACCGTGGCGTCGATGGTGCCGCGCCACAGGATCGCCGTCACGACGACGAACAGGACGGCCGCCCAGAGCACGACCGGCATGCCCGTCACGCCGCCGACGGTGGTCCCGAAGCCGATCAGCGCGACGCTGAAGCCGACCGTCTCCAGCACTAGGAGCGTCGGGACCGCGATGGCCAGCCCGGGTCGTCCGAGGTAGTCGCGGATGAGGCGCCCGATGAACGAGTCGCCGTAGCGCATGGCGCCGTCGCGGGTGATGCTCTCGACCAGCGCGGCGATGGTCAGGGTGTTGAGGATGCCGAACACGATGAGCAGCACGGTCGCTCCGACCGGGCCGAACCCTGCGAACGCGATCGGCAGCGCGAGGACCCCGCCGCCGACGGTCTCGGTCAGGGTCAGCGTGAACGCGAGCCAGAAGGGTGGCAGCGACTCGAGCCGGCGGGACGCGCTCGCGCGCCACCAACGGAATCGCTCTCGAGTCGACAGGGGCGCCGCCTCGGCCGCGCCGAGCGGCTTGCCTGCGCGTTCTGCATAGGCAGCCACGACCGCCGGATCGGCCGCGCCGAGGGCCGCGCGAACGCTGGTCGCCTGTGCCGGCAGACCGTACTTGTCGACGATCCGCCGGAGGATCTCGGCGCGCAACGCCGGTTCGGCGGGGACGAGGCCGGCCCACCGGTCGGCGTGACGATCGAGCTCCTGGATCGTCGTCGCGACCGCGCTGTCGCGACCCTCCGCGAGGGCGCTCAGGAACTCCTGCTCGTGCTCGGCGGCCGTGCGCTCGGTCTCAAAGCGAGCCATCGCCCGACGGGCTCGCGCGGACAGCAGCGCCGTTCGCGCCTCGATGGCGTACAGGAGCGTGCTGGCGCGTCGGGCCGGCATCCCGCCGAGGACCTCGTCGCGCGAGAACATCGAGCCGAGGTCAGCGACCATCGGCCACCAATGCGTCGGCGACCGTTCTGTACAGCGCGGCGACCTCGTGATCCGGGTACCGGACAGCGAAGATGCCCTCGCTGGCGAGCTGCATCAGCTCGTCGGAATGAGGGATGACCGCGGCGACCTCGCAGCCGTATGCCTCCTCGACCCTCGTCGCGACGGACGCACGATCGAACGTCGCCGGCAGCTTGTTGACGAGGATCCGGATCCTGGGCACCTGGAGCTCGCGCGCGATCCGGGCGGTCACGCCGGTCCCCTCGTAGTCCTGCAGATCCGGGCGCATGACGATCAGCAGGCTGTCCGACAGGACGAGCGAAAGGAGGGTCTCCTCGTTGAGTCCCGGATGGGTGTCGATCAGCAGGACATCGAGATCGAGCGCCCCGATCAGCTGGCGAAACCCCTCCGTCATCCGCTGCGCGTCATAGCCCTCGCGTAGGATGCGGGCGATCTCGCCCGGCTTCATGCTCGATGGGATCAGGTGGATCCGGCCGGACACATCCGGGCCTGCCGCCGCCGTGACATCCCGAGCGACCTCCTCGATCGCGCGCCCGTGCCACAGGAAGTCGTTGAGCGACGCGTCGACCTCGTCGCCCGCCAGCCCGAAGAGGACGTGGATGCCCGGCGACTGGATGTCCGTGTCGATGACGCCGACGCGAAGCCCCCGTTGGGCAAAGATCGCGGCGAGATTGGCGGTCGTGTTCGACTTGCCCGTTCCACCTCGGAACGAGTGCACGCTGATAACGGTTGCCAAGGATCCCTCGAGGCGGACCAGCAAGCGCTGGCCGTGACGGAGCGACGAAAGTTGGCGGCGGGGATTCCGGGGCGGCGGAGTTTCGGATGGGCAAGCCGGCCCGTAGGCCGACTCTAGGCGCTGCGACCGGACCGGCGCAAGCGCATTGCCGACACTCGGCCCCGGCGACGACACCCGGTACCTCCGGATGACCTTCCCGGTACATATTTCCGGGGATCCGTGTGGGTCCAGTTCCCACAAGATGATTGCGGTGCGGTGAGACGGGACCGAGAAGTCCTATCGGGGTCACTGGATCGTTGTCTGGAGGGACGGCAGGGCCGCGGCGGTTCGAGATGTGCCCCATCTTCGCCTGAGTCCTGCAGCCGGCTGCATCCGGCGCAATCGGATCTGTCCCCCATCCGAACATCGGTCGTACACAGGAAGTGCCCCTGATGGACGTCCAGCCCTTGGCGATCAGCATCGGTCTTCCCGGGCAGCGAAAGACCCGGACCATCCCGCATGCAGCAGCGCGGACTACGCCGACAGACCCCGGTGGCGGCGACGCCGCGACCATGGCCGACCGGCGCCCGTGGCTGTTCGCCTACACGGCTATCTCGATCGTCGCGGGGCTCACCGCGCTCGCCTGGACAACGCTTCGCATCCCGATCGGCCCCGCCATCGACCCGAACATGAACGGCTCGGCGCTGGCTGGCCCGTCGGGCGGGATGATGCTGTGGATCGCCTTCGGCATGATCGGGTCGCTTCGTGTCCTGCCGGCCCCTGGGGGCCACGGGGTGTGGACGTTCCACTTCCCGTTCGTGGCGGCCGCCATGGTCCTCGGTGGGCCGACAGCGGGTGCATGGGTCGCATTCGTCTCGACCATCGAGCGGCGCGAGCTCGACAGCGTGCCCTGGTAATCACAAGCGTTCAAATAGCGTATAGTTGCGTCCTCAACGACCTGCCCTGAGGATCGCCATGAAAGCCTATGCCCTGACCGCCGCCGACCAGCCCGCCGCGCTCGTCGATCTCCCCGATCCCGAGGCGCCCGACGGCGGCGTGCTGATCCGCGTTCGTGCGGCGAGCGTCAATGGGATCGATCTTTACGAAGCCAATGGATACCTCGCGCAGGCGATGCCGCACGACTACCCGGTGGTCGTCGGCCGAGATCTCGCCGGCGTGATCGAGGCGGTCGGTGCAGGGCGCACAGACGTCTCGGTCGGCGACGAGGTCATCGCCTTCGTCCCGACCACCCCGCCGCTGCACGTCGGCACGTGGGCGGAGCTCGTGCCCGCCGGCCCGGATGTCGTCCTGACCCCGAAGCCGTCGGCGGTCTCCTTCGAAGCTGCCGCCTCGATCCCACTCGCCGGTGCCACCGCCCTTGACACGGTGGATGCGGCCGGGGTCGGCGCAGGCGACGTCGTGCTCATCGTCGGCGCGACGGGTGGCGTCGGCTCGTTCGCGGTCCAGTTCGCAGCCCAACGCGGCGCCACCGTCATCGCCACAGCGGCAGACGGCGACGACGCGGCTTTCGTCCGGTCGCTCGGCGCCGCCGAGACCGTCGACTACAGGTCCACAGACGTCGTCAAGGAAGTCCGGGCAAGGCACCCGGACGGGATCGACGTCCTCCTCGACCTCGTCAATCGCGACGACGCCTTCAACGCGGTCTGCACGCTCGTCAAGGAAGGCGGCCGCATCGCCACGACGATGGGTGCCGCCGATGAGGCGACGCTTGCCGCGGGTGGCGCCACGGGCACCAACGTCAGCGGCAAGCCGACCCCCGAGAAGGTCGCGAGCCTGGCTGCGCAGGTGGCGGACGGGACGCTGCGGATCGAGATCCAACAGACCTTCCCGCTCGAGGAGGCCGCGAGCGCGCTTGGCGCCTTCGCGGGTCGGACCATCGGCAAGATCGTCCTGGTCGTCGGGTAGGCCGGCCATGGACACAGCAACGGTCGTTGACCGCGTCGAAGACGTCGCCGCGGCGCTTCGCTCCCACAATATCGAGGCGATCGTCGTCGAGACGGGCGCCGAGGCAAAGGACGTCGTCCTGGGCATCATCCCGGAAGGGTCCGTCGTGCACTCGGGCAAGTCCAAGACGCTCGAGGACATCGGCGTCTACGCCGAGATCGTCGAGTCCGGGCGGTATGACGCGTTGCGGCCGCAGCTGATGGCGATGGACCGGGCGACCCAGGGTGCCGAGATGCGCAAGCTCGTCGCCGCGCCCGACTTCATGCTCGGCAGCGTCGCCGCGATCACGCCTGACGGGACGCTCGTCGCGGCGTCGGCAACCGGGAGCCAGCTGGGCGCCTATGCCTCGGGCGCGGGGCGCCTGATCCTCGTCGTCGGCAGCCAGAAGCTCGTCCCGGACCTCGACGCGGCGATGACGCGCATCCGCGAGGTCGTGTTCCCCTGGGAGAACGAGCGGGTCCGCGAACGACTCGGCGTCGACACGATCCTCGAGAAGATCCTGCTCATCCTCGGGGAGTGGCAGCCGGGTCGCACCACGGTCGTGCTCGTTCGCGAGCCGGTCGGCGTCTGACAAGCGCTCCGAGCGGACCCCTCAGGTTCGCCGGGTGTCGCGCCTGAACAGGAGCACGGCCGCACCGGCGAACGCGAGCGTCCACACGATGACGCTGAACAGCCAGGCCGGGTCGAAGTCGCCCCCGACGAACGGGTAGCGGGCGATCGACGCGACGCCGAAGGTCGGCATGAAGGGCGCGATCTGCTGCATCACGTCGGGCAGCAGGCTCAGCGGCACGAGGAGGCCGCCGAACAGGGCGAAGATCGCCAGGATCGGCCCGATGACCTGCATCACGTTCTCGGACGGCAGCAGGTAGCCCATGAACAATCCGAATGACGCGAAGACCAGCGAGGCGCCCCACGCAAGAAGCCCGGTCGCGATCCAGACGGCAGGGTCCATCTGGACGCCGTCGAACGGCGCCGACGACGTAGACGACCGCCACCGATGTCAGGCCCAGCAGCATCGCCACGATGATCTTGATCGCGACGTACGCCTCGGGACGGAGCGGAGTGAGGCGGAGCTGGCGACTCCAACCCTGTGCGCGTTCGATCGAGACCATCGCGCCGCCCGAGGTCGCGGCGAGCATCGCGCCATAGACGGCGATGCCGATCATCGACGTGACGACTCCGACGTCGGTGCCCTCGACCGCGGCCAGCCGCTTGTTCTGCCTGAACAGCAGGAACAGGACGACCGGCACGACGACGGTCACGACGACCGTGCGTCGATTGCGCAGGAGACGGCGCACCTCGATCGACAGGAAGGTCAGGTTGAAACCACCGAACGGGGGCGCATGGTGCTCGGTGGCGGGCGTCGCGACCGGGACCTCGGTCGTCACGCTGCATCTCCCACGACCGCGCTCTCAGGGAGTGGCTGGACTCGATCGTCCGAGGTGAGGGCGAGGAATGCGTCCTCGAGGTTGTGGGCCACGATCTCCACGTCATGGGCCGCGGTCGCGGTCAACAGGTACTTCGCGACGGCATCGGAATCCGTCGTCTGGATGAGCACGCGATCGCCGCGGGTCTCGACCGCGCGGACGCCCGGAAGCCGCGACAAGGTCGCCTCGTCGGCATCGGCGAGGCTCGCCCGGACCGAACGGCCGCTCGACAGGTTGCGAACCTCCGCGGCGGTCCCGTCGGCCACGATCCGGCCCTGGCGAAGCAGGATGATCCGGTCGGCGTAGGCGTCCGCCTCCTCGAGGTAGTGGGTCGCGAACAGGACGGTCCGGCCGCGCTCCGCGTCGCGCCGGATGGCGGACCAGAAGTCACGGCGACCCTCCACGTCCATCCCGGCCGTCGGCTCGTCGAGGGCCATCAGCGTGGGGTCGGGCAGGAGGGCAAGGGCGAACCGGAGGCGCTGCTGCTCACCACCGGAGCATTTCCCGACCAGCCTGTCGGCGAGGTTGGTGATCCCGGCTCGTTCGAGCACCTCGTCGACGGGTCGCGGGTCGACGTAGATCGAGGCGGTCAGGCGAACGGTCTCGCGGACGGTGAGGTCCTTGAGCAGACCGCCCGTCTGCAGGACGGCGGACACGAGGCCGCGCGAGATCGCCTCGGCGGGCGGCATCCCGAGCACGGTCACCGTCCCCTGGTCGGGCTGCCCGAGGCCCAGGATCATGTCGATGGTGGTCGTCTTGCCGGCCCCGTTCGGGCCCAGGAGCGCGGCGATCTCGCCGACCTCGAGATGCAGGTCGATGCCGTCCACCGCCCGCACGGCGCCGAAGCTCCGATGGACGTCGTGGAGGTCGATGGCAGCGGTGGATCCGTGCTCGCGAGCCACGTCCAGAGTCTACGTCGGCGGTGGCGCTCCTGAATCGGGGACGGTGTTGTGTACGATGCGTCGCCGAGGGGCAGTTGTAAAGCGCTGTCACGCGGGTGTCGCTGGTGCACCATGGAACCATGCCTCGGGTGATGGGAACCGCGGGAGACAGGTGTGGGCCAAGCGCCGACTTGGCCGTACCAGACTGAGTCCGCCGCCGTGCCCGGCCACTCCAACCCGCCCCGGCTGATCACGATCCCGAGCGCCGATGCCCCCTTCCGGGCGCACGTCGAGCGCGTCCGTCGCCGCCTGACACCCGCCGGCCCCGACCAGCTCGAGACCGGTCTGCGCCGACTGTTTCCGCGCGTCGTCGTCCGAGAGCGCGAGCTGTCGGGCGAGGCCCCCGTCTGGTACGTCTATCGCGATGGCGGCTGGCGGCCGTCGCTGACCGGGCCATGGTGGGAGACGGCCGGACTGCCGCACATCGTGGTCTCCGCCGAGGGCTGGATCGAGGAGGCGAGCCCGTCGGCAGCCGACCTGCTCGGGATCGACGCGTCGGACGTCGTGTCGCCGCACGTCACCGACTTCGTAGCGCCCGGGACGCTCGACGACGCGATGGCCCTGTTCGCCGGCATCGAGGAGGGCCATGACTTCACCGCGACCGTCCTTCTGCGACCGTCGTCGGGCGACGTCGTTGCCATCGACATGCATGCGACCAGGAGCCGCTCACACGTCGCCGCCGTGCTCCGGCTGTCCGAGGACCTGCCTGTGAGTGTCCCGGCCGGGCCGCCGATCGAGACGCCCGAGGTGGCGTGCCGGCCCGCGACGGACGTCGCGTTCCAGGGCTACGTCGACCTGGCGCTGTCACGCATGCCCGAGCCGACGACCGACGGCCTGGCCCTCCGGCTGCACCGTCTGTACCCGCACGCACGGGTCGAGGTGGACGGGACCGGCTGGATCGCCTGGCGTGATCGAGAGGGCACGGATCCGGCGGCGGCCGAGTGGTGGCATGACCCGGCGCTGCCGACCGTTCGCTACGACGCCCAGGCCCTCATCCTCGAGGCCAACGAGGCGGCCCGGGAACTGCTCGGCAGCACGCTGGTCGGTCACTACTGGCAGGAGTTCGTGACCCCGGGCACGACCGAGCAGGTCTCGTCGATGCTCGCCATCCTGGCCAGTGTCGGCGCCGCGGAATCGCGCTTCCGGATGCCCGCCGGGGACGGCTCGCTCGTCGAATTCGACTCGTACACACAGGTCTCGGGCGAGACCTACACGACGATCATGCGACCGCGGACCGCGGCGCGAGGGACTCACCGCGCGTGACGCGCGCCAGCCGCCGGCCGTCAGTCGGGCAGGACCGGCAGGACGAGACGCGACGGCCGCATCGCCGTGTGCTGTATAGCGATCGCCGTCCCCCCTGCGGCCGACGCAGTCGGGTTGAGGTCGAAGCGCGGGAAGTCCGAGGCGGCGAGTAGCAGCCCGATCCGGTGGCCGGGCGGGATCGTCGCCGCGGTCGACCCGAGCTCGACGACCCGTTCGGTGGTGGCATCGCCATCCCGGACCCGGAGGATCCCGTTGACCAGGAGCTCCCAGCGACCGTCGGGTGCGACGTCGGCCAGCTGCGCCGCGATGTCGAACGACGACACCGGGGCAGTGGCGTAGACCCTGAGCTGGACCGGTCCGATGACGGTCCGCGCCCGGTCGAGCGGCGCGGACAAATAGGCAAGGACGTCGGCACGGTTCGCGAGACCCGCCACGTCGGCCGGCCCGACGCGCTCAGCGATCGTGCCGGCCGTGAGGAGCGTCCCGCCACCGATCGTCGGCACCGGGCTTTCCGGATCGAACACGAGGTCGTCCGCGTCCTGGTCCGCGGACGGCCGCTCGGGGCTGAGACCGCGCTCCGAGCGCAGGTGAAGCGTCCACGGCGCGACCCCCGGCGGCGGCCAGTCGTCGAAGTCGCGCCACTTGTCGGTGCCCATGACGAACAACCGGACCGGCGGCATCTCGTCCACCCCGTTCGGTCGGTCCCGAAGCCAGCGATCGAACCACCCGATCTGCTCGTCGACGATGTCCAGCACGTCCATCGCCGAGCGCACGCCGTAGCGCCGTCCAGGGAACATCCCGGTGTAGACGCTGTGCGCCCACGGACCGATGACCAGCCGCGGACCGGGTCGGCCGGAGGCCATCGCCGCGGCGCGTTGGAGCGTGAAGCCGTCGAGGGTTCCGGCCAGGAAGACGTCGTGCCAGCCGCCGATGTCGAGGGCCGGGGCGACCGTGGAGCCCGGTCGGATGTCGGGTGCGATCGACGGCCAGGCGTCATCCCGCTCCGGGTGCGCACGCCAGTGGTCGTACCAGGGCGCCAGCGCCCGGATGAGGGCTTCGGTCTCGGCGTCGAGCCCGCCATACAGGGACTCGATCCGGTCCTGCGCATCGCGGACGCGTTCGACCAGGTCCGCGGGCCCGGACCCGTCGTCGACCCGGCGCGTCGCCACGTCGACGCACAGTGACAGCGTCCACTGGAGGGTGAACCCGAGCTCGAACGCTCCGCCCCGGTAGACCCAGCCGTCGCGGTAGTCGGCCGCCGTCACGATCGGCGCGATCGCGCCCAGCGCGGGCGGATGGTCGGCCGCCGGCAGCCACTGGGTCGTCCCGACATAGGACGCGCCGATCATCCCGACGCGCCCCGTCGACCACGGCTGGCGCGCGACCCAGCCGATCGTCTCGACCCCGTCGGCGGCCTCGTTCCGGAACGGGTAGAACTCGCCACCCGAGTCGAACCGGCCGCGGACGTCCTGGACCACCACGGCGATAGCCGTCACGGACGAACCGAAGCCCCTCGAAGAACTGGTTCCCCAACGCCATGCTGCGGCCGTATGGGGTCCGCATCAGGAGCGTTGCGACGGGATCGGGGCTGTCCGGACGATGGACGTCGGCGAGCAGCGTGGTCCCATCCCGCATCGTGACGGGGACGCCGACCTCGGTCAGGATCCGCATGTCCATCCCCGCGCCGCCGCTCCGGTCATCGACGGCAGCATACGTCGCGACCGACCGGGTCAGCCTGCTGACCGGTCGCCGGGATCGCTCCCGGCTCACGGCATGTGGATCAGGCCTGCGGGCGGCCCGTCTGACGCGCGAGACGCTCGCCGGGCATGACCGTCGGGTTCGACGGACGCGCCTGACCGTAGCCACCACCCCGGTCGGGGCGCGGACCTGCGTGACCGCCGGGCGACCTCGGTCCGGTCCGGCCGTCTGAGCCGGCCGGGCGTGGTCCACCGTTGCCGATGCCCTGTCCTGGCCGCCTCGGGCCGGCAAAGCCTGCTCCGCGGTGGCCCGGTCGCGAGGGCCGCCCGGCCGTGGGCCGTTCGGGTTGTGTGCGGTCGCCGGCCGCGGACCGGTCGCCGGGCGAGGACCGTTCATCGGACGTGGGTCACCGGCCGCGTGAGGAGCGGCGGACGGATGGGGCCCGCGCGACGATCGTGGCGCTCCAGCGCCGTAGGCGACGCCACCGACGCGAGGGGCACCGCCATGTCGGGGCGCTCCCCCACCCTGGCGCGAGCCCGGCCGCGAACCACCGAGACCGCCCCGCAGGATCGGCTCCGGCCGGATGCGCGGATCGGGCTCGAAGCCCGGGATCGTCTCGCGCGGGATCCCGCGTCCGAGCACTCGCTCGATGTCGTTGAGCAGCTTGAGCTCGTCGACGCAGACCAGCGAGACGGCATCGCCGTCGACGCCGGCACGGCCGGTCCGTCCGATGCGATGGACGTAGTCCTCGGGGACCATCGGCAGCTCGAAGTTGACGACGTGCGGGAGCGCCTCGATGTCGAGCCCGCGGGCGGCGACCTCGGTCGCGACCAGGACCGTGAACCGGCCGGCCTTGAAGTCGGCCAGCGCGCGGACGCGCTGCGGCTGGCTCTTGTTGCCGTGGATCGCGGTCGCGGTGATGCCGTCCTGGGTCAGCTGCAGCGCGAGTCGATTTGCGCCGTGCTTGGTCCGCGTGAAGACGAGCGCCTGGTCGATCCGGCCGCTCCGGATGAGATGGCTCAGCAGCTCGCGCTTGCGGTCGCGGTCGACCATGTGGACGACATGGGTGACCAGCTCGGTCGGCGTGTTGCGCGGCGTGACCTGGACCGACGCCGGGTTGTCGAGCAGGCCGTCGGCCAGCCGCCGGATCTCGTCCGAGAAGGTGGCCGAGAAGAGCAGGTTCTGGCGGCGCGACGGCAGGATCGCGAGGATCTTGCGGATGTCGCGGATGAAGCCCATGTCGAGCATCCGGTCGGCCTCGTCGAGGACGAGGATCTCGACCCGTGACAGGTCGATCGTCCGCTGCCCGACGTGGTCGAGCAGGCGGCCGGGGGTCGCGACCACGATCTCGGGCCCGGCGCGCAGCGCGCGGACCTGCGGGTCGAACCCGACGCCGCCGTAGATGGTCGTCGAGCGGATGGGGTCCTGGGAACCGTAGGTCCGGACGCTCTCCTCGACCTGGAGCGCGAGCTCGCGGGTCGGGGTGAGGATCAGCGCGCGGATGACGCGGGGGCCGGCCGGCCGTGACGCGTGGAGGCGCTGGAGCATCGGCAGCACGAAGGCGGCCGTCTTGCCGGTCCCGGTCTGGGCGCCGGCGAGCACGTCGCGGCCCTCGAGGACGAGCGGGATCGCCTGCTGCTGGACGGGGGTCGGTTCGGTGTAGCCCTGCTGGGCCACGGCGCGAAGGAGCTCGGGCGACAGCCCGAGACGATCGAATGACAAGGGATGAGACTCCTGACGAGGCCCTCCCGCTCGGTGGCGGGGCCCGGTCAGGGCGTAGGTGTGGATCGGGGTCGAAACGGTATTGGACCGGGGCGCTGACCGGAGCGCCCATCGAGCACGAAGGCCCGCAGCATAGCCTAGTTCGACGAAGAAGGCTCCAGATCCGGCGGACGGCTCGCGATCAGGCCTTGCGCTCGAGGATCGGGCGGGCCACGTCCGGCTTGTCGACGACGAACGCGAAGGTCGCCCGGTCTCCCCAGCGGCCGAGGAACAGGTGGCCGTAGATGTTGACCCCGGCGTCCGCCAGCTCGCGCGCCAGCCGGGCCATCCCGCCCGGCCGGTCGTCGACCTCGGCCAGGATCGATTCTCCTTCGATGTAGGTGTACCCGCGCTCGTCGAGCACGGCCTTCGCCGTCTCGTCGTCGGCGGTCGTCATGATCATGTGGCCGCTGTCGCCCATGCTCCCGCCACCGATCGCCCGCAGGTCCACGCCGCGCGCGGCCAGCGACTCGGCAAGGGTCGCCATCGCGCCGGGTTCGTTCTTCAGCTGGACGACGAACTGTCTGGCCATGCGTGCCTCCGGGGGAGCCTGTGCGACAGCATCCTAGCGGGCGCCGACGGCCACGTGCGTCCGGACGACGCTCGTGCGCCTGCGCGCCTTCAGCTGGAGGCCACGACCGTCCCGCGGCCGGCTCGTCCACTGGGTCGACGGCCGGCTCGCCGCCGCGCAACCCCGGCGGCTCGCCCGAGGCACGTCCGAAGAAGTACCTCGTCAGGCGGACGGCGGTCGCGGTGACCGGCACCGACAGGATGATCCCGAGGACGCCGAAGATCGCGCCGCCGACCACCAGCACGAACAGGATCACCGCCGGGTGCAGGTCGTTCGCCTGACCCTGGATCCGCGGGATGATCACCGCGTTCTCGAGCTGCTGTGCGACGAAGAAGCCGACGCTCACCGCGACGATCCCGATCGGGCCGACCAGCAGCCCGACGAAGAGCTGCG
This sequence comes from uncultured Chloroflexia bacterium, assembly GCA_963797685.1. Classification (GTDB taxonomy): domain Bacteria; phylum Chloroflexota; class Limnocylindria; order Limnocylindrales; family CSP1-4; genus SPCO01. The sequence goes on along the minus strand of CAWCQK010000015.1, from coordinate 536,615 downwards.
GGATGAATGCGATCGTCGGGCCGATGTTCGGGATGAACTCGAAGATGAACGAGATCGTCGCGAGCAGGAGCGCGAAGTCGCGGAAGATCGGATCGACGACGACGCCGAGGATCTGGAACTCGATGAAGGCGAAGATCCCGGCGACGATGCTCGCCTTCAACTGAGCCTGCAGCCAGCGAGCGAACGACGTCCCGACGATCGACATGGCCGCCCGCAGGTCGGGCCGCCATTCCGGCGGGACGCGCTGGTCGAGGCTGCCCCACACGCTCCGGCCAGCTGTTCATGACGTAGAACGCCCAGAACGGGATGATCAGGAATGAGAGCGCCGCACCGACCAGGCTGAAGCCGGTCGCGATCAGGCCGCCGGTGAGCCCAAGGACGATCGACTCGACGGCCTCGACGATCTTGGTCAGCAGCGAGTGGAGGGAATCCTGCGCGTCAGCCGGCAGTCCGACGCCCACCGCGTTGAGGACGATCGCGCAGCCAACCCACACCCTTGATCAGCAGATCCGGCAACGCCGCAACGAACGCCGCCAGCTGACCGATCAGTGGCCCGGCGATGAACCCGACGAAGAGGACGATGAGCAGGATCGTGAGCGCGTACACCAGCAGGATCGCCACCGCACGGTTGATCCCGCGGTGCGCGAGGCTCTGGACCGCCGGATAGACGGCGACCATGTAGAGCGTCCCGACCATGAACGTCCAGAGCTCGGGCGCCGCGACGATGAGCAGCACGAGGGCGATGGCGGCCGGGATCAGGAGGACCAGCGCCCGGGCCGTCAGGATCGGCGGGCGCGGGTATGCGCCGGCGCGTCTGCGTGTTGGTCCGCGTTGCGGGCCGTTCGTCGATGCTCGTCCATGCCCTCCACCCGTGAGCGAGAGTAGCGTCCGCGGAACACGACGACCACCCCGGTAGCGCCTATCGACGTCGGCGGATCCCGACGGCACGCCGATACGCCTCGACGTAGCGCGGCGCGGACCCCGTCACCCAGTCGAAGTCGACCGCCATCCCTCGGTCGAGCAGCCCCTCCCAGCCCGGCCCGCCGGTCGCGCGGAGCCGGATCGCCGCGTCGCACGCACCGAGCAACCCGGCCACGGTCGCGCCCTCGAAGGCGAACCCGGTCCCCGCGCCCGGATGGGTCGACTCGTCGACCACGGTGTCGGCCAGGCCGCCCGTCCGGTGGACGATCGGCGGCGTCCCGTAGCGCAGCGCGATCATCTGCCCCTGGCCGCACGGCTCGAAGCGCGACGGCATCGCGAAGAAGTCGGCGCCGGCGTAGATGCGGCGCGCCATGACGCGGTCGAAGCGCTCGATGAGCGCGACCTGGCGGGGGCGCTCGATGGCGATCGCACGGAACGGGTCCGCCAGGCTCGGGTGGCCGCTGCCCTGGACGACGAGCCGCGCCCCGCGCTCGAGCAGTGCGGGGGCCGCGCCGGCGAGCAGGTCGAAGCCCTTCTGCGGGTCCAGCCGCCCGATCATCCCGATGACGGCGCCCGGGTCGGTGGCGTCGAACCCGAGCCGCGTCAGCAGGTCCGCCCGACAGGCCGCCTTGCCGGTCCGATCCTGCGCGCGAGTAGGTCGCCGCGAGGTCCGCGTCGGTGGCGGGATCCCAGACCGTCGTGTCGAGCCCGTTGAGGATCCCGACGAACCGGTCGCCCTTCGCGCGCAACGCGCCGTCGAGCCCCATCCCGAACGCGGGCGTCAGCGCCTCGGCGGCGAACCCGGGCGAGACGGTGTTGGACAGCTCCGCGCGTTCGATGCCTTCGAGCAGGAGGTCGATCCCGTCGGCGTCGGCCGGGACGACGCCGTCGCCCGGCGCGAGCCCGAGCTGCCCGAGCGCCGACAGCGGCGTCCAGCCGTGGTAGGCCAGGTTGTGCAGCGTGATCAGGATCGCGGCACCGCCGACGACCGGGTCGCTCGCATAGCGGACGTCGCGGAAGATCGCCGCCGGCCCGGTGTGCCAGTCGTGGATGTGCAGCACGTCGACCGGCGCTCCGTCCTGGATCAGCGCCTCCAGGGCCGCCCGGCAGAACAGCCCGAACCGCCAGGCGTTGTCCGGGTAGTCGCCCGCGGCGTCGCCATAGAAGCCGTCGCGGTCGAAGGCGGCCGGGTGGTCGACCAGCCGCAACCGATAGCCATCGGCCGGGACGTCGACGATCGGTCACCACGCTGCTGCCCGACGGCGATCGAGGGTCGGGCACCCGGATCTCCGTCGTCCGCTCGACGGCGGTCGGCTCGGGGACACCGCGGTAGCGCGGCAGGAAGACGTCGATCGGGGTCTCGACGTCGCCGGCGCCCATCTGGCCGAGCGCGCGGGCGAGGGCGTCGACGACGTCGGCCAGGCCACCGGTCTTGGCCCACGGTTCGCACTCCGAGGCGAGCATCACGACGCGCATCCCCATCGACGGCATCGTACGCGGCGGCGTGGCCCGGGACGGCGCGGGCGCGCGTTGGCGTCTCCGCTGCTCGCTCACGCACCTTGAGGTGCGATCGCTCCGCTGCTCGGCGCGCTTCGCCGGCACCGTCCGGCGCCACGATTCTCAGTTCGGGCACCGCTCAGAACGCCGCCAGCTAAACCGGTTCACCCGAATCGGCGACCGGGTATGATGCCGCCTCATGGACCCCGTCCGCGTGCCGTCGATCGCGGCTGCCAGCTTCCCGCTCCCGCCGCGGCTCGAGGGCCTCCGACGCCTCGCCTACAACCTCCACTGGGCCTGGCACCCGCGCACGCGCGGCCTGTTCAACCTGATCGACCGGACGGCCTGGACCCGCTACCGCAACCCGATCCCGGTCATCAGCGGCCCGACCGAGTGGTCGCGCCTGCTCGACGACGCCAAGTTCCTGGCCGAGTACCACGACGTGCTGGCCGAGTTCGACGCGTACATGGCCAACGGCTCGGGCCACTGGTTCCAGCGCCGGTACGCCGACCAGCTGAGCGGCCCGATCGCCTACTTCTGCGCCGAGTACGGCTTCCACGAATCGCTCGGGATCTACTCGGGCGGTCTCGGCGTGCTTGCCGGCGACCACATGAAGACGGCCAGCGACATGGCGCTCCCGGCGATCGGCGTCGGGCTCCTGTACCGCAAGGGCTACTTCCGCCAGACGATCGACGCGGACGGCCACCAGGAGCACGACTACCCCGACTACGACCTGACCCGCCTGCCGCTCGGGCGCGTGCAGGACGCCTCGGGGCTGCCGCTGACCGTGACGGTCGAGCTGCCCGGTCGCGACCTCGCCGTCGCCGTCTGGCTCGCGCAGGTCGGACGGGTCCCGGTCCTGCTCCTCGACACGGACCTGCCCGAGAACGACGACGCGGACCGGCCGATCACCAACATCCTGTACGTCCGCGGCCGCGAGATGCGGCTGCACCAGGAGCTCGTGCTCGGCATCGGCGGGGTGCGCGCGATCCGGGCGCTCGGGCTCGCGCCGGCGGTCTGGCACCTCAACGAGGGCCACTCCGCGTTCCTCCTCGCCGAGCGAGCCCGCGAGTATGTCGCCGCCGGGACGCCGCTCGACGACGCCTTCGCGGCAGTCAAGCGCGACAGCGTGTTCACCATCCACACCCCGGTCTCGGCGGGCAACGAGCGGTTCGAGGCCGACCTCGTCCGGCGCGTCGCCGGGCCGCTCCTCGACGAGGGCGGCGTGCCCGTCGAGCGGGTGCTCGATCTCGGCCTCGGCGTCGACGGCGACCGCGCCGAGTTCGACATGACCGCCTTCTCGCTCCGGCTCACGAACGGCGCGAACGCGGTCAGCCACCTGCACGCGGAGACGGCCAACGCGACCTGGCAGGGCGTCCCCGACAGCCCGATCCTCGGCATCACCAACGGGATCCACGGCCCGACCTGGATCGGGGAGCCGATCGCCGACCTGCTCGAGGATCTCGGCGCCGACCTCGACGACCTCGACGAGAGCACCGAGGGCGGCCGCTTCTGGGAGCGGCTCGAGCGCATCCCCGGCCGCGAGCTGTGGGACGCCCACCTGCGCCAGAAGCGCGAGCTGGCCCACTTCGCCCGCGGCCGGCTGCGCAGCCAGTTCGCCCGCCACGGCGAGTCGCCGGCGGTCCTCGCCGAGCTCGAGACCGCGCTCGACCCGGATGTCCTGACCGTCGGGTTCGCCCGGCGGTTCGCCACGTACAAGCGAGCCGGCCTGCTGTTCAGCGACATCGACCGGCTGGCCCGGATGCTGTTCGACGAGGAGCGGCCGATCCAGATCGTCTTCGCCGGCAAGGCCCACCCGGCCGACCGCCCCGGCCAGCGGGTGATCCAGGAGATCTTCCAGCGCGTCGCGCTCGCCGCAGCTCCGCGGACGCGTCTACATCCTCGAGAACTACGACATGCGGGTCGCCCGCTTCCTGGTCCAGGGCGTCGATGTCTGGCTCAACAATCCGCGCCGGCCGCTCGAGGCGTCGGGCACCTCGGGGATGAAGGCGGCCCAGAACGGCGTCCCCAACATGAGCGTCCTCGACGGCTGGTGGGACGAGGGCTAGAGGGCGACAACGGCTGGGCCATCGGCGACCGAGAGATCGACCCCGACGAGGCCGCGCAGGACTGGCGCGACTCCCAGGACCTCTACCGGTTGCTCGAGGAGCAGATCGTGCCGGCCTACTACGACCGCGACGCGGCGGGTCTGCCGACTCGCTGGCTGACGGTCACCCGGCGGGCGATGGCCACCGCGCTGTGGCGCTTCTCGACCACGCGGATGCTCCACGAGTACACCGAACACCTGTACCTGCCGGCCGCGGGAGTCTCGGTCAGCGAGCACGCGACCCGGCCGGCCGTGACCGAAGCCGGCTGAGCCGGCCCGGCGCGGCATGACCCCACGGATCGCGCTCGCGCTCGCCATCCACAACCACCAGCCGGTCGGCAACTTCGGCTGGGTGCTGGCCGAGGTCTTCGAGCAGGCGTACGAGCCGATGGTCGCCGCGCTCGAGCGCCATCCCCACGTCCGCCTGTCGCTCCACTACTCGGGACCGCTGCTCGACTGGCTGCGCGCCGAGCGCCCGGACTTCATCGACCGGCTCCGCGGGCTGATCGCGCGCGACCAGGTCGAGATCATGGGCGGCGGCTACTACGAGCCGGTCCTCGCCTCGCTCCCCGAGCGCGACCGGATCGGCCAGGCGACCAGGATGGCCGACGAGCTCGAGACGCTGTTCGGGCGGCGGCCGGCCGGGGCGTGGCTGGCCGAGCGCGTCTGGGAGCCCGACCTCCCGACCGCGCTGGTCGCCGCGGGCTACGACTGGACGATCCTCGATGACGCGCACTTCCGGGCAGCCGCCATCGGGGAGGACGACCTGTGGGGCGCGTACACCACCGACGACCAGGGCCAGGTGCTGCGGGTGTTCGGCACCGAGCAGGGACTTCGCTACCGGATCCCGTTCAGGGAGGTCGATGAGGTCATCGCGTACCTGCGCGAGCACGCCAGCGAGGACGGCGAGCGGATCGGCACGATGGGCGACGACGGCGAGAAGTTCGGGGCATGGCCGACGACCTGGGACCACTGCTGGGGCGATGGCCGCTGGGTGGACCGGTTCTTCGCGGCGCTCGACGAGAACGCCGACTGGCTGACGACCACCACGCCGACCGACTGGCTGGCGACGCACCGACCGATCGGACGCGTCTACGTCCCGACCGGCTCGTATGTCGAGATGGGCCAATGGGCGCTGCCGCCCGACGAGAGCCGTGCGTTCGCGGCGGCCCTCCACGCTGCCCAGGACGAGCGGCCGGCCCGAGGTCCGCTGGCTGCGCGGCGCCTTCGTGGCGCAACTTCCAGGTCCGCTACCGCGAGATCAACGACCTCCACAAGCAGATGCTGCGGACGTCCGACAAGGTGGCCGCCATGCCCGACGGCCCGGCGCGCGCGCTGGCGACCGACCACCTGTACCAGGGCCAGTCGAACGATTGCTACTGGCACGGCCTGTTCGGCGGGATCTACATCGCCCACATGCGCCTGGCGACCTACGCGCACCTGATCGCCGCCGAGGACCTGGCCGACACCGCGGCCGGCGGCCTCCACGCCGTTCGAGCGGCGCGACCTCGACCTCGACGGGCTCGAGGACGTCCGACTCGCGGCCGCGGGCCAGGTCGTCTCGGTCGACGTGGCCGAGGGAGCGGGCATCGGCGGCTGGGACATCCGGCCGGTTCGGCACGCTCTGTGTGCCGTCCTCCGTCGCCGACCGGAGGCGTACCACGAGACGCTGCGCGACGAGGAGGCGGCGACGATCGAGGCGGCGACCGGCGCGAGCGGTCGGCCGGCCTCGATCCACGAGCGCCTGGCGATGAAGGAGGCCGGGCTCGCCGCGCGGCTGCACTACGACGGCTACGAGCGGCGGTCCGGCCTGGTCCGGTTCCTCGCCCCGGCGGCAGATGCCGAGTCATGGGCGACCGCGGAGGCGATCGAGCTCGGCGACGCCGTCGACGGCGCGTTCGCGATCGCAGAGGTCGGCCTCGATCGGCTGGTCGCCACCCGGACCGCGACCGTGTCGACGCCGGCCGGCCCGGCAGCTGCCGACGTCACCAAGACGATCGTGCTTGGCGGCGACCGCGGGCGGCCGACCCTCGCGCTGACCGTGACGATCCGCAACCGTTCCGCGATCCCGATCGAGGCGAGGATCGGGGATCGAGTGGACGCTGATGCTGCTCGGCGGCGGCGCGAACCCGGCCGCATGGTGGGACGTGGAGGGGATCCGCGGGCCGCACGACGCGCCGGGCAGCGCGATGGAGGTCACGAACCTCGCACAGGGCAATGACATGGTCGGCATCGTCGTCGACACGAGCGTCTCCAAGCCCGCGACCGCGTGGTGGGCGCCGGTCGAGACGGTGTCCAACTCCGAGGGCGGGTTCGAGCGCGTCTACCAGGGCGCCGGGCTGCTGCTGTCGTGGCCACTGTCGCTCGCACCGGACGACACCTGGACCGTGACCGTGACCCAGGCCGTTGGCACCGACCGCGATCTCGCCGACGAGGCTGCGGCGTCATGAGCCGCGGTCGCCTCGTCGTCCACGGCCATTTCTACCAGCCGTCGCGCGCCGACCCGTTCAGCGGCCGGATACCGGTCGACCCGTCCGCGGCGCCGGCGCACGACTGGACGGAACGAGTCAGCGCCGAGAGCTACCGGCCCAACGCCGAGCGCGGCAACCTCGCCCACATGTCGTGGGACCTTGGCCCGACCCTCGCGAGCTGGATGGAGCGCAACGACCCGGTCGCCTACCGCGGATTCGTCGAGGGCGACCGGGGCGTCAACGGACTGGCCCAGTCCTTCCATCACACGATCCTGCCGCTGGCCTCCGCGACGGACCGGCGGACCGAGATCATCTGGGGCCTCCGTGACTTCGCATGGCGGTTCGGACGGCCGGCGCTCGGGCTGTGGCTCCCGGAGGCGGCGGTCGATCGGGCGACGTTGCGAGTCCTCGTCGACCTCGGGATCCGCCACACCATCCTGGCGCCGTGGCAGGCGAGCGAAGCCTTCATCGACACGCGGCGGCCATATCGCGTCGAGCTCGGCGAGGGACGCAGCATCGCGGTCGCCTTCTACGACGGGGACCTGTCGGGCGCGGTGTCGTTCGCGCCACACGCAACGGCCGACGCGGACCGGTTCGCGCAGGAGGTCGTCGAATTCGAGGATGGCTCCCGGATCGCTCCCGGATGACGAGCCGCCGACGATCGTCATCGCGACCGATGGCGAGCTGTACGGCCACCACCAGACGTTCGCGGAGATCTTCCTCGAGAGGCTGATCCAGCCGCGCCCCGACAACGACCCACGCGAGTTCGACGTCGTGCCGCTGGCGGAGGCGCTGCGGGAGCCCGCGGAGCATCCGTTCCGTTCGATCGAGGTCGCGGACCGGACATCGTGGAGCTGTCACCACGGCGTCCTGCGCTGGACGGCGGAGTGCCCATGCGTGCCCGACGGGCGCTGGAAGGGACCGTTGCGGGCCGCCCTGGAGCGGCTGGCGGCCGGCGTCGACGCCGTCACGGACCAGGTCGCGGCAGGACTCGCAGGCGCTCCCGATCCGTGGGCCGCGCGGGACGACTACGTCGAGGTCGTCATCGGGGCGGAAGAGCCGGGCACGTTCGCAGCGCGATGGCTGGGCGTCGCCGACGGCGGATCGGATCGGGAGGTGTTCCTGGCGCTCATGGAAGCGCAGCGCTGGCGCCTCGCGATGTTCGCGAGCGACGGCTGGTACTGGGACGACCCGTCACGACCGGAGACCGCCGCAGTGCTGCGCTCGGCGGCCTGCGCCGTCCGACTCGTCGACGGCATCACGGGCTCGCGTCTCGAGCGACGGCTGGTGGCCGACCTGAGCCTGCTCGACTCACCCGGCTACGGCGTCGATGGCGCCGAGCTCTACCGGCGGGCGCTCGCCGAGGTCGGCCAAGCCGGCCCCACGCGCGAGTGAAACGGGGATGCCCGGATCAGCTGATGCCGACCGGATGCGCGGGGCTGCGCGGATCGGTCGACTCCGGGCGGCTGTCGACGCCGAAGCGGTCGGCCAGGAACGCGAAGGCCGTGAGTGCGACGATGAAGAACACCAACCCGATCATCGGGGACCTACCTTGCTTGCTATAGTTGACTAGGCCAAGATCCACAGTACGTTGGACTAGCACACTATGTCAATGAACGACCGTCGGTTCGGGGCCCCCAGTGGTACCAGCGGTGGCGCGCTCGATGTCGAACGCGACTCCGATGTCCCCATCTCGACGCAGATCTATTGGCAGCTCGCGTACCAGATCGACTCCGGCCGGTTGCTGCCCGGTGCTCGCCTGCCGCCCGTCCGTGAGCTCGGTGCGGCCCTGCGAGTGAACCCCAACACGATCCGGGCGGTCTATCGTCGTTTGTCCGATGCCGGCTACGTCACGAGTCGTCACGGTGCCGGCACCCATGTCGCCGACCGCCCACCCCAGAAGCGTGGGACGGAGGCGCTTGGCCGGGATCGTCTCCGAGATGCTGCGGCGTGCGGCGCATGCCGGTTTCACCGCCGATGAGCTCGCTGCGGCCACGTTCGCGGCCGCGACCGAGCGGAAACGGCCCGGGCCGCTCGTCCGAGTCCTGTACGCCGAGTGCACGAACGCCGACGCCGGCTTCGATGCCGAGCGCCTCGTCGACGAGTTCCCGGGCTTGATCGAGGCCGAGGGCGCCCTGCTCGACGACCTGCCCGATCGGCTCGACCGCTTCCACTACGACCTCGTGGCGACCACCACGTTCCATGCCGACGAGGCGCAGGTGCTGGTCGCCGGCCGCGTCCCGGTGGTGGCGATGCTGGTCGGGCCTGGCTACGTCGAGCTCGTCCACGAGATCGCCGGCCTGCCGACGGGCTCGCGGGTGGGGCTGGTCTGCGCGTCGGATCGCGGCGCCGACAACATCCGCGAGACGCTCGCCCTGTCGGGGACGAGCGGCGTCGAGATCGTCCCGGCGCTGATCGACGCCCCGGAGGACCTCGGGCTGGTCGACCGGACGGCGGACGTCATCCTGATGTCGCGCGAAGCCCTGACGGCCGGGCTCGATCAGACGTTCACGCGTCCCGAGCGGATCCGGCCGTGGACGTACGACTTCGACCCGTCCGGGCTCGAGCTCCTGCGGCGCGCCATCGACCACGTCGCCGCCACCCGACCGGCCGAGGTCGCGCAAGCCTGACCCGCCCGACCCGCCCGGTCGTCCGGTGACCCCACGGCGGCCATGCCATGCTTCCCCGATGCGCGACGTCCGCTCGTTCCATGTGCGGCGCGAGGCCCGCGACAGCTACCTGATCGAGGAGCCGCTGATCGGGACCGACGGCGACCTCGTCGTCGCGGACCGGGCCGCCATCCGCGGCCTCGCGACCAGGATGAACCGGGCGCGCGTCGCCGGTACGCCATCGGTCCAGGCGGGCGAGATCGGCGCCCTCGGGCTGCTGCACGAGATCGGCCATCTGCTGATCGCGCGGTACGAGGCGGATCGCCGGCCGGGGGCGATGAAGGCCGCGCTGGCTGATCTCGATGACCGGCTGGGTCCGGACGCCGGGCGGCTTCTCGACCGTTTCGGCGAGGAGTTCCCCGGGCCGGGGACGGCGCCCGAGCCGCCACTCCATCGGCTCGAGGAGCTGCTGCTGACCCGCATCTCGAACGAGAACCCGGCCGTCGGTCCACTGCTCGGGGAGCTGATCGACGACACGAACCTGGTGGAGACGACGCGCTATCGCGATGCGATCGAGCGACTCGAGCTGACCTTCGCCGATGGGCCGCCGATGGAGGACGGCGGCGTGTCGCTCATCGAGCTGATGCGCACGCCGGCGCGCCAGTCCCCCAACTCGCTAGCCGGCCAGCTGCGCTACATCCGGGCGAACTGGCGCGGCATCCTCGGCGCCGATCTCGACGCCCTCATCCGCCGGCTCGACCTCGCCATCGGGATCCTGGCCGAGGAGGATCGTGCGCTCCACCTCCGCTTCGGTGGCCCGGGCGGCGGCCCGACCGAGACGCCGTGGTTCGGCGACGCCGCCGGGGAGGTCGAGGCGTTCTCGTCCGATTCGGCCTGGATGCCGCGGGTCGTGCTGATGGCCAAGAGCACGTATGTCTGGCTCGACCAGCTGTCGCGCGCATACGGTCGGGAGATCCGCACGCTCGACGCCATCCCCGATGAGGAGCTCGCGACGCTCGCGCGTCTGGGGCGTGACCGGCCTGTGGCTGATCGGCCTGTGGGAGCGCTCGCAGGCGTCGGAGCGGATCAAGCGGATGCGCGGCAACACCGACGCCGTCGCATCGGCCTATTCGCTCGACGACTACGCGATCGCGGCCGATCTTGGCGGTGAGGCTGCGTACGCGGTCCTGCGCGACCGAGCGTGGGCTCACGGGATCCGGTTGGCGAGCGACATGGTCCCCAACCACATGGGCATCGATTCGCGCTGGGTCATCGAGCACCCGGAGTGGTTCCTGTCGGTCCCCGAGCCCCCTTTCCCGGCGTACAGCTACACCGGCGCCGACCTGTCGTCGGACGCGCGGGTCGGGATCGTCCTCGAGGACCACTACTGGGACGACAGCGACGCTGCGGTCGTGTTCAAGCGGTTCGACCGCGAGACCGGCGACGAGCGCTACGTCTATCACGGCAACGACGGGACGAGCTTTCCCTGGAACGACACCGCCCAGCTCGACTTCCTCGACCCTGCCGTCCGCGAGCAGGTCATCCAGGTCATCCTCGACGTCGCCCGGCGGTTCCCGATCATCCGCTTCGATGCGGCCATGGTCCTCGCCAAGAAGCACATCGAGCGGCTGTGGTGGCCCGAGCCCGGTTCGCCGGGCGGCATCCCGTCGCGCGCCGAGCACGCCATCCCGAAGGCCGAGTTCGACCGGCGGATCCCGCACGAATTCTGGCGCGAGGTCGTCGACCGGGTCGCTGCTCGAGGTCCCGGACACGCTCCTGCTGGCCGAGGCGTTCTGGCTGCTCGAGGGCTACTTCGTGCGGACCCTCGGGATGCATCGCGTCTACAACAGCGCGTTCATGCACATGCTTCGCGACGAGGACGGCGCGGGCTACCGGAAGGTCATCAAGGAGACCCTCGAGTTCGACCCCGAGATCCTCAAGCGCTACGTCAACTTCATGAGCAACCCCGACGAGAAGACGGCGCTCGAGCAGTTCGGCAAGGGCGACAAGTACTTCGGGGTGGCGACCGTCCTGGCGACGCTGCCGGGCCTGCCGATGCTCGGCCACGGCCAGGTCCAGGGCTTCGGGGAGAAGTACGGGATGGAGTTCCGCCGCGCGACCCTCGACGAGCGGCCGGACCAGTGGCTCGTCGAGCGACACGAGCGCGAGATCTTCCCGCTGCTCCATCGGCGCGCCTGGTTCGCCGAAGCGAACGACTTCCTGCTGTACGACCTCGTGACCGAGAGCGGGAACGTGGACGAGGCGGTCATCGCCTACTCGAACGGGACGGGCCGCGAGCGCTCCCTGGTCGTCTATCACACCCGGTTCGCATCGACCAGCGGGCGCCTGCGCGCATCCGCGAGCTACGCCGTGAAAGCGCCCGACGGGACCAAGCGGCAGGTCCGTCGTTCGCTGGCCGAGGGCCTCGGCCTGCCGAGGGAGCACGGCGCGTTCGTCATCTTCCGCGAGGCGCGGACAGGACTCGAGTTCATCCGGTCGTGTCGTGCCATCTGGGAGGACGGCCTCGCTGTCGCGCTCGACGCGTACGGGACGAACGTCTTCTGGGAGTTCCGCGAGGTCCGCGACGGAGTCGCCGGCCAGTGGGCAAGGCTCGCGGCGCGGCTCGATGGTGCCGGCGTCCCGTCGCTCGAGGATGCACTGCGCGAGCTCCAGCTCGAACCTGTGCACGGGCCGTTCCGGGCGATCTTCGCGGATGGCCTGAGTGTCGCCGTGATGGATGGCGTGGCCACGAAAGCGCAACTGCGCGACCTGGAGGGACGATTCGCCGCCTTCCTGCGCGCCGTCGCCGACGCGACGGGTGTGGACGGCGACCCGATCCCGATCGCCGCCGAGTTCGGTGACCGCGCGGAGCGGGCGTTCGTGGGGATGGCCGTGTCGGAGGAGGACGCCGACTTCGCCGCGGTCGCCGCGGCGCTCGCGGCCGGGGTCCCGCTCGATCCGGCCGATATCGAGCTGGCACCGGAGGGTCGCCATGGCCTGGACCGCCACGACCGGGCGGCACTGCTGGCCTGGATGTCCTTCAGCCACGCCGGCGCGCTGGCCCCGGGCGCGGATGTCGCGGCGACCAGCCTGGCCTGGTATGACGAGCTCCGGCTGCCGTCCGCACTGGTCGGCGGACTGCACGACACGGGCTTCGGCGAGGGCGAGGCGTGGGCGGTCACCGACCAGGTCCGCGTGCTTCTCGCCCTGCCCCGGCCGTCAGCGATGCGCGGCTCGACGACGGTCGCGACCGCGCGGCTGCTCGATGCGTGGCTGGCGCTGGAGATGACGCGCGTTGCGATCGGCCTGAACACCTGGGAGGGCGCCGAGTACATCGACCGCGATCGCCTCCGGGAACTGCTCGCCTGGGCCGTTCGACTCGACGCGATCGACGGCGTCGGGTCGCGGCCGCGCGTGTCGAGCGCCGGCATCGCGGCGCGACTGGCCGAGGCGGCCGAAGAGGCGGGCTATCGTGTCGATCGGCTTCGCGCGGCACTCGCGCCCACATCGGAGCCGGCACGCACCCCTGGTCGGCCGGGCCGGCCGCGCGTCCGGCGCGTCCCGCGCGCAGCGCGACCACGCCCCCGCTATCCGAGCAGGATCCGCCTCAGGAGTGAGGTCGGGGGCGACCCGTGGGCGAGCACCGATTCGAGGTGCGGCCGATAGGTGAAGCCCGGTGTGTCGCCGTAATCGCCGACCACGCGCGGCGAGGGAACGGCATCGGCGCCGCGCGGGTCGCCGGATGCGACCGCGGCCCGCCGGCGGACCTCGTCCTCGATCGCCCACATCTCGAGCGAGCCGGCGAAATAGGTCGACAGCTGGGTGGACGACAGGCGCGCCCGGTCGAACTTGGCCCGCGCCTCGGCCTCCTCCTGGAAGCCGCCCTCGACCATCAGCTCGACGGCCTCGGCCTCGGTCATCCCGGCGGTGTGGATCTTCGCGTCGATGATCGCGTTGGTGACCGCGCGCAGGTAGAACTTCCAGTGGGTCAGCATCAGCGCCGGGTCGTCGGCGCCGTAGCCGACGTCCATCATCACCTGGGTGACATAGACCGCCCAGCCCTCGGCGAACAGGCCGCTGGCGAACACCGCGCGCACGAGCGACGGGCAGCGGTTGGCGTAGACACCCTGGAGGTAGTGCCCCGGGACCGCCTCGTGGATCGCCAGCAGGCGGAGCATCCGGTCGTTGTCCTCGCGCAGGTTCGACTGACGCCGCTCCTCGTCCCAGTCGTCCGGCATCGGGGTGATCGCGAAGAACGCCTTCTGGCCCTTGTCCAGCGGTCCTGGCGAGATCAGCATCGCGCCACCGAATGCACGCAGGAAGACCGGCGTCCACTGGATCTCGAGCGGCTCCTCGGTGAGGCCGATCAGGTCGTTCTCGGCGCAGAAGGCCTCGATCCGGGCGTCCTCGGCCCGACAGAAGTCGAGCAGGTCCCCGGCCTCCGGGTGCTCGAACGCCACCGCGTCGAGGACGCCCCGGACGAGGGCCCCGTCGTCGGCGGGGACCGGCTCGTCCTCGCGCCAGGCGGGCCACATGTCGCGGGCGAGCCGGACCATCTCGGCCCGGACGGTCCCGAACTCGCGCTCTGCCGCGGCCAGGATGCGGTCCGGGGTGAGCGTCTCCGAGCGCATCGTGTGGCGCATCTTCGCCGCGAACAGCTCAGCTCCCAGTCGGCCCTCGCCGTCGGACGCCGGCAGGACGACCTCGACGAGGTGCCGCTCGAACGCGTCGAGCGCGGCCCGTGCGATCTCCGCGGCGGCGATCAGGCGCGGCAGCACGGCGTCGACGGCCGGGTCGGTCGGGGCGGCTGCCTCCGCGATGCCGAGCGCATCGGCGATGAGCTCGTCGATCCCGGGCAGCTGCTTGAGCGCGGTCTCGGTCTGGAAGCGCCCGACCGGGCGATCGGTCGTGCCGACAAGGGTGGCGGTGGCGGCCTCGAGGACGCCGGGCATGCCCTCGAGCCGGCCGGCGATCGATGCCAGCCGCGCCGCCAGCGGTGCGAACTCGCGGGCACTGAGCGTGAACAGGCCGTCGCCGATCAGGTAGACCCACTCGAGCGGGTTCCAGGCGTCCTCGCGCAGCTCCGTGTCGGCGAACCGGCTGGCCTCCAGCTCGCCGACCAGCAGGTCGCGGTCGATCGCCTCATCGCCGTCGAGATGGGTCATCGCGCCGAACTCGGCCAGCCAGCGGTCCGTGGCGGCCGACCGCTCGGCGCGACCGTCGGCCGACAGGTCCGGCCAGCGTTCGTCGTAGCGGTGCTCGCCGATGGCCGTCGCGAAGGTCGGGTTGAGCCGGAAGGTCTCGGCCAGGAAGGCGTCGACGCGCGCCTGGAAGTCGGTCATGCGGCGATTCTAGGGACTGCCGCCCGCTACCATCGGTCCATGCCGACGCAGACGTGGGTCGAACCGGTCGTCCTCGAAGGGACGCGGGTCCGGCTCGAGCCGCTCCGCCCCGACCACCTGGCCGACTTGCGGCTGGTGGCGTTCGACCCCGCCCTGTGGCGCTGGACGATCATGGGCGAGCAGGACGAGCCGGGTCTCGAGCGCTGGTTCGAGACGGCGCTCGCCAACGCGGAGGCGGGCACGGAACGGCCGTTCGCCACGATCGACCTGGCCAGCGGCCGGGCGATCGGCAGCAGCCGGTTCCTGTCGATCGTGCCCGAGCATCGCCGGCTCGAGATCGGCTGGACGTGGGTGGGGATCGCCTACCAGCGGACCGGCGCCAACCGCGAGGCGAAGCTGCTCCAGCTGACCCACGCGTTCGAGACGCTGGAAGCCAATCGGGTCGAGTTCAAGACGCATGCCCGCAACGAGCGGTCGCGCAACGCGCTCGCCGGGATCGGCGCCACGTTCGAGGGGGTCTTCCGGAACCACATGATCATGCCCGACGGCTCGATCCGCCATTCGGCGTACTTCAGCATCACCGTCGGGGAGTGGCCGGCGATCAAGGCCAAGCTCGAGCGGGGCCTGGCCAGGTGATCCGCGAGACCCGCGCACACCTTGACCGGGACGTCCCCGCTGGGCGACGCTCTCCGCAGATCGGCCCCTCGGAGATCGTCACGATCCCGGCCGCAACCGTCGCCCAGCAGTCGGAGGCAGGACGTTGAGAGGCTTCGCCGTCAGCACGGTCATCACCGCGATCGCGTTCTTCGTCCTGACCCAGGTCCTGCCGAAGTACACCGGGTTCGACATGATCAACTACGACGGCGAGCTCGTCGGGCTCGTCGTCCTGGCCGTCATCTTCGGTCTGGTCAACGCCTTCATCGGACCGATCGTTCGGATCGCTCGCCCTGCCGATCTCGTTCATGACGATGGGCCTTGTCGGTTTCGTCATCAACGCCGGCCTGCTGTTGCTCACGGCCGTCATCGCCAACACGACCGGATTCGACCTCACCGTCGGCGACTTCCCGCCCGATCTGTTGACCGCGAACACCATCGTTGCGGCCATCGTCGGCGCGGTCGTGCTGAGCCTCGTCAGCACGGTCGTGCGCCTTGTCATCCCCGACTGACCCGGGTCCGATCGGCATCCCGCCGATCGCCGACCGCCTCCGCCGGGCCGCCGACCGATACGGCACGCCGCTCTTCGTCACCGACCTCGCGGCGCTGGACGCGGCCGCCGCGGCGATCCGGGATGCCTTTCCCGACCCGTGGGTCCGCCAATACTCGGTCAAGGCCAACGACGTGCCGGGGATCGTGGCCGCGGTCACCACCCGCGGCTTCGGCGCGAATGTCGTGTCGCGTGGCGAGTGGGCGATCGCGCGCAAAGCCGGCGTGCCCAACGGCCGGATCACCCTCGAGGGCATCGGCAAGACCGACGCGGACCTGCGGGCGGCGGTCAAGGCGACCGCGGTCGGCAGCGTGCCGCTGGCGTGGGTCGCGCTCGAGTCGGCGGACGAGGCCGAGGCTGTCACGAGGATGGCGCGCCGGGCGGGCCTCGGGCGACGAGGCCGGCCGGCGCTCGAGGTCCTGATCCGGCTCAATCCCGACGTGACGCCCGAGACCATCCCGGGCCTCGACGTCGGCCACGGCGCCTCGAAGTTCGGGCTGACCGAGACCGAGGCGACCGGTCTCGTCGAGTGGCTGTCGGACCATGCCGGCGGCGCGGTGCGGCCGCGCGGCGTGCACCTGCACGTCGGCTCGCAGCTTCGTGCGGTCGATGCCTGGCGAGACGCGGTCCGGCGCGGCCTCGCGGTCGTGGCACTGCTGCGCGGCGAGCCTGTCCGCCTTCGATACGCTCGACGTCGGCGGCGGGTTCCCGGTCCTGCCACTCGACGAGCCGGTGCCGGGACCCGAGCGCTTCGCGCGCGAGCTGCCCGCGCTGCTCGATGGCGTCCCCGAGGACCGGCGGCCGCGCCGCCTGGCCATCGAGCCCGGGCGTGCCCTCGTGGCGCGATCCGGCTGGCTCGTCGCGAGCGTCCTTCACGTGCGCGAGCGGGGTGGGCCGCAGGTCGTCATCGATGCCGGGATGACCGAGCTGATCCGGCCGGCCCTGTACGGCGCCCGTCACCCGATCGTGGCGCTCACCTCGCTCGGCCGGGCGCTCGCGACGACCGACGGGCTTCCGACCGCCGCGCCGACGCGCGTCGAGGGGCCGATCTGCGAGTCGACCGATGCGCTCGGGATCCACGACCTTCCCCCGCTCCGACGGGGCGACCTCGTGGCCATCAGCGACGCGGGCGCATATGGGGCATCGCTCGGCTCGACGTACAACGGACGGCCGCTCGCAGCGCAGGTCCTGCTCGAGCCCGACGGCGTGCTCCGTCTCATCCGGCGCGCACGCGCCTGACGCGAGCCTCAAGATCGTTCGCATGCTTCGACGCCGCACGCCGCTCGCCCTCATCGGCGCCCTCGCCTGGCTGCTTCTCGTGGCCATCGGTCCGGTCGCCGCGGCCTCGCCGCCCCCGGGTCCGCCGTTCCCACAACCGGAGAACGGCCGGGCGGTCTACGACTACGCGGGCATCCTGTCGGCCGACGCGATCGCCAAGGCGGAAGCGACGATCGACGCCATCGAGGCACGAACCGGCTCCGAGGTCGTCGTCTACACCCAGGACAGCGGCGAGTACCCGACGACCGACGAGACCGAGGCGAAGGCCCGGGCGTTGATGGACCAGTGGGGCGTCGGGCGGGCCGGGATCAACGATGGCCTCGTCATCTTCTTCGACATGCAGCCGAACCTGCAGCACGGCCAGGTGCAGCTGTACGCCGGTCCCGGCTTCGAGGCGGCCTACCTCTCGAACGAGGAACGCCAATCCATCTTCGAGAACGACATGCTCCCGTACCTGTCCGATGCCGACTTCGACGGTGCGCTGGCGGTCGCGCTCGAGAAGGTCGATGCGGCCGCCACGCCCCAGCACGCGGACGACCTCCAGCGGTCGCGCCAGATCAACGCGGTGGCCGGGCTCGTCGGGGCGCCGATCATCTTCCTCGGCCTGTCCGGCTGGGCGCTGTTCCACTGGCGACGGTTCGGGAAGGACCCGGTCTACCTCGACGACCCGTCGGTGCTGATGCCGGCCCCACCGCCCGACCTGACCGCCGCGTCCGGGGCGATGATCATGGACGGCTCCACGTCGCGCCGGGCGCTGACGACGGCCATGCTCGACCTCGCGTCCCGCGGCCTGATCGCGTTCCGCGAGGACGGCGGCGGACTGTTGGGCATCGGCGGGCACAAGGTCGGCATCGACACCAGCCCGGCCAAGGGCGACGGAGACGTCGAGGCACAGCGCCAGCGCAACGCCCGCCGCCCGATCGGCCCGGCCGAGCAGCTCGCTCTCAAGCGCCTCGAGACGCTCGGCGTGGGCGAGGACGCCGGGTTCATCACGCCCGAGGACCTGCCCAAGTTCGGCTCGGAGGTGCCCGACTTCGACAAGGCGCTCGAGAACCACGTGGTGGACCGCGGCTGGTTCGGGGAACGACCGAGCAAGGTCGTGGCCCGCTGGACGGGTCGCGGGGTGCTGGCGATCGTCGGCGGTGTGGTCGCGCTGATCCTCGGGCTCAACATCCCGATCTCGGGGTTGACCCTCCTCGGCGGCGCGGCGATCGCAGGCGGCATCGTGGTCGTGATCGTCGCCCAGGCGATGCCGGCGGTGACCATGTCCGGTGCGATGGTCCGGGCGATGCTCGCGGCCTACCGGCGGACGCTCCAGAAGACCATGGCGCAGGCCCGATCGATGCAGCAGGTCGTCGACGAGGCCGGCCTCACCTGGCTCGACACGCCCGACCAGGCCGTCGTGTGGGGCACGGCGCTCGGTCTGCAGGGCGACATCGAGGGCGTGCTGTCGCGCAGCCTCGAGGACGTCCAGGCCGGCCGGACATCGAGCGGCATCGTCCCCTACTTCCCGTACTGGTACCAGACCTCGAGCGGGACGCCGTTCCTCGGCAGCGGTGCCGGTGGCAGCGGCTCGAGCCTCTTCTCCGACTCCGGGATCCCCGACGTCGGCGGGATGATGTCGGCGCTCGGGACGATCGGCAACTCGCCGGCCTCGTCGGGTGGCGGCGGCGGAGGCGGGTTCGGCGGCGGCGGATCCGGGCGGCGGCGGAGGCGGGGCGGGCGGCGGGTTCTAGCCGGACGTCCTCGGCCTCAGGCGCCGAACATCTCCCGGCAGGCCTCGAGCCCTTCGATCGTCAGCGCCGGCCGCGGCCGCGACCGCCAGCCTTCGGCCGTCATCCGGAACCGCTGCGTCGGACGCTCGACCCCCTCGGGCGCGAGCGACCCGAAGCCGTCCGGCTCGTAGCCGAGCGACCGCGAGACGCCGTTCGAGGGCGCATTGTCGAGGAACGCCTCGGTCGTCGCCAGCTGCGCGCCGAGCCCGTCGAACCCGAGACCGAGGACCGCCGACGCGCATCTCCTTGCCGAAGCCGCGACCCTGGAACGCCCGACCGAGCCACGACCCCGTGTGGATCGTGCGCTCGGCCGCGAAGTCCTCGGCGTCGATGCGTCTGCGATCCGATCGTGTCGCCGTGCCATTCGACGATCAGGTTGAGGAACCAGCGGTCGGGCGACCACGAGCCGCGCATGCCCCAGTGGTGCTGCATGAAGCCGCGCTCGAAGGCCGGGCTCGGGAGAGTCGACCAGGCCACGCCGAACGGCATCGTCCCGGGCTCGTGGATGCCGTCCTTGGCCAGGGCGAGGAGCCGGACGAGGTCGCCATCGCCCGGCAGGCGGAGGACGAGCCGGTCGGTGCGCAGCCGAAGACCGAACAGCGGCCACGCGTCGGTCAGCGTCGTCCGGGCACCCATGAGCGGCCGACGGTACACTCCGCGGATGGGTGCTGTCGAGACGATGGAAGACTTCTTCGAGAAGCTGAACGGCGGCGATCGCGAGGCCGCGGTCGCGCTGATGGACGAGAAGACCGAGATGCGCGTCCACGTCGGTGACAGCGTGCAGACCCTGCGCGGCGTCGAGCGCGTCGGCGGCTGGTTCCTCCGCGGCGATACGGGCCTGCGGATGATCCCGGGTGAGATCCGCGACACCGGCAACACGTGGGAGGCGGACCTGCTCGTGGTCCGGCCCGGAGCGCAGAGCCAGCACATCGATGCGACATTCCGCGTCGAGGCCGGCAAGATCACCGCGATCAACATCGCGCCGCGCTAGCCGGGCGCCCACGCGTCGGGCGCCCGTGCGCCCCCGCCGAACCGCGAGGCCCGCGAGCCCGAAGCCGACCCTAGGGCGACGCCGAGGCCGACACCGCCGGAGCCTGCGACGCCCCACCGGACCCGGGTGGCGGCGTCGGGATGATGATCTGGTCGCCGATGGCGATCTTGTTCGGGTCCGTGATCGTTGTCCTTGTTAGCCGCCAGCAGGTCCTCGAGGGTCACGTTGAACTTCTTCGAGACCTTCAGCAGGTTGTCGCCCTGCTTGATGACGTAGACCAGCGGCGTCGGCTGCGGGCGCACGGTCGGACCGACGCTGGCCGATGGGCGCGCAGCGCCGGCGCTCGGGCTCGGGCTCGACTTGCCCCCGCCACCGAACCCGAGCAGGGCAGGCAGCATGAACAGCGCGAGCGCCGCCACGGCCAGGGCGCCGACGAGAACGGCGATCCGCGGCAGTCCCGGTATACCCCGCCCGGTCTTGATCTCCGGATAGGCCTCTTGTCGGCGCACCCTCTCCCACGACGGTCCGGAGATCGCGTCGCCGCGTGGACGCGTCGAGCTGACGGACGGCCGGCCACCCGTCAGCGTCGAGGGCGGGTAGCTGTCGGTGGCTGGTTTGCTCGGGGCCGCGGTGGCGCCCGCGGCACCTGCAGCGCCCACCGCCGCCCCGCGGGGCTGGACGAGACCCGCCAGGTCGTCATGCGGTGCTGTCGCCGACGACCCGGCCGCCGATGCCGACCAGCCGCCCGAAGCAGCGCCCCCGGTCCCGGCCGCGCCGCCGCCTGATGCTGCCGCGGCGCCCGCGATCGCCGCCGCACCTGCGGCCGCCGCAGCCGCGCCCGCACTTGTGCCACCGCCTTGCGATCCGGTCGATTGCGGCGGTGGCCCCCCGGCCAGGCGGTCAGCGGGACTGCCGGCGAGCCCCTGGCCCTCCACGGTTCGCGCGGCGAGGAACTCGCTCGCGACATCGGGCGGGGCGGACGTACCGGTCGCGCGGCGAGGCGGCAGCGGCTCCGGTCGCCCATGGCGGCGGCGCCGCCCAGTCGCGCGGCGGGTTGCGGCGAACGGGCTGATCGGCGTCACCGGTCTCCGCCGCCTGCTCGAGTGGCGGCGGCGACTCGGGCCCAGGATCGCCCGAGGCCGCGGCACCGGCCACGACGCGCGGCAGCCATCGGGACGGCGGTCGGCGCCGTCTCGGGTCGTTCGCCGCCTCCGCGCGCGTGTGCCGCCTCGCGTCGGGCCCAATCCTGGAAGACCGGGCAGACCGGGAACGCGCTCGACAGGCAGTAGGCCTCCTGGTGAGCGAGCGCGCGCGGCGCGGGTGGCGACTCGGCGAAGCATCGATGGCGGTGGTCGGGGCTCGTCGACCGACCGTCGCGATCGTCCCCGAACGCGACGAACGGACAAGCCGGGGCACCGTCCATGCTGGGCAGCCCTCGCTCAGTCATCCGGCCGATGATACCCGGCCCATTCGGGGCCGGAACGTCCTGTTGTCATACGTGTCGGCGTGCTCCATGCTCGACGCAGAGCACGCCTGCTTCAGGCGTCGCGAGGGAGGACGTCAGTGAACTGCCTTATCGCCATCTTCGGGTTCATCCTGCCCAGGTTCATCGCCCTCGGCTGGTGGCTGACCGATGCCGCCCGATGGAGCACGGTCTTCGGGCCCAACACGATCCTTCCGCTCCTCGGCTTCCTGTTCCTGCCGTGGACGCTGTTGATGGTCGTCGTGTTCTGGACGCCGACGGGGTTCAGCCTGATCGGCTGGCTGTTCATCTTCTTCGCGTTCATGGGCGACATCGCCACCTACGGCGGCGGCTTCCTGGGCAATCGGGACCGGGTGGAGTCCTACTACCGCTGACGCTCGGGCAAGGCATCTCGCAGCACGATTGACGGGGTAAAGAGCAAAACGGTCTCGTTGAACACGACGGCGCCCCACCTATGAGAACAGACATCAGCGAGCGGCCGATGCCTGGCACTACGGGCACCTGGTGACGCGACGCACCGGCTACAGGCCCGCTCGGTATTGACACGACACGATGAACCGCAGCCATACTGAGCGTCTTGACCGGAGGTATCCGCGCACACGCCGCGGCCCAGAGATCATTGCCTACGCGGGGCTGTGAATTGCCGAACCCCCAGTCTGGACGGACGATCGCGTCGCGAAAGGGCACAGCGAGCCTGAAAGTGTTCCCGGATCCGAGGGTCCATCGGTCGTGAGGACCCGATCCTCGGCGGAGTCACAGGCGAGCCTGTCCACCGTCCCTCGCGTCCGATCGTTCGGCTGACATGGCGTCCCGGAAGACCGACGGGTGTGGGACGTGGCCGCGAGGCACGTCCGGGAGGGTTCGGAGACATGTTCGAACACGTGTTTGGTC
Source organism: uncultured Chloroflexia bacterium (assembly GCA_963797685.1). Taxonomy (GTDB): domain Bacteria; phylum Chloroflexota; class Limnocylindria; order Limnocylindrales; family CSP1-4; genus SPCO01. The sequence goes on along the minus strand of CAWCQK010000015.1, from coordinate 514,046 downwards.
GTCGCACCGCTGCGGCCTCTCGGGTCGCGCCTAGCGCGCTCGCGATCGTTGCGCTCCTGGCCATGACGCTGCTGCCGGTCGGCATCGCCAGCGCAGCGAGCCCGATGTCGATCTCCGACTCGGATAGTCCGGACCCGGTCATGTCGGGCAACCACATCACGTACACGATCGCGATGGCGAATACGGGCGGCGCGAAGGTCTCCAGCGTCGTCATGACTGACCAACTCAACGGTGTGGTCGGCTTCGGGAACCCGCCACTGCTCACGATGACGAGCTCGCGCGGCAGCTGCACCCAGAACAACACCCAGGTCACGTGCACGACTGCGACGATCGAGGGCGGTGGCACGTGGACCGTGACCATCGAAGGGGTCGTGACGGCGGCGGCCGGCACGGTCATCAACAACACGGCGACCGTCACCGGTACGAAGTCCGCCCAGACGTTCAGCAACAGCGCGTCAGCGACGACCCAGGTCAACGGCACATCCAATGGCGGACTGTCGCCGGACCTGACGATCGGCAAGAATGGCCCGCTGAGCGCGGCTTCCGGCGGTCCACTCACCTATACCTTGACGGTCAACAACATCGGGACCTCGAACGCGACCGGAGTGAAGGTCGTCGACACGATGCCGACCGGCATCACCAGCATCGCCGCGGCGGGGACTAGCCTCTTCGCCTGCTCCGTCTCGAGCCCCACGGTCACCTGCACGGGCGGCCAGGTCAATGCCGGCGCGAATGCCACGATCACTATCACCGGGACTGCCCCGACCGTGACGTCGAATACGGTCCTGACGAATACGTCGGTGGTCGATCCCGACAACACGATCGACGAGGGGATCCTCGGAAGCACCACCGATCCCGCCGAGCTGAACAACACCTCGAATACCGTCACGACGACGGTGAGTCCGATCCCGCCCCCGCCCCCCGGTCCGATCACGATGACGAAGGTTCGCTTCGATCCGTCCGCTCCGACAGATACGACAAAGTTCAACAACCCGATCGCCGTGCCCGGTGACACGATCTACTACCGGCTGACTGTCACCAACGGGACCAAAGGTCGCGCCGACTACATCACTGTCACCGATGCGACGCAGGGTCTTCAGGCAGCCAGCATCACGGTGACGAAGGCAACCTCGACGAGTGGCACCACGCCCAGCTGCGCGGTCAGCGCACCGACCGTCACCTGCACCATGACCCGGCTGGCGGTGAGCGGGACGATGACGGTCGAACTCAAGGGCCTCGTCGTTGCCTCGGCCGGATCGACGATCCTCAACACGGCGTCGGTCAACGCCAACATCGTGAACACGGGCTACACGGCGACGGACCAGGTCCAGACGACGATCCGACCGGGCTATGACTTCACCATCACCAAGGCTGACTCGCCGGATCCTGTCTGTGCGTCGTCCTGGCCAGGGGCCACGACCGGTGTCTGCCGGTCGACGCCGACGCCATCCACCACGAAGCCGTTTGGCGGTCTCACGTACACATTCGTCGTTAGCAACAGCGGCGTGCTCGATGCGAATGACGTGGTGGTCCGCGACCCACTTCCGGCTGGCGTTACCTATGACAGCGCTGTGACACCCTCCGGATGGTCTTGTGCCAGTGACGCGAGCAATGTCGTGACGTGCCACGGCCCGATTGGACATGGCCCGTCGGCCAACGTGACGTTCTCGATCCTTGCCGCTGCACCTTCGGCGACCGGAAAGATCACCAACACCGTGACGGTCGACCCGAACAACGCGATCTTCGAGGCCGACGAGACGAACAACTCCGCGACCCAAACGACGACCGTCGTGACCGGTGTCGATCTCATCGTCAGCAAGGTCGCCAAGTTCTCACCGGTGGCGACGAGCGGCACTGAGACGTGGACCGTCACCGTCGACAACATCGGGACGCAGGACGTCACAGGCATCCGCGTTCGCGACACACTGCCCGCCGGCACGACCTTCCGAACTGCCTCCGCAGACCACGGCTTTACGTGCTCGAATCTCGGCGGTGGCGTCATCGAATGCGTGGGTGGCAGCCTCCTCGGGACGAAGTCCGAGTCGTACTCGAACCCACCGTCGTTCAGCCCGCAAGGCGATGACAAGGCGACCATCACCATCGTTGCGTTCGCACAGCCGATCGTCGGAACGATGCACAACGAGGTGCGTGTCGACCCGCTCAACGAGATCGCCGAGGCGGACGAGTCGAACAACCTCTACACGCTCAATACGGACACGGTGTACGGCAACGCCGATAAGAGCGCGTTCAACCAGCTCGAGATCAGCAAGAAGGTCTTCAGCCCCGCCTCCGGCCCCGTCGCGACCAATGGGACGCTGACCTACAAGATCGTCGTCGGGAATGATGGGACGGACGACGCGATCAACGTCGGCGTTCGTGACTTCCTGCCGGCGGGCTCGCGGTTCATTTCCGCGACCGGCGACGCCCAATTCAACTGTGTCCAGTCGAACGGGATAGTGGACTGCACCGGCGGCGTCATCGCCAAGAACACGCCGCTCGGAACTGGTGGCGGCGCGACGATCACTGTCGTCGTGTTCGCCCCGAATACGCCCGGCACGTTCACGAACCAGGCGATCGTCGATCCGGGCAACCTCATCCCTGAGGGCAACGAGACTGACAATACGGCGTCGGCGACCGTCCAGGTCGCAACGGTCGGCAACGGCGGCCAGAACGCCTTCAACGAGTTGAGCATCACCAAGTCCGGTGCGCCCGAGCCCGTCTCGACGAGCTCGCTCGAGACCTACACGATCAAGGTGACCAACACCGGGACGGATCCGGCCTTCCAGGTCCGTGTCCGTGACTTCCTGCCGACTGGATTCACGTATATCCAGGCGGCCGACGCGGCCCCGGGCCCGGACGCGTTCTTCTGCAGCATCGGAGCAGCGAACGTCCTCGACTGCTTCGGCGCCACTGTCAATGCGGGGGCAACTCGGACGATCACGGTCTCGACGTTCGCGTCCGCCGTGCCAGGGTCGTACACGAACCTCGCCCAGGTCGATCCCGACAACACGATCCCGGAGGGCGATGAGACCAACGATTCCGCCCAATGGACCACTCACGTGACCGTGGGCGCCGGCTATATCGACCTCCAAGTCACCAAGTGCGATCAGCCGCCGGTCGCGCCGTCGGATCCGCAGGGCTGCACCGTCCCGTCCGACCCGGTCACCCCGGGCGCAAACATCATCTACGTCATCCGGGCCTCGAACGCCGGCACGAACCCCGCTTTCAATGTCGTCGTCCGCGACGTGATGCCTGCCGGCACGACCTTCGTGTCCGCTGGCGACGTCACAGGCGGTGACGGAGCGTTCACCTGTTCTCCGTCGGGTGGCAACATCGATTGCACCGGTGGCGTGCTCGATGGCTCCGCCGACCTGCTGTCGACGGTGCCGACCTCGCGCGACATCCAGGTCGTCCTCAAGGCGCCGGTCGTGACCGGCGTCACCATCCAGAATCAGGCCAGCATCGATCCGGCGAACACCATCCCCGAGTCCAACGAGCTCAACAACACGGCCACGCAGGGGACGCTCGTCCAGTCGCAGATCAACCTGAAGGTCACCAAGACCGGCCCGACGACTGCGACACAGAGCCAAACTGCGACGTACGACATCACCGTCACGAACGACGGCACCGACCCGGCACTCGGCGTCCAGGTGCACGATCCGCTGCCGGTCGGGATGATCCCGCTCGCGGCGTACACGGACAGCCCCGACCAGAACAACTTCGCCTGCCAAGTCCAGCAGAACCCGGTCAACGTCGTCGACTGCCTCGGCGACCTCGACGGGACGGTCGACCACCTGGCGACCCTCACCAACACGGTCGTGATCCACGTCCAGGTGTTCATCACTGCGACCGACGGCACGAAGCTCGACAACGAGGCGTGCGTCGACCCGTCGAACAAGATCCTTGAGTCGAACGAGCTCGACAATTGCTCGACCGCCTCGACCGTGGTCGGCATCCCCGACCTCGCGATCTCGAAGTCAGCTTCGTCGACCTCGGTGAACCAAGGCGATCAGGTCACCTACACGCTCACTGTGAGCAACCAGGGCGACGCCGTCACCACGGGCGGGGTCAAGGTCACGGACACACTCGACGCCGGCCTCACGTTCGTCAACGCGAGCGGCACAAACCAGTTCACCTGCGCATTCTCGGCGCCGAACCTGACCTGTTCGGGTCCGGACCTCCAGCCAGGCGCGAGCTCGGTCATCACCCTTGTCACGACCGTCAACACCTCAAACGGCCCGATCCCCAACAAGGGGCACGTTGACCAGGTGTCGGGCGAGACGAACCTCGCGAACAACGACTCGACCGTCAACGTCTCCGTCGGCACCGTTGGGACGGATCTCGTGCTCATCAACCAGCACGAGCAGCCGGACCCGGTCCCGCAGGGCGACACGACCACCTACACGTATCTCGTGACCAACAACGGGGCCACGACGACCCCGACGTTCGACATCACCCAGACCTTCGCGAGCCTATCGAACGTCACCCCAGTGTCGGTCACGGCCTCGCAGGGCTTCTCGTGCACCGGGCCGACCAGCAACGTCTACACCTGCACGGGCTCGCTCGCCGGTGGTGCCTCGACGACGGTCAAGGTCGTCATCCAGACGACCGGTCTGTCGCCGTCGTCGCTCTCGAGCACGATCGTCGCCGATGCGGGCAACACCGTGACCGAGACGAACGAGGGCAACAACAGCGCGACCGAGGTCACGACGGTCAGCCCTGCCCTGTGCAGCAGCTGCGTCGACCTGAAGCTGACCCAACCGTCCGCGGCGCCGGCCGGCAACATCAACAACGGCGACACCGTCAAGTTCGTCTCGGCAGTGGGCAACATCGGCGACACGTCGACCGACTCCACCCCGAATCCTGACGTCGATATCGTGTGGACTGTCACCGGCGACTTCTCGGGGGCCCAGTACACGGCGACGAACGGGCTCACCTGTTCAGTCACCCTCCACACCGCCGGCGTCGAAGACATCGTCGAGTGCACTGGCGAGCTCGGGCCCGGCCAGGGCACGGTCCTCACGGCGCAGGTCACCGCGGCGTCGGGGTCCCAGGACATCACGGCCGGGGCCACGGCCTACCTGTTCGGGACGAAGACCGACGCGAACCTCGCGAACAACGGGCCGCTTTCCGTGACGACGCACGTGAATTGACGCGCGACGACGCGGAGGACCGACCGATGACCAACGAGCGGTTCAACAGGCACGGCCGGGCGACCGGCCGTGCCGCGCTCACCCGACTCCTCGCCGGGCTCATGGTGGCCAGCGGGCTCCTGCTCGTCGGCTCGTCCACCCTCGCATCCGGGGCCTCCCTTGGGACCTGCGGCCGCAACTACGTTTCGGCCGGAGACGACGTGCCGGCGGGCAACAAGGTCTCAGATACCGAGCGTTACCCGGCGCAGCTCATCTCGACCCATGGCGCAACCTACGGTTTCTGTAACTTCGATCTCGCGGCGAACGGCACCACGTCGTCCACGGAGAACTCCGGCGGGCAGCTCGCGACCACCTGGAACCGGCAGGCCGACCTCATCACGCTCCAAGTCGGCGAGCAGAACAGCTCGATCGTCGACTTGATCACGTCCTGTTTCGATAAGGTCAAGGACCACGACTTCATCGGTGCCTCGACCTGCGCCGCCTCGGTGCTCGGGAACCAGAGCGCCTTCAACAGCCTGAAGAGCGACCTGACGTTCACGCTCCAGCAATACCGTCAGATCATGGCCGGCCGGCCGCAACTCGTGGTCGCCGTCCTCGGTTACGGAAACCCATATCCCGACGCTCTCTCGGCGACGGAAAAGATGGTCGAGCTGTGCGTGCCGCTCATCGACACCATCCCGACCTGCATCGCCCGCTGGGCGCAGCTTCCGCCGGCGCTCCTCCTGCTCGACATCGCGATCAAGGCCCTCAACGCAAACATCCAGGCGGCGGTGAAGCCGTTCCAGACCGGGCCGAGCGCGAACCGGTTCGTGTTCGTTGACACGTACACCAAGACCCGTGACCACTGCATGAAGATGGAGGTCACGATCAAGACCCAGGTCGAGCACCCGGAGGAGGACGGAGTCGTGCATGAGCACGATTCACCCGCCGTCAACTTCGGCTGTTCCAGCCCTTGGTACGTCGCCGGTGACGACGGGACGAAGTCACCCGACTATCTCGACCCGGCGGCCATCGGTGTCCTGATCCAGAAGAGCCAGACGACGACCGGCATGGGTGTCTACCCGAACGCCGATGGGCATAAGTGCATCGCCGATCTCATCTGGGAAGCCGACACGATCGACCCGGGCACCACACCGCTGAAGTGGAAGCTGGGCGTCCCCGAGGCGCCTAAGACGGATATCTGTCAGTAACCGTTCCGACGGGTCTTTGGTTGCGGCTGGCCACACTAGTCCTCGGTGACGTGACGCTGTTGCAGAACGAGGACTCGTCTCCGGGTGTCCGTCGGGGTGCCTCGTGGAGGCTCAGAAGGCATTTTTGACCATCGTCCGGCTGACGATCGCCGGCCTTGCTTCAGTGGTCTCCGCACCGAGCGTAGTCCCGGCGGGTTCGCTTCCATCTCCTAGCCTGGCGGCCCTTGTCCAGTTTGCCATTCACTGGCGCCGAGCCTGCTCGCTTCGAACGGTGCTTTGGCGATGCCCTGACACCAGCGCGTTTGGACCCGACGGATGTCCTAACCCGCCGCACGTTTGACACCTGTCAACGCGGCTCCGACACTTCAATGCACTTCCCGAGACCGTAGGCTCTCGCTCAGGTGCCCAGAGTGCGAAGGAGTCCCCATGGATCGATTGTCCCGATGGCTTGCCCCGACCACGATCGCGCACGCGCATTGCGACCTGCCGTGTGGCGTCTATGACCCCGAGCAGGCCCGGATCGAGGCCGAGTCGTGCTTCCGCATCATGGAGAAGTACCAGGCCAACACCGATGAGACCTTCCGGTCCCGGGCGATCGGGATCAAGGAGGAGCGCGCCGAGCTGGTCAAGCACCACCTCGATGTCCTGTGGCACGACTACTTCAAGCCCGAGCACGTCGAGAAGGTCCCGAACCTCCACGACCTCTTCTGGCAGGCCGCCAAGGCCGCGTCGAAGGTGAAGGCCTCGACCGACCCCGCGGACGGCCAGAAGCTGCTCGACGCCATCGACGAGATCGATGCCGCCTGGAAGGCGACCGGCGGCGAGGAGAAGACCCGAGTCTCCGGCCGACCGGGCTGAGACCGGCGCACCGGGTCGAGTGACCCGACCGATGACCGAGAAGCCCCGTCGCACGACGGGGCTTCGACGTGTCCGGGGACCGTGGCGGGTCGCAGTCGTCGAGGCCAGCATGGCGCCTGCGATCGAGCCGGGCGACTGGCTGCTCATCGACCCGACGACCGCGCGCTGGCCGCGGCGCGGCTCCGTCGTCGTCTTCCGCGAACCAGACAGCGGCTCGATCGGGATCAAGCGCGATCGCGGCCGGGCCGGGCGACCGGGTCGCCTTCGCGCAGGGGTACCTCGAGCTGGCCGACGACGAGGCGTGGCTGCTCAGCGACGCGTCCCGGGACGAGGCGGCAGCGCGCGGATTCGGCGACCCGATCGACTCGCGCGTGTACGGGCCGGTCCCGGTCGAGCTGCTCCTCGGGCGTGCGTGGTTCCGCTACGCCCCGTTGCGCCGGTTGGGGCGGATCGGGAAACCGACACGCGGGTGACGCACCAGGCCATCGTGGCGGCTGCTTGGTGGTGACCCGCGGTCACCGATCTTGGGATCAAACCTGTCGTTGTCGGCCGAACGGACCGCTTCGGTGACCCGTGGTCACCGTTTCTGAGCCGAACGCCGGCCATCGCTCCCGATGCGGTCGTTTCGGTGACCCACGGTCACCATGGACGCTCCTGACCGGTCGTAGCGGCGGCCTCAAGCCGAAATCGGTGACCCACGGTCACCATCGGCGTGGCTGGGTGGTCGCGGCTGCGGCCTGGAGCCGAAATCGGTGACCCACGGTCACCATGGGCCCGGCTGACGGCGTCGCGCGGCATGGGTCGTCCGCCCGGCGGCCACCCGGGATGCCTATCCTCGAGCGACGCCCGCAGGAGCAGCCCATGACCGCCGCATCCAGCTTCGACCCGACCGTTCCGCTCCCCGGCTCGCCGGATCCCTGGGAGGCAGCACCGACCCCGAGCCTCCGACCCGGACCTCCATTCCACATGACCGACATGATCGCGGCCGAGCCGGCGCTGGCCGGGCGCATCCTGCGTCGCCTGGCGGGCAGCGGGACAGGCGCCGCGGACCTTGCGGCCGCGATCCGCGCCACGATCGAGGTGGGCGAGCCGGTCGTCGTCACCGGCTGTGGGACCTCGGAGCACGGTGCGCTCGCCGTCGCCGAGATCGTCCGCGAGGCGGCGCGAGCTGCCGGGTTGGCCGGCGCGGACGTGACCGCCGCGCAGGCCTTCGAGCTGTCTCTGGACCCGCCGTCACGCGGCCTCGTCATCGCCGTGACGCACGACGGCGGGACCGCCGCGACCAACGCCGCACTGGGCTCCGCCCGCGATGCCGGTCGCACGACCGCGGTCATCACGGTCAGCGGCCGCTCCCCGGCTGCGGCACTCGCCGACATCGTGGTCGAGACCGGTGAGCTCGACCAGGGCTGGTGCCACACGGTCGGCTACCTGAGCCCGATCCTGACCGGCGCGGCGATCGGCGCCCACCTGTCGGGCCGCCCGCTCGATCCCGACACAGTGTCGACGCTCCTCGCCGCCGGCTCACGCGACGAGACAGGGGCGGAACGGATCGCGGCGGCCCTCGCCGACGCCGCGCACCTCATCGTGATCGCCTCGGGCGCGGACCGGCCCGCCGGGCGGGAGCTGACGCTCAAGGTCGAGGAGGCGTCCTGGCTGCCGTCGGCATACCGCGACCTCGAGACCTTCCTGCACGGCCACCTCCCCGCGACCGACCGATCGACCGGCCTCGTCCTGGTCCTGGCCGACCGCGATCGTGGCCGGGAGCGACGCGAGCGCGCGAGCCAGGCGCTGGCAGCCGCGCGTGCCATCGGGATCCGAACGGCTGCGATCCTGTCGGCCGAGGCCGACGCGGCACTGCCCGCGGATCTGACGCCCGCCGGCCGACTCGTCGCACCCGACGGCGCAGACCTACCGGCACCCGTGGCGGCCCTCGTCGCGACCGCGACCCCGCTCCAGCTTCTGACCGAGCGCCTGGCCCGCGCCCGCGGGACGAATCCGGACCTGATCCGCCGGGACGACCCTGCCTATCGCGCCGCCGCGAAGGTGGCCGAGGACTGACCGTCAGCGGGCGGTCGGCGTCAGACCATCGAGCAGGAGCGCGCTGATCTGGCTTCGCGCCCGCTTGCGCGGCCAGAGGTGGCGCTTGCGAAGGTGCACGTAGCCCCAGCAAGCCGTGTTGAAGATGACGTCGGCCGCCTCCTCGGTCCGGCCGGCGTGCGTCAGTGATCCATCAGCGGCCCCGAGCTCCAAGGCACCGATGAACGGCCACAGGAACCCCTTCGAGCCGCTCGGGAAGACGCAGCGCTCGGTCGCCCAGTGGAAGACCTCATCCGAGACGGCAAGCAGGTCGAGATGACGGTCCGCGATGTCGAACAGGACGTCCAGTGAGGCTGCCAGGCGCTGCCGGCCTGAGCCGGGGGCGTTGACGACCGGCAGGTACGCGTCGCGAAAGTCATCGGACAGGCGTTGGAGGAGGCCCGTGACGAGGATCTCCTTGGTCACACCCTGCCGCCAGAGGGTCACGCGCGAGCGAGCCACACGCGTTGCCACGCGCTCGAGCGAGATGCCGTCGATGCCACGCTCGATCAGCAGCGCCTCGGTCGCGTCGAGGAGCGCGTCGTCCGGTCGCGTCGGGTCCATTCGTGCAGCATACCAGTTGCGCATATGCAACATATATGTTTCACTTGCTCCGTAACGCGAAGGAGGCCACATGAACAGCGGACACCGCGAACTGTGTGCCAGCGAGCGATGGGGCACGCACATCCGCGAGACGCTCGTGCCGTGGGTCCTGGGCGACCGGTCGCTCGGTGGCAGCGTGCTCGAGATCGGCCCCGGACCCGGCCTGACGACCGACGTCATCCGCTTGCGGACGCGGAAGGTGACCGCCGTCGAGGCGGACAGCACCGCCGCCAGGCGGCTCGAGCGTCGGCTGGCAGGCACCAACGTGACGGTCATCGAAGCGGACGCCACGGCCATGCCGTTCCGCGGCGGCCGATTCAGCGCGGCGATCGCGATGACGATGCTCCACCACGTCCCGACTGCCGAGGCACAGGACGCGCTCCTCGCCGAAACCTGCCGCGTGCTGCGGCCCGGCGCCTGGATGCTCGGTGTCGACTCGCTCGACAGCCCCGGCTTCCGGGACTTCCATCGCGACGATGTCTGCGTCCCGGTCGATCCCGCGACGCTGGGTCGCCGTCTCGTCAAAGCAGGGTTCGTGGACGTCGACGTCGAAGTCGGCGAAGAGGCCGTCCGCTTCGCGGCGCGCCGCCCCGTCGATCACACCCCGACCGAGAGGACAGAGGAGGACGTGACATGACGTTTCCCTACGAAGAGCCGTTGCTCCCGCGCGCACCAGGCGAACGAGTCATCCCCGAACCTCCACGGCGAGGCGAGCCTGGTGGTGAGTCCTGCGGGATCTGCACCGGCGAGGCGTCAGCGGCCGTCTGGTCGAGCGACCTGTGGACCCTTCACCCGGCCGTCCATGGCAGCCTCCCTGGAACGGTCTGGCTGGCCAGCCGCGACCACGTCGACTCCTTCTCCGACCTGTCTGAGGCCGCGGCCGCCGACTTCGGCAGGGTCGCCGCTCGCGTGGAGCGAGCGATCTTGAGCCGTGGCGATGTCGGCCGCGTTCACCTCTACCGATGGGGCGACGGCGGAGCCCACTTCCACGTCTGGTTCATCCCGAGGCCGATCGGCATGCTCGAGGCAAGAGGTGCGATGCTCCCCATCTGGGAGGACGTCCTGCCGTCGATCCCCGACGAGGAGATGGCGGCCGCGGCCCGTCGGGTCGCCGCCGCGATGGGCGACTAGACCTGACCGACGAGGACCTCGCCCATGACGTCGATCATGTCGAGGTCCCATGGCACGAAGTCCTGGAGCATGATCCGCTCGACGCCGGCCGCGGCGAACTTGCGAACCTGGGCGCGTGCGTCATCCGGCGTGCCGGCGACCCAGCGTTCCAAGCGCTCGGCGAGCCACGCATCGGCATCGTCGGCGACGACAGCGCGAGTGACGGCTTCGAGGCGGGTCTTCACCTCGGCGTCGTCCCGCCCGATCAGCACGCCGCACATCGTCGAGCGCGACATCGTCGCGGGGTCCCGATCGATCGCGACGCACGCCGCATCGAGCGCGGCGAACGCCTTCACGGCCCCGTCGGGTGAGGATGAGCTCAGGTTGAACTCGTCCGCATAGCGAGCCGCGAGCCGGAACGAGCGAGGCGAGCCCTGTCCGCCGACGAGCAGACGCGGCCGAGCCCCGCCGATCGGCGTCCGCGGTCGGCCGGGCACGTCGACCGGCTTGGGGTGGAACTGCGCGTCGCGCACGGCGACCTGGTGGCCGTCGTACGACCAGCCGTCCGGCTCTCCCCACAACCCGTGCAGGATCGCCAGCTGGTCCTCCATCAGGTCGGCGCGTTCGCCGATCGGCGGGAAGGGCAGCCCGAGCTGGCTATGGTCGAACTCGTTCCAGCCCGCGCCGACGCCGACCTCGATGCGTCCGCCGCTCATCTCGTCCACGGTCGTGACGACCTTCGCGAAGCTGCCCGGATGGCGGAACGTGACCGGCGAGACGAGGACCCCGAGCCCGATCCGGTCGGTCTCCCGCGCCAGCCCCGCGACGACCGTCCAGGCATCGGTCGTCGGCTGGCCGGCCGGACCGGGGAAGCTCCGGTAGTGGTCCGAGCGGAACAGCGCCTCGAGACCGTTGGCCTCGGCGCGCTTGGCGATGGCGACATGGTCGCCGTAGCTCAGTCCCTGCTGTGCCTCGAGCATCAGGGCGAATCGCATCCGGGCCCTCCATCACGTTCGGCGACATTGGGGGTTGAACCGATTTGTTAACGGGAGTATGATAATTCACATGGTACGAAGCATGGTCACCGACCTGCAACCCACGAAGGCCCGCGTCGTCGCGGATCTGCGTGCGTCGTTCGGCGAGGTCAAGTGCATCGGCAGCGAGCGTCTCGTCCGGCTGGGCATCAGCATGACCCAATTGCACGTCCTGAACCTGCTCGATCGCCACGGGGAGATGGCGATGAGCCGACTGGCCGACATGCTCGACGTCTCGATGTCCGCGGCCACGGGGCTCGTCGACCGGATCGAGGAACACGGTTACGTCGAACGGATCCGTGTCCCGAGCGACCGACGCATCGTGCTGGCACGCATCACCGACGACGGACGGCAGTTGCTCGACGACATCGACTCGGTGCAGACCGAGATCCTCGATCGGATCCTCGACGGACTCGACGAGACACAGTTGACCCGACTAGCCGCGGCGATGGTGGATCTTCGGACCGCCGTCGACGCGATCGTCACTGACCACGCGTCGGGGGGTTATCACACACATATGCCCCAAAGGAGGGAGTAGAGACTCATGGAAGCGTTCCCTGCCGCGCAGGGCGAGGAGTACGTCCCATCGCTCGAGGAGGATCCGGCCCTTGGCCTGAGCCACCGCGCGAAGATGGAGATCCTCTTCGCGGTCATGCTCGGTTTGTTCCTCGGTGCGCTGGACCAGACGATCGTCGGGCCGGCCCTGCCGACCATCGTCACCCAGCTCAGCGGCAACGACTACTACGTCTGGGCCATCACGATCTACCTGCTGACCAGCACGATCAGCGTGCCGTTCTGGGGCAAGCTGTCTGACCTCTACGGCCGCAAGCCGATCTACATGATCGGCATCGTGATCTTCCTGATCGGCTCGGCGCTGTCCGGCCTCAGCCAGAACATGGGGATGCTGATCCTGTTCCGGGGCATCCAGGGTATCGGCGCGGGTGCGCTGTTCCCGGTGGCGCTCGCGATCATCGGCGACCTGTTCACCCCGAAGGAGCGCGGCAAGTACCAGGGCCTGTTCGGTGCCGTCTTTGGCATCGCGTTCGTCGCCGGCCCGCTCATCGGCGGCTGGCTCACCGAGAACCTCAGCTGGCACTGGATCTTCTACGTCAACATCCCGATCGGGATCGTCGCACTGGTCGTCATCCAGCGGCTGCTGCCGACGGTCAAGACGGCCTCCGCATCGCGCAACTTCGACCTCATCGGCGGTGCGATCTTCACCGTGTCGATGGTGTTCCTGCTGGTCGGCCTGACCAACAAGCAGTTCGGCGATTGGACCGAGGCGACCGTCGGTGGGTTCATCCTCGTCGGCATCATCGGGACGCTGCTGTTCATCTTCGCCGAGTCGCGCGCGGCGGAGCCGATCGTGCCGCTGGGCCTGTGGAGGAGCCGGACCTACTCGGCCACCATGGTCTCGGTCTTCTTCGCCGCCTTCGCGTTCTTCGGCGCCATCGTCTTCCTGCCGCGCTGGTTCCAGGTCGTCGAGGGCTTCTCGCCGACCAACTCCGGCCTGGCGCTCCTGCCGCTCATGGTCGGGCTCATCGGCAGCTCGGTCATCTCCGGCCTGATCGTGTCGCGGACCGGCCACTACAAGTGGCTGATCGTCGGCTCGGTCGCGCTCATGGGCTTCGGCGTGCTGCTGATGACCCAGCTGACCAAGGACACGCCGGTGCCGGTCGTGTGGCTGTGGATGTTCATCGCCGGTCTCGGCGTCGGGACGACGTTCTCCGTGCCGACGATCGTCATCCAGAACGCGGTCCCCTTCCGGGAGCTCGGCGTGGCCACGTCGAACCTGACGTTCTTCCGCCAGATCGGCGGCACGATCGCGCTCGCCTTCGTCGGCACGATCTTCGCGACGTCGTTCCAGGACAACCTCATCCCGCAGATGTCCGCGGCGGGCGTGCCGCAACAGGTCATCGCCGGGTTCCAGCAGGCGAGCAGCAGTGGGTCGTTCGACTTCAACTCGCTGACCGGCGTCGGTGACATGGGCGCCGCGATCCTCGCGGCCATCCCGCCACAGTTCCAGGCGGCGGTCCAGCCGTTCATCGGGGCGATGGTCCAGGGCGTCTACGGGGCGTTCAGCCTCGCGACCGCCCAGGCCTTCTGGCTCGGCGTGGTCGGCTCGGTCCTGGCCCTGGTCGCTGCGGTGGCCATCAAGGAGATCCCGCTCCGGACGACCAACGAGGCGCCCGTCCCGGCCCGGCCGCCGGTCGCCGGCGGTGGCGCACCAGCGGCCAAGCCGGAGCCGGTGACGGCCAGCACGGCCATCCGCGACTGACCCTTCGCTCCTCCTCTCGCACGACGACCCCGGCGGTCCCCGCCGGGGTCGTTGCTTGTCCACGACGGCCAGGTTCGTTCGGCGCGGGTAGGATGCTGGCCATGGATCCCCGACCCGCCGCATACCCGACGCACCTCCGCGCGATCGGCACGACCGATGCGCCCTTCCAGGCCGTCGCCGACGTCGCCGACCTGCCGCCGGGCACGCTTCGCCGGGTCAGCAGCGGCGAGCTCGACATCCTGCTGGCCCACACACCCGACGGCATCGTCGCCACCGACGATCGCTGCCCGCACATGAGCGCTCCCCTGTCGATCGGCGACCTCGACGGCTGCGTGGTCGCCTGCCCGCTCCACGAGGGCCGCTTCGACCTGCGCACCGGCGAGACGGTCCAGATGCCGACGACCGGCGGCCTCGATGCCGACGGCACGTATCACCCGACCTGGTCGCCGGCAGGCCGCGATCCGAAGGTCGATCCGCCCGGCAAGAAGGCCGAGGCGCGGCGACTGACCCGAGTCCGGCGGCTGCGCTACTACCCGGTCCGGATCGTGGACGGGCGGATCGAGGTCGCGCTGCCGCGCGACTGACGGCCGCCGCGGCCGAGCCGCAGGGCACGTGCCGTCAGGCGACGTCGCCCTCGGCGCGGTGGGTGCGGATGAGCTCGACGACCTCGTCTGGATCGTCGGTCACGTGGAAGAGATCGAGGTCGGTGGCGGCGATGGTGCCGCGCTCGAGCATCGTGTCGCGCATCCAGTCGAGCAGCCCGGTCCAGTAGTCGCGCCCGACCAGCACGACCGGGAAATGGCGGACCTTGCCGGTCTGGATGAGCGTCAGCGACTCGAACAGCTCGTCGAGCGTGCCGAGGCCGCCCGGCAGGATGACGAAACCGTCCGCGTACTTCACGAACATGACCTTGCGCACGAAGAAGTAGCGGAACTCGACCCCGAGGTCGACGTACGGGTTCATCCCCTGCTCGTGCGGCAGCTCGATGTTGCAGCCGACCGACAGCCCGCCACCCTCGCGGCAGCCGCGGTTGGCCGCCTCCATCGCGCCCGGCCCGCCGCCGGTGATGACCGCGTAGCCGGTCTCGGCCAGCCGCCGCCCGATCGCCCGTGCCAGGGCGTACATCGGATCCGACTCCGTCGTCCGCGCGGAGCCGAAGACGGTGACCGCCGCCCCGACCTTCGCCATCGCGTCGAAGCCCTCGACGAACTCGGCCTGGATCCGCAGCGTCCGCCACGGATCGGTCTCCAGCCAGGCCACGCTCGGCGTGCGCTCGAGAAGCTTCTCGTCCTCGGTCGCGCCGGGTCCCTCGGCCGACCCCTCGAGCATGCCCTCGGCCTTGTGCGTCACCCACAATCGGCCCGCCCGGCGCGGCGGCGGCGTCATTTCGTCCACGGGGCTAGCATGGCATCCAGGAGGTCGCCATGCGGAGTCGCTGGATCATCGCGGGGGTACTACTGTTGGTCGGCTTGGGGTGGATGCTCCAGGGGCTCGGGATCCTTCCCGGCAACGGCTTCATGGACGGCGACACGCGCTGGGCGGTCATCGGCGCCGTGCTCGCGGTGGCTGGCGTGGCCGTCGCCTGGACCGCATTCAGGATGCGCCGGGCGGCCTGATCCAGGTCGTCCACGTCGCCTCGTCCGGGCCGGCTGTCACGTCGTTCCCGTGGCGGGCGAGCGGCAGGCGCAGCAGTCGCGGATCCGCGCGCAGCCGGTTCACGATGCCGGCCTCATCGAGGCTCAGGTAGGCGAGGCCCTGGTCGCGATACGGCCGTGAGGTCGGATCGAGCAGCGCGGCCGCGCCCAGTCGCCTGGTGAACCGGTCGAGCTCGGCCGGCGCGATGGCGCGCTTCTTGAGGTCGACGTAGTGGACGACGACCCGTCGTTCGCGGAAGAAGCGGAGCGCCGCCCTCGTCGTGGCCGAATTGTCGCGGCCGAACACCTGGATGTCGGGCATCCTTTTGGTGGGTGTCGTTCCGAGCGGAGCGGGCATGGGCGCGAGGGTACCGCGTCGGCCAGGGCGGTCGCCGGGCGCCGGGACCCGTCGCCCGGACCGGTCGCGGGAGGCATGGCGGGGTACCATCGAAGGCACAGCAGGAGGTGCTCCGTGACGGTCTGGTTCACGGTCAAGCTCGATGATCGACCCGGCTCGCTCGCCCGGGTGGCGACCGCCCTCGGCGATCGCGGCGTCAACATCACCGGGATCGTCGGCGTGGCCGAGGATACCGACGGCGCCCTCATGCTGACGACCTCCGACGCGGCTGCGACGCGCGAGGCCTTCGCCGGGCTCGGGCTCCCGTTCGAGGAGCACGACCCGACCGGCGGCGTCGAGCCTGACGCGATGTCCGTCAACGACCTCCGGCCCGGCGCTGCCGGGCGTGGCGTGCTGGGGGGCTGATGCCCCGGCGACACACGGTCGAGACCGCGGCGATCCGGTTCGACGTCCTCGACGACGCGTCGGCGATGTCGGCGGTCATCGACGCGGTCGCCTCGATCGACGGCCGGATCCGGACGCTGGCGACCGTCAGGCGTGGCGATGGCGACACGCCGCTGACCCGCATCGAGCTGGAGGTCGAAGGCGTGACCGACGAGGCGCTCGTCGTCGCCATCGAGGGGCTGGCCGATGTGCGTGAGGTCCACCTGACACGCGCGCTCGATCGCGTGTTCGGCAAGCGGATCATCGTCGTCGGCGGAGGAGCGCAGGTCGCCCAGGTCGCCCTCGGCGCCGTCAGCGAGGCGGACCGGCACAACCTGCGAGGGGAACGGATCAGCGTGGACACGATCCCGCTCGTCGGCGAGGAGCCGATCGCCGCGGCCGTCCGTGCCGTCGCGGACCTGCCGCGCGCGCGCCTGCTGGTGCTGGCGGGCTCGATCATGGGCGGCGACATCAGCGTGGCGGCCGAGGAGCTGCGGGCGATCGGCATCCCGATCATCGCGCTCAACATGGTCGGCTCGATCACCGAGCACGTGGACCTCGTCGTGTCCGACCCCGTGCAGGCCGGGACGATGGCCGTGATGGCCGTCGCCGACACCGCGACCTTCGACCTCGAACGCCAGCGCGGCCGGCGCTACTGAGTCGCGCCGACGCCCATCTCGTCCGGGAGCCAGAACCAGCGGAGGGACTCGAAGTCGGTGCCGACCTCGAGCTGCTCCGGGTCCGGAGGCGGCCCGAGGACCGCGCTCGGATCGGCGAGGATCGCGGTCGCCTCCGCCAGGTAGTCGGCGAGCCGCGACTCGGGTTCGCGATGTCGATGGGCCGGGTAGCGCAGGCCGTCCCTGTCGTAGTGGATGTCATGGAGTGACAGCGGCGCCTCGGGCGAGCCGGCGCTGTGCCGCCACATCCCCGTCGCCGCGTCGAAGCGGTACCAGGGCAGCAGCCGCCAGCCGTCGCGAGCGACCAGTCCCACGGCCTGGACGATGAAGTCGAACACGGCCTCGCTGATGAAGTAGTTGAAGTTCACCCGGACCCAGCCTGGCTTGATGCCCTCGCAGCCACGGGAGATCTCGCGCTCGAAGGCGTGCGACGTCTCGATGTCGATGCCGAGCAGCCGATGACCGTACGGCCCGGCGCACGAGCAGCCACCACGCGACTGGATCCCGAACAGGTCGTTGAGCAGCGCGACGACGTAGTTGTGGTGGAGATACCGACCCGCGTGCCGGATCGTGAACGAGACGATCGACAGGCGCGGCAATGCCGGGTTCCCGAGCAGCCCGATGTCCGGCTCGGCGCCCCACGCGGCCATGGCGCGATCGATGAACGCCTCCTCCAGCGCGCGGATCCGCTCATCGCCCACCCGCTCCTTGAGCTGGAACGCCAGACCCGCACGGATCGACTCGATGATGGCCGGCGTGCCGCCCTCCTCGCGGTGTTCCGGGTCGGCGAGATAGACGTGCTCCGATGGATTCACGTAGACGACCGTCCCGCCACCGGGTGCAGCCGGCACGCGGTTGCGGAAGAGCTCGCGTCGCGCCACGAGCACGCCCGGCGTTCCCGGTCCGCCGATGAACTTGTGCGGGCTCAGGACGATGGCGTCCTTGTAGTCGAGATCGGCATCGGGTCCCGGCCGGTGGGGCGACATGTCGATGTCGACGTACGGTCCGGCGGCCGCGAAGTCCCAGAACGACAGCGCACCGTGGCGATGGAGCTGGATGGAGATGGCCCGGGTGTCGGACAGGATCCCGGTCACGTTCGACGCGGCGGAGAAGGAGCCGATCCGAAGCGGTCGGTCCTCGGTCGCCTCGAGCGCACGCTCCAGCATCGCCAGGTCGATCCGGCCGTCGGCGTCCTCGCTGATCGTCACGACGTCGCCGATCGACTCGCGCCAGGGCAGCTCGTTGCTGTGGTGCTCGTACGGCCCGATGAAGATGAGCGGACGCTCATTCGCCGGGATGTGCGAGCGCAGGGAATATCGATCGTCGAGGTCGTTCGGGATCCGCAGGTTCAGCACGTCGACCAGCTTGTTGACGGCCGCGGTCATGCCCGAGCCGCAGAAGATCACGGCGTGCTCGTCTGAGCCGCCGACCGCGTCGCGGATGATCCGGCGGGCTTCCTCGCGGAATCGCGTCGTCTGCAGGCCCGTCCCCGACAATTCCGTGTGGGTGTTGGCGTACAGCGGCAGGACGGCTTCGCGGATGTAGCCCTCGATGAAGTCGAGGGCCCTGCCGGACGCCGTGTAGTCGGCATAGGTGACGCGGCGGACGCCGAACGGCCCGGCGACGGCTTCGTCGTCGCCGATGACCGACGCGCGGATCAACTCGACGAGATCGTCGTCGTCCGTCGAAGGGATGCCCACGCGATGCATCGTACGCGTCGGGGCGTCAGGCGGCGCCCGAGGGCCGGCGAACGGGTACCCTCGATGGATGCGCATCGCGACCTGGAACGTCAACTCGCTCAAGGCCCGCCAGGACGCGGTCGAGGCCTGGCTGACCCGGGCGGCACCGGACATCCTGCTGATGCAGGAGACCAAGCTGACCGATGCAGACGCTCCCGTCATGTCGTTCGGGATGGCCGGCTATCAGCTCGTCCATCACGGCGAGGGGCGTTGGAACGGTGTGGCGATCGCGGCACGGGCCGGGCTGGACGTCTCGGACGTCGTGACGAACTTCGGCGACGGGCCGGTGCGCGATTCGGGGCCGGGTGGGTCCGGGGCCGAGGTGACCGGCGAGGACGACTTCGACCCGTTCGACGAGGCACGGATGGTCGCCGCGACCGTTGCCGGGCTGCGGGTGGTCAGCCTGTATGCACCCAATGGCCGGGTCGTCGACTCGCCGTTCTACGCCGGGAAGCTGGCCTGGTTCGAGCGCCTGGCGCGCTGGGTCCGCGAGACGACCTCGCCCGGCGACGCGGTCGTCCTTGGCGGCGACCTCAATGTCGCCCCGACCGACGCCGACGTGTGGGACGCGGCCGCGGTCCACGGCGGGACCCACGTCTCGGAACGCGAGCGGGCCGCCTTCCGCGCCCTGCTCGACGCCGGGCTGTCAGACGCCTATCGCTCCCGGCACGACGAGACCGGCCGCTTCTCGTGGTGGGACTACCGCGCCGGGATGTTCCACAAGAATCTTCGGGATGCGCATCGACCACCTCCTGGTGTCGCCGTCTGTGGCTGCGCGGGTCGTCGATGCCGAGATCGACCGCGAGGCACGCAAGGGCCCGCCCATCCCATCCGACCACGCTCCATTGCTCATCGACCTCGACGAGCCGGGCCGCCCGATCGACCCCGATTGGGAGGGCGCCCTGGCCCGTATCAAGGCACGGACCAAGCCACCGCGTCGCTGAGCGAAGTCGCGGACCGACCGGGGAGGCGTCGCGTTCCTGTGAGGCACGCTTTCGCTATGTCTGAGCGTGATCGCCCATCAAATCCGACGGATCCTGTAAGACTTGACGGTCGGGCACGCTCGGAATATCGGAAAAGTGTTCCCGGCAGAAAAGTTCGAGGCCGTGAATTGAGGATGGCGGCGCCGGACGGTGTCGGCGAAGGGCGCGACCGAGCACCGGAGCGAGCGCACCTCAAGGTGCGTGAGCGAGGAGCACAGGCGCCAACGCGGGCATCGGCCATCCCCCGCCACGCCGAACTGACCGCCCCTCCCTCTAAACGAGGGCTGCTCGGTGGATCCAGCCTGTCGTCCCATCCGGGACACGCACGTTCAGGAACCCTTCGAACGAACCCACGATCTCGACCTCGTCGCCGCGATCGAGCCGGCCAAGCTCGGCTGAACGGATGTCGTCCGGCTCAGCGTTGAAGCGGACCAGGCGGGATCGGACGGTGGCACGCTCCACGCCCTTGCCGGGTGGCTTCGTGAACGTGCGCGCAACCGATGGCTCGGCGACGGCGGCCTTCGTCGCCGCGTAGGCAGCCGATGTCGCGGCGAGAGGCGCGTCGTCCGACACCTCCCAGGATGTCGCGTCGGCGACGCCGCTCGTAGCCGGGTCCGCCCCAGCGTCATCGGAGACGGCCGCGGCTGCAACGACGCCGGCGGCTGCGGCACCCTTGGGCGCCTTGGCACGAGGAGTCCGCTTTGCCTTGGGGGCCGCAGTCGGCTGGGCAGGCGGCATCGCGCTCGACGGTAACGCGGCTGCGCTCGATGCCGACGCCCCGATCGAGGCACCGGCGGGCACCAACCTGGCGGCACCGAACGGCCGTGGTTCGCCGTCCTGGCCGCGACGACGGCGGAACGCGATGAGCAGACCACCGACGCCGATCATCACGAGAAGGAGAAGCGCGCCCGGGAAGACTGCGGGACTTCCGCTCGAACCGCCCGGCGTGTCGGTGCCGTGACCGATCACGGCACCCAGGACGCCGCCAGCTCCCGACGAGGTCGGTGTCGGACTCGGGTCTGCTTCCGACGCGGCCGCGGATGCTTCGGGAAGTCGCAACCTGTCCGGCACCAGGGGCCGTGCTGCGTCTCGCCGCTGCCGTCGGCTTGGCGGTGCGGCTCGGTGCCTTGGTCGCGGCCGCCTTGGCGGTCGGGGTGGGCGTCGGCTTCGGGGTCGGAGTTGGTTTCGGCGTGGGTTTCGGCGTCGGCTTCGGGGTCGGAGTCGGCGTCGGCTTGGGTGTCGGCTTCGGGGTCGGTTTCGGTGTGGGCGTCGGCGTCGGTTTCGGTGTGGGGACCGGCGTGGGCTTCGGAGTCGGGGTCGGCGGGGGCGTGGGAGTCGGGGCCGTCACCACGATCGGAGGATGACTGCCGAATGGCTCCGAGCACGTCCCCGAGCTGTTCGTGACCCGGAATCGATAGGTGTGCGAACCCGCGGTCATGGTCGTCGACCACGTATAGGTGCCGCCGCCGCCCGTCATCAGGTGCCAGATGCCGTTCAGTCGCGTCTGCACTGCTGTCGGAGGCGGACCGCCGGTCACGGTGACCGTGAAATGGAACGTGGTCGCCGTGGTGCCGGTCGTCGGTGACACGCTGCCGGTGAAGGCCGTCGTCCCGCACGAGAACGCGACCACATGGCTGGGCACGACGAACAGGCCGAACAGCACCACGCTGATCGCCAGTGACGCGATCCCCTTGAGCCGCAGATGATGATTTCGTTGCCGAGGCAAGCCGTCTCCCATGACTGGGTGCTTCGACCGTAGGCCATCGCGTGGCCGGACGACCCTCGGCCCGATGGCGTAAAGCTCGAGTACTTTCGTCCGACCCGTGCGGGTCGAGCGCTCCGACCCGATCGACCGACCAGCCGGCCAGTTGCGTCGCCCGGGACGGTCGCCAGCACGGAAACGCCACAACCGCTAGCCTCCGCATCGCGATGACGTCCCCGCCGGTCGCGCCCTCCCCCGAGATCCAGCTGCTCGACCTGGAAAAGCGATTCCGTGAGGTCCGGGCGGTCGACGGCGTCACGCTCGAGGTCGGGACCGGCGAATTCTTCTCGCTGCTCGGCCCATCGGGCTGCGGCAAGACCACGACGCTGCGGATGATCGGCGGGTTCGAGCTGCCGACAGCCGGCCGGATCCTGCTGCGCGGACGGGACATCACCTACGACCCGCCCGACAAGCGCCCGGTCAACATGGTCTTCCAGAACTACGCCCTGTTCCCGCACCTCGATGTCGGCGACAACATCGCGTTCGGGCTCAAGCGGAAAGGCGGTCGCCAAGCCCGAGATCGAGCGGCGCGTCGGCGAGGCCCTCGAGCTCGTCCACCTCGAGGGCTACGGGCGCCGCAAGCCGAACCAGCTGTCGGGCGGCCAGCAGCAGCGCGTCGCGCTCGCCCGGGCGCTGGTGAACCGGCCCAACGTGCTGCTGCTCGACGAGCCGCTCGGCGCGCTCGACCTCAAGCTCCGCAAGCGGCTCCAGATCGAGCTCGAAGCGGATCCAGATCGAGGTCGGGATCACGTTCGTGTACGTGACCCACGACCAGGAGGAGGCGCTCACGATGAGCGACCGGATCGCGGTCATGAACCGCGGCAAGGTCGAGCAGCTGGGCACGCCCGAGGCGCTCTACGAGCGGCCGGCGACGCGCTTCGTGGCCGACTTCATCGGCACGACCAACCTGCTGCGCGGCGAGGTGGTGTCGACCGAGGCCGACTGCGCCATCGTCCGGCTCGAGTCCGGCGAGACCGTGCCCGGTCGGCCGGTGCGGGCGCACCGTCGGCGACGCGGTCGACATCAGCCTTCGACCGGAGGCGATCTCGCTCCGCGAACACGAGCCGGAGGCGGATGGCGGCGGCGCCGCGCCGACCGCCGGTCCGTGGTCGCTCTTCGCCGTGATCGAGCAGGCCGCCTACCTTGGCGCCTCGGTCCAATATCAGGTCCGCACCGATGGCGGATCCGCGATGACGGTCCTGGCACCGAAGGTCGGCGCCAGGCTTCCGATCGGAAGTCCCGTAGCCCTGTCCTGGCCGCCCGACGAGGCGCTCGTCCTCGGCGATCGACCGGCAGCGATGGAGGAGATGCCGTGACGTACGAACGCGATGGCTCGCCGGTCGACCTCGAACGCCGGCTCGTCCAGGTCATGGCCGAGAACAGGATGACGCGGCGCCAGCTGCTCGAGCGGATGGGCGCGGTGGGGATCGCCGCCGCGCTGGCCCCGATCGTGGCTGCCTGCTCGTCGGCCGGGTTGACCTCTCCCTCGCCGTCAGCGTCGGCGGCCGCCGCCATCCCGTCCACCAACCCGACCAGCGGCCCCGAGCGCCTCGGCCGCCGCGAGCGCGAGCCCGTCGGCCGCGGCAAGCGTCGCGGCCGCCTCGCCACCGACCCCGGAGAAGGAGCTCATCGTCTACAACTGGGACTCGTACATCGGCGAGAACACGGTCGCCCAGTTCGAGGACAAGTACGGCGATCAAGGTGAAGTACGTGCGCTTCACCGATGCCGTGACCCAGATGGCGAGCCTGCGCAAGGACGGCAAGGGCGGTGGCTACGACGTCAGCTATCCGGCCTCGACCGAGATCCCCGGGCTCGTCCGCGACGGGATCATCCAGCCGCTTCACCGCGATTGGATCCCGAACATCGTCAATCTCGGGGCGGACTGGCAGAACCCGAGCTACGACCCGAACAACCAGAATTCGGTGCCGAACTACTGGTGGACGACCGGGTTCACCTGGGACCCGGCCAAGATCCCGGCGGACCTCACCAGCTGGAACGCGCTGTGGGACCCGACCTACAGCGGCCACATCGGCATGCTCGACGACGTCCAGGAATGCTTCGCCGCCGCCTCGTTCAAGCTCGGCCTGCCGATCAACTCGACGAACGACGCGGAGCTGGACCAGGCGCTCGCGGCGCTCGAGCAGCAGAAGCCGCTCCTGCGCAAGTACACCGACGACGACATCGGCGACATGACCAGCGGACAGCTGTGGATCAGCCACGCCTGGTCGGGCGACTGGGTCCAGATGACCTACGACAACCCGGCCATCAAGTACGTCATCCCGTCCGAGGGTGCGATCCGCGGCTCGGACACGATGGTCGTCACCTCGGGGGCGCCGCATCCGATCGCGGCGAACCTGTGGATCGACTTCAACCTCGACGCGCGGATCAGCGCGGCGAACTCGAACTACACCGGCTATCTCGGCCCGAACGCCGCGGCGATGACGACCATCGACCCGTCGCTCCTCAGCAACCCGAACCTCAACCCGTCGGCCGAGATGTACGCCAAGCTGACCGAGCTCATCCAGCTCGAAGGCGCCGACCTCGACAAGTACACCCAGCGCTGGAACGCGCTTCGAGCGTAGGCCGATGGCCGAGGTCCCCCTGGGCGAGCGAACGGTCGCGGCCGGCGCCGCCACCGAGCCTCGCCCGCGGGGCCGGCCGCGCCGCGTTCGCCTGGGTGGGGCGTTCTTCGTCCTGCCCGGTGTCGTCTGGCTCGGGGCCTTCTTCCTGGTCCCCCTGGTGGCGATCCTCATCGTCAGCCTGGGCACCAACGACGCGACCGGCCACATCGACCTGTCGGTCCTCAACCTGCAGAACTACGTCCAGGCGATCCGGCCGGAGTACGTGCCGGCGTTCATCAACTCGCTGCGCTACGCGGGGCTCACCACGGTCCTGTCGATCCTGATCGGCTACCCGATCGCTTACTGGATCTCGCGCTACGGCGGCCGGCGCAAGGTCCTGCTGCTCATCCTCGTGATGCTGCCGTTCTGGACCAGCTATCTCATCCGGACGTATGCCTGGATGATCATCCTGCGCGACAACGGCGTGCTCAATTCGATGCTCCAGGCGGTCGGCCTCACGAGCGAGCCGATCCCTCTGCTCAACACCGACTTCTCGGTCGTGCTCGGGATGACGTACGGCTTCCTGCCGTTCGCGATCCTGCCGCTGTACGTCTCGATCGACCGGCTCGACGAGAACCTGGTCCACGCCGCGCGCGACCTGTATGCCAGCGGCCGCTCCGCCTTCCTCCACGTCACGCTGCCGCTGACGATGCCGGGCATCATCGCCGCGACCCTGCTGACGTTCATCCCGGCGATCGGCGACTACGTCACGCCGGACCTGCTCGGCGGCGCCCAGACGACGACCATCGCCAAGGTCGTCCAGGTCATCTTCACCAGCGGCCGCGACTGGCCGTACGGCTCGGCGCTCGGCTTCCTGCTGATGGTGATCACGCTCGGTGGCACGCTGCTCGCGCTGCGGAGCCTGCGCCGGGAGACGTTCGCGGCATGAGGACCGGACGGAACCGCTGGCTGACCGGGTTCGCGGTCCTGATCTACGCGTTCCTGTTCGCGCCGATCGTCATCCTCATCATCTTCAGCTTCAACGTCTCGCGCCGGAACTTCGTGTGGCTCGGCTTCACCACCGACTGGTATCCGAAGCTGTTCGCCAACCAGGATCTGCTCGATGCGCTCGGCGTCACCATGCAGGTGGCGATCATCGCGGTCATCGGCTCGACGATCCTGGGCTCGCTGCTCGGCCTGGGGCTGGCGCGGCTCCACTTCCGGGGCGCCGGTGCCACCGAGACGCTCCTGCTGCTGCCGATGGTGACCCCCGAGATCATCATGGGCATCAGCCTGCTGATCTTCTTCAGCCAGCTGTTCGCCCAGAACGGGTCGCTGGCCCAGATCTCGATCGCCCACATCACCTTCTGCATCTCGTACGTGGCGGTCACGGTCCGGGCGCGCGCGGTCAACCTCGACCCGCGGCTGGAGGAGGCCGCCCGCGACCTCGGCGCGTCCGCGAGGGGCGCGTTCTGGCACGTCACGCTGCCCCTGATCGCGCCCGCCGTTGCCGCGGGCGCGATGCTCGCCTTCGCGCTGTCGTTCGACGACCTGGTCATCACCTCGTTCAACGCCGGGGTGGACTCGACCACGCTGCCGATCTTCATCTACAGCTCGCTCAAGTTCGGCGTGACGCCGCAGATCAACGCCATCTCGACGATCATCGTGGCGGTCGTCGCGGTCATCCTGTTCATCGCCTGGCGCCTGGGTGCGTTCCGCGGTGCCGATACCACGGTGGTGGCCGAGCCGGACGCGGCCTGACCGCGGCTGCTGGCCATCCGCTTGGCCCGTCGCTTCGGTCTGTCGGCCTGGGCCCGCGGCCGGTCGACTTCCGGCCTTCGGTGGCGGGTACCATCCCTCGATGGACGCCACCACGACGCCCATCCTCGAGATCGGCCTCATCCTGCTGGCCGCCGTGGCCGGCGGGTACGTCGCGCGGCGCATCGGCCTGCCGGCCATCGTCGGCTACCTGGCCGTCGGCCTGGCGTTCTCGCCGTTCACGCCGGGCTATGTCGCCGACCACGAGCAGCTCGAGCTCCTGGCCGACGTCGGTGTCGTCCTGCTCCTGTTCGAGGTCGGCATCGAGGTGGACCTGGCGCGTCTGAGGCGCGACCACGGGCCGATCCTGTGGACGGCGCCCGCCCAGGTCGTGCTGACGACCGCGATCGCCGGCCTCGCCTTCCTGGTGACCGGGCTCCAGCCGGTCGCCGCCGCGCTGGTCGGGCTGTGCGTCGCGCTCTCGTCATCGGTGGTCATCGTCAACATCACGGTCAGCCGCCGCCGCACCACCGACCGTCCGACCGAGGTCGCGCTGCTCGGCTGGAGCGTCGTCCAGGACCTCGTCGGGGTGGCGCTTGCCGCGATCCTGCTTGCTGCCATCGACCCCGGCCGGCGCTCGCTCCCGGAGGCCGCGCTCGGGCTCGGCGGGTTCGCGCTGCTGTCGATCGCGGTCGCGTGGCTGCTCCCGCGGGCGCTGCATCAGCTGCGCGACGACCACGACCTGTTCCTGATCGCATCGGTCGGGTCGGGCCTGGCACTGGCCGGGCTGGGTGCCGCGGTCTTCGGGGTGCCGCTGGCGCTGGCCGCGTTCGTCGGCGGGCTGGCCGTGACCGAGAGTCACGAGGCGGCCGAGGCGCGCCGCCGTCTGCGGCCATTCCGCGACGTGTTCGCCGTGCTCTTCTTCGTCGCCATCGGGACGCTCATCGACCCGAGCCGGCTCGGAGCCGCGGCGCCGTGGATCGTCCTGCTGCTCGGGCTCGTGGCGGTCGCGAAGGTCGGTGTCGCGTGGGCTCTCGCGCGCGTCGCGCGACTCGACGTCCGGCCGGCGCAGCTCGCGGTCGGCCTCGGTCAGATCGGGGAGTTCAGCTTCGTGCTGGCATCAGCCGCGGCGGCCGCCGCTGCCATCGATCAGACGCTCTTCACCGCGATCATCGCGGCGGTCGCCATCAGCATCGCGGTCAGCTCCACCGCGGTCCGGCGGATCGGGCTGCCGAAGACCCCGGCGTCGTCTCCCGAACCTGCCGCCGATCCTACCGCGAGCTGAAGCGGCACATCCCAAGCATCGGCGTTCCTCCCAGGCACACATTCCGATCATTCGAGCGTGGCCACCACCCGGATGGTGCAGATCGTGTCGGATCCGACTGTCGGTCACGCTCGAATATCGGAGAAATGTTCCTCACAGGAACATCGGCCGCGTGCGGGGCGCCAGCCGGCGCCGCAGCGGCCGCGGCTGGCAGCGCGCCTCAACCGAGCGGCACCGCCTTCTTCGGGTCGAGGAACGGGATGGCGGCGGTCGTCGCCGGCCACGTGCCGCCGTCCGGGGCGACGATCTCGAGCGCGTTGCCCGGCTCGGCCAGCCCGATCGGCACCCAGACATACCCGATGTTCTTCTCGAGTCGCGGCGACCAGATGAGGTCAGTGACGGTCCCGACGGCCTTGCCATCGGACAGGGCGTCGCACTTGCGCGACAGCTCGAACGGGAGGGCGTCGCCGGCGACCTCGATGCCGACGAGCTTGCGATCGACGCCGGCGACCCGGATCTCCTCGAGCGCAGCCTTGCCGATGTAGTCGGCATCCTGCGTCTCGACCAGGCGCTCGAGGCCCATCACGTGGAACGGCGTGTCCTTGATCGTCATGTCCGAGCCGTAGTTGAAGATGCCGGCCTCGATCCGGCGCGCCTCGCATGGCGCGATCGGGCGGATGCCGTGCGGGCGGCCGGCCTCCATGATCCGGTCCCACAGGTCACCACCACGCGATGGGTCGCGCAGGTAGACCTCGTAGCCGACTTCGCCGGTCCAGCCGGTCCGGCTGATCACGACCGGGATGCCGTCCACCTCCGTGGTCAGCGTCCAGTAGTACTTGATGTCGTCGATGGCAGGCCCGAACACGGTCCGCATCGTGTCCCGGGACTTCGGCCCCTGGACCTGGATCGGGTAGACCTCGGGCTCGCGGACGGTGACGTCCAGCCCGCTGTGGATGGCGACGCCACGCGCCCACAGGCCCGCGTCGGAGTCGGCGAGGGCCATCCACCAGCGGTCCTCCTCGATCCGCAGGAGCACCGGGTCGTTCACGATCCCGCCATCCTCGGCCGTCACGATCATGTACTTGCCCTGCCCGACCGCGCACTTCGTCAGGTCGCGGCAGGTGAGGCTGTTGGTGAACGCCGAGGCGTCCGGCCCGCTGATCTCGACGATCCGCTCGACGGACACGTCCCACACGGTCACGTCGTTGAGCAGCGCCCAGTACTCCTCGACCGGGTCCGCGTAGTAGCCCGGCAGGTACATGTGGTTGTAGATGTCGTAGGCGCTGCAGCCGGCTGCGAGGGTCTTCTCGAAGAACGGCGAGCGCCGATACCAGGGCCCGAAGTAGAGGGTCGATGAATTGGTCGTCGCCGGGACGGCCATGGGAGTGGTCATGACGGGTGGTCCTCCTGTGCGGAACGGTGGCTGGCGAGCTCGCGGCGGCGGTTGTGGCGGCGCTCCCCTGCCCCACCGGTCACATTGACCGGCTCCGGGGCGCGTGGGATGTCGGGCAGTGCGCGGTCGGGATCGGTCATCCCGGAGCGGATGATGCGGCGCAGTTCGGCGTCGATCGTCGGGTCCGTGTCCAGCTGCTGGTACGCCGCCAGCCGCCGGTCCACCTCGTCGCAGGCACGCTGGTAGGTGTCCTTGCCACCGGCCCGCAGCCACGCCTCGCGGTTGTCGCGGTCGACGATGACGCTCGGCAGGTACAGCTCCGTCGGCCAGTGGGCGGTGGTGTGGGCAGCCATGATCAGGTGCTGGTCGGCCAGCAGCTGGTCGACCAAGTCGCCGACCGGCAGGTCGTCGTGGGGCATGACCTCACGGACGAAGTGGAGCGCCTGGCCACACATCTCGTCGTCGAAGACGAGCTTCGGGAGGCTGAACACGAGCAGGAAGTCGAGCATCCCCGGACCCGACACCGAGTTCACCCCGGCCAGCGCCGCGATCAGCGCGCTGCCGAACGTCTCCGCGCCGGCCTGCGCATCGAGGATCGGACCGTCCGACAGCGCCATATACGACTGCGTCGGCAGGCCGAGCGACTTGGCGACGGCGACGTAGGCGGCATCGAGCTGGAGCGCCTCGATGGCCGACATCGGCGAGCTGGCGATCTTCATGTGGAATGTCGCCGGCGCGCCGCCGAACAGGACCGGCGCGCCGGGTCGGACGATCTGGGCCATGGTGATGCCGGCCAGCACGTCCGCCGTGTGGAAGACGGTCGCACCGACGACCGTCACCGGTGCGATCAGCCCCATGAGCGTCACCGGCACGATCTCGACTGCGACACCGGCCTCGACGCAGTCGATCAGGTTCTGGCACGAATCCTCGCTGTACCGGAAGTTGCCGGTCGCGGTGATGGTGAAGATCGACATCGGCCGGGCGACGAGGTCCGCCCGGTCGCGACGGAAGAGCTCCATCATCTCGACCATCCGCGGGACGCCATGCTCGGTGAACGCGCCCGACACGACCGGCTTGCGCGAGTTGGTCAGGGTCATGTACAGCCGCCAGGCGTCCGACACGCCGGCCTCGATGTCGTCGTTCGTCGAGAAGGCGGTGGCGAGGTACGGGATGTTCGGCAAGCCCGTCGGCGAGTCGCACGTACTCGACGAAATCGGTCGAGTTCGCCAGGCGCGTCTCGCCGGTCCGATGGTCGAGGACCTTGAGCCCCGATGAGCCCGGGACGAAGTGGACGCGGTCGCCGCCGAGATCGGCGTGGGGGGCGCCGTCGCGGTCGTACAGCAGGAACGAGGACGGCGCGGTCGCGATCGCCGCCTCGACGACCTCGCGCGGGAACAGGACGCGATCGCCGCTTTCGTCGAGCGGCAGGCCATGATCGAGCAGTCGCCGGCGCATCTCCGGCCCGCGGATCTCCATGCCGACCTCGGCAAGGACCCGCATCGCCTCGTCGACGATCCGGTCGATGAGCTCGTCGTCGAGGATGGACAGGCTCGGCCGCATCAACGCTCCTCGAGTCGGTGCCGCGATGGAAGCCATCAGCGTACCCGTCGGAGGCGGTCCGGCGCGCTCGGATCGGAGGGTCGGGACATCGCCGGGATGGTCCGGCATGGGATTTCTATTGCCTCTCGCGTCCCACCAGACGCGCCCCGAAATCGCGTCAGCCGCGACATCGCCACGGATGATCGCCGGTCGACACGGCGCCTGCCCTAGCCGATCGACCTCGCGAACCGGTCGCGGTCGGCCTCGCTGTCGAAGGCGAGGACGAGGTCCGCCGCGGGCGCATGGAGGTCGAGACCAGGGCGGACCCCCGACGTCCAGCACAGCCGGATGCGGCGTTTTGGCGAGGCCCGCCGATGCGGAACGGTCCGGACCCCGTCGGCGTCGGTGATGGTCATCGTGCAGACATCCGGATCGCACGCGACCTCGACCTGGCAGGGCGACATGGCATCGAGGCCGTGCGCCTCGTTCGAGATCCAGCCGCCCCACGTCGCCGACAGTCGCTCACCCGGATGGAGCTGGTCGACGGTCGCGCCCGACCGCCCGTCGCGGCGCGTGACCGGGTAGCCGCGGACCCGGCCGATGACGATGAAGATGGCGATGACGGC
This sequence comes from uncultured Chloroflexia bacterium, assembly GCA_963797685.1. Classification (GTDB taxonomy): domain Bacteria; phylum Chloroflexota; class Limnocylindria; order Limnocylindrales; family CSP1-4; genus SPCO01. The sequence continues at coordinate 483,026 of CAWCQK010000015.1, read as the reverse complement.
CGGGATGGCGAACAGCAGCCACGGGTCATGCCGGACGGGCTCGGTCGGGACGTCGGCCTGGATCGACAGGAACGTCCCGCCCAGGGAGACGCCGCCCTGTCGGCCGGTGATCTCGACATGGCCGGTCGGCAGCGGCGTCGGGGACACGACCGTCACCGCGAGCGCGTCGTCCGTGAGGTCGTGGAGCGTATAGGTGTACGGGCTGGCGGACGGAACCGCCCGCAGGTCGCCCTGGAGCCGGAACCACGAGGCGCCCGCCGGGAGGTTCTCGAGCTCGAGGTCATTGAGCGACACGTCGTTCGGCTGCGGGGTCGACCCGACGATCAGGACGGGGACCAGCGACAGCGCGAGCAACCCCGCCACCACGACCGCGGGCAGCCAGCGAGCCCCGCGGTGGAGGGTGGCGTACGACCGGCCTGCGCCGGCGAGAGCAAGGTCGAGCGGCGTCATCGAGCGGAGACTACCGCCTCTCAGTCGAGGGTGACCCGCTCGTGCCAATGCGGGACGTGTGTCGCGAAGCCGAGGTCCCGCACCTTGGGCTCGAGCGCGATCTGCGCCTCGGGGTCGCCATGGACGAGGAAGACGCGCCGGGGATAGCCCCGATCGCCGGGCTTCTTTCCCGTCGCGAAATGACCCAGCCAGTCGAGCAGCTCGTGCTCGTCGGCATGTGCGGAGAAGCCGCTGATCGAGCGCGTCTTGCAGCGGACCTCCCGTTCCTGGCCGTCGAGCTTGACGACCGTGGCCCCTGCCTGGAGGTGCGCCCCGAGCGTCCCCTCCCCCTGGTAGCCGACGAACAGGATCGTCGCGTTCGGGTCGTCGATCAGGTTGCGCAGGTGACCGACCACCCGGCCGCCGGTCAGCATCCCGTTCGAGGCCACGATCATGTACGGCCGCGGAGCCTGCGCGATCGCCTGCGACGCCTTGACGTCGTTGGTGATGGTCTGGTTCGGGTAGTCGAGCGGTGACGCGCCGTCGCGCAGCAGCTTGGCCGTCTCCTCGTCGTAGTAGTCGGGGTGGTGGCGGTAGATGTCGGACGCCTTCGACGCCATCGGCGAGTCGAGGTAGAGCGGGAGCAACGGGATCTCGCCGCGCTCGATGAGCCGGTCGAGCTCCCAGACGACCTCCTGCGTCCGCCCGATGGCGAACGACGGGACGAGCAGCACGCCGCCGGCGTCGGCGACCATCCGGATGGTCTCGGCCAGGACGCGGATCGCCTCGGCCTCCGGTTCGTGCTCGCGACCGCCGTAGGTCGACTCGACGAGGACGTAGTCGGCGTCGGTCATGACCGTCGGGTCGCGCAGGATCGGCGTGTCCGGGCGCCCGAGATCGCCCGAGCAGACGATGATCCGCTCCTCGCCGCCCTCGCGCTCCTGGACGCGCAGCCGGATGATCGCCGAGCCCAGGATGTGGCCCGCGTCCACGAACGTCGCGTGGATCCCCGGCGCGACCTCGACCTCCTCGCCGTACGTGACCGGCTTGAACGAGGCGAGCGACGCCTCGGCGTCCTTGGCCGTGTACAGCGGGGCGTCGAGGTCGATCTGGAGGTGCGGCGGCTGGGCCCGCAGCTGGGCCTCGGGATCGCTCGGCCAGGCGGCTGTGCTCGGCGGGTTGCCCGGCACAGGCGCGACGGTCGTCTCGACGTGCTCTGTGTCGTCGTCGCCCGGCGCGGCGGTCGCCGCGTCGCCGACAGCCGCGAGATCGACGGCCGCCTGGTACTGGTCGGCTTCCTTCTTGTCGTCGGCGGCGACCTCGTCGGGGTGGCGCTTCTCCCAGCGGGCCTCGCGCTTGGCGAACTCCTCGTGGAGCTTGCCCGAATCGAGGAGGACGAGCCCCGCCAGCTCGATCGTGCCGGCCGTCGCGTGGATGCGGCCGCTGTAGCCGTCCTTGACCAGCAGCGGCAGCAGACCGCAGTGGTCGAGGTGGGCGTGGGTCAGCAGGACGGCGTCGAGCTCCTTCGGGTCGTACGCGAACGGGACCCGGTTGCGGATCGACTCGTTCGGGCTGCCCTGGAACATGCCGCAGTCGATGAGGACCTTTGCGCGCTCGGTGACCAGCAGGTGTTGCGAGCCGGTGACCGTCGTCGCGCCACCGAGGAAGTGGATCTGCATGCGCGCATCGTGACAGCGCGCGGCCGATGGCGCGGCCTCCGCGCGACGCCGGCGCCTGGCAGCGCCCTCGCAGGCTCAGACCGGGATGACCACCAACGCGTCGATGGCGACCGCGAGGAAGAGCAGGCTCAGGTAGCTGATCGAGTACTTGTAGAGCCGGATCGCGCCGGCAGTCGACGCCTCCTCGGACGAGCCGCGTCGCCACAGGCCGTACGCCTGCCACAGGAAGATCGCGCCGAGCACGACCGCGGCGACGAGGTAGATCAGCCCCATCCGACCGACCGCGAAGAGGACCAGCGAGATCGCGACCATGAGGATCGTGTACAGCCCGATCTGGCGGGTCGTCTCCGGGATCCCCTTGACGACCGGGAGCATCGGCACGCCCGCCGCCGCGTAGTCCCGGCGGATCCGCAGCGACAGCGCCCAGAAGTGCGGCGGGGTCCAGTAGAAGACGAGCAGGAAAAGCAGCGACCGCCGGGAGGCCGATGTTGCCGGTGACGGCCGCCCAGCCGATGACCGGCGGAAGCGCCCCGGCCGCGCCACCGATGACGATGTTCTGCGGCGTCGTGCGCTTGAGCAGGATCGTGTAGACGACCACGTAGAAGCCGATCGCGAGGAGCGTCAGGAACGCCGCGGTCAGGTTCACGAAGTAGACCATCACCAGGAACGACAGGACGCCGAGCGCCAGCCCGAACACGACCGCCCGCTCCGGTTCGACCTGGTGAGCGGGCAGCGGCCGGCGGCGGGTGCGCGTCATCAGCAGGTCGATGTCGCGATCGAGATAGCAGTTGATCGCGTTGGCGCTCGCCCGCCGCGAGCGTGCCGCCGATCATCGTCCAGAAGACCAGCACGCCCCAGTCGCCCCAGTCGACGCCGGCCGCGGCGCCCGGAAGGTCGCGCGTGGCGAGGACCATCGCCGGGACCGTCGTGACCAGCAAGAGCTCGATGATCCGCGGCTTGGTCAGCGCGATGTAGGCGCGCACGGTGTCGCCGGTCGTGCGCGGCCCGGTCGTGCCGTCCGGTCCGGCCCCGGCGATCTCGCCGACATTCGAGCCGGCCTTGACCCGGGCGGTGTAGTAGCTCGTGACGGTCAGCCCGGTCAGCATCGCCCAGATGACGGCCCCGAGCGCGAGATGGAGCGTGACCGTCCAGCCGGCGAGCTGGGTCAGGACCTGCAGGCCGCCGATGACGACCTGGATCGCGTACAGCACGGCCGTCCCGAGCGCGAGACGGAGGAGCGTCGGATGGTCGCGCTGCGTCCGCCAGGCGACGGCGGCCAGGGCGATCACGACGAGGCCGACGATCCCGGCCACCCAGCGATGGAGGACCATCGGCGCGGTCGGCGTCGGTCAGCGGCGGCACGAGCGACCCGCCCATCAGCGGCCAGTCGGGGAAGACCAGCGCGGTCGAGGTCGCGGTGACGTTCGACCCGAACAGCAGCAGCGCGAAGGTCAGGGCCGTTGTGAAGGCCGCGAGGAGCGTGAACCGCTGGCTCCCGCCGCGGCCGCCGATGCGCGCCGGGTAGCCCGCCCGGACCGTCACGTAGACCAGCAGCGCGACGAGGCTCAGCGCCGTGGCCAGGTGGGCCGTCACGGACTCGCCCGCTGTTGCCGAGGCGGACCGTCTCCTGCCCGAGCCAGGCCTGGAACCCGACCAGCGCGACCGCGGCGAGCGACGGCCACAGGATCGAGCGCCGGTCGCGATAGTCGCGGATGGCGAGGATCGCGAGCCCGAGGATCTCGAACCCGATGATGACGGCGACGGTGCGGTGGATCCACTCGAGCCAGGCCTTCGAGTCGCCGAGAGCCGGGACGACCTGCCCGTTGCACAGCGGCCAGTCGGGGCAGCCCAGCCCGGAGTCGGTGGCACGCACGATGACCCCGATCGTGACCAGCCCGAGAGCGGTCGCGAGAGTCAGCGCGGCGAGCTTCTGGAAGCGGTTCACGAGGCCGCCATTCTACCCTGACGGCACGTTCTGACCGAAGCCGATACCCTGTCGCCGATGGTCCCCCGACGACTCCTGAGTCTTCTGTCCGCGCTTGCCCTGCTGGCGGTCGCGTGCAGCTCGGCCGGCGGGACCGCGACGTCGGCGGCTCCGAGCGCGTCGTCCGCGACCGCGACCTGCGCCACGGCTCCGGACGTCACGACCCCGCCTACGGGATGGGGAACACCGGCGACGACCCCGACGCTTGTCCCGGTCCTCGTCAGCAATGCGATCTCGTGCGGCAAGGCTCGCATCCTGTTCCTCTTCCTCGATAGCGCCAACAACGTCGCCAGCGCCCCGGACCGGACCGCGAAGGTCGCCTTCTACGACCTGGCACGCGACCCGAACAAGGCGGTCGCCGCCGTTGACGGCGAGTTCGTCTGGACGATCCAGGACCAGCGCGGCATGTATGTCGTCAACGCAGACCTGCCCGAGGCCGGAACGTGGGGCGCCGAGTTCACGACCGCGGCACCAGGGTCGCCCGCGGAGACGACACGCCTGAGCTTCACGGTCCTCGATTCGCCGACCGCGATCGCCATCGGCCAGAAGGCACCGGCCTCGAAGACGCCGACCGCGGCCGACGTCGGCGGGGATCTCGCGAAGGTGTCGACCGACCCGAAGCCGGACCCGGCCTTCTACCAGACGTCGGTCGCCGATGCGCTCGCCGCACACAAGCCGTTCATGCTCATCTTCGCCACCCCCAAGTTCTGCACGAGCGCGCAATGCGGGCCGACGCTCGACCACTTCAAGCCGATCGCCGCTGCGAACCCCGCGGTCACGTTCATCAACGTCGAGCCCTACAGGCTCACGTTCACCGATGGCGTGCTCCAGCCGGAGCTCGACTCGCAGGGCCAGCTCCAGGCGACCGACGTCACCGATCAGTGGGGCCTCCGCTCGGAGCCGTGGATCTTCGCGGTCGACCGGAATGGCGTCGTCCAGGGCTCCTACGAGGTGACGATCACACCGGCCGAGCTCGACGCCATCCTGCCGGTCATCAGCGCCGGCGGCTGACCCGCCGAGGTCAGGGCGCGTCCTCGAGCCGGATGGCGACGTTCGCGCCGCCGTCGGTCTGATACCAGACACGAACAGGCTGCCCGCTCGCCTGGTGCTCGACCAGGTGCCCCGGCGCGAACTGTGCCCCGTTCTCGAGCACCCCGAGCCGGAAGACGAGCGAGCCCTGGTCGGTCGTCCGCAGGGTGAACCCGTTCACCTTGTCGAGCCCGGCTGAGTCCACCCCGACGATGACGCCGACGGCCGTCCGCGCGTCCGCCGGCGGCCCGGGGTCGGTCTTGCCGCCTCCGAGCAGCAGCGCCGCGGCCGCGGTGACGACGATGACCAGTCCGAACGCGAGCGCAAAGAGGTTCCTGGTCCGCCGATCCACTGCTCGGGGTCAGCGCGCCGCGGCGCCGACCGTGCCGGTCCCGGTGCTGCCCGGCGCGTAGACGGGCGTGCCGTCGGCGCACAGCGGGCAGGTGGCGACGCCCGCTTCGTACGTCGGCAGGTCGAGCTGCCACAGTGATCGGAGTGGGTAGACGTGGCCGCTCACCGGTGAGGTGAGCGTCGCCGTGCCCGCGCCGCTCCGGTCGACGAGCACGACGCATTCGACGATCTCGCCGCCCATCGCCTCGACCGCGGGGAGCATCGCGAGCAGCGAGCCACCGGTCGTGAGGATGTCGTCGACGAGCAGGACCTTCTCGCCCGGCTCGATCCGGAAGCCGCGCCGGAACTCGCGGTGCGTCGTCCCGTCGTCGCCGCGGACCTCCTCGGCGAACAGGCTCCTGACGCCGAGCTGGCGGGCGGTCTCGAACGCCAGGATGATGCCGCCAGTCGTCGGGCCGGCAACAAGGTCGACCATCGACGTCCCGTCGGTGCCGCGGCCATGCTGCGCGAAGAAGCCACACAGCTCGCTCGTCGCGGCCGGATCCTGGAGGACCTGGAACTTCTCGACGTAGGCGTCGCCGTGGCGGCCGCTCTTGAGCAGGAAGTGGCCGTCGCGCAACGCGCCGGAGCTCCGGAACAGCGCCTCGGTGCGCAGCGCGATGGTGTGGCGCAGCGCCTCGTCGAGCGCGCTTCGGACCGTCGTCATGCGGTGGAGTCTACGCGGGGGCGCCGACGAACGACATCGGGTCGATCCGGCGGACCTCGACGACCTGGTCGAAGCCGCGATCGGGCGTGATGATCTCGCTGATCCCCTCATGGATGCATGTCGCGATGTGGACGACATCGCGCGCGGCGAGGGACGGATACCGGCCGGCGAGCAATGGGACCCGCCGCATCAGCGCATGGGTGATCGGCAGCACGGGCGCCATCAGGTCCTGCGTCCTCTCGACCAAGGTGGCACCGGATCCGGGGCGCCCGATCGAGAGGTACCGGTGGAGGATCTCCTGGATCACTTCCGCAGATGTGACAGCGTCGAGCGAACCGTCGCCGATCTCATCGATGATCCTTCGGCACGGGTCGCGCAGCGGGTGATCACCGCCGGCCGCGTACATGACCACCGCCGTGTCGATGAAGACGGTCACCAGTCACCGAGTTGGCTTCGGAGGATCTGGGCCTTCATGACCTCCCAGTCCTCTACAGGCTCGTTCATCGAATTGATCGCGCGGGCGGCCACTTGACGCGAATCCGGCGCTCGATCGACGAAGGCATCGATCGCCTCCCGCATGACCGATCCGACCGATCTGCCGTCGCGCGCGGCGATCCGCTTCAACCGTGCCAGCTGCTCGGGGGAAAGGAGGACCTGCGTCCGTTCGCTGAACATGCACATACCATACCATGTGCGAGTCAGGGTCGGTATTCGACGCCCTTCGACGAAGGCTGGCCGGCTTTCTTGGGCAGCGCGGTCCCGATCAGGTCGCGGTACGAGGTCAGGCCGCGTCGGCCGGCATTCCGCGGCGAGCTCGTCCACCAGGCGGACCGGTAGCCCGGGATCGGCGAAGATCGCGGTGCCGACCTGGACCGCGACCGCGCCGACGGCCAGGAAGTCGAGGACGTCGTCGAGGTTCGTGACACCGCCGATGGCGACGACCGGGATGCGCACCGCCTGGGCCGCCTCGTAGACCACCCGCAGGGCCACCGGCTTGACCGCCGGGCCGCTGAGCCCACCGTAGATGTTGCCGAGCAGTGGACGGCCGCGCCCCGGCGCGATGGCGATCCCGCTCAGCGTGTTGATCGCGGTCAGCGCGTCGGCGCCGGCGTCGGCGATGGCCCGCGCGATGGGCCGGATGTCGGCGACGTTCGGCGACAGCTTGACCAGCAGCGGCAGCGTGGTCACCCGCCGGACCGCCGCGGTGACCTCGCCGGCCGCCTCCGCGTCGATCGCGAACTGGAGCCCGCCCGCACCGACGTTCGGGCACGAGATGTTGAGCTCGATCCCGGCGACGCCCGGGACGCCGTCGAGCCGCCGGGCGACCTCGACGTAGTCGTGCGACCGATTCGCCGGCGACGTTCACGAGCACCGGCGTCTTCCAGGTCGCCCACGTCTCGGCGTACTTGGCGATGACCGCGTCCACGCCCGGGTTCTGGAGACCGATCGAGTTGAGCATCCCGGCCGGCGTCTCGGTCACGCGCGGCGTCGGGTTGCCGATCCGCGCCTTGAGCGTCGTGCCCTTGCAGCAGATCCCGCCGAGCCGGTCGACGTCGACGACGTCGCCGTACTCGATCCCGTAGCCGAACGTCCCCGAGGCGACCAGGACAGGGTTCGGCAGCACCAGCCCTCGCCCGAGATCGACCGCCATGTCCACGGCCGCCGCCGGGACGGGGGTCGGCGCCGCCGATGGGACGGAGGCCGGGGGCGCGGCGGCTCCGATGACGACACGGGCAGGCGGGCGCTTCGGTGCCGACGGGTACTTCTGCTCGGCCGACCCGCGGAGAGGCGGTCATCGCCCGGCGTTTGGCCTTCACCGCCCCGAACCCGTCACGACCATGCGCCGTCCCACGCGATCTCCTCGGCGGCAAAGACCGGACCCTCGCGGCAGACCCGCTGCGGGGTGCCGGACGTGCTCATCACGACGCAGCCGAGGCACGCCCCGACGGCGCAGCCCATGTTCTGCTCCATCGACACCTGGAGGAACGCCTTCCGACGGGCGGCCGGCGACCCGACCGGGTCGGCGTGACCCGACGCCACGCTTCCGGCCGAGCTTGGCGACCCCGAGTCGGGCGCGCCGCCCTTCCGCCAGCCGGGCGAGGGTGGCCAGCATCGGTTGCGGCCCGCAGGCGAACGCCTGGTCGGCCCAGCCCTCGTAGTGCGGCGACGAGGTCGGTGACGTACCCGTGATGGCCGAGGCTGCCGTCGTCGGTCGCGACGACGTACTCGACCTCGTCGGGGAGCAGGCTCGACGGGTAGACCTCGCGCGCCGAGGCGGCCCCGAACAGCAGGGTCACCTGGCGTCCAGCGCGGATCGCCTCGTCGGCCAGCATCCGGACGCCGGCCATCCCGAGGCCGCCCGCCACCAGCAACAGATGGCGGCTGCGCGGGTCCACCTCGAACGGTCGCCCGAGGGGACCGAGCAGGTCGATCGCGTCGCCCGGCCGAAGCCGGGTGAAGAAGTCGGTCCCCCGCCCGATGACCCGGAAATGGATGGTGACGATCCCCGTGGACGGGTCGGTCGTGTTGAGCGAGAACGGACGGCGCAGGACCATCCCGGAGAAGTCCCCGGGGCGGACATGGACGAACTGGCCCGCGCGCGAGCCGGTCGCCAGGCCCGGGGCGTGGTACGCCTGGAGCCACTGGCCCGGCAGGATCTCCCGACTCTCGACCAGCTCCGCCGCGGCCAGCCGCATCGTCACGCGGTCGGCTCGTCCTCGGCGGTCGTCGTCGCCTGTCGTCGGCCTCGTCGCCGTCCTGCTCGCCGGCAGCCTCGTCGGACCCACCGACCCCGTTGGCCGAGACCCCGCCCAGCTCCGGCGCGACGGCGGGGAACGCCTCCGCGAGCGCATCGGCCAGGTCGCCGAAGACATCGGTCGGGTCGTAGAACTCGACCAGCTCGCCCGAGCCGGTCAGGGTCCGCCACTCGTCCTCGGAGTCCTCGGGGATGACCTCGGCGCGGAAGCCCTTCGCTGTCAGTGTCAGCCGCTCGTCGTCGTCGTCGACGATGATCAGGTCGCCGATGACCGAGACCATGCTCTCGGACGCGCCCTCGAACTCGTCGAGCAGGCGTGCCTCGCTGCGCTGGCTGCGCTCCTGGTACTCGAGCGCGAGGTCGTACAGCCGGCGGGCGGCCGACTCGTCGTCGTCCTCGCTGAGCGAGATCGGCTGCCCGGCTGCCCACGAGTCGGCGGCCGCGGCATAGGGGTCCTCGCCTTGGGAGACACCTTCCTCGGGCGAGATCCCGGCGGTCTCGAGCAGGTCGCCCTCGGCGGTCGGTTCCGCGGGCATGCCGGCCGCCTCGCGGGCAGCCTCACCGAACGCGGCGAAGATGTCGGCCGGGTTGTACAGCTCGACCAGCTCGGAAGCGGACTCGATGACCTCGGTCTCGCTGATCCACTCACCGGTCACGTCGTCGAGGTAGCGGCTTCGGCTGCGGAAGCTCAGGTCGGGCGCGATCGACAGGTAATCGGGGTCCTCGTCGATGAGGGTCAAGCCGCCCAGGACCGCGATCCGCTCCTTGTGGCGGTCAAGGAACTTGCGCAGCTGCTCGGTCGACTGGACGATGAAGTCGGATCGTTCGAGGGCGGCATCGGCTGCGAGCTCACCGAGCAGGTCGTTGTGGCCCGTATCCATTGTCAGCCTCCGGTCTGGTTCGTCGCCTGGTGGTCGTGCGTCGCGTCGCATGCTCATGGGTCAGGGATGGTATTCGAGGTCGGGGCCCATGCGCTCGCGCAGGAACATCGAGTGGTGGCGCTCGAAGATCCATTCGCCGGCTCGGTGACCCAGGGCGCGGGTCGCCTCGTCGGCTTCGAGCTTGTCGAGGGTGGCGTAGTCGGGCAGGTCCAGCAGGATGACGTTGTCGAAATCCCAGCCGTGGGCGACGTTGTACCAGCCGATGAAGCGGATCCCGAACTTCTCCTCGTAGTCCTTCACCTGCTTCGGGAAGATCGTGCGCATGAAGAACTTGAAGAACGGATCGCGGCCGCGGCGGACGTTGAAGTAGGTCGCGAGCACGGGCACCGGTGCGTCCTCCCAGAGCGAACGATCGGGCGCCCGCGGCGGTCGCCCGGCGGCTATTGTCGCACGGGGTCCTCGGGCGGGAACGTGTCGTCGGCTGGAGGCGACGGGGATCCGTTGCGCCGGACGCGGGGTCCGTGGCGCCGGACGTCGGATCCGTTGCGCCGATCACTGGGATCCGTTGCGCCGATCACATCCGTTGCGCCGGTCACGGCCGGGGCCGACGCGTCCTCGATCTCGCCGACCGTCTTCGAGCCGCTCGCCAGCGGCCGACGGCGACCGCGCCGATCGGCTGCGACCAACCGGAGCAGGAAGATGATCGTCTGGCCGGTGAGCAGCAGCAGCAGGATGACCGCGAACAGGAGCGCCGTGCTGATCGCGGGCGACCAGTCCCAGACGACGGTCAGCGGCGTCAGGATGATGAACACGATCAGGACGACGACCTGGATCCGGAAGCAGCCGAGTCCGGGGCCGCGCGCGGGCTCGAGGTCCGCGCCCTTGTACTGGACCGGGCCCGTCTGGCGCGGTGGACGCGGCGGCGTCGGGTCAGCGCGGGGATCGCGCGGGAGGGGCGGGGTCGGGGTCGCGGCCGGCGCCAGGCCCGGGGTCGAGGCGGGCGGCTCGTCGGGCGGCTCGTCGGCCGGCTCGGTGCGGCCGGCACCGGGACAGCGTCGGGGTCGGGGGGCACGGGGGTCACGAGGCGGAACGATACGGGAGGCGGCGCTCTGACGCTTCCGGAGGAGTCACCGGACCCGTCAGCCCGCGTCCAGCCGGTAGATCCCCTCGCGGAACCCGTCAGCCTCGGTCTCGCCGACCCGGACGAAGCCGCAATGCTCGAGCACCCGGCGCGAGCCCACGTTCTGATCGGCCGCGCGGGCGTACATCGGCCGGTCGGGGACGACCTCGAGCAGGAGCCGGAGCGCGGCCGTCGCGTAACCCCGACCCCACGCCTCCCGTGCGATCCAGTAGCCGACCTCGTGGCGACCGTCCTCGACCCAGCTGACGATGTCCCCGACCACGGCGCCGTCGGCGGTGATCGTGCGGGCGACGCCGGTCGGGTCGGCGAGGATCTCGGCCCAGTGCGCGTAGAACGCGTCCGGCGCCCGGGTCGGAAAGGCGGCCATCGCCGCGGCGACCGGGTCGTCCTGATGGGCCAGGAAGATCGGCAGGTCCGACTCCTCGACCGGCCGCAGCCGGACATCGGCCGGTGAGGTCACCACCCGGTCACGGCGCCGCTGGTGGCGGCTCGTTGGCAAGACCGTCGACGACCTCGGCGCCGGGCAGGGCCCGGAGGATGTCCGGGGTCGCGATGACCTTCCACGACCGCGACCCGCCGCCGAGGATGATCCGGTCGCGAGCCATGACCCGCGCGTCGATCCAGACCGGCAGCTCGGCCGGCAGCCCGAACACGGTCACCCCGCCGATCTGCATCCCGGTCAGCTCCGCCGTGACTTCGGCCGGTGCGAATGACGCCTTGCGCGTCCCGAGCCGGTCGCGGACCGCGCGATTCACGTCGAGCCGGTACGGAGCGAGCGTCACGCACGCGGCGTATCGCGGCGGGTCGGACTTGCCGATGACCACGATCGTGTTCGCCGAGTCCTCGGGCGAGAACCCGTATGCGGCACAGAACGCGGCCGTGTCGGCGAGGGCCGGATCGCAGGCGAACAGCTGGTACGGGACGCCGAGCGGATCGAGGTGCTCGATCAGCCAGGCTCGCCCGGCGGGGTCGTGGTCGTCCATCGCCCTAGCGTACGACGCAGGCGGCTACCATCGCGGTCCATGACCGACCACCGCGACGAGCGCTTCGCCTGGCACCCCGAACCCGAACTGATCGGCTACGGCGACGCGGCCTCGCGTCCGGCGATGGAGCGGCTCGGCGCCGACACGTGGGCGGCAGCCCTCGACTTCCTGTACGACCAGGCCGCGCACCGCGCCATGGGCGATCCAGCCCCATACGCCGAGCTGCGCGCGCGCTTCTTCGGCGCCATCGGCGGTCCGGCTCCCGCGCCCGTCGGTCCCAGTCCGATCGCCGACGTTCTTGACGAGTTTCGTCGACGGTTGGCGGGCGGCCAGATGAACGCCCAGCACCCTCGGCAGTTCGGCTACTTCACGCCGCCGCCGCTGCCGGCGTCGATGATGGGCGAGCTGCTGGCCCAGATGACGAACCAGGGCGTCGACGTCTGGCACGCCGGGCCACTCGCGACGTTCGTCGAGGAGGAGGTCGTCCGCTGGCTGTGCGACCTGGTCGGCTACGGCGCGGGGTCGTTCGGGCTGCTGACCTCGGGCGGCGTGATGGCCAACTTCATCGGGATGGCCCTCGCCCGCGACATCCATCTCGGGCGGCTCCTCGGTGTCGGACGGGCGCCGCGTGGCGGGTTGCTCGACGGCGTCCGCGTCTACACCTCGGATCAGACGCACTTCTCGATCGGCCGGGCGCTCGATCTGCTCGGCTTCCCGGCCGAGACCCTGGCCGTCATCCCATCCGACGAGCGGTTCCGGCTGCGTGGCGCATCGGTGGCGGAGGCTGTCGCACGGGACCGTGCCGCCGGGCTCACACCGTTCGCGATCGCCGGCGTGGTCGGCTCGACCAACACCGGATCGGTCGACGCGACCGGCGAGCTGGCCGACGTGGCCGCGGCCGAGGACCTATGGCTGCACGTCGACGCGGCCTACGGCGGCGCGGCGCGGCTGTCAGCCCGTGATGCGGGGCGGGTGCCCGATCTCGAGCGCGCCGATTCGGTCACCGTCGATCCACACAAGTGGTTCTTCCAGGCGTACGACATCGGCGGACTGCTGGTCCGCGACGGGTCGCACCTGGCCACGGTGTTCGGGGGCCGGGCGCCCGAGTACTACCGCGGCGGCGAGACCTCGGTGCCGGCGACCGCCGACGCCGATGCCCACGACGACCACGCCGGTCAGCTCAACTTCTACAAGCTCAGCTTCGAGGGTACCCGCCGGTGGCGCGCCCTCAAGCTCTGGATGTCGTGGAAGCATCTCGGCAGCGACGGGTTCGCGCGGCTCATCGAGGCGAACGACGATCACGCCGCGCTGCTCACCCGCCGCTGCGCCGAGGCCGACGACTTCGAAGCCGCGATCGACCCGCCCGACCTGTCGGTCGTCTGCTTCCGCCATCTCCCCGGGGGCCGCGAGGCTGCCGCAGCCCTGCCACCCGCCGAGCTCGATGCGCACCAGGATCGACTCCAGCGCGCGCTCGAGATCTCGGGCGAGGGCTGGCTGACGACCACGCGGTTGGGCGGCGCCACCTGGCTGCGTGCCGGGATCGTCAACTACCTCACGACCGACGCCGACATCGACCTGCTGCTGCGGGAACTGCGACGTCTCGCCGCGGAGGCGTGACGAAACCCGCCGAGCCGGCCATCGAACCCTCCACCGGTGACCGTGGGTCACCGTTTTCGTCGCCATGGGCGGACTCGAGGTCTTTGCCGGCACCCCGGTGACCCAGGGTCACCGTTTTCAGTGCGAGGCGCGCTCATGGCGGCCGTGCACGGAGCGATGGTGACCCGGAGTCACCGTTCTCACGCTACCGGGCTCAGGTGTCCTATTTCGCGTCGGAATCGGTGACCGAGGGTCACCACTGGGCGAGCAACCGAACGGGCGCGGGGCGAACGCCCCGGAATCGGTGACCGTGGGTCACCAACACGCGCCCGCCGCTCGTCCGAGCCGGCCTCAGCCGAACGCGTCGCGGATCGGCGCCGCGACCTCGCTCGCCAGGCGGCGGATCCCCTCGGCGCCGTCGCGCGCCGGCGTCGTGAGCAGGAGCTCGTGCGCGCCCTCACGGCCGTAGGCGATCGCCCGTTCCGTGGCCGCGCGCCGGGCGGCCGGCTCGGTCGGGATGATGATCTGGGCCGATAAGGTCAGCTCGCCCGGATCGCGCCCGATCGCCTCGCAGGCTCGCAGCAGCGCGTCCCGTCGATCCGCGAAGCCGGACGCGGACCCGTCGAGGTTCGAGGCGAAGTTCCAGCCGTCGGCGTACCGTGCCGCGATCCGCAGCCCGCGCGGTCCCTGGCCACCGAGCCACAGCGGCGGCCCACCAGGCCGGATCGGTGCCGGCTCCATGGTCGCGCCCGCCAGGCGCCACGGCGGCGCGTCCAGCGTCACGCCGGGTGCTGCGGTCGCCGCCTCGCTGAACAGGGCCTTGATGACCCGGACCGCGCTCTCGTAACGATCGAACCGCTCGCGGAGCGGTGGCAGCTCGATCCCGAACGTCTCGTGCTCGCCGACGTGCCAGCCGGCGCCGAGGCAGAGGATGAACCGGCCGCCGGTGACGTGGTCGAGCGTCAGCGCCGACTTGGCGAGCACCGACGGATGCCGGAACGTCGCGGCCAGCACGGTCTGCCCGACTCGCTTCCCGGGCACGTGGTGCGCCAGTGCGGCGAGCGCCGTCATCGGACTCGAAGCTCGGTCCGCCGCGCTCGAGCCCGGGCTCGGTGAGATGGTCGTTGAGCCAGCCCGAATCGAACACGTCGTGCTGGCCGGCCTCGACCCAGGCCGCCTCGAGGCTCGCCCAATCGGTGTTCTGCGGGGAGGTCCTGAAGCCGATCCTCACCGGGAGCGCGACCGTGCCGAACGACGGTCCATCAACCGGTACCACTCGCCGACGAGCGGCAGGAACCACGGCCGCCCTTCGTACGGCGCGGGCACGAGCGGGAAACGGAGGCCGGTGAGGACCGGCGGCTCGCCACCGGCCAGCCACTCCCCGACCTTGGTGCCGACGTGCGTCATCAGCGCCACACCGGTCCCGCAGCAACCGAGCGCATAGGTCACACCGTCCTTCGTCCGCCCGACATGCGGCATCCGGTCGAACGTGAAGCCGACGTTCCCGCCCCATGCGTAGGCGACCCGCGTGCCCGCGAGCTGCGGATGGACGCGCAACAAGCCCCTGTACAGGATCGCCGCGGTCCGCTCGATCGAGGTCGGCAGCATGCTCGCCCGGCCGCCGAACACCATCCGCCGGTCGGCCGAGATGTGCCAGTAGTACAGGAAGTTCTTGGTGTCGAAGAACGCGCGGCCCTTGGGCGACAGCTCCGCGACCAGGTCGTCGGAGAGCGGCTCGGTGGCGATGATGTAGCTCCCGATCGGGATGATCCGACGGCGCAGCGATGGCGCGACCCCGTCCGTGTAGCCGTTCGTGGCGACGAAGACGTCGCGCGCCCGGATCGGGCCACGCTCCGTCTCGACGACGAACGCGCCGTCCGCTCCCGCGCTCGATCGACCGCGCGCGCACCCCCTCGTGCAGGTCCGCGCCCGCGCGATCGGCCGCCGCCGCGAGCCCCGCGAAGTAGCGGCCCGGGTGGATCAGCCCGCTGCCCGGCACGAGCAGGCCGCCGTGGTACGCCGTGGTGCCGATCTCCTCGTGCACGCGCTCGCGCGGGACCATCATCGACTCGACGCCGATCGCAGCCAGGCTTTCGCGCTGCTGCTCGAGGTGGATCATGTGCTCGCCCGCCCAGGCGAGCTCGAAGTAGCCGCATTCGCGGAAGTCGCAGTCGATCGACTCCTCGACGACGAGCCGCTTGACGGTCTCGTAGCCATCGAGCGTGTCCTGGTAGAGAGCGGCGCCCAGCTCCTTGCCGTTGCGCTTGACCAGCTGGCGAGGACCGTACTTGTAGCCGGGATGGACGATCCCGCCGTTGCGTGTCGAGGCGCCCCAGCCGAGCGTGTGCGCCTCGAGCAGCGTGACCGCGACGCCTCGTCGCGCCAGCTCGCGTGCCGCGTTGATGCCGGCATACCCGCCGCCGATGACGACGACGTCCGCCTCACGCGGCAGGTCGCGACCCGATCGGTCCGGGAGCACGGGCATCGTGGCGCTCCACAGCGAGCGCAGCTCGAAGTCGTCGTTCAGTGCGGGCGATCGGCATCGCCGAAGCGTACCGGTTGCGATCGCCTCGACGCCGTGGTCAGCCACTCGGCGTTACCCTTGGCGGATGGCGAACGTGATCGACTACATCGAGCTGGCAGTCGACGATCTACCGCAGGCAAAGACCTTCTATGGGAAGGCGCTCGGGTGGACGTTCACCGACTACGGCCCTGACTACGCGGGTATCCAGGATCCGCGGAATCCCGGCGGGGAGTTCGGCGGGCTGTCGGCACACCCCCAAGCGACCCGCGGAGAGGGCGTCCTGGCCCTCGTGCGCTCGGAGGACGCCGATGACACCCTGGCGAGCGTGCTGGACGCCGGAGGCCGCATCCAGGTGGAGATGCACGACTATCCGGGCGGACGGCGGTTCACCTTCGCGGATCCATCGGGGAACATCCTCGGCGTGTACGAGCCGACCGAGTAGGCGTTCGCGTCAGGCGTCCGGCGCCTCGTAGGCGATCCGCCCGGCGGCCATCGTGACGAGGATCGGCCCTCGAAGCGACATCCCCAGCAACGGCGTGTTCTTGCCCCGCGACAGGAGCGTGTCCGATGTGACGGTCCACGACTCCGAGCGATCGAAGACGACCAGGTCCGCCGGCGCCGCCCTCGACGAGGCCCACCGAGCCGGCACGGCGCGACCGGTCGCCCAGGACGCCGGCCGGACCCGTCGTCAGGGCCTCGATCGCGCGCGCAAGCGGCAGGCAGCCGGCATCGACCGCCGCCAGCAGGATGCCCAACGCGGTCTCGATGCCGCTGATCCCATTCGCCGCCGCTCCGAACTCGACCATCCTTGTCGACCTCGGTGTGCGGCGCGTGGTCGGTGGCGATCGCGTCGGCGGTTCCGTCGAGGAGCGCGGCCAGACACGCGGCCGCGTCGTCCGGACCGCGCGGAGCGGCGGGTTGACGCGCAGCGCTGACGCGTAGGGCGCGGCCACGATCGCGTCGTCGGCCCACGGATCTCCCGTCGCATCCCACGCCCAGCGCCGCGCACCCGCGACCCACTCGTCGGTCAGCGCGAGGTGGTGCGGGGTGACGTCGCAGGTGACCGGCAGGCCGGCCGCCTTCGCCCGGCGGACCAGGTCCAGCGCGCCGGCGGTGGAGACGTGGGTAAGGTGCAGCCGGGCGCCCGGCACGTCACGCAGCACGTCGGCGAGGATCGCCAGGTCGCGCGCGACCGCCATCTCCTCGGCGGCGGCAGGCCAGCCCCGCAGCCCGAGGACGGTCGAGACGAAGCCGTCGTTCGCCTCGGCGCCCTCGGTCAGCGTCGGTTCCTCGGGGTGGTCGACGATCGGCAGTCCGAGCGCGCCGGCGTAGGCGAGCGCCGGCCCGCAGGATCGACGCCGACCGGATCGGCGATCCGTCGTCCGAGAAGCCCGACCACGCCGGCGTCGGCCAGCTCGCCCAGCGCCGCCAGCAGCTCCCCGGCCCGGCCGACCGTCAGCGCGCCGTGGGCCAGCAGCTCGACCGGCGACCCGGACGCGACCGCGGCGGCCCGGACGCCCGCAAGGACCCCGGGCTCGTCGAGGGCGGGCGTCGTGTTCGGCATCGCGCAGACGGTCGTGAACCCGCCGTGCGCGGCGGCCGCGAGGCCCGTCGCGACCGTCTCGGCATCCTCGTTGCCCGGTTCGCGCAGATGGGCGTGAAGATCGATGAAGCCGGGTGCGATCACGACGCCGCTCGGCGTCGATCCCCTCGGCGTCGGCGCCGTCAAGCCAGGTGACCGACTCGAGGATCCCGTCCCGGACGACGATCTCGCCCGGGCCTTCGCGCCGCGCGGCCGGGTCGACGAGCCAGGCACGGCTGATCTCCAGATCCGGTCCCGACTCGGTCACGCGGCTCCGGTCCCGGCTCGGATGCGTCCCGGCCAGCAGGTAGAGGAGTGCCATCCGGACGGCGACGCCGTTGGTGACCTGGTCGGTGATGACCGATTGCGCTCCGGCGGCGACGTCGGCGGCGATCTCGACGCCCTCGTTCATCGGGTCCGGGATGCATGACCAGCGCTCCGGGTCGCGCCAGCGCGAGCCGCTCGCGGGTCAGACCGTAGCGCGCCGCGTACTCGCGCAGCGACGGGAGGAGCCCCGACGCCATCCGCTCGCGCTGGATCCGCAGGGCCATGACCACGTCGGCGTCGCGCAATGCCTCGTCGACCGAGGTCGTGACGTGGAACCGGCGCCCGGCGGCGGCGCCCCGGCCGGCCCACGCCTCGAACCCGCGGACCAGCGTCGCCGGTCCGCACAGCCACAGGTCGGCGCCGGCCGCGGTCAGCGTCCAGATGTTCGAGCGCGCCACGCGCGAGTGGAGCAGGTCGCCGAGGATCACGACCTTGCGACCGGCCAGCGAGCCCTCGGGCATCCGCTCGCGCATGGTGTACAGGTCGAGCAGCGCCTGGGTCGGGTGCGCGTGCCATCCGTCGCCGCCGTTCAGCACGGAACCGCCGAACACCTCGGCCGCGAGATACGGCGCGCCCGACATCGAATGGCGCATCACCAGCATCCGGGCGCCGAGCGCCTCGACGGTCCGCACCGTGTCGACCAGCGACTCGCCCTTCGAGACCGACGAGCTGGCGGCGGCGATGTTCACGACATCGGCCGACAGGTTCTTGGCGGCCACCTCGAACGAGACGCGTGTCCGCGTCGACGCCTCGTAGAACAGGATCGTGACCTGGCTGCCGCGGAGAGCCGGGACGCGGGCGATCGGGCCGGGTCAAGCACCTCGCGCATCGCGTCGGTCGTGCGCATGACGAGATCGATGTCCGCGGTCGACAGCCCGTCGACGTCGAGGAGGTGTCGATGGCGCCAGGCGACGGCCTGCGTCTCGGGCGCGGCGTCGACCTGCGGGACGGACGACGTTGCCTCGGTCTCGGGCACGACATCGGTCGAGCCGGGCTCGACCCGGGTGGTCACGCGACCGGCTCGGCGGCCGGCTCGAGGACCAGCCGTTCGATCTCGACCCCGTCCTCGCCGTCGATCTCCTCGAGGTGGACGCGGACCAGCTCCTCGCGCGAGGTCGGGACGTTCTTGCCGACGTGATCCGCGCGGATCGGCAGCTCGCGATGACCGCGGTCGACCAGGACGGCCAGCCGGATGGCCTGTGGCCGCCCGAAGTCGACGAGCGCATCCATCGCGGCCCGGATCGTGCGACCCGTGTACAGGACGTCGTCCACCAACACCACGGTCCGGCCGTCGATCCCGGACGGGAGCGCGGTGCCCTTGACGACGGGCTGCTGGGCGACCATCGACAGGTCGTCGCGGTAGAAGGTGATGTCGAGCGCGCCGACCGGGACCTCGACGCCCTCGTTCTCGAGGATCGAGGCCGCGATCCGCTCGGCGAGCGGCACGCCGCGGCGCTGGATGCCGATCAGGAGCAGGCCGTCGGTCCCGGCCTGCTTCTCGACGATCTCGTGGGAGAGGCGGATCGTCGCGCGGCGGATCTCGTCCGCGGTCATGATCTGACGGCCGCTCATCGCTCCTTCCTGGGCCTCACCGGGCCTCCCTGGCGGCCTCACGGGGCCGTTGCTGAAGGGACGCGAGAAGGATACCGCGCCGGCGTCCGGCCCGGTCAGGCGACGTCAGTAGACGTAGACCGTCACGTGGGTCGTGCCCGCGTACGACGGGCAGCCGCAGATCCGGAAGAAATCGGGGCGATACAGGTCCACGACGCGGCTCTTCTTCTGGGGGCCGTAGTCGTTGACGACGCGGACGATGCAGCCGCCCGGTCCGCAGATCTTGACGACCGTGCCCCGTGGCAGGCGCATCGCGGTCGTGCCGTTGTCGTAGAAGGTCGCGCCGCCCGAGAGCGTGTACTTCGGCGAGCCGTGGATCGTCCCGCCCAGGGCGCCGGGCGGGGCCTTGCGACTCGACGCCGCCGCGGCCGACGGCTGACGGACTGCCTCGCGGCCGATCGAGTCGAGCTGCGCCGCACCGGGCTCGGCGATCTGGGCGTTGGACTCGATCGTCGCCGCCGAGAGATGGGCAGCGTCGAGCGGCCCGATCGAGAGAGTCGATCGCGAAACGTCCGCGGGGATCGTGAACTGCTGGAATTCGCTTGCCGGGACGGGTTCGATCGGGCTGGGGGCCCGGGAACCGACGAGACCAGGCAAAGCGACCAGGGCGAGGGCAGCGGTGAGCACAGACCCTACGACCAACCGATTGGGTCGCACGAGACCGAGACCTTACCCCGGATCTGCGGCCGCTGCACGCCGAGACGCGTCAGGCGCTACCCCCGAGGACCGGTCAGTGGACGACGACGACTCCCTCGACTGGATCGCTCTCGACGGCGCCGACCGCATCGTTGGTCCAGGCGACGATCTGGACGCGGCTGCCCTCGCCGCCCTGGCCGGGCGGGGTCGCCCAGGCGAGGCGCTTGTCCTCGATCGAGAAGCCGGGCAGTGCCGTGACATCCTGGGGAGCGCCGTGCGGCCGCTCGAGCGCGCCGGTGGTCGGGTCGAGGTGGAGCAGACTCAACCGCCCGATCGTCGGGTCGGTCGGATCGGCGATCCAGACCGCGAGCCAGCTGCCGGTCTCGTCCCAGCGGACGTCGAACTCGGAGATCGGACCGTCGGCCACGACCGTGGTCGCGCCGTCACTCGGCTCCGGCCCCGCGTCCTTGTCGAAGCCGCGCAGGACGAGCGATCCGGTGGCTGGGACGGAGGTCAGCCCGTCGCTGCCGAGCTTGACGGTCCCGACCCAGGTCACTGCTCGGTCCCCGGCCGGGTCCACGATCGGGCGCCAGGCCGGCGAGCTCAGGGCCGACTCCTTGCCGGTCCCCGGATCGAGCAGGAACGATCGCGCCTCGACCTCGGCCGAGCCGGCCGCGGCCGGACGGCTGCCGACCACCAGACCGCCGATCCACGATGCGAACACGCTCCGGTGATCGCTCGTCATCGGTCGGGCGAGATCGTCACCGACATGCCAGACGTAGATGTCCGGCCCGACCGAGTCATCCGATGGTCGGGCCGTGAACGCGAACCACGCCACCGTCCGGGGAGAAGGCGGCCGATTCGCCGACGACGTCGACGTCCGACACGATGGCCAGCGTACGGGCCAGCGTCGGCGTCGGGGTGGTGCTCGGGGTGGCGGACGGCGTCGGGGTGGGGCTCGGTGTCGGCGTCGGCGTCGGCTCGGGCGATGCGCTCGGTGTCGGGATCGGGGTCGACGTCGAGCCCGTCGAGGCGGACGGCTCGGTGGTCGCGGGCGGCGTGGAAGTGGCCGGCGGCTCGCTCGGGGCGACGGACGGAGCGACGGTCGGGACCGGGGTCGAGGTCGGCTCCGCGGTCGGCAGGGCGATGACGAGGACGGAGTCGTCGCCCTGCGCATCCGTTCCGACCACCACGGCCTGGTTGCGGACGGGCGACTGCGAGATCGACTTCGGCCGGACGTCCATGTGGACCGCCTTCGACCGATTGTCGGTGACGGGTGCGCAATCGGGCTGGCGATCGGCCGGACAGACCTGGCTGACCGGCGTGACGTTGTAGGCGAGATCGCCATCGGGAGAGGTGCCGACCCAGCCGACCGAACCGGCTCCGACGTTGATCGGCGTCGGGCCCGGGACGACCGATGAAGCGATGGCAACCGGCGGAGCGCTTGCGCCCGGCACGTCGGCGGTGGCCGGGACGCGGATGAAGGCGCCGGACAATGCGCTCACGCCGATGACAAGGGCGATGACCGCGACACCCGATGCGATCCCGACGAGCGGTCCGGACCGCCACGATCGCCCGGTCGTGGCGCGGCGCCCTCCGCCGGCGGCCGCCTGATTCGCGCTCGAGCGCGGCCGCGGTTCGCGCCCAGAGGTCGCGCGGGGCCTCCGGCTGAGGATCGCGCAGCGACCTCAGGGCAAGCCGGTTCGCCTCGTATTCGGCCGCGACCGAGCGACACGCCGCACAGTCGGCGAGGTGCAGGTCGAGCCACGTCTCATCGATCTCGCCGAGCGGGCTGCCGAGACGGTCGGCGGCGAGCTGACGGGCATGCGCGTGGCCGGCTGCCGACGGACTCGCGTGGCGGCGGCGCAGGCGATGCATCCGGCTCATCGGCGGCTCTCGGGCGACTGCGAGCCCGCTCGGCTAGCCTCCGTCTCGGCTTCGGCAGCCCGCTCCGCGGCAAGCGCCTGGCGGAGGCTCTCGCGGGCGCGTGTCAGAAGCGCGCGCGCTGCGACGTGGCTGACACCGAGCGCGGCGGCCAGTTCGACACCGGTCAGGTCGTGGAGCTCGGCCAGCAGAAGGGCGGCGCGCTGGCGCTCGGGGATCCGAGCCGAGCGCTCGCTGCATGTCGCTCGACAGGTTGACGTCCATGACCAGGTGCTCGGCAGATGGCGCCGACCCATGCGATTCGCCGGTCCACGGGAAGAACCGGATGATCTTCCGCCGCCGGATCTCGTCGAGGGCGACGCGATGGGCGATCTGGTACAGCCAGGCGCGCGCGTTCTCGGGCTTCTCGAGCGTCTCGTAGTTCTTGTAGGCCTTGATGAACGCGTCCTGGGTCAGGTCGGCGGCCAGCTCGGGCTCGCGGAGCATCCGCAGCAGGTAGGCGTAGATCTCGTTGTGGTGCTTGGCGAACAGCGCCTCGACGAAGACCCCCGCGTCCTCGTGGTCCCACATGCCGCTCATCGCACCGGCTCGCGATCCGAGCGTGGCATGGCCGTCGAACGGACCGCGAAGTCTGGCGATGGCGGGATCGACGACCACAGGTTCTCCGTGCGGGATGGTTCACGAAGCGCGGTCAAAGGGCAGCGCGCGCTCGTCGGCCCAAAGACGGCGGACCTCCCCCCGGTGTGACGCCCCTGCCGTGCCGGGCCGACCCCGGTCAACCGGTACCGTCCGCGGCCAGTTCGGCCCGACCGAGGAGTTCCTCGACCGCGTCTTCCGGCGAGACCGGGTTGACCGGCAGTCCGGTCCCGAGCTCGAGGCCGGCGATCTCGCGCAGGCGCGGGTGGATCTCCCAGTGCCAGTGGTAGGTCGCATCGACCTGCTCGCGCAGCGGTGCCGTATGGAGGACGAGGTTGTAGGGCGGGCCGTCCAGGCTCGCGGCGAGCTTGGCGAGGACCTGGCGGAGGGCCTCGGCGCTGGCCGCCACGTCGGGTGCGGTCGCGCGTCCGAAGTCCGCTTCGTGGCGACGCGGGACGATCCAGACCTCGAACGGCGAGCGCGAGGCGAACGGGGCGAACGCCACGCTCGCGTGATCCTCCCAGACGAGCCGCGCGGGATGCATCGCCTCGTCGCGGACGAGACGGCAGAACGGGCACTCCCCCTCGCGGATCACGAACCGGGCGGCGCCGCCCATCTCCTCGGCGACCCGGTGTGGGACCTGGGGCAGGTCATACAGGTCGATGCACAGATGGTTCGTGCGAGCGCCGGCCTGGGCGCCCCAGTTCTGGACGACCTGGAGATAGTCCGTCTGGCCTGTCGACCGGGCTTCGGCGAGCGCAGTCCGGGCCGCACCGAGGAGTGTCTCGATCATCTCGTTGCCGACGGCATGGAGGGGCCGGTGCTCGTTCGGCGGCGCGACGATGGTGCGCCAGCTTCCGGTCGCGCGCGCCTGAGCGAGCGCGACCTGGCCGAGTCCGCGGTCCAGCTCGCGCGCGTCGTCGCCGGTGCCGATGACGTGGAATGCGAAGTCCTTGAGCATCCGGACGCGGATCCCGTCGCCCTCGGGGGTCGTGCAGTTGGCGCAGCCGAACAGTCGGTCGTCGACCGGCTCGGCCGGGCGCGCGAAGCGGTCCAGGTGGAAGGCGCGATCGACGACGGTCGCGACCCACCAGCCGGTGATCGGGTCCTTGCGCAGCTCGAACAGGCCGGCAGCCACGGTCAGGCCCGCTCCAGCGAAGCGCCCAACGCGGACGTCAGGGCACCGGCAAAGATCCGGGCGGCGGCCTCGACCGAAGACGTGGTCGGAGGCAGTCCGGGCTCGCCCCGCTCGGCGGCGATCGAGGTCGAGGTGACGCCGGGCATCCCGCACGGGTCGATCAGAGCGAAGTCGGCGAGGTCGACCGTCACGTTCAGGGCGATCCCGTGGTAGCTCACGCCACGCTCGATGCGGAGGCCGAGAGCCCCGATCTTGCGCGGGTCGGGGCCGTCGGGGTCCACCCAGCAGCCCGGATGGCCGTCGCGCCGATCGGCCTCGACGCCGTGCGCGGCGCAGGTCGCGATCAGCGCGGCCTCCAGCGCGCGGACGAACGGCCGGACCAGCAGGCCGCGCGACGCCAGCGCGATGATCGGATACGCCACCAGCTGCCCCGGGCCGTGGTAGGTGACCTCCCCTCCCCGTTCGACCTGCACGACCTCGATGCGTCGCGCCGCGAGGAGGGCGGCTGACGCGCGGACGTGGGACGGGTCGGCGCCACGTCCGAGGGTCAGGACCGGCGGGTGCTCGAGCAGCAGCAGTTGATCGCCGATCGCGCCCGCCGCGCGCTCGGCGACAAGGCGCTTCTGGAGCGCCAATGCCTCGTGATAGTCGACCCGCCCAAGCCACGTCGCGACGATCGGCCCCGGCTCGGGGGTCGACCCGCTCCGTCCCGGGGCCAGCGTCTCGATCGCCACCGGCCCACGATAGCAGGACGCACTCGGCGGGCCGGTTCGTGCCCAGGTAGCAGCGCTGCTCGGGACCGACCCCGGGCGCCGGGCGTCAGGAGGGGGCGAGCTGCGGCGAGAAACCCCTTGGAGCCTCCGGCTCGAGGCTCAGGTCGGCGCCGATCGCGTCGTATGGCTCGAACGTGAAGCCGCCCTCCGCCAGTCGGCGGACGCGATGGAATTCGAGGGTGTATTCGGCGTACGCCTCGTGGGTCAGGGCGGCAGCCTCCCTGTGGGCCGGACGTCCGGACGCCGCTCGCGCTTCGGCCCGGCTGTCCCACAGGCAGAACGACATGCATCGACCATCGGCCATGGTCGGGCCCTTGAAGTAGTGGACGAAGCCCGGAGCGGTCATCGCCTCGGTGTGGGCCCAGTCGTCGTGCGCGATCAGCCGCGCCTCGTCGGCGCCCGTCCGGCGGGTCGAGCGGAACGCGACCATGTACCACTCACCGGGATCGACGGCGTCGAGGCAGGCGTCCCACGTGAATGCTTCGGCGACCGACAGGCTCGCGTAGCGGTCGGACACCGGGGCCAAACGATCGAAGTGACGGCGCGATCGATGACTCATCGAAGTGCAGCATAGCGAATACCGCCGCGGATTGCCACAACATGAGACAACGGTCTGCCATGATGCGAGACAGAAGTACCAACTAGGGCGTCCGGTCCTCCGCCAGGGCCGCGTTGACCGCCCGACACGCCTCCTGGATCAGCCGGCCGGTCCGTGTCCGCCACGCCTCGCCGCACCGGAACGCCGGACCGATGACGGCGATCGCGCCGACGATCCCGTCCTCGCGGAAGACCGGCGAGGCCATCGAGACCGAACCTTCGACCAGTTCGCCCTCGCTGGTCGCCATCCCGGTCATGACGATCCCGCCGAGGCCCGCCCGCAGCTCATCCTCGGTCGGCGTGAGATCGGTGATGCGGACGAGATCCTGGGCAAGCACCTCGTCGAGCACCTCGCTCGGGGCGAAGGCGAGGAGGACCCGGCCGGGCGCACCGGCGTAGAGCGGCGACATCCCGCCCGGTTCGAGGGTCACCCGCAGGGATGCGTCGCTCTCGATCTGGTGCAGGCAGATCGATGACAGCCCGATCCGCCGGACGACGACCGCGGTCTCACCGGTCTCGTGGGCGAGCATGCGCAGGGGCGCGTCTGCGTGCCGGATCAGTCGCTCGCTGCTGACGTTGGCGCCGGTGCCGATGAGCAGCTTCGGGCCGATGCGGAACGTCCCGCCGTGACGGTCGACGAAGCCGAAGTCGGCGAGAGTCCGCAGGTAGCGGTAGACGGTCGATGGCGGCATCTCGAGCAGCGAGCTGAGCTCGTCCGCCCTGATCTCACCGCGATCGGCGACCATCAACAGGAGGCGCAGGCCACGAGCGAACGAGGTGTCCTCGGCCGCCTCTTCGGGCGGGCGGTCACGCGCAGTCGTCGGCGATGGCGTTCTCACGATGCGGGAATCCCCCAGGCGAGCGGCGATGGTAGCACCGGCATGTTTGCGGAGCATGCCGTGATGTCAGGGCTCCAAGCGTCTATTCGCCACGCGGCCGGACGTGGATCAGTCCGCGTCCGGCGTGCCCATCGCGAGCGCCTGGGATACCGTTTCCGCCACGACCCTGCACCCGACCCAAGGAGGCGCTCGTCATGCCCGATGTCGCAGTCTTCGACTACATCAACGCCCTGTCGGCGGAGGAGGAGGAGCTCTTTGCCGAGGCCAGCGACGGGAAGGGCCTGACGACGCAGGCGTCCGAGCGGCTGGCCGAGATCAAGGTCGAGCTCGATCGCTGCTACGACCTGCTCCACCAGCGCGAGGCGCGTCGGGCGGCCGGTCTCGATCCGGAGGAAGCCGAGCTTCGCCCGGGCGAGGTCGTGGAGCGCTACCAGCAGTAGCCGAACGGCCGCGCCAGGCGGAGCGCGCTGCAGCCCGGGCCTAGTGCGGCTTCGCGGTCGGCAGACCGGGGATGGGGATGGGGACGCCGTTCGGGAATGGCAGCCCGGCTGGGATCAGATTCGTGACGTCCTTTGGCAGCAACGGTCCGAGGATCGCCAGCACGAACGGTACCGTCGTGTTGCGCAGGATCTGTCCGGTCGTCGAGTCACCGATGGCGACCGCGAGCTGCTTGAAGATGCCGAGACCGGGATCGCCACCGAACTGGCCGTGCGGGCCGAAGTACGTGTCGAGGATGACGATGGCGATCGAGATGATGAGGATCGCCTCGGCGCCACCGAGGACCGCGCCGAGCGCCGCGTTCAACTCCTTGGACACGCCGCTCACGGCGACCTTCGAGAGGACCGGCCCCGTGATGATGTTGGCCACGATGGTCAGGGCCGCCACCGCGACCGAGTAGCCGACCATCTCGAGATATGGCTGGGGCACGCTCGGGAAGACGCCGCTCAGGAACGCCCCGATCGGTTCCCGCAGATACGCGCCCAGCACGAACGAGAGCGCGAGGTAGCCGAGGCTGGCCAGGCGGCGCAGGAACCCGGTCCGCCAACCGGCGTAGATGTAGCCGCCGATGAACCCGACGAGCAGCACGTCCATCGAGCGCAGTGTGCGAGCGTCGCGGGCCGCTGTCTACGGGTTTGTCGTAGGTCTTTCGATTCAAGAAACCCACATCAAGCGGCCACTCGATTCGCAACCTGTGGCAGCCATGATCGGCGCGATGACACCCCCGCCTGCCGGATCGTGGATCCGGTTGCACTCGATCGAGTCGGGCCGGCCGTCGGACCGCTGGCATCTGTTCACCGGCGACATGATCTGGCGACCCGCCTGGTCCGAGCCGTCGCTCGAGGCCGCCTGCGGCTACAACACCGGCGTGCTGACCGGCACTGCGACGCTCCACGTCGTTGACGCGGAGCCCGACGAACCGTGCCTGATCTGCCTCGCCAGGGCGCCTCTCCGGCCGATCCCCTAGCAGCCCGCGGGCGGCACCTGTGGCACGCTGCGCAGGTCGCGGCCGGTCACCGGTCGCCGATCGCGCGAGGCGGAGTGTGCGGATGGATTCGACCAACATCGCGCTCGTCACGGGAGCGGGCTCGGGGATCGGCCGCGCGGCAGCGATCGGGCTGGCCGGTGCCGGCTTCACGGTCGTGCTGGTCGGTCGGCGGCCCGCACCGCTCGAGGAGACCGCGGAGCGCTGCGCCGGCGCGGGTACCGAGGCGGTCGCCGTTCCCACTGACATCACCGACGAGGCCGCGGTCGACGCCCTGTTCGCGACCGTCCGCGAGCGGTTCGGGCGGCTCGACCTGCTGTTCAACAACGCCGGGATGTCCGCGCCGGCGACGCTGATCGAGGACATCGCCCTCGACACCTGGCGCGCTGTCGTGGACACCAACCTGACCGGCGCGTTCCTGATGACGCGCGGCGCGTTCCGTCTGATGAAGGCGCAGGACCCGCGCGGCGGCCGCATCATCAACAACGGCTCGGTGTCGGCCCAGGTGCCGCGACCCCGGTTCGCGGCATACACCGCGACCAAGCACGCGATCACCGGGCTGACCAAGGCGACCTCGCTCGACGGCCGGGCGTACGACATCGCCTGCGGCCAGATCGACATCGGGAATGCCGCGACCGACATGGCGGGGCCGATGATCCACGGCACGCTCCAGGCGGACGGCACGATCGCCACGGAGCCGACCATCGACCTCGATGACGTCGCGCGAGCCATCGTCTACATGGCCAGCCTGCCGCTCGATGCGAACGTGCAGTCCCTGACCGTCATCGCGACCAAGATGCCGTACATCGGGCGAGGCTAGTGACTATCGGCGACGACACCGGGACGACCCTGGCGGTCGATGAGCTGACGCTGCGACCATGGCGCGAAACCGATGCGCCTGCCTTGCTGGCCGCCTGCCAGGACCCCGAGATCGCGCGGTGGGTGACGATCCCGCAGCCATACGGCCCAGCCGACGCGGATGCGTTCATCGCCTCATCGCAGACGATGTGGCGCGAGGGCACGGGGGCACCATTCGCCATCGTCGAGACGGCGACCGACCGACTGCTCGGGGCCGTGACGCTGTTCGGGCCCGAGGGACATCAGGCGACGGTCGGCCTGTGGCTCGTGTCCGGCGCGCGCGGTCGCGGGGTGGGCACGCGCGCGCTCCGGCGACTGACGGACTGGACGTTCGAGACCACGGCGGTCTTCCGCCTCGACTGCTTCATCATGGTCGGCAACGAGCCGTCGGAGCGGATGGTCGAGCGGGCCGGCTTCCAGCGCGAGGGCGTCCTCCGCGGCTGGGACCTCCACCATGGCGGCGTCCCCGTCGACTGCGTCGCGTACTCGCGCCTGCGGACGGACTAGGGCGACCCGGACCACCCCTCTCACTCTACTTCCTGCTTGTAGCGCGTACCGGTTCGCTGTCACGGGTCATGGCGCGAGGCGGGCCAGGTCGCCGTCGATGAGCCCGAGCGCTCGCGCCTGCACGGCGAGGTTGCCGAGAGCCGTGGCCTCGACCGGGCCGGCGACGACCGGGAGGCCGGTAGCGTCGGCAGTGAGCTGACAGAGCAGCGCGTTGCGGCTCCCACCCAAGACATGGGCACGCTCCATCGGACGGCAGTCAACCCCGCCGCAGCATCGATGGTCCGGGCGTACGCCCCGGCCAGGCTGTCCAGGATCGCCCGGACGAGCGCCGATCGACGCGGTGGCAAAGACGAACCGGCCGCAGCGCAGGCAGCCTCGATCCGTGTCGGCATGTCGCCCTGGCGAGAAACACCTCTGCGTCTACGTCGAAGTAGACCCCCCTGCCGTTCGCCTGCGCCGCGTCTAGGAGAGCCTGCAGCCCCTCAGCGTTCCGTCCTAGCCCCACGCTCGCCTCGTCTCGTTGAGCAGCCACAGACCCATCACGTTATGCAGGTAGCGCCTCCAGCCATCTACCCCACCCTCATTGGCGAAACCGTCACCGGCCCGCCTCGTCCAGGTTCGCGCCTCGAGTTCTACCCCTACCAGCGACCACGTACCACTCGAGATGTAGGCAAAGTCGTCGCCGACAGAGGAACGCGACCACCGCCGATGCGGTGTCATGGACCCGACGAGCGTGACCTGCGTCGTGCCGGCAGACCCGTCGCCTCGGCGATCGATCCGCGCAGAGTCCCAAGCACCGAACCGGCTCCCGGATGTCCGGCAGGCATCCGGTCCAGGCCAACGAGAGTGCGAGACCTCTATCCCAGTGACCTGAGCGGGGTCGAGCAAGCCGGTCGTCGAGGCGTTCGTCCGCTCTGCAGCCACCTCTCCGGTGAGCCAATAGCCGAGCAGGTCAGAGATGAGCAGCACGCGCCGAACGGAACCGAAGGCCGGGTCGGATCGGCCGCCTCTTAGCTGGTAGAGCGTGTTGAACGGGAGGTATTGGAGGCCGTTTCGGCGAACAGGCAGCCCGTGATCCGCTCGTGCACCCGCCCAGCCGCCGCGATGTTCCGTGGATCGCAGCGGTGCCACAGATCAGCGAGGAGCGCGCCGGTCGCGTCGAGCCAGCCAACGTCACAACCCCAGGTGTCGATGCCGACGCTGAGTACACGCTAGCCTGATCGGTCAGCCCTACCTATCCCTTCGAGTACCTCGTGATGCAGCCGGAGCGCATCCCAGTGCAGGCCGTCTGGCAAGACCACCGCTCGTTCGGGAACCGGTGTAGTCGTGCATCTCGATCCGACCATTCGAGATCTATCCGAGATGACCCGCCCACTCGATGCGCCGATGTCGACTGCAGCAAAGAGTCGGGAGGACACTGTCAGCGCACGAAGGCGGCGGCCACGCCTGCGTCGACCGGGATGAGCAGGCCGGTCGTGTGGCTGAATGCATCCGACGCCAGATGGCGGCCACTGCCTGGCGACGTGCTCGGGCAGGACTTCCCGCTTCAGCAACGTACGTTGAGCGTAAAAGGCACCGAGCTTGTCTTCGGCTACTCCGTAGACAGCGGCACGCTGCGCACCCCAACCGCTCAGCAAAGATCCCGCTGCCGCGGACGACACCATCTGGGTTGATGCCATTCACTCGGATCCCGTGCTCTCCGAGCTCGACGGCGAGCAGCCGAACCTGATGGGCTTGATCCGCCTTCGCCGCGCTGTAGGCGACGTTGTTCGGGCCCTGCGAAGAGGGCGTTCTTGGATCGCGATGTAGACAATGTCACCGCCGAGTCCTCTGCGTCGATCATTGCGTCGGCTGCAGCCTTCGAGCGACCAGGAAGCTGCCTCTTGGCCATCACGTCATGTTGGACGTCCCATCTCAGCCTCGGTCGTGTCAAGCAGTGGCTTGGAGATTGAGAGTCCCGCGTTGTTGACTACGAGGTCGAGGCCGCCGAAGGCGAGGAGGCAGGCGTCCCACCGTTGCCGCGTACAGCTCGAGCGTCGGTGACATCGACAGGCAGACCCACGGCAATGTCGGGGGAGCCCAGCTCGCGAGCGACCGCAGCGGCCTTGTCGGCGTCGAGGTCGGCGATCACGACGCACGCACCCTCGCTGGCCAGTTGGGCGGCGACGGCTCGGCCGATGCCGCTGGCCCGCTCCGGTGACCACGGCGATGCGGCCGGCGAAGCGGCTTCGGCGGAGGAAAGCCGTCGCGAGTTTGGCCTCCTCGAGCGCCCAATATTCGATCCGGAACTTTTCAGACTCGGAGATGGGGGCGTAGGTGAGACAGGACTCGGCGCCGCGCATGACGTTGATGGCGTTGAGATAGAACTCTCCGGCGACGCGGGCGGTCTGCTTGTTCGCCCCGTAGGAGAACATCCCAACCCCTGGAACCAACACGATGGCCGGATCGGCTCCCCGTATGGCGGGAGAGTCCGTCGATGCGTGCCGGGAGTAATAGGCGGCGTAGTCGGCGCGGTACTGCTGCGTGGAGGTCGGCGCAGCCGATGCGTGCACTCTTCGACCGGGGCCGTCAGAGGGCAGATCGAGAACCAGGGCTTGACCTTGGTCCGCAAGAAATGATCCGGACACGATGTGCCGAGCTCGGCGAGGGCGAACAGCCTCCCGGAGGCAAGGAACTCAAGGACCTCCGGTGGGTCGCTGAAGTGACCGACCATGCTTGTGGTCCCGGCGATGCGATTGACGCGAAGAAAAGGCGCTAGGGAAGCCGCTTTCGCTCTTCGATCGACGGGGGAAAGCGGCCGACGAGAGTCCACGGTCTCGCCGAATGGCTCAGGTGCGCCGTGTTCGTCGAGGTAGGACTCGGGCTGTCTCGATGATCCGAGCGTGAGTTGGCCTCGCCTCGTCGCTGCTTGCACCCCATGCGGTGATGCCGTGGCCGCCCAGGATGACACCGATTGCCTCGGGTTGGTGTCGCTGAATCGCGGCGATGTCGAGACCGAGCTGAAAGCCAGGACGCCGCCATGGCACCCAGGCCACCCGGTCGCCGATAACATGGCCTTGGTCAGCTGCTCGCCGTCTGTGGCCGTGGCGATCGCGATCCCGGCGTCAGGATGAAGGTGATCGACATGGCCGCCTCCAACAAGGCCATGCATGGCCGTGTCGATGGAGGGCGACGCCCCGTCCCTTCCGTGGCAGCAGAAGTCGAACGCTGCCACCATCTCGTCCTCAAAATCCTCCCCACGGTAGACATCGACGAGAGCGCGCACCCGGTCGAGTCGAAGCACCGCAAGGCCCCCTTCGGTCAGCGTTCCGAGGTCCCCGCCTGAGCCTTTGACCCAGAGCAGTTCCACGGCCTGAGCCGGTCACCGGGTCGACATCGATCCCTTTCGCCGATGTGTTCCCGCCCGCGTAGTTGGTGTTCCGACGATCGGCGCCGAGACGGTTCGATCTGGCCAGCAGCTTCCGGCGATCGCGACTGGTGTTCATGCGCCCCATCCCGCTGGGCTGCACCGCCCACACGATCGTGCGACGATCCGCTCGGCTAGCCGCTCTGCTCGTAGCCGGCCATGGGGTCCGCCGGATCAAACCCACGGAATCGCGCCAGTCGGCGAGCAGCGGCTCGGATGTCGGTGTCGAACGCGTCCATCAGGACCCCGTTTCCGGCCAAGACGTCGCCAGCCGCGCTCGGCTTCAGCGAGAGCCGAGCGGTCGACCAGCAGCGCCTTCGCGTGTCATCTCCTGCACGTTCAGCACCGAACGGATCTGGCCCGGAATCTTTGGCTCAATGTTGTGGCACTGATCGAGCATGAACGCGACCCCGCTGTCGGCGTGCGAAACCGCCACCACGGATCACCTCGAGCATGATGCGGAATAACTGGAACGGATCGGCAGCGCCAACCATCAGGTCGTCATCGGCATAAAAGCGCGAGTTGAAGTCGAAGGCGCCCAGGCTGCCCAGCCGCAACAGCTAGCATCACGATGAACTCGATGTTGGTACCCGGCGCGTGGTGGCCGGTGTCCACGCACGACCTCTGCGCCGTTCTGTCCGAGTGCCACACAGTGGACCAGTGCAGTCCCCCAATCGGGCACGTCCATCGCGTAAAAGGCCGGTTCGAACAGCTTGTATTCGAGCACCATACGCTGCTCCGTGCTGAGCCGCTCATAGACGTCCGCGAGCGAGTCGGCGAGACGGTCCTGCCTGTCTCGGATATCGTCCTGACCCGGGTAGTTCGATCCCGTCGGCGAACCACAGCTTCAGGTCGCGCGCTGCCAGTCGCATCCATGATGTCCACGCACTCCAGGAGATGGTCGACCGCCTTGCCTCTGACGCGCTCATCCACGTGGCACACGCTCCCCAGCATGTAGTCGTCGTCCTGGAACGTGTTCGTGTTGATCGTCCCCAGTGCGACGCCGTGCTCATGCGCATGTGCCGCCAGGTTGTCGTAGTCGTCAACCTTGTCCCATGGGATGTGCAGAGCGACCGTCGGTGCGACGCCGGTAAACCGGTTGACCTCGGCGGCGTCTGCGATCTTCTCGTACGGATCACGCGGCACACCATCCTGCGCGAACACCTTGAACCTCGTCCCTGAGTTACCGAAAGCCCATGACGGCAGCTCGATCCGCTGGGCACGGAGCGTCGCCTGCTCCAACGCCATAGGGCTTGTGACCGTCGCCATCGGGTTCCTCCTTCGTCCGCACGGAGCATGCCACGGGTTTCGATTCGTTTCAATAACCTGAGTTGACATTTCGAATGCGTTTCCGTACCGTCACGAACCGCAACCCCCACGCGCGCCCCTACCGCAGCCAGGGATGCCGGTGACGAGCGAATCAGGCCACAGCGACGTCTTCGCGGAAGAGCGCCAGGAATACATCGCGCGCATCGTCGAGGAGCACGGCCGGGCCCGGTCGCGGATCTGTCCGCTCGGTTTCGGGTCTCTCACGTCACCATCCGAAAAGACCTCGCCGTCCTCGAGCAGCAGCGTCGCCTCGTGCGCACACATGGCGGCGCCGTGGCCGTCGGCCGTGGAGCCGAGCGTGCGTTCGACGTTCGCGAGCAGATCCAGCCGTCCGAGAAGGATGCCATCGGTCGTGAGGCCGCCGCGATGGTCGTCGACGGCGAGAGCATCG
Organism: uncultured Chloroflexia bacterium; assembly: GCA_963797685.1. Classification (GTDB taxonomy): domain Bacteria; phylum Chloroflexota; class Limnocylindria; order Limnocylindrales; family CSP1-4; genus SPCO01. The sequence continues at coordinate 448,971 of CAWCQK010000015.1, read as the reverse complement.
CACTCGACGCGAGCACGACCGCGCTGGCTCTTGCCCGCCACCTCAAGGCCAAGGGCAGCTGGCTGCACCTGACGGTCATCACCAATGGGCTGCGGATCGCCTCCGAACTCGCCGGCCACCCCGGCATCACCGTCGCGATGCCGGCCGGCTTCCTGCGCTGGGAGGCGCTCAGCCTGGTCGGTCCGCTCGGAGCAGGGCTGTTCGAGAAGGTGAACATCCAGAAGGCCTTCATGGGCGCCGCCGGGTTCGCGATCGAAGCCGGCCTCAGCGACGCGACCGAAGAGGAGGCGCAGATCAAGCGCCTCATGGTCGAGAGCACGTCCGAGGTCATCGGGCTGGTCGACCATTCCAAGTGGGGGCGCACGGCGTTCGCGACGTTCTGTCGAACGGCAGACCTCACGGCGGTCGTCTCCGATCTCGAGGCACCGATGCCGATTGTCGAGGACCTTCGACGGTCGGGCGTCGACGTCCGATTGGTGCCGCCGACCGCGGCAACCAGCGACCGTCCGGCAGGCACGCGGCTGAAAGCCGGTGGACCAGCGCCGTGGTGATAGCCGTCAATTCCTCGACGGTCGAGCAACCCCTCGCCTCGCCGCCCGCCGCGGTGGCGATGCGCGGCATCTCGAAGCAGTTCGGTGCGACACAGGCTCTCTCCGACGTCAGCATGGACCTGCAGGCGAACGAGATCCGCGCCCTGGTCGGCGAGAACGGCGCGGGCAAGAGCACCCTGGTCAAAGATCCTGGCCGGTATCCACCAACCCGATTCCGGGACGATCGCCCTTGGCGGGGTGCCGACCCTGCTGCGCGGGCCAGCTGACGCCCGAGCACGCGGGATCGCCGTCGTCCACCAGGAGCCGCATCTCTTCCCAGATCTGTCGGTCGCGGAGAACGTGTTCATCGGTCACGTGCCGGCGGGGCGGTTCCGCTCCGTGGCTGGCAGGCCATGCGCCGCGGTGCGGATGCCATCTTCGGCCAGCTCGACGTCCGCCTCGACCCGCGCGCCGTCGTTCGCGGCCTGTCGATGGCCGACCAACAGCTCATCGAGATCGCCCGGTCGCTCTCGTTCGAGTCGAACGTCCTGATCCTGGACGAGCCGACGGCGTCGCTGTCGGCGCACGAGGTCGAGCGACTGTTCGCGATCGTCCGGCGCCTCCGCGATCGTGGGGTCGCGATCCTGTTCGTAAGCCATCGGCTCGACGAGGTCTTCGACCTGTGCGATCAGGCCACGGTCCTGCGCGATGGCCGGCATGTCGTCTCGGCTCCGACGACCGACCTCACGACGGCCGACCTGATCCGCCACATGGTTGGCCGCTCCGTCACGCTCTTCCCGCGCGTGGAGAGTCCGGTCGGCGATGTCCTTCTTGAGATCGACGGGCTCACCCGGAGCGGGACGTTCGAGGACGTGACCTTCAAGGTCCGGGCCGGCGAGATCGTCGGCTTCGCCGGTCTCGTCGGGGCAGGGCGGACCGAGGTCGCCCGCGTCCTGTTCGGTGTCGACCAGCGCGACCGCGGCACGGTCCGCATCGCCGGTGCCGCCGTCGATTTCCGCTCCCCGTCCGAGGCGATGGCAGCCGGCGTCGCCTATCTGCCTGAAGACCGTCACCAGGAGGGTCTCGTCCTCGACTTCTCGATCGCCGAGAACGTGACGCTGCCGATCCTGTCTCGCCTGTTCCCGGGCTTGTTCGTCCATCCGTCGACGGAGCGGACCGTGGGTGAGAGCTACGCATCGCGGCTCGACGTCCGGATGACCGGGGTGGACCAATCGGCCAGCGCGCTCTCGGGCGGGAACCAGCAGAAGGTCGTCCTCGCCAAGTGGCTGGCGACCGAGCCGCGCGTCCTGATCCTCGACGAGCCGACCCGTGGCATCGACATCGGCGCCAAGGTGGAGGTCCACCGCATCGTCTCCGAGCTTGCCGCGTCCGGCATGGCGATCCTGCTCATCTCGAGCGATCTGCCGGAGGTCCTGGCGATGTCGGACCGGATCATCGTCCTCCACGAGGGACAGGTCACCGCGGAGATCGCCCGAGCCGATGCGACCGAGGAAGCGGTCATGTACGCGGCGACAGCCCAGGGTGACGCTCCCCCGTCGGGGGACCAGCGATGGCTAGGGCGACGACGATGACGGTCGAGCAGTCGAACGGGCCGGCGAGGCGGCTTCTCGAAGGAGCTGCCTCCCAGCGAGAGCTCAGCCTGGTGGTGATCCTGGTGGGCATGGTCGCCTTCGTCGCGACCCAGGCGCCGCAGGTCCTCTCGCAGTCGAACCTGACCGATGTCCTCGTCCTCGCCTCGATCATCGCCGTCGCGGCCGTCGGCGAGGCGATCGTCGATCATCACCCGGAACGTCGATCTGTCGGTCGAAGCGACGATCGGCCTGGTCGCGTTCGCGGTCGCAGGTGTGCTCTCGAATGGCCTTCTGCCGATCCCGCTGGCCATGGCCTTCGGGGTCGGACTCGGGTTGGTCCTTGGCCTCGTCAACGGCGTCATCGTGGTCGTCTTCCGCGTCCCATCGATCGTCGCGACCCTCGGAACGCTGAGCATCTACCGGGGCATCGACTTCCTGGTCGCCGGGGGCAAGCAGGTGACGGCGACGCAGCTGCCGCCCGAATACCTGGCTCTCGCCCGGGCAACCGTGGTCGGCATCCCGCTCTTCCTCGTGGTCGCCATCGTGATCTCGGTCGTCTTCGCGGCGATCCTGCGGTCCACGACGTTCGGCCGGTCCGTGTATGCCACCGGGAGCAATCCGGAAGGGGCCGCGGTCCTCGGCATCCAGGCAGGCAAGGTGACCTTCATCGCGTTCGCCATCTGCGGCCTGCTCGGCGGCGTCGCGGGAGTGATGTGGGGAATCCTGTTCGGGACGATCAACGCGACGTCGGCGACCGGGGTGACCCTCCAGGTCGTCGCGGCGGTCGTGGTCGGCGGCGTGAACATCTTCGGCGGCTCGGGGACCGTCATCGGCGCGGCGCTCGGCGCCCTGTTCCTGACCGTCATCGGGAACGCCCTGATCCTCCTTCGGCTGTCGCAGTTCTGGCTGCAGGCCCTCTACGGCCTGGTGATCCTCATCGCCGTCACGCTCGATGCCGTGCTCGTGAGCCGGTTCCAGCGCACGGTCTCCCGGAGACAGCGGCCATGACCACGGGCTCGGGACGCCTTGCCTCGCTGGCCCGCTGGGAAGTCCTCCTCGCGGTATTCCTGATCGTGTTGATCGTGATCGGCACGGCCGTCTCGCCGGTCTTCCTGACCGGCCGGAACTTCGCGAATCTGATCTCGGCGGTGATCGAAGTCGGGATCATGTCCCTGCCGATGGCCCTCATCATCATCGTCGGCGAGATCGACCTGTCGGTCGAGGCGACCGTCGGGCTGACAGCAGCGATCCTCGGAGCGCTCTACTCCGCCGGTACCCCGATCGAGATCGCGATCGTGGTCGTGCTCGTCGTCGGCGCCCTGGGCGGTCTGCTCAATGGCGTGCTGGTGACGCGGGTGGGACTGCCGTCCCTCGTCGTCACCCTTGGGACCCTCGCGCTGTACCGGGGGCTCGCCCTCGTGGTCCTCGAGTCGAATGGCGTCAGCGGCTTTCCGGACTGGTTCACCACGTTCGGCTTCGGGACCCTGCCCGGCCTGCCCATCCCATGGCCATTCGTCATCTACATCGCGCTGGCGATCGTCCTCGGGGTGGTCCTCCACCGCACCTGGGTCGGGCGCCAGCTGTACGCGATCGGCAAGAACCCAGCCGCGTCGCGCTTCTCCGGCATCCGGGTCGCCCGGGTCAAGCTCCTGCTGTTCGTCCTGTCCGGCGCGGTCGCTGCGCTGGCGGGGGTGATCCTCGTCGCACGGATGTCCAGCGCACGAGCCGATGTCGGATCGGGCCTGACCCTCGTCGTGATCACGATCGTCCTGCTGGGCGGTGTCGACATCTTCGGTGGCCGGGGCACGATCCCCGGCGTCGTCCTCGCGTTCTTCACGTTGGCTGTGCTGGGCAACGTCCTGCGGCTGACGAATGTGTCCTCCGACATCCAGAGCATCGCCGTCGGGCTGCTCCTGATCGTGTCGGTGGTCATCCCAACTCTTGCTCGCCGGGTCAAGGAAGCCGTCGACCGGACTCAAGGAGGTCGGCGAGCGCCGACCGGATCGGTCGGCGGCCCGGGAGAAGTAGCCACTTCATGACAGAGGAGGAGGTGCTGTGTTGAATCTCATCTCGTAGCGGGCGGACCGCCGCCCTATTCGCCGTCGCCGCGATCGCGGTAGGCGCCTGCAGCTCGAGCTCCAGTCCCGCGCCCAGCGCGTCGGCCGCTGCCTCGGCCCCTGCGGCACCGTCGGCTGCTGCCTCGGCGCCGGCCTCAGCCGCAGCGTCGACTTCGGCGAGCGGGGCGTCCGGGCTGACGGTGACGTTCATCCCGAAGCAGATCAATAACCCGTACTTTGACGCCGCCAAGGTCGGCGCGGACAAGGCTGCCGGGGAGCTCGGTGCGACCGTGACCCAGGTCGGTCCGAGCTCGGCGACCGACGCCCAGTCGTCGTTCATCCAGGATGCGACGACGCAGGGCGTCAAAGCCATCGCCATCTCGGCGAACGATCCGAACGCCGTCGTGCCGGCTCTCCAGGCTGCCAAGGCGGCGGGCATCAAGGTCGTCGGCTATGACTCCAGTCCGGCGGCCGGCGCCTATGACGTCTTCGTCAACCAGACCGACTTCAACCTCATCGGCCAGTCGATGGCCGACTGGGCGTGCGACCTCGCACCAAGCTGCACCGGCGAGATCGCGATCCTGTCGGCAGCCGCAACGGCGTCGAACCAGAACAGCTGGATCGCGAACATGAAGACCGTCCTGCAGGGCGATAAGTACAAGGGACTGAAGCTCGTCGACACCGTCTATGGTGACGACGACCCGCAGAAGAGCACCACGCAGGCCCAGGGCCTGCTCCAGACCCATCCGAACCTCAAGGTGATCATCGCCCCCACCACGGTCGGGATCCTGGCCGCGGCCCAGGTCGTGTCGGGCCAGGGCAAGTCGGCCAACGTCAAGGTCACCGGCCTCGGGTTCCCGAAGCAGATGGCGACCTACGTCAAGGACGGCACCTCTCCCGAATTCGGGTTGTGGAGCGTTCCGGATCTCGGCTACCTGACCATGTATGTGGCTGATGCCCTGGTCAAGGGAACGATCACCGGCGCGCAGGGCGAGACCCTCACGGTCCCGAACCTCAACAACGGCAAGCCGTACACGATCGGCGCGAACAATACGATCATCCTGGGCCCGCCGCTGACGTTCAACAAGGACAACATCGACGCACAGAATTGGGGTCCGTCCTGATCGACGGCCACTCCTGATCCGGCGGGCCGACGAGACCCACCGGGCACCCGGGCCGCGGACGACGCGGACCGATCGGCGGCCCCGGGACCATCCGGTCCCGGGGCCTCTCACGTAAGGAGGCAGTACGAGTGGAGCGGATCGGCTTCGAGATGAGGCTGCTCCCAGGCGCCGAGGCGGAATATCGACGGCGGCACGGGGCCGTCTGGCCGGAGATGCTCGCCGAGCTGAAGGCGGCGGGCGCTCGGAACTACTCGATCTTCCAGAGAGGCGAGGACCTGTTCGGCTACCTGGAGGTCGAGGACCTGCGACAGTTCCAGGGATATCTGGCGGCGAGCGACATCAACGCTCGCTGGCAGGCATCGATGGGTGTCCTGATCGACCCGTTGACCGACCCGGCAACGGGCTTCCACCACAAGCTCGACGAGGTCTTCCACCTCGAGTAGACGCGAGACGACGGCGAGGACGATCGACTCACGCTGTCGCGCGCTGGACATCAGGCCCAGTGCGCTCGCTGCTCATCCGTCCCTGCGGTCGGGGGGGTGGTGGCGGCAGGCGCCCGTGACCGACGCCCCGGCCTTCTCGTCGGAGCGAAAGTCGCGGCCGCGATAGACTCTGCCCGCTCTCAAGCGGGCCCAACCGCGGCGACCCGCCGGCCGATGACCGCGCAGGAGAACGGGACGCCAGACTGACCGACCGAAGGCGCAACTCGCTGGGCGTGCGCCCCGACCCGACGGGGTCGGGCGAAAGGATGACGAGCCTTGGGCATCGATAGGTCCATCCCGAGTGTGGACCTCTATGGCGAGCTCGGGATCGATGCCGGAGCGAGCACCGAGGCCATCGAAGCCGCCTATCGGGCGTTGATGAAGCGGCACCATCCGGACCGCGCCGGACCGGCTGGCCTTGCTCGCGCCAAGCGGCTCAACCTGGCTCGCGATTGGCTGGTCGATCCCGAACGCCGGGCTCGGTACGACGCCGCAGTCCGAAGCCGTCGGATGCATGCGCTCCGTCCGGCGACCCGAACGCCCACCGGGGCCGCTCCGGCGGGATCGGGCCATCCGTCGACGGGTCGGCGATCACCGACCCAGGCGCACCGGGCCTACCCACCATGGATGCGCGGTGCGTGGCCCATCGGGACCGCGGCCACGATCGCCCTTGGGACCGTGGTCGTCGTCACAGTCGTCGCCGCGTGGCTGGCCATCGGATCGGGATCGCCGGCCGCCGCCGGGATCGGATCGGCGCCGCCCGGAGCGCTCGGGTTCGCGACGACGACACCGACTCTCGAACCGACGCTTGCCCCGACCCCGACGTCGACGCCGACGCGCAGCCCCATGCCCAGCCCGACGCCGACGCCGGTCCCGACACTCGCGGCCACACCAGGGTCGACGGCGGCTCCGACGTCCGTTCCTGCGGGACACGCCGACATCCGCTTCAGCGGTGGGTATGTCGCGGACTACGACGCGACGCTCGGCGGTCCGAGCGCCTGCACCACGACCACGGAGACCGGGAGATCGGTGTCGACACTGGCCGGTTTCCAGATCGATCCCGGTGCCCGATCCAGGTCGCGATGGCAGCTGACCCTGTCCGACCTGACCGTTTCCTGGTCGATGGATATCTTCTTCGACCAGACGGCCGACAGCCTCTGGTGGAACTCCGGGGTGGGCGTGGGCTCGGTGACCAGGACGGCCGACGGCTACGCCTTCGACGTGGTCATGACCGACGCCGGCGCGTCGGTCCGGGCCAAGGGAACGGTCACCTGCAAATAGGGGCGCTGTCTCACGAGATTCTCAGACGTCCGATCGATGGTCACGGCATGGCAGACGACGGAGCCGTCCGATCTACGGCAACACCTACTTCGCTCGAAGCGACGGACCCCGCGGGGGGGTGGGTCGATGACTTCGACATCGATCGATCCATCGACTCGCCGGTCGGTCGCCGGCGTTGGCGACGCTGGCTGATCGTCCCGGTCATCGCATTGGCTGTCGCCCTCGTGGCGGTCTGGCTCACGAACCCATTCGGCACCACCACGGTCGCCCTTGCCACCGCGCAATCCACCACGGGGACCGTGGTCAGCAGCGTCAGCGTGTCGGGATCGGTCGCGTCGTCGAAGGTCGATGAGCTGACATTCGGCTCGTCCGGGACCGTCACGGCGGTCAACGTCGCTCCCGGTGACACCGTGACCCAGGGTCAAGTCCTGGCGACGATCGACGACTCGGCCCAGAAAGTCCAGCTCGCGAGCGCCCAGGCGAACCTCGAATCCGCCCAGGCGAAGCTCGCGACCGATCAGGCCGGCCCGACGGGCGTGACCAAGGCCTCGGCGCAGGATTCGGTCAAGCAGGCCGAGTTGCAGCTCGCCACGGCACGGCAGTCACTCAGCGACACCATCGCGTCGAACAACCTGTCGATCTCGCAGGCGAACGCGGCGGTCAGCGCGGCCAAGAAGCAGCTGGCCGCCGACAAGGCAGCCAGCCCGCCGGTCCCGGCGAACATCGCCAAGGACCAGGCCGCCGTGACGAACGCGAAGGCTGGTGTGACCTCGGCGAGGCTCAAGGCGACGCTGGCCCTCCATCAGGCCCAGAACCAGGTCAACTCGGCAAGTCTCGGGGTCACGAGCGCGAAGCATGGATACGCTCTCAAGATCGTCCCGACCACGGCCGCCCAGATCGCCGCCGACAAGGCCGGCGTCGCATCGGCGCAACAGGCACTCACGACTCTGCAACAGAACGGCACCACCATCGTCGCGCCGATGGCCGGCACGGTGACCGCTGTGAACATCACGGTCGGACAGACCGTCTCGAGCTCGACCGGCTCGGCCACCAGCTCCTCGACCAGCACGACGGGCCAGATCGAGGTCATGGACCTGACCAAGCTGCAGATCGCCGGCGAGGCGTCGGAGACCGACGTGCCGAAGCTCAAGATGGGTCAGCCGGCGACCATCACCGCGACTGCCCTCGGCAGCCAGACCGCTGTCGGCAAGGTCTGTGAGCTGAGCGTCGTCGGGACGCAGATCTCCGGTGTGACGAGCTTCGGCGTCACCGTCTGCCTCGACGGCTCGAATGCGTCGCTGCTGGTCGGGATGAGCGCGACCGCGGCGGTCGTGACCGACCGCGCCGACGACGCCGTCCTGGTGCCCAGCCTGGCGGTCAAGACGGTCGGCGGCCAGCAGGTCGTCGCCGTCCTCGGCGCCGATGGCAAGACCCAGACCAACGTGCCGGTCACGGTCGGGATCAGCAACGGCTCGCAGACCCAGATCCTGTCGGGACTCAACCAGGGCGCGACGGTCGTGGAGTCGATCCAGACCACCACGACCACGAACCGCGCCCCCGGTGGACGCGGCTTCCCAGGGGTCGGGGGCGGCTTCGGTGGCGGCTGACGCACCACGAACGGATCCGGCGACCGAGCCCGCGCCCCTTCTCTCGCCAGGACCCACATCGACGCCGCCGGCGACACAAGCAGCCGGCGCCGGTCCACTCGTGTCGATGCGGGGCATCGTCAAGCGCTACGGGACGGCTGACGGATCGCTCGGCGCCGCCGGTTCGACGGCGGTCTTCGCCCTGCGCGGCGTGGACCTGCGGATCGATCAGGGCGAGTTCGTCGCCATCGTCGGACCATCCGGTTCGGGCAAGAGCACGCTGATGAACATCCTCGGCTGTCTCGACGTCCCGGACCAAGGCGAGTACGTCCTGGCCGGGGTCGACGTGTCGCGCCTCGGTGACGATGCCCTGGCCAACATCCGGAACCGGCACGTCGGCTTCGTCTTCCAGCAGTGGAACCTTCTGGCGCGGACGGCCGCCGTCGACAACGTCGCGCTGCCGCTGGCCTACCGCGGAGACCGCACCCGGCATACCAAGGCGCTTGCCGCGCTCAAGTCGGTCGGCCTTGCCGCTCGAGCGGGCCATCGGCCGAACCAGCTGTCTGGCGGCGAGCAGCAACGAGTCGCGATCGCCCGAGCGCTGGTCACCCGGCCGGCGATCCTGCTCGCCGACGAGCCCACGGGGAGCCTGGATTCGGCGACCGGTGCCGGGATCATGCGCCTGTTCGGGCGGTTGCATGAGTCCGGCCGGACCGTGATCGTCGTCACCCATGATCCGAAGGTCGCGGACCTCGCCCACCGACAGGTCCACCTTCTCGACGGGCGGATCGTGCTCGACGCGCTGACCCATCAGATCCGGCCGCAGATCGCCAGCGAGGGCCCCGAGATCTGGGCGCGCCCGGCCGGCGCGGCTGACTGACATGCCGATCTACGAGACCCTTCGCACCGCGTTCGTGGCGACGGCGGCCAACAAGCTCCGGGCCGCTCTCACGATCCTCGGCATCATGGTCGGCGTCGCTGCGGTGATCGGGATGGTGTCGGTCGGGGAAGGTGCCCAGGCCTCGATCTCGAGCACACTCGCGGGCCTCGGCACGAACCTCGTGCTCGTTTCGCCGGGCGGCGTCTCCACCGGCCTCGTCCGAGGCGCCGGCGGCGGGGCCACCACCCTGACTCTCGACGATGTCACCGCCCTCCAGGCGACCGGTGCCGTTCCGGATGCCGCCGCTATCGAACCGGAGCTGACCGGTCGCGCCCAGGTGATCGTCGGCGGCTCGAACACCAACACGCAGATCACAGGCACCACGCCGGAGTACCTGACCGTCCGCAACTGGACGGTCGCCGACGGTTCCTTCTTCAGCCAGAACGACGTCTCGTCGGCGTCCCCCGTCGCGGTGATCGGGGCCACGACCGCCGCCGACCTGTTCAACGGGGGTGAGCCGGTCGGTCAGTACATCAACCTCAATTTCACGGCCGGACGAAACGAGCCGGTTCGGACCGTCCGCCTCCAGGTGGTCGGGGTGTTCGCGGCCAAGGGGACCGCGGGCGGCTTCTTCAACCAGGACGACCAGGTCGTCGTGCCGGTGACGACAGCGGCGCAGCGCGTCTTCGGCCGCACCAACGTCAACACGATCGCGATCAGCGCCACGAGCCAGGACTCGATGGCCAACGCCCAGATCGAGGCGACCCAGGTCCTGCTCGGGACCCACCGGATCGGAGACCCGACGCAGGCCGACTTCACCGTCCAGACCCAGCAGGACCTCCTGACCGCTGCCACCTCGTCGGCATCGACGTTCACGGTCCTGCTGGCGGCGATCGGCTCGATCAGCCTGCTCGTCGGTGGGATCGGGATCATGAACATCATGCTCGTCTCGGTGACTGAGCGGACGCGCGAGATCGGACTGCGCAAGGCGCTCGGCGCCCGTCGCAAGGACATCCTCGGACAGTTCCTCGTCGAAGCGGTCTTTCTCACGACACTGGGCGGCATCGCGGGCGCCCTGATCGGGATCCTCGTCTCGATCGCCATCGCCAACCTCACCACGGTCCAGGCGACCGTGACCCCCGTGTCGCTGATCATCGCCGTCGGCGTCAGCGCGGCCGTGGGCCTGATCTTCGGACTCTATCCGGCACGCCGTGCCGCTCGCCTCCAACCCATCGTCGCACTGCGGACCGAGTAGGTCAGCCGTCGCGAATGTCATACCCCAATCGGCCCCAGAGCCCGCCCCGACGTTCAGGGCGTGAATCACAGGAGATCCTCGAATGACCACCCCGTCCTACGGCCAACCCGAACCCTTCGCCCCGGCGCCCCCCGAGGTCCAGGCGCCTCGGCCGCCCGCTCGCGGAAAGCGGCCGCTCGTCCCGATCGTCGCCGCGATCGCCCTGGCGGTCGTCGGCTTCGTGGGCGGTTTCGCCGTCGCCAACGCGACCGCCACGAAAGCCCCGGCGAGCGCCGGAGTCAACGGCGGCGACTTCAACGGGCAGGGCTTCCCGAACGCCTCCGGCCGACCCCGGAACGGCGGCTTCGGCGGCGGCGCGAACGCCGGCTTCGGCGGCGGCGCCTCGGGTACCGTCGGCAGTGTGTCGTCCGACCAGATGACGATCTCCACGGCCGCCGGGGGCTCGAGGATCGTGCTGCTGACCCCGTCGACCAACGTCACGGAGGTCACGTCGGCACCCAAGACGACCGCCGACATCGCCAGTGGCAACACCGTCACCGTCATCGGGACATCCAATCCCGACGGCAGCGTCACTGCGACCCAGGTGATCATCGGCGATGCCGGCATCTTCGGTCGTGGAGCGGGTGGCCGCGGCCCGAACGGATCGCCGGCTCCAAGCACCGCGCCGTAAGTCTGGTCGCGCGAGTCGGGAGCCACGCGGCTCCCGACTTGTCAGAGTGTCGGCATCCCGAGCCGACGGTCTGTTCGCCTCGCTGCGGGACGTGATGGCCATGGTCGGGGTCGAGCTCGGCCGCTCAGCCGTCACCACCGGGTTGCCCGTCAGCCGAGCCCACGACGTTTCTCGAGGACGATCTGGAGGTCCTGGCTGATCCCGGTCGCGAAGCCGGCCTCGCTGATCGCGAGGTAGTAGTCCCACATCCGGATGAACCGCTCGTCGAACCCCAGCGCTCGAACGGCCTCGAGCCGGCCGAGGAACGTCGCACGCCAGGCCTGGAGCGTTCGCACGTAGTGCGGCGCGATGTCGTCCACGCCACGGATCAGCAGGTTGGTCCGGTGGAGCGAGCGCTCGATGACCGCCAGCGACGGGAGCAGACCCCCCGGGAAGATGTAGGTCTGGATCCAGTTCGCGCCGCGCCGCTGCGGCTCGTACGCGACGTCCGGGAAGGCGATGGTCTGGAGGCTCATCCGCCCGCCGCTGACGAGGGCACGGTCACAGGCTTCGAAGAACGTCGTGAAGTAGGCCGCCCCGACGGCCTCCAGCATCTCGATCGAGACGATCGCGTCGTACGTTCCGGCGATCTCGCGATAGTCGCGCAGCTCGACGCTCACGCGATCCGCCATCCCGGCCGCCGCGACGCGCTCGGTGGCGAGCTCCTGCTGTGATGGCGAGATCGTGATCGTCGTCACCCGGCAACCGAGCTCGCCGGCCGCATACAGGGCGAAGCCGCCCCAGCCCGTGCCGATCTCGAGCACGTGCTCGCCACCGCGCAGCCCGGCACGTTCGGCGATGACCGCGTACTTCGTGCGTTGCGCTTCGGCGAGCGATTGATCCGGCGTGGCGAAGACCGCGCTCGAGTAGGTCATCGTCTCGTCGAGGAACAGGCGGTAGAAGTCGTTGCCGAGGTCGTAATGCGCCTCGATGTTGCGCCGGCTCCCACCGAGCGTATTCCGCCGCATCCGATGAGCCAGGGTTCGCTGCAGCCGGAGCGGTAGGCGCCACCAACCACTGCCAAGTGCCAATGCCTCGCGGTTCAAGGCCGCCACCCGCAGCAGCGCCGGCAGGTCCGGGCTGGACCACAGTCCGTCCATGTAGGCCTCGCCGGCGCCGGTGTCCCCGCCCACCAGCATCCGCCAGATGGCCGAGCGATCGTGGATGTGCATCTCACCGGCGTCGCCGGACGAGGGATCGCCAAAGGTGCGCCGCCGCCCGTCGGGTGACACGACCACCAGGCGGCCGACCCGGATCCGGCGCGCGGCGGCCAGCATGATCCGCTCCGCCGCGCGTTCGACGAGCCGATCAGGCGCGACCTCGTCGTGGCGCCGGTCCAGCGTCCGGCTCATCGGACAGTCCCCATTCCGGGCTCCGTAGCCCGGTGCCGCAGGAAGCGGGCGCCGTGCAGCCACAGCCGAAGGGCATGCCAGTGGATCATCGCGATCGTCTTGTGACCGAGGAGCGGATGTCGCAGGAGCATCCGCAGCAGGTTCCGATCGGTCAACCGGACGCGCCGCAGGACGAGGCTGGTGCTGAGCAGCGGCTCCCCACCCTGCCGCTCTGCGATCGCGATCCGGAGGCCGTCGTCCTCATCCCGGACATGGACGGTATAGCGCCCGGCCATCTCGATGAAGGGCGACACGAAGAATGCCTTGTCCATCGAGGCCACGAACGGGCCGTCCTCGCGGGCGCGCGCCAACGTGTACTGGTGCCGTTCGCCGTACGTGTTGTGCACCTCGACGACCACCACCCGAAGTGCGCCCCATTCGTCGCGGCAGAGGAAGAAGCTGGCGGGGTTGAACGCGTAGCCGAGGACCCGCAGGGTCGTGACCAGGGTGACGCTCCACCCTGCCGGATCCAGCCCTTCCGAGCGAAGGTGGTCGAGGATGCCGGCCCGCACGTCTGCGACCGGTGACGCCAAGTGGTCGGTGTCGCGGAACGACACGACATTCGGGCGGTTTCGGCTGACGAGTCGCAGCCGGCGCGTCATCTCGTCGAGCTCGGCGAGGTCGATCGCGAAGTAGTAGACGTCGTGCTCGAGCTCGTAGGTGAACGGACGAGCCCGTCGGTGACGGACCGTCCCCTCGAGCAGATGCGATCTCATGCCGCCAGCTCCTCATCGGCTCGACCGATCAGCGCCGCCACCTCGAACCCGGACCGGCAACCGTCCTCGTGGAACCCGTAGCCGAGGTGCGCCCCGGCGTACCACGTCCGTCGCCGGCCCTGCAGCGCGCCGATCTCCCGTTGCGCCGCGAGCGTCCGGAACGTGTACATCGGGTGGCTGAACATCCGCTCGTCAAGGACGCGGTCGGGATCGAGCCCGTCGCCCGGGTTGAGTGATGTGCAGTACTCGACTGGGCCAGCGATCGATTGCAGCCGGTTCATGTGGTAGGTCATCGTCAGCGCGTTCCCCGGCCGCCGGCAGTCCGGCGTGTGGACGTTCCACGAGGCACGCGCCCGCGGGTTCGACGGCAGGACCCCGGCGTCGGTATGGAGCACCACCCGATTCCGCGAGTACTCGAAGGCGTCGAGCACGCGGCGCTCGCGGTCGTCGGCGTCGCGCAGGAGCCGCAGCGCGTCGTCGGCGTGGGTGGCCATCACGACGGCGTCGAAGCGCTCGGCGGCTCCTGCCCGGGTCCGGATGGTCACGCCGAAGGCGTCGCGCGCGACCAAGTCGACCGGATCGCCCGTGCGCACCGACCCGCGCGGCAGACCGGCCACGATCCGCTCGACGTAGGCCCTCGAACCGCCCTTGACCACCCGCCACCGCGGTCCGTTCCCGTGGCCGATCAGGCCGTGGTTGTCGAGGAAGTGGAGGAGGTAGTCGACCGGGAACTCGAGGATCCGGTCGGCCGCCGTGGACCAGACGGCCGACGTGATCGGGATCAGGAAGTGCTCGCGGAACCCGCGTCCGTAGCCGTGTTCGTCCATCCACGGCCCGAGCGCCGCCGTGGACGACACCGGCGCGTCGAGGACCCGGCGGGCGTCGCGATAGAAGCGCATCACATCGGCGAGCATGTGCCACTGCGACGGGCGCGCCGCGGTCCAGACATCGGGGAAGAACCCTCTCGCGCCGCGCGAGCTGTAGGCGATCCCGCAGGCGTCGCACGCCGAGCCGAACGACATGTCGCTCGGCTGCGTCTCGACGCCGAGTTCGGCGAGGAGCTGGACGAACCGCGGGTAGGTTCGTTCGTTGTACACGATGAAGCCGGTGTCGACCGGGATGGGTCCCGTGGGGCCATCGACCATCACGGTCTTGACGTGACCGCCAGGAGCGGCGTCCCTTTCGAACACGGTGACACCGTGATCCTGGCGGAGCGCCCAGGCCGCGCTCAGGCCGCTGATCCCCGAGCCGATGATGGCGATGTCCATCGTCGCTCAGCCCGCGGTCGCGCGGCTGTCGAGCGCGCGCTGCATGCCGTCGCGTGCGTCGCGGGCGATCCGCTCGAACGTGCCTCCGGCGAACGGGGCGGCGAGCCGAAGGAGGCCGCGCAGCCGGATGTCGGCGGTGTAGTCGATCCGCGTCCCGGTCGGCGTCATCTCGAATCGGATGTCGTCGACGGCCGCGACGCCCGAGCCCTCCCCCGTCAGCACGACCCGATCCGGTGGCTGCCAGGTCGTGACGACGTAGTCCATCGGCGCGACCCGGCCGGCCATCCGAACCTCCAGTCGAACCCGCGTGCCTTCCCGGATGGGTCCGCTGTCAAGGCGGACGGCCGTGGCGACGCCCGGGTCCCAGCGCGCGGCATTCGAGAAGTCGGCGATGAAGTCGAAGGCGTCCTGGAGTGGCAGGGCGGTTTCGATGCGTTCGTGGAGCGTGGTCATAGTGCCTCATATGTCCATGGTTTGTATCATGTTATGTGGTATTGTGGCGCACGATATGGAACAGTGTCAACCCTTTGTAGAATGAACCGGGAGTCGCACGATGGACGGAGTCCAACGCCTCGTTGACGCGGCGCTCGAGATCTCGGTCGTCGGGAGCTTCAGCCGGATCGGGCCCGCGGTCCGCCGCCGGCTCGACCGCTGGACCACGCCGCCGTCGAACGCGCTTGCGGGCCGGACGGTCCTCGTCACAGGGCCGACATCCGGGCTCGGCCTGGCCACCAGCCGGGCGCTCGCTGCCAGCGGGGCGCGCGTCGTCCTTGTCGGGCGCGACGAGGGTCGTCTGCGGGCGCTCAGCGAAGATCTGACGACCGTCCACGGTGAGGCCCGGTTCCCGGTCGTGGTCGCCGATATGGGCTCCCTCGCGTCGGTCCGCGCCGCAGTCGACCGCATCCTCGCGACGGAGGCCCGGCTCGACGTCGTCATCGACAATGCCGGCGCGATCTTCGCCGACCGTCGCGTCAGTCCCGACGGCATCGAGGCGACGTTCGCGCTGCTGGTGGTCGGCCCGTTCGCTCTGGTGGATGGCCTCCTGCCGCTCCTGCGGCGGACCGCCGGTTCACGGGTCGTCGCGGTGACGTCTGGCGGGATGTATGCCCAGCGGCTCGACCTCGACGACCTCGAGTCGCGTGCCATGCCGTACTCGGGTGCCCGCGCCTATGCCCGGGCGAAGCGCGCCCAGGTCGCCCTGATGCGCGAGTGGTCGCGCCGTCTCGCCCCGAGCGGCATTTCGTTCGCTGCGATGCATCCCGGCTGGGCGAACACGCCGGGGCTCGCCGACACGCTGCCCGGGTTCTACAAGGTCATGCGGCCGCTGCTCCGCTCGCCCGCGGACGGGGCCGACACGATCGTCTGGCTGGCGACCCATCCGGAGCCGGCTTCCACGAGCGGACGCCTGTTCCTGGATCGCCGGCCGCGTCCATTCGACCGTGTGCCGGGAACCCGGCTGTCGGCAGCGGAGCGCCGCCGCCTGTGGGACCTCGTCATGGGGATGGCCGGCCGGTCCGACCCGGCACCCGAAGGCGCGCCCCCGGACGCCTCGGCCTGAGACGGACGGACGCCACGCCCACGATCAGGGACGGCGGCCGATCGCCCTTGCGATGACTTCGGACGCGTCGACCACGCGGCTCGGGAGCACGACCACGCCGTTCGAGTCGCTCGGCTGGCCGGTGGCGGCGGCCGCGCCGCCGACCGCGACGATCCCGGTCGAACCGGCTCGCAACGCGTCCACGACGGCCGCGGCCGGAGCTTGGTCGGCGGAGGTCACGACGCCGATGACCGCGGCACGCGCCTTCGTCCGGTGCGCGATGTCCACCCAGGCGTCGACCGGAACGTCGGGGCCAAGGTACATGACGCCGACGCCGCGCCTCCGGAGCGCTACCGCGAAGGCCAGCGCCCCGAGCTCGTGCCGCGAGCCGGGTGGCAGGCCGACCAGGACCGTGGTTCGGTTCGCGACCGCCGCCGCCTGGAAGGCCGCCGCGAGGCGGCGCGCGATGGCGGCGCTCGCCGCGTGCTCTGCTGCCACGCTCATCCGCCCGGCGGCCCACGATTCCCCGATCGCCGCGGCCGCCGGCAGGAGCAGGTCGTCCACGACGGCCTCGAATGACCCCGAGGCCAGGATCTCGTCGATCGCGGCTTCGGTCTCCGCGGACGATGTCGACTCGGCAGCGGACACGAACCGCTCGATGACTCGCGCGCGGTGGGCGGTCGCCGAGACGGTGGGGCCTGGGCCCGGCGGCTGGTCGATCGCGACGTCGTCCACGGCAACCTCGCCGGCGCCGATCGCACGCGCGGCCTCGGACGCCGTCCAGCCGCGATCGAGCAGGCCCCGCATGGCGAGCAAGGTCTTGATGGCATCGTCGTCGTAGAGGCGATAGCCGCCTGGCGTCCGCGTCGGCGAGATGACGCCGTAGCGCCGTTCCCAGGCCCGGATCAATGGCGCCCCGAGCCCGGTCCGTGCGCTCGCCTGTTTGATGGTGTACATGGTATGTCGAACCATAGCACTCGACGGTCGTCTGACAGACCTGGACGCTGCACCGACGCGAGGGTGCATGTCACCTCGCACGACGAAGCCGACCCGGGAAGTCCGGGCCGGCTTCGTGGTCCCCAGTGGTGTGAGATGTACGTGGGGCGTGCTCTCGGCAGCGCCCCGCTGGATCAGAGGGTGGGAACGAGAACGGCGTCGACGACGTGGATGACGCCGTTGGTGGCAGGGATGTTGGCCGCCACGATATGCGGGGTGGTGATGCCACCCGTCGTCGTGATCGCGCCGGCGGCGTCGACCGTGAACGTCTGGCCGAGGAGCGTGTCGATCGTCTTCACCTGGCCGGCCTTCTTTGGCAGCACACTGTTCGAGAAGTGGCGACCCATCTCGACGTGGTACAGGAGGACCTTGGTCACGACGGATCGGGGAAGGTCGCAGATATCGTTGGTTCCGAGCGCGCTGAGCAGCGCCGCGAACGCAGCGTTCGTCGGAGCGAAGACGGTGAGCTGCTCGCCGCTCGTGAGCGCCGCAGCGACGGCGGGATCGGCGCATCCGACGGCCTCGACGAGGGTCGAGAACGTCGCGGGCATGCTCGAGGCGATCCCGACGATCGTCCCCGACGACTTCGATGGCGGGACGACGGGCGACGCGGCGAGCGTTGCCGGCACGATCGAGAGCACGAGAGCCCACGCACCGACGAGGGCGATGATCTTGCGCATTGGTATTTCTCCTCCTGGTTCCTGGATCGGACGACCGCGCCCCGAACACACGCTCGGGTCTCTGTAGACTCTTTGTCTAAAGTCTGCGGTCACGATACTGGTCGTCGCACAGGGTGTCAAGTGTTTGTCCAATTTAGCGGTCTGGATTCAGGACGCTGTACAAGGCACCACCTGCCGAGTGGCCGTCCGTACTGCGGGCCTGCCAGACCGGTGATCGCACGCTCGGTGGCGATCCAGCGGCCGTATCGGCGGCGGCTCTGGACGGATGTGCCGACAGTCACCCGTTGAGACCGCCCCAGGACCTGCGCTAGAACTCGGCCTCTCCCGAGCGCGAACGCAGTTGGCAGAGCCAGCTTCCCAAGCCGACTGTGTGTTCGCCTCGCTCGAACCTCAGCCAGGTCAGCCGGCTAGCGCGGCCCCGCAACTGATGCAGCGGTCGTCGGTCGATCGATTGTCCATACGGCACTTGGGACAGAGCTTGTCGCCCTCCGAAGAGGTCGCGAACGGCGATTCGCGCTGGTGACGGTCGCTCGTCGCGACGCCGTAGGGCGAGACCGCGGCGTTGACCGGTGGCTGGCGCCGCCGAGATGGTCGTCCCATCTCCGCGTGAAGACCTAGTGCCTGAAGCCGCCGGCTTCCTTCTCCGAGAGCGGTGTCTTGTGCGGGTGCTTGTCAAGGTGCGCCAATGCCCGCTGGTAGTCGTCGAGCATCAGGTTCGCCAGATCCCTGCTGAAGTCATGGCGCACGAGGATCCGCTGTATCGCCAGGTCCTGACGATGTGCGGGCAGGGTGTACGCCGGGACCTGCCAGCCGGTCACCCGGAGACGGTCGGCGAGATCGAACAGGGTGAAGGAATGCTTTGCATCCTCGCGAAGCTTCCATGCCAGCGCTGGGATGCCACCGCGTCCTCCGTTGATGATCTCAAAGGGACCCATCTTCGCGATCTCGTCCGCCAGATACTGCGCGGTCCTGTACCCCGCTTCATGGATCTTGCGATACCCCTCTCGCCCCAGGCGGAGGAAGTTGTAGTACTGGGCGACGATCTGGCCGCCCGGACGCGAGAAGTTGAGCGCGAAGGTCGGCATGTTGCCGCCCAGGTAGTTGACATTGAAGATCAGGTCTTCGGGAAGGTCCGCTGCGTCACGCCAGATGACCCAACCCACGCCGAGCGGCGCCAGCCCGAACTTGTGGCCCGATGTGTTGATGGACTTGACCCGGGGGAGGCGGAAGTCCCAAACCAGGTTCGGTTCGACGAACGGAGCGATGAACCCGCCGCTTGCTCCATCCACGTGCATCGGGATATCCAGCCCGCTGTCCGCGTGGAGCTCGTCGAGGGCCTTCGCCACGGCCTCGACCGGCTCGTAGTCGCATGTGAAGGTAACGCCAAGGGTCGGGACGACGCCGATCGTATTCTCGTCGACGCGCTTCAGGACCTCCTCCGCGGTCATGATCAGGCGATCTCCCTCCATCGGGATCTCACGGTGCTCGACCCCCCAATATCGGGTGAACTTGTGCCAGCAGATCTGGACTGGGCCGGTCACGAGGTTCGGCTTGTCGTAGGGCCTGCCGGCCGCCTTCTGACGGGCTCGCCATTTCCACAGGAGAGCCATGCCCCCGAGCATCGCCGCTTCACTGGACCCGGTCGTCGAGGTGCCGAGCGTGTTATCAGCGTCGGGCGAATTCCACAAGTCGGCCAGGATGTGGACGCAGCGCGCTTCCAGTTCCGCGGTTTGCGGGTATTCGTCCTTGTCGATCATGTTCTTGTCGATCGTGAGGTCCATGAGCTTATGGACCTCGGGCTCGACCCACGTTTGGCAGAACGTGGCGAGGTTCTGTCGCGAGTTGCCGTCGAGCATCAGCTCATCGGCGACGACCCGATACGCGTGGCGTGGGTCATGCTCGTGTTCCGGGATCCGGTACTTCGGCATCGCGACGGCGAGATCGACGGACGCGAAGACATCGTCGTCAAGCTCGTCGCGGACCGCGTCCTTGGAATGCAGCATCGATGCACTTCCTTCACTTGTATGGATCGGCGGGCCGTGAACCGGTCTCGAGGCCGGCTGGCTCTATGGCGCGGTCGTTTGACGAGGATCTCGCGGGGAATGCAGCGCCTTCCGGGTGGGTCGATCACGACGCAGGAGAGATCGGCATAGATTGTCGGATCTGACCGTTTTCGTCAGTAGATCCGAGGCACACGTCTCTCTGGATCGACGTCTCGCCGGGTGGCTACCTGAGTGGAGGACATGATGGGCGACTACTTTCGTCACCTCGCGCACAGGATCACCTTGGTCGTCGGTTCCTGGCAGGTATTCATGCTGGCCTTGCTCCTCATCGCGGCGTGGGCAGCCTCGGGTCCGTTCTTCGGCTTCAGCGACACCTGGCAGTTGGTGATCAACACGTCAACGACCATCGTGACCTTCCTGCTTGGCATCCTGATCCTCCTGGAAGCCAATCGTCAGGCCAAGGAGTCCAAGGTGGTCCACGACGAGTTGATCCAAGCCGTGAAAGGGGCACGCAACCGACTCATCAACATCGACGAAATGAGCGAGGCAGACGTCGATCAGCTGGAGGCGGGTCTTCGGCGCAGGGCTACGCGATCGGACCCAACCGAAGAAGAGCCTCCGTTGGGCACAAAGCTTCCGACTGACCGGTCTTGACCGGATCGCCGACTGTCGGCTCAAATAGATCGACATCGGTTGGGTTGATGCCGCAAGTCCCCTAGGGCGGTCGCGGGAGCCAGCCACGACGCGGTCGCGTCCCACGCGAGCCCATCCGTGCGCGATCGACGAGGAGATCAATGGAGTCAAAACGTGACCGATGACATCGATGCCGCACGCGATGGACTCCGCGGCGCATCCGACGGGCTGCTCCTGGCCATCGAGGAGGTCGCGCTTCGAGAACGAAAGAAGCGCGGCGTCCACCCCACGGATCCGGGGTTCGTCGCGCTCGCCCGCGATGTCCGGATCGCGGCAGAAGCGGTCCTCGACCTGGCACGCGACGAAGAGGCGGAGGCCAGTGACATCGCGGGTCGTGGAGGCCCCACCCTGCCCACCATCGAGGCGACGCCTGAGCCTGAGAATCTCGCGTCGATCCTGGCCGAATGGCGAGCGGTCGAGCGGGAGCTCGCTGAGGTGGATGCGACGTCACCGGAGGCGGCCCGACTCATGGAGCAGTTCGAGGCGTTGCGCGATCGGTATGCCCGGGCGTTGAAGACGTACCGCGAATAGTCGAGAAGCCTGGGAGCTGTCCAGTCCCACTCTCAGGCGATCGGTCCGCGCCCGCGCTGCACGCGCCCGGATCAGCTCATCCGCTTCGGCTCGCGTCTCTCCGAACCCCTGCCCCGCCGGTCGGGCCCTCCGATGCGTCCCGCAAACTGAACGGGAGCGATCCGATCGGCTCGACTCTGTCTCCGGCGAGCAGGAGCTGCGGTACTTGCCGAAGACGAAAGGCCGGCCGGCGCTCCAGGGCAGGTTCGAGGAGCCAGACGACGTCGTAGCGGTCGTCTGGCCAAACCTGCGGCACGGTCGCCTGTTCCGACACGAGACGGTTCGCGATGAGCGGGATCCGTTTGTGCTCCCAAGCAACGAGGACGTCACCGTCACACTCGAGGATGGCCGAAACGAGCCCATCGAGTTCGTCTTGCAAGAACGGCTCGCCGATGGTCAGCCCGAGCCGCTCGGCGAGCGGCTGCAGCGTTTCGATCGGCCGTCGGCTCTGGCTGTGCGGGCCTACCTCCGACGCAAACAGATGTGTTGGTGTGGGTAGGTCTGGGCTGCTACCGGCCACACCATGCTCCGAGACGAACAACCGAACGATCGCGCCCGCACGCTGCCATCCGCGTGGCGTCAACGATTCCGGATCCGGCGTGCCGTCAACGGTCACGCCCTGGGGCAGCTGATCACCGATCTGCTTCTCAGCGTGACGAATGAGACTGATCGATCGCGGCACGTTCAACCTCGGCTGGATGACGGGTAGATCGCGACACTCGTCCAGGGTCGTCCGCATCATGCCTGAGCATTGTCAGCCCGGGTCGGGGCTGCGGGGCGACCGTCCGCTCGCCTTTGGCAGCTGTAGGCTCCCTGAATGTCATCCTCGTCTGCGTCTCACGGTCTGACTCGTTGGCTTCCCGAGGAATGAGCACACTCTGGCGGCGGTTCCTCGCGATAGGCGCAGAGACAACCGATGACGACGACACCCGCCTGCGGAAGTTGTTGCTTGTCGCGGCGGCCCTGGCGATCACGCCACTGGCGGCGCTGTGGGGCGCGATCTACTGGATCGTTGGAGCGCCCAGCGCGGCGGCGATCACCTGGCTCTACGTGCTCATCTCCATCGCGAGCTTGGTCTCGTTCCGGGTCAGCCGGAGCTATCGCTGGTTCGCGATCGGCCAGTTCGCGCCCTACATCAGCCTGCCGTTCATCCTGATGTGGACGCTGGGAGGGTTCGTATCGGGCAGTGCCGTGGCCGTCTGGGCTGGTCTCGGACCGATCATCGCCCTGCTCCTTGGACACCGCCGCGCAGCCCTCTGGCTCGCCGCCAGCTACGCCTTTCTGATGACCGCTTCGGCGATCGTGCCGACCCCGTCGCCATCGGCCCTGCCCGGATGGTTCCAGGACTGGATGTTCGTGCTCAACCTGGGCGCCGTCCCGTTGGTTGCCTTCCTCTTCGTCCGAGTCTTCGCCGGCGATCGGGCTGGGACTCTGGCCACCATGCGCCGGGTCGTCCAGCGCTACTTCTCGCCCGAGCTGGCCGAGGTGCTCCTGGCTGATCCAGGTCGCGCCGAGCTTGGTGGCGAGATCGCGGAGGTCACGGTGCTCTTCGCCGACCTCGGCAGCTACTCGACGTACGCCGAGAAGCGGGCGCCGGCCGAGGTCGTGACCATGCTCAATACCTATTTCGGGATCGCCTTGCCCGCGATCCTCGAGTGCGGCGGCCTGCCGATCCAGCTAGCGGGTGACGCGATCATGGCTGTCTTCGGGGCCCCAAAGCCCCAGGCGGATCACGCCATGCGAGCCTGCCGGGCCGCCCTGGCGATCCTCGAGGGGACAAACGACCTCGCGATTGGTCACCTCCCGGGTCCGCGCTTCCATATCGGCGTGAACACCGGACCAGCCCTCGTCGGTAACATCGGCAGCGAGGAGTACCGGAACTTCACCGCCATCGGCGACACGACGAACCTTGCCGCCCGCCTCCAGGATGTGGCCAAACCCGGTGAGGTTGTGATCGGGCCCGTGACCGCTGCCCAGCTCCACGGCGCATTCGAGCTGTCGTCGCTGGGATCGGTGACCGTCAAGGGACGGACCGAACCCACGGAGGTCTTCGACCTGCGCGGAGGCCCGACTCGATGAGCGCGCCGAGCGCCGAGGTCTGGAGCTCTTCATCCTGGCTTTCGCGTGCGCATCAGCCCGTCATCATCATTGCGCCAGGGGCGGAGTTGCGGCGACTCACGACGCGGCCGCCCTAGCTAGGAGCCAGCAGATGGCCAAGGGCGGGACTGTGGCACCCATACCTGCCTCGGTGCTCGAGGCATACGACCGTCTGATCGCGACGCAGGAGGGGGTTGCGCGCAAGGGCGCCGCCATGCCGTACACCTCGGTGAACGGGCACATGTTCAGCTACCTTTCCGGCCCCGGGACGCTCGCCCTGCGATTGCCGGCGGCTGAACGGGCGGAGTTCCTCGAGCGCCATTCCGCGACCCTCCATGAGGCCCACGGCATCGTGCAGAAGGAGTACGTCACAGTCCCCGACGGGGTCCTGGCCGACACCGAGCAGCTGAGCCCGTACTTTCGCGCCAGCTACGCCTATGTCTCCGCCCTCAAGCCGAAGCCGACCACGCGAGCAAAACCGAACGGGGCTTGATCGGCGGCCGGGACCCTCATCCCGGCGATGATGTGACCGATCGAAACGTATCGACGTGGTCGTACTGGGCCGCGACTCCGATGGCCCGGATCAGGTTGGCCGCGGAACGACGCGGTCGGGATCGCCGCTGGTGAAAGTCATCCCTACGGTTCTGGCTCCGGACCGTCGGCCGTTCCGGGTGCGGGATGGGAGCGCCGTTCCCCCGAGTAAAGCTCGTCAGCGATATCCGCGCGTTCTTCGCTCGTGTTCGGTGACGACCTCCTTATCGTCCACCAGTTGTGCCGGCAAGGCTGAATGTCTCGCACGCGTGACACGGGCCCTCGACAAGAGGTCGACCACGTCGTCTCGCCCCGTCGGAAGTGCCTCCAACG
The DNA here is from genome assembly GCA_963797685.1 of uncultured Chloroflexia bacterium. Lineage (GTDB taxonomy): Bacteria > Chloroflexota > Limnocylindria > Limnocylindrales > CSP1-4 > SPCO01. Next base: position 424,660 of record CAWCQK010000015.1, on the reverse strand, counting down.
TGCAAAGACACTGGCTGCCACTGACGGCCTGCCCCAGCTCATTCGCACAGACGCATTCGAGAGCTCGGTACGCAGGGGCACGGCACCATCCATGCATGGAAGAGCAGTCAGGGGACGAGAGGAGTTGGCGCAGGCGAGACGCCCTTCCTTCGTTGCAGATTGCCATTGACGGGACCGGTTCCGGGCGTACGCTTCGGGCCGGAGTCGGGTCCGGCCCAAGACCCATCGCCGCCAAGGGGGGATCATCCGATGCGTGTCTCGAGCCCGAGTGTGCTCGGACGATCTGCCGCAAGCGCGGCCGTCCTCCTTCTCGTCGTGGCGTGTACGTCCGGCTCCGTCGTTGCCCCGGGTTCACCCACGGCATCGCAGGCCGTCGCGATGACCGCTTCGCCGAGCACCGCGGCGCCATCCGGTACCGCCGTACCACTGTCGGTCTCATCGGCGCCGGCTGCGGCGGCGACCGCGAGCCCGAAGCCGGGAACGTTCACGATCTCTCTGCCCGTGTCGGACCTGACGGGGACGCTCGACATGCCGTCCAAGGGCTTCGACCGCTCGAAGCTCGACGGGTTCCTGCCTGGAACGATCAAGTTCGACTGGTTCCGGAGCACCGGCGGCACGATGGTGGCGCTCATCTTCCTGGGTCACCTCCCGGCCGGCGTCGATCCATTGTGCGCGGGCACGTCGCTCACCACCACGGCAGGGCTCGAGGACCTCACGAAATCCCCGCTCGGGACGGGCGGCTGCGAGGGCGATGACAAGAGCCTCGCTACCGCGCCGGCCGGCGGACAGATCTGCAACGGTGGCTTCCTCGTCTACACGACGACCATCCCGAACGACGCCGTCGGATCGTTGAGTGTCTCGCTCGAAAAGACCCAGCCCGACGGCTCGATCTCGGGGTTGACGAGCACGACGGACACGGGGCCGAAGCTCGCGGTGTACCCCAACCAGATCGACCTCTCAAAGTACACCTGCGAACCCGCCGGATGATACGGATGGTCCGTGGGGTCCGAGGCGCCTTGTCGGTCAGTTCGATGACGCGGCGGCAGCCGAATTCGCCGAGATCGACCAGGCGCTTGCGACGATCGAGATCTCCTACGACGAGTGGGAGATCCTGTACCGCCAGCGGTTGCAGGTCGAACGGGACCTCCGTGCAAGAAGCATGTCCCTCGGTGCGAGGGGGCCAGGAGGCCGGCCCGTGGATGGATGTCGCGTCGATCATCCGGCTGGTGCGCCGCGGTGCGGCGGCGGTCGTCGACGCCGTTCGAGCGTCAGGCGAACCTGTGAGGTTCGAGGCGGTCGACGATTAGGGCCGCCAGGTCGTTGCGACACGCGTGTGATGCGACCCAAACGTCTGTAGTGACCGCCCACGATCGCACGGCGCAGATTCCGAACCGACCCCCAGCCACCGGTCTCCTGGATCGGAGACCACTGATGGAGGTTCGTCGTGGGACAGCGGGACCAGACCAAGCCGCAGGGCGGCATGTACGACAAGTCAGGCCAGCAGGGCTCAGGCGATCTGACCGGGGCGACCGATCAGGGTGGCAGCGGTCAGACCAGCGAGCCGCGGATGGATCAACGGCCCGCGAGCGGCAGCCAGGGCGGCGGATCGCAGAGCGGCGCCGGCTACGGTGACACCGGTCAGGGCAACTCCGGCCTGGGCCACCAGGGTGGCGCAGGTCAGAGCGGCCAGAGCCAGGGCGGTACCCAGGGCAATACCCAAGCCGCCAACCAGGGCAGCGCCGGGCAGATGGGATCGTCTCCGGTGACAGGCCAGGAGCCGTCCCACCCGCGGGACGCGAGCCAGGCGCGAGAAGGTACGACAGCGGATCCCAACTAGGAACTCGCCCGAAGACCGGGGTGTCGCCTCCCTGACGCCCCGGCCTTCCCATGCCAGGTCTCTATCGACTGACGCTCGAGGCCGCCAGCAACTTCTTCGCCTTGCGGGGTCCGCGAAGCTCTAGGATCTTGAACGTCTTGCCGTCGAAGCGGTCGTAGGTCTCGAAGAAGCTCTCGAGCTGGGTGATGAGGGTCGGCTCGAAATCGCGGAGGCTGCGCAGATCGCCACGCTCCGTCGAACCGATCGCGATGGCGATGAGTCGATCGTTGCGGATCGCCTTGGCGTCACCTTCGGTCTGCTCCGCCTCTATCACGCCAAGGAGGGTGACCGGCACGAGACAGCCTGGATAGGTTGGGCCGTCCATCAGTACCAGGACATCGATAGGATCGCCGTCGGCCGCAAGCGTGCTCGGGAAGAATCCGAAATCGAATGGGAAGCTCATGCCGGCCGGCATCGTCGCCTTGAGCGTGAACGCGCCTGTCCGTGGTTCGTAGGCGAGCTTGTGGCGGGAGCCCTGAGGGGTCTCGATAACGGCCCGCAGACGATCCTCGTCGTCGGCGAACGGGAGTCGATCAAGCGATGGCATCCGTGCGTAGCCTCGGCTCCGAGCCGACGATGGGGAGGCCCCGACCTGACAGGTGAGTCGCTTCGGTCGGGGCCTCGAAGGTCGGTGTCCCGGACTTGAGATTCCGGGGACCGCCGCGAAGACGTTACAGGTGGCGCGGGCGTCGAGGCGTCTTCGGAGACGCGATCAACGTCGCATCTTTGTTGCGATAGCCGTCGAGGGTCGTCAGCCACTCGTATTGATCGACGTGGTTTCGTATCAGCCTCGTTGCGACCACTTGGGGCGATGACGCAGTCACCCTTGAGCGCGAGGCTGGCACCGGCCGCGTCTCTCCGACCAAGATCCTCGCGATCGCTCTGAGACCGCTGAAGACAGGGCGCGAGTAACCGACCTGTGGGGCATCTCGCGTCAGTCAGGCGATCTTGCAAGACGCACCTGACCGGAACGACTGCGTCCCACGCATCCTTGAAACGAATGGCCGTGGAGAGTACACAAGCCGGGGATGCGGGTAACAAACGCGCAGGAGTCGAGTGTGCCCGACACCACGAAGCAGGCTCGCCAGGCAGCGGCCAAGATCATCGCTCGGGATCTCGCGATCGATCTCGAGGATGCCGAGCGTTGGTGCGACGCATGGGTGCGCTTTGCCAAGAAGAACGGCGCCAACGGCACCTACTTCTGGGCTTCCGCGAGGGGGTGGATCGACGCTCAGCGGGCCTTCGAGCAGGAAGATCCGCTGCTGCAACGTAAGCACGTGGGCTAGCCAGGTACAACCACGTTGGCCAAGAACAGCGGCCCTTGGGATCCAACCCGATCCTGCTGGCTCCTCTTCGGAGGATTCAAGAATCGCCCGGATGTCTAGAGACGTTCACTCGGTAGGTCGAGAGACGACTGTATCGCTCGAGCGGGGCGCTGGGGCACGTCTCCAATCGTCCGTGGCTATCGTTCGAAATCGGTCGCCCGAGCCGCAGAAGGGCGGACCACGTGGGCCGGGTCCCGCAACGCGCGGGTCCCGGCCGTTCTGATCTTTGGGGAAAGGCGGCTCATTGATCACTGGCGGAGCGGCCGAACCTGCCGCATTGTACTGAGGTGGCCCCTGGCACTCCGGTGCGACTGTTCGGGCGCGATCGGGAGTGTTCGCGGATCGACGCTCTGATCGATCGCCTGCACGCCCGACGCGGAGACAGTCTTGTTCTCCGGGGCGAGCCCGGGATCGGCAAGACAGCCCTGTTGGACTACGCAGCCGGGCGTGGAGGCTCGCTCGTGGTCTTGTCTGCCGTGGGAAGACAGTCCGAGCTTGAGCTGGCCTACGCGGCTCTGCTCGAGCTCCTGCAGCCCTTGGTGGCGCGGATCCCGGAATTGCCGGCGGCCCAGGGGGACGTTCTCCGAGCGGCTCTCGGCATGGGTGGCACTACACCGGGACGCTTCCAGGTGTACGCGGCGACACTCGTGTTCCTTGGGCTTGTCGCCGAGGACAGTCCCGTGCTGTTGATCCTCGACGACGTCCAGTGGTTCGATCAGGCGTCACTGCAGACGCTCTTGTTCGCCACTCGACGTCTGGGACAAGATGCAGTGGGGACACTGTTCGCAGTCAGGGACGATGAGACCGCTCCGCTGCTCGAGGGTATCGAGGAGATCCACCTGGGCGGACTCGATCCACAGTCAGCCGCGCAGTTGCTGGAAGCGTCCGCCCCCGACCTGGATGCGGCCCTGCAATCCCGGCTCGCCGAGGCGACCGGCGGGAACCCCTTGGCTCTGCTCGAGCTTCCGGGACTGCTCGATCAGGCACAGCGCAATGGGCGCGGCCCGTTGCCGAAGCCGTTGCGAGGTGGGCGGGCCGCCGCATACATCTTCGCGGGGCGCCTTGCGCGACTGCCCGCCGCCACCAGGCTCGCCCTCGTGGGTGCAGCGGCAAGCGAGGCCGACGATCTCGGGATGCTGGCTGCCGTCGTCTCCGCGCTGGGCCTCGATATCTCGGTGTTGCGGCCGGCTGAACAAGACGGGTTGTTGGTGGTCGCCGACGGACGGTTCGCCTTCCGGCACCCATTGGCTCGATCGGCCGCGTACGAGAACGCAACGCCGGATGAGCGCCGCCAAGCGCATCGCGCGCAGGCAGTCGCGCTCGAGGGCACGGCCGGGCATGATGCCCGGATCTGGCACATGGCGCTCGGCGCCGAGGCTCCCGACGAGGGTCTCGCGACGGACCTGTACGCAAGCGGGATCCGCCTCGCAGCGGCCAGCTCGGCTGCCAGCGCTCCCAGGCTCGAATACGCGGCGCGGCTGACACCAGATCCACGACGACGGGCCGAGCGGATGGTCGCAGCCGCCGACGCCACACGGACCGCGGGGCACGCGGACGCCGCGCTCGCACTCGCGAACGGAGCCGTTGAGCTGACGGATGATCCCGTGCTAGCAGCGCAGGCGCAGCGCGTGATCGCGCTAGTGGAGGGCTGGAACCGGGGCGCCGGTGCCGCGGCTGCCGAGCGGCTGGTGTCGGCCGCCGACACGATCGAAGTCGCTGATCCTGATCTCGCCACGAACCTGTACGCGGAATCGGTCGAACTGTGGTGGGCGGCGGGCCAGCCAGAGCGAGCTCTCGCCGTGATGACCCGCGCGTGGAGCCTCGACTGGACCCGAGGCACCGCCACCGAGGTGTATCTCGCGCTGCGCTATGGGGACACCCGGTCTCTGACGGGTGCATATCGGGAAGCGCGCCAAGCCTACCTGCACGCCGCCGCGGTGTTCGACGAACCGTTGCCCCAAGGCGATCCGACCCTCCAGCTCGAAGTCGCTGAGGCGCTTTTCATGGCGCACGAGAACGTCCGGGCGCGCGTCATCGCCCTGTCGGGCATCGAACAGGCGCGCAAGCGAAGTGCCCTGGCCGTGCTGCCCGCCGGACTCGAGCTATTGGCGATGCTCGAGGCCCGTCTCGGCCGGCTCGCGGCAGCGGCGGCAGCCGCCTCGGAGGGCCTCGTTCTCGCGCAGGCGCTCGAGGACCGCCACTCGACCCTCCACATCCTGGGGACGCTGGCCTGGGTCGAGGCGATGGACGGGAGTGAACTGGAATGCCGTGGCCACATCGCGCAGGGCGAGAAACTCCTCGCGGTGTTTGGGCCGAACGCCCTGTTTGACCGCGCAGGATTAGGTCTCCTCGAGCTCAGTCTGGGTCGAGCGGAGCAAGCCATCGCCGTCCTCGACTCGGTCCGGCAGCTCCAGTTGGGACAGGTCGACCCGGGTGGGCCTCGTCCATACCTCGCCAACCTTGTCGAGGCGGAGGTGCGGGCCGGACGCCGGGCTGCGGCGGAACGGGATACCGAGATCCTTGAGGAGCAGGCAGATCGAAGCGAGCTCGTTGCGGCGATCGCCGTTGCGGCCCGCTGCCGCGGGTTGCTCGTCGCCGATCCCATGTTGGACGAGGTGTTCACCGGTGCGCTCGAACGGCACGCACAGGCCGGAAATCCGTTCGAGGAAGCTCGAACGCGTCTCTGCTTCGGCGAGCGGCTGCGCCGAGCCAAGCGCCAAAGTGATGCTCGCGGTCAGCTTCGGAGCGCGCTCGCGGGCTTCGAACTCGCAGGTTCGGCGATCTTCGCCGAGCGGGCCCGTGATGAGTTGGCGTTACTCGGCGACCGGCCGCGACGAGTGACCGGCGACGCGCTCAGTCCGCAGGAGTTTCAGGTCGCGTCGCTCGTCGCACAGGGGATGCGCAACCGAGAGATCGCAACACAACTCTTCCTGAGTCCAAAGACGATCGAGACGCATCTAGCGCACGTGTTCCGGAAGATGCGGGTGAAGTCGCGGACCGAGCTTGCGGTCAGGTTTGCCGAGATGCCGAATTCAGGGTAAATCCCGATTGATGGGACGAGGCCGCGTGGGTACGTTCGACTGCAGGAATCGCACTGAGGAGAACGTCATGAGAACACTGAAGGTCCTCGTCGCCGTTGCGCTCGCAACCATGGCCTTCGCGGCCCCTGTGTACGCGATCACGAACGGGACCCCTGACGGCAACGCCCACCCGCAGGTCGGAGTCGTCGTCGCAGAGGCCCACGGCGGACGGCACTACTTCTGCAGCGGCACGTTGATCTCGTCGACCGTGTTCCTGCTCGCTGCACATTGCGACGTGTCGTTCCTTCAGCCAACGGGGCTGTGGGTCTACTTCGGCGCCACCCAGCCTGACCCGAACACCATCCCCGCCGGCGACCTGCACGCGGGGACCTTCATCGGCGACCCTGCGTTCAAGCCGAACGCCGGAGGCAAGACCGGTGGCCTGGATGACCACGACATCGCGGTGATCCTTCTCGATCCGCCAGTCAGCGGGATCGCCCCGGCGTCGCTACCGCCTGCGGGACTGCTCGACCAGCTCGCCTCGAAGAACGGCCTGCATGACGCCGTGTTTACCAACGTCGGTTACGGGGCGAGCGGCTACTCACGGGGCGGTGGCCAGCCACAACTCGAGTTTGCCGGCGGGCGAATGGACTCGACCTCGACGTTCATGTCGCTCGAGAACGCCTATCTGCGACTCTCGGAAAACCAGGCTACCGGCAATGGCGGCACATGCAATCTCGATTCCGGCGGTCCACAGTTCCTGGCTGGCTCGAACATGCTGGTGAGCATCACTGTCGACGGAGATCGGTACTGCACCGCGCTCGATATCAACTACCGATTGGACACGCCGTCCGCTCGAGCATTCCTGAGTCACTACGTGTCCCTGCCGTAGCCGAACGCCCTGTCCCGATCGAAAAGGACTTGGTGCAGCAAACCGCAAGGAGTCCGAGATGCATACAGAGTCTCGTTTCCGATCCCGCTTGGTCGCCGCCGTCGTGGCCCTGAGCACGGCCTTAACCCTCGTCTCTGTGGCACCAGCCCTGGCGTCGGCGCCCGTCATCGCCACGGTGCCGTTCACGATCAGCGGCCCGTACGGATCCGTACCGTGCCCTCTCTGGGCGACGGGCGGCGGTACACGGCACGTTGAGCAATTCTCGGATGCAAGCGGCCGCGTCGTCCTGCTGCGGCGCCACGTCACCTTTGCAGGAACCCTCACGAACATGACGACCGGCGAGACGGTTCCGTACATCGGCGACTTCACGGTCACGCTCGACTTCGTGGCCAACACCTCCACGTCGTCCGGGCTGCTACGCGAGACGGTGGTTCCCGGCCACCCGCCGAGTCATCGCCGCCGGCCGAATCGTGGTCACAGCAAGCTTCCCGCCGCAGATGATCAGCCAGTCCGGTCAGACTGAAGACGCCTACGCAGCGGCGATCTGTCAGCTCACCGGTAGCTGATCGCGGATCGCCTGGCAGGCAGCCGATGTACCGCAGGACATCAAGTCTGGAGTCTCGGGCGTTCCAGCGCATCAAATGGCCGACCCGACCCGAGCACACGACTCCAACATCGCAAAGCGTTCGCGGTCCAGGACCTTTCTAGTCGCGCTCCTTCGCAAAGTCCTGCCGCTGGGCTTCCCGGAATGCGTCGCCGGCTTCGGCCTCCAACGCAGTCGCTTCGCGCACGATCTCGCTCGTCCGCTCCACGTCTTCCTGGGCCTCCGCGTAGACCTGCTGGGCCGCCTCCGACGCCTGGGCTGCCGCCACGGAAGCCAGATCCGAGGCTTCCTTGGCGCGATCGACCGCCTCGGCGGCGCCAGCCACGGCTGCCTGGGCCGAGGCTGCCGCTGCCTTGGCCGAGTCTGCTGATTCGACCGCGAGGCCAGCAGACTCGGCGGCCGACCTGGCCGTCTTGCCTACCCGTTCGGCCGTCCGCCAATCGGCCAGCAACTCCTGTGCCGACGGCTTTGGCTTGTTTGGCCCATGGTCGCCACCTTCTAGGTCGGCCTGCCACCCTACTCCATGTGCGCAATCGGCGAAGGACGGCCGCGGTTCGGGAGACACGGCGGACGGCCCGGACGTGCTGGCTGCTGGAGGGGATCGCGAAGCCGAGAGAGGACCCGAGGTGATTACAGGCTGATCGGTGCGACCACCGTCACCGCACGCCAGACATCAGAGGCGGCAGGCCGCAGTGTGCGTCGGCGGCGGTTGGCGTATGGACGCCGGGCCTGACGAGACATTCCGCGCTCGGGATCGGAGCCCGGGGTGAGCGGTTAGGCTTCGGCGCCGCGACCTCGCGGCTATGCGCCGCGGAGTTGTGGGCATGGAACGCTTCCCCGTCGGGTGTCAGGTCAGCCCGGAGGATCAGCCAGCCTTCACGAGCACTCCGACGAGGGGGAGCACTTCGTGTGTCTGACACGTACGCGGCCAAACTCGTGCGGTCGATCCGCCGTTGCCGCACGCTTAGCCTCAATTCGACGTCGCAGAGTGTCCGTTTGGTCGTTGGAACCCCGCGTCGTGACGACGCTGTAGCACGCCTCGCGCTCGGGGCGATCGAGCCGCAAGGTCCCGCGACTTATGCTCGACCCGATCCCTCAATGGAGACCTCATGGCCGACAAGAAGCGTGAACTGATCGACACCGGGAACGACAAGCGATATGTCCGGCGAGATGACGACGGCTCTTTCGGGTCCGACCAGGTCGACGTCGGCCGCTCGTCGGCGGCGGATCAGCGTCATGCGGCGCAATCGCAATCGAAGGCGGGCGAAGGCGACCGCGGCGACCGAGCACACAAGGCGAAGTGATGCGCTATCTGATCGCGATCCTGCTGCCGCCTCTGGGCATGCTTCTCGTCGGAAAGCCCCTGCTCGCGCTCGTGTGCCTCGTGATGATGATGACTCTGGTCGCGTGGCCGATCGCCTCGATCTGGGCCGTCCTCGTCGTGCACAGCGCGTTCGAGGACGCGCGGGCGCGGAGGGTCATCGCATCCTCGAGGGGTCATTCATAAGCCCAACACGGGCATGCGTGACTTGCCCTCCATGCCGCCGCGTCGGCACTCGCTGTCGTTGGAATCCGTTCCCACGTCCGAGACTGTGCACAGCCGGAAGTGGAGTTGCCGCAACGGCCGGGACATTCCGCTTGCATAGATGCGACAACGCCCAGTGCCGAGCCCATCTGATCGATGCCCTCCAGACCGACGCGTCGATCAACCCGGCAACAGCGGCGGCGCCCTGGTGACGTGCAGCGTGCTCACGCGGGGACTCATCGGCGCCTGATCCACCGTGCCGACGCCGCAGGCGACGTGGCGGACAGCGTCGGCTCGGCTTCGGCGATCCACGGCGATTCGCATCACCGGTGCGATCGAACTCGATGCCAGGGCCACGCACAGCCGGCGGACGTTCGGTTGCAGGCGCGTCGGCCTCGCGATCAGCTCATCGACTCCGCGTCACCCCGGGCTCTCGGATCAACTGATCGCCACGGGCCACGCCAACCGCCCGACGGTCGGCCATCGCAGCCGCAGGCGACCATCCGAGCGGCGCATCGACGGCCGGCGTCGCCCGCACGGGCTCCCTCGTGACGGCGGTCGACAGTGGCTGCGCCCAGGCTGAGACAGGCTGCCATCCATGCCGGGCGACGTCGGCTGATCGGCGATCGAGCTGATCCTCGGTGTCGGCGGCTGACCGGGCTGGGAGAGGGTGCTGGACCGGCGTAGGCTCATCTGAACGGGGTCCCATCACTTCGATGTCGTGGCCCGTGGATCGACATCAACTCAGAGCGGCTGATCCTCAGCCGAGCCGGGATCGGCGTCATCTTCGTGGCCCACAGCGGGATGGACGCGACCGACCCCGGTCGTCGGCACGTTGTGGTCGTGGGCAACGGTCGTCACTGTCTGGAGTGTCAAACAACCAGACGAAGACGCCACCGATCAGAACGACGATGACCGTCGGTGGCGTCGAGGTGCGGCGGCGCCCGGATGGCGGAAGATAACCATGATCGTGGAAAGACCCGTCCCGTTCCGCGTCGCGAGAGCAGAGGCACTGGCGAGCCGCCTCGGCTTCGCGCAATCCTGCGAGCGCGCCGTTGGCGAGCTACTTGCGGTCTTGGCCGCCGGCGTCGGAACTGGTGGTCGGATCCTTGAGATCGGCACCGGCGTCGGGTACGGCACCGCCTGGCTCGTTGAGGGCGTGGAACAAGGCGCCAACCGTGAGCTCGTGTCGATCGAAATCGACGTCGCACGACATGCAGTGCTCACGGGCCAGCAATGGCCGCCGTTCGTCCAATTCGTTCTCGGCGACGTCCTCGACGAATTCGACCAGCTCGGGGCCTTTAGCTTGATCTTCGCGGACGCCCAGGGCGGCAAATGGGTCGGACTCGATCGGACGATCGCCGCCTTGGAGCCTGGCGGCCTGCTGGTCGTCGACGATATGCACCACCCGACCGTTCGGATCGTAGCGGACCAGGCCGAGAGGACAGCGCGGGTCCGCACGACGCTCCTCTCAGATCCGCGACTCCGCACGGTCGAACTCGACTGGTCCAGCGGGTTGATCCTCGCCAGACGCCGCGGGGCGGATTGAAGTCGTCCCTATCGGCGCAGGCGCACTGAGACGGTCTGAACCAGTCCGCTACGTCAGCGGCGATTGTGCGATTGGGAGCCGTCCCTCCGGGTGGTCCATCCCTGCATCGTAGGGCAGCTCCGTCAGCGCGCGCGGAGCGGGCCGCGTAGCGCAGGTCGCGACCTTAGGACCGAGCCCAGGGTCCGGGTCCTAGCGGCGGAGCAGTCGGTCGACGATGCTCTTGCGTGGTTTTGTCGTGGGCGTGGCGTCCTCGACAACGGCAGGCATCTCGCCGTAGTACATGGCTCGCTCGAGGTCATGCAGTTCCGCGTCGTCGAGTCCGGCCATTCGTTGCCGTTGGCTTGACTCGTTCGCGGCTGCCTCCTCACCAGGACCCCCGACTTTGCGGATACCTTCGGTTGCAAAAGGGGGTCGAGTCATGCTGCGAGCCTACGCTCGTGTAGATGCCCCGACAACCGACCGGACGGCTCGGGAGGCTTTGTAAGTCGACCCGTCACGGCTTACGCGACACTTACCCGCGATGACACGTCGCGACAGACGGCTCGAATTGTTCACGGTCCTCGGGTACATCCTGGCCGTACTCCTGTTCATAGCTGGCGTCGTGGTCATCGCCTTGTTGATCTCACGCGCCGTGGCCACGTAGACGCCATGGCACCATGAGCTGACGCCGAGGGCATCTTCATGGCCGGGCGGATCACCCTCCGGAACTGGTTGGCGTCGACACGAATTCAGCGTCGCCCTGAGGTCCTCACGTCGATGGCACCGGTGGCGGCTGCTGCACGATCAGGACCTCGTGTCTGTCCGCACCATCGACCACCCATGCCTGGACGACGGACACTTGGTCGCCGACGGCGATCGGCGCGGTGCCTGGTACTTGCATGACAACGCCGCAGAAGTTGTCGGCTCCGGACTCCGGGGTCAGGCAGACCTTCGATCCGTTGCCGCTGACCTGTGTCACCGTCCCGATCACGTCGCGTTCGGTGTGGATGGATCCGAAGTTGTTGGCCCAGTAGAGGCCGGCGCCAAAGCCGACGACGGGCGCGATCACCACGGCCGCCGTTGCCACAAGCCCGACCCTCGCGGGTCTGGTCATCGGGTATGCCCTCGCTTAGCAGACCAAGCCACCACAGTGATACTTGATGGTTATTGGCTGCTCCTGTTCATCGCCGTGATCGTCCTGCTCGGCTGCCTTCTGCTGCTGGTCGCCTTCCGAAGCATCGTGATCCCTCTGACGGCCGCCGTGATGAACCTGCTGGCGGCTGGCGCGTCTGTCGGTGTGGTGGTGGCCGTCTTCCAGTGGGGCTGGGGATCGGAAGTGCTGGGCCTGGGCAAGCCCGGTCCGATCGAGGCGTTCCTGCCCGTCATGCTGGTGGCCATCCTGTTCGGCTTGTCGATGGACTATCAGGTGTTCCTTGTCAGTCGAATGCGCGAGGAATGGCTCCGGACGGGCGACAACGCCCGTGCTGTCCGGATCGGCCAGGCTGAGACCGGTCGGGTCATCTCGGCGGCGGCCGCGATCATGGTCGCTGTCTTCCTGGCATTCGTGGCCGGCGGGCGACGGCCGATCGGTGAATTCGGCCTGGGCCTGGCGATCGCGATCCTGCTCGACGCCCTGCTGCTTCGAACGATCCTGGTCCCTGCCGCGATGCAGGTCGTCGGCCGGGCCAACTGGTGGCTGCCGAGTTGGCTCGATCGGGTGCTTCCTCGTTTGAACTGAACCGATGTTGTGACTCGTCGATCGGCGGAAGCTAATCGCGCGGCGGGACGGGCCGATATGGCGGAGTCGGGTCCATTGGCCGTGGAGGTGGATCGACCGGCGGCGGTTTCTTCCACGGCGCGCTCTGCGACTTTCCTCACCCCCTGACCCGGACCTCAGGCGGTGACCGGCTCCGCTGAGTCCGCCGTCTCGGCGACGTCGAAGGTCGTGCGCATCGGCTCCTCGTGCATGAAGGCAACCGCGATGACCGCGATGACCGCCCCGACGACGCCGACCCAGAACGTCGCCGCGATCGCGACCGAGAACGCTTCGTAGATTGCATGGACGATCGCCGGGATCAACGGCGCGATCTGAGGCTGCTGAGCGGGCGGGACGCTGGCCAGGATCCGCTGGCCGAGATCCCCCGTCCCGGTCAGGTCCACCCCGCCGCCTCCGGCGAACCCGTCCACGACCTGCTGGGGCACGCCTGCCGCAACGAGCTGTTTCGGGATCTCGGTCACGAGGCGGGTCGCCAGGAGCGACCCCGCCAGGGTCAGCCCGATCGTGCCGCCGATCTGCTGGAAGAACGTCAGGCTGGCCGTGGCCACGCCGATCCGGGCGGCATTGACCGAGTTCTGGACGACGAGCGTGAAGACGGCGAAGGACGGACCGATGCCCAGACCGGCGATCACCATCCAGAACCAGAGCACCGGCCGGGGCGTCTCGGCGGTGAGCTGGGTCATGAGCGCGAGGCCGACCGCGAGCATGACCAGCGAGACGAGCATCAGGATCTTGTACTTCCCGGTCCGCGCCACGATCTGCCCCGACATCGTCGCGCTCACGATCAGGCCGCCAACGAGGGGCAGGAGGTTGTAGCCCGAGATCGTGGCGCTCGCCCCGCCGACCGTCTGCAACCAGCGAGGCAGGAAGATGACTGCCCCGAAGAAGCCGAAGGCGGCGAAGAACATCGCGGTCACGGAGACCGAGAAGTTGCGGATCCGGAACAGGCCGAGCGGCACGATCGGATCCGCTGCCCGCGACTCGATCCAGATGAAGACGGCCGTGATGACGAGGCCGGCCAGGATCAGGCCGCCGACGGCCGGGTCGGTCCACTCGCCGGTTCCCTTGTTGGTCAGGCCGATCAGGATCAGGCTGATCGCCGCGGCGAAGACCGCCGCCCCCAGGTAGTCGATGTTCCGTGCCGCGTCCGGACGCTTGATCGCCGGCAGCAGCCGCGAGATGATGACCAGCGAGATCAGGCCGATCGGCACGTTCACGAAGAAGATCCAGTGCCAGCCGACGGTGTCGGTGATCAGTCCGCCGATCGCCGGCCCGATCAGGAATGAGACCCCGAAGACGGCCCCGAAGAGGCCGAGGTACTTGCCCCGCTCGGAGGGCGTGTACAGGTCGGCGACCACGGCCAGCGCCACCGGGAAGATCGCCCCGCCGCCGAGGCCCTGGAGGCCGCGGAACAGGATCAGCTGCTCCATCGACTGGCTTAACCCGGACAGGACGGACGCGATCAGGAACAGGCTGACCGCAAAGATGATGATCGGGCGCCGCCCGAAAAGGTCGGACAGCTTGCCGTAGATCGGGCCGCTGATCGTCGAGGTGAGCAGGTAGATGGTGACGACCCAGACGTACAGGTCGTTGCCGTGAAGGTCGGTCACGATGACCGGCAGGGCGGTGCCGACGACCGTCTGGTCGAGGGCGAACAGGAACAGGGCGAGCAGGATCGCCCCGAGGATCTCTAGCTTGGCTCGAGGGTCGAGCTCAAGTGCGGCCTGTTGGGCCGACGTCTCCTGGGCCATCGGGCAGTCCTCGCCAGGCGGTGGTCGAACGACGATGGTCGCAGGGGCGCAGCGTCAGGTCCGGAGGCCTGGGCGGGCCTCGTCACTATCCTCCGCGAGGTGAGCGGTTTGCGTCAAGCCGCCGCTGGCGTCCCTGTCGACTGCGACGTCTACTCGCGTCTCCGGACCGATGTCCCGACGGTCGGCCGTTGAGCCAGCCCGGGGACCTGCGCTAGAATTCGGCCTCTCCCGAGCGGGAGTAACTCAGTTGGCAGAGTGTCAGCTTCCCAAGCTGAATGTCGCGGGTTCGAACCCCGTCTCCCGCTCCACTTCCTTCTCCCAGCCTCGGTTCAGCGCAGCTGTGACTTCAATTCGGACGCAGCCGAGGCAAGGATCTCCCGTGACAGCGCCTCGTCGTCGACGGCTCGCGCCATCGAGACCGCGCCCACGAGTGTCGACAGCGCGGTGATCGCCGTGGCCCGCGGATCGGCATGTCCTGGCGGCAGCAGGCCGATGAGCATCTCGATGTAGATGCCGACCTGGCTCGTGTATGCGGCTCGTGCCCTCGGATCGGCCCGTGCGACATCGGCCGCCAGCGTGGTGACGGCACAGCTCGTCCCGAGGTTGTCGCGGTGGGTCGTGCTCAGGTATGCATCGATGACCGCTGCGAGCGGATCGTGCGGCGATGCGGCGACCGCGGCCATCGCCTGCCCGCCGTCGTGGAGCGCGCGCTCGACCGCCTCGGCCACGAGCTCGTCACGCGTCTCGAAGTGTCGATAGAAACCGCCATGCGTCAGTCCGGCCTCGTGCATCAGCTCGGCCACCCCGACCCTGTCGATCCCGTCCTCGCGGAAGCGCGTCGCTGCGACGCCGACGATCTGCTCGTGGTGCTGGCGCTTGTCCGCCCGCGAATGTCCCATGGCTCTCCTCTCGCGTTTGTCTTGACAGCGTAGATGATGGTCGTCATCCTGCAATCTAGATGACGAGCGTCATCTAGACGGATCCAGCAGGACGGAGCCAGACCGATGCCGATGATCGATGTCTACGCCAAGACGGGAACCTTTGGTGACGCGCACACGCTGGCTCGCGACCTCGCCTCCGCCGTCATGAGCGTCGAGGGCGTCCCGGACATCCCGATGTTCCGCGACAACACGGCAGCGTTCGTCCATGAGCTTCCCGCAACGTCCATCTCGAATGTCAACGGCGACAGCTCCTACGTCCGCGTGCAGGTGCTGACCAATGCCGGCGCGCTCGACCGTGACAAGCAGCTGGCGGTCGTGGCACGGCTCACGTCGATCGTGGCCGACGCGGCCGGCGATCCCTCGCTCGCCGACCGCACGTGGGTGCTCCTCACCGAAGCGCCCGAAGGTGGCTGGGGTCTGCTTGGACACGCGAGCACGAACGCGGAGCTCGTTGCCGCAGCGCGGGCACAGATGGCCGAACTCGCGGCAGGTGCCTCGAAGAGCTGACAAGGCGCCGGTCGGGACGCCCACGGGCAGTCCACCGCTCGGGACCTCGCGTCAGGGCAACGATGGCTCCGCGGCGGTCAGGACCCCAGGCCCGGCCAGCCGCTAGTCGGAGATCGCGGCTGCCTGCCGCCGGATCCGATGCGTTAGCGCGGTGAGGATCGCGAGCCGCACGGCCGGATGAGCGTCCATGAGATGGCCGAAGTCCTCGGCCGTGACCGCGAGTGCCTCGATCGGCTCGAGGGCCGTCACGGTCGCGGTGCGCGGTCCGTGGTCGATCAGGGAGATCTCGCCGAGGAACTCTCCGGCTGACATCTCGCGGATCCGTTGCCCTCCCTGGTCGACGGCAGCTCGTCCGCTGACGATCACGATGAAGCTGTCGCCCGGATCACCTTCGCGAACAAGGACGTCGCCCGTCCCGTATTCGATCGGGTGCATGAGGCGTCCGATCGACGTGATCGACGCCTCCGACATCCCCTCGAACAGCGGCACGGAGCGGAGCGCATCGGGTGCGGTGACGGGCATCGAGATCCTCCAAGGGCGATCGGTCGGTCGGAGGGTATGACCGCCCTGTCAACGCGCGATTAACGACGGGCTGAGGAGGTGCCAGCTAGCGGCCCGATCCCCCGATCGTCGCGCCTTCGCCGGCCGGTCGGGCCCCAGCGCGGGCGGATGCCCGCCGGGATGTCGTCGACATCGCCTCGTCGAGCCGATCGAGCTGGGCCTTCGCGCCGACCGCCATGAACTGTGCACGCGCCTCGTCGGCGAAACCGGACGTCTCCGGGTCGTCCGGCCCGAAGACGTAGACCGCGTCGAGGAGGAGCTCGGCAGCAGTCGTCGGGAGGCTGAGCTGGCGCGCGAGGCGGACGGCCTCGCGATAGCCGGCGAGCGCCTCGTCCCGGCGTGATTCCAGCGCCGCGACGCCGGCGCCCAACCCGAGACGAAGCACGTCCAGGAAGGCGCCGAGCTGATTGACGAGAACGGGAGCGGCGATCGCGTCCCGCGCCGCCCTCACGTCTCCGCTCCGGAGCGCGACACGTGCAAGGACGATCGGTTCGTAGACCGCCCAATTTCCCCCGATCGCCGTCGTTTCCCGGGCGGCGTCGGCCAGCCGACCTTCTGCGATGGCGACCTCGGCGGCCGTGACGGCCCAGTCCCAGTCCATCTGCGGGTTGGACATCGCAGCGGTCAACTGACGCGCCTCCGCGATCCCACGCGGCCAGGCGGTCGCGTCACCCCGATACGCCAGGACCCGCGCGCGGACGACGATGGCTTCCGCCCGATCCTCGGGGGCCATGTCCGCTTCCGGGTCCTCATCCAGCAATGCCAGCGCTTCGTCGTAATCGACCCCGAAGGTCGCGAGGTCGGTCGACAGGACATGACTCAACCGGAGCAGCCAGTCGCGTCGACCGGTCCGTCGTGCGACCTCGATCCCGGTCCGGAGGACGTCCATCGCACCGACAGGATCCTCGGCCCCCATCCGACCCGCAAGATTGAAGCGGGCGCGCAGCTCCGCGGCCGACAGATGGTGTGCGGCGGCGAGGTCGATGCTGGCGCGGATCAGGGCGATCCCCTCGTCAAGCCGGTCAAGATACTGGAGGCACACGCCCTTGGTGTTCATCGCCTCGGCGATGATCTCGACCCTCCGGAGCGGACCGGCGGCCGCGAGAGCCCGATCCGCCCAGTCGGTTCCCTCCAAGCATCGGTTGTGGACCATGTGCGTTCGCGCGAACTCGGCCGCGAGTCGTGCGTACGTCACCGGGTCCGCTGATGGGTCGAGAGTCGCCAGACCTTCCTCGAGCAGAGCCGCAGCCTCGTCCCAATGACCCTGCTTCATCTCGATCCGGCCGACGAGTGCGGTGGCCTGCAGAGTCGCCCTCGTGTCCCCGAGGGCCTCGTAGGCGTCTCGTGCCAGCGTCGCCGTCGCGATAGCCTCGACATAGCGCGCGTCGGCCTCGTTCAATTCGGCCTGGTGCGCCAGAAGGCCCGCCCGCTCGGCCGGGTCATCGGTCAGCTCGAGGGTGCGGTCGAGGTCGCGGACGGCCTGCGCGTAGTTGTGCAGCCGCTCCGATCGGTCTGCGGCCGCGCGGAGCGCCACCCTCGCCTGGGCACGGATGACGCGTCCCTGCTCGTCGTCCGGTGCCGCGCGATACGCCTCGAGGTAATGGGTGGCGACGACGGTCGCCATCGCGTCGTCGCCCAGCGAGTCGACATAGCGCGCCGCCGCGAGGTGGCGCGTCCGGCGATCCCGTCGCGCGAGGGTGCCGTATGCGACCTCATGGACCACCGACTGCACGAATTCGTACTGACCGCGCTCGGGTGAGCGAGGATCCGCCTCGACGGACAGGAACTCGCGCCGGACGAGGGCCCGCAGGCGTGGCTCGAGGGTCGCGGCATCGTCGCCGCTGACGACGGCGAGCCCGGGGATCGTGAACGACTGCCCAAGCACCGCGGCGTCCTGGAGCAGGCTCCTGTCGGCCACCGATAGCGCGTCGAGCCGAGCGGCGACGAGCGCCCGCAACGACGGCGGGATCGCAAGTCGATCCGCCGGCCCAGATCCTGCCACCGCGGCGCCGTCCCGGACCATGCGGACGAGCTCGATGGCGTAGAGCGGGATCCCGTCGGAGCGGGCGACGACCGCCTCGACCGTCTCTTCGTCGAGCTCCGGCGCGAGACCAGCCAGCAGCTCGCGCATCTCCGCGGCCTGGAGCGGCTCGAGATGGAGCGTGACGGCGTTCCGGCCGGCGGTGCCAAGGGTGGGACGACGCTCGATCAGCTCGGGACGGGCCAGGGCGACCACCAGGATCGGCTGGTTGCGCGACCATTCGAGGACCGAATTGATGAAATCGAGCAGGCCGTCGTCCGCCCACTGCAGGTCCTCGAACACGAGAGCGACGGTTCCCCGCGCGGCCACGCTCTCGAAGAACCGGCGCCATGCCCCGAACTGCTCGTTGCGATCGCCACCCGACGCTCCCTCGAGTCCGAGCAGGACGCGGAGGTGCGGCTCGATCCAGCGCCGGTCGTCCTGCATCCGTGACATACGTGTCGAGCACCGCCGACAGCTTGGCGGCGGCGACGGCCGGCGGGTCGGTCTCGAGCATCCCGGCCCTGCTGCGGACCATCTCGCCGAGTGCCCAGTAGGCGATGCCCTCGCCGTACGCGGGCGATCGGCCGCGGTGCCAGTAGACGTCCTCCAGAAGGCCGTCCACGTACTTTTCGAGCTCCCACGTGAGCCGGCTCTTCCCGACGCCGGCCTGACCGGTGATCGCAACGTAGCGCGCCTTGCGTTCGACGCCGGTGGCTGTGAGGGCGTCCTTCACCGCGCGCAATTCGGCGACCCGCCCGACGAATGGCGCCTCGAGCCGGTCGGCACGGCCGAGGCCCCGTCGACCCGCGACCACACGGATCGCTCGCCATGCCGCGACCGGCATCGCCTTGCCCTTGACGTCGTGCTCCCCCGCGGGTTCGAACACGATGGCTTCGCGGGTCGCCTGCTCCGTGGCCTCTCCGACGAGAACGGTGCCAGGCAGGGCCGCTCCCTGGAGGCGCGAGGCCGTGTTGACGAGGTCGCCCGCGACGAGCCCCTGCCCCTGCGCTCCCAGCGTGACCGCCGCCTCTCCGGTGAGGACCGCCCCGCGGGCGGCCAGGTCGGCGATCCCCGCCCGCTCACCGAGGGAGCCGACCGCGTCGACCAGCTCGAGCGCCGCGCGGACCGCTCGCTCGGCATCGTCCTCGTGCGCCGACGGTGCTCCCCAGACGGCCATGACCGCGTCGCCGATGAATTTCTCGACGGTGCCGCCATATCGATCGATGATCGCGCGGGCGGTCTCGAACCAGCCGCCGAGCAGGTCGCGGACCGTCTCCGCGTCGCGCGTCTCGGCGATGGCCGTCGAGCCGACGAGGTCGACGAACAGGATCGAGACGAGGCGCCGCTCTGCACCGCTCGCCGTGGACCCGGACGTGACAGACGCCGAGGATGAGACGATCGCGGCGCTGCCGTCGACCGACGTGGTGCCCTGAACCAACCCTGAGGCGTCGGCGAGGGGACGTCCGCACTCGCCGCAGAACCGCTCACCCGCCAGGTTCGCGGCACCGCACGCGGCGCAGGCGAGGGCGAGCCCGGCACCGCATTGCGAACAGAACTTGCGATCGGGACGATTCTCCGTCCCGCACGCCGAACAACGCACCCTCGCCCTCCCTTCTGTGTCGAGAGGGTAGAGCATCACGCGCTCATGTGATCCCGGCGCCCACGACCGACGGCTGGAGTGGCGCCGGGTCGGCGCGACGCGTCGGCGCCGACAGGCTAGGGCTGGCGCTTCTCCTGGCGCTGCTCCGCCCGATCCAGTGCGGTCCGATAGCGCGCATGCGCCTCGGACTCTTCGATGTCCGCGATCGCCGATTCGGAATCGGCGTCGGCGCTGTCCGCGCGGGCGGACTCGACGACCAGCCTGGCCGCATTCGCGGTCTTCGCTGCAGAGGTCTCGGCGAGCGACGCGGCATTGAGCGCCGTCTTGGCGGCTTCGGCGGTCGCTGTCGCGGCCTCGGCCGCTTCCTCGGCCGCGGCCGACGCGACCTGGGCGGCCAGCCTGCCGCGGCGCGCGACAGCAGCGGCCTGCTCTGCCTGTCGCCAATCTGCGAGGGCCTCGCTGGTCGACTTGTCGCCCCGCTCCTGATCGCTCATCAACGCGCCCTCCGTGATGACCCCCTGTCCTCCGCGATGTGTCGATGCCCTGTCTGGGATGGACCGTCGACGGAAGCAGTATCACTCGGCGAGCGTCGTCAATCCATCCTTCAACGCGGCGTCGAGATCCACGATCTGTCCGGCTGCCCACGCGTCGTCGTAGGCGGCATCCCCGAGGTCGGCACGGGCGCCGGCCAGGAGCGCCGGGATGTCGTCCAGGAAGTTCGGCAGGGCGCCACCGACCACCGTCCGCAGGTGAGCCGCCGCCGACGCGATGCGGACCCCATCCGCGGTCTGGCCGCGCTCGAGGGCGAGCGCCGCGGCCGAGTCCAGCATGAACGGCGCCCGGGTCGCGTCACCGAGCTGCTCGATGAGCTCGAGCGCCTGTCGCGACATGGCGATCGCCAGCTCCGTATCGCCGAGGCGCCGGTAGATGATCCCGAGAGCGTTGGAGTTGTCGGCGGCGCGGGGCAGGACGCCGAGCTCGAGCATGACCGCGCAGGAGGCTTCGAGATAGCCGCGGGCCGCCTCCGCATCGCCCGACAGCGCCAACGAGACGCCATATGACGCCCGTGCCTCGGCGAGCGCGAACGGGTCGCCGGTCGTCTCCAACTGCTCGACGGCCTCGCCGAACAGCCGGACGGCGGCCGGCATGTCGCGTGTCAACATCGCGATGAAACCGAGGTTGCGCAGGTCGTCGCCGATGCGGGCCGGGTCGCCGAGCTCTCGATCGATGCCCAGAGCCACGTCGTACCACCGGCCGGCGTCGACGATGTCACCCTGCCAGTAGGCCAGGCCGCCGGCCGCGGCGACCGCCCGGGCGTGCATCAGCGGATCGGCGCCGGCGTCGGGCTTGGCGAGGATCGGAGCCAGCCATGCACGACCCTCGCGGATCTGCGATCGCTGCTGCCAGAACCGCCAGATCGCGGCGGCCGTGCGCAGGCCGGGCGCCGTGTCCCCATCGGTCGAGGACCAGCGCATGACCGCCCGGATGTTGTCGTTCTCGGCGGCCAGCCGGGCCAGCGACGCGTCGCGATCCGCCCCCATGAGGCGCGGCTCGAGAGCCTCGGCGAGGTCCGTCACGTAGGCCGCGTGCCGGCGGGTCATGTCGATCGCCTCACCGCTTGCTTCCAGCTGCTCCGCGGCGTATTCGCGGATGGTCTGGAGGAGCCGGAAACGTGGCTCGCCATCGGCCGTGTCGTCGCGGACCAGGAGGCTGTCGTCGATGAGGGCCGACACGAGGTCGAGCGCGTCCCCACCGATCTCGCCGTCCGGATCGCAGACGGCTTCGACGGCTTCGATGCGGCAGCCGCCGGCGAAGACCGACAGCCGGCGGAACAAGACCCGTTCCGGCTCGGGGAGGCTGTCGTGGCTCCATTCGATGGCGCCCCGCAGCGTCCGCTGCCGATCCGGGACACCCTCGCTCCCTGACGACAGGACGGCGAGCCGGTGTTCCAGACGGGTCAGCAGGGCGGCCGGCGACAGCACCTTGGTCCGGGCCGCGGCGAGCTCGATCGCCAGCGGCAACCCGTCGAGGCGGGTCACGATCGCGGCGATCGCCCGCAGCTCGTCGTCGGTCGGATCGAAGCCGGGTCGTGCGCTCCGGGCTCGGTCCACGAACAGGGCGACCGCCCCGCTCTCCCTGAGCTCTTCCGGCGAGGCCGCGTCCGACAGCTCGGGCACGTGGAGCGGTGGGACGGGATAGTGCTGCTCCCCATAGAGGCGGAGTGGCCGCCGGCTGGTGACCAGCACCTTGACCTTCGGAGCGGACTTGAGCAGCCCGTCGACGAGCGGTGCGGCCTCGAGGATCTGCTCGAAGTTGTCCAGCACGAGCAGCACGGACCGATCGCGGAGGTGCTCGGTGAGCGCCTCGGTCGGGGTCCGGTCGCGCGTCTCGACCAGACCGAGCTCGCCCGCGATCACCGAGGCCACCAGGCCGGCCTCGCGGACCAGGTCGAGTGCCACGAAGAACGCCCCGTCGACGAACGACGGCCGGAGTCGTTCGGCCGCGCCGATCGCCAGCCTGGTCTTGCCCGTCCCGCCCGGGCCGGTCAGCGTCACGAGCCGGTGCGCCCCGACCAGCCCGACGACGTCCTCGACCTGCCGCTCCCGCCCGACGAGGCTGGTCAGCGGTTCCGGCAGGTGGCTGCGCCCGGCGTCGAGCGATCGGATCGGGGGGAAGTCGTCCGGCAGTCCGTCGATCACGAGCTGGTAGACCCGCTCCTCGCGGTCCAGGTCCTTGAGGCGATGATGGCCGAGGTCGCGCAGGCCGACTCCGCTGGGCATCGAGCGACCCGCCAGCGCCTCGGTCTCCGCCGACAGGAGCACCTGCCCTCCGTGCGCCACGGCGGCGATCCGAGCGGCCCGGTGGACGTCGAGCCCGACGTAGTCGTCACCGCCGCGTCGCCCTTCGCCGGTATGGATCCCGATCCGGACCTTGACGACCGCACCCTCCGGCCAGGTCGCCGCGGCGAGCGAACGTTGGATGGCGACCGCGGCCCGGACCGCCCCGATCGGCGTCGGGAAGACCACGAAGAAGGAGTCGCCCTCGGTACCGACCTCCACGCCGTCGCCCTCGGAGATCGCCGTGCGGACCAGGTCGGCCTGCTGCTCGAGCAACGCTGGATAACCGTCGCCCAGTGCCTGCAGCAAACGGGTCGAGCCCTCGATGTCGCTGAACAGGAAGGTGACGGTGCCGGTCGGCAGATCGGGCCGACCGGCGACGGCGTCGGGCCCGGTCATGCGCGTGCCCGGATGGGCGGCGTCAACGGCAGGTGGGCGCCGCCACTGCGGCCTTCGCCGCCGCCGCCGCTGCGGCCGTCGGCGCCGTCGTCTCGCGTGATCGGATCGGACGCGGCCTTCTCGCGGCGGGCGAGGAAGATGAGCGGCAGGGACAGGGCCGAGATCCCGGCCGCGACCACGTACGAGGCGCCGTAGCCGTTGACGTCGGCCACGTGGCCGAGCACGGGCTGGGTGATGACGCCGCCGGCCGAGCCCATCAGGCTGTCGAACGAGAGGACCGTGGCGCGCTGCGCGGACGGGATGACCCCGTTGAGGAAGGCCTGGCGCAGCGGCGATTCGATGGCGACCACGAACGACCAGATGAGGATCAGCAGCAGCGCGAACGCGAACTGGTTCGTCAGCCCGACGAGCGCGAGCAGCGCGACCGTCAGGACGCCGCCCAGCAGCAGTGCCTCGGTGCGCAGCCGGAAGAGACGGCGGACGCGGGTCTGGATCAGCCCGCCGCAGATCTGCGCACCGGCGATCGCTGCGGCCGCAAGGCCGGCGACGCCGTAGGCGGTCGGGTCGCCATAGAGCTGGAGCAGATACGGCTGGAACGCATAGAAGGCGTAGATCCCGACGCCCGCCGTGAATGGCGCGGCCAGCATCAGCCAGCGGACGGGTGGGTTGCGCAGGCCGCCGTCGATGGAGCCCCGGAGGACCGCGCTGACCTCGGCGCCGACGCTCTCGCCACGGTGTGGCGTGAAGCCGACGTCGTGCATGAACCGCCACGCGATGACCAGGGTCACACCGAGCAGGGCCGACCTGACCAGGTACGGCACCCCGATGTTCGTCGCCTGGGCGATGAACCCGCCGAGGACCGAGCCGGTCAGCATCGCGACGCCGGTCACGACCTGCGCCCTGGCGAAGACCGATTCGAGGGTGCCGCGGAAGCCGGTCGCGTCGAGGGCATCCACCAGCCACGCATCGGTGGCGCCCGAGAAGAACGTGAAGCCGAGCCCGAGCAGGATCGAGGCGACCGCCCAGCCGAGCAGACCGGCGCGGACCTGCCACATCACGAGATACAGGAGGGTCGCGCCGAGCAGCGTCGCCGCACCGAGCATGAACGAGAACTGCCGGCCGCGGGTGTCGGCCACGACGCCCGTCGGGATCTCGAACAGGACCGAACCGACCGTGAAGAACGCGTTGACGGTGAAGGCCTCCGTGTTGTCGAGCCCGGCCGACAGCAGGAACAACGTGTTGATCCCCCAGATGAACGAGGCCGACAGGGTCATGAACATCGTCAGGACCAGGTAGGTCCGCTGGACGGTCCGGGCGGCGTCGGGCATGTCCACCGGAGTCTACTCACGACCCCCTGTCGCAACGCTATCGTGCCGCGGTATCGTGCCGAGATGACACCCGCGGACGAGCGCGTCGCGACGTTCCGGAGCCTCCATGAGGCCGGCTGCTTCGTGATGCCGAACCCGTGGGACGTGGGCAGCGCCCGCTACCTCGCGAGCCTCGGCTTCAAGGCGCTGGCGACCACCAGCTCAGGGTTCGCCTGGAGCATCGGGCGACCGCGACAACGGCGTGACGCTCGAGGCGGCGCTGGACCACCTGCGAGCCATGTCCGCCGCGGTCGCACTGCCCATCAACGCCGACTTCGAAGGCGGGTTCGCCGTCGAGCCCGACGGCGTGGCGGCCAACGTCGCCCGGGCAGTCACGACGGGCATCGCGGGGGTCTCGATCGAGGATTCGACCGGCGACACCGATGCCCCGCTGTTCGACTTCGCGCTGTCGGTCGAGCGGGTGCGCGCCGCGCGGCGCGCGATCGACGCGAGCGGGACCGGTGTGCTGCTGACGGGTCGCTCGGAGGGCTTCATCGTCGGGCGGCCCGACCTGGCGGCCACGATCGCGCGGCTGCATGCATACGGCGAGGCCGGCGCCGACTGCCTGTACGCGCCGGGTCTGCGGTCGATGTCGGACATCACGGCCGTCGTCCGCGCCGTGGCGCCCAAACCCGTGAACGTGCTGGTCGGCAGCGACTTCACCACGGTCGCCGAGCTCGCCGCGGCGGGTGTCCGCCGGATCAGCGTCGGCGGCGCGCTCGCCAGGACCGCGTGGGCGGGCGCCATGCGCGCTGCCACCGAGATCGCCCGGGACGGGACGTTCGGCGGCCTGGCCGGTGCGGCCTCATCGGCCGACATCGAGGCCGGGTTCGGCGACTAGCCGGCGTCCAGCACCTCGCGGGCCTCGACGAGGTCGGCTGTCGCGAAGCCCTCGGTGAACCCGTCGTAGATGGACCGCAGGTCATGCAGCCGTCGGGAGCGCGACTCGGCGGACGCAGACCGGGCGAGTCGCGTGGCGGCGCGCAGCGCCGACATCCGCACATCGAGCCGCCCCGCCTCCTCCGATGCCGCCTCGTACGCGGCCTCGGCCGCAGACCCGGCTCCCGCGCCGCCCTCGATGGCTGCCAGGATGTCGCCACGGAGCAACCGCATCTCCGGGGCGAGGATGCTGCCGGGCCCGCCCCCGCTCGTCGTCAGCGCGATGGCAGTCTCGATCGGCCCGAGCCCGTCGGCGGGACGGCCCCCGATGAGGCTCGCGCCCGCCGACACGAACTGGAGCAACGGCCAGAAGACTGGCGGTGCCACGAGTCCCTGGTACGCCACCATCCCCTCTCCGATGCGCGCCAGGCCGGTGGCGACCTGGCCGAGCCCCACCTGCGCAGCGCCCTCCAGGCAGATGCCGGCCGCCGCCCAGATCCGGAAGTCGTACTCGTCGGCGATCTCGAGCACCCGCACGGCCCGGTCGAGGGCCAGGTCCGGCTCGCGGCGCCACCAGTGGAGCAAGCCGGCATGGAAGTGGGCGTAAGCGGAGGTGTAGGGATGGTCCAGCTGGCGGGCGAGGTCGATGGCCGCGAGCGCATGCTCGAGTGCCAGGTCGGGCTGGCCGGCCAGCCACAGGCCGAACGCCGACGTCGTCAGGGTCGCGACGCGCGGATCGTTGCCGACCCGGGACCCGGATGTCCCCGCGGGACTCGACCCCAACAGGCCGATCGCGGCGTCCAGGTGGGCGAGTCCCCCTTTCAGGTCGCCACCGAACGCGCTGTTCGCGCCGAAGATCAGATGGCCGTCGATCCGCATGTTCGCGTCGTCTTCCTGCTCGGCGAGCTCGAGGATCCTGCGGCCCAGATCCTGGCTCTTGCCGAACTCTGTCCGCAACATGTAGACGCTCGCCAGCCCGCGCAGCACCCAGTACTGCTGACGAGACTGGTCGCCGCGCTCGAACAGGCTCAGGACCTGTTCGTATGCCGACGCGACCTCAGGGGTGAGGCCCTGGGTCGCCATGAGCGCACGGGCGAGCACCAGCCGGATCGCGATCTCCTTGCCGACGAGCTCGGGCGTCGAGGTCGTCCGCTGCAGGACGGTGAGCAGGTCGGTCGTCAGCTCGACGGTGTCGTGATACAGGCCGCGCGCCTCGTTGAGGATGAGCAGGCTGTCGGCGAGCTTGGTCAGCTGCCCGAGGTCCGACTCCGCTGTCCAGAAACGCATGGCGACCCGCATGTTCGCGGCCTCGCTCGTCATGGCGTTCATCGCTTGATCGCGCTCTGTCCCGACCAGCTCCCGACGCAGCCGGCCGGCGAGGTCCGCGAAGTACGTCGCGTGCGCGCGCCGGACCGCCGGCCCGAGCGGACCGTCATCGATCCGCTCCGTAGCGTACTCATGGATGGTCTCGAGCATCCGCAGCCGTGGCTCGCCGCGCGGCGGATCGACCTGGCGGACCAGGCTCTTCTCGACCAGCGACGCGAGCGCTTCGATGACGTCGACGTCGGTCGTGGCGACCGCGTCGGTCGCGGCGACCACGGCCTCGACCGCCGACACGTCGGCATCGACGAAGACGGCCAGCGATTCGAACACGCGCTGCTCGGCCGGCTCGAGCAGCTGGTAGCTCCACTCGATGGTCGCGCGGAGGGTCTGCTGCCGCTCGGGCAGGTCGCGGCTCGAGCTCCGGAGCAGCTCGAGACGACGTCCGAGACGGTCGCGCAACGCCTCGGGCGAGAGCAGCCGCAGGCGCGCGGCAGCCAGCTCGATCGCCAGCGGCAGGCCGTCGAGCCGCCGGCAGATGTCGACCACCGCAGCGGCGTTGTCGTCGTCCAGGTGGAAGTCGGGGCGGACCATCCGCGCTCGCTCGACGAACAGCGCGATGGCCTCGAAGCCTTCGTACTGGGCGGCCGACGCATGCTCGCGACCGTCGGGCGGCAGCCCCAGCGGCGGCACCGGAAAGACCTGTTCGAGACGCACGTGGAGCGGCTCGCGACTGGTGATCAGCAGCTTGATCTCGGGACAATCGCCAAGCAGCTGGGACGTCACCGGCGCGGCCGCGGTGTTCTGCTCGACGTTGTCGAGGAGGAGCAGCATCTGGCGCTCGCGCAGGCGGTCTGTGACGTCCTGGGCAAGCGACCGGTCGGGTGCTTCGCCGACCCCGATGGCGCGCCCGAGCGCAACGAGCATCCCGTTGCTGTCCCGCGTCGTCGACAGGTCGACGAACGAGACCCCGTCACGGAACCGGGGTTGCTGATCAGTCGCCGCCTCGATCGCGAGGCTCGTCTTTCCCGTACCGCCTGGGCCGGTCAGCGTCAGCATCCGGACCGAGGCATCCCCGAGGCGGCGCTCCACCTCGTCCAGCTCGGCTCGACGTCCGACGAACATGGTGCCCCGGACGGGCAGTCTCCCTGCTCCGTGGTCGAGGGTGGCCAGCGGCGGAAACGCTGACTCGAGCGCGGGGTGCACGAGCTGGAACAGTCGTTCGGGGCGCCCGAGGTCCTTGAGCCGATACTCGCCGAGGTCGCGCAGGCTCGCGCCGTCCGGAAGCCGATCCGCGACGATCGCCGCCGCCGCCTCCGACAGCAACACCTGGCCACCGTGTCCGGCGGCCATGATCCGGGCCGTCCGGTTGACCGTCGGCCCGAAGTAGTCGTCGCCCCGCCGTTCGGCGTCGCCGACATGGATGGCCATCCGGACGCGCAACGGTCCGGTCTGTGCCCAGGTCGCCGCCGCCAGGCCTCGCTGGATCGCCAGGCTGGCCGCCACGCCGTCGGCGACGGTCGGAAAGACCGCCATCAGACCGTCTCCGGTCGTCTTCACGACACGCCCTGCGGCGGCTTCGATCGCGTCGCGGAGGATCGCGTCGTGGCGCTCGAGGGCAACGGTCATCGCCTCGGGCTGGCTCTCCCACAGCCGGGTGCTGCCGGCGATGTCAGTGAACAGGAACGTGAGGGTGCCGATGGCGAGCCCCGGAACGGCGAGTTCGTCAGCGGCGTGCATACCGTGACGATAGCGGCCGGACGACGACGCCATGGGGCGCCCTCCTCGGCGATGATGCCGGCCCTATCCGTCAGCCACGGCCGGGGATCGTCGCTGCAGCGGGCTGGTTCAGTCCCGATAGCCGGCGCTCGAGGGTCGTCGAGCTCGATCGCCGGACGATGACGCATGCGACCAACGCGTAGACGACCCCCGCCGCGATGTCGACGAGATAGTGGTCGCCCAGATAGACGATCGAAAACCAGATGCCCCCCGTGTAGACGAGCATCAGCCATTTGCCCGGCCCCGCGACCTGCCGCAGGTAGAGCCAGCCGAGGACGGGGTACGCAGCGTGGAGCGACGGGAACGCCGCCACCGGGTCGGGGCTGATATCGCCGAACGCGATGGTCGCCGGCGGTCCGCCCTGGAGCCCCAGGGCCGTGACGATCGCGTCGAACGCGCCGCCCTCGAGGTGCCCGAGGATCGGCTGGCCGGCTGTGGTCAGGGACATGCCCGATATCGCCGCCCACCACGGAGGAGCCGCGGGGAGCAGAAGGTAGGTGGCGAAGGCCGCGATCGACAACAACACGAGCGCCGCGACGAAGTCATAGAACAGGTGCCGCTGTCGCGACCAGAGGTAGGCACCGACCACGATGGGCAGGATCGTGTGCATCGAATACATGAGTGTCCCGGCCACTGCCAGCCCATCGAACGAGCTGAGTGGACGAAGAGCGCTCTGGAGGACATCGCTCGCGATGGAACCATTGAGCAGCGCCCGGTCGATCGCCGCCGCTTCATCGATGTGGACATTCCGGATCAACACCGGACCGAACCCGCGGATCAGCTCATAGGCGAGAGCCAGCATGACGAATGGCATCCAGTCACGGACCGGTTGCCAGCTACGAGCGCGGGACAGCCTCCAGACGAACAGGATCGTGACCAGCGCGATCGCGATCGCCAGCATGTCAGACGTTTGCTGGATGCCGTCCGACAGGGCGAGGACGAGCACGAGGAGGAGATACGCCGCCAGCGATCGGCGGACGACCCGGTCGTTCCGTGATCGGAGTCGTGCGGTCTCCACGCTCTGACGCCGATCGGGCGACCCGCCCGTCGTCGCACGTGCACTCCCCGGCGCACGCTCGCTCGCAAGACCCCCCGTGTCGCATGTCATGACCGATCATCGACCCCCGTTCCGGGGATGACCGGGCCCAGACCCGCTCGCGTGGGTGGACACATCCAAGCGTCCGCTCGGCCCGCTCGCCGCAATGATTACCCGGTCTGCCAGATCCGGCGTTGCATCGGCCGGCGGCAATCGATCGCGCCGCGGAGGTGGATGGGTCAGTGGACCCGGGAGTCGAGGCCCTCCCAGAACGGCTCGCGCAGCTCGGCCTTGAGGATCTTGCCGGTACCGCCCTTGGGCAGTGCGTCGCGGAAATGGACCTCGCGCGGGACCTTGTGAGCGGCGAGCCTGGCGCGGCAGAACGAGCGGAGGTCGTTCGCGGTGACTTCGGTGTCCGGCTTCAGGACGACGATGGCGACCGGGACCTCGCCACGCTTGTCGTCGGGCGCGGCCACGACCGCGCACTCGAGGACCGACGGATGGGCGGCCAGCACGACCTCGATCTCGACCGACGAGATGTTCTCGCCGGCGCTGATGATCACGTCCTTCGAACGGTCCTTGATGAGGATGTAGCCGGCGTCGTCGATGGTGGCCATATCGCCGGTGTGGAACCAGCCGTCGCGGATCGCCACATCGGTCGCCTCGGGGTCGAGGTAGTAGCCGTCCATCACGGTGTTGCCGCGGACGACGATCTCGCCGATCTGCTCGCCGTCGGGTCGGACGTCCTGACCTTCGCCATCGACGACGCGGATCCGGACCCCGGGGATCGCCCAGCCGGTCATCGACTGCCGCTCCTGGCGGCGCCCTTCGGGCTCGCTGTCGGTGAGCACCCGGCGCGGCTGGGCGAGGGTGATGATCGGCGACGTCTCGGTCAGGCCATAGCCGACGATCGCCTGCGCCCCCGATCTCCGCTTCGAGCGCGCGGACCAGCTCGGGCGATGCCGGCGACCCGCCGATGATCAGCTGGCGGAGGCTGGACAGGTCGAAGCGTGACCGCTCCCGGCTGTTGAGGACGGCGTTGAAGATGGTCGGGACCGCGAGGAGCCGGGTCACCCGATGGCGTCTCCACGAGGCTCATCAACGCGGTCGGGTCGAACCGCCGGAGCATCACGTGGCGGCCGCCGACCATGGTCAGGAAGTGGGGCGTGCCCCAGCCGTTGACGTGGAACAGCGGGACGACGTGCAGGACGACATCGTCCTCGGTGAACGCGAGCCCGATCTGGGCGGCAAGGCTGTGCAGGTACAGCTCCCGGTGGGTCATCGCCACGCCCTTGGGGAGTCCCGGTCGTGCCGCTCGTGTAGAACAGCTCGGCCAGCGCGTTCTCGTCGATGTCGGGATGGCGCGGATCGGCGGCGCCGGTCGCGAGCATGGCCTCGTACTCGTGGTCGGCGAACCGGCTGCGTTCGCCGGGCTCGCCGTCGAGCTGGACGAAGATCGGTCGTGCCGCAAGGCGCGGCGCGATGCCCTCGACCAAGGGCGCGAAGTCCCGATGGAAGAAGACGACCTTCGAGCGCCGCGTGGCCGAGGATGTACTCGATCTCGTGCGGCGCGAGCCGGATGTTGATCGGGTTGAGGACGGCGCCCGCCTCGATGACGCCGTAGTACGCCTCGAGCAGGTGGTGCGTGTTGAAGGTGATGAACGACACCCGGTCGCCGGGCTGGACGCCGAGGCCGACCAGCGCGTTGGCGAGCCGGTGAGTACGGACCCCGAACGCGCGGTACGTGTACTGCTCGTCGCCGTCGATGACGCCGACCTTGTCGCCGAAGAAGGTCGCCGCGCGATCGCGGAACTCGAGGACCGAGAGTGGCACGAACACGGCGTCACGATAGCGCCCACGACGATGCGCCATCATCGTTCGATGGCCGTCGGACGAGAGGCGTGAACGAGCCGGGAACCGATGTCGTCGTCATCGGCGGCGGCATCGTCGGAACGGCTGCCGCAGCCTTCCTCGCGGCCGCCGGCGCGAGCGTCACCCTGATCGAGAGCGAGGGCCTCGCGTCGGGCGCGTCGGGCGCCAACTCCGGCGTCGTCCAGCATCCGTTCGACCCGGTCCTCGCCGCGCTGTACCGCGAGACCGTCACGCTGTATCGGGACCTGTCGACAGCCGACCTCGGCTTCCGGCTCCCCGACGAGCCGGCCGGGATGCTGTACGTGTCCAGCGACGAGACGGCGGTCCGACGCATGGATCGCACGATCGCGGAGTCGTTCCCGGAGCTCGAACGCTCGGTCGTC
This sequence comes from uncultured Chloroflexia bacterium, assembly GCA_963797685.1. Taxonomy (GTDB): domain Bacteria; phylum Chloroflexota; class Limnocylindria; order Limnocylindrales; family CSP1-4; genus SPCO01. The sequence goes on along the minus strand of CAWCQK010000015.1, from coordinate 392,858 downwards.
AGCGGCCCGGCCCTCGAGCGACTCGAGCCGGCCGTCGCCCACGACCTGTGGGCATGCCGGGTCGGTATCGGCTTCCCGGTCCAGCCGGGCGCATCCACCTACGCCTACGCGACGCTCGCGGAGCAGCGCGGCGCGCGTGTCCGGCAGGGACGAGCGGCCGCGCTCGACGTCGTCGGCGACGAGGTCGTCGGGGTCATCGTCGACGGCAGATCGGTGGCGTGCGACGCCGTGCTGGTGGCTGCCGGCCCCTGGTCGTCGGCCCTCGTCGACCCGACGGGCCGCTGGGTCCCGATCCGTCGGCGGTGGGGCGTGGTCGTCGAGGCCGAGCTCGCGCACGGGCCATCGCATGTCCTCGAGGAGGCGGGGATCACCGCATCGATCGGGGTCGGGGAGGAGCTCGCGGGACCGGCCACGTCGGCGACGCGGTCCGCGCCGGCGGCACCGGCCGCGCCGGCTGCCCGCGGCGACCACGACACGGACGAGGTCGACTTCAGCCTCGTTCCCCTGCCCGGCGTCGCATCGGTCGGCTCGACCTTCCTGCCGGACCAGCCCGACCCTGCCGCCTGGGTCGAGCCGATCCTCCGCCGCGCCGCGACGTTCGTCCCCGCCGTCGCGGACGCGCCGATCCGCGGGACCCGCTCCTGCGCGCGACCGCAGAGCGCAGACGGTCGACCGCTGATCGGCGCCGTGCCCGGGTTGCGCCGGCTGTTCATCTGTGCCGGCCACGGGCCGTGGGGCATCTCGACCGGGCCGGCCTCGGCGCGCCTGGTCGTGGACCAGATGCTGGGGCGCGACCCGGACATCCCCGCCGCCCTCGATCCCGCCCGGTTCGGGACCGCCGGCTGAACAAACACGGGGTGTGCGTCCTCCCACATCCGCGCCGGCGTCGACTCACGCGCTACGATCGGCGACGACCATGCTCGATCGTCGGGCTCGGCGGACGTTCGGAGGGTCCATCCGATGACAAGCTGGGGTGAGTTCGCGACGGCCGCGCCCGATATCGCCGCCGAGGGCCGTCGGCTCCTGGAGGCCCGCGGCCACGGCTCGGCCCTCCTGGCGACCGTCCGCGGCGACGCTCCACCCCGGATCCATCCGATCAGCGTCGCCATCCTCGACGGCCGGCTCTACGCGTTCATCATCGTCGGCGCTCCGAAGCACACCGACCTCGTCGATGACGGCCGGTACGCGATGCACACGCATCAGGACCCGGAGGCGCCGAGCGAGCTGATGCTGCGGGGTCGCGCACAGCGGGTGGACGAGCCAGCCGAACGGGCCCGGATCGCCGGTGGCTGGTCCTTCGAGGCCGACGACGGCTACACGCTGTTCGAGTTCGGGATCGAGCAGGCCGTCCTCGGGGTGCGGGCCACCGCCGACGAGTGGCCGCCGCGCTACACGTCGTGGCGCGACGCGCCGACCGAACCGACGGCGACGCCGACGACCTAGCCGCCGGCAAGGGGCGCGTCGCGTCACCTTGTCGCGGGTCTGCAATGCGCCGGCAGCGGCGGGCACATGGCCGAGCGTGCCCTCGGCCGGTAGCGTCGCGCCATGACGATCTTCATCTCGATCATCGGCTTCGTCGTGCGCTTCGCGTCCGCGCTGCTGACCACGGCGCTCGGCTGGGCGAGCAGCCTGCTGTTCGGGCGCGTCCAGCGGTCGCACCAGATCTTCGTGATCCTGATGCTGGCCGGTTCGCTGACCTGGTTGTTCTTCATCGTCGGCGCGCTCTGGCCGGGCGTACCGGGCTACCTGTTCGACGCGACCCCGCATCCGGGCTTCATCGATCGGACGTGGCTCGGGATCGTCATCTTCGGCGGCCTCCTCCTGCTCCCACTCGGCGTGGGCCTCGCCGCCTACCTCGTCCCGACGGGTGACGACCGGCCGTCGGGCCTGCGGATCCCTCTCGAGCTCCTGCGCGGCTACATCCTGGCCCCGGTCCTCGGCGCCCTGCTCCTGTTCCTGCCGGCGGTTGGGATCTCTCGCAAAGCCCGCAGTGTCCGCCACGGCTGGTCAGACGACCACGTCCCGATCGTCGTCAAGCCCAAGGGCTACGACCAGACTGTGTCGGACCTGCAGCACGCCCTCGACGAGTGTCGGGCTCGAGGTCGAGGCCGAAGAGGCGCCCGCTGTGCTGTCCCTGCCTGCCTGGATCCTGACCAAGGTGGCCGGGAACAACGTTCGCAAGCTTCGCCCGGACCGTCTCGTCGAGCTCAAGGGACCGTGCCTGCGGGTCGGCGTCTATCCATCCGATATCGCGATCTCGGGACCGCAGCCCGAACGCGGGATGGCCCGCGTCGCGATCCTCAGTCGCCTCGCGACGACGGCCGCATGGCTCACGACCAGCGCCGAGGCCCAGGCGATCGAAGACCTGTTGGCCCACGTGCACGAGCGTCTCTCCCTCTCGAGCTCGGTGACGCCGGCCATGGTCGCAGCCGAATTCGCCGAGGTCGACGACACCATGCTCGACCTCGAGATCCCCGACGAGGAGTGGGACATCCTGTATCGCGTGCGGCTCCAGGTCGAGCGCGACGTTCTCGTCGAGCTGGTCGACGAGGGAGCGATCGCGACGGTCCCGTCGGCGACCCGTGTCCGGGCGCGGCCCGAGCCTGGGCGGGTGAACCTCGAAGTCGGCGCGGTGCCCGGCGCTGCTCGCTGACCCGCGATCTGCAGCGGCCCGATAGCGCCGCTGGCCGGCTGGCCGGCCACTCGATCGCCCCTGTCATGCGGCCGTCATGGTCGCGTCACGACGACGTCACGCGGGTTTCGCATGGTTCACGGGCTGGGTGGCCACCCCACAGCCCACGAATCCAAGCGCACTGGAGACCCCACGACATGCATCGAGCCATGCGCCTGTCGGCGCTCAGCGCCATCTTCTTCAGCCTGCTCGCCGGGTCCGCGGCGAGCGTCTCGGCCGCGTCCTCGGACGCGGTCGCCGGCTACGTGTACGTCAACAACAACGCTGCGGTCCACAACAGCGTGGCCGGCTTCGCCCGGCATCGTGACGGCAGCCTGACCCCGCTCGCGGGCTCGCCGTTCCAGACCGGTGGCGCCGGGATCGGCAGCCCGACCGGCTCGGCCGGGGCGATCCAGCTCTCGACCGACGGCCGGTTCGTCCTCGCGGTCGACCCGGCGAGCAACGACATCTCGGTCATGCGAGTCGGCACGCACGGGTCGCTGTCCCTGGTCGGCACGGCCAATTCCAACGGGACGACCCCGCTCAGCATCGCGGTCAACCGTGACCTCGTCTACGTCGCCAACGCCGGTGCAGGCGGCAGCGACTACACCGGCTTCCGTCTCGACCATCGCGGTCAGCTCACGCCCATCCCGGACTCGACCGTGTCGCTGCCCGATTCGGCGATGCCCGGCCAGGTCCTGTTCAGTGGCGACGGCAAGACCCTCGCCGGCACGCGCGTCGGCCCCACGGCAGGACCATCCTTCATCGACAGCTTCCGGGTCGGTCACGACGGCCGCCTGACCGCGGCCCCCGGATCGCCCATCCCGGCCCAGCGGATCGGACCGTTCGGCAGCGAGTTCCGTCCGACCAACCCCCGTCAGCTGTTCGTCTCGAACGCCCATGACGGCGGCGGGAACGGGAGCGTGTCCGCCTACACCGTCGGCAAGGACGCGTCCCTCACGGCCATCAGCGGCTCGCCGTTCGCCGACAACGAAACGGCTCCGTGCTGGGTCGAGATCAGCCACGACGGCCAGTACCTGTTCGCGATCAACACGGGCTCGAGCTCGATCTCGCGCTACTGGATCGCACCGAACGGTGCCATGACGCTGCTCGGCAGCACGCCGTTCAAGGACCCGACCGGCCTCCGGCCGTTCGACGCGCGCCTCGATCCGTCCGGCCGCTACCTGTACGTCGTCGACGCCGGGGCGGTCGCCGTCAGCGTCTTCTCGGTCAACGGCGGCAACCTGACCGAACTCCCCTCCTCGCCGGTGTCGATCCCGGGCGGCGTCGCACCGTTCGGCATCGTCGTCGACTGAACCCAGACCGGACCCAGCGGGTCCGCTCGCCAGCCACGCAGCGGGGTCGTTCGCGGCCCCGCTGCCGCATGTCCCGCGAGTCCGCTCGGGTCCTGAGACGGATCGAGCGGGCCGCGACGTCAGCCGCCGGTTTCGTCGGGCAGGAGGGGGCGCACGGAGAGCGTGTAGGACGAGCCACCCGACGTGAACGCGGTCACTGCCGTGGCCCGCTCCAGGACAGCACCGAGCGTGGCCGCATCCGCACCAAGGACCACGCCCTGACGAAGCCCGGCGATCCCGCGGTCGGGATCGGCCGGGCTTCCGAACTCGGCCAGCGGCCTGGACAGCGGCCAGGCGACCGGCGATCGGCTGGCCTGAGGGTCGGCCTGCGGCGCGCCCGGCGCGACATAGACCCGGTAGCCGGCCGGGACGTAGCGGGTGTCCGTGGCGGCCGGTGCACCCCATGTCTCGCCCGAGTCCAGGAGCCGAGCCGATCAAGGCGATGGCCGCGGCGCCTTCCTCGGCGCCCGACGCGACCGGACCACCCGGCTGTCCCGGTCGCGCGCCCGCGAAGCGAGACATGGTTGTCGTGCCGTCGACCACAGCCGTGAAGACGTTCGTGCCCGCATCGCCGGGGATCCCCGGGTTCGCCGAGGCCGGCTTGTCGAGCCCGACCTGCTTGATCGCGGCCAGGATCGCGGCGGCTCCCGACGGCCCGACGTCTCTCACGGCGACGGGGCTCAGGAGCGGGCCGGGATAGATGGCGTCCACCGGACCCGGCGTCAGGATGCGGCCGTCCGTGTAAACAGCGACGGTCGGCAGGGCGGCCAGGGTAGCAGCCGGATTGATGAACCCACCCTCGGACGTGACCTTCAGCAGCAGGGCCCGCGACGGTGGCGGCCGGCGACGACGATGTCGACGGAGCCGTCGACCCGGGCGGCGAACGCGCTTGGCGGCGCAGTCGGTGCCGGGCTGCCCGATGACGCGGCGCTGCTGCAGGCGACGACGATCCCAGCAAGAAACGTGACGGCAGCGAGACGGATCGGTCGGCTGTGGCTCATCGATCTCTCCAGAGGGCGCGCCGGACGGGCGCCGCGCCCGCGAGACGCCACCGGCCGCGTGTCCGGTTCCGCGACGCGCCCGTCTGAAGCCAGTCCGCGGGCGAGACCGTAGACTCCCGCCACGATGACCGACATCGCCGACGACCGACCCCGCGCTCGCCCGGACGCCCGCGCCACCCTCGAGATGGCGGTGGCGACGCTCACGCGACCGCCGGTGCTCCTGGCCCTCCTCGCCATCGTCATCCTCGTCTGGCTCAGCCAGGGGATGACCTTCTACCACGACGAGTACACGTTCATCCTGCTTCGCGACCTGTCCCTGCGGGGCATCTTCGCGCCTCACAACGAACACCTCAGCGCGACCCTCGTCATCCTCTATCGGGTCCTGCTCGGCACGGTCGGGATGGCCTCCTACTGGCCGTACCTCGGTTTCACGTTCGCGCTCCACGTCGCGGTCTCCGGGCTCGTCTATGTCGTGGTTCGCCGCGAGGCGCCGATGGCCTGGGCGCTCGGGGCGATGGCGATCATGCTCGTGCTGGGGTCGGGCGGCGACGACATCCTGTGGGCCTTCCAGTCGGGCACCATCGGCGCGACCGCCTTCGGGATGGGCGCGCTCGTCATCGCGCCGCGTCGACCTGCGATCGCGGCCATCCTGCTGACGATCGCGCTGTCGACATCGGGGGTCGGACTGGCCTTCTTCGTCGGCACGGGCGTCCACCTGCTGCTCACCCGGCCACGCGCCCTTCCGTGGCTGCTCGTGCCGCTCGTGTACTACCTGACCTGGTTCGCGCTGTTCGCCACGTCGTCCGTGTCGCCGGGCCTGAACGGCATCGTCGAGTACGTCCTCGATGGACTCACCGCGACCGCGGCCGGCGTGCTCGGCTCGACGTCGCTGGTCGTCGGGTCGCTGGCGCTGCTCGCCCTCGCGTTCGGCCTCGGTCGCGCATGGGACATCCCGCCGGTCGTTCTGGCGATGCTCGCCTCGAGCGTCGCCTTCTTCCTCATCGCCGGTCTCGTCCGCGCACAGCTGGGTGCGGAACAGGCGACAGCCTCGCGCTACATCTACGTGGCGGCGCCGGCGTTCCTGATCGCGGGGGCGGTGCTGCTGGCCAGGGTCCCGCGACCGGCCGGGCCGGCCATCGGGGCCGTCCTGCTCGCGGTCGCGCTGGCGGGCAATCTGGTGCTTCTCGTCGAGAGCCACGACCGGCTGCTGTCCAAGGTCGCCTGCGAGCAGGCCCTGACCCCCCTCCAGAGAGGCAGCGCCGGCAACCCCTGCTGACGCCCCGGAGAGGCGGCAACAAGGGACTTGACGATAGTTCACATCGACGCGTACTATCCGCGTGTGAGTGAACCTTTCTCGACCGTCCTCCCGTCACCCGCCGTGACGTCCCCGGCGCCTGTCCGCGCCCACGTCCCACCGACGGACGACGAGCTGACCGCGGCGGCGACCGAGCTGCTCGGCATCTTCCGCGTCGCTTCGCGTCAGGTCCCGCCGGTGCCGGCAAGCGACCTGACGATGGGTCAGATCCGGCTCCTGTTCCTCCTCCGTCGCGAGGGCCCGCAGCCGATGGGCCGCCTGGCCGAGCTGTTCGACCTGAGCCCGACCGCATCGAGCGGGTTCGTGGCCAGGGTCGAGCGACATGGGCTGGTCGTCCGCCATCACCGGTCGGATGACCGGCGGATCGTGGAATGCGAGCTGACCGATGCCGGCCTCAAGTTGCTCCAGGAGTTGTCGGGCGATCGGCTCGACACCGTCCGCGTCGCGTTGACCGCACTCGAGCCCGCAGAGCTGGCCGAGTTCCGGCGGCTGCTCCGCCTCATCAGTGAAGGCCAGGAGGGTCTCGCATGATCGCCCTGCTCCGCACCTACCTGGCGCCGTACAAGGCCACCCTGGCACTGGTCGTCGGGCTGCTCGTCGTCCAGGCGCTGGCCACGCTCTACCTGCCCGCGCTCAACGGCGACATCATCAACAACGGCGTCGCCAAGGGCGACACGGACTACATCCTGCAGACCGGCGCGCTGATGCTCGGCATCTCCCTCGTCGTGGTCATCGCCTCGGTCATCGCGGTGTACTGGGGCTCGAAGACGGGCATGGCCTTCGGCCGCGACGTCCGCGGCGCGATCTTCCGCAAGGTCGAGAGCTTCTCGCAGGCCGAGCTCAACCACTTCGGCACGCCGTCGCTCATCACCCGCAACACCAACGACGTCCAGCAGGTCCAGATGACCGTGCTGATCGGCATCAACATGATGATCATCGCCCCGATCCTGGCGGTCGGCGGGATCATCCTGGCGCTGCGTCAGGACGTCCCGCTGGCCGGCATCCTGGTCGTGATCCTGCCGCTGATGGCGCTCATCGTCGGTTCGCTGATGTACCGCGCCCTGCCGCTGTTCCAGGCGGTCCAGCGCAAGGTCGACCGCATCAACCAGGTGACCCGCGAGGCGCTCAGTGGCATCCGCGTGATCCGCGCGTTCGTGCGGACGACGCACGAGGAGGAGCGCTTCGAGGTCGCCAACCAGGACCTGACCGCGACCTCGCTCAAGGTCAATCGGCTGTTCGCGCTGATGATCCCGACCCTGATGGCGATCTTCAACCTGTCGTCGGTCGCCATCCTGTGGTTCGGCGCCATCCGCGTGTCGAGCGGCGCGATGCCGATCGGCAACCTGATCGCCTTCCTGCAGTACGTCATGCAGATCCTGTTCGCGGTGATGATGGCCGTGTTCATGTTCATCCTCGTCCCGCGCGCGGTCGTCTCGTCCGCCCGGATCCAGGAGGTCCTCCGGACCGATCCATCGATCAACGACCCGGCCGTCGCCGCGCCGCCGCCGCCGGGTCAGGGCACTCTCGAATTCAGCGACATCGAGTTCCGCTACCCGGGCGCCCAGGACCCGGTCCTGCACGACATCTCGTTCCGGGTCGAGCCGGGCCAGACGACCGCGATCGTCGGGAGCACCGGCAGCGGCAAGACGCACGCTGGTCAACCTCATCCCGCGCTTCTACGACGTGTCCGAGGGACACCTGCTCGATCGACGGCACCGACGTCCGCGAGCTCGACCGGAGCGACCTGTGGGCGCGCATCGGGCTGGTCCCCCAGAAGGCGTTCCTGTTCACCGGCACCGATCGCCAGCAACCTGCGCTACGGCAAGGCCGACGCGACCGACGACGAGCTGTGGGCGGCCCTGCGCGTGGCCCAGGCCGAGACTTCGTCGAGCGAGCTCGCAGAAGGCCTCGACGCGCCGATCAGCCAGGGCGGCACGAACCTCTCCGGCGGCCAGCGCCAGCGGCTGGCGATCGCCCGGGCGCTCGTCAAGCGGCCCGAGATCTACGTCTTCGACGACAGCTTCTCGGCGCTCGACTTCAAGACCGACTCGCTGCTGCGCGCCGCGCTCGCCCGCGAGATCGAGGACGCGACCGTGGTCATCGTCGCCCAGCGCGTCGGGACGATCATGGGCGCCGACCGGATCGTCGTGCTCGATCGCGGGCACGATCGCCGGCATCGGCACGCACGACGAGCTGATGGCCAGCTGCGAGACCTACCGCGAGATCGTCTACTCCCAGCTCAGCGCGGAGGAGGCGGCATGATGGCCGGGGGTCGCCGGCCGGCGTCCGCCTCCCCGTCCGGGCGGTGGCCCGTTCGGTGGCGTCGGGCTGCCGCCCGAGAAGCCAAAGAACTTCAAGGGCACGTTCCGGCGCCTGGTCCAGACGCTCAGCCCCGAGCTGCCCAAGATCCTGCTGGTCGTGGCGTTCGCGATCGTCAGCGTCACTTTCGCCGTCGTCGGGCCGAAGATCCTTGGCAACGCCACGGACATCATCTTCAACGGGGTCGTCAGCCAGCAGATCCCGGCCGGCCTGACCAAGGAGCAGGCGGTGGCCGCGCTCAACGCGGCCGGTCAGACGCAGCAGGCCCAGATGCTCGCGAGCATGAACGTCACGCCCGGCTCCGGGCATCGATTTCACGGCTCTGCGCAACACCCTCCTGTTCGTCGCCGTGATCTACGTCTTCAGCTCGGTGTTCAGCTGGGCGCAGGCCTACGTCATGGCCGGCGTGTCACAGCGGACCGTCTACCGGATGCGCCGCGACGTCGACCAGAAGCTGTCGCGGATGCCGCTGAGCTACTTCGACAGCCATCCGCGCGGCGACACGCTGAGCCGCGTCACCAACGACATCGACAACATCGCCAACTCGCTCCAGCAGACGCATGACCCAGCTGATCACCGCGGTCTGCACGATCATCGGCGTGATCGCGATCATGTTCTGGATCAGCCCGTTGCTCGCGGTCATCTCGCTGCTGACGGTCCCGCTGTCGATCGTCGTCACGGTGTTCATCGCCAAGCGCTCGTCGGTCCAGTTCGCCGCCCAGTGGGCACAGACCGGCAAGCTCAACGGTCACGTCGAGGAGATGCACACCGGGCACGCCATCGTCAAGGCGTTCGGCCGCCAGCAGGAGGCGATCGACCAGTTCGAGGCGGAGAACGAGGGGCTCTACCAGGCCAGCTATCGCGCCCAGTTCCTGTCGGGCACGATCCAGCCGATCATGGCGTTCATCGCCAACATCAACTACGTCGCTGATCTGCGTCATCGGTGGCATCCAGGTCGCGAACGGCCAGATGAGCCTCGGCGACGTCCAGGCCTTCGTCCAGTACTCGCGCCAGTTCACGATGCCGATCACCCAGACCGCCAGCATCGCCAACGTCATCCAGTCGGCCATCGCCTCCGCCGAGCGCGTCTTCGAGCTCCTCGACGAGGACGAGGAGATGCCCGATGTCGCCTACGCCGGCATCCGCCGCGCGGTCACCGGCGCGGGTCGAGCTCGAGCACGTCTCGTTCCGCTATCTGCCCGACGTTCCGCTCATCGAGGACCTCAACCTCGTCGTCGAGCCCGGCCAGACGATCGCCATCGTCGGACCGACCGGCGCCGGCAAGACCACGCTGGTCAACCTGCTCATGCGTTTCTACGAGATCGATGAGGGCCGGATCAGCATCGACGGCATCGAGAGCCGCGAGATGTCACGCGACGAGCTGCGCTCGACGTTCGGGATGGTCCTCCAGGACACGTGGCTGTTCCATGGCACGATCCGCGAGAACATCGCCTACGGCCGCGACGACGCGACCGAGGAGGAGATCATCGAGGCCGCCAAGGCCGCGCACGTCGACCACTTCGTGCGGACGCTGCCCGACGGCTACGACACGGTCCTCGACGACGACGCGACGAGCGTGTCCGAGGGCGAGAAGCAGCTGCTGACGATCGCCCGGGCATTCCTGGCCGACCGCCGCATCCTCATCCTCGACGAGGCGACGAGCTCGGTCGACACACGGACCGAGGTCCTCATCCAGCGGGCGATGAACAAGCTGATGCTCGGCCGGACGAGCTTCGTCATCGCCCATCGTCTGTCGACGATCCGCGACGCCCACATGATCCTGGTCATGAACCACGGCCAGATCGTCGAGCAGGGCACGCACGAGGCGCTGTTGGCCAAGCGAGGCTTCTACTTCGACCTGTACGACAGCCAGTTCGCGGAGCCGCTCCTCGAAGAGGCCGGCTGACGCCCACGATCCGGAACATGTCCGGGGCACGTACCGCCGGGGCGGGTCCATTTCAACGGAGCCGCACCGGTCGGGCTGCGCCTGTCGGCACTGCTGTCGTCGGTCCCCGAGCGGGTGGTCAGCCTCTCCGCGCGGTGCGATGGATACGCCCGGACCCTGACGGTGTCGCTCGCCGGATACCTCGTTGCGAGATGGGTCGACAACACGATGGCCCTGCTGGCCGAGGCTGCACGTCTTTCTAGGCGCGCGGCGCGGCGCGGTCGATCGGATGGTTGGCCAGAAAGGTGCCGGTCGGGTCGTAGGACGCCTTGGCGCGTCTGAACCGGTCGTACGTCTCGGTCGGGAAGATCGACCGCGGGTCCGTGGCCGATTCCGCGAAGTTCAGGTAGCGCCGCCCACTGTCCCACGGGCCGAGCGCCGCGAGGACCACCCCGATCTGACGGTCCATCGCGGCGTGCGCATCGGCGTCGGGCGCCATCCCGAACGTGAACGCCAGGAACGGCTGGTCGATCGCGTCGAGCACGCCGTGCTCCGGCGCGTGCTCCGCCGCGGCCCCGCCCAGGTGTCGCACCTCGAGATGGAGGAGCGGCGATCCGACGAAGGCCTCGATGACGCCGTCGATGGCGGCTTCGGGCAGATCGGTCAGCAGGAGGCCCTCCCCCGCGTAGGGCAGCGGGAAGTCCGGATCCATGTTGATGAGACTCAGCTCCCTGGTCGGCATCGGCCCGATGGTGTCCATCTCCGGTCCGAGGTCGCGCAAAGGCTGGAGGAGCGCGGCGGCGTCGCCAGCCGACCCGAGGTATGCCGCCTCGACCATGACGAAGGAGCGGCCGCGAACCTCCTCCGGAAGGAACGGAAGATCCGGCAGCTGGAGCATCCGACCGAACGATTCGCACTCGACCGGGATCGTGTCGACCCAGCGACGCCATGCCATCAGGATCTCTTTCGCGCGCTCGATCGGCCAGAACAGCGCACCTCCGACGATCTCGGGGATCGGGAACAGGCGCAGCTCGAGCGCGGTCACTGCGGCGACGTTGCCGCTCCCACCGCGAAGCGCCCAGAACAATTCGGGTTCGCTGTTGGCGTCGACCCGGAGCTGCCGTCCGTCAGCGGTCACGACGTCCGCCGCTACGATGCTGTTGCAGGCGAGACCGTGCTTGCGGACCATCCAGCTGAGGCCGCCGCCGAGCGCGTATCCGAGCACGCCGACGTCGGGCGAGGTGCCGGCGAGATAGGCGAGCCCGTGCTCGCCGGCCGCGACCGCGAGCGGCTTCGATAGGACACCGGGTCCGACCCGGGCACGCTGTCCCGTGGCGTCGATCTCGATGTCGCGCATCCGCTCGGTCTTGAGGAGGATCGCCTCCACGCTCCAGTCGATCGGGCCGGCGTTGTGGCCTCCTGCGTTGAAGGCGATGCGAAGGCCACGGTCGGTCGCGAACCGGACAGCCTTTGCGACGTCGTCTGCCGACTCCGGGTAGACCACGGCGACGGGCCGCTGGTCAACCGCCAGGTTCCAGGCCTGCCGCGCGGCGTCCCATGTCACGTCGCCCGGGAGGACGACGTCCCCGGCGATGCGTCCAGCCAGATCGCGCAGCGTCACATTCCCTCCTCGGTTCCCGACGTTCTCGAGGACTCTACAGGGCGCTGCCCAACGGGGAGCGGCCTATGCGCCCGGATCGAGCTCCCGTCGGAGGGCCATCCGGCCGCGCGAGATCCAGCTGGCGACCGTGCCCTCCGGGACGGACAGCATCCGGGCGATCTCGGCGTGGGTGTAGCCGTCGACTAGGTTGAGCAGCAGCGCGGACCGCGTCCGGGCGTCGAGCGACCCGAGTGCGGCTGACAGGTCCGGGTCGGCCGGGTCGGCCCATGTTCGCGGTTCGATCCGACCGATCGCCGCGAGCCAGCGACGCCGGCCGCGGAGCTGGTTGAAGGCCAGTCGCAAGGCGATCGTGTACAGCCAGGCCCGGACGTCGACGCCATCGAACCGGTCCCACGATCGATAGGCCTTGAGGTACGCGTCCTGGGCTACGTCCTCGGCGTCGTGCGGATCGCCGAGGACGAGCACGAGCCGGCGAACGAGGTTGGCGTAATGCGGGCGCACGGCCGCCTCGAAGGCGTCCTGGGCATCCCGGGCGACGGCGGCGCGGTCCGCGCGCGCCGTCGCGGTCACATCGCTGGAGGTCACGGCATCGGGTGTCCGAAGCAGGCACCGACACCCGTCGCGCCGACACGCTGGTCCACGACCATGATCACCTGGCCGTCGGGCTGCCTCGAACCGGGGATCACGTAGCCGTGTGCCGGTGGCGTCGAGACATGGACGCTCGAGCTCGTGCCCTTGCCGCCGTCGGGCGTGACCGCCGTCCCGGACTCGACCTGCCAATCGACGTTCCCGTAGCCGTGACCCGCGAGGAAGGCTGCCGCCTCCGGGGGCGTCATGCATTCCATGTTCGCGGCGGCGAGTGGCTGGCCTGGGTTCTCGATCCCCGGGTAGCCCTCGGCCATCCGGCTGATGACGGCCGCACCGGCCGCGGCGGTCGCGACGACCGCGAGAACGAGCACCGGCGCCATCGCGAGCGGCAGCGCGAGCCGGCCGCGTCGACGTCCCCGCGCCAATTCGGGCGGGGCCACGGAGCCGGGCGCCCGTGCCTCGATGGCGGACAGCCGCGTGGCGAGGTCCTGATCGAGATCGAGATCGTGCATGTCGTCACCTTCGGATGGGTGGCGGGCCAATCGGAGCCTACCGCTGTCCTGTACAACACCGCTGCCCGTCCGATCCATGCAGGCCGGGTCGAACCGGACCCGCGGATATGTCACCATCGGCCCGATGGCGATCAACCCACACGCCGGGCGGCCGGCCGAGCCGTCGATGCTCGTTGACGTCGACGGCCTCGTCCGCGCCTACTACGAGATCGAGCCCGACCTGTCGGATCCCGCGCAGCGCGTCGCATTCGGCACGTCCGGCCATCGCGGCTCGGCCCTCAACGCGGCGTTCAACGAAGCGCACATCGCCGCCACGACCGAGGCGATCTGTCGCTACCGCACATCCCACGGCACCGACGGGCCGCTGTTCATCGGGCGCGACACCCACGCGCTGTCGGGACCCGCGACCGCCACCGCGCTTCAGGTCCTCGCGGCACACGACGTCGACGTCAGGGTCGACGCCGCCGACGGCTACACGCCCACCCCGGTCATCTCGCACGCGATCCTGGTCCACAACCGCGGTCGCCATGACCGGCTCGCCGACGGGATCGTCGTCACGCCATCCCACAACCCGCCCGAGGACGGCGGCTTCAAGTACAACGCACCGAACGGCGGGCCGGCCGACACGGACGTCACGAGCTGGATCCAGGACGAGGCCAATCGACTCCTCGAGGCCGGCCTCGAGGGCGTCCGGCGCGTTCCGATCGAGCAGGCGCGCGCACGAACGACCGGCCACGACTACCTGGACAGCTACGTTGGCGACCTCGATTCGGTCATCGACATGGACGCGATCCGCGCTTCCGGCCTGCGGCTCGGCGTCGATCCGCTGGGCGGCGCGAGCGTCCACTACTGGCCGGCCATCGGCGAGCGCTACGGGCTCGACTTGACGGTCACGAACGACGTCGTCGACCCCCAGTTCGCGTTCATGACCTGCGACTGGGATGGCCGGATCCGGATGGACCCTTCGTCGCCGTACGCGATGGCCAGCCTGGTCGGGCTGCGCGACCGGTTCGACGTGGCGCTCGCCAACGACACCGACGCCGACCGGCACGGGATCGTCACGCCAGGCGCGGGGTTGCTCAACCCGAACCACTTCCTGTCGGCCGCGGTGCAGCACCTGTTCAGCGATCCCTGCGACTGGGGCCCGGAGGTCGCCGTCGGCAAGACGCTCGTGTCCTCCGCGATGATCGACCGGGTCGCCGCCGATCTCGGGCGCAGGCTGCTCGAGGTCCCGGTCGGGTTCAAGTGGTTCGTCCCGGGACTGGTCGACGGCAGCCTCGGGTTCGGTGGCGAAGAGAGTGCCGGCGCGTCGTTCCTGCGCCACGACGGTACGGCCTGGACGACCGACAAGGACGGCATCATCGCCTGCCTCCTCGCGGCCGAGATGACCGCCCGGACCGGCCGCGATCCGGGTGTCATCTACGGCGAGCTGACCGAGCGGTTCGGTGCGCCCGTCTACAAGCGCATCGACGCCGCAGCGACGCCGGCCCAGAAGGCCGTCCTGGCGCGGCTGTCGGCCGATCAGATCACCGCCGACGAGCTCGCCGGTGAGCCGGTCACCGCGATCCTGACCACGGCGCCGGGCAACGGAGCCGCGATCGGCGGCGTCAAGGTCGAGACCGAGCACGGCTGGTTCGCGGCACGTCCATCCGGCACGGAGAACGTCTACAAGATCTACGCCGAGAGCTTCATCGGCGACGACCACCTGCAACGGATCATCGACGAGGCCCAGGGCGTCGTCGGGAGGGCACTGGCATGAGCGACGAGCACGAGCACAGACCACGAGCACCAGCACGAGCACGAGCACCACGACCATGAGCACCACCACGACGAGGGCGGGGAAGAGCTCGACTACGCCGCGGCGATCGAGGCCTATCGCGCCGAGAAGGACGAGGTCTTCCGCTACTCGGAGGCCAGCCCGATCCCGCACGAGGTCCGCCACGACTTCCCGGGACTCCCCTACTTCGCGATCGATGAGTCCCTCCGGTTCGAGGGTCTGACCCTCGACGAGTACGCGGGCGACCAGCCGACCTCGTTCCAGATCCCGACCTCGGACGGGCAGCTCAAACCCGCCCATCGTCAGGGTTCGTTCTCGTTCGACGTCGGCGGCGAGCCGCGCCGCCTGACCGCCTACGTCCTCGACGGGGGCCAGGCCGATTCGCTGTTCGTGCCGTTCCTCGACGCGACGAGCGGGCACGAGACGTACGGTGCCGGCCGCTATCTCGACCTCGAGCCAGAGGACGACGGCACGTACGCCCTCGACTTCAACCTCGCCTACCACCCGTCGTGCGTCTATTCGCCCTACTACTCGTGCCCGCTGACACCGGCCGAGAACCGGCTCCCGGTCCGCATCGAGGCCGGCGAGAAGCTCGCCGAGGACGCCGCGGCGCACTGACGAAGACGCTCCGGACGGGCGGTGGCCCGATGACCGTGTGCTAAGGTGAGTGGGTCGGCGCCTCATGTGCCGATGCTCCGCGTGGTCACCCTTGCTTCTCGAACGGGCCGTGCGATCTGCGAATCCCCAGTTCGGGGAGTCATGGAGGTCTTCATGGCCACCGGTACCATCAAGAAGGTCGTCGCCGATCGCGGCTTCGGCTTCATCGCCGCCGAGGATGGGAAGGAATACTTCTTCCATCGCGGCGGGCTCGATGCGTCGCTCGACTTCGACCGCCTGCAGGGCGGCGAGCCCGTCGAGTTCGACGTCACGCAAAGTCCCAAGGGACCACGCGCAGAACGCGTGCACGCCGCCGCGGCTGCCTAGGACGAACCAACGGGCCACCCACACCGGGTGGCCCGTTCGCTATCCCAGCCTGATCACGCGGTCCATCCCGGCCGCGACGCTCGCCCGATGCGAGATGACGATGGTGGTGCGTCCGGCGATGAACGGCGCGAGCGAGGCCATCAGCTGCTGCTCGGTCGCGACGTCGAGGTTTGCCGTCGCCTCGTCAAGGACCAGGATCGGGGCGTCCTTGATGATCGCCCGCGCGATCGCCAGCCGCTGACGCTCCCCGCCCGACAGCAGCAGCCCGTTCTCCCCGACCCTGGTCGCGTAACCCGCCGGTAGCGCCTCGATGGCGTCGTGGACCTGGGCCATCCGACAGGCGGCCACGATCGCCTCGTCGGTGACCTCGGCATCAGCCACCGCAAGGTTGTCGCGGATGGTCGCGTTGAACAGGTGGACGTCCTGAGGGACGACGCCGAGCAGCGTCCGGGCCTCATCGCCCGTCATCTCGCGGAGGGACCGGTCGCCGATCCGGATCTCGCCGCCGCCGTACTCCCAGAACCGCGCCAGCAGGCCGACCAAGGTCGACTTGCCCGAGCCGCTCGGCCCGACGATGGCAAGGCTGCCGCCGGCCGGAACGGAGAACGACAGACCCTCGAAGACGAGCGGCTCCTCGGGGCCGTATCGGAAGCAGAGGTCGCGGACGTCGATGCTGGGGGGCGCTTCCGGGTAGGCGATCTCCGGCGCCTCGACTGACCTCGGCGGATCGCTCACCGCGGGCGGTGCGTCGGTCAGCTCGAACAGCCGGCGCGCTGCCGCCGCGTTGGCCGGCTGGAGGCCGAACGCTGCCGTCAGCGGCGGGATCACCTCGAAGCTCGCGAGCGCGACCAGCGGCAGGATGGCCAGGTAGACACCGTCGAGCCGGCCGGTGGCGACCAGGCCCACCCCGAACGCGAGGACGGCCACGGCGGCCAGTCCGGCCAGCGTCCCGGACACGGCCGAGGTGGCGCTGCGGACCAACGCGAGCCGATCGCCGGCGCGGTCGAAGCCGGCGCCGAGCGCGAGGACGTGCGCTCGATGGTCGGCCGCGCGATCGAGCGCGACGAGATCGGCGATCCCTTGGACCTCGTCGACGAGCATCGCGCTCATCTCCGCGCGGGTCGCGATGAGCGCCTCGGCAGGATGGCGCGACGCACGGCCGGCGACGACCGGCAGGACGATCCCGGCGACCACCAGGAATCCGACCAGCACGATGCCGAGGATCGGATCGAACGCCCCGAGCAGGAGCCCTGCGAAGATCGCGACGAGAACAGCGACGATCGGCGGCGCGATCACCCGGACGTAGAAGTCCTCGAGCGTCTCGATGTCGGCGACGATCCGGGCCAGCAGGTCGCCGCTCCGGCGGCTGATCAGCCTGGCCGGAGCGAGCGGCTCGATGGCGGCGAAGAACCAGACCCGCAGGTCGGCCAGGATCGCGAACGTCGCGCGGTGCGTGACGTAGCGCTCGAGGTAGCGGAAGGCGGCGCGCGAGATCGCCAGGACGCGGACCAAGGTGATCGCCACGGCCACCTCCGCGACGTTGGTCACCAGCGCGGACTTCGAGATGAGCCACGCCGACACGGCCATCAACGCCACGTTCGAGGCGACGGCCACGAAGGCGAGCACCGTCCCGATCGCGATCCATCGGCGCTGGCCGGCGATCAGGGACAGCAGGCGGGTGGTGACCGTCACGGGCGGTCGTCCTCCTCGCCGCCGACGCTCAGCAAGCGCCGATAGGGTCCGTCCCGGAGCGCCAGCTCGGCCGGCCGGCCGGTCTCGACCACCCGCCCGGCATCGAGGACCACCACGACGTCGGCGGTGGACACCAGACGAAGCCGGTGCGAGACGATGAGGACCGTCCGCCGCCGCGCCAGCCGGGCGACCGAATCGCGGATGACCGATTCGCTTTCGGCGTCTAGGTGCGAGGACGGCTCGTCGAGGATGACCAGGCGGGCGTCCGCGAGGAACGCGCGAGCGATCGCGATCCGCTGGCGTTGGCCCCCGCTGAGTCGGACGCCGTCCTCCCCGACGGGCGTCGCGTAGCCGCCGGGCAGCGCGGCGATGAAGTCGTCGGCGCCGGCCTCCCGCGCGGCGTCCCGGACCGCTGTGTCATCGGCATCGGGTCGGGCCAGGCGGATGTTGTCGGCGACCGTCCCGTGGAACAGGTGCGGCCGCTGGGGCACCCAGGCGACCTCCGCGCGCCACTGCGCGACGTCCATCGTGTCCAGCGCCACGTCGCCGACGAAGACGCGCCCCGCGTCGGGCTCGATGAACCGGAGCAGGATGTTGGCGACCGTCGTCTTGCCCGCGCCCGTCGGCCCGACCAGGGCCACCACCGACTCTGCCGGGAGCGTGAGATCGATCCCGCGAAGGGCCGGGACCTCGCGTCCCGGGTAGGTCACGGTCACTGCCTCGAAGCGGACGGCGCCATCGGCCGCCGACGGCGAGGAGACGGTGGCCGCCGATCCTTCCGTCCGCAGCGCCCGAACCGGCCGCGGCACCGGTTCCGCGAGGATCGCCTCGATCCGCTCCGCGGCCGTCCGGCCCGCCGCGCCGGCGTGATAGCGGGTCGCGAGCGTCCGCAGCGGCAGGAAGAACTCGGGAACGATGATCAGGACCGCCAGGGCACGGTCGAAGGCGATCGCGCCGCCCATCAGCCGGAGGCTGATCTCGACCGCCACGAGGGCGACGGCGACCGCCGCACCCCACTCCAGCACGAGCGAGGTCTGGAACGCGGTCCGGAGCACCTCCATCGTCGTGTCGCCATAGCGACGACTCATGTCGCGGATGGTGTCCACCTGCTCGACGCTGCGGCCGAACAGCTTGAGCGTCGCGCTGCCCTGCAGGATGTCGAGGAAGAACGCGCTCAGCCAGCGCAGCTCCGCGAACCGCCGTTCGGTGATCGCGCCCGCCCGACCGCCGATCACTGCCAGCAGGAGGACCAGCACCGGCCCCGTGACGACGAGGACAAGCACTGTCGGCGGGTCCACGACCGCGACCGCCGCGAGCACGAGAAGCGGCACGGCCACGGCGAGGGCTCGCGCCGGCTGGGCGACCGTGATGTACCCCTCGAGCGCCTCGCTCCCGGTCACCACCACCGCGGCCAGCTCACCGCTTCGCTGGCGACCCGTATAGCCGGGTCCGAGCTCGAGGAGGTGCGCGGTCAGGTCGGCGCGCAGCCGAGCCTTCACCCTGTCGGCCGCGCGCTGGGTCAGCCAGTCGCCGACGACCAGCAGCGGCATCCGGACGACCGCCAGCAACCCGATCACCGCGAGGATGGGGGCGACCGTTGCCAGCGTCGCCCCATCGAGGAAGACCTCGGATACGACCACGCTCGTCAGGTAGGCCGACGCGACGACCACCACGGCCGCCATGAACCCGCACGCGATCCCGGCGGCGAGCAGGGTCCGCGCCCCCTCGGCACGCGCGAGGAGGCGGCGCTCGGGTGGGATCGGGCGGGCGCCCGCGTCGGCCGTGCGGGCGACGGCGCTAGTAGCCGTGCGTGTCGACGACGGTCTTGCCCCGGAAGATCCAGTAGACGCCGGCCGTGTAGAGCAGCACGAACGGCATCCCGATGAGCGCGATGACCAGCGCGACCTCGAGCGTGTTCTGGGCCGATGCCGCGTTCGTGATGGTCAGGTTGTAGGCCGGGTCGATGGTCGAGATGATGAGGTCCGGGTAGAGTCCGATGCCACCCGACACCAGCAGCAGGCCGATGGTCGCGGACGAGAACACGAAAGCTCGCAGATCCTGGCCGCGTCGGACCATCAGCCACGCCCCGACAAGAGCCAGCAGCGCTGCCGCGGGGAAGACCAGCAGGTATGGATCGGCCTGGTAGCGCAACGTGATCTGTTGGTGGAATTCGAGCATCGCGACCACGACGAGCGTGTTGAGCACGAAGAAGACGGCCATGACGCCCGGCAACACGCGGGCGATCCGGTCATGCAGCTCGTGCTCGGTCTTGAGCAGCAGGAAGATGCCACCCTGCATCGAGAACATCACGGCCGTCGTCACGCCGACCAGGAGCGCGAACGGGGTCAGCAGGCCGCTGAGCCCGGTGGAGATGTTGCCGTTCTGATCCAGCGGCACGCCGGAGACGACGTCGCCGAACGCGATGCCCAGCAGGAACGCGAGGCCGAGCGAGGCTCCCCCGAAGACGGTGTCCCAGCTCGAACGCCAGCGGGGGCTGTCCTCCTTGGACCGGAACTCGAGCGCGACCGTGCGCAGGATCATGACCAGCAGCACCAGCATGAACGGGAGATACAGGCCGGAGAACAACGACGCGTATGCGAGCGGAAAGACCGCGAACAGGACGCCGCCACCGAGCACGAGCCAGACCTCGTTGCCGTCCCACACCGGGCCGATGCTGTTGAGGAACGTGCGGCGCTCCGCGTCTGTGCGAGCCAGCGGCAGCAGCAGGATGCCGACCCCCATGTCGAAGCCGTCGAGGATGAGATAGCCGGCGATGATCAGGACGAACAGCGCGAACCAGATGTCGTTGAGGGTCATGGCTCTTCCCCGAGGTCGGCGGCACGCCGCGGACGGCTGAAGATCTCGCGGAAGGTGTCGGGCAGGTTGCCGACGGCGACGGTCTCGACGTCCTCGAGCTCCTCGGGCCCATCCTGGATCTTGCGGTTGAGGAGGAACAGGAAGAGGACCAGGAGAAGCGCGTACAGCCCGACGAACATCCCCAGCGACAGGACGACATCGAGGGCGCCGAGGACCGGCGACACGCCATTCGCGGTCAGCAGGACGTTGTACACGACCCATGGCTGACGCCCGACCTCGGCGGTCCACCAGCCGGCCGTGATGGTCGCCTCACCGATGAACACGGTGAGCACCAGCAGCCACAGGACGAACCTGGACTCGAACAGCCGACGTTTCCAGAGATACATGAGTCCGGCCAGCAGCCCGATCCCGGCCAGGGCGGGCCCCATCGTGATCATGAAGTGATAGACCTGGAACAGGAGGTTGACCGGTGGCGTGGGCGCCGGGGCGAACGAATCGATGCCCTGGACCGTGGCGTCGATGTTCTGGTAGGCGAGGAAGCTGAGCAGGCATGGGATCGAGATCCCGGTGGTCGTCTGCGTCGTGGTGTCGACCCAGCCGACCACGTACATCCGGGCGCACGATTCGCTCTGGTACAGGCCTTCCATCGATGCCAGCTTGAGTGGCTGCTCGTTCGTGACCTCGATCGCCATGTTGGCCCCGAACACGAACACGTTCAACGTCGCGAACAGGATGAAGACGGGAAGCGCCGCCTTCATGTTCGACTTCGCCAGCTCGACATGGCGCTTCCTGAGGAGGTACCAGGCGCTGACGCTGCACATCAGCGCCGCCCCGACGGTCCACGACGCGGCGAACACGTGCAGCAGTCGCGGGATGAACGACGGCGTGAAGACGACGTCGATGAAGTTGGTCATCACTGCCCTGTTGTCCACGATCGTGAAGCCCTGCGGGGTCTGCATCCACGAGTTCGCCATGAGGATCCAGAGCGCCGAGAAATGGGCGCCGAGCACGACCATCAGGATCGAGAACAGCCAGAGGCGCGGCCCGAGGCGGTTCCCGCCGAAGAGCATCAGCCCGAGGAAGCCGCCCTCGAGGAAGAAGGCGAACACACCCTCGGCCGCCAGGAGGCTCCCGAACACGTTGCCGACGAAGCGCGAGTACTCCGCCCAGTTCATCCCGAACTCGAACTCCTGGACGACGCCGGTCGCGACGCCGAGAGCGAAGATCAGGCCGTAGACCTTGACCCAGAAGAACGACAGCCGGCGCCATTTCGGGTCATGCGTCCGGACATAGATGACGCCGAGGATCACGAGCATGAGACCCAGCCCCATCGACAGGGGCGGGAAGATGAAATGGAAGCTGGCGGTCAGCGCGAACTGGACTCGCGAGAGGGTCTCAGCGTCCAACGGCTCCCTCGCTGGATCCAGTCGGGGCCACGTCACGTACGCCCTCGAGGTCGATCACCATCCCGCTCGGGATCGAGTCGAGCACGCCACCGCGACAGATCAGGTGCGCGACCAGGCCGGTCCAGCCGGTCTGGTGCGAGGCGCCGATCCCGGCACCGGTATCCCCGTGGAAGTACTCGTGGAAGAGGAGCAGGTCGCGCCACTCGGGATCGGTCTGGAACTTGGTGTACGCCCCATACACCGGACGCCGACCCTCGGCGTCTGGCAACCAGATGGAGACGAGCCGGCGGGCGAGGTCCATCGACACGTCGAACAGCCGCATCTTCGTCCCGGAGCCGGTCGGGTGCTCGACCATGAACTCGGCGCCCATCCAGGCGTCCCAGTTGCGAAGGGACTGGATCACGAGGTAGTTGAGCGGGAACCAGACCGGTCCCCGCCAGTTCGAGTTGCCGCCGAACAACCCGGAGGTCGACTCGCCAGGCTCGTAGTCGACCTCGGCCACGAACCCTCCCAGGTCGAGCTTGAACGGCGCCGATGCGTGCAGCCGTGACAGGGCTCGGAGCCCATGCGGCGACAGGAACTCGTCCTCCGACAGCATCTTGCCGAGCAGCCGCTCGAGGCGGGCCGGCGGAACGACGCTGAGCTGCATGGCCCCGCCCGTTCGAGCGCTGATGTAGCCGCCCTCGCGCAGGCGCTCGTCGGTGATGTGGAGGGCGTCGAGGAGGCTGGCGAAACGCTTGCCGAGAGCCTGCCCTCGCTCAGCGGTCCTGGCCGGAATGACCGACGTCGGGAGAAGCGGGATGAGCCCGACCATCGAATGCACCTTGATCGGCACGCTGGAGCCGTCGTGCAGCTTGAGAGCGTCGAAGTAGAACCCGTCCTCGTCATCCCAGAGCCCGCTCCGGACCATCGCCGCCCCGACCCGGACCGCCTGTTCGAGGAAGGTGGTCTGGAAGTCCTCGTAGGCCGGGTCGGTCTCGGACAGCGCGGTGGCGATGCGGAGCATCGCCAGGCAGTAGGCGAACATCCACGCTGTCGCGTCCGATTGCTCGAGCTCTGCACCGGCGGGGACGTGCGAACGATCGAACGCACCGATGTTGTCCAGGCCCAGGAAGCCGCCCGAGAAGATGTCGTTGCCTTCCCTGTCCTCGCGATTCATCCACCAGGTGAAGTTCAACAGCAGCTTGTTGAAGATCCTCTTGAGGAACGTGGTGTCGCCGCGACCATCGATGTCCCAGACCATCAACGCGGCGAGCGGGTGGACTGGTGGGTTCACGTCGTCGAACGACCATTCGTAGGCGGGCAACGCGCCGTCCGGATGCTGGAACCACTCGCGGCAGAGGAGGAGCAGCTGGTACTTCGCGAACGTCGGGTCGACGTGAGCGAGCGTGATGGCGTGGAACGCCAGGTCCCAGGCCGCGAACCACGGGTACTCCCAGGGGTCGGGCATCGACATGATGTCGGCAGCCTCGAAGTGCCGCCAGTTCGCGTTGCGCCCGGTGTCACGTTCGGACGGCGGCGGTGGCAGCCCCGGGTCGCCGTCGAGCCAGCGGGCCACGTTGTAGCCGTAGTACTGCTTGCTCCACAGCATCCCGGCGAAGGCCTGGCGCATGACCCTCGATTCCTCGTCGGTCCCGCCCTCGCGCCGGAGATCCTCGTAGAACTCGTCTGCCTCCTGCTCTCGGCGACCCATCAGCGTCGCGAACCCGCGGCCGAGACCGTCGGTCCCGTTCGATGTGGTCGTCGTCACGCTCTTGCGCAGGCGGAGCCGGATCTCCGCCGACCCGCCGGCAGCGACCGTGACCTGGTACCACGCGGCCGCCTTCGTCCCGGTCAGGTCCGCGTTGACCGTCGCGGCCCCGCTCACCACGTGGTCGTTGATGCCGTCCTTCGGGAAGGGGGTGATCGCCGGCGCGTCCTCGATCCGCGGGCGGTTGGTCTCGTTCTCGCAGAACAAGAGCTGGGGCATCGTCCCGTCCGGCCCGGGCCCGACCTCGAGCGTGTAGTCGCCGAGCTCGTGATGCACGGCCCTGACGCTCGCCCCGTCGGCCGCGGCGATGATGGTTGGCTTGCCGCCCTCCGGGTTCCACGCCCATTCGTTGCGGAACCAGAGCGTCGGCAGGACGTGCAGAGTGGCGGCCTCCGGCCCCTGGTTGCGGACGACCACCCGCATCAGGATGTCGGTCGGCGTCGCCTTCGCGTAGTCGACCTCGACGATCCAGTAGCGATCGTCGTCGAAGATGCCGGTATCGAGCAGCTCGAACTCGGGCTCGAGCTTGGAGCGCGCCCGGTTCTCCTCGATGAGGCGCTCGTACGGGAACGGTGCCTGCGGGTAGTGGTAGCGCCACTTCAACCAGGCGCTGCTCGGGACCGCATCGAGGTACCACCAGTACTCCTTGACGTCCTCGCCGTGGTTGCCCTCCTGGTTGGTCAGCCCGAACATCCGCTCCTTGAGGATCGGGTCGACCCCGTTCCACAGAGACAGCGCGAGCGACAGCCGGTTGAAGACGTCGGTCATGCCGGCCATGCCGTCCTCGTTCCAGCGATAGGCGCGCGACCGTGCGTGGTCGTGCGGGAAGCCGTTCCACGCGTCACCGCTGGCGGAGTAGTCCTCGCGGACCGAGCCCCATCCCCGTTCCGAGAGATACGGGCCCCACTCGTACCACGGGCTCGCCTCCCGCCAGCCGTTCTCCGGGTGCCCCGCATCGGCCATGCGGGCTCGCTCGGCGCCCGTCATCGGGCGCCCTTCCGCTTGGTCGACGCCGCACCACGGCGGCTGGCCAGCAGCACGACCGAGCGCGCCTCGGCATGGAAGGTCGGTGTGTCGACCGCAGGCGCAGCGCCGTACTCGAGCGCGATGTCGTGCGGGGATGGTCGGCCCGTGTCGATGATCCGGCGCCAGCCGCCGGTCGCCGCATCGGCGACCGGGAGGTCGAAGTCGAGGGCCTCCCAGTAGGCATTGAGGATGAGATGGAGCGCGCCGGCCGGTGCGCGAAGGGTCAACGCGACACTGCGCGACGACTCGCCGAGGTCCGGCTCGCCGAGCCTGACGCCGTTCCACTCGGTCGATGCGCCGCTGAGCAGGTCCAGAAGGCTGGTGCCCTCCGGAACGTCCATCAGGTCTGACAAGCGCCGCCGCACCCGGATCAGGCCGCGCGTGAAGCGCAGGACGTCCGCGTGCCGTTCGGGGCCGGTCCAGTCGAACCAGGCGCTGGCGTCGTCATGGCAGTAGTCGTTGTTGTTGCCGCCCTGCGTCCGGCGCACCTCGTCGCCCATCAGCAGCATCGGCACGCCGAGCGACAGCATCTCGATGGCCATGAAGTTGCGCACCTGGCGCCCACGCAGCCGCTCGATCTCGGGGTCGGTCGTCGGGCCCTCGACGCCGCAGTTCCAGCTCAGGTTCTGGTCGTTGCCGTCGCGGTCGCCCTCGCCGTTCGCCTCGTTGTGCTTTCGGTCGTAGGAGACCAGGTCCTCGAGCGTGAACCCGTCGTGGCAGGTCACGAAGTTGATGCTGGCCTGGGCATCGCGATGCTTATGGCCGTACAGGTCGACGCTGCCGAGGAGCCGCTCCATGATCACCGGCACCATCCCCGGGTCGCTCTTGACGAACGCGCGGACGTCGTCGCGGAAGCGCCCGTTCCATTCGACCCATCGGTCGCCGACGAAGGTGCCGACCTGGTACAGCCCGCCGGCGTCCCAGGCCTCGGCGATCAGCTTGGTCCCGGCCAGGACCGGGTCCGTCTCGATCTCCCACAGGATCGGCGGGTCGGTGAGGGGCTCGCCATCCTCGCCACGCGACAGGACCGCCGCGAGGTCGAACCGGAAGCCGTCGACGTGCATCTCCTCGACCCAGTAGCGCAGGCTGTCGAGGATCATCCGGCGGACGATCGGGCCGTTGGCATTGAGCGTGTTGCCGGTCCCGCTGAAGTCCTCGTAGCGCGCCGGGTCGTCGGGGTCGAGCAGGTAGTAGTCCTCGTTGGCGAGGCCGCGGAACGAGAAGGTCGGGCCGTCCGCGCCGACCTCCGCGGTGTGGTTGTAGACCACGTCGAGGATGACCTCGAGACCGGCCCGATGGCAGGCCTTGACCAGGTCGCGGAATTCGTCGACCGCAGCGGCCGGGCCGGGCCGGCTGGCGTAGCCCGCATGTGGGGCGAAGAACGAGACCGGCTGATAGCCCCAGTAGTTGATCAGCCCGGTCGGCGCCGCGAAGGGGTCGAACTGGAAGACCGGGAGAAGCTCCACGGCCGTGATCCCGAGGTCGACCAGGTACGGGATCTTCTCGACGAAACCGGCGTAGGTGCCGCGCCGTCCAGCCGCCACGCCCGAGCCCGGATCGGCGGTCATCCCGCGGAGATGCGCTTCGTAGACGACCGTCTCGCGCCACGGCCGGCCGATCGGCTCGTCGCCCTCCCAGTCGTACAGGCTCGTATCGACGACGACGCTCTTCATCGGGCTGGCGGTCGGATCGGCCAGCCCGGCCGGAACGCGCCGGTAGCCGTCGGGCAGGACGACACCACGGCCGTACGGGTCGAGCAGGACGCGCGTCGGGTCGAACCGCTCGCCGCTGTCCGGAGCCCACGGCCCGTGCGCAGCGAAGGCGTACAGCTGACCCGGTCCGAGGAAGGGCAGCAGCGCGTGCCAGTACTCGCCGGTCCGGTTGAGGTGCGGGTCGAGGCTGATGACGCGGCCCGGGACGAGATCGTCGGGCCCGTCGAAGA
The DNA here is from genome assembly GCA_963797685.1 of uncultured Chloroflexia bacterium. Classification (GTDB taxonomy): domain Bacteria; phylum Chloroflexota; class Limnocylindria; order Limnocylindrales; family CSP1-4; genus SPCO01. Next base: position 366,197 of record CAWCQK010000015.1, on the reverse strand, counting down.
GGAGCACGTCGATGCCCGTGGCCCGCTTCGAATAGACACACAGGTTGACCCCGCCCGCGACCACGCTGGCGCCGAGCGGGTGGGCCGTGCCGGGCTCGACGAGGCTCGCGCGCACCGTCATCGTCGATCGGCTGCGTGGATCGTGCGGTCGCGCGACGGAGGCCACGTGACCCTAGAGCCCGACACTCGCCTGCATCATCCCGCCATCGGCGACGTAGGTCGTGGCGGTGCCGTACGAGGCCTCGTCCGAGGCGAGGAACGCGACCAGCCGGGCGATCTCCTCGGGTTCGGCGACCCGTCCGAGCGGGATGGCGCTCTCGAGCTTCGCCTTCGCGACCGGGTCGGACAGGGTCACCTCGTCGATCGGCGTGTGGACCGCACCCGGCGCGACGCCGACGACCGTGATGCCATGCGGCGCCAGCTCGACGCCGGCCGTTCGGGTCAGCATCCGGACGCCGCCCTTGGCCAGGCAGTACGGCGCGTTGCCGGGCATCGGCCAATCCTCGTGGATCGACGAGATGTTGATGATCCGGCCGCCGCCACCCTGCTTGATCATCTGACGGGCCGCGGTCTGGACGCCGAAGAACGCGCTCTTGAGGTCGATCGCGATGACCATGTCGAACTGGCGCTCCGTCGTGTCGAGGGTGGACGTCCGCGTCTCCATCCCGGCGTTGTTGACGAGGATGTCGAGACGCCCGAAGGCAGCCACGGTCCCGTCGACCAGCTTGCCGATGTCGGCCACACTCGACACGTCGGCCTGGATCACCTGCGCCTTGCCGCCGGCATCCTCGATCGCCTTGAGCGTCGCCTCGGCCGCGTCGGCGTTCTTGTGGTAGTTGATCGTGACCGACGCGCCCTGCCGGGCGAGCTCGAGCGCGATGGCCCGCCCGATCCCGCTGTCGCTGCCGGTGACGATCGCAGCCTTGTTGTCCAGGGTCATCGATCACTCCTCATATCGCGCCTGCCGGCATCAGCGCTCGGCGGTCGTGTCGTCATTGATGGCGGTGGGCATGGCCGGCAGCGACGGGCTCCCGTGCGCCTGCTCGCGAACCGAGGCGGGCGAGGAGGTGATCGCCCACGCGTACGGCGTTGGCGATCGCTGTCAGCGCCGGATTGACCGCTCCGATGCTCGGGAAGAAGCTCGTGTCGACGACGTACAGGTTGTCGAGCTCGTGGGCCTTGCAGTCCACGTCGAGGACGGAGGTCGCCGGGTCCGAGCCGAAGCGGACCGTGCCCGCCTGGTGCGCGACGCCGGCGATCGGGATCTCGTTCTTGAGATAGCCGGTCCGCGGCAGGAGATGGTCGGGGTGCATCCCGAGATGCCCGAGCATCGACTTGAGCTTGCCGTACAGCTGCTTCTTTGGCTCCTGGTTGTTGTACGTGTAGGTCAGCGTGACGTGGCCGTCCCGGCTGAGCGTCACGCGGTTGCCCGGCATCGGCAGGTCCTCGGTCGACAGCCAGAAATCGACGGCGTGCTTGGCGACGTCGTCGAGCGAGAACATCGGGGCCAGCTTGGTCTCGATCGGCTTCTCGCCCTTGAACATCGGCGCGGTCGACTTGCCGACCATCTGGATGTTGCCCATCGGGTACTCGAAACCGGGCATCCCGAAGTAGAAGTCGTTGACGCCGAGCGTCTTCTGGAACCTGGTCGGGTTCTCGGCCTTGGAGATCGCCAGGACGGCGGTGCTGTTGTGGAACATGTAGTTGCGACCGACCTGGTCCGACCCGTTGGCGAGGCCGTTCGGATGCCGGTCGCTCGCAGACGCGAGCAGGAGCGCCGCCGAGTTCGCGGCGCCGGCCGACACCACCACGATGTCGCCGCGGTACGTCTCCCGCTCGCCACCTCGCTCCACCTCGACGCCGGTCACGGTCGTGCCGGACGCGTCGGTCGTGAGCTTCGTCGCCCGGGCGTTGGTCAGCAGCGTCACGTTCGGATGCGTGAGGGCCGGCCGGACGCCGAACACCTCGGCGTCGGACTTGCCCAGCACCAGCGACGGGAAGCCGTCGCAGGTCTGGCAGCGGATGCAGATGCTGTTCGGCATGTCGTTTTCGAGCAGGCGCACGCCGCACGGCGCGTGGAACGGGTGGTAGCCGGCTCGCTCGAGGTCGTCCGACAGCTGCTGGATCCGGGGCTCGTGCGAGACGGCCGGGAAGGGGTAGTCGGTGCTTGACGGCGGCCTCGGTCGGGTCCTCGCCGTGGTGGCCGTGGACCTCGTACAGCTGCTCGGCCCGTGAGTACCACGGCTCGAACTCGTCGTACGAGATCGGCCAGGCCGGCGAGATGCCGTCGTGGTGACGCAGCTCGCCGAAGTCCTCGCGACGGAGGCGGTAGAGGGCCGCCCCGTAGAACTTCGTCTGGCCGCCGACGTAGTAGTGGATCCCGGGCGTGAAGCCCTTGCCGTGCTCGTCGTACCAGGTGTCCTTCGCGACGTAGCGGTTCTTGACGAAGACCTCGTCGGCGTCCCAGTTCTCGACCTCGCGCGGCAGCCAGTCGCCGCGCTCGAGGATCAGGATCCGCTTGCCCGACGGCGCAAGGTGCCCGGCCAGGGTCCCGCCGCCCGCGCCGCTGCCGATGATGATGACGTCGAAATCGTGGCTGTCGGTCATCGTGCCGCTCCAGCCGTCGCCGCGGTCTCGACGGTGTCGTCCTCTTCCCAGACCATCCTGGGCGTGCCGCTCCGGTCGAGCGCCTCGGGCGCCCGCTCCTTGCCGAAGTAATCCACCGCCCAGCTCTTGAAGGCACTGACCCGGTTGCTGCCGCCGGTCATCAATGCGGCGTGGACACCGAGCCACGCGCCGAAGGCGAGCTTGCCGTGCAGCTCGACGCCTCGCACCTGGGCGATGGCCGCACCGCGACCGATCATCGCCATCGTCCCCTTGTCGAGGTACGAGAAGGTTCTCGGCTTCGCCCCGTGGATGTCGGCAAGGATGCTGTTCGCGGCCGAAGAGCCGCTCTGGAGCGCGACCGAGCCGAGCTGCGGATGCCACGAGTCACCCTTGGCCGGGATGTTGGCGACGTCGCCGATCACGAGCACGCCCGGGAACCCGGCGACCGTGAAATCCCGCTCGACGTCGATCCGTCCGCCGCGACCCTGCGGGAGCCCGCTGGTGGCGGCGATCGGTGCGGCCTTGAGGCCGCCACCCCAGATGACGCACCGGGTGCGGATGGTCGATCCGTCCGACAGCGTCACGTGACCCGGACCGATCTCGGCGACCCCGCTGCCCATCCGCAGCTCGACGCCATCCTTCTGGAGGACCCGGGCCGTGTAGGCGTGGCCCTTCTCGGCGAACATCTTCAACAGGTCGTGCCCGTGATCGACGAGGTGGACCTTCGCGCGTGGCGCAAGGGCCGGGAACTCGTGGGCCATCGTCGTCCTGATCATCTCCGACAGCGCTCCGGCGACCTCGACCCCCGTCGGACCGCCCCCGACGATCACGAAGTCGAGCGCGCCGTCATCGGCACGATCCGGGTCGCGGTCCGCTTCCTCGAACGACTGGACGATGCGCGTCGACAGCGCCTCGGCGTCATCGAGCGAGTACAGCGGGAAGGCGTGCTCTGCCCCGGGCGTGCCGAAGAAGTTGGGCTGCGAGCCGGCCGCCAGGACGAGGTAATCCCCCTCGTAGGTCTCACCGGTATCGGTGGTCGCGCTGTGCGTGACCGGGTCGATGGCGACGACGTGACCGCGCTTGGCCTCGAAGTCCTCGTACTCGGCCGCGATCTTGCGCAGCGGGTAGGCGATGTCCCGCGGCGCGAGCATCGACGTCGCGACCTGGTAGAGGAGTGGCTGGAACTGGTGGTAGTCGTTTCGGTCGATGAGAGTGACCGCCACGTCCTTCTCGGCCGCCAGCTTCCGCGCGCACGCGACACCGGCGAACCCCCCACCGACGATGACGACGCGAGTGGGGCGCGCCTCGCCGCTCACGGTCGGTCCGCGAAGCGCGTCGTCGAGGCGAGTCGTCCGATGAGCCTCGGTGAGGCGGTCTCGAGCAGGTCCGCCAACGCGCTGGCCAGCAGGACCGTGGTCGACTCGGTGATCTCATCGACCGCCCATCGAAGGCCGGCGTCGAACCCCGGCTCATCGCGCCAGGGCGGGACCCCGATCGGGTTCGGGTTCAAGGCGTCCTCTGCGATCGCGCGGATCACGTCCGCCAAGCGTTCTCGTGCGTAGGCCGCATCGAGACTTCGCGACACGGCGACGAGATCCACAGCCGAAGTCGTCGTCGCGCGGCCCGACGGCTGGCCAACCAATGCCGGCATCGCACCGATCCCCCTATCGTGCCCCGGGCCTCCACATCGATCCGGCGCCGAGGGTGGGGACGGGCCGGCGCGGATAGCGGCGGGCGGTGGCACCTGGGGCGACCCGAACGTGATGTTCCGGGGAGCGCATCGTACGCCTCTCGATCGTCCGAGGAAACCGGCCGCGCCGGGTGACAGCGTTAACATCTTGTTCGCTTGGGCCGCGGCGGCCGGAACGGCCCGCGTCAGGACAGGTCGGAGACTCGAGGGGTGGTCGCCAGCCGGCCCACGAGGCCTGGCGGCGCAGTCGCGAGGAGCTCGGTCAGGCGCTCGGCGAGCAGGCGATCCGCGGTTTCGGTGACCTCGCGGATCGCGGTCAGGAGCTCGTCGCTGAAGTCGAGCTCATCGTGCCATGGCGGCGCGCCGTCGAGCCCCGGACTCAATGCATCCTCGGCGACCGCCCGGATGACCTCCTCGATCCGTGCACGCGCATAGGCGGCGTCGAGGTCGCGGACCACCGACCGACGGCGATCGACCGGGAAGCGCACTGCTGTGCGTGACACCTGGCCTGCGTATGTCGGCATGACACCACCCCGTTCCATGGATCTACCGACGTCCGAGGTGCCGTTGCTCGCTCGCGGTCGGGACTCCGATCGGCGAGTGGCGGCAGGGCTGGGACCTGTCGGGACGGCGAGTCGGGTGGTCGGAAGGGGATGATACCCCCGAGTCCCCGATACCGCGGAAATGGGTCCCGCGCGGTGGCGCCGTGCCGCGCCGCGACCGCGCCGCGACGGCCCGAGACCTTTCTCATGCCTGTCTCAGACGCCAGAGGTCCAATCCATGACGAGCGCCGGTGCGCGGCACATCCCAGATCCGGTCGTTGGAGACGTCGATGAAACTCAAGTTCCTCGCAGGCTAGGCTGGACCCATGCATCTTCTCGTCGTCGAGGACGACCCGCGGCTGGTCCGCCTGCTGCGGCGACTCCTCGAGGAGGACCGCCACGTCGTCGAGACGGCGACGACCGGTCGCGACGGCCTCGACATCCTCGAGGCCACGACCGGGATCGAGCTCGTCATCCTCGATCTCGGGCTTCCGGACATCTCGGGCCTCGAGGTCTCGAAGCGCATCCGGGCGTCCGGCTCCGAGGTGGCGATCCTCATGCTCACCGCGCGCGACACCGTCGGGGACCGGGTGACCGGGCTCGATGCCGGTGCCGACGACTACCTCGTCAAGCCCTTCGCCTACGAGGAGCTCGCGGCTCGGCTGCGCGCACTCGGCCGGCGCGGGCAGGCGTCCCGGCGACCCGAGCCACGGCTCGTCGTCGGGCCGATCATGCTCGATGAGACCTCGCGCCGGGTCACCCTCGACGGCAAGTCGATCGACCTGAGCCCGCGCGAGTTCTCGCTCCTCGAATGCCTCCTTCGCCACCCCGGCCAGACGCTGTCGCGCGACCAGCTCCTCGACCAGGCCTGGCCGTTCAGCGTCGCGGTGACCCCGAACGCGGTCGATGCCTATGTCCACTACCTGCGCGACAAGCTCGGATCGGCCGGCAGGCTGATCGAGACCGTCCGCGGCGTGGGCTATCGTCTGGCCGATGCCTGACGGGATCCTGCCTCCGACCCAGACGACCGAACCCGAGCTGGCCGCCGATACCAACGAGGGCCGGCTGGTCCGTCACGTCCGGCGCAACCTCGTCCTGTGGAGCGGCGGGACGACGCTCATCGTGCTGCTCCTGCTGGGCGTGGCGCTCTACGTGGCCGTCGCCAGCTCGCTGGCGAACTCGGCGACGAGCCAGCTGGACTCGCGCTTCGACCAGGTCCGCTCGAGCCTGACCGGCGAGCAGCCCGATCCCGACCAAAGCGGGCCGTACGGGTACATCTTCGGCGGTGGCGGGTCGGGGACGATCGCCCTCGCGGTCGACGGCAGCGGCAACGTCCTCGCCCCGCGCGGCTTCCGCGTCCCGCCCGGCTTGCCGGACATGGCCGGCGTCGCCTCGGCGCGGAGCCAATGGGCGCGACGTCCGGACCACCTCGCTGACATCGCCTGGCTTCGGACCGGACGGCGCGAACCAGTCGGTCTCGACGCCGGTCCGGATCCTGACCGAGAACGTCGCCCTCACCGGCGGCCCGACCTACACCGTCCAGGTCATCGGCGATCGGGTCGCCGAGCAGCGGACGCTCGACACGATGCTGATCGTGCTGTTGATCGGTGGCGGGCTGGTGGTGGCAGTCGCCTTCGGCTTCGGGACCATCTATGCGCGGCGGGCGCTCGTCCCGATCCGCGAATCCCTGTCCGCCCAGCGTGTTGCTCTGCGACGGCAGCGCGAGTTCGCCGCCGACGCCAGCCACGAGCTGCGCACGCCGCTGACGGTCATCCGGAGCAGCGTCGACTACCTCGAGCGGCACCGCGACGAGCCGGTCGCACAGGTCGGCACGGCGCTCGAGGACATCGACGACGAAGTGACCCACATGACCGCCATCGTCGAGGACCTGCTCCTGCTGGCGCGCTCCGACTCGGGCGCCGTCGCGCTCGAGCACGTTCCGGTTGACCTGGGGGATGTCGCCGCCGACGGCGCGTCCGCGATGGGCAAGCCCGCGACCGATCGCGGGCGTCCATGTCGTGGTCGACCCACAGCCGGCGGTCGTCGCCGGCGACCCGGCGCGGCTGCGGCAGCTGGTGATGATCCTGGTCGACAACGCGATCCGCCACAGCCCGATGGACGGACGGGTCGGGGTGGCTGTGCGACCCAGCGTCGGCGGGGCGTCGCTCGTGGTCGAGGACGACGGCCCGGGGATCCGGCCTGAGGACATGCCGCACGTCTTCGAGCGGTTCTATCGCGCGCCGGGCGCACCCGGCGGTGGGACGGGCCTCGGCCTCGCCATCGCGCAATGGATCGTCGAACGCCATGGCGGCCGGATCGAGGTCGCCAACCGCGCCGAGGGTGGCGCGCGCTTCGTGGTCAGCCTGCCGGCGACGGGCGGCGTCGCCTGACGGATCGGCCCGCGACGACCATGCACGGCGCCCATCGGACTCCGCCGAGTTCCGCGCGCTCGCTGCCGACTGTCAGGCCTCGCGCACCAGGTAGCGCTCCATCCCATCGGTCCAGATGGCGCGGTCGTCGTCGGTGATCGCGTAGGCGGCGTAGTCGGCGAGGTCGGGCTGGGCGGTCAGCCAGCCGAGGCCGTCGAGGCCCATGACGTAGATCGCGGTCGCGTACGCGTCGGTGAAGGCGAGGCGGGGCCCGACGACCGTGACGCTTCGCAGGCCGACCGGCGCTGCACCGGTCCGCGGGTCTGCGATGTGGTCGCCGCGCTCGTACGAGCCCGATGTCGCGACGGCACGGTCGGAGACGGCCAGCACGGCCGCGACCTTGTCGGCGTGGTCGGGATGGCGGATGCCGACCCTCCACGGCCGGCCGCCCTCGGCAAGTCCGCGGGCAACGATGTCGCCACCGGCGTTGATCCAGTAGTTGCGTCCGCCGGCGCTGTCGATCAGCCAGGCGGCCTCCTCGATCGCCCAGCCCTTGACGTAGCCCGACGGGTCGAGCCGGCCGTCCGACCGATGGTGCCGCGCGTCGAACGCGCCGCCGGTGGTGACTGCCAGGTGATCGCAGGCGGCCAGGACGTGGCGGAGGTCGGCGCTGGCGTTCGCCTCGAGCAACCCGCCGTCTGCCAGCCGGCTCACCTCGCTGTCGGCTCGGTATGGACTGAACCCGGCGTCCACGTCGTGGAGCCGCTCGACGACGTCGTCGAGGACGGCCTCGGCGACGAGCGGCGGCTGGATGTCGATGCTGACCGTCGTCCCCATCACGGCCTCGACGCGACGAAGCTCGCGGGTGGCCGTCGCGCTCATCCCACGCCGGCCTGATCGAGAGCCGACTGGAGCGACTGCGTGTAGGCGTCGCTGGTGTATGTCGCGCCCGAGACGAGGTCGATCTTCGCGCTCTGCGCCTGGAGGGCCTCCTGGCGCAGGATCGGCCCGGCGTACTGCGAGATCTGGCCGGAGCGGCGTCCGGTCGGCAGCTCGAGCGCGACCACGTCGGAAACCTTGCCGTTGGCCACGACCACCTCGACCTGGACGTCGCCGTACCGGGTGGAGACGACGGAGCCGTCGACGGTCTTGGAGCCGCTGCTTCCGCCACTCGACGCCTTGGTCGGCGCGGGCGTCGCGCCTGGCGCGGTCGTCGGTGCGGGTGTCGCGGCCGGTGCCTGCGTCGCCTGGTCGCTGACGACCGCGCCGGTCCCCTGGTCGGGCTGCGATCCGACATCGGTCGTCCCGGTCGGGAGCGTGTCGTCCGGCGTCTTGAAGCTGAGCAGCAGGATCAGTGCGCCGGTCGTGATCAGGAGGGCTGCGAACCCCTTCTTGGGCATCGGGAGAGCCGGGTTCAGCTGACCGAGGCGCCGGTCGCCTGCTGGATGAGCGAGGCTGCGTCCTGGATCGGGATCGCGAAGCCGAGGCCCTCGGCGTCGGTCGAGACCGCGGTGTTCACGCCGACCACGCGCCCCGCGGCATCGAGCAGCGGGCCGCCGCTGTTGCCGGGATTGATCGCGGCATCGGTCTGCAGGAGGCCGGTCAGAGTCGTCGGCTGGTGGGTCACGTCGTCCTGGACCGTGATCGTCCGGCCGGTCGCCGACAGGATGCCCTTGGTCACGGTCTCGGTGAACGTGCCGAGCGGGCTGCCGATGGCGATGACCGTCTGGCCGACCTGGAGCGTCGATGAGTCGCCGATGACGGCCGGGGTCAGGCCCTTGGCGTCGATCTTGATGAGCGCCAGGTCCTTGTCGTCGGACTGCTTGACGATGGTCGCCGGGAACTGCTCGCCGTCCGCCAGCTCGACCGTCAGCGACTGGCTGCCGGCGACGACGTGTCGATTGGTCAGGATGTAGCCGTCGGCGGTGAGGACGATGCCCGACCCGACGCCGGTCGACGGGATCTGGTCGAAGCCGCGCGAGGAGAGGCCCTGCTCGGTGATCGTCACGACCGAATCACGGACCCGGGCGACGACGTCCGGGAGGTCCTCGGCGCTGACCGTGGGGGCCGGCGAGGCGCCGGTAGCGGTGGTCACGGCCCCGGGCGCGCCGCTGGTGGCGGCGGGAGTCGCGTTGTTCGACAGCGGGCCCACCACGAGGGCCGCCGTCCCGCCGGCCGCGAGCACGGCCGACAGCAGCGCCGCGCCGATGATCGTGGCCATCCCGCGCGAGCCGGTTCGAGCGCGGTGGTCGCGGACCCGAGCCCGACGAGCCTCCGTTCGGAGCCGGGGCAGGCTCGTACGCGGGCGCCGGGGCGGACTGGTACGCCGACGGCGACGTGTAGCTCGACGCCGGCTCGTAGAACGAGGCGGCCGAGTAGGTCGGCCGGTAGGTGTGCTGGGTGGCGGTCTCATCGGCCGGCGCCGCGTCGGGCTCGGGCGTGGAGGTCGCGGGCGAGGTCGAGCCGGGAACGACAGGCTCGGTCGAGGCCGGCGTCAGCGGCTCTGGGGCGGTGCCGCTGTCGTGGTCGAACATCGGGTTCTCCGATCGTGCTTGGATCGCAAGTGTGGCCGGATCCCCTCCATCAAACGCCGGGAGGGTGAGAACCACCTGAGAATCGACCGCGGCGCGGGCCCCCAGACCTAGCGCGCCGCGGCCGAGGTGTGAAGTCTGTCTATCAGCTAGCTACGCTCAACTGGCGCTCGTGGATGGGGCGGGACTCGGCTTCGGGCCGGCGCCACCGCCGCCATGACGGAACCCGGGGAAGCCCGGCAGGCCGGAGCTCGGTCCGCCGGGGACGATCTTGCCACCGAACCCGGCCCGGACGGCCGCCGCGTCGAGCGAGCCATCCGATCGCTGCGTGCCCTCGGCGACGATGAACGCGCCGACCTTGATGTCCGACAGCTTGCCGGCCTTGCCGTCGACCGTGTACGTCGTCGAACCGCTGACGTGGACGGTGGTCTTGGTGCCGCCCGGCTGGGTGACCGTGATGGTGTCGCCGTCGATGGCGCTCACCTGTCCGGCCACGCTCGGCAGGACGACGATGATCGCGGTGACGGTGTAGGTGCCGTCGCTGGCGCGGTCCTGGGCGATCCGGACGTGGTCGCCGACGGCGAGGTCATCGACCGTGATCGTCTTGCCGGCCTTGGTGATCTTCGTGTCCGAGGTCACCGCGATCGTCCGGGTCCAGCCGTCATCGGTCTTGAGCGAGACGTTCGAGCCGTCGATGCCGGTGATCGTGATCTGGCCAAGCCCGAAGCCACCGAAGCCGAAGCCGGGACCGCCAAACGACCCGGCGCCCGGGCCGATCGGGAGGCCGAAGGCAGGGAGCGGACCGCGGCCGCGGCCGCCCGCCGGGGCGGAGGGATCAGGCACGGCGCTGGCGCCGGGTGCCACGGTCGCGTTGGGTGACGAGCTGGCGTCGGCACCGGTGTTCGCGGACGGAGCCGGTGATGCGGCCATCGCGGCAACGACGCCGACGAGGAGGAGGATGGCCGAGCCACCGAGGATGCCGATCCGCCGGGCGGTGGTTCGAGCCCCGGACGAGCCTCGGGGACCGACCGACCGGCCCGGCGAAGGCGACGCCTCCGGGCTCGACGGTCGGATACGGCTCGAGCGGCGTCGGCGCGAGCGGTGCCGGCACGGTCGGTGTCCGCGTCGTCTCGGTCCCGTCGCTCGGGTGCTGCTGGTCAGTCATGCGGGCCTCCGGTGCTGATCGATCGACTCGGGGACCCCACCTGCCCGGGGCCGACCGGTCGCGCGAGGATGACGACCGATCCTTCGGACTTTCTGAGAAGGCAAGCCAGAGCGCGCCTCAGTAGGCAAATCGTTCGAGGTGGATCTGCTCGTCGGCCACTCCCATGGTGCGGAGTGTGGCCTCGACCCCGTCCATCATGGAGACCGGGCCGCACAGGTAGACGTCGCGGTCGAGGATGTCCGGGACCATCCGCGCCAGCGCCTCGGCACCGAGCGGGTCGCCCGTCCGGGCGTCGCGCCGTCCGGTGACGTAGCGGATCTGCGCGTCGCGTGCCCATGCGAGCTCCTCGAGCTCGGCACGGAACACGATATCGGCCGGGTCGCGGACGCGGTACAGCATCATCAGGTCTCCCGGTCGGCCGGGCAGCGCCTCGAGCAGGGCGCGGAGCGGCGTGATGCCGATGCCGCCGGCGATGAACAGGACCTTGTGGCGGGTCCGGCGCGCCCCGGTCAGGGCGCCGTACGGGCCTTCGATGAACACCCGCGTCCCGACCGGGATCTGGCGCAGCGCAGTCGACCAGTCGCCGAGCTCCTTGATGGTGATGCGCAGCCAGGCGCCGTTTGGGGCCGATGAGATCGAGAACGGGTGCGCCCGCCACCAGCCGTCACGCGTCAGGAACCGCCACAGGAAGTACTGGCCGGAGCGGACCGCCAGCTGGTCGAGGTCGCGTCCCGAAACGTAGATCGAGAAGATCCCGGGCCCCTCGTCGGCGATGACCGACACGCGAAGCCGATGGCGAGCCGACAGCCAGACCGGCTGACCGACCCGGAAGACCAGCACGAGTGCGGCGGTCGCGACGTAGAGGGCGATCCAGTACCCGACGGCGATCGGGTCGTGGATGAAGTCGTTCCCCGTGTACAGCTGGTGCAGGAAGCCGAGCGCGATGGCCAGGTAGGCGTACAGGTGGAGGCCGTACCACGTCTCGTACGACAGCCGTCGACGGGACGCCCGGATCGAGCTGATGGCGACCATCGCGAACAGGCCGCCGCTGACCAGGGCCATCAGGATGTACGGGTAGGTCGTGACCAGCGTGATGAACTCGCCGACGACGTTGCTCCCGTCTCCGAGCGCGTAGCCCGTCGTGATGAAGACCACGTGCCCGAGCAGCAGCCAGACGCAGGCGAACCCGAGCCACCGATGCGCGGCGGCCAGGCCGTCCATCCCGAACGCCTGGTCGAGCCACGGGCTGCGCGACATCAGGACGAGCTGGATGAGGGCGATGTAGGTCCCGTACAGCGCGGTGAGCTGGCCGATCGCGGTCAGCTGGCCACCGAGCGTGTCGAGCTGGTCGAGGCCGCCGTGGCGGAGCCACATGGCGAGGATGAGGACGCCGTTGCCGATCAGCAGCGCGACCATCTCGGTGCCGCCGATCGACCACGTCCGCGGGAGAGGGACCGGGCGTGCGGGCTGGTTCGGCATGGTGTGCCTGGTCATCCTAGTGGACGGTGGGCTCGCGTCTTGAGACGTCGATGAGACGGGCTCCGGGGCCCGGCCTGGGCGTCGCGCCGCTCCTCCCTTCGGCATACTCTGGGCCAGGAGGTCGAGAGATGCGGGTCGTCGTCACAGGGGGGACCGGCAAGGGTGGTGCGTGGGTCGTCCGCGACCTGCGCGAGCACGGTCACGACGTCCTGAACGTCGACACGCGGCATGACGGGAGCGCGTCCGGGCTGTCCCTGGTGGCAGACCTGACCGATCTCGGCCAGACGCAGGATGCGCTCGCCGGCGCCGATGCCGTCGTCCATTTCGCTGCGATCCCAGCTCCGGGCCTCCGACCGGACGGCGAGACGTTCCGGAACAACGCCCTGTCGACCTATAACGTCTTCGCGGCTGCGGTCGGGCACGACCTGCGGCGCGTCGTCTGGGCGTCCAGCGAGACGGTCCTCGGGCTCCCATTCGACATCCCGCCCGATTTCGCCCCGATCGATGAGAGCATCGAACCGCGCCCGGAGTCGTCCTATGCGCTGTCCAAGCTGGTCGGCGAGACCATGGCCGCGCAGTTCGCGCGGCGCAGTGGGGTCGGCTTCGTCGGCTTCCGGATCTCGAACATCATGGAACCTGACGACTACGCGCTCTTCCCGTCGTACTGGGACGACCCCCAGATCCGCAGGTGGAATCTGTGGGGATACGTCGATGCTCGCGACGTGGCCACCGCTGCGCGGCTCGCCTTGGAGGTCCCGATCGACGGCGCCGAGGTTGCGATCATCGCCGCCGCCGACACGGTCATGACGCGCCCGAGCGCCGACCTGATGGCCGAGGTCTTTCCCACGGTCCCGATCCGCCGGCCGGTCGAGGGGCGCGAGACGCTGCTTTCGATCGACCACGCGCGACGGTTGCTGGGCTATCGGCCGGCCCACAGTTGGGTCGATCACGTGCCGCCGCCCGACGAGATGCGAACCCAGGCGTAGCGGCCGCGGCGCTGCCCGTCCGCGGACAGGGTCGGTATCATCGGTCGATGCAGACCGCACCACCCAGGCGCGACATCGTCGCCTGGGACGAACTGGACGGACTCGTCGCCGGGCTTGCCGACCGCCTCGCGGACCAGTCGTTCGACCTGATGCTGGCGATCACGCGGGGCGGTCTCGTACCGGCCGGGATGCTCGCCTACCGCCTCGGGATCCGGAACATCCTGGTGGCCGCAGTCGAGTTCTACGACGACCACGGCCGGCCCGGGCCGCATCCCACCTTCCTGCAGTTCCCGGCCGACCCGCTGCTGCGCGCGCAGCGCATCCTCGTGGTCGACGAGGTTTGGGACAGCGGTACCACCATCCACGCCGTGATCGAACGCATCCGGCAGGCGGGCGGTCTCCCGACCACCGCCGTCCTGCACTGGAAACCTGCCCGGTCGGTCGTGCCGGAGGTGCCTGACGTCTATGCGGTCACGACCGACGCGTGGGTCGTCTATCCATTCAAGGCCGGGGGCTGAAGGGAGCCGAAGATGACGAAGCGAGTTCGCCTGCTCGTCGGCACCAAGAAGGGTGCGTTCATCCTCGACAGCGACGAGGCACGCACGGACTGGTCGATCAAAGGTCCGCTGTGCGAGGGCTGGCCGGTCCACGATGTGATCGTCGAGCCTGACACGGGCGCCATCCTGGTCGCCGCCGGGAACGCCTGGTACGGCCCGGCGATGTGGCGGTCCGAGGACGGCGGCGACACCTGGACGCATTCGTCGGCGGGGATGACCTACGGCGACGATGCCGAGCCCGTCACGACCATCTGGAGCCTCGCGACGACCCCGGACGGAGCCATCCTCGCAGGCGTGGAGCCCGCCGGGCTCTTCCGGAGCGACGACCGCGGCAGGACGTGGAGCCACGTCGAGGGTCTGACCAACCATCCCACCCGCCCGACGTGGGGGCCCGGCGCCGGCGGACTCATCCTCCACACGATCATCCCCCACCCGACCGACACCGACCGGACGTGGGTCGGGATCTCCGCGGTCGGCGTGTTCGAGACGCGTGACGGCGGGACGTCCTGGGAGGCGCGGAACGTGGGTGTCCGCGCTGAGTCCAACCCGACCGAGAATTTCCCGGAGACCGGGCAATGCGTCCACAAGTTCGCGATGGCGGCCGGCGAGCCGGACACGTTCTACCAGCGCAACCACAACGGTGTTTACCGTTCCGACGATGGCTCGGAGACCTGGCAGGAGATCACCGGGTCGCTGTCGACCGACTTCGGGTTCGCGATGGTCGCCCACCCGCGCGACCCCGCCACCTGCTGGCTGATCCCGCTGAGCACGCCCGAGGAGGGCCGGTTCATGCCCGACGGCCACACGGCGGTCTGGCGAACGCACGATCGGGGCGCCTCGTGGGTCCGCTCGGACGACGGGCTTCCGACGCACGATGCCTACATGTCGGTGCTGCGTGAGGCGATGGCCCGCGACACGCTCGACCCGGTCGGCGTCACGTTCGGGACCGCCACCGGACAGGTGTGGCACAGCTCGGACGAGGGGGTGTCCTGGCGGATGATCACCGACACGCTGCCCGAGATCTGGGCCGTCGAAGCGACCGTCCTCGACTGACCGGCGTCTCATGGCGACCGTGATGCTGCCGGGCTCGCTCATCGCGCTGTTCCCCGGCACGACGCGAAAGCAGGAGGTCGAGGGCGATACGGTCGCCGGGGTGATCGAGGCGCTCGACCGGTCCGTGCCGGGGATGCGTGATCGTCTGGTCGAGGCGGGACCGCGGCTGCGGCCGCACATCAACGTCTTCGTCGACGGCGAGCCGGGCGACCTCGGGACGCCCGTGCGGGCAGCGGCCGTCGTCCACGTCCTGCCTGCGGTAAGTGGCGGATGATCGGCGGATAACGGTCTGTGCAGGGCCGTCCGGCATCCTGCTGTCATGGCCAAGCACCGGACCCGACGGGGCGATCGATCGCGGAGCAAGCTCCGGGTCAAGGACGGCGCCGCCTGGATCCATGACGACCCGCGGTTCCGCAGCGCGCTCCGGCAGCTCGACGCTCACGGGTTCGCCTGGGACGACGTCGCGTCCGAGATCCTCCCCGTGTTCGAGCGGGCGCGGCCGTTCAGCTACCCGGTCGACCCGCCGGCTCTCACCGTGTTGCCGCCCGGTGTCACCGTCGGCTTCGCGGTCGATGCCGGGCCGGCCTTCATGCGCATCTCGACGACGCACGTCGCCCACTGGCCGATCGACCTCCCGGAGCTGGCGGTGCGGGCGCTCGACAACCTCACGCGCCGCGCCCGGGAGGCGGACGAGCGCGACCTCCTGCACGACTCCGTCGACGACGTGCCGATCACTGCGTTCCAGTCGCACGATGGCTGGGCGTCGACGACGGTCCTGCTGCCCGAGGCGATGGCTCGCCTGTTCGGCCCCGGTCCGGCCCTGTTCGTCGCCCCCTCGCGGGACCTGCTGATCGGCCTGCCGATCGACGTCGACCCGGAGTTCGCCACGTGGCTGACCGAGGAGTTCGAGGCGATCGACCCGAACGCCCTGCGATTGGAGGCGTTCGAGTGGCGGGACGGATCGGTCCGCTGCCGGCCGCTGGCGCGGGCGGCCGTCGCCATCTGATGGTCAGACGCGGCGGCCCAGGGTCCGGGCGAACGGGTCGAATGACTCGGTACGCTCGGTCGCGCCGTCGAACGCCCCCGAGCGCGGCCGGCCCGGGTTCGGCGCGTCGCCGGCGATCGTCCGCCAGCCCTCGTCGGCCAGGCGTTCGAGTGTCTGGAGCGCAGCCGCGACCATCCCGCGAGCGTGGTCGAGCGCCACCCCCGCAAGCGGCCCGGGCTGGGTGGCCCCTGCGACATCGGCTGAGACCAGCGATGCGGCGCGCGCGGCGCGCACCGCCGCGAGGGCCTCGTCTGTGCCGCCCTCCGCGGAGCGAAGGACGAGCGCGACATTGCCGGCATGGGCGGCTGCAGCCGCCTCGACGAACGGCCACAAGGCGGCCCGCCCGGAGGTGGACGACGGCTCGACGAACCCGAGAGGGTGCCCGTCGAAGATGGCGCGCCGCACCGCCACCTCGGCGATGGCCCGGGCGCCCGGTGACGGCTCGTCGGTGAGCCACGGCGTGAGCGCCCCGACGACGATCGCGTCCGCGGCGAGCCCGTCGCCACGGGCCAGGGTCACACCGAGCAGCTGCAGGGCGAGCGCCCGGCCGGCCCGCGTTGCCGGGTCGGAGGGCACGCCGGCCGACAGGTCGGGCGCGACGACGAGCGGCCCCGGGCCGATCAGGATCGCCGTTCCCGCGCGCGCAGCCAGGCGATGGGCGAAGGCGTGGTCCGACAGCGCGCGGTCCGGCTCGACCGCGTTGGCCACGATCTCGGCCATCGCGTCCGACGTGATGAGGTCGATCCGCTCGAACGCAGCGACGACGGCACCCTCGGGCGCCCCAAGCGCCGGGGCGGACGTGGCGAGGCGGACATAGGCGCGCCGTCGGGCAGCGGAACGGTCGATCGCGCGGCGCAGTCGGCCGAGCGCGCGCTGGCTGCCGGTCGGGGCCGGGTCCGGCGGCTCGTTGTCGGCAGGGCGAGCGGAGCTGTCGCGCGGCGCCCAGGCAGGGACCTCGAGACCGGCATCGGTCATCCGGTCGGCCAGCTCGCGCCCGATCGGGACCTGGATCCGGACCAGGTCGACGCCGGCGCCGACGAGCCCGGCCACTTCGTGCAGCGCCTCCTCGACGTCCGGCTCGCGGAGCGTGACGCCCAGCCATGGCCGCGGCGCCTCACCGAGCATGTCGAGGGTCTCGCGGCGGACGGTTCGCTGGGCGTCGATGCGTTCGATGGCGGCATCGGCCAGCCTGGTCGCCTCGACCTCGGCGACCGCGCGCCGGTCGCGTTCGCGCAGCAGCTCGCCCTCGAGCCCCAGATCGATCGCGCCGGACGCGATGTCGAGCGCCAGCTGCTGTGGCTCGAGGTCGTATTCGAGGAGGGCCATCGCGAACGGCAGGGCGATCCCGTTGCCGAGCGACCCGGGCTCGCCCGCCAGCCAGCGGTCGACGGCGGCTCCGGCCAGCGGCCGCCCGGCGCCATCGAGACCCGTCACCCCGAACAGCCGGATGATCGCGCGCTCCTGGCCGATCGTGGTTGACGCCCGCGCCCGCGCGCCCCATGCGCCCGCGAGCGCATCCGCTCGCGTGACGAGGCGATCGATCGGGCCCCAATCGTTGGTCATCTGGTGCGGCCGGCGGCCGGTGGCGTCGACACGAGGTCCCTCCACTGGTCTCGGGCGAGACCCTCCCCGCGGGAGCTCACGGGCAAGTATGCCGTCGCCGGCGAGCCGTCACGCACTCGTCACGTGGCGGCCGTCATCGTTCGACGATGCCCGCCAGGCGATTCCCGGCAAGGAAGCCGCGATATGCCATGAGCGGATCGTCCGAGACGAAGCGGACGCCGCGGTCGCCGACGCGCTCCGCACCCGGGACGATCGCGGCCAGGTCGGCCTCGATGCCGCGGCGGTAGTCGACCTCGATGACGACCGGCGGCCCGACCGTGAGAAGCTCGAGCTCCCCGGCGGCCGCGCGACGGACCGCGCGCTCGGCACCGGCCCGGATCAGGTCGCCGGCGAGCGACGGGTGGAGCGATGCCGCGGCGTGCCCGCCGGCGGCGGTCTTGACGACGACCCGCTCGGCCCACGGCAGCCAGTCCGCCACCTCCTCCGCGAGCGCATCGTCGCCCGCGACGAGGCCGACCGGCACGCCCCACGCCCCCAGCGCGAGTGCGTTGAGGCCGTACTCGCCGGTCGGACGGCCGTCGAGCCGCGTCTCGACCGGCGCGCCCGAGTATGTGTGAGCGAGCGTGCCGCGCGGGTGGCCCGCCCGCGCGTGATAGCCGACGAACAGCGCCACCCCGAAACCCGCGTCGGGTCCCGCTCCCTCGACCATCGACCACGGCTTCTGGCCCTGGAGCAGCCTCGCGCCGGCGTGGAGCCGGGCCGGCAGCAGGTTGTACATCGAGCCGTGGCTGTCGTTGACGAGGACGTCCTCGGCCCCGCCGGCGAGTGCGCCTTCGATCGCGGCGTTCGTCTCGTCGATCATCAGCTCGACGGCGTCCGGGTAGCGGGCATGCGCCGAGTCGGTCGGGTTCGGGTGGCTGACCCCGGCGACCCCCTCCATGTCGACGCTGATGTAGACGTTCATGCCCCCTCCGTCGGCCCGGTCCGGGCCTGGTGGCCGATCCAGACGTGCCCGTCGGCGAACCGCTCGGCCTTCCAGATCGGCGCGCGGGCCTTGGTCTCGTCGATGGCGTAGCGGGCGGCGTCGAAAGCAGCATCGCGATGGGGCGCCACGGCGACGACCGCGATCGACGCCTCGCCGAGCGGCACCTCGCCGGCGCGATGGACGATCGCCAGCCGGTCGACGCCGAAGCGAGTCGCGATCTCGTCGGCGATGGTGGCCAGGGTCCGGAGCGCCATCGCCTCGTGGGCCTCGTATTCGAGCGATTCGACCGCGCGACCGGCGTGGCGCGCCGCCTCGTCCTCCTGCCCCGGGGCCGGCGTCCCGGGAGTCGACCGCGTCCGTCCCAGGAACCCGACGACCGCGCCGTCCTCGGGCTTGGCCAGCACCTCGGCCAGCTCGGCCAGGATCGCGCTCGTGAACGGCTCGTCGCGGATCTCGAGGATCCAATGCGTGCGTGGCGCGGCCGGTGGCGCGCGCCTCGGGTCGGCGACACCGCGTCGGGCGACACCGCGTCGGGTCGACGCGTCCCGCGCTCCGTCTCCCGCCCCACCCGAGACGGGCGGGATCATGGCCACCTCGTCGCCATCGGCGAGCGCGGTCGTCGGGTCCGCGTAGTCGCCGTTCCGGGCGAACCGGAGCGAGGCCCGGCCCGGCGCGAGGACCGGGTGGCGCTCGACCAGCGCGGACCAGGCGGCCTCGACATCGGCGCCGTCCGGCAGCTCGAGCGGGACCTCGCGCGTGCCGGCCAGCTCGCGCTGGACCGCGAACAGACGGACCCTGACCCGGATCGACACCGCGACAGCCCGTTCCGTGCCCGTCAACCGTGCCACGTGCCGATGAGCAGGCCGTCGCCGACGGGCAGGATCGTCGCGGTCAGCCGCGGGTCGGCCAGGACCGCCGCATCGAACGCCCGGAGAGCGGCGGTGTTGACGTCGTCGGGCGCCACCGGCCGGTTCCCCGAGGCGCGGCCGCCCCACAGGACGTTGTCGGCGACGACCAGGGCGCCCGGCTCGAGGCGGTCGGCCAGCGCCGCGAGATACCCCTCGTACTCGGGCTTGAGCGCGTCGATGAACGCCATGTCGAACGGGCCGGCCAGGGCCGGGTCGCTCGCGAGCGCGTCGAGCGCCGGGGCGTTGACGACCGTGATCTGCTCGTCGGCGATGCCCGCCTGGCGCCACCAGCCACGCGCCAGGTCCGTGCGTTCGCGGTCGGGGTCGATGGTCACGATCGTGCCGCCGGCTCGGCTGGCCGAGCGCCATCCACAGCGTCGAGTAGCCGTATGCCGTCCCGACCTCGACGATCCGCCGCCGCGACCCGGCCAGCACCGACAGGACGCGTCCGGCGTCGCGGTCGACGATCGGGATGTGGTTCTCGAGTCCCGCCGCCTCGAGGGCGGCCAGGGCAGCCGGGAGCGGCTGTCGCCAGCGACTCGATCCAGTCGAGATCGACGCGGTCGGGGATCCATCCTGTGCCGTGCTTGTCCATCGTTCCCCCTTACACCAGCAGGCCGGCGCCGAAATAGAGGCCGGCGGCCAGGATCGTCCCGGCCGCGATCGACCCGACGTTGATGTACAGCAGGCCGGTCGCCGATTCCATCGAGCGCGATCCGCGCCGTCTGGACCGACGCCCAGCAGATGACCAGCGGGAACACGAGCCCGACGATCAGCCGCAGCCAGACGAACAGCGCCCACGGCCCGACCAGTGACGTGAAGGGTGCGGCATCCGCCGGCCCTGCGCCGGTCGCGATCCACGCCCAGAACAGGACGACCTGGACGACGACCACGATCAGCAGTGCACGCGCCAGCAGGATCAGCGGCGCCTCGGGGAGCTTCGGGGTGACGAGATACCAGTGCCCGAGGATCATCGCCGCGAACACGCCCCCGATGGCCGCGCTGACGACCGCCAGCTGGACCAGCAACGACACCGCGCCGAGCGAGCCGCCGCCCCATGCCAGCGCCCCGAACACGAGCGTGGCGACCGCCGCGACCATGCCTCCGACCTCGAGCACGGTGGCTGTCCGCGGGCCGATCCGTCGAGCGACGACACCGCCCGCGACGAGGATGCAGAACAGGGCCAGGGCCGCGTGCCGGGGCGCGTCCCAGGCTGGGTCCACGACGACCGGCGAGGCCACGAGCGACGACGGCAGCGACCCGTCGGAGATCCAGGCGAGGACACCGAAGCCGACGGCGCACAGGGTCGTGAAGCGCAGGTAGCCCGGGGTCGCGCTCGTCCGCCGCCGAAGCATGACGACCGCCGCGAACGAGCCGAGCGCCAGCCCGGTCAGGACGGTCCAGTTGACGAAGGCGAGGTTCTCGCCGATCTGGGTCGCAGACACGGCCCGAGTGTAGCGGCGATGTAGCATCGACCCCGGAGGTGCGCATCATGAGTCTCGGTCGCGACACCACGTTCACCTGGTACGGCCACGCCTGCGTCGAGGTCAAGACACCCGGCGGCAAGACCGTCCTGTTCGATCCGTGGTTCGACAACCCGCGGAGCACCAAGTCAGCCGACGCGGTCGACGCCTGCGACGTCCTGCTGGTGACCCACGGCCACGGCGACCACCTCGGGAACGCGGTCGCGCTCGCGAGCCGGCTGCGGCCGGCCTGGCCGTCCATCCATGAGCTGAGCCTGTGGCTGTCGCGCACGCTGCCCGGCGGCTCCGACGCGACGATGGGGATGAACAAGGGCGGGACGGTCGAGGTCGCCGGGCTCAAGGTCACGATGGTCCACGCCGACCACTCGGCCGGCGACTGGAACGGCGGCGCCGAGACCACGCTCTATCTCGGCGAGCCGGCCGGCTTCGTGGTCGAGGTCGAGAACGGCTTCCGCCTCTACCACGCGGGCGACACCAACGTGTTCGGCGACATGCGCCTGATCGGCGAGCTGTACAAGCCCGACATCGCGCTGCTGCCGATCGGCGGCCACTACACGATGGGTCCGCGCGAGGCGGCGATGGCGGTCGAGCTGCTCGGCGTCAAGCACGTCATGCCCATCCATTACGGCACGTTCCCGGCACTGGCCGGGACGCCGGACCAGTTGCGGACCGAGCTGGCGGCGCGCGGCCTCGCCGACGTCGAGGTCCACACGACCGAGCCGGGCGGCACGATCAGCTGATCAGCGATCGCCTCGTCGCCGAGCGGCCAATCGGTCCGTGATCGCCTGGGCGGCCCCCGCCGTCGGAGGGCCTTTGCCCGCCGCCCGCTCGATCGCCAGGTCGCGTGTCGCACCCACCGGCGCCCACCGCGCCAGCTCGTGCACGGCTCGCGTGCTGTCGAGACCGACCAGGGCCATGCGGCCGTCGGATGCGTCGAGCAGCTCCACCCACTCGGTCGACGAGCGCAGGACGAGGCAGGGCACACCGAGCCAGCCGGCCTCACGCTGGATCCCGCCCGAATCGGTCAGGACGGCTGCGGCATGGAGCTGGAGGGCCAGCGACGATCGGTAGCCGAATGGCTCGGTCACACGAACATCCGGTCCGAGGCCTTCGCCGGATGCCTCGAGCAACGACCGTGTCCCGGGATGGAGCGCGAGGACGATCGGCCGGTCCGGCCGGGCCACGGTCCGCAGCATCGAGGCCCACGCACGGATCGCCTCGGGTGACCTGTTCTCGGCACGATGGATGGTGCAGAAGAGATACCCGCCTGGCGTGAGTTCGAGATGGGCGATGGCGGGCGCCCCGAGCGCGGTCGGATCACGGATCTCGCTCGCGACGCGCGCGGCCAGGTCCTGCATCAGGTCACCCACGAGCTCCACGCCGTCGGTGATGCCTTCGGCGGCCAGATTCGCAACGGCGGCCGGCGTCGGGGCGAACAGCCAGTGCGACAGGTGGTCGGCCACGACCCGGTTGACCTCCTCGGGCATCCGTCGATCGAACGACCGCAGGCCGGCCTCGACGTGGGCGACCGGGACGCCCAGCTTGGCCGCGACGAGCGCACCGGCGAGGGTCGAGTTCGTGTCGCCGTACACGAGAACGGCATCCGGCCGCTCGGCGATGACGATCGGCTCGAGGGCGGTCAGCATCGCACCGGTCTGGGCGGCATGCGATCCTCCCGCGATCCCGAGCGAATGGTCCGGCCGCGGCAGTCCGAGCTCGGCGAAGAAGATGCCCGCCATCGCCTCGTCGTAGTGCTGACCGGTGTCGACGAAGATCTCGTCGTGTCGTGTCCGCAGGACCGGCGTCAGGGCGGCTGCCTTGATGAGCTGCGGTCGTGTCCCGACGACGCTGATGATCCGCACGGAGGGAGCGTACCGGCTCGGGTGGAGGGCCGGCCGGCCTAGCGGCGACCGCCGATCCCGCGGTAGTCGACGCCCTCCGGCAGGACCAGGTCGCGCAGCGAGTTCCGGCCGTCGACGAACGACCGCAGGCTCGGGAACCAGGCCGGGTCGATCGCCCGCCACGCCGGATCGGCGGTCTGGGTGACGATCGCGGCCACATCGGGTTCGACCTCACCCCACGACCATGCGCGCGCGCCGGTCCGTTCCGTTTCCGACGCGGTCAGCAGCGGGTCGAAGGCGAGCGCCCGGGCGCCCCGCTCGCGCAGTCCCGAGATCAGCGGCAGCGCTCGCGAGTAGGCGAGCTCCTTGACCCCCTCGCGATAGGTCAGGCCGAGGACGAGGACTGGACGCTCCATCGAGCGTCCCGAGCGTCTCGGCCAGCCGGTCGAGGACGACATCGACTTGCCCGTCATTGATCCGTCGCGCCAGTCCGACCAGCTCCATCTCGGGGGCCCGATCGAGCAGGAAATGCGGGTAGACCGGGATGCAGTGCCCGCCGACGCCGAGCCCGGGCTGGTGGATGTGGCTGTACGGCTGGCTGTTGGCCGCCGACGATCGACCTCGAGGATGTCGACACCGATCCGATCCGCGTACCGGGCGAACTCGTTGGCCAGGGCGATGTTCACGTCCCGATACGTCGTGTCGGCGAGCTTGGCGAACTCGGCCGCCTCGGCAGAGGACAACGCGACCACGTCGGCATCCAGGACGCCGGAGTAGAAGGCCGCCGCTCGGGCGGTCGAGGCCTCGCCGAGGCCGCCGACCAGCTTGGGATAGGTGGCCAGGTTGCGGAGTGCGGCGCCGCTGTAGAGCCGCTCCGGCGAGAACGCGACGAACAGATCCTCCTCGATGGCCAGCCCGGATGCTTCGGCCAGCATCGGCGCATAGCGGTCGCGCGTGTCGCCGACCGGGAGCGTCGTTTCGAGGATGACGGTCGAACCGGCCCGCAGACCCGCCCCGATGGATGTCACGGCGGCATCCATCGAGCGGCGGTCCGGGTGGTTCGTCGCGTCGAGCATGACCGGCACGATGAGCACGACCACATCGGCTTCGGCGGCCGCGGCCGAGCCATCGAGGGTGGCCCGCAACCGACCCGCCCGATGCGCTTCGGCGACCAGGTCGGCGACCCCGGGCTCCTCCCCGATGTGCGAGCGCCCCTCGTTGATGGCCGCCACCACCGACGGATCGATGTCGATCGCGATCACCTTCCAGCCATGGGAGGCGAACTGCGCGGCCAGCGGAAGGCCCATCTTGCCGGCGCCCACGACCGCGACCGTGCCGGACGTGCCGGTTTCGCCGATCCACGCTCGGACGTGGCGGGCCGGTGCGTGATGGCACTCGCCGGCCGGCAGCACGATCGAGCCCCCCAACAGCGAGGCCGACGAGGCAGCTCGGATGACGGGACTCAACCCGGCACCAGCTCCACGGTCCGGCGTTCCCTGGCCGCGGTGAGCATGGCCTCGGCGAGGACGACGGCCCATCGCCCATCGGCCGCATCGACGGACGGCCGGCCGCCGTTCCGGACGACGCCCATGAATGCCTCGAGCTCGGCGACGAGCGGTTCACCCGTGGCGACCCGCAGCTCGACGACGTCGCTCTCGAAGGTCGGCGCGTAGCCGCCGATCAGCCGCGGCGCAGACGTATCGGTCGCGCGAGCAAAGGTCAGGCGCTGGGTGAGGTAGTCGAGCTCGAACATCCCCTCCTCGCCGAGGACCGTCAGCTGCCGTCGCTTGGCCGGGGTGAGCCAGTCGACGTCGAGCATGGCGACCGTGCCCGAGGGGAATGACATGAGGCCGAACAGCAGGTCCTCGTGGTCCGCGTGGATGCGCCTGGCCGTCTCGGCCGAGACCCGCGACGGGCGCTCCGACGCGATCGAGCAGAGGATGTCGGCGTCGTGGGTGGCAAGGTCGAGGGTGACCCCGACGTCCCGGATGCGCGCCGGGAAAGGACCCGACCGACGGCTCGAGATCGCGAAGACCGAAGACAGCCAGCCCGCCTCGAGGAGCCGACCGAGCTCGAGGATGGCCGGATTGAACCGCTCGATGTGGCCGACCTGGACCGGCGGGGCACCGGGCGCCGACGCCGCGGCAACGACCAGGTCGGCCTCCGTCGTGGTGGACGCCAGCGGCTTCTCGACGAGGACGGCGATGCCGCGTTCGATCGCGGTGATGGTCAGTGGCAGGTGACTCGTGGTCGGTGCGGCGATGACGATCGCGTCGAGGTCCGCTTCGGACAACATCGCCAGCGGCTCGCTGAACGGCTGCGCGCCGGTCCGCGCGCTGGCCGCTGCCAGCGCGACAGGCTCGAGGTCCGAGACGGCGACCAGACGGACGCCCGCCAGTCCGCCCAGGACGCGCAGGTGGTTCCGGCCCATCGCCCCGAGACCGATCAGCCCGACCCGGATCTCGCGGTCACCGACCGGCGACCACGCTGCCGCTCATCGGGGCGCTCCATCCGGCGTCGCGTTGAGTCGCTCGGGCGTGACGCCGGGAGCCCGGCGTTCGACGGCGGCGCGGACCGCCGCGATGACGGTGGCCTGGTCCTCCTCGGCGAGGGTCGGGTACATCGGCAGCGACAGCGTGTGCTCGGATGCCCGATCGGTGACCGGCAGGTCGGCCCCCAGCCCACGCTCCAGCACGTACGGCTGGCGATGGACCGGGATCGGGTAGTAGATCCCGGTGCCGACCCCCGCCGCGGCCAGGTCGGCCACGATCCCGTCGCGATCGTCGCCGACGGCGATCGTGTACTGGTGGAAGACATGTGTCCGACTACGCGGGATCACCGGTGTCGCGATCGGCAGGTCGGCGAAGGCCGCGTCGTAGCGTGCCGCGATGGACTGACGACGCGCGGTATTGCGCTCGAGCTTGTCGAGCTGGCAGAGCCCGATCGCGGCCGCGACGTCGGTCAGCCGGAAGTTGTAGCCGAGCGCTTCGTGGTGGTAGCGCTCACGCATGCCCTGGTTGCGATAGAGCCGGAGCCAGTCCGCGAGGCGGTCGTCGTCCGTGGTGATCAGGCCACCCTCGCCGGTCGTCATGTTCTTCGTGCCGTACAGGCTGAACGCGCCGTGTCCGAAGCTCCCCACCCGACGACCATCGAAGGTCGCCCCGTGCGCCTGGCAGGCGTCCTCGACGATGGCCAAGCCGTGTCGCGCGGCGATGGCGCCGATCGTGGCCATGTCGGCCGGCAGGCCGAACAGGTGGACCGGGCAGATGGCGCGCGTGCGCGGCGTGATGGCTGCCTCGATCCGACCCGCGTCGATCAGGTACGTGTCGCGTTCGATGTCGACGAAGACCGGCGTGGCACCGGTCGAGAGGATCGAGCTGACGGTCGCGTTGAAGGTGTGGCCGACGGTGATGACCTCGTCACCCGGCCCGAGACCCAGGCCCTCGAACAGGCACATCAGCGCGACAGTCCCGTTGCTGACTGCGATCGCGTGCTTGACGCCGATGAACGCGGCGAACCGCTCCTCCAACTCCGCCACACGGCGCCCACCGGCCAGCATCCCGCTCTGCAGGACCTCGGTGACGGCGGCGATCTCCTCGGCGCCGATGTCCGGCCGGGCGATCGGGATCATGCGTCCGCTCCGGAAACGTCGGCCTGCTCCGTTCGGACGACGAGCGCGCCATCTGCGCCGGCCTGGTCGTATCGACGCCCGCACGCAGGACAAGTGAATACGTTCGGCACGTCGCCGGCGATCTCGACCAGCCGTTCCCCACAGACGCACACCCAGCCGATCTGTCGGGCCGGGTTGCCGACGACCAAGGCGTGCGCGGGGACGTCGTGGGTCACGACGGCGCCGGCTCCGACCATCGCGTACGGGCCGACGTCACGACCGGCGACGACGACGGCGCCTGCTCCGATCGAGGCACCGACCGAGATCCGGATCGGACTGACAGCCCAGTCGGCCGCCCGGGCGAGACCTCCATCGGCGTTGAGCGATCGTGGCCGTCGATCGTTGGTCAGGATCGCGCCGGGTCCGATGAACACGCCGTCCTCGACGGTCACGCCGTGATACACGAGGGCGCCGTTCTGGACCTTGACTCGATCACCCAGGGTCACCGACTCGTCGATGAACACGTCTCGCCCGATGACCCCGTCGCGCCCGATCCGGGCACCCCGCCGGATCTGTGCGTGATGCCACACCGACGTGCCCGGTCCGACACTGACGTCGGCCTCGAGGTCCGCAGTGGCGTGGATCTGCGCGGACGGATCGATCACGGGGTTGCGCCTCCTGGCGGTCTCTTCCCCGATGACGGGGAGCGGGAGTATATCGGGCATCGGAACGGTCGCCATCGGGATCGCGAGGTCGACGACGGCGTTCGCCGTCGCGATCAGGCGCTGGCCGCCGCCGAGGTGGAGCCGGTCGTGGGCATCGTGGCGACGGTCGGGATGCCCGTCAGATCCGAGAGGTCCGAGAGGTCCGCGGCGGCGGGCACGACTGGCGCCTGGCTCGCGATGGAGGCGAACAGCGCCGCGCGCAGCTCCTCGTCGCGATCTCCGTAGGCGAGCGCCAGGAGGTGGCCGGCACGTGCCTCGATGTCATCGGGCGGGCGGGCATCCACGACTCGGAAGATCTTGTCGACGTCCGTCGTCGCGACCTTCTCCGTCTCGTAGAAGAGCCGTTCGTGCAGCTTCTCGCCGGCACGGAGGCCGGTGAACCGGATCGGCACGCTCTCGACCTCCCGCCCAGCCAGGCGGATCAGGTCGTGGACCATGTCGATGATCTTGACCGGCTTGCCCATGTCGAGCACGAACAGATCGCCCGCCCGGCCGATCGCGGCGGCATCGAGGATCAGCCAGCCGGCCTCCTGGATGGTCATGAAGTAGCGCGACATCTCCGGGTGGGTCACGGTGATGGCCTCACCGTTCTCCAGCTGGCTCTGGAAGATCGGCAGGACGCTGCCGGCCGAGCCGAGGACGTTGCCGAACCGGACCGCCACATACGGACGTCCGGTCCGGGCGGCGGCATCGGCCACCAGCCATTCAGCCAGCCGCTTTGTGGCGCCCATCACGCTCGATGGCTCGACGGCCTTGTCGGTCGAGACGAGGACGAACCGCGGCACACCCGCGTCGACGGCGGCCGACAGGACGGCCATGGTCCCGCCGATGTTGACCTGGACGCCTTCGGATGGGTGTTGCTCCATCATCGGCACGTGCTTGCAGGCGGCGGCATGGAAGATGACCGCCGGCCGGGTCTGCTCGATGAGCCGACCCACCACCGCCCGGCTCGCGACGTTGGCAAGGTGGATCGAGAGCTCGCCACTGCCGCGGCCATCGAGGCTCCGAAGCTCGAGCTCCCGCTGGATCATGTACAAGCGGACTCTCGGCTCGATCGACCAGGACGAGGCGGCTCGGCCCGAACGCGTAGACCTGGCGGGCCAGCTCGGATCCGATCGACCCGCCGGCACCGGTGATCATCACGACCTGGTCGCGGATCGTGTCCGAGACGCCGGGCGCATGAACGGTCACCTGCTCGCGAGTGAGCAGGTCCGCGAGACGGACCTCGCGGAGCCGGTTCACATCCCGGCTGCCGTCGAGCAGCTCGTGGACCGGAGGAACGGTCCGCACGGTCAGCCCGGCCTCGACTGCCCGATCCATGATCTTCCGAACCGTGTCGCCGGATGCGTTCGGCATCGTGATCAGCAGCGTCCGGGCGCCCGTCCGTCGGACGGCATCGTCGAGCTGGTCCAGGCCGCCGAAGACCGGCAGGCCGGCGACGCTCGTGCCTCGCTGGGCCGGATCGTTGTCGAGGAACCCGACGGGCTTGACGCCGGCCTTCGGCTCACGCATGGCCGACCGTGCCATGAGCGTCCCGGAACGCCCGGCCCCGAACAGGAGTGCCGGCGTGAGGGTGACTGCTTCGCCCTCGATCACGGCCCAGGTTCCCAGCTCGTTGCAGGCCCGGATGAAGAACCGGACCCCGCCGATCATCGCCAGGCTGAGGATCATCTCCAGGATCCAGAAGGACCTGGGAAAGCCGACCGCCTCCGGCGCCTGTGACGGCACCAGGACCCCGAAGAACAGCGCCACGCAGATCACGGTGCCGACCACGACGGCCCACACGATCTGGGTCAGATCAGGGACGCTGGCGTGCCCCCACGAGCGCTGGTAGAGACCGAACCGGACGTTGATCAAGGGCCGGATCGCCAACGGGAGAAGCGCGATCGGGAGGTACGGCGCGAGCGAGTCGACGCCAAGGAGACCGTCGAGACGGAGGGCGAGGGCCAGGTAGATCGAGGCGACGATCGCCGCCATATCGATGAGCAGGAGGTGTCGCCCACGCAGCGAGCGGACGGTCATCGCCAGTCGGCCGCCGAGGCCGAACGTCAGCTTGTGTGCCGAGTCGATGGCGACCCGGGACGCCTGCGTGGCCGTCATCGGATCCACCGGGCGCGACTCACACCGATCTGCGTCCGTCACGTATCCCGACCCGCGACGCTCGCCGTCGCCGATCCAACCATCGATCCGTGCCCCTCCGACGAGTCCCCCCCAGGGCTCGCATCAAAACCGCGTGTGCCACCGAATAAGTGCAGGGCCCGTCTATGTGAGCCGGACGGCTACTGTAGGCCAACCGAGTCGGAAAAGACGAGACACAAGTAAGCACGCAATAGGTCGAAATACCTATTAGGTGGTGCGTCTCGGCAACGAACCGCCTCGGTCGTTGGCGGACCACCCCGAATCAGCCGTTCTCTGCCGTACGACGGCTCAGCTGTGGTTCGTCGACGACGGACCGGGAAGGTACCGTAGGCCGACAGAACCGCGATGACGCATCAGAAAGGATCGATAGAGGCCGGGATGGACGAACGGACATGAAGGCGGCGGACACACGAGCCTCGACGCCAGAGACTGAAGGTCAAGGGCCAGTCAGTTCGAATGAACAAGCCCACGATCCGAGCAGTCCGGCGGGGATCCGCTTCGGGATCGTTCCGCCGTCGGCCCATGGCAGGTGGGACGACTGGGCCACACCGAGCCCGTCAGGTCACATGCACCAATGCTTCTGGTGGGCGTCGCCCCTTCGGGCCTACGGGCTGTCGCCGAATGTCGTAGCCGCCTGGAGCGACCAAGGCTTCCTCGGTGGCATTCTGTTTCGTTCGACCAAGGTGCCGATCCTGCCGCTCAGGATCGCTGAGGCGCTCGACGGGCCGGTGTTCGAAGGATGGCAAACGTCGTACGCGACGGGATATGCCGGTGCGATCGCGAGGTTCGCCAGCAGGTCCCGGGCCCTCGCAGTCATCATCCGCGATTGTCCGGACCCGGTGATCCACGCCGACCTGGTGGCTGCCTTTCGGGGCATGCAGGGCGATGTCACGCTGTCGCGGGGCGTGACCAACGCCGTCTTGGACCTTGAGGGCCAGACAAGCGAAACCCTGTGGGCTGGCTTCAGCCACGATGCCCGCAAGAACATCAAGAAAGGACGTGCTCAGGCCGTTGAGATCACGCAGCTCGCGGACTCGAATGGCCTGCGCGCGGCCTACGACGCCTGGATGGCGACGGCGCGACGCAAGGAGTTCGAGTCCGTCCGACCCTGGGCTGCTCTCGAACCTGTTCTCCGTCACAGCGTGTCGTCTGGCGCGGGCGTCGTCTTCGGTGCGCTCGTCGGTGGGAAGGTGATCGCGTCGATCTTCGTGTCCTATGTCGGACACACCGCCGAATACGTCTACGGAGGTCACCTGGACGGTGCCGAGCGATACGCCTCGACACGACTCCTGCAGGTCGCCGCGCTCGAGGAAGCGATCGCCCGCGGGATCCCCGCATATTCGTTCGGGGGATTGCCGGCGTCGACGGATCCACTGAAGAGTGGGATCGATCATTTCAAGCTCTCGTTCGGCGCGGCGCCGCGTCAGGCGCTCGATACCATCACGTGGCGTCGCCACCCCTTTCTGTACGAGGGCCTGAGGCGCGTGCGTGCCAACCCAGTCGGTACCCGGATCGAGCAAGCCATCCGCCGCAGGGTCGTGGAGAGAGCGCCGAACCGCTGAGCCGAGCGGCTCCTTAGCGGACGCGAGGGACCCCGGAGCCGATGCGTCTCAGACCCTGAGCGACCGGTCGGACCAAGGGGACGCTCGGCAGGAAGGAGTGGCGCAGCCACCGCCTCGCCGCTCCGAGCGTTTCCACGAAGCGATAGACGTAGGCCCAACCCCGCCCGCGAAGAGCCCAGCCCGGAACCGGTGATCGCCCCAACCCAACGCCTGCGATCAAGGGCAGCAGGTGATCCCGCTGGGTCTGCCCATCCACGAATTCGAGCAGCTCCGATCCGTTTCGGACGAAGTCGTAGGTGGGGGTGATGGCGTCGTAGTGCGCGTGCCAGCCTCTCGCACGCTCGGAGGGATCCCATCGGCCTCTGCGCTCGAGGATGACCTTGCGTTCGCCATGCGTCTGTGACCTGATCGGATAGTGCTTGAGCTCGAACTTGTACGGGAAGATGCGGCGACCCGGGAAGGTGACCTCGTGGCCCGCGCTGGCAGCAAGGGACGGGGGCGCACCGACATCCTTCCAGGCTTTCACCTGCCGCAGCAGGTCGGGCGTGTCTCCGAACTCGAATCTGCCGGAAATACTCGACGTAGTCCGTGCCGGAGACGAAGCCGTTGTCGACCGGACGGAAGTTCAGGACCGTGTGATCGATCGCATTGAAACCAGCTCGATCGGCAGCCCAGAGGGCGTCTCGCAACGAGTGTCCAGGCCAGGGCCCCTCGCGGCGCTCGTCTGCATCGTGATGGATGAACCACTGGCTCGGGATCCCGGCTGCGATCGCCTCCACGCGACTGAGCAGCCCCGAGAGTTCGAAGACCGATGTCGGCTGGTCCGGGAATCGCTCGATGGCGATGAGGCCCCGCCCGAGGAATGCTTCCGCGATCTGGTGCGTCCGGTCGGTCGACCAGTTGTCGATGAGGTAGACGTCGATCCGGTCGTCGATCAGGGCTTGCAGCGTCGGGCCGAGGATGTCCTCCTCGTTGTAGACGCTCATGATCGCGACGACCCGGAATCCTGCCGGAGCTCGGTCGATCTGGTGACCGACGATCCGATCCAGGATCGCGACCGTCGCATCCCGTGGCTCGAGACGCTCGGCGCGACCCAAGAACGTGGGGGACATGCCGATCGTGGCCAGAGCCGCGGCCAGGTCCACTGGATGATCGGGACTCGGATCGCCCGCCGCCACGATCGCCACCGTCGATCGCTCCAATAGCATTCGAAGCCTGACCAGCGTCGCCGCTCGGACTTCGCTATCGGAGTCGAGCGCGCAGATGACCACGCTCGAATCGACCACTCCGGGGGTCAGACCACCGAGCCCGTCTTCCGTTGTCCTCCAGACCATGCGCCGCCGGAACCCGGGCTCCGTTGACAGGACAGGCGTGGCCGGATCCAGCTCGATACCGATGAACTCGAGGTTCGGATGGGCGATCGCGGCCTCGCCGACGGCGACACCGCCGGTGACGATGACCGTCCGCAAACCGTGAAGCTCGACGAGGCGCGCGGCCAGAGGCCCGAGACCTGGATATGCGCGTGGTCGCGTCACGGCTTGGATGCGTCACGGTGGAGACCGGACCGGAGCGGTCGCATCGCCGCCCACGACCGTTCGCGGTCGCCGACCAAGCTCGACTCCTTGGGTTGGTGGCACGGTGCTTGACGGGAACCTTGTGATAGAACCCGATCCGACGGCGTACCGGCGAGCGCGGCGACCAGTCCGCCACGAGCGCGACATGTGATGCGTCCTGACACCGCGTCTGGACCGCGTCAAACGAGATATCACTATAGTGCCGACGTGACTTCCAGACCGTGCCCACCATGACTCCCTCGCCGCCGCTCGTGCGGATCCGTGCGAATCACGGGTGGGTCGGCCTCAACGCAAGCGAGCTCTGGTCCTATCGGGAGCTCCTCTATTTCTTCGTCTGGCGCGACCTGAAGGTTCGCTACAAGCAGACGGCATTCGGGCGTTGTGGGCGATCATCCAACCGTTCTTCCTGATGGTCGTGTTCACGCTATTCCTTGGGCGGATCAGCGGGATCGCGCCGTCGGGCGTCCCATATCCACTCTTCTCGTTCGCGGGACTGGTTCCCTGGACGCTGTTCGCCGCAAGTCTGGCCGGCGCCTCGAATAGTCTCGTGGACGCTGCGAACCTGCTGCAGAAGGTGTATTTCCCTCGTCTGTTGCTCCCGGCCGCTGCGACGGGGTCCTTCCTGGTCGACTTCGTGATCGCGATGGCGGTTCTCGGCCTGTTGATGGTCTATTTCGCCTTCTATCCCACGCTCCAGGCGCTTGTGGATCCTGCCGTTGACCGTCCTTGCTCTCGTGACCGCCGCTGGCGGTCGGCATCTGGCTGGCGGCCGTGAACGTCCGCTACCGTGATGTTCGCTACGCCGTTCCGTTCCTGATCCAACTCTGGCTGTTCGCGTCCCCGGTCGCGTACTCGGCTGCGATCGTGCCCGCCGAATGGCAGGCGCATCTATCGCCTGAACCCGATGGTCGGCGTCATCGAGGGCTTCCGGTGGGCCTTGCTCGGCCAGGGTGCTCCTCCGCCGGTGGAGGCGATCGCGGTCTCGATCGTCGTGCGTCGCGGTGCTCTTCACCGGCATCGCGTATTTCCGCCGGTTCGAGCGCACCTTCGCGGACGTGATCTGACGTGAGCGAGATCGCGGTCACCGTCGAAGGACTCGGCAAGCGGTATCGGATCGCTCATCGCAGCGATCCGTATGGCCGACTGACCGAGTCCCTGTCGGGCGCGCTCCGAGCACCCGCTGGATCGGATCCGGCGCAAGCCCAGACAGGCCACGGAGTGGTTCTGGGCGCTGCAGGACGTCTCGTTCGAGGTCGAGCGCGGCGACGTGATCGGCATGATCGGCCGCAACGGCGCGGGCAAGATCGACGCTGCTCAAGATCCTCTCGCGGATCACCGAGCCGACCGACGGGACGCGCCGACGTTGCGCGGGCGGGTCGGATCGCTGCTCGAGGTCGGCACCGGCTTCCATCCGGAGCTGACCGGGCGCGAGAACATCTTCCTGAATGGCGCCATCCTCGGCATGCGGCGGCCGGAGATCGCGCGCAAGTTCGACGAGATCGTCGATTTCGCCGAGGTCGAGCGGTTCCTCGACACGCCGGTCAAGCGCTACTCGAGCGGCATGTAGGTCCGCCTGGCGTTCGCGGTCGCCGCCCACCTCGAGCCCGAGATCCTGCTCATCGACGAGGTCCTCGCCGTCGGCGACGCCGACTTCCAGAAGAAGTGCCTCGGCAAGATGTCCGAGATGGGTCAGTCCGGCCGCACGATCGTCTTCGTGTCGCACAGCATGTCGGCCGTCCTCCGTCTCTGCGATCGAGCCGTGCTACTGCACCAGGGCCGGGTCGTCACCGATGGGCCGACCCACCATGTCGTCCGGTCGTACCTCGAATCCGACCTTGGGAGGAGTGGCGAGCGTCGATGGGAGAGTCGCGCTGTCGCGCCGGGGAACGATGTTGCCCGGCTCAGGAGCGTCCGGGTCGTGCCGAGCGAGGGCGGGGCCGCTGAGGAGATCGACATCCGGTATCCAGTCGATATCGAGGTCGAATACTGGAGCGACGACCCTGGGACACTCCGCCCGTCCGTCGGTCTCCACTTCTACAACGATGAAGGCGTGTGTCTGTTCTCGACGCACGACTGGGTGGATCGCGAGGCCTGGACCAGCACACGACAGGCAGGAGTCGTCCGCTCGACCTGCACGATCCCGGGCAACTTCCTGGCCGAGGGCCGGGTCGTGGTCACAGTCTTCGTCGCCACATTCGATCCGGTCATCAACCATGCCGAGGCGAGGGACGCGGTGGCATTCCAGGTCGTGGATCGCAGCGAGGGCGATGCAGTCCGCGGCACCTACGGGAACGAGTGGCCCGGCGTGGTGAGGCCGCTGCTGGACTGGCGCGTTGACACCTTTCCTGCCGCCACGGACGAGTCGACCGGTGTGGGCCATCCACCGCCGCCGGCCCGCGTCTGAATGGGACGCAAGATGTCGACGGCGGAGCCGGACGTTCGTCTCCCTGTCCGAGCCTGCTCGGGTACCACGATTGAGCAGCGTGGACCCGATCGTCTCGATCATCACCCCGACCTTCAATCACGAGCGCTACATCCGCGATTGCCTGGAAAGTGCGATCGCGCAGACCGATCCGCGCTGGGAGCAGCTCGTCATCGATGACGGATCCGACCGACCGGACCGAAGCCATCATCAGATCCATCGAAGACCCTCGCATCCGCTATGTCAGACGCGAGCATCTCGGGATCATGCATCTGGCGGCGTCATACAACATCGCGCTCGGGATGGCCCGCGGCGAATTCGTCGCGGTCCTCGAGGGCGACGACTTCTGGCCGGCGGACAAGATCGAACGACAGCTTCCGATGTTCGATCGCTCGGAGATCGTGCTGGCGTGGGGTCGCGCGAACCTCGTCACCGAGTTCGGCGAGTACGAGCGGACGGTGCCGACGTCGACATTCATCGCCCGGATGCAGGGTCGGTCGCCCGGCGAGACGCTCCGTTCGCTGCTGACGACGAACTTCATCCCTGCCGGCACCGTTATGTGTCGGCGCGATGCCTTGCTCCGTGTCGGCGGATTCCAGCAGCCCGAGGACATCGTGACGACCGATTACCCGACATGGCTGGAACTCTGTCGGGTCGGGTCGTTCGAGGCAGCCGACGAGGTCCTTGGCTTCCACCGGCGACACCCGGACTCGGCGGGTCACTCGAACAAAGCCGAGATGAGCCTCGTCCTGGACTGGGGTGCGCGGTTCGTCGAGCGGCTCCCGGACGTCGAGCGACAGAGCCTTGGGAGTGACGCTGGACGAAGCGCACCACGTCGAGCGACTCCGGGGTGCCTACCTGGACTACGGGGCTGGCCGAACCGCCCTCGAAGCCGGCCAAGTCCCAAGGGCGCGAGCGTTATTCCGAAATGGGCTTCGATATGGCTCTCGAACCACACAGCTCAAATCTGCATTCGGTCTCGCCTGCTCGTTCTTCGGCATCGATCTCGAGCAGATCGCACGGGTCGGTCACCGGGTCCTCGGCCGATAAGGCACGACCGCCTCGTTACCTATCGGCGCCGTCGGGCAGGGACTGGCGCAGTCCTCATGGGCGCGGGGTCTCCCTCCCAGGTTCCCGGCCGTGTCCGCGTGCCGACCGAACCAAGCAATCCTGCGGTGCCTCCCAGAGCGAACCGAGGACAAGGCCGATCAGGAGGCCGGTCAGGTTGTCGGACACGTCCGCGCCTTGGCACGCGCGGTCCAGGCTGGTTGCGACCAGCTGGATCGTCTCGATCACGATCGGCAGTGCCACCGCCCCCACGATGAGAGCGACCTTGATACGCGAGCGCGGCCACAGCCCGATCGCCACACCCAGCGGGATATAGAGCAAGACATTGAATGTCGGGTCGCCGGGCGGGAACAGATCAGACCAGGAGGCCAGGCCGATCCGCGACAGATCGCACGTGCCGCTGCCCACCGCGCCGAATCGCAACGCCTCCCGACTCGGCGTCAACGTGGCCGCGACGATCAAGCCGAACCCGAGCAGGAGGGTCATGACGACGGACCGGCGAACCCTCAGAGCACGACCGATCGGCGCGCTGAGGATCACGCTCAGGATGATCGTGATGACCACCCCGGGCCAGAACCAGGCGACGTCGCCGAGGTACCTCCGGAACTCGTTGAAGGACATCGGTCGTCAGCGTGTCGACTGTTCGACGGCCCGCATCACCGGACTGTGCGACGGGCCGATCCGAGGATGCTGTCGAGGCCGTCCACGACCCGATCGATGTCGTCCGGAGACATGCCGGGCCAGATCGGCAGCGAGATCGCCCGCTCGTACTCCGTCGTGGCGACGGGGCAATCGTCCGGACCGTATCCCCAGCGCCGTCGGTAATACGGGTGGAGGTGAAGGGGGATGAAGTGGACACTCGTCCCGATCCCGAGCTGCTTGAGTCCCTCGATGACCTGGCCCCGGTCGATGGTCAGCTGATCGAGCGCCAGGCGGACGACATACAGGTGCCAGGCGTGCGACCCATCGGGAGCGTCACCTGGAGTCTCGAGCAGGTCGGCGACTTTGGCCTCGCCGATCCGTGCCGAGTACCCACGAGCCAGCTCCCGCCGCGCATCGAGCAGCTCCTGGGCTCGATCGAGCTGGACCAGCCCGAGCGCCGCCGCGATGTCCGTCATGTTGTATTTGTAGCCCGCGTCCTCGATCTCGTAGAACCACGAGCCACTCGACGCGTAGCGGTTCCAGGCAGTTCGACTGATGCCGTGGAGCGACATGACACGCGCCCGATCCGCGATGGCAGAGTCGTCGGTGACGAGCATCCCGCCCTCGCCTGTCGTGATGGTCTTCGTCGCGTAGAACGAGTACGCCCCCACCGTTCCGAATGTGCCGGCGTATCGACCGTCCGGGCCACCCACGCGACTCGGAAAGGCGTGAGCCGCGTCCTCGACGATCCCGATCCCTCGTGGCTCGAGCAGGGCGACCAGTCGTTGGATATCGATGGGCCGACCGGCGAAATGGACGACGATCACGGCCTTGGTGCGCGGGGTCACGGCGGCCAGGACAGCTTCCGGCGTCGCGTTCAGGGTGGCTCGATCGACGTCGACGAGGACGGGCCTCGCGCCGCGGTAGGCGACGACCTCGGCGCTGGCGGCGAAGGTCCAGGTCGGGACGATGACCTCATCGTCCGGTCCGACGTTCATCGCCTCGAGCGCCAGGTGCAGAGCGGCGGTCGCCGAATTCAGCGCGACGGCATGCCGCGAACCCACGACGGCGGCGAACCGTTCCTCGAAGGTCTTCGACACCGGACCCGTGGTCAGCCAGCCCGAATCAAGCACCTCGAGAACCGCCTGCTTCTCCCGGTCCGTGATCGACGGGCGGGCGAAGGGCAGGTAGTCGGCCGGCCGGTCCGTCATCGCGTCGAGCCGAACCAGCCGACCACGCGGATCCTCGCTCGAGGACGACGCCTCGATCGGGCCGCGTCGCACGCCGGAAGACGGACGCATCTGGAGCCAGTCAACGCGAGATCCTCGAGTGGTGGGGTGGCGGTCGGGCTACGGTACATGACGAGGCTGACGAAGGCCCGAGCCGATGTCGAGCGCCGGTGGTCGGGCGCCTCTCCGCCGCGCGGGCGACGATCAGCGAAGGCTGTCGATGTGCGCTGAGAGAAGCGCCAGGACACCGGCGACCTCCCGATCCGACAGCCGGGGATCGGTCGGCAGGTTGACGATCTCCGAGCAAGCGGCCTCCGCGACCGGAGCGGACCCGCTGACGTAGCCCCAGCGCTCCAGCCCGGTCGCGATCGGGTGGAGCGGCGAGACGAACCAGTCGCCAAGGTCGATACCGGCCCGGTCGGCGGCGGCGATGAACCCGGCCTTGTCGCCGACCCGCAGCGGATAGCGAAGGAAGGAATGCGTCGCCATGCCGGGCTCTGCCGCGGGCGTCCGACCGTGGCCTGTCAGCCACGCGGAATAGCGACTCGCGATCTCCCTGCGTCGGCGGATGTCGTTCTCCAGTCGCCCGAGTCGCTCCGCCCCCCGCCGAGCTTGCCATTCCGACATGCCTGCCAGGAAGCCGTCGGGCATCTCGATCCCGGCCAGCTCCTCGCGATCCGAGGATCCGGGCACGACGCCGAGCCGGCTGAACGCACGGTAGGCCGACCGGCCGCCCCTGAACAGGCGACCGTGCCCGGCCACGCTCGGACCCGGCCACCAGTCCACGAAGGACCGCCACCCGTATCGTGCTCGGCTTCGCGGCGGCGACCTCGAGTCGACGCAGGCGATCTGCCGTTGGGTCGTCGTTGGCGACGGCCACCCCTCCTAGGCCGGTCGAGATCGGCTTGCTCCACTGCGTCGAGAAGAAGGAGAGCGACGCGCGTGACCCGTTCGGCCGGCCGTCGTATCGGCCGCCCATGCCGTGGGCGCAATCGTCAACCACGGTCACGCCGTGTCGCGCGGCGACCGCCTCGAGGGCATCGAGGTCTGCCGACAGCCCGAATGTGTTCTGGGCGAGGATGACCCGGGTCCGTGAGCTGATCGCGGCCTCGGCTGCGGATGGGTCGACCGTGTAGGTGGCGGGATCGATGTCGACATAGACCGGTCGGGCGCCGGTGTACAGGATCGCGTTCGGAACGGCGACACATGTGAAGGCGGGCACGATCACCTCGTCACCGCGACCGACGTCGAGCGCTCGAAGGATCGCGTAGAGCGCGACGCGACCTCGGGCGAAGAGGGTCACCCGGTCGGCCGGGATCCCGAGGGAGGCGCCGATCTGCGATCGGAACAGGTCACGACCCGAGGCGGTCATTCGTCGGCGCCTTGAAGCACGGCCAGGTAGCGCTTGGCCAGTCCGTGGTACCCGTGTTCGCGTTCCACGTACGCGCGGCCATTCGCACCAAGGCGGGCACGCTCCGCGGCCGGCAGCCCGCGCAGCGTGCGGATGGCCACCGCCAAGGCCGCTGGGTCGTCGGGTGCGACGGTGACACCGCAATCCGCGTCGCGGACCACGTCATTGGCGGCCTCGGCAGCGAGGACGATCGGCCGACCGGCAGCCATGTAGTCGTAGACCTTGTTCGGAGAGATCCCGAACCGATACAGGGGACTCCTATGGAATCCGACGTAGCACACGTCGAACAGCCGAAGGGTCGCGGGGACGTCCACCTTGTCCACCGCTCCGGCGAACACGACGTTGGTGACGCCGGCTGCCCGGGCGCGTAATCGATCCTCGTCCGGACCGTGCCCCACGATCACGAACCGGACGTCCGTCTCGATCAACAGACGTGCTGCCTCGATCAGCGCCTCGAGCGCGTTGGCCATGCCGAGGGTCCCGACGAAGCCGACGGTGAAGGCGCCCGCGCCGACAGCTTCACGAACCTGGACAGGCGGGTGGGAATCGGGCTCCGCGAACGCACTCTCGCTCACCCCGTTCGGGATCACGCGGAGTTTCCGAGGCGCCATCCCTCGGGCTTCGAGGTGCTCAGCGGCGGCTGGGAGGACGCAGACCACCGTGTCCGCCACTCGATACGCTCGAGATTCGAACCAGTGCATGACGACGACCAGGGGGTGTCGGGATGACAGACCGCCAAGCTCCTGGAGCGTCAGCGGCCACAGATCTCGGACCTCGAAGATGAGCCGCGAACGCCATCGACGCGCCCAACGCTCGGCGGGAAGGATCGGGAACAGCGATGGCGACGACACGATGATCGCGTCGGGGCGCGGAAGCCGGCTGGCCGGCAGGCGATACAGGCGCAGCATGAAGACGACCATGTTGGCCACCCGCCCAAGGCTCATCTGGCGACGGTACCCCGGGACCCTCACCCAGCAATACGTGAGGCCGTCGATCCGCTCGACCGTGTAACCGCCCCTCGTTCGGGGCTGGCGCGCGAAGAGGTGCGAATACGAGCCGGAGATGACGATGACGGTCATGCCCAGACGGGTGAGCTCGCGCCCGAGCTCGTAGTGCCGGTATTCCATGCCATGGGCAGGCGACCCCGCGTACTGGTTCACGATCCAGACGACCCCCCGGTCGTTCGAGTCGTCACCTGGCCGGCCACCAGCGTTCGCTGGCCGGCTGTCGTCCGTGG
The DNA here is from genome assembly GCA_963797685.1 of uncultured Chloroflexia bacterium. Lineage (GTDB taxonomy): Bacteria > Chloroflexota > Limnocylindria > Limnocylindrales > CSP1-4 > SPCO01. The sequence continues at coordinate 325,773 of CAWCQK010000015.1, read as the reverse complement.
GCGTCAAACGCGGCGACCGAGCAACGACCGCATGCGCCGACGCGATCCGATCACTCTCATGAGCACCGGGTGCGGCAGGAACGTGAGAAGGATCAGTTCGATGGTCGTCGGCTGACGCGGGTCGAGCCGGAGGGCCTGTCCCAGGTGCGCGCGCGCGAGGCGACGTGAACCGGACAGCAACTCCTGCTCGCCGACCCACCGGTGCGCGTGGACCCGCGCCGCCACGATCATCTGCGGCGACAGGGTGATCCGGTCCCCGTCCTGTGCGAGCGTCGCGTCAAGGACGTGCAGATATCCTCGAGCCATCGCGAGGGACGTCCGGGGGCCGCCCAGCTTGTCCGCCGTCCCGATCCTGTACCTGGTGTCGACGACATCGGCGAACGCGACCGGACCTGCTCGACAGGCGCGCAAGAAGAAGTCGTAGTCCTCGCCGACCGTCATCCGCTCATCGAAACGACCCACCTCGTCCACCCGATCTCGCCGGATCACCGCCGATGACGTGAGAACCAGGTTGCCCATGATCATCGGGGAGAAGATGTCGCCGATGTACAGCCGGCCGCCATCGTTCGACGCGGGAATGTCGACCCCGAGATCGGTCAGCGGCGAGGAGCTCGAGAAGAGCTCCTCGCGCGTGAAACGCCCATACGCGGACAGGAGCTGTGCCAGGGCGGGCGAGGCGGTCACCACCCCGGCTGGATCGACGAACTCCGTCTCGGCCCAGATGAGACCGACTTCCGGGTGTCGATCGAGGCCAGCGAGCAGCAGGCTCAGGTGCCAGGGCTTCCACGAGTCGTCAGAGTCGAGGAAAGCGATATACGCGCCTCTGGCCAGATCGAGACCCGTGTTCCGGGCTGACGACACACCTGCATGCGACTGGTATCGATAACGGACACGCGGATCGCTGAAGGCAGTGGCAACGAATTCGCCGGTGCCATCCGTCGATCCGTCATCGACGACGATGACCTCGACCTCGCGATAGGTCTGGCCGAGGACGCTCTCGACGGCCTCACGAAGTGCCTGTCGACGATCGAATGTGGGGATGATGACGCTGACCAGACCGGACATCGACGAAACACACCGCGGTACGTGCGAGGAAGGGCTCCGAGCCTTGCGGGAGTGACAATCGGGAGAGGCTATCATGGTCTCGATGGGCACCCTTGAGGGCGATGTACCGGATCCCCCGGCGTGCACCCTTCTTGGGTTGGCGGACGATCCGCGCAGCCATTTCACGTACCCCCATCCGGCGCACCGCTGCTTCGCATCGAAGCGCCCCCAGACGACCGACCTCCGGCGCCAGCAGGTGTTCTGTCTGACCAGCAACTTCGTCGAGTGCGATCGCTATCTCGCGCAGCGGACGACGACGGCGTCCGACAGCCGGCCGGAGCCGGCGCCCCCCACCGCAGCGGTGCGCGCCGACGAGGCGATCGCGGCGCCGGTGCCGGCCGCCGCCGGTTCGACCGTCGTCTATGTCTTTCGAGCCGGCGATTCCCTGGCACGGATCGCAAACACGTATGGCCTGACGATGGACCAGCTCGTTGCGGCAAACCACCTCGATCCCAACGTCGCGGTCACGGATGGCACTCGTCTGGTGCTCCCGATCGATGGCACTGCGCCGGACACGACGGCGACGCCAAAGACCCGCAAGAAGGCGGGCAGATAGGCTCGGTTGACGGCCCCGAGGTCGTGCTCGATTATTCTGGGCCGCAAGATCCCGTCGTTGCTGTGCCATGTCGAGCGACCGGGCCGGGATCAAGAAGAGTGAGACACGTTGGACCTTCGGCGCCAGATCGCGATCATCCGGCCATGGCTGCCGCTCCTGGTGGTGAGCGTCGTGCTCGCCGCGGGCGTGGCGTTCGTCGTCAGCAGCTTGCTGCCAAAGACCTACGAGGCGAGGGCGACGCTCATCGTGGGCCAATCGCTCGTGGCCGCGAACCCGGACATCACGCAGCTGGACGTTTCGCAGCGCCTGTCAACCACGTATGCCGCTGTCGCAACGAAGCGGCCGATCCTGGATGCGGTCATCAAACAGCTCGGACTCGGCGTGACGTCGGATGATCTCGCGAGGCGTGTCAGTGCCGATGCCCCCCTGGATAGCACGCTCCTGACCATCTCGGCGCAGGACGGGGATCCCGCCCGGGCGTCCGCCATCGCCAACGCGCTCGCGCAGCAACTCGTCGCGGCTTCGCCGGCGATCCAGGGTCGGGGCTCCGACTCGCAGGCGTTCATCGATTCCCAGGTGAACGCGACCCAGACCCAGATCGAAGCTGCTCAGACGCAGGTCGAGTCATTGAACGCCTTGCCGGAGCGCACGGCGGCACAGGATGCCGCGCTCGACAACCTCCAGAGCAGGCTTGCGAGCCTGCGATCCACCCTCGCCGCGCTGCTCGCGGTCTCGACCGGGGATGCCTCGAACCTGCTGACCGTCATCGAGCCGGCGACCGCGCCAACCGAGCCGATCTCGCCGAACCGGTTCCAGAACACCTTCCTTGGTGCCGCCCTCGCCTTGCTGATCGCCGCGGGCGTCATCGCCGCCGCCGAGCTCCTGTACGACGGAGTCAGGGATTCCGACACTGTCCTCGAGGCGACCGGTCTCAGCACCCTGGGGGCCATCACCCGGATGAAGGGCAACCGCACCGGTGCCGAGATGTACCAGCTCGCGGCCCTGCTCTATCCGCGCTCCAGCGTCGCGGAGGCCTACCGGGCGCTCCGGACGAACGTGGAATTCTCCTCGGTCGACGAGCCGATCCGCACTTTGCTGGTGACCAGCTCGATGCCGAATGAAGGAAAGACTGTGACCGCTGCGAACCTGGCCGTGGTCTTCGCCCAGGCCGGACGACGGGTGTTGCTGGTCGATGCTGACTTGCGCAAGCCCGGTGTCCATCTCATCTTCGACCTGCCGAACGCGCACGGATTGACGACGCTCCTGCGAAACGACGAGGCCAGCCTGGACGCGATCGCCCAACCGACCGAGCAGGAGAACTTGCGGGTCCTGACCACAGGACCTCTGCCTCCCAACCCGGCGGAGCTGGTCGGGTCACAGCGGATGCGCAAGGTGATCGAGCTGCTGACCGGTTCGGAGGACCTCGTCATCTTCGACAGCCCGCCGCTGCAGGCGGTGACCGATGCCGCCATCCTCGGTTCCTTCCTCGACGCCACGGTGTTCGTGATCGATGCTCGGCAAAGTCGTCGTCGCGCAGTCCGCGTCGGCCGCGAATCGCTGGCAAAGGCCGGTGCGAATGTCCTGGGGGCCGTGTTAAATCGTGTCCCACCGCGTGCCAAGTCCGACAAGGCCGGCTACTACGGCGGCTATTACGCCTCTGACGAAGCGGGCGTCGTGGGACCGAGTCTGTAGCGTCGGGTCGCTCCACTTCGATATCCCGCCCGGGTGAGCGCAAACGTGGATTCCAAGCGTGCTCTTGACGTGACGCTCGGCTCTGTGTTGCTCGTGGTCGCGACTCCCATGCTCGTCGGGGTCGCGATGGCAATGCGGGTGTCCGGAGATCGAGGCTCATTCCTGTACCGAGCCCGCCGCATCGGCGAAGGTGCGTCGATCATCGAGGTCCTGAAGATCCGGACGATGGTCGAGGGCACCGCAGGGTCGAATCTGACGACCCTCCGGGATCCGCGCATCACACCCGTGGGCCGGCTTCTCAGGCGCTACCGCATCGATGAGCTGCCGCAGCTCGTCAACGTGGTCCGCGGGGAGATGTCCCTCGTCGGACCACGCCCCGAGGATCCGGTCTTCGTGGACATGTCCGACCCATTGCATCGCCGCGTCTTCAATGCGAAGCCCGGCATCACAGGCTTGGCGCAACTCGCCTTCCATGACGAGGCGGTCCATCTCGTCGGGCCTGATGCGGAGCGACGCTACAGGCAGCAGATCCTGCCGGCGAAGCTACGCCTGGACGCCGAATATCTCGACCGGCAGACGCTCCGTCTCGACATCGAGATCCTCGCGAAGACCGTCCGCGCAGTCCTATCCTGATCGGCTTCGGGCCTCACTCAGGTCGGCGTACAGGCCGACAAGCTGGGCAGCTTCCACGTCCCAGTTGAGCCGCGACGCGGCCGCCCGAAGGCATCGGCTCCGCATGTCGAGAAGCCGGGTTCGTGGCAGATCCAAGAGCGACCGGAGCGCGCCGGCGATCGCCTTCCGGTCTGTCGGATCGCAGAGGACCCCTAACGGGCCGTCCGGGTCGTCGCGGACGATCCGGGCGATCTCCGGGAGATCCGACGCGATGACCGGGGTTCCGACCCCGATGGCCTCGTACAGCTTGTTCGGCGTCGACAGCGTCAGATTCAGATTTGCAGGTTGCTGCAACACCGCGCCGATATCGGCCGACGCGACCCACGGTGACAACTCGCCCGGCGGTACAGCGGCGAGCACGTGGACACGTTCCGATGGAGCCGTGGTCGGAGATGAGAGATCGCCACCCCAAGGGACCTCCCCGAAGCCCAGCAGGACGAGATGGACGTCCTCAAGACCCGGGGCCGACAAAGCGGCGATGAGCTGCTCGATCCCACGGTTGGGCTCCAATGAGCCATGGAACAAGACGATCGGGGCGTCGGCCGCAAGCCCGAGCCTGGCCCGGATCAAGTTCGGTAATTCGGCGGGCGGGGACCAACGAGGGACGCAGTTCCGGACGACCACGATCCGGGCGGGGTGATACCGGCGGTCGAGAACCGACGCCAGACCCGGATTGACGGTGATGACGGCCGCGCATCGCCTGACGAGCCGAGCTTCGCGACGGCGGAGGAAGCGCCGAGCCAGACTCGGGAGCCGAACCGCGCTGCCGGTCTCGAGGAACAGTTCGTGGCTGTCGTAGACGATCGGGACGTGTCCGGGAACGCCGGCCGCTGCCGCCTGCAGTCCAGTCAGATCGTGGGCGTGCCAGACGTCGACCGGGCCGGCTGCGTCCGCCAGGAGGCGACCCCAGCGGTTCAACGATCGCTCGTATCGCCACAGCCACCTGATCCGGTCGAATGCCAGGCGAACCGCCGACGACCCTCGACCGAGGAACGGGCTGGCTGCTTCGGATCCTCCGGAGTCGCCCGGCGGCCTTCGAACGACGACGCGGACCTCTGGCCCGAGTCGGGCGATCGTGTCGGGGGAAGCGTCGAGACACACGATGGTGACGTCGTGGCCCGCAGCCGCGAGGCTCTCGGCTTCACGGATCACGCGACTGTCGTGGGTCAGATCACCATGCAAGGCCATGGCGATGCGGAGACGAGAGCGCCTCGGGCTTTTCTGGAATGCCCGTCGGCGGCGACCCGCTCACGACGGCTGATCCAGGTCGATCAGCGGGTCTATCCATGGGGGTGCCGCATCACCAGTGTCCGAACCGGGTCCTCACGCGGTTGGGCATCGGACCAGCCATCGGCCCAGATCCCCTCGCCAGCCGGGCCGGGTGCACAGAAGCCAGTGATCCGCAGATGACCCACCCCCATATATCCCTCGAGTCGACCCCGCCCGACGTGGCTGTCGAGAATGTAACGGACAGAGACGATGGAGACCCAACGACCGCCGGCGTGTCGGTCGTGGGAGCTTGTCCGCAACGGCTGAGACGTCATGTCGCCGGCCTTTCGCCCCACGCTTGGAGCCAGACCGGGAACGGTGGGATATGCTGCCGGCTGCGATCCAGCTGAGCTGAAGCCGAGCATCCGTCCACACATGCGCCGAGGTCCTCGGTGAGTATCAGTCCTGATCCCATCCGGACCGTGCAGAAGCGGTCGAGCCGATCCGCGCTCAGTCGAGCGATCGCGGGTGACAGCTTCTGTCGCGCGCGTAGGCGAGGTCCTGCGCGTCGGAACCAGGTGGGCCTGGCTGATCGCCGTCGCGGGGCTCGCCGCCCTCTCGGTCGTCGTCGCGCAGGCGACGCGGATGGGCCTGTTGCCCGTGTTGATCGGGCTGGCGGTGGCGGGCCTGGTGGTCCTCGTCAGCCTCCGCTGGCCGCTCGCACCGCTGTTCCTGTTCGTGACGATGATCCCGATCGAGGAGATCCTCACGATCGATGGCTTCGGGACGATCAGCCGGTTCGCCGCCATCCTCTTCGTCATCACGTATGGCGTGCCGCGGCTGGGGCGCCTGACCTTCTCGGCCATGCAGCCGGCTGCGTGGGCGTATGTCGCTTGGGCGCTCCTGAGTCTTGGCTGGGCGCTCAGCCCTGAGACTGGGTGGACGCGACTGCCGACGTTGATCCAGCTCTTTGCCATCGCGGTCCTTGTCGCTGATGTCGTCGTGCACCAGCCGACAATCGTTCGGCCCTTGATGTGGGTCTACAGCCTTTCTGCGGCGGCGACGGCTCTGCTCGGGATCCAGTACTTCGTCGCTGCCGGCGCTCGGACGTCGGCGCTCGAGGGCCAGGGTCCTGCTCAGTTCGCGGCTGTTCTCGTGCCGGCGGTCATCTTGGCCTGTACGAAGTACTGAATGGAGACCGTCGCGTGCTTGCCGGAGCGGTCGCATTGGTGACGACGGCGGGCGTCGTGGTTTCCGGGACCCGGGGGGCCTGGCTGGCCCTGCTGATCGTGGTCCTCGTCTTCGTGCTCCCCCGCCTTCCGCTTCGTCGTCAGTATCCTGGCGATCGCGATGATGGTCGTCATCGCCGTCGTGACCGTCCAGATCCCCGGGGTCGCCGACCTTCTGGCTGAGCGCGCCGGCAATGCGGTGTCGAGCGGTGGCGCAGGTCGCGCGGATATCTGGTCGACCGGGCTCTCGATCTTAGAATCGCACTCTGTGCTTGGCGTGGGATACGCCAACTTTCCGGTCGCGAACACTCTGGACATCGCGCGGGCTTCCGACGTCAGGCTCGGGCACGTCGGCTTTGGCCCCCACGACCTTGTGATCGGGACGGTCGCTGAGCTCGGGCCGGTCGGATTGCTCCTGCTTGGCTCCCTTCCTTCTCCCGCTCGTCCTGCGCCGCGGGTGGGGTCCCGACGCGGCGATGGTCCAGGCGGCCCTTGCTGCGCTTCTCTTGGCGGCCTTGTTAGTGGACGTCCTGTCCGACCGCGAACAAGTTTGGCTCCTGATCGGGTTCGCCGCTGGGCTCGCGATGCTCAGAGGGATTCGGCGGACCGAACCCGCGGCCGACCAACCTCAGGCGGCCGACGCGAGAGCCGGCGGAGCCATCGTTCCCGCGGGGCTTCGAGTCACCGGCGGCGCGAGCCAATACCAGCAGCGCGCGTGACAGACGCCGTCTGGCTGGTGCCGGCCTATCCGTGGGAGGGCCAGCCGGTTGGTGGGTCTTCTACCAGACGCAGGCTCGAGCCCTGGTCCGGAACGGCGTCGATTTCACGGTCGTCAGCCCCGCGCCCGCCGCCCCGTGGCCGTTCCCCTTGCTGCGCCCTCGCTGGCGGCTCCACGCCACCGCCCCTCGGGCCGCGACCGACGCAGGATCCCGGTCGTCCGTCCTCGATCTCGGGCTGTGGCGGGCGAGCCGAACTGGGCGAGCCCGGACCGTCTGATCGCCGACCGCCTGGCGCACGCGATCATCTTGGCCGGGGGCGAAACTGGTCCACGGGCACTCTGCGGTCACGGGTCTCGCGGCTGACCGGCTCGCCCGACGCCCCGGCTGCCACTTGTGCTCTCGTTCCATGGCGGCGACATCAATGTGTGGCCCGAGCGAAATCCCGACCGGTTGGACGATCTGCGTACAGCCGTCCGTCACGCCCGTCTTGTCACCGCCGTGAGCGCGGAACTTGTGGCCGGATCAACGATCGCCGGCGTCGGCGCGCTCCTTCTTTCTCTCGGCTCCGACCATCGCGCGCTCGCGGCGCTCAGCGTGCCCCGCGACGACGCGCGTCGGGCTCTGGACCTGGCCGGCGATCGAATGGTGGTCCTCTTCGTGGGCAACCTGCTGACTGCGAAAGGCGTGCCGGAGCTCGTGGATGCGCTGCTGGCGGCCGGTGATGGAGCGTCGGCGTATTGGTCGGGGACGGCCCCTTGCTGGGACGAGGCACGGGACGGTCCGCCGGCGCGGGACGTCTGTCGTACCGAGGCGCGCTGCCGCACGACGAGATCGCACGCTATTTGTCGGCTGCCGACGTCCTGGTCCTGCCTTCGCATCAGGAAGGACTGCCCACCGTCCTCGTCGAAGCAGGTTCACTCGGGCTGCCGGTCATCGCCAGTCGAGTCGGCGGGATACCGTCGTTGCTCGGCGACGGTCGAGGCACGATAGTCCAGTGTGAGCGCCGAGGCCATCGAGGAGGCGTTGTCGTTCGAGGCACGCCGGAAGGAGGCTCGCGCCGCGGCCACCCGTCTTCGCGAGCACGTCCTCGCCGACCATGACGTCGACGCGAACGCGCGCGTCCTGTCGGAACACTACGGCCAGCTGGGGTCGGGAGCGCATCCCTGAGGTCCTGACGCCCGCCGAGGTCGATGCCGGCCCGGGATCGCTCGGTCACCGGCGGTAGCGCCGCCGCTTGCCGACGCGCCCGAACGCCCACGACACGTTTCGCGCGGTCCGATACCGGCGGCCCGGGTCGGCCGTCGAACCCTGCGCTGAGAGATGGTCCAGGAGCGAGCTCACGGGCACGAACCAGCCCCGTTTCGATGCGAGATCAGCGATCCGCTGCTCGAACCTTTGATCGACCCGGCCATCGGCGTCGACGAACCCGCTGGCAAAGTGGGTACAGACGATGCAGGCGCCCCCCCGGGCCTCGAGCGCGTCGACGTTCGCCTCCGACAAGAGGTCGCACATCTCGTCGATGGTCTGCCCGTCGGACGAGCTGAACCATTGGTTCAAAAGGTCTCCTTGGACCGGACCCGATACGGCATCCGTGGGTCGTACGCCAGGGTGTCCATGCCATTGAATGTCAGGCTCCGGACATCGGCGATGTGTTCCTTGACCGCGTCTCCCCAGAAGTTCGGTGACGACGGAGTCTCCCCACCCGCCGGGGCTCGGGCCGCTGGAGCAGGCGATGGCTCGCACGATAGAGCAGGTTGAACGGCCATTCGAACCGTTGCTCCCACCAGTGGATGCGGTCCAGATACGAGACGTGATTGGCATGGATTCCGGGGGTATGAACCCACCACGTCTCGGAAGATATCCAGTCCGTCAAGGATTCCTGACGGCTGAAGTCGCCGTCGCCGACGCTGTCGAGTCGATCTCGAAACCCTGCGCCCCCAGCTGCTGGATCCATCTCGATAGCCGGGATCGAGCGGGCGCTCGCCCTCGAAACGGCCGCGCGGTGGATAGACCCAGACAGATTTCGTCGTCTTCAGCCCGTGCTCTGCGAGCAGCCGATACACGGCCGCAGAATTGGCAACGGTCGCGTTGTGGGCGTCCTCGAAGAGATACTGAATGCGAACCGGGCACCTCCGGGAAACGGCGGCCGTGCATCGGCCGTCGTCCGTGCGGAGCGACGGGCTCGAGCTGCGCGATGTTGATGATGGTTAGTCTAGTGTGCCCTGGTGCAGTAATGAGGGGGACCCAAGGGGGAGAGGTGGGGTGCAGAGTCTGTGGGTCCCACTTCTTGGGAGTCGGAAGTCGGTGAGTGGGCGTAGTCGAAATACGGTCCATCATTGGCCGACGGTCAGTGGAAGCTGTCGTTGGAGAACGTCACGCCCGGGGGTGCTTGCCCAGCGAGCTGTAGAACCCGTATTACCGGATTCCGTCGACGTGATGTTGTCCAAGTGGATGCCGGTCGATCCAGGTGTCGTATCGAACCGCGACGCCAGCGCGTTGGGGATGGCCGCCGTGTCGAACGTGATGTTCCGAAGCGTCGGGTCCCACAGGATGACTGCCTGCTGCGTCCCGCTGACGTGGAGGCGGCGGACGGTCACGTTCCAGGCATTCCGGTTCGTCGCTGTCCGAGTGGTAGAAGTGGAAGGCACTCGACGAGATGCCCCGCCCCATTGACATTGATGTCCTCGAACAGGAGGTCGTGCGGACCGCCGACCGCATAGGAGAAGTAGAACGCGTGGTCAGCGTGGAAGATGCGGCGGTCGACCCTCGACCGGTGCAGCTCGCAAGGATCGAGATGTGACGCATCGTGATGTGATGCGGGGCCGCGCATGCCGTCATAGCCGCCGAAGGTCACGATCCCCGTGCGACATCGCCTGGCCGTCCCGCGCAGTCGAAGCCGTCCCACGTCTGGTCGTGGGCACCGGCCTTGAAGCTGATGCAACCGAACTCCGTGACACCGCCACCGTCGAAGGTCACCCCCCCTCGGGTCGCCGCGCGAACCGTGACCGGCCGTGTCCGGCTCGCGAACCGCGAGCCGATCCAGAGTGCGTCGGAGTGTCTGGTCGAGGAGGTACTGACGTGGTACGTCCCGTCGGCGACGACGATCGTGTCGACGCGGTCATCGGCCAGCGCCGTCAGCAGCGCCGGGATCGAGGACCGTGACCGTGCTTCCGGTCGTGCCTGGCGTGATCGGGCGTGCAGTCGGCGCGGTCGTGACGGTCGTCTTGAACTGCCCCGCCGGGGCGTAGAGGTACGAGATCCCGTAGAGCGACCTGACCGTCCGCCCGTTGACGCTGCTGATGCGATACCAGGAACTTGCCGGCGACGGTCCTGCCCGCGCAGATCTTCGACCATGACCCGCCCGTCACCTCGTCGCGACGACGACCTTCGTGTTCATGAGGATCTGGCGCTTCGACGTCGACGACATCGATGGCCGCGTCCGGAGGTTGATGGTGCAGGCCGCATACCTGGTGATATGGCGTCGGCTTGAACAGACTGGTCGCGCCGTAGACGTAGCTGACGCCGTAGAGCGAGCTGACGCTCTTCGCCGTTGATGGCACTGATCCGATACCACGACCTGGCCGAGACGGAAGCGCCCGAGGCACGTCGTCCGATAGCTGCCGCCGCTCACGGTCGCGACGACCGACACCTTCGTTCCGGACGGGATCACCGCCTTGACTCGCGCGCTGGTCGACGCGCTGGTCCGCAGGTTCGCGCGGCACTTGGCCGTCTTCGAGGTCGTCGCGCCGAGCACGTCGCCGGCGCGATACCGAAGCGACACCGAACACGAGCAGGGCCGACAGGACGGCGGTGAGGACGCGCACGGGCAGGAGCCGACGGCAGGGGCGGCGATCGGCAGGGACAAGACAGATACCTCTCTTTGGCAAGAGCCTCAGCTTCGCCAAGGATCACGCCGCCGACTATCACCCTATGAGGCCAGTCCCGGCCAGCCCCATCGGTGCACGTCCCATAGGACCCGGCGCGCAGGGCCCGAGGGCGGTGGGAGCGACGGCCAAGGCGACCGCCCGCGCCGCACGGTATGAGGCTGGCGCCCAGAAACAATAGCAGCCCCCCGGGCCCTGCTGGTCCAGCCGGGCGCGCCGGGGTGGACGCGCCCGCATGCCGCGATCGGTCAGTGCAAGACGTCGTTGATGAACGTGACGCCGGCGGGCGTTGGTCCCTGCGAGCTGTAAAACCCGCCCGAATTCACCGACGTGATGTCCTTGAACACGATGTTCGATGCACTGGTCGGCTCATAGCGGATCGCGAGCCGCCGGCATTGGTGATGGTCGCTCCATCGAACAGCCAGTCGCGCGTCGGCGGCTGCCACAGGATGATCGCCTGCTGGGATGCGATCCCCTTGTTGCCGTTGAAGGTCAGGCGTCTGACGGTCACGCCGTGCGCTGCCACATTGGGCGCATCCGATGCGTACCCGTGATCCATGTGGACCGCGCTGACCAGACCCATCGTGTCCGTGGCGTTGACAGTGAAGTCCTCCACCAGGATGTTGCGCCAGCCTTCGAGTGCGTAGGAGAAGTACAGAGCGTGATCCGTCGCGCCCGCATTGACCCGGTGGATGGAGGAATCGACGGTCATGTGCTTCAGCGAGATGTCGTACGGGGCGGCCATCCCGGAGTACCCGCCGAAGACGATGACCCCCGTCTGACTCGTCGTGCCGTTCGCGAATCGGAAGCCATCCCACGTCTGGTCGTGGACGCCGCCGTTGAAGCTGATGCCGCCGCAGTAGCCGCCGCCGCAGTCGAACGTGACGCCGCCGACCGTCGCGGCACGAACCGTGATGGGGCGCGTACGGGACGCGTACTTCGAGCCGATCCACAGGGAATTGGAAGCCTGATTGCCCGAAGCCGCTGATGCTGTACGTCCCGTTGGCGACGACGATCACGTCAACGGAGTTGTCGGCGAGCGCCGACAGCAGCCTCGGGACCGAGGCGACATTGACGGTCTTGGCGCCTGGAGGCGTCGTCGGTGCGGGCGTCGGGGTCGGGGTGGGCGTGGCTGTCGGCGCCGGGGTCGGGGTGGGCGCCCGGGTCGGCGTGGGCGCAGGCGTGGATGTCGGGCCGGCGGTCTGCGTCGGAACTGGCGTCGCGGTCGGGGCAGGCGTCGACGTGGGCGCGGGAGTCGCGGTCGGCGTGGGCGCCGGTGTGGCCGTCGGCCTCGGGGTGGGGTTCGGCGTCGGATCCGGCGTGGCGGTCGGGTCGGGGGTGGGTGTGGCAGCCGGAGTCGCCGCAGTCACGTCGAACTCAGCCGCGACCGATGAGACGACCGGTCCCGGACTGGCGCTCGGCCCGGCTGACTTCTTCCGGGTCGATGACCGCGAATGCGGTCGCGTCGTCCCTGTCGTCGCGGTCGGTGCGGTCACGCCGAGGACATGAGTTCCGAGTACCGTCTTGGGCACCCTGAACGTGACCTTGAAGCCACCGCGGCTCGTGGTCGTGAAGCTGGGCATCCCAGCGGCGGAGCCGTCCCAGGTCAGGACCATGCGCGTCCGACTCGGTAATGCCTGGCCTGTCACCGTGACCGCGGTGCCGGGGGCGCCGCTCGTGGGCGACAGACTGAGATCAGGACTGCCGGACGCAGGGCAGCCGTGGTCGCGACGAGCGGCAAGGCGTAGAGCCCGATGGCGGCGACCATCACCAGAGTTGCGATCCAGTCTCGGGCGCGAGTGACGCGCTTTGGGATGGGCGGCGGTGTCGGTGCGGACGTCTCCGACGTCCAGTCGTACCCATTCCAGAACGACATGCGATCGGAACTCCATTCGGTGGCCCGGCCCGCTCAGGGAGCGCCGTGGCTTTGCGGACCCGCCTCGCGACGGGGGTGCCGTTTCGTGGATCGCGCGCGACCGATGGGGGGATGGCCGACGCTCGCAGCAATCTACCGTGGCCCGGTGCCGACATGCCATCACCTAAGCGGCGCGCCGTGCCAGTGACGAAGTACTCCAGCACACCTCGTCCGACTGAACCAGACCCCAACGGGCGGTGTTCGAAGGCACCGCCACGAGCACGTCGGCGCGCCGACCCTGAGCCCGATGTGCCGTCGCCTGCGGGCTATCGCGCGGCTGTCGACGGCCCTTCGATGAGGGCCCTGATGCCCTCCGCCAACGACACCGACGGAGCCCAGCCCAGGCGTCGCAATCGGGCGGCCGACTCGGCGGCATTCCGGACATCGCCCGGCCGGGCGGGTCGATGGACGCGACCCAGCTTCGTCCCGACACTGCGCTCGACGACGGCCGCCAACGCTTCGACCGAGACCGCGCGTCCCGACGCCACGTTCCAGGTGCCGCTGGGGCTGCCCGGATCGCCGAGCCGGACGAGCGCCGCGACGACATCGCGGACGTGGATGAGGTCACGTCTCTGCCGGCCGTCGCCGTCGATGGTCAGCGGCTCGCCGGCCAGCGCCTGGCCGACGAAGGTGGCCACGACCGCGCCCTCGAGCCCGGCTGTCTGACGCGGCCCGTAGATGTTCGATGGCCGAACGATCGCATAGGGAAGGCCGGCCAGCTCCACGTGACCTTCGGCTGCGAGCTTGTGGATGCCGTAGTACGAGGTCGGGGCCGGCATCGTCCGCTCCGTTGCGGCACGGGTCGTCTCGCCGTAGATCGCCCCACCCGACGAGACGAACACCAAGCGCTCGGCACCGGCTGCTCGCGCGGCCGCAGCGACACGATGCGTGCCGGTGACGTTGACGGCGAGATCCCGCTCCGGATCCCGCATGGACGCCGGCACGCTGGCCTGCGCGGCGAGGTGGTAGACGACGCCCGGATGCCACGCGCCGACGACCGGATCGATGGGATCCACGGCGATGTCGAGCCGCTCGAGCCGCGCACGGTCGGGCAGGTGGTCGGCGCGGCCGGTCGAGAGGTCGTCGATGACGAGGACCGTCCCAGCCGTCGCGGATCAGCCGGTCGACCAGGTGGCTGCCGACGAACCCGGCACCACCCGTGACCAGAGCTCGGCCGGCTGGGCGACCGGAGGCATCGGCGGAGACCTGGTCCAGATCATTCTCCTCGCATCGGATCGGGCCGCGAGGATAGCGCGTCAACGACTGGTCGCGGCGCGAGCGGTGCGGGCCCCGTGTCAGCCGGGCGTCTCCCTGTGCAACGGCTCGGACAGCTCCGCGGCCGACTCGAGCTGGCTGTACGAACCGCCGTGATAGAGGAGCGGGGGCGCCTCGACCGGATCGACCCAGGCGCGATGGATCAGTCCCAGGAAGACCGTGTGGGAGTAGACCTCGAAGGACGTGGCGACTTCGCACTCGAGGTGGGCGAGCGACCCGAGCAGTCGGGGCGTCGCGCCCTCGGGCGCATCGGGTGCGAGCCAGTCGTCACTCAAGTGCTTGTCGCCACCGATCCGGCTGCAGTGGAGTGCTACGCTGCGCTGCCCGACTGAGAGCAGATTGACGCCATACCGTCCGCGATCGGTGATCTCGGCGTGCGCTCGCGATGACCGGTTGATACAGACCAGGAGAGAAGGTGGCGACGGCGAGAGCGAGCACATCGACGTGGCCGTCATACCGCTCGGCCGTCCCTCGGCGTCGAAATACGTGACGATGACGACGGTCGTGGCGTATCGCCGGAAGGCCTGCCGGAACAGGTCCGAGTCGGCCACCCAGTCGAGATCGGCCGGGTTCCTGGGCATCTGGGGTCTGTCCATCGAGGTCGGGGGTCTCCGATCAGCGTCCGCCCATTGTGCAACGGGGCGCCACGGAGGGCCCGGCTGATGCGGACCGATGCTGAGCCGCAGTCGGTGTCAGACGACCGTCGGCCCTCGCTTTCGCTGTCCCATCGCGTGCGCCGCGCGAGCCAGGCGGAGACAGGCGACGCCCGCCCGCCGCTTCTGGTGCTCCTGCACGGCGTGGGCAGCAACGAGCTGGCGATGGCCGCACTGACGGGATGGTTCGATCCCCGCTTCATCGTCGTCAGTGCGCGCGCCCCGATCGAGCTCGAGCCGTTCGCGTTCGCCTGGCTTCACGTCACGTTCACACCGGACGGGCCGATCATCGAAGGCGATGAGGCGGTCGCAGCGTGCCGCGATGCCGCGGCGTTCGTCGACGAAGCTGTTGCCGCGTATGGCGCCGACCCCGATCGTGTCTACCTGGCCGGCTTCAGCCAGGGCGGCATCGTCGGCCTGGGTACCCTGCTGACGACACCCGAGAAGGTCGCCGGCGCCGTGTGCATGAGCGGCCGGCTGCCGCCCGAGCTGCTGCCTCATCTCGCGTCGCCGGACCGCCTCCGCGACAGAGCCGTGCTGATCGTCCACGGCGTCCACGATGAGACCCTGGGCATCGCCTACGCCCGGAGCGCGAAGACGATCCTCGAGAACCTGCCGGTGGCCCTCGACTATCGAGAGTTCGATATGGGCCACACCACGACCGACGAGAGCATGGCGTTCGTCGCAGACTGGCTGACTGCGCGCCTCGGGCCCTGACTCAGCCGCGGCCGACGTCCGTGAGCCGCTCCAGCTCGCCCTCGAGCAGCTCGTGGTATGCGCGTTGGGCGACGATCGGCCGCAGCGTGTGATCCCGGCCGGGCAGGTGGGTCAGGACGACGTTGGGCCACCGACCCAGGCGGGCCAGCAGGCCGTCCGCCTCGAGTTCGTCACGGACCGGCTCGTCGTCCGCGAATGCCAGGATCACGCGGGTCCCGTGCTCGCGCAACGCGTCCAGGAGGTCTTCCGCCTGGGTGATGGCCGACGGCATGGGTGGTCCGCTCCGACCCGCCGCAGCCGTGTCGTCGCCGCGCTGGTCGCGGTCCGCACCATGGCACGGGAGATGTCCACCATGCGGGTCGCGGGGACCTGTCCGTGCAGGACGCGCGTCCAGAGGGCTGGCTCGATCAGCCGTCGAACGGCCTTCGCCTCGCGACGCGTCAGCAGGTCCGGGTCCCAGATCATCGCCCGCGGATTCAGGATGATGGCTTCGACCACCCGGCGGTCGGCAGCGCCCGTGTGGAAAGCCCAGTACCCGCCGGCACACAACCCGATCAGCACGAACCGCGGGCCGAAACCACGGCGCTCGAGCTCGTCGACGATCGAGCTCACCTGGCGACCGATCTCGGGCGTGTAGAAGTTGCCGACGTCCCGATAGCGGGCCGGATCGCCATCGGCGTCGCCGATCCCCTCGAGGTCCACCCGGATCGTCGCCAGCCCACGCGCGTTCCAGCGCCGCGATGTCTCGACCCACAGACGATCGGGGCCGATGCGGCGGACGGCGCCGGCGTTCAGGAACACGGCGGTGACGGCCGAGACCGGTCCGTCGACCGGCTCGCCGAGCACGCCGAACAGCGTCCCGAACGACTGTTCGATGGGGATCGGCGATTCCCGGCTCCGGACCCCGCCTTCGAGCATCTCCGATGTGTCGACGACCGTCGGTCGCCGATCCCGGTGGTCCGGGCATGGCTCGGCGTCGCCTCGGCCAGCCAGCCCGCCACCCGGCCGAACACCTGCACCGGCGGGTCGTATTGCTCCGGGTGGAAGACCAGACCCGTCCAGCCCGGCGCGGGCGCCGTCGTCACGTCGACCCCGGCGACCCGGAGCTCCGCCTCGAGGGCGCCGTCGTTGGGGATGCCGTCGCGTTCGAGGAGCAGCGCGCGACGGAGACCCTCGAACGACATCGTCGCCATCTCGAACGTCCAAGGTCGGCGATCGTGTCGGCCGACAGCACGAATCCACCGCTCTCCAGCCACCCCTCGGGCAGCCCATCCGGCGCCGGTTCGCCGGCCCTGCCGAGCCGCGTGTCCTGCAGTGCCGAGAACGCGCGTTGCTCGCGCAGGAAGGCCCGGCCTCGGACGGGTGCCGACCACAGGACCAGGTCGTCGATCCGCGCGCCGCGACCGATCGCGGCCGCGGTCAGGAGCCCGCCAAGGCCGAGCCCGATGGCGGCGACAGCCGATACGCCCGGGACGGCCGCGAGCCACGAGGCGGCGATCGTGATCGCGTCGGTCCACGCGGCCACGAGCACCGGGTCCCCAGCCGTCCCGCCACTCTCACCCGTTCCGGGCAAGTCGATCCGGAGGGTCGGGTGACCGGCGTCGGCGAGACTGTCCGCCCACGCTCGCCGGCCGGTGTAGGAGCGGTCTCGTCCCAGCCCCATGGCGGCACGATGAGGACCGCGACCCCTCCGGGATCAGGCCGTCGCGAGTCGGATGGAACATGCCGAAGATCGGGCCCGCTGGTCCCTCGAGGTAGAGCGGTCGGGCCGATGCAGTCGCCACGGTCATGCGCCGCTCATGCGCCGCTCTTGGGCCCCCGCATGGCGACCCGGCCAAGAAGGTTGAGGGCGGTCACCTGGCCCCCATCGAACCGCGCGCCGGGCTGGATCGGCACAAGCGTCACCGTCCGAACGCCCGAGGGCTCGACCGAGAACGCGTCGTCGCTCGGCGCGAAGCCGGGTGCGTGGATGCGCACGCCGTAGGCGAAACGACGGCTCTGCCACCGCGCACGCGCACGGTGCCGTCGGCGAGCGTATCGCGCCCCTCGGCGGTAAGACCGAGACGCTCGGCAAGCCCCTGCTCGCCGCGGTCGCCCGGCCGGAAAGTGGACCGCCTGCGAGACCAGCTCGCTCGCCCTCCCCCGCCGCCCTCGACCCGCTCGAGGCTCGCCACGATCAGGTCCTGGGCCGGCGGCCCGAAGCGCTAGGCCCAGGAGGCGTCGACGAAGCGGCCGAGCAGCGCCTCGAGGTTCCGCTCGAGCGCGCCGTGGGGCGGCAGCTCGATCGCCTCGCTGCGCCGCCGACCGGGATCTCGAAGTCCGCGTAGAGGCCGACGCGAAGGCGCGCCGCGAGCGGCTCGGGCCGTCGTTGGCGACGTGGACGCCCACGCCGCCGAGGCCCTCGTCGGTCATCCAGACCGCGGTCGGGGCCA
This sequence comes from uncultured Chloroflexia bacterium, assembly GCA_963797685.1. GTDB lineage: Bacteria > Chloroflexota > Limnocylindria > Limnocylindrales > CSP1-4 > SPCO01. Next base: position 307,716 of record CAWCQK010000015.1, on the reverse strand, counting down.
GCGCCCGGCGCAGCTGGTGATAGGCGACCTTCGGGCCGCCGCGCTGGTCGACGACGCCCCAGCCGGCACCGGGGACGAGGTCGCGCAGCCACAGCACCAGGCCGCCGCCGCAGGGCGAGCCGGCGCGCCGCCACTCGCCGAAGACCGCCGCCATCGCCTCGCCGGAGACGGCGCGGGAGAGCTCCAGGTAGCGCTCGTGGTCATACCGCCGCAGCCGCCCGGGTCGACGCCGAAGACGAGCCCGAGGTAGTGGTCGCGGACGTCGTCGAAGTCCCAGCCGGTGCCGGCGTCGCGCGGCACCCCGGCCTTCCAGCGCGGGTGGTGGACGACGACCTCGGCCGGCGCCCCGGGGATGCATCGCCTCGACCCCGGCCTCGTCGGGGACGTTGGCGAAGGCCAGGCACTCGGCGGCGAAGCGCACCTCGCCGGCGGGCGTCCGAGAGCGGGCGCCGGTAGCCGCCGACGCCGTAGTAGTTGGCGACGCCGCGGTCGGGAACAAAAGGCACGTCGCCGCCGCACGGCGCCGAGGGCACGTAGATGGCGTCGACGCCGGCCGCCTGCGCGATCGCCGGGAGCAGCTCGCCGAACAGCTCGCCGCGCCCGAGCTCGGGATCGAGCCCGAGCATCGCCACCTGCTGCTCGACCTCGCTGTTGCCGCAGAGCACGGCCAGGCTCGGCCGGCCGGCGATCGGCGAGCAGCGTCGGCCTCGCGCCTCGAGGCGGCCGAAGCCCTCGTCGGCGACCGGGTAGTCGAGGTTGGCGAACATGAAGTCCTGCCAGACGAGGATGCCGAGCTCGTCGCAGAGGTCGTGGAAGGCGTCCTCTCGTAGGCGCCGGTGCCGGGGATCCGCAGCATGTTCATGCCGGCGTCGCGGACCCGCTCCAGCGCCGCGCGGAGCCTCTCGGTCGCGGCGCCAGGCCGACGATGTCGACCGGCGTCCAGACGGCGCCGCGGGCGAAGACCCGGACCCGTTGACGTGCAGGTCGAGGCCGTCGCCGTTCGACGTCGTGGCCGGCCCGGGCGCCGGCGGCGAGCTCGCGGAAGCCGACCCGGCCGGCATCGACCGTCCGCGTCCGTCGCCCGGACAGCAGGCGCACCTCGTGCAGGGCGGCTCGCCGTGGGTGTGCGGCCACCAGCGGGCGACCGGGGAACGCGGACTTCCGCTCGCCACGATCGAGCCGGTCGCCGGTTCGATCGACCGCCAGCGATCCACGTGCCGCCGCGTGGGATCGCCCGGGCCTCGAGCACGACCTCGAGCGCCCTCGGGCGCTCGCCGCCGAGCGCACGGAGCCAGACGCCGACCGAGAGCACGCCGTCGTCGCCGTCGAGCCGGGTGCGCAGCTTGAGCTCGTCGACCGCGACGCGGCGGCGACGCTCGAGCCAGACCGGCCGCCAGGGACCGACCGCCGCGGGCCGGGGCGAGAAGCCGGGTGCGGCCGAGCAGCATCGTGCGGAAGAAGCGCAGGCCGTCCGCGACCAGCTTGGTGCGCCAGCGGGCGCGCGGGCTGCGCTGCCCCGCCAGCAGCGGCGCCAGGGCCCGGCAGCGGATCGCCAGCTCGTTGTCGCCGGGCACGAGGTGCGCCGACGTCGACCGCGTGCGCCGGGAACATCGAGTCGCTCGGCAGGAGCAGGCGCCCGTTGAGGAAGACCTCGGCGACGGTGGCGATCCCGTCGAGCCGCAGCACGACCTCCTCGCCGGCGGCGGCCGGGCGGCCTCGAAGGTGCGAAACCACCAGTCCTCGGCGTCGAGGTCGCCCGCTTCGAGCCCGGCGGCACGCAGGGCCGCAGCCGCGGTGCCGGGCACGGTCGCCGCGATCCAGCCACGTCGTCGAGATCGCCGGCGTGAGCCGGCGCCCGGCGCGCATGGACGCGGCCTCCCAGCCGTCGACGAGCGGCAGCGGTCGTGGCCCTCGACCCGGCCTCGACGGGCGCGCGCCGGGCGCCATGCTGTCAGGCGAGGGCATCGTCGAGCTCGCGAAGCGCCTCGTCCAGGCGGCCAGGCAGCCATCGCGCCGGCCGGGATCGAACTCCCGCCGGCGCGCGAGCTTGAAGGAGAGCGTCTTGCAGCCCTCGACGATCCGGCCCATCGCGGCCGCGGCCGCAGCCCCTCGCTCGCCGAGCACCCACTCGACGTGGGAGGCGCCAGCCTCGAAGGCCGAGCCGACCATCCGCACCGTCGCGAAGGCGTAGTCGTGGTAGCCGGCCGCGTCGCCCTCGAGCAGGCGCGGCAGCTCGCGGCCGAGCTGCTCGCCGAAGCGCACGAAGGGGTTGTCCGGCGGGCCGCGCGAGATGCTCGCGAGCAGCTCCGCGCGCGGCCGCGCGCAGCTCCGCGCCCCGCACCGCGCCCCGGCGTCGAGCCGCACCAGCTCGGTGTACGGCGGCAGGACGTCGTCGGAGACCTGCCCGAGCGGAAGACGCCGCGGTAGTCCTCGCCCGCGAGCTCGAAGTAGCCAGGCGCCGTGGAAGTAGCGCAGGCGCTCCCCCTCGGGGTCGATCGCCTCGGCGATCACGCAGCTCTTGACGTGCTCCGTCCGGTAGCTGGTCGCGGCGGTGTCGGGCAGGTACCAGGAGTCGAGCTCGACGATCATCGTCCGCCCCGGCCGATCTGCTCGGCGATCTGGTCGGCCGCGGCCGGTAGGGCTGCATCTCGTGGATGTCGATCCCGTAGAGGCGCTCCACGTCCTCCGGGCCGCGGCTTGAAGAACGTCCACTGGTCGCCCTCGAAGTCGATCCGCGAGCACGCAGCCCATCATCGCCAGCGGCTCGTCGCCGCGGGCGTGGAGAAGCTCGATCAGGATGTCGGTGTAGCAGTTGGTCTCCACGTAGTTGCGCTCGCGCCGTGTGGAGCGCGTGCGGGCGGTAGGCCGCCGGGTCGAGGCCGAACAGGCTGACCAGGTCGGCGCCGCGGCGCTCATCGAGCCCCAGCTCCTCGCGCACCGCGGCCGGCCAGGCGTCCGGGTCGAGGCCGTGGGCGCGGAACAGCGCCAGCGTGATCCGCTCCAGGCCGAAGCCGAGGCAGGCGGTGTGGGCGCTCGCCACCGTCGTCCATCTCGATCCCGTAGGCCGCGGAGAAGTGGTCCTGGTGGTAGTTGAAGGAGGCGACCGCGGTCGGCTCCGGCCCGCCGCGATCGGGACGAGGATCTCGAACTTCAGCTCCTGCTCCCGCTGGCTGCGGGCCAGCAGGCGGCCGCCGCGGCCGAAGAAGGGGTCGCTGGCGACGTCGAATTCGGCGTCGAGGCCGAGCCGAGCGCAGCAGCTCGAGCGCGCGGTCGCGCCAGCGGTCGCGCCAGGTCGGCGACGGTCTCGGGCTCGCCGATCCGCACGATCTCGCGCTGGTGGAACATCTGCAGCCGCGCCGGGTCGCCGGAGGGCTCGTGGCGGAAGACGTAGGCGCCGCCGGCGTCGACGGTCACGCCGCCCGGCGGCAGCGGGCCGCGCGCGGCGATCGCCGGATAGACCGGGTAGCAGGCGGCCGGGGTCAGGACGAGGTCGGTCATCGCCTGGAACTCGCTCCAGTCCTCGTGGCGCGCTGGCCCGCTCCTCCTGCTCGCGCGCCTGCTCCTCGTCGCCCTCGAAGGAGAAGATCGCGCCGGCCAGGTGCGGGAAGGACTTCAGGTAGCCGATCTCCTCGATCTGGCGCGCGGCAGCAGCGGCGGGAAGCGCAGTCGCTCGGGCCGTCCGAGCCCGCCGCCCGGGTGACCGCGGCGTCGAAGGCCGAGCGCACCCGCTCGAAGACATCGCCGCGGCCGTAGACGCCGGGCACGCCGCTGTCGATCAGCAGGCCGGCGTCGAGCAGCTCGTCGAGGAACGCGGCCTGCTCCGGGCTCGCCGGGTCGGAACTCGGCCACGGCCTAGACGTCCTTGGCGATCAGCAGCAGGCTGGCGTTGGTCTTGTGGATGCGCTCGTTGGCGACCATCAGGCAGGCCGACATCGTGTCGCGCAGGTGGCGGCCGACGCTGAACGGCGTGTCGTTCTTGTAGCCGACGATCCCGCACACGCCCATCGCGCCCTGGCAGACGCGCGGCGCCTGCTCGGAGGCGGCGATCTTGAGGTTGTTGAAGCGCAGGATCGTCGCCATCTCCGAGAGCTCTGGCGCGGTCGCTCGGCGGTCGCCTCGCAGAACTCGCGCAGCGCCAGGAGACCTCGGCGCGCAGCAGCGAGAGCTCGCTCATCAGCTCCGAGAGCCGGATCGCGGCCGGCAGCGGCTCGCCCGGCTTGCGCTTGGCCGCGGCCCGGACGAAGGCGCGGGCGCGATCGAAGGCGTCGGTCGCGATGCCGAGCCAGACGTGCGACCAGAGGATGTGGGAGATCGGCATCATCGACTCGGTCGAGATCGTCGAGAACGGCGTCGGCAGGACCTGCTCGGCCGGGAACTCGCGCGGACGACGAAGCCGGGCGAGCAGGTGCCGCGCATCCCCAGCGGGTCCCAGGTGCCCTGTCGGCTCCATCTCCATCTGGTCGCGGCGGGTCAGGACCAGCACCTGGTCGCCGGGCTCGGCGTCGGGAGCGCGGCGCAGCGTGGTCAGGAGGTCGTCGGCGTGGGCGCCGTAGGAGACGGTCGGCGCCTGCTTCTCGAAGCGTGACGAGGCCGTCGTCGCCGGGCTGAGACGGCGGCGACCGACTTGCCCATGTCGCCGCCGGTGCCGACCTCGGAGGTGATCGAGGCGACCAGCCGCTGCTCGCGCGACGACCTCGCGCAGGTAGCCCTCGAACCAGGGCGCGCCCTCGAGGTGGCGGACCATGCAGGCGACCTGGATCTGGTGCATCGCGAAGACCATCGCGCTGGCGCCGCAGCGGCGGCCCAGCTCGAAGCAGGCCGCGGCGATCGCCTCGAAGGAGACGCCGCCGCCGCCGAGCTCGCTCGGGGACGAGGCCGAGAACGCCTGCTCCGCCCGGCAGCGCGTCGACGGTCTCGACCGGGAAGCGGGCGTTCGCGGTCGACGTCGTCGGCGTTCGGCGCCGCGACCTCGTCGGCGATCCGCCGGATCGCTGCGAGAAACGCCTGGTCGCGGTCGAGCGCGATGCTCATGCGGCGGCGCCTCGCAACTCGGCCAGCGCGCGCCGCGATCGAGACGACGCTCTCGAAGACGCTGCGCTTGAGCATCGAGTCGAGGAACTCGATGTCGAAGGCTGTCCTCGAGCGCGATCATCACGTTGACGCTCGCGTGGGAGGTCATGCCGGCCTGGTAGAGGTCGGCGTCATCGTCGAGCGTCGCCACGTCCACCGACAAGTGGCCGTGCTCACGGATGACCTGTCGGATCCGTTCTCTGACGCTCGATCCATCATCCAGACCCATCTCATCCCCTGTGGCGCTCACGTGAAGGACGAGAGCATACGACAGGATCGTCGGAAACCCAGCCGTCGTGGTGCCCTGTGCACCGCTCTCCGCGCCCGCCACGATGCGTGGCAGACGCCACTTTCCTGAGATGACTTGACAGGTATACGAGCGTCACCAACGATCGGGCGATGGTGATCCACGTCGGGCTCGACCTCGTGTCGGTCGCCCAGGTGACAGAGACGCTCCAAGGCCCACTCGCGGAGCGCTATCTGGCGCGCATCTACACGGAAGACGAGGTGGGCGACTGCCGAACGGCCGATGGGATCGATCCGCAACGGCTGGCTGCCCGGTTCGCGGCGAAGGAGGCCGCCTTGAAGATGCTGGTCGAAACGGACGGGATCCCATGGCGCGACATCGAGGTCGAGAGCATGCGGACCGGCGCCGTTCGGCTGATGCTCCATGGCCGAGCCGCTGAACGGGCGGCCGTCGCCGGCGTCGTGGATCTCGCCGTCAGCCTGACCCACGAGGATGGGTACGCGGCTGCCGTGGTCATCGCCGACTGCCGCCCCGACCACGGATGAGCGAGGTGGGGTCGGGCACGCCGTCGCCGGAAGCGGACGATGCACCATCCAGCGCGTTCAGTCGACTCATCAGTACGGTGCGGCAGGTATTCGGGCGAGGCGAGCGCGACCCCGGAAGAGCGCCGAAGCCGGAGTTCAGCTCATTCGAGGAGGCCGAGCGGGCGGCGTATCGGGCAAGCACGACAGAGCGTGCGGTCGCCGTGACCGCCACGCAGACACCGGCGCAAGGCGCCTCCACCGGGATCGACCATCCGCAGGGCGTGCGAGGTGCGATCGCACGACCAGCCGGGCCCTCGCCGGTGGCCGTCTCGGAGGCGATCAGCGCGTCCGTGGCGCGCCTCGATGGGATCCAACCCGCAGCGTCGTCCGCGGATCCCATCCCCAGCGCGACCGGGGTGGAAGCCCCGGCAGGCCGCGGTCGCAGGCGGCCCATCGACACCGCCCCCGAATCACTCCTGCGCACCCCACCCGGCGCGGCTGCCGTCGCCGACGATTTCTTCGATGCGCTCGTCCGGCGAGTGGAAGGCGATCGCTAGGTGCGGGTGATCACGGTCACCAACAACAAGGGCGGCAGCGGGAAGACGACGACGACGGTCAGCCTGGCCGCTGCGTTCGCCGAACGCGGCTTGCGCGTGCTCGTGGTCGACCTCGACCCGCAGGGCTCTGCGACCGAATGGCTCGGCGGCGTCGAGACGGCGAGCCGGGCTCGTCGAATTTTCGACCGGGGCCGTCCGCATCTCGGACCTCGTCGTGGCCTCGACGACGCCGGGTATCCACCTGGTATCGGCCAGTCCGAGCCTCGTGCCATCCGGCGAGGACAGTCACAACGAAACCGGCCTGGCCATCATCCGGGCATTCGTTCGACTGCCTCGCGATTGGGACGTCGTCCTGGTCGACACCCCACCGGCTCTCGGCTATCTGTCGCTCGCACCCCTGGTGGCGAGCGACCGGGTCATCGTGCCCGTCGAGCCACACGCGCTCAGCCTGCCGGGCGTGGCCAGCGTTGTGGCGTCGATCGATCGCGCTCGGCAGCACGTCAACCCACGCGTCGGATTGCTCGGGATCGTCGCCTGTCGGGTCACGCCCTCCCTCCATGCGCGCGAGGTCATCGCTCGACTTCGAGACCGGTTCGGGGACGTAGTGCTCAAGGAGTCGGTCCGTGATTTCGATCCAGATCGCGGAGGCACCGGGGCTTCGGCTCCCCATCACGACCTACGCTCCGTCGAGTGCGGTCGCCGGGGATTACCGAGCCGTCGCCGGGGAGCTGCTCGATCGATTGGGGAGCCTGGAGTCCGACTCCGGATCGATCTCATGACACCGACGCGATGGTCGCCTATGAGACTCGCCGAGGCAGCTTGCTGGCCAGATTCAAGCGGAGAGCGCCGCTGACGAGGTGGCGACGGTTCCCGTCGATCAGCGTGCGAGCACCGACGGCTGACAGCGTGTGCAGTCCATCCGGGTAGGGAGAACCAGGCCAGGGCTGGACGAAACCGATGCTCCGTTCGACGAACGTTGCCGGCGTCAGGTCCTCCACCACGTTGACGACGATGCGACCACCGTAGTATCGGCCGTTGTCCTGGCTCGGCCGATGCAGCCGCCCGCCCGAGACGTACGGCGTTCCAGCCGGTCGCGCTGACCGGGCATCCGTCTTGACCGGATTGAGGGCGTGCGGCGTCCACGGTCCGAACGGCGACGAGGCAAACCAGACGAACAGATTCTGGTTGGCGCCGCGATCCGTGCGCGTCGCGAACATCCACCAGCGGCCTTCGAACTCGACGATCGTCGCATCGGCGGCCGGAACCCCCGCCAGGAGCGTCACCGCCCGCCGCCAGCGGAGAGGAAAATCGACAGCCTCATAGAGCATCAGCTCGTGCGCGCCCGACGTCTCCGGGAGCATGAAGACGCTACCGTCGTGCTCGATCAGGTAGGGATACGAGGCGTGGACGCCGGGATCCAGGACGACCTCCGGTGTGGAGACGGTCCCGTCGGGGGCGACTGTCAGGTGGGCGATGGCCCCTCGAGCCGTCGATTGATCGAAGTCCTCGAAGAAGACGTGGAGGACTCCGTCGCGCTCGATCCCGAACGGGTCGGCGGCGAACCGGTCCCGTCGAAGGGGGAGCCAGGTCACGGATGGCGCGGCGAGGCTCGACACCTGATCGATCGGGGCATCGATGATCCCGATGTTCCAGTCCGGATGACGGCCCAGGACGTCGACGAAGCCACGCACCCGGCGGCCGAGTGCCGCGACCTCCAGGGCACGGTCGGGCATCGCCGGTATGGAGGATCGCCCCTGTCGCGATCGGCGCTCGGCAGCGAGTCGGCGTCCTGCGCCGGCAAGTCTCGGGATCCAGTCCCAGCCAGCCTTTGCCGTACGGCGATCGCCGGCCAGTCCGCGGGATCGGTCAGCAGGCGCTCGAGCGGCTTGCCGGTCCACCACGAAACCGCTTGGAGCCAGCCCTCGCGGACGATCGTCCCGCTCGGATCGCTGACGAGCACGACCCGGACGACACCAGGGCTGCGCAAGTACCCGATCAGGGCGGCGCGAGCCGGGTCGCGACCGAGGTCGCGTCCATAGGCGTAGTGCCAGACCTCCGCGGCGGGCACCGTCGGAGCGATCCCATCGGCCGTCAGGTCGAGGAGGATGTCGATGTGCTGGTTCGGCACTGACGGCCCTTCGTTCGGTGAGGTGGTATCCCTCTCCTGAAGGTCGAACAGGATGTCCGGCACATCCTCCGTCATCAGGGCGCCGGCATCCCGTCGGCCGGCATCATCAGCCCGGACCTCGGGAGCCTGGAGCCATCGATCGATGGAGACCCCCGGAACCGCGGCGATGGACTCGACGCAGCGAGCCTGCCAGCGGACCATCGGCCGGTCGGTGGCGATCGCGACGTGGAGGGTGTGCGGCGTCATCGTCGGCCGGATATCGGCGTCAGACATCGGTGACGGGGCAGGGCACGCGGGCGACGGTAGCGGAGGCCATCGCCCCTGTCCAGATGTGGCCCCCGCGGTTCCAGGTCACCCGTCGTGTCGTCGCCGATCCTCGGGTCCTGTCGTGGGGCTCGGCCCACCGAGCCGCTCGTCGTAGCGCCGGTCGCGCCAGGCAAGCGCAGCCTTGAGGCCGTCGCGCCGGACGATCTCGTCCCATTCGCGCTGTTCGGGCGTATCCGCCGCGTTGACGATCGCCCCGAGATCGAGGGCTGCCTCGACCGCCAGTCGGAAGCCGGCGGCGTCCATCGCCCGGTTGAGCATGGCCTTGGTCGGGCCGATGACCTCGGGCGGCGTCCGTGCCATGCGGTCGGCCAGGGCGTCGACCTCGGCCGCCAGGCGATCGGCCGGCACGACCCGATTGACCAGCCCGATCCGCTCCGCCTCGGCAGCGTCGATCAGGTCGCCGGTGAACAGCAGCTCGCGGGTCTTCTTCTGGCCGATCAGGTACGGCATCAAGAGAGTGACCGGTGCGGAGCCGTAACGGATCTCCGGCTCGCCGAGCTTCGTGCCCTCGGCCGCAACGATCAGGTCACACGCCATCGCGAGCTCGAGGCCGCCCGCAAGCGCGTAACCGTGGACCTGGGCGATGACCGGCTTGGGACAGTCGAGGACGTGCAGCGTGGCCGCCACGTCGGCTGCCAGCAGCTCGCGCCAGCCGACCGGGCCGAGTGTTCCGCCCTCGGCCTCCTCGGTCAGGTCGTAGCCCGACGAGAACGCGCGGCCGGCTCCCTCGAGCACGATCACCCGGACGGTGTCCTCAGCGGTCGCGTCGTCGATGGCGGTGACCAGGGCCCGGACCAGCTCGCCGGATAGGGCGTTGAGCTTGGCGGGCCGGTTCAGCCTCAGGCGGACGCCCCACGATGTCCGTTCGTTCAGCAGGACGGGCTCGCTCGGATCGATCACGAGTCCCCAGCCTCCAGCACCACCAACGCGTCGACCGCGATCGCCCCATCGGCCGACGCGATGACCGGGTTGAGGTCCACCTCGAGCACGTCGGGTCGATCGACGCCGAGGCGGCTCAGCGTGACCAGCATCTCGGCCACCGTACCCCGGTCGACCGCCGGGCGGCCTCGCAACGCACCGAGGATCGGGCTGCCGCGCAGGTCGTCGAGCATCGCGTCAGCCGCCGCGTGATCGAGCGGCGCCAGCCGGACGGCGACGTCGTCGAGCACCTCGGTCAGGATCCCGCCGAACCCCACCAAGACGGTCGGCCCGAATTGCGGATCGCGCCGGTAACCGAGGATGAGCTCGACCCCGTGCGGCGCCATCGCCGATATCAGCAGGCCCCGAACGGTGAGGCCGCGGCGCCGGCCGATCTCGAGCAGCGTCAATGCTGCGCCGTAGACCGCGTCATCGCCGCGCAGGCCGAGCGCCACGCCGCCGACATCGCTCTTGTGAGCCAATCCGACCGCATCGAGCTTCAGAGCGACCGGCACCGCGATCGAACGCGCCTCACGGACGGCGGCGGCCGCGTCGGGCACGGCGACGACCGCACTGACCGCGATCCCGGTCCGGCCGATGAACGCCAGGCTCTCGGGCTCGGACAGCGCGACCGGCGAACGGGGGCGACCGGTGGGCGGCATGGCCGTGGCCGTGGCCGTGGTCTCGCCGCCGTACGAGGTGCGGTCCGCGGCGAGGGCCGGCCAGCCGTCACGCCACGGGCCGTCGTCCACGCGACGGGAATGCCGCCCCTCCCAGGCAGCGACCTCGGCGATGGCGCGGAACGCGGCGACGGCCCCGCGCAACAGCGGCGCCCCGCCGCCGGCGGTGTCGAGGAGCGCCTTCGTCTCGGGTGGCGGCTCGCCCGATGTCAGGGACACGTAGACCGGCAGGATCTCCCGGCGCTCGGCGGTCGCGGCGAGGAGCGCGGCCGTGACCTCGTTCGCGGTGTTGACCTCGGACGGGAGCGAGCGGTATGGGAAGTCGTGGACGAGCACGAGGACGTCGTAGGCGCGCGATGCCGCCATCGCCTCGAAGGCTGCGCTGTATGCCGTGGTCGCATCGGCGGCGCCCCACGGGTCGAGAGGGTTGCCGATATAGCCCATCGTCGGCAGCGCCTCGAGGATCGCGGCCCGGGCGGAGCCGGGGATCGCCGGCAGGCTGAGCCCGGTCGCAGGTACCAGGTCGGCGATGAGCGATGCCTCGCCGGTCGACACCGTCACGACCCCGGCGCGTCCACGGCCGACGCGCCGGCCGGTGCGGCGAACGCCCTCGACCAGCTCGGCCGCCTCGAGCAGCTCGTCGAGGTCGCGGCAGCGGATGACTCCGGCGGCCTCGAGCGCGGCGTCCGTCACGCGCGACTCGCCGGCCAGCGATCCGCTGTGGGCGACGGCCGCCGCCTGCGCCTGGTCGCTGTGGCCGACCTTGACGGCCATGATCGGCTTGCCGAGCTCGAGCGCCCGATCGGCCAGCGCCAGGAAGCGCTCCGGCCGCTTGAACCCCTCGAGGAACAGGATGACCGAGCTCGTCTCGGGGTCGTCAAGGCAGTAGGCGAGGTAGTCGCAGACGTCGAGCACCACCTCCGAGCCGCAGCTGATGATCCGCGAGAACCCGACCCGGTTCCCCGAATGGACGAACGCGTCGCTGACCGAGCCCGACTGGGCGATCCCGGCGACGCCACCACGCGGCAGGTACGGCGACACGTCGCCGATATACGTCGCGCTGTTGCTGACGAGGTCGATGACCCCCATGCAGTTGGGCCCGAGCAGCGCCAGCCCGTGTTCGCGGGCGATGGCAGCGACCTCGAGCTGCATCGCGGCGGCCGCGTCGCCGCCTTCGACCACGCCGCCACCGGGGATGACGACCGCGGGGACGCCGGCGTCGGCGGCGGCCTGCGTGACGGATGCGGCACGCAACGGGTTGAGCGCCACGACCGCGATGTCCGGTGTCTCGGGGAGCGCCTCCAACGACGGATAGCAGGGCTGGCCGTGTAGCTCCTCGTACTTCGGGTTGACGAAGTGGCAGCGGGTCGCGCTGCCCATCACCCGCAGGTTGTCGCGGACCGTCTCCGCGATCCACGAGCGTGGCGAGGCCCCGACGACCGCGATGCTCGTGGGCGCGAACAGCGGCCGCAGGTCGATGACGCCTGAGCTGGCCTCCGCGGTCATCCGACCACCCGGCCGACGCCCCGCTTCTCGAGAGCGCGGGCGATGATCAGTCGCTGGATCTCCGACGTCCCCTCCCAGATGCGGTCCACCCGCAGCTCGCGCAGGAACCGCTCGGCCGCGAACTCGCGCATGTAGCCTCGGCCGCCGTAGACCTGGACGACCCGGTCCGCGCAGCGCCATGCCGCCTCGGACGCGAACAGCTTGGCGAGCGATGCCTTGGCGTGGACGACCTTGGCGTCGGCGCCGCTGTCGGCCAGCCAGGCGCATTCGCGCGCGAGCAGGCGCGCCGCCGACGCGTCGGCGGCAGAATCGGCCAGGGGAAAGCTGACGCCCTGGAAGTCGTAGATCCGCTCACCGAACGCCGTCCGCTCGGTGGCCCAGTCGACGGCCAGGCCGAGCAGCCGCTCCATCGCGCCCGAGCACCGCGCCGCGATATGGATCCGCTCCTCGACGAACCACTCGTTCGTCAGCTCGTCCGCTCGCCCGACCCCACCCAGCACGGCCGACGCCGGGACCCGCACGTCAGTCAGGACGAACTGCGGATGCCGGTCGGCGAACGTGTGGGTGTAGTCCGGATCGTGGCGCATGACCACGCCGGGCGTGTCGTAGTCGACCAGGAAGAGTGTCGGCAGGTGCCGGTCGCCCTCGACGACCGAGCAGTGGAAGATCATGAAGTCGGTGTCGTCGGGGCCGGTCACGAACCACTTCTCGCCGTTGAGGACGTACTCACCGGTCGCGCCGTCACGGACGGCCGTCGCCCGCAGCGTTCGGGCGTCGGAGCCGGCGCCATCCTCGGTGATGGCGTAGCTTCCCGAGCGCTCGCCCCGCAACGACGGGTCGAGGTAGCGCCGGCGCTGCTCGGCGTCGGCGTGGACCAGGACGTTGTATGCGCCCGGGACGTACGACCACAGGCCACCCGTCGCCTGCCCGAACTGCTCGTGGACGAGCACCTGCTCGACGACCGACCAGCCCTGACCGCCGACCGCCACCGGCAGCGGGCCGCCGTGCAGCCGCGCTTCACGAGCCGCCGCCCGGATCGGGTTTCCCCAGTCGCGCGGCACGTGCCCGCCGGCCCGTTCGAACTCGACCTCCCTCGGCTGGAGCACGTCGCGCACGAACGCCCGGGCGCGCGCCTGGAGCTCGGTCTGGGCGGGCGTCAGCGTCAGGTCCATCGCGCCCAAGGATGCGGCACGAGACGGGCTGCCCGCGGGCCGCGTCGCGAACTCCGGGACGCGGTGGTCCTGCCTACGACGGCTGGGCGAGCACCATGATCCGTATCTCGGTCATGTCGTCCATCGCGTAGCGCAGGCCCTCGCGCCCGAGGCCGGAGTCCTTGACGCCGCCGTACGGCATGTTGTCGATCCGGTAGGTCGGCACGTCGTTGACGATGACGCCGCCGACCTCGAGCTCGCTGAATGCCCGCCACGCGCCGGCCAGGTCGTTCGTGAAGACGCCCGTCTGGAGCCCGAACATCGAGTCGTTGACGGCCGCGATGGCCTCATCGAGGTCGTGGAACGGGAAAGCGACGACGAGCGGCGCGAACGCCTCGTTGGAGCAGACCTGGGCGCTCACCGGCACGTCGGTCAGGATCGTCGGCGGGAAGAACGTGCCATCGGCCTTACCGCCGAGCAACGCCTTGCCACCGAGCGCGAGAGCCTCGTCTACCCAGCGCTGCGTCCGGCCGGCCGCCGTGGAGTCGACCATCGGGCCGAGGTCCGTCGTCGGGTCGAGCGGGTCGCCGAGCTTGAGCGCCCGGGCGCCTTCGACGAAGCGGTCCATGAACGCGTCCCAGATCTCCTCGTGGATGAACATCCGCTGGACGCTGATGCACACCTGGCCGGCATAGGTGAACGCCCCGACGAGGCAGCGCTTGACCGCCCAGTCGAGATCGGCGGTCTTGTCGACGATGACGCCCGCGTTGCCGCCGAGCTCGAGCACGACCCGCTTCTTGCCGGCGCGCTCCTTCATCCGCCAGCCGACCGACGGCGACCCGGTGAAGGTCAGGAGCTTGAAGCGCTCGTCGGCGACCATCCGGTCACCCAGCTCCCGGGTCATCGGCAGGATCGAGACCGAGCCCGCCGGCGCCCCGGCCGCCTCGATGATCTCGGCCACGGCCAGCATCGTGAGCGGGTCCTTGGATGGCGGCTTGAGCACGATCGGGTTTCCCGATGCGATCGCCGGAGCGATCTTGTGCGCCGCCAGGTTGAGCGGAAAGTTGAACGGGCTGATCCCGGCGATGGGCCCGATCGGGAATCGCCGCGTGATGCCGACCCGATCCTTCGACGACGGCATGAGATCGAGCGGGATGACCTCGCCGGTCATCCGCTCCGCCTCCTCGGCGCCGAGCCGGAAGGTCAGGACCGCGCGGTCCACCTCGACGAGAGCGTCGCGGATCGGCTTGCCGGCCTCGAGGGCGATGAGCCGGCCGATCTCCTCGCGCCGCCCGCGCAGCCCCGCGCTGATGTCGCGCAGGATCCGGCCCCGCTCGTAGGCGGGCAGCACGCGCGTGACCTCGAAGGCGGCGACGGCAGCCTGGACTGCTTCCTCGTACTGCTCCTCGGTCGCGGTGTAGGTCGTCCCCGCCGGCGTCGACGGGTCCGCCGGGTTGTCGACCACCAGGACGTCGGGCGACTCGACCCAGCGGCCGGCGAGGAAGATCGGATGGGGCTTTGTGCCGGCGGCGACGGTCATCGGGCGGGACTCCTGTGGGGTACGTTGCATCGTACAACGACGTCCCGGCCACGCCGCCACCCACGCCGCCGAGGAGGGAGACGATGCCCCGACAGCCCGCCCTGCGCGACGCCCTGCGCGTCAAGCCTGGTAGCCGCATCCAGCTCGCAAAGCTCGATCCGAACGCGACGTTCGGCCACGACAAAGGGCCATCGGTGGCGCGAACGGCCCGCCAGATGGAGCGGCTGCGCGACCTCCAGGATCGGATCTGGGCGGAGCAGAAGCACCCGGTCCTCATCGTCCTCCAGGGCATCGACGCTGCCGGCAAGGACGGCACCATCGCCAAGGTCATGGACGCGTTCGACCCGCAGGGCTGCCCGGTGACCTCGTTCAAAGTGCCCAGCGCCGTGGAGCTGGCACACGACTACCTGTGGCGCGTCCACCAGCGGACCCCGGCCAAGGGCGAGATCGCCATCTTCAACCGCTCCCATTACGAGGATGTGCTGGTGGTCCGGGTCCACGACCTCGTCCCGCGCAGCGTCTGGTCGAAGCGCTACGACCAGATCAACGATTTCGAGCGAATGCTCGCCGAGAACGGCACGACCATCGTCAAGTTCTTCCTCAACATCGACCGCGACGAGCAGCGCCGGCGGATCCAGGACCGCTACGACGACCCGGCGAAGCGGTGGAAGTTCAAGCTCGGGGACCTCGCCGAGCGGAAGCTGTGGGACAGCTACCAGGCCGCGTTCAACGACGCGTTGACCAAGACGCTCGACCGCCTGGGCGCCGTGGTACGTCATCCCCGCCAACCGCAACTGGTTCCGCAACCTGGCGGTGTCGACGATCCTGGCCGACGTCCTGGCAGGCCTCAAGCCGGCCTACCCGGAGCCCGCGGACCTGCCGGCGGATCTCGTCATCGAGTAGGAGCTGCGCTCAGCCGAGGCGGCCGGCCCAGCCGGGACCATCGAGCCGGTCCGCCAGCTCCACCAACCAGCCTGCGACCGAGTCGCCGAACCCGCCCATCTCGTCTGGTTCGAGGCCGATGAACGCACGCTCCCAGGCGAGGGCCTTGCCGATGCACGCGAGGTCGCGCGCCAGGGCGGAGATCTGCGCGAGGACGGGCTGCGGCACCACGTCGGTCCAAGCTTCGAGATAGACGTCACGAAGTCGGACGAACGCCTTATCACCCAGGTCGCGACCGGTCTTGTTGGCGATCGAGTTGAAGGTCGTGGTCAGGGTCCCGAACGGGTGCGCGACCACGGCGTCGCCCCAATCGAAGATGCGATCGCCGGCAGGGCCGACGAGGATGTTGTTGCCGTGGAGGTCGTCGTGCTGGATCGAAGCCGCGACCCCGGCGCTCGCCAGATCGCTCGCCGCTGCACTGATCGCCCCGACGGACGCGCCGAGCCGGGTCCGCGCGGCACCGGCCGCTTCACGTTCCTCGGGGAGGACCAGTGCCCACCACTGCTCTGCCCCGAGCAGCCGCTCGAGCTCGTCGGGGAGTCGCTCCGGGCGCCCGTCCGGCGTCCCCGCGGCGAGCATCGCCGCGACCGCCGCCTCGCCCTCGACCGAACGCTGGAGGGAGGCGTACTCGGCCAGGATCCGCTCCCAGGCGACCAGGTCGTGGTCGCCGGTCCCGTCCGGCCGCGTCGCACGCATCGTCGAACCGCCGTCCTCGAACAGGATCCATGGCCGTTCCGGGATGCACGGCCAGCGGCAGCAGGACATGCGCGACCCCGAAGACCCGGAAGACCTCCAACAGTGGCCCCTCGTGCGCCGGCCCCGGCCCGCTCGCCTTGAACCAGATGACGCCGCCACTCGTCGGCACGCGCATCGCCGTGGACCACGGCCGGATGTGCGGATGCTCGACCTCCCCGACCACCGAACGCCCCAACCCCGCGAGCGTCGCCTCGACCCACGCGAGCGCCTCCGCCCGCCAGCCCGGGTCGAGCCATGTCCGCACGCCGCTCGCCGTCTCCCCGGTGGTCACGCCGCCAGGATCAGCGCTTGGGGCCGAACAGCGTCCCGAACACGCCCCGGATGACGTCCTGGCCCAGCTTCGACGACACGACCTGGCCGCCGGTCCGGATCGCCGTGTTGATCGTCCGCTGCTCGGCCTTGCGGGCGTCGGCGGCAGCCTTCTCCTGCGCCTTCCGCTCGCGCTCGGCCGCCTTCTGGGCCGCGACCATCTCCTTGGCCTGGCGCTTGATCTCGGCCTGCTGCTGCGCCGGCGTCATGGTGTTCAGCCCGGTCGCGGTGGTCGGCGGGACACCGGCCGCGACCGCGGCGTCAGTGGCGGCCTGGGCCGCGGCCGCGCGCGAGGCCGCGATCTTGGCGTTGATCAGCTCGTACGCACTGTCGCGGTCGATGGCCGTGCCGTACTTCGCCGCGAACGGGCTGGTCGCGATGCGGCCGGCGAACTGGACGGCGTCGAGCGGCGTCATCGACGAATCCGGCGGCAGCAGCCGGGTCGCCGCGAGCGGCGTCGGGACGCCGCGCGGTGACAGGACGGTGACCAGGGCCTCGCCGGTCCCCAGCGACGTGATCGTCTTCTCGACGTCGTAGAAGGTGGTCGTCGGGAACGTCCGGGCGGTCTTGCGCAGCGCATCGGCGTCGTCAGGCGTGAAGGCGCGCAAAGCGTGCTGGACGCGGTTGCCGAGCTGGGCGAGAACGGACGACGGCACGTCGGTCGGCGCCTGGGTCACGAAGTAGACGCCGACCCCTTTCGAGCGGATGAGGCGTGCGGTGCGCTCGATCTCGGCGAGCAACGCCGGCGAGGCGTTGTCGAACAGCAGGTGTGCCTCGTCGAAGAAGAAGCACAGCTTCGGCTTGGGCAGGTCGCCGACCTCGGGCAGCGTCTCGTACAGCCGGGCGAGCATCCAGAGCATGAATGTCGAGAACAGGCTGGGCTGGTCCATGACGTCCGACAGCTCGAGGATGCTGACGATGCCTTCGCCTTCCGGCGTCGAGCGGAGGAGGTCCATGACGTCGAACTCGGGCTCGCCGAAGAAGACGTCGGCACCCGACTGCTCCAGCACGACGATCGAGCGCAGGAGAACGCCGACCGACGCGCCCGACATCCCGCCGTAGTCGGCGAGGACGGGCTTGCCCTCGTCCGAGGCGAGGTACTTGAGCGTGGCGGCGAGGTCCTTGAGATCCAGCAGGGGAAGCTGGTTGTCGTCGCAGTACTTGAAGATCAACGACAGGATCGAGGTCTGGGTGTCGTTGAGCCCCAGCACCCTGCCGAGCAGCAGCGGCCCGAACGAATGGGTCGTGGCCCGGACCTGCGCTCCGAGCTTGCCCGAAAGTGACAGGTATTCGACCGGATGGCCCGACGGCTCGAACGTCCAGCCGAGCGACGTCAGGCGGTCGACGACCTTGGGGTTGGTGGCATCGCCCGGCGCGGCCATCCCGGTCAGGTCGCCCTTGATGTCGGCCACGAAGACCGGCACGCCCGCCTTCGACAGCTGGCCGGCGAGGAGCTGGAGGGTCTTGGTCTTGCCGGTGCCGGTGGCCCCGGCGATCAGCCCGTGGCGGTTCATCATGCTGAGCGCGACCTGGATGCGCGCGTCGTTCGCGAGGTCCGGCCCGAGCATCGGGCTGCCGATCACGAGGCCCGGTTCGGTGAGCGCGTAGCCGGTCGCCATCTCGTCGTGGAACGCCTGGTCCATCGGTCCTCCGGTGGGCTGCCGTCGGGTCGTCGTGGGTCGTTTCGGGCGGTGGGCAAGCGTATCATCGGCGCCTTCCGACACGGGACAGTCATCCGGAGGAGGGCATCCGGCGATGGGTGGTTTCTGGGCTTTCCTGACCAAGTCGAACGCGCTCGCGCTGGCGATCGGCGTGATCATCGGCGTCTCGCTCGGGTCGGTCGTCACGACGCTGGTCAACGCGATCATCATGCCGCCGATCGGCTGGGTCCTGGGCAGCGTCGACTTCGCGTCGATCAAGACGGTGCTCGGGACGAACGCCAAGGGCGAGGAGGTCGCGATCGGTTGGGGGCTCTTCCTCAACGCGCTGATCGTCTTCGTCGTGGTGATGCTGGTCGTCTACATCATCAGCAAGATCTTCATCAAGGAGGCGCCACCTCCCGGGCCGTCGCCGGAGGAGGTCCTGCTGACCGAGATCCGCGATGAGCTGCGGAGGGCGCGGGGCGCCGATCAGGAAGCCGGCGCCGCCGGGTAGCTGCCGAGGACGCGCGTCGTCGTCGTCACCGCGCGGAGCTCCTCGAACGCGGCCGCGGTCGCCGGGTCCGCGGTGTCGGCGTCGAGGTCGATCCAGAAGACGTACTCCCAGGCGCGCTCGCGGCTCGGGCGCGACTCGAGCTTGTGCATGTTCAGGGCGTGGTCCGCGAAGACCCGCAGGACGGCGAGCAGGGTCCCGGGCTCGTTCCGGACCGCGACGACGAGGGTGGTCCGCCGCCGATGGCCGTCGGCCAGGAGCGCGAGCGGGCCGGCATCCGGCCGTGCCAGGACAAGGAACCGCGTCCGGTTGCCCGGCAGGTCGCCGATCTCGTCGGCCAGGATCTCAAGCCCGAAGAGGCCGGCGGCCCTCGGCGACAGGACGGCCGCCGCGCCGCGCTCGCCGTTGTCGGCGATGGCCTTGCCTGCACCGGCGGTGTTGTAGGTCGTGAGCAGCTGCCACGGGCGGCGGCGCAGGAACATCTCCGCCTGGCCAAGCGCCTGGATGTGTGAGTAGACACGCGCGATGTCGTCGATCGACTGGCCGGGCAGCGCGGCGAGACAGAGGCTGACAGGGACGACGACCTCGCCGCGGATCTCGAGGTCGTGCTCGAGGAGCAGGTCGTAGTTCTCGCGAACCGTGCCGTTGATGACGTTCTCGATCGGGACGACGCCGGCGGTGGCCTCGCCGGCCGCGACCGCCTCGAAGACCTCGCGAAAGCTCCCCAGGGGGACACGCTCGACGTCACCGAACGCCGCGATCACCGCGTCCTCGGCAAAGGCGCCGGGCTCGCCGGCGTAGGCGATGGGGAGGTCGATGGTCATCGTGGCCGGAGTCTAGCGGCGCGCCGTGGGTGTCCGGCGACCGCGCAGCTCAAGGATGCCGCCGCCCGGCCCCCGCTCCCCTACCGCTCGAACCAGGCCGTCGTGTCCTGCGGGACCTTCTCCTCGTCGAGATCGGCGCGTTGCTCGCGCGCGGCGCCGGCCGACACCGCCACGCCCCGCCGGTTGCCGGCGGCCTCGGTCGCTCCCTCCCAGTGGGCCTCGGCGAGCAACGTGTTGATCGCCGAGATGTACGCCTCGATCGAGGCCGCGATGATGTTCGAGCTGCGGGCCACGCCGGTGTACTCGCCGCTGCCGCGCTCGCCGCCGATGTCGGGCGGGGCGATCCGGACCGTCACCGCTCCGATCGTGTCCGTCCCCTCCCCCAGCGCGTGGATGTCGTATGCGAGCAGCCGCGGATGGCCGGTCAGGACTCCCGCCAGTGCCTTGTCCACCGCGCGATACAGGGCATCGATCGCGCCGTTGCCGGTCTCGGACGCGCGCCACACATGGTCGCCCGAGGCGATGACCACGGCCCCGCGGCTCTGCACGTTGCTGCCCGACGATGCGGTCCAGCGCGCGAGGTGGAGGGCCGCCCCATCCGTGCCTGGCGTCGCGTTCGAGTCGCTCATCGGGTCACCTCCGTGGGGTCGCGGTCGCGCCGTGGGTCGAAGTCGGGCCCGCCGCGGTAGCGTCGCGGGCCGGGGCGGTCGTGAAATGCCGTTCGTCCCGGCGCCGGAGCTCGGAGCCGGACTTCCAGATGCCGTATTCGAGCGAGTCGGCCAGCGCCGAGGCGGACGCCGCGATGATGTTGGTGTCGCTGCCCATCGTCGACCAGGTCCGCGCGCCGTCCATCGAATCGATGACGACCCGGGTCCGGGCCGCGGTCGCCGCGCCGCCGTCGAGGATGCGCACCTTGTAGTCGCACGAGGTGGACCTCCTCGATCCCCGGGTAGAACGCGCCGAGCGCCTTGCGCAGTGCCGCGTCGAGCGCATTGACCGGTCCGTTCCCGTCGGCAGCGGTGTGGAGGACCTCGCCGGCGACCTCGACCTTGACGGTCGCCTCGGCCAGCATCTCGCGCCCGTCGCGCTGCTCGACGAGGCACGTGTAGTCGACGATCCGGAATGGCGCGACATAGTCCGCGGCGTGGCGCCGGATGAGGAGCTCGAAGCTGGCCTCCGCGCCCTCGAACGCGAGTCCGTCGGCCTCGAGCTGCTTGATCAGCTGCGACAGCTCGCGCGGATCGACGACGCCCTCGAGGCTCTGCCCGAGCTGCTCGGCCCGGATCGAGATGTTGGCCCGGCCGCCGAGCTCTGACACGACGAGCCGTCCCTCGTTGCCGACCGCCGCCGGATCGACGTGCTGGTAGCTCCGCTCGACCTTGGCCACGGCGGCACCGTGGACCCCGCCCTTGTGCGCGAATGCCGATCTGCCGACGTATGGCTGGTAGTCGTTCGGGCTGATGTTGGCGATCTCCGCGACCGACCGCGAGAGCTCGGTCAGGCTGGCCAGGTCGCCGCCGCCGGCCGGAACGAGGACGTTGGCGGTCTTGAGCGCGAGGTTGGCCAGGATGCTGACCATGTTGGCGTTGCCGGCGCGCTCGCCGTAGCCGTTGATCGTCGCCTGGACGTGCCGGATCCCGGCCGCCACGGCGGCCATGGAGTTCGCCACCGCGAGCTCGGCGTCGTTGTGGGTGTGGATGCCCCAGGTGACGACCGGCGCGTCCCGGGTCGGCTTCGAGGGTCGCCCGCACGTCGCCGATGATCTCGACCAGCTCGTTGGTCATCGTCCCGCCGTTGGTGTCGCACAGGACGATCGTCCGCGACCCCGCCTGGCGCGCCGCCCGCAGGGTCGACAGCGCGTAGTCGCGGTCCGCCTTGTAGCCGTCGAAGAAATGCTCCGCGTCGTAGACGGCCTCGCGTCCGTGATCGACGACGAAGCCGACCGAGTCCGCGATCATGTCGAGGTTCTCGGCGGGCGTGGCGCCCAGCACCTCGACCACGTGCAGCAGCCAGCTTTTGCCGAAGATCGTGACGACCGGCGTCTCGGCGGCGACGAGCTCGCGCAGGTTCGGGTCGTTCTCTGCGGTGTTGGCGCGGTGGCGCGTGGACCCGAACGCGGCAAGTCGCGCGCGTTCCCAGCGCATCGTCCGGGCCGCTGCGAAGAACTCGATGTCCTTGGGGTTCGAGCCCGGCCAGCCGCCCTCGACGAACGGCATCCCGTATTCGTCGAGCATGCGTGCGACGCGCAGCTTGTCCGCGAGGGACAGCGTGATGTTCTCGCCCTGGGTGCCGTCGCGCAGGGTCGTGTCGTAGAGGATGACCGGCACGTCGCTCATGCGCGCCACTCCCGCCGCCGCCTCGAGCGCGTCGATGACCGCGGTCGCGAAGGCGGTCGTGCCGACCACGACGAGCCCGTCGGTGGGATCGGACGCATCAGCAAGGTCTGCCGGTCCGCCAGCCTTGGGCCAGTGCCTTGCCGACGGCCGCCTCGATGGCGGCCGCGGCCGACGCCTGACCGAGCGACGTCCGCAGCATCATCGCCGCCGACAGGATCGTGCCGATCGGGTTCGCGATGTCGCGTCCGGCGATGTCGGGCGCCGAGCCGTGGATCGGCTCGTACAGGCCGAACTGCCCATGGTCGGTCCGGCGCTCCCCGAGCGACGCCGACGGCAGCACGCCGAGGCTCCCGGCAAGGACCGCCGCCTCGTCCGACAGGATGTCGCCGAACAGGTTCTCGGTGACGATGACGTCGAAGTCGGCCGGTCGTCGGATGAGCAGCATCGCGCACGAATCGACGAGCTGGTGATTGAGCCGGACGTCGGGGTATTCGGCGGCCAGCTCATCGGCGATCCGGCGCCACAGCCGCGACGTCGCGATGACGTTGGCCTTGTCGACCGAGGTCAGGATCCCGCGCCGGCTTCGCGCCAGCTCGAACCCGAGCCGGACGATCCGCGCGATCTCGTGCTCGGCGTAGGGCAGCGTGTCGAGGGCGCTCCTCGCGCCGGGCTCCGTGGCGGCCTCCTGGCGCTCTCCGAAGTAGATGCCACCGGTCAGCTCGCGGACGATGACCATGTCGACGCCGTCGAGCAGCTCCGGCCGCAGCGGCGACGAGGCGACGAGCGTCGGCTGGACCGAGATCGGTCGCAGGTTGGCGAACAGGCCGAGCCCGCCGCGCAGCGCGAACAACGCCTGCTCCGGCCGGACCGGCGCGCTCGGGTCCGACCACTTCGGGCCGCCGACCGCACCGAGCAGCACGGCATCGGCGGCACGGCACGCCTCGACGTCCTCGTCGCGGATCGCCACGCCGTACGCGTCGATCGCGGCGCCACCGACCACCAGCTCCGACCAGTCGACCGCGAACTCGAACCGAGCCCCGGCGGCGTCGACGACGCGCCGGGCAGCGGCAACGACCTCCGGTCCCGACCCCGTCGCCCGGGATCGTCGCGACCCGGTACGTCGTCACGGAAGCGACTCGCCCTGTCGCGGCGACACGAACGCCACCGACACGCCGTTGATCTCGGCGCCGTGCAGCTTGTTGACCGCGACGAGGTAGCCCTCGATCGAGGCCTCGATGATGTTCGTGGATAGCCCGTGGCCGGTCACGATCAGCGCGCCGGGGCCCTCGTCCGACGAGCGGCGGCAGCGGACCAGCACCTGGCCCTGCGCATCCTCGCCGGCGGACACCGCCTTGATCTCGTACTCGGTCAGCGTCGGGTGCCAGCCGAGGACGGGCTGGAGCGCCTCGTCCACCGCGTCGAACAGCGCGTCCACCGGCCCGTTGCCGGTCGCCTCGGCCGTCCGTTCCTCGCCAGCGATCGTGAGCGTGACCGAGCCCGTGGCGTTGCCGCCGTGCGACGAGGTCACGCTCCAGCCGACGAGCTCGACCGAAGCCGGCACCTCGGATGAGCGCTGCTCGACCAGGGCGATGGAGGTCGGCGTCGGTGACCTCCTTCTTGGCGTCGGCGAGCGCCACCGCCTCGCGGTAGATCTCGTCGAGCGCGTCGCCCTCGAACTCGTAGCCGAGCTCGTGGAGCTTGCCCTGCAGCCCGCGCCGGCCGGACAGCTTGCCGATCGTCAGCTGGCTGCCGGACAGGCCGACCGACTGCGGGGTCATGATCTCGTAGGTCAGCGGGTTCTTGATGACGCCGTCCTGGTGGATGCCCGATTCGTGCGCGAACGCGTTGCCGCCGACGATCGCCTTGTTGGGCTGGACCGCGAAGCCGGTCAGGTAGCTGACGAGCCGGCTGGCGGCGGTCAGCTGCTCCGTCGCGACGCCCGATCCGAGCTCGGCGAACTGGGTCGGCCGGGTGCGGATGGCCATCACGACCTCCTCGAGCGAGGCGTTGCCCGCCCGCTCGCCGAGGCCGTTGATGGTGACCTCGACCTGGCGGGCGCCGGCCTGGACGGCGGCGAGCGTGTTGGCCGTGGCGAGACCCAGGTCGTTGTGGCAGTGGACGCTGACCGTCGCCTGGTCGCCGACGAGCGCGACGACCCGCTCCGACGAGCGCGCCGAACTCGGCCGGGATCGCGTAGCCGACGGTGTCGGGGATGTTGACGGTGGAGGCGCCGGCCTCGACGACGGCCTCGTAGACCTTGAGCAGGTAGTCGAGGTCGGTGCGCGACGCGTCCTCGGCGGAGAACTCGATCTCGGCGTCGCGGCCGAGCTGCTCGCGGCCGTAGGCGGACCCAGCGGACCGCCTCGGCCAGCGCCGTCTCGCGGTCGATCCGGAGCTTGTGCTTGAGGTGGATGTCGCTGGTCGCGATGAACACGTGGAGGTGCGGCCGTTCGGCGACCTTGATCGCCTCGATCGCCCGTTGCGGGTCGCCGTCCTTGCAGCGCGCGAGCGCCGCGACGGCGATCCCGCCGCGGCGTCTCCTGGGCGATCCGGCGGACCGCCTCGAAGTCGCCGGGCGAGGCGGCCGGGAAGCCGGCCTCGATGACGTCGACGCGGAGCCGCGCCAGCTGGCGCGCGACATCGAGCTTCTCGGCGGCGGTCAGGCCGGCGCCGGGTGCCTGCTCGCCGTCGCGCAGGGTCGTGTCGAAGATGCGGACGCTGCCCGCCGGCACGAACGGCCCGGCGGGCCGTGGTACGGCGCCGCTCATCGGGACGCGCCCGGCGTCGTGGCCGACGCCTGCGCCTGGCCGGCCACGACCTCGACCGGCTCGAGGAACGGCATCTGGGCGCGCAGCCGCGACCCGACCCGCTCGACGAGGTGGTCGCGATCGGCGGCACGCAGCCGCTCGAACTCCTTGCGCCCGGAGTCGCTCTCGGCGATCCAGTTGCGCGCGAACGTCCCGTCCTGGATCTCGCGCAGGACCTGCTGCATCGTCGCCCGGACGTGGTCGTCGATGATCCGCGGGCCGCTGACGTAGTCGCCGTACTCGGCGGTGTCGCTGACCGAGAAGCGCATGAAGTTGAGGCCGCCGCGGTAGATCAGGTCGACGATGAGCTTGAGCTCGTGCATCGTCTCGAAGTAGGCGAGCTCGGGCTGGTAGCCGGCCTCGACCAGCGTCTCGAAGCCCATCTTGATGAGCGCCGCGGTCCCGCCGCAGAGGACCGCCTGCTCGCCGAACAGGTCGGTCTCGGTCTCCTCGGCGAAGGTCGTCTCGAGGACGCCGGCCCGGGTCGAGCCGATCGCCCTGGCGTAGGCCAGGACTCGGTCGCGCGCGGTCCCGGACTGGTCGCGATGGACCGCGAACAGCGCGGGCACGCCGCCGCCGGAACGATAGACCGAGCGCAGGAGGTGGCCCGGTCCCTTCGGTGCGACCATCCCGACGTCGACGATGCCGGGCGGGTCGATCCGCCCGAAGTGGATGTTGAAGCCGTGGGCGAACATCAGGAGGTGGCCCGGCCGCAGGTGCGGCTCGATCTCGGCGTCGTAGACGGCCTTCTGGGCGGTGTCCGGGACGAGGATCATGATCACGTCGGCCGCCTGGACCGCATCGGCGACGTCCATCACGCGCAGGCCCGCCTCGGACGCGATGTCCCGGCTCTTCGAGCCCGGCGCCAGCCCGACGACCACGTCGACCCCCGATTCGTGGAGGTTGAGGGCGTGGGCGTGGCCCTGCGAGCCGTAGCCGATGATCGCCACGGTCTGGCCTGACAAGCGCCGCCGGATCCGCGTCGTTGTCGTAGTACATCGTCGCCGTCATCGCTTGACTGCCTCCTCGATCGAACCTGAGCCCCGGGCCATCACGACGGCACCGGTGCGGACCAACTCCTTGATGCCGTACGTGCGCACGAGCGCCACGAACGCGTCGACGTCGGACTCCGAGCCGCGTCACCTCGACGATGACCGAGCCGTCGGCCAGGTCGACGACCCGGCCGCGCGACAGCTCGACGAGCTTGAGGACCTCGGCCCTCGTCGCGTCGGTCGCCCGGATCTTGACCAGCGCGAGCTCCTGCTGGATGGTCGGCTCGGCGGTGACGTCCTGGACCTTGAGCACGTCGATGAGCCGGTAGAGCTGCTTGGCCGCCTGCTCCACCGCCACGTCGTCGCCGTGCAGGGTGATGGTCATCCGGCTGACGTCCTCGCGGTCGGTGTGGCTGACCGCGAGCGAATCGATGTTGAAGTTGCGGGCGCGCATCAGGCTGGAGACGCGGTTGAGGACGCCCGGCTTGTTGAGCACGACCGCCACGAGCACGTGCCGGCGCGTCTCGCCGCCGCCGGGGAGCGCGCGGGACGGAGGTGCGCCATGAGCATGTGCCGGCACCGGGGCCGACTCGGCGCCGCGGCAGCTGTCCGTTCGACTGCGGGATCGGCGCTCATTCGTCCGCCCCGCCCCACTTCTCGATCAGGTCGGACAGGCCCTTGCCGGCCGGCATCATCGGGAAGGATGTTCTGCTCCTCGGCGATCTCGAACCAGATGAGCGCCGGGCCGTCGACCGCCTGCGCGGCCGTGATCGCGACGTCGACCTCGTCGGGGGTCCGGGCGCGGAAGGCCGGCACGCCGAACGCGTCGGCGAGCTTGGCGAAGTCGGGCCCGAGCAGGTGCGCCGAGTGGTAGTTGCCGGCGTAGATGATCTCCTGCCACTGCCGGATCATCCCGAGCTTCTTGTTGTCGAACAGGGCGATCTTGACCGGGATGTGGTCCTGGACGAGGGTCATCAGCTCCTGGAACGTCATCTGGAAGCCGCCGTCGCCGGTGATCGCCCACGTCTCGCGATCGGGCCGGCCGAGCGCCGCACCCATCGCCGCGGGGACCGAGAAGCCCATGGTCCCGAGCCCGCCCGAGGAGACGTGGCTGTTCGGCTGGCGGAAGCCCGACGTAGCGCGCCAGCCACATCTGGTTCTGGCCGACGTCGGCGACGTAGGTCGCGGCATGGTCCGTCAGCTCGCCGATCCGCTCGACGACGTAGTCGGCCGACAGGAGGCCGTCGCGCCACGCGCCCGAGCCATGCCAGCTCGAGGCGACCGAGTCGCGTCTTCCACTCGGCGAGCTGGGCGAAGTAGTCGGCCCGCGTCGCCGGATCGACCGCGGCGACCAGCCCGGTGAGTGCCTGGAGCACCCGCTTGGCATCGCCGACGATGGGCACCTCGACCGCGACGTTCTTGCCGATCTCGGCCGGATCGATGTCGACGTGGATGATCCGGGCGTATGGCGCGTAGGTCCGGACGTTGCCGGTCACCCGGTCGTCGAAGCGCATCCCGATCGCGATCAGCAGGTCGGCGCTCTGGATGGCGCGATTGACGTGCTTCCAGCCGTGCATCCCCATGTAGCCGTAGGCGAGCGGGTGCGTCTCGTCGATGGCCCCGATCCCGAGCAGCGTCCAGGCGACCGGGATCTGCGCCTTCTCGGCGAACGCGACCAGGTCGTCCCACGCCTCGGCGTGGAGGACGCCGTGGCCGGCCAGGATGACCGGGCGCTTGGCCGCGGCGATCTCGGCGGCCGCCGACTTGAGCTGACGCGGATGGCCGTCCATGTTCGGGCGGAAGCCGGGCAGGCCGGCGATGACCTCGGCCTCGGTCGGGTGGGTCGCCCGCGTCTCCTGCTGGAGGGCGTCCTTGGTGATGTCGATGTGGACCGGGCCGGGCCGCCCGGACCGCGCGATGTGGAACGCCTCGGCCACGACCCGCGGCAGGTCGTCCGCGTCGCGGACCAGGTAGTTGTGCTTGGTCATCGGCAGGGTGATGCCGTTGATGTCGATCTCCTGGAAGGCGTCCTTGCCGATCAGCGCCGCCGGCACGTTGCCGGTGATGGCGACCATCGGGACCGAATCGAGGAGCGCGGTCCCGATGCCGGTGACGAGGTTCGTCGCACCCGGGCCCGACGTGCCCATGCACACTCCGACCTTCCCGGTCACGCGTGCGTAGCCGTCCGCGGCGTGAGCGCCTCCCTGCTCGTGACGGACGAGGACGTGACGAAGCTCGGGGTAGTCGCCGAGGATGTCGTACAGCGGCAGGATCACTCCGCCCGGGTAGCTGAAGATGACGTCGACGCCCTGGAGGAGCAGCGCCTCGCACAGGACGTCCGCCCCGATCCGCGTGCGCTTGAGGTCGCGACCCTCATGCAGCATCGACTTGCGGGCGCGTTCGACCGCGGCTGCCTCCACCGTGCCGTCGTTCGGCACGTGGCTTCGCCTGGTCGCCGGGTCTCCCTTTGCGATCGTCATGGTGGTGAGCCTCCCGCGTCTGGAAATACGAAAGACCCTCGCCGCCCCGGCGAGGGTCCTGAGGATCGTTGGTGGTGATCGAGCCTAGCGGCGCTCGTCCCTCCGTGTCCCTCGGTCCCGCCGGGAGCCGGTAATCAGCCCAAGAAGGCCGCCAAGCCCCGGAAGCGAAAGGAGAAGGTCGAGGAGGGATACGTCAAAGGGCGATGGATCGATCGGGACGTGCACGCGCCGGCCATCCGACGTGACGACGACGGCGACCTTGCGGTGAGCTCGCGTATCGAACCAGCCCAATCGGGTCTCCACGTGTGGCCGCAGGGATCCTGCGACGTTTCGGCAGTCTAGCATCGATCCGGGATGCGTCAACCGCACCCATCCGGCCACGTGCCGGTCCGTCGATGGCCTCCCCATCATCGCTGCAGGTCGGGAGGCCAGGGATGAGCACCGTCGTACTTCGGGTCGTAGGACCAACGGGTGCGTTCGTGCTCACCCACGGAAGGCCACCATGACCTCGTGTTCATCCTCTACGCCGTCCTGGCCGGCCTCGTCATCGGGCTCGTCAGTGGCGGGTCGGTCGCGCGCCTCGGCGATCTGCAGTTCTCGTGGGCGCCGCTGATCGCGGTCGGCATGGTCGTCCAGCTGCTGCTCTTCTCGACGAACGTCGGCGACGCGCTGGGAGCGGCGGCTCCCCTCGTGTATGTGGCTTCGAACGTGGCCGTCCTCGTGGCCGTCTGGAAGAACCGCTCGATCCCAGGCCTACCGCTCGTGCTCGTCGGCGGTGCCGCGAACCTGCTCGCGATCTGCGCCAATGGCGGCTACATGCCGGTCAGCTCTGCAGCACTGACGGCCCTCGGCCGGGGGGCGCCGGACGGATACGTGAACAGCCGGTTCGTCGACGGCGCCGTGCTCGGGCCGTTGACCGACCAGTTCGCGATGCCGGCCTGGATGCCGATGGCCAACATCTTCAGCGTGGGCGACGTCCTGATCGGCGTCGGTGTCGCCATCGCGATCGTCGCCGTGATGCGCGGCCGGGCGCCGATGATCGACCGAACGGCACACGCCGATGGAGTCGAGCCCGCCTGACGACCGCACCGGCCGCGGGGTGGTGCGTCCGGGCAATGACCCGAGCGGCGGCTCGGCCGGTACTACCGATGCATGTCAGCCAAGCCCGCCCGGCGGCACCGTTCGAGCTGAAGCGACGTTCGCTTCCGTTGGACAGCCGTCCAGGGCAAACCCGTCGTGAGACGGGGACGCAAAGCCAGGGATCTTCGCGAGAAGACCGCCCGGTTGCCGGCAGCCATCGCCCAGATACACAACCGATAGAGGTGGTGTCGTGAAGGCGAACCTGGCGCGCTTCACCGTGGCCGTGTCGCTCCTGGCGACCATGGCCCTCACGTTGGCCGCTGGCCTGAAGTGGCACTGACGGGCCTCGCGCCTGTCGCTCCGCTTGAAGGAACAGCGCGACCCGGCGCTGCGACCCGGCCCCCTGGCCGGCCTGCGCTGGGATTGAGTCCTGGCGGGTCGCCTCCGACCCGCTCGCGTCCGACATGGAGCGGCCGAAGGGCCGCTCCTTCGTCGTTCGGGTCGCTCCGGCCGTTCCCGGGCACCTCTGGTAGGCTCGCCCGATGAGCGCCGCCGCACCCCGCACCATCGTCGAGAAGATCTGGACCGACCACGTCGTGACCCAGGACCCGGGCGCCCCGGCCGTCCTGGCCATCGACCTCCACCTCGTCCACGAAGTCACGAGCCCGCAGGCGTTCACGGGCCTGCGCGCGCGTGGGATCGGCGTCCGCCGGCCGCATCAGACCGTGGCGACGGCCGACCACTCGATCCCGACCACCGACCGCAGCCTGCCGTTCATCGACGCGATGGCGCTCGCCCAGGTCAACCAGCTCGAGGCCAACTGCGCCGAGTTCGGGATCCCGATGCACGGCATCGGCGACCCGTCGCAGGGCATCGTCCACGTCATCGGGCCGCAGATGGGGCTGACCCAGCCGGGGATGACCATCGTGTGCGGCGATTCGCATACGAGCACGCACGGCGCGTTCGGGGCGCTCGCGTTCGGGATCGGGACGAGCGAGGTCGAGATGGTGCTCGCGACCCAGACCCTGCTCCAGCGCGACCCGAAGACCTACGAGGTCCGCGTCGACGGCCGGCTGACCCCCGGCGTCAGCGCCAAGGACATCATCCTGGCCCTGATCTCCCGGATCGGGATCGGCGGCGGGACCGGGCACGTGTTCGAGTACACGCGGCGACGCGATCCGCGCCCTGACCATGGAGCAGCGGATGACCGTCTGCAACATGAGCATCGAGGGCGGGGCGCGGGCCGGGCTGATCGCCCCGGACGACACGACGTTCGAGTACGTCCACGGCCGGCCGTACGCACCGGCGGGCGCCGACTGGGACCGGGCGGTCGAGACCTGGCGGCGCCTGCCGACCGACGACGGCGCGACGTACGACAAGTCGATCACCATCGATGCCGATGCGCTCGAGCCGATGGTGACGTACGGCACGAACCCCGGGATGGGCATCCCGATCACCAGCCGCGTCCCCTCCCCGACCGACCAGGCCGACCCCGGCCAGCGTCGGGCGCTCGAGCACGCCCTCGAGTACATGGACCTTCAGCCCGGCCAGGAGATCCTCGGCCAGAAGGTCGATGTCGTGTTCGTCGGCAGCTGCACCAACGGACGGATCAGCGACCTGCGCCTCGCCGCGAGCGTGCTCAAGGACCGCCACGTCGCCGACGGCGTCCGGTTGATGGTCGTCCCGGGCTCGGACGAGGTGAAGCGCGAGGCCGAGCGCGAGGGCCTGTCCGAGATCTTCAAGGCCGCCGGGGCCGAGTGGCGCGAGGCCGGCTGCTCGATGTGCATCGCCATGAACGGCGACCAGCTGCGGCCCGGGCAGTACGCGGTCAGCACCAGCAACCGGAACTTCGAGGGCCGCCAGGGCAAGGGCGGACGGACGTTCCTGGCCTCGCCGCTGACCGCGGCCGCGAGCGCCATCGCCGGGGTCGTCGCCGACCCGCGCCGCCTGCCGGGCATCGAGACGCTGGCCGCGGTGGGCGGTCGCTAGCCATGGCCGAGCGTTTCCGCGTCTTCACCAGCAAGGCCGTCCCACTGCCGGCCGAGAACGTCGACACCGACCAGATCGTCCCCGCCCGCTACCTCAAGGTGACCGACAAGGAGGGCCTTGCCGACGCGCTGTTCCGCGACTGGCGGTTCGAGGAGGACGGCTCGCTCAAGGAGCCGCGCTTCATCCTCGACCAGCCCGAGATGGCCGGTCGGAAGATCCTGCTGGTCGGCGACAACTTCGGCGCGGGCTCGTCACGCGAGCACGCGCCGTGGGCCCTGTCGGCCTGGGGCGTCCGCGCGATCCTGTCGACCTCGTACGCCGACATCTTCAAGTCGAACAGCCTCAAGAACGGCGTCCTGCCGATCGTGGTCGACCCCGCCACGCACGCGCGCCTCTTCGACCTCCTGGCGGCCGACCCGGACGCCGAGCTGACGGTCGACCTGGCCGAGCAGGGCGTTCTCCTGCCCGACGGCTCGACGATCGACTTCGACATCGACCCGTTCGCCAAGCAGATGATCCTGGCCGGCACGGATGAGCTCGGCTACCTCCTGTCGAAGGAGAGCCGAGCTCGCGCCTGGGAGGCGACGCATCCGCCGCGGATCGACTCGCTCGCCGGAGCGAGCTGACCGACCCTCCCGGCGGCGCTCCGTCGGATCCTGTGCGACGATCGGGCCGTGAACCCGCTCGACGCGCTCACGCTGCTCCTCATCGTCGTGGCGGCGATCCTCGGCTGGCGGTCGGGTGCCATCCCGCAGGTCTCGGGCCTCATCGGGGCGATCGCCGGCGGCGCCGCCGCCATCCTCGCCTTCCCGTATCTCGCCGATCCGCTGTCCGGCATCGACCCGGCGTTCCGACCCATCGTCGTGCTGATCGTCCTGGTCGGCGCGGTCGCGATCGGCGAATCGATCGGAGCGGGCATCGGTCGCGCGGCTGCCGGCAAGCTCGGCGACGGCCTTCTCGGCGCCACGGACCGGGCGATCGGCTCCGGCCTGGGCGTCATCCAGGCGCTGCTCATCGTGTGGCTCGCCGGCAGCCTCCTCGCCGAGGGCCCCGTCCCGCGCCTGGCCGAGACGGCCGGTGGCTCGACCGCGGTCCGCACGATGGCCACCATCCTGCCACCCCCGACCGAGATCGCCGGTCGGTCTCAGCGGCTGGCTCGACGCGACCGGACTGCCCGACGTCTTCGTCGGCTTCGAGCCGCTCCCTGCCCCCCCGGTCGACCGACCGAACGACCAGCAAGCTCGGGCGATCGCCGCGGCCGCAGAGGCCAGCACCCTCAAGGTGTCGGCCGCGACCTGCGGCCTGTCGTCGGTCGGGACGGGCTTCGTGATCGCGCGTGACTATGTCGTGACGAACGCCCACGTGATCGCGGGGGCGAACGCTCGGGGGATCCGGGTCAATGCCAACGGCAAGCTCCTTGACGCCGTGCCGGTCCTGTTCGACCCGGAGCTCGATGTCGCGCTCCTCCACGTCCCGGGGCTCGACGCGAGGGCGCTCATCTTCGCCGGACAGGATCCGGACCGCGGCGCGCTCGGCGCCACCCTCGGCTACCCGGGCGGCGGCCCCCTGGTCATCCTTCCGGCGGCCGTCGCCGGTCGCTATCCGGCGACCGGCCACGATATCTACGGCGCCAACAAGATCCGGCGCCAGATCCTCGAGCTGCGGGCGGCGATCGATCGGGGCGACAGCGGCGGCCCGCTGATCCTCGAGAACGGCACTGTCGGGGGCGTCGTCTTCGCCGAGGCGCGGACCAATGCGGACGTCGGCTACGCGCTGTCGGCGGTCGAGGTCGCGACGGCCGTCGAGCCCGGTGTCAGTCGCACCGCTGCGGTCGACACCGGCAGCTGCATCGTCGAGCGGTAGCGCCTGCCCGCGCCCGTGTAGGGTTATCGCCCGACGACGTCATCCCGACCGCCTGCCATCCGGCCCAGGAGACCCCGATGCCTGACACGCCCACGACCTCCGATCCGGCAAAGCGCCATTCCGCGGCCCTGACCGACGGCCCCGACCGAGCCGCGGCCCGGGCGATGCTCAAGGCCGTCGGGTTCACCGACGAGGACCTCGCCCGGCCGCTGGTCGGCGTCGGGACGACGTGGATCGAGACGATGCCCTGCAACCTCAACCAGCGGCACCTGGCCGAGTTCGTCAAGGCCGGGATCCGTGCCGCCGGCGGCACGCCGATGGAGTTCAACACCATCGCGGTCAGCGACGGCGTGTCGATGGGCACCGAGGGGATGAAGGCGTCGCTCATCAGCCGCGAGGTCATCGCCGACTCGATCGAGCTCGTCGTCCGCGGCCACCTGCTCGACGGTGTCGTCTGCATCGTCGGCTGCGACAAGACGATCCCCGCGGCGGCGATGGCGCTCGGCCGGCTCGACGTCCCTGGCCTGGCCCTCTACAACGGGACGATCTACCCGGGCACGATCGATGGGGTCCGCAACGCCACGGTGGTCAGCGTGTTCGAGGCGATCGGCGCCTATCGCGCCGGGAAGATCACGCTCGAGAGGCTGTACGAAGTCGAGAACGCCGCCTGCCCGGGCCCGGGTGCCTGCGGCGGCCAGTTCACGGCCAACACGATGAGCATGGTCCTCGAGTTCATCGGGTTGTCGCCGGCCGGGCTCAACGGCATCCCGGCCGAGGATCCGCGCAAGGACGACGCGGCGTTCAAGACCGGCGAGCTGGTCATGGACCTCGTCCGGCGCGACATCCGGCCCTCCGCGATCGTGACCCGGGCCTCGCTCGAGAACGGCATCGCCAGCGTGGCCGCGACCGGTGGATCGACCAACGGCGTCCTGCACCTGCTGGCGATCGCGCACGAGTTCGGCATCCCGCTCGACATCGACGAGTTCGGCGACATCGCCGACCGGACCCCGATCGTGGCCG
The DNA here is from genome assembly GCA_963797685.1 of uncultured Chloroflexia bacterium. GTDB lineage: Bacteria > Chloroflexota > Limnocylindria > Limnocylindrales > CSP1-4 > SPCO01. The sequence continues at coordinate 273,519 of CAWCQK010000015.1, read as the reverse complement.
ACATGCAGCCGGGCGGTCGCTACACCGCCACCGACATATACGAGGCGGGCGGCGTCGCGCTCGTCATGCGCGAGCTGCTCAAGCGGCCGGGGCTGCTCCACGGCGAGGCCATGACCGTCGATGGCCGATCGATCGCCGGGGTCGCGGCGGACGCCCTCGAAACGCCCGGCCAGAAGGTCGTGGTCCCGCTCGAGACGCCGATCAAGCCGACCGGCGGGCTGGCCATCCTGCACGGCTCGCTGGCGCCCGATGGCTGCGTCGTCAAGCTCGCCGGCCACGAGCGCCGGTCCCATCGCGGACCCGCCCGCGTGTTCGATTCGGAGGCGGACTGCTACGACGCGGTCCGCGCCCAGCGGATCAAGCCGGGCGACGTGGTCGTCATCCGCTACGAGGGCCCGGTCGGCGGCCCGGGCATGCAGGAGATGCTGCAGGTGACCGGAGCGCTGGTCGGCGAGGGCCTGGGCGATTCGGTCGCGCTCCTGACCGACGGCCGGTTCTCGGGTGGCACGCACGGGCTGATGATCGGGCACGTCGCGCCCGAGGCCGCGCTCGGCGGCCCGATCGCGATCGTCGAGGAGGGCGACACGATCGTCATCGACGTCGACCGCAAGGCCCTCGACCTCGAGCTCCCCGTCGGCGAGAGCGAGCGACGCTTCGCGCAGCTGGACGCCGCCGCCGCCGCGCTATCGGACCGGGGTGATGGCCAAGTACGCCGCGCTGGTCGGGAACGCATCCGAGGGGGCGATCACCACCGGCTCGCGGATGTCGGCGAGCCTCGCCCGGCGATGACGAGACCGTCCCTGCGCGGTCGGCCGTTCGGCGGCATCATGGCGTGGTGAGCACCGAGCGCGAGACCCGGCCCGCGACCCTTCCCCCGGATCCCGAGCTGTACGACTCCCCGCGCGCCCGGATCGCCCGGGACAAGGGCCTCGACGCGCCGTACATCTCGGGCGGCCTCGACCCGGACCCCGAGAAGGGCCTGGCCGAGGAGCGCAAGTACGGCAAGTGGCTGCTGTGGATGGTCGCCGGATCTGATGTTCGGGGGCTTCGTGATCGGGATCGCCATCGCCCTGACCCTCGGCACCGTGCCGTGACCGTCAGCGCGGAGGCGCCGTCGCGCCGCGTCGACGAGGCACCTGGACCCGCGCCACCGACGAGCTCGTCGAGACGGTCCGCGAGCTCATCCGGATCCCATCGATCAATCCCCCGCCGCCCGACGCTCCCGATGGCGAGCTGGTCGCAGCCCGGCGGATCGCCGTCGATGCTCGAAGCGGCCGGGCTCGAGCCCGAGGTCGTGGAGCCTGTCCCCGGGCGTGGATCGGTCCATGCCCGGCTCCATGGCGACGGGACCGGCGGTGCGCCGCTCCTGCTGCTGTCCCACCTCGACGTCGTCCCGGCGCCGGCCGAGCGCTGGAGCCACGACCCGTTCGCGGCCGACCTGGCCGACGGCTATGTCTACGGCCGCGGCGCCGTGGACATGAAGGCGATGATCGCGATGGAGCTGGCGGTCGTGCGCCTGCTCGCGGCCGAGGCACGGGCGGCCGGCCTCGACCCGGCCCACGACCCGATCCCGGGTCTGCGACGTGACGTGCTGTTCACCTGCACCGCCGACGAGGAGGCCGGCGGGCTGGCCGGCGCGAAGTGGGTCGCCGAGAACCGACCCGACTGGCTGCGCGGCGACGGCGCCCTGAACGAGTGCGGCGGCGTCTCGGCCACCATCGCCGGCCGGCGGCTGTACCCGATCCAGGTCGCCGAGAAGGGCTTCGCCGCGTACCGCATCGCGATCCGCGGGACGTGGGGCCACGGGTCGATGCCGCGCGACGACAACGCGGCCGTGCTCGCCGCGGCCGTCATCGAGCGGCTGGCCGTCCCCGGGCCGTCGCGTGTGACACCGGTCATGGCCAGGTTCCTCGAGCTGGCGGGCGCCGCGCTGCCGGCCGACGCCGGCCGCCTGCTCGATGGCCTGACGGGCGACGATCCGGGTCGCGCCGAGGCAGCGATCGCGGCCGCCTGCGACCCGATGTACGCCCGGGCGCTGCGCGCACTGGTCCGCGACACCCTGAGCCCCGACGTCGTCCATGCCGGCGTCAAGTACAACGTCATCCCCGGCGACGCGATCGTCGAGGTGGACTGCCGCGTCCTGCCCGGGACGACCGAGGCGGACATGCGGGCGCAGGTGATCGAGCGGCTCGGGCCGGACCTGGCGGCTGTCTGCGACATCGAGCTGATCGTCTTTGGCGCGCCGGTCGAGGCGCCGGCCGAGGGCCGGCTGTTCGACCTGCTGGTCGAGGCCATCCGCGACCACGATCCGGACGGCATCCCGCTGCCGGTCATGGTGCCGTTCGCGACCGACGCCAAGCACACCGACACGCTCGGGACCCCGACCTACGGCTTCTCGCCGCTCCGGCTCGATCCCGACGAGCGCTTCCTCGAGCGGTTCCACGGCGTCGACGAGCGCGTCTCGGTCGACGCGCTGCGCTGGGGCCTGCCCGTCCTGTACGACGTCGTCCGCGGCTTCTGCGGCTAGCGCCGCCCGCCCGGCTCGCCCGGCTCGCTGATCGGCCGGATCCGGACCTCCTCTTCGCAGGTCTTGCAGCGGAACAGCGTCGAGTTCGACCAGCCCCGTTCCGGATCGTCCTCGGTTGTGTCATGGGACGCCTCCGGCTCCAGCGTTCCCCAGGATCCGTCCGAGTGGCGATGCTGGACGTCGAGCAGGAGCTCCTGGATGCGGCCGTAGTCCATCGCGCTCGTTCCTCCTACTCGTGCTCGGTCCGGATGAGCCGACCGCGCCGGCTGATGGCGTGGGTCGCCAGGGCCGCGACGCCCATCGCGACGATAGCGCGCTCGGCGGTCGGCAGCGGCCTGACCGCGGACAGGAACTGATCCGCACGCGCGCGGTCCACCACGCGCAGCACCGCGTGGCCTCGCTGGGTCAGTCGGAGAGTCCGCTGGCGGCGATCCTCGGGCTCCTGGTGGCGCTCGACCAGCCGTCGGCGGACGAGGCCATCGACCAGCCGGCTCGTCGCCGAGGGCGAGCGGCCGATCGACTCGGCCAGCTCGCCGACCGTGAGCGTGCTCCCGTCGGCCAGCACGTACAGCGCGGCCAGCTGGGTGAACCCGAGACGGAGCTCCCCGAGCTGGCCGGCAAAGCCGATGACCAGCTCGCGCCAGAGGGCCCGGCCCATCGCCACCCGCTCGCTGATCTGGCGGACGTTCGGCAGGCGGTTGCCCGCGGCGAGGACAGGGGCGGACAGGTCGGCTTCGAAGCGGCGGGCGATGGATCTGGTCGGGGCCGGGCGGCTCATCGCCCGCGGACTATGACGGTCGTCGGACACGATGTGAGCGTACGGCGTGCACGAGACGTATGCAACCATGCACGGTCGTTGCGCTCAGCCGAGCTCCGGCCGACCTACGCTTCGCGTGATGCCACAGCTTGCCTTCGTGTGCCCCGGCCAAGGTTCCCAGACCGTCGGGATGGGTCGCGCCCTCGCCGCCGAGTCGCCTGCCGCCGCCGCCGTCTTCGCCGATGCCGACGATGCGCTCGGCTTCTCCATCAGCGAGCTCGCCTGGGAGGGTCCCGCAGAGCGCCTCGACCTGACCGAGAACGCGCAGCCGGCGCTCCTTGCGACCTCGATCGCGATCCTTGCCTCGCTGCGCGAGCGGTGGGAGGCGGCCGGACACGAGACGCCGACCCCGGCGTTCATCGCCGGGCACTCGATGGGCCAGTACTCGGCGATGGTCGCCGCCGGCGCGCTGTCGCTGGCCGACGGCGTGCGCCTGGTGCGCGAGCGCGGGCGGCTGATGCAGGCCTCGGGCCAGGGACGCGACGGCGCGATGGCCGCCCTGATCGGTCTCGACGACGCCCGACTCCCCGAGCTGGTCGCCGGCGCCTCCGAGCATGGCGTCTTCGTCGTCGCCAACCGCAACGCCCCGGGCCAGGTCGTCGTGTCGGGCGAACGGCCCGCCATCGAGGCCGGCGCCGAGCTCGCCAAGTCGCTCGGCGCCAAGCGTGCCATCGTGCTGCCGGTGTCGGTCGCGGCGCACTCGCCGCTGATGGCCGAGGCCGCCGACGGCATGCGCCGCGCGCTCGCCGACGTCCCCTTCCGCGATCCAGCCGTCCCGCTGCTCGCGAACGCCGATGCCGCTCCGATCACCACCGCCGAGGGCTGTCGCGCCGAGCTGGTCGAGCACCTGACCGCCGGCGTCGACTGGATCCGCGTCGTCGAACGGATGACCGCGGCGGGCGTCGACGACCTTCGTCGAGGTCGGCCCCGGACGCGTCCTCACCGGGCTGATCAAGCGGATCGCCCCGGACGCCGAGGTCATCCCGGCGGACGACCCCGCATCTCTCGATCGGATCCTGTCCCTGGGCGCCGTGCCCGCCTGAACCCAGTCTCACCCCCATACCTGTCCTAGGAGGAAGCATCTTGCGCAAGCCCGACTACGATCGCCGTGTCGTCGTCACCGGCCTCGGCGTCATCAGCTCGGTCGGCAACGACACGGCGACCGCGTGGGCCAACCTGGTCAACGGCGTGTCGGGTCTCGGCCCGATCACCCTGTTCGACACCGGGCCGTACGAGGCCAAGCTCGGCGGCGAGGTCCACGACTTCGACGCGACGCAGTGGATGGACGCCAAGGCTGCCCGTCGCAGCGAGTCGAGCCTTCATTTCGGGGTCGCGGCGGCCAAGCAGGCCCTCGCCGATTCCGGGTTCGAGATCACCGACGCGAACCGGACCGAGGTCGGCGTGATCTTCGGCTCGGGCGCCGGCGGGCAGAAGCTGATGATCGACAACTACGCCTCGCTCCAGGCGCGCGGCCCGCGCTCGGTGGCGCCGACGTTCATCGCCAACGCGCTCGTCGACAGCTGCTCCGGGATGATCGCCATCGAGACCGGGGCGATCGGCCACAACATGTGCGTGGTGTCGGCCTGCGCCACCGGCACGCACAGCATCGGCGAGGCGGCCGAGGCGATCCGCCGAGGCGATTGCATCGCGGTCATCAGCGGCTCGACCGAAGCACCCCTTTTAGAAGTGGGACATGCGGGCTTCTCGAACATGCGCGGGATGGGGATGCCACGACCGGGTGAGGCGCCACAGACGGTCTCGCGGCCGTTCGACCTGACGCGCGACGGGTTCGTGCTCGGCGAGGGCGCCGGCTCGCTCTTCCTCGAGGATCTCGAGCTGGCCAAGGCGCGCGGCGCCAAGATCTATGCCGAGGTCGTCGGCTACGGGTCGGCGGCCGACGGCTGGGACATGATCCAGCCGATCGACCTGGGCGTCGGCTCGGCTCGGGCCATGCAGATGGCGCTCGAGCGGCGCGGCGTGCCGGCCGACGAGGTCGACCTGATCAACCCGCACGGCACCTCGACCCCGCTCGGCGACAAGCGCGAGACGGAGGCGATCTGGGACGGTCTTCGGACCGCGCGTCCGCCGGCGACGCCCGCTCGCATCGCGATCAGCGCGCACCAAGTCGATGACCGGCCACATGATGGGTGCGGCCGGCGCGTTCGAGGCCTTCGCGACGGTGATGTCGGTGGCCGAGCAGTGCGCTCCGGCGACCATCAACTACCGCGACGCGGATCCCGAGTGCGACCTGTGGGTCGTTCGCGAGACGCAGGCCCTGCCGATCCGCTACGCACTCTCGAACAACATCGGGCTGGGCGGCCACAACGGCGCGGTCATCTTCGGGCGCTACGACGGCGACTGACGTCGCCGGTCGTCCCATCACTACAATCAGCCATCCCGTTTCGACAGCCCTAGGAGCCCACTTGCCTGAACAGGATCCCGCGCGCCGGGCGGTCGTGACCGGCCTCGGGGCGGTCATGCCGATCGGCAACGACTTCCCGACCTACTGGTCGAACCTCCTGGCGGGCGTGACCGGCACGCGGACGATCACGAGCTTCGATCCGTCCGGCTTCGAGGTGCGGATCGCCGCCGAGGTCCTCGACTTCGATCCGACGATCGCGATGGACGCCAAGATGGCGCGCCGGATGAGTCGGTTCATCCACTTCGCGATGGCCGCCGGCAAAGAGGCCGTCCGCGATTCGGGGATCGACTTCGCGGCGATGAGCCAGGACGAGCGCGACCGGGTCGGCGTCGTCGTGAACACGGGCGGCGGCGGTATCGAGCAGATCATCGACGGCACGCACGTCCACGACACCAAGGGCCCACGGTTCGTCTCGCCCGTTCGCGATCCCGGCCCTGTCGGGCTCGATGGGCGCGGCCCTGCTGTCGATGGAGTACGGCCTGACCGGTCCGGTCATCACCCAGGTCGCCGCCTGCGCGACGTCGGTGATCGCCTTCCACGACGCGCTCCGTCTCATCCGCTCGGGCGAGTGCGACGTCGTGCTGACGGGCGGCTCGGAGGCGCCGATCTGGCCGATGGGCGTCGCCGCGCTGTCGAACATGGGCGCGCTGTCCAAGCGCAACGATGACCCGGCCACGGCGTCGCGCCCGTTCGACGGGACGCGCGACGGGTTCGTCCTCGGCGAGGGCGGCGGCGTGGTCGTCGTCGAGTCGCTCGAGCACGCGCTGGCGCGTGGCGCGACGCCGATCGCCGAGGTCATCAGCGGGGCGCTGACCGCGGACGCGTTCCACATCAGCGCCCCGGAGCCGACCGGCCGCGGCCAGGCGCGGGCGATGACGCTCGCCCTGCGGAACGCAGGGGTCGCGCCCGACGAGATCGACTACATCGTCGCCCACGGGACCGCCACCCAGCTCAACGACTCGACCGAGACCAAGGCGATCAAGGCGGCCTACGGGGACCACGCCTACAAGGTCGCGATCAGCTCGCCGAAGTCGATGATCGGCCACCTCGTCGGCGCGGCCGGGATCGCCGTCGGCGCTCGCGGCCATCGGCGCCATCCGCGACCAGGTCATCCCGCCGACGGCCAACCTGCACGTGCCCGATCCGGAGTGCGACCTCGACTACACGCCGCTCGTCGCGCGCAAGGCCAAGATCGAGACGGTGGCGGTCAACGGCTTCGGGTTCGGCGGCCAGAACGCGGTGGCGATCTTCCGCGCGATCACCTGAGGGCTCGGCCCTCGAACGCCTCGATGGCCGCGACGTGCTCGTCCGGCAGCGCGACCGGGAGTCCGGTCGCGTAGTCGTAGCGGACGAGGATCGATTCGCTGACGGCGACCAGCCGTGGCGCATCGCCCTCGACGCATGCCAGCAGCCGATGCTCGAGGGTGAACGACGATCGCCCGATCCGGGTCGCCCGCGTCTCGACCGTGACGCGTCTCGCCGTGGAACGCGGGCGCCCGGTAGGTGATCCGCGCCTCGGCCAGGATCAGGCTCTCGGCACCCTCGGTCCCGAGCGCGATGGGCTCGCCGGTCACGTCGGTCCAGTAGCGGATCCGGGCGATCTCGCAGTAGGTCAGGTATTTCGCGTTGTTGACGTGGCCCATCGCGTCGGTGTCGGCGAAGCGGACGACGATGTCGACGCGATGCGTGAACGGGCCGGTGAGGTCGCGCGGGTCAGGCGAGGCCGTCGTTCGCGTGCCGGTGCTGGTGCATCGCCCGAGTGTACGAGGCGGCGTGCGTCGAAACCGCGCAGCCGCAGCGAGTTGAGCACGACCGACACCGACGACAGGGCCATCGCGCCGGCCGCCAGCGCCGGGTTCACGGCGATCCCGAACGCCGGGTAGAGGACGCCCATCGCGACCGGGATCAGGACCACGTTGTAGCCGAACGCCCAGACCAGGTTCTGGCGGATGACCGACATCGTCGCCCGCGACAGGGCGATCGCGGACGCCGACCGCGCGCGGGTCGCCGCCGACGAGCGTGACGTCGGAGGCCTCGATGGCGACGTCGGCGCCGGTGCCGATGCGCGACCCCGAGATCGGCGCCGGCGATCGCCGGCGCGTCGTTGATGCCGTCACCGACCATCGCGACGACGCGACCCGCGCGCGCGGAGCCGCTCGACGAAGGCGGCCTTGTCGGCGGGACGGACGTCCGCTTCGATCCGGTCGGCCGGGATGCCGACCGTGCGGCCGACGGCCTCGGCGGTCGGCCCGGCCGTCGCCGGTCAGGAGCCAGACCTCGATCCCTCGCTCGGCCAGCGACCGGACGGCCTCGGCGGCGGTCGGCTTGACGGGATCGCCGAGCGCGATGCAGCCGGCCGCCGCGCCGTCGATCGCGACGTAGGCGACCGTCCGACCGGCCAGATGCGCTCGCGGTCGCGGTCTCGGCCAGCGCGGAGATGTCGACGCCGTGCTCGTCCATCAGGCGGCGGCTCCCGATCAGCACCGCGCGCGGCCCGGTCGCGTCCGATGACGGTCCCCTCGACACCGCCGCCCGCGATCGCGCGGAAGCCCGTGACCGGCCCGGCGCCGAGCCCGTCCTCGCGTGCCCGGGCGACGATCGCGGCCCCGAGCGGATGCTCGCTGCCCGCCTCGAGGGCTCCGGCCGCGTCGAGGACCTCGGCGATCGACCGGCCCGCGACCGGCACGACGTCGACGACCGTCGGGCGGCCGAGCGTGAGCGTGCCGGTCTTGTCGAAGACGACGGTGTCCACCCGGTGGGCGGTCTCGAGCGCCTCGCCGCCGCGGATCAGGATCCCGGCCTCGGCGCCGCGCCCGGTCCCGACCATGATCGCGGTCGGGGTGGCGAGACCCATGGCGCACGGGCAGGCGATGACGAGGACGCTGATGAACGCGGCCAGCGCGTAGGTCAGGCGCGGTTCGGGTCCCAGCGCGAACCAGACGAGGAACGTGACGACCGCGGTCACGATGACGATCGGGACGAAGACCTCGGCGACGCGGTCGGCGAGCCGCTCGATCGGCGCCTTCGAGCCCTGGGCGCGCTGGACGAGCTCGACGATCCGCGCCAATGCGGTGTCGCGACCGACGCGCGTCGCGCGCATGACGAACGTCCCCGTGGTGTTCAGGGTCGCGCCGATCACCTCGTCGCCGGCGCCGACCGTCACCGGGATCGGCTCGCCGGTCAGCATCGACGTGTCGACCGCCGAGCCCCCGTCGACGACGAGCCCGTCCACCGGGACCCTGTCGCCCGGCTTGACGCGCAGCAGGTCGCCGGGCTGGACGTCGTCGAGCGCGATCTCCACGTCCGTCCCCTCGCGGACGAGCCGGGCGGTCGCCGGGACGAGCCCGATCAGGCCCCGGATCGCGCCCGTCGTCCGCGCCTTCGCGCGGGCCTCGAGCCAGCGTCCGAGCAGGACGAGGCCGATGATGATCGTCGCGGAGTCGAAGTAGGTGACCGGCTCGATGCCGGCCGAGGTGACGACGCCCGGCCACAGCGTGACGACCACGCTGTACGCCCACGCGGCGGTCGTCCCGACCGCGACGAGCGTGTCCATGTTGGTCGTGCCGTGCCGCGCCGCGCGCCACGCTGCGCGATAGAAGCGGCCGCCGGCCCACGCCTGGATGAGCGTCGCCGGCAGCAGGACCAGCCAGTTGAGCTCGGTCAGCCCGATGGCGGACTGAGGCGCGAACATCATGACCATGATCAAGGCGGCGACCGCGAGCGAGGCGACGGCCCGGGCCAGGAGGGCACGCGACTCGCGGTCGCGCTCGAGGTCGTCGGTGGCCAGCGCCTCCGCGAGCGTGGGCGGCGCGCCCGTCGGGTCGGCCGCGCGACGGCGGACGTCGTAGCCGGCCGACTCGATGGCGCCGACGAGGGCGGCGCGATCGGCGATCTCCGGGCGGTACTGGACGGTGGCCGTCTCGGTGGCCAGGTTGACCGACGCCGCCTCGACGCCGGGCGTCTTGCGCAGGAACCGTTCGATCCGATTGACGCACGAGGCGCATGTCATCCCCTCGATGGGGAGGGTCAACTCGGTCGTGGTCGTGCTGGTCGCTGGGCTCGCTCATACTCCCTGGGAGTATACCAGCCGGGCACCTGTGCGACACTCCCCGGATGCTGGACGATGGCGCGATCCGGACCTCGTTCCCCGGCCCGTGGGGTCCGTTCCACGTCGCCGTGACGACCCGCGGGATCGTCGCGATCGAGTGGTGGACGACCGAGGACGCGTTCGAGGCGAGCGTCCGACGACGCGTCGGCGGTCCGGTCGTGCCCGCCGACCGAGGCGGCGCCCGACGATCCCCGCCTGCCCGAGCTGCGTGACGCGGTGTCCGCGGTCGAGGCGGTGCTGGCAGGCCGGCCGATCGACGCCGCGGCTGCGATTCGACCTCGCCGACCGACCCGCCTGGGACCGCCGAGTGCTCGAGGCCGTGGCGGCCATCCCGTGCGGCCGCACTGCGAGCTACGGGGAGATCGCCCAGCGGATCGGCGCGCCGCGCGCGGCCCGGGCGGTCGGTGGCGCCGTCGGCCGGAACCCGATCAGCCTGCTGATCCCATGCCATCGGGTGATCGCCGCCGACGGGACGATCGGCGGCTACGGCGGCGATGGCTGGGGCAGTCGCGAGGAACGCCTGGCGATCAAACGCGCCCTCCTGGCGCACGAGGGCGTCCGGGTCATCGGATGAGGGAGCCAGGAGGGGTTGCCTCGCGACGACCGCGCGGTCATCATCGATGTCCGGTATTCGACACCATCGCCGTCGCACGTGGACTGGTGATGCGCCACGGCAGCGGCCGACACTATCGCCAAGGCATCCCGACCGAACGGGCAAGAAGCGAGAGAAGGAGCGAGTCATGAACACCCGACGTCGACCAGGCGAATTCGCAGACTCAGGCGAGGACGACACCGCAGGCCAGGGCTTCAAGCCAGCCCGCGGCCACCCCGTCGGACGAGGACGACACCGCAGGCCAGAGCTTCGTGCACCAGGCCACCCCGTCGGACGAGGACGACACCGCAGGCCAGAGCTTCGTGACCAGGCCACCCGTCGGACGAGGACGACACCGCAGGCCAGGGCTTCGTGCACCAGGCCACCCCGTCGGACGAGGACGACACCGCAGGCCAGGGCTTCGTGCACCAGGCCACCCCGTCGGACGAGGACGACACCGCAGGCCAGGGCTTCGTGCACCAGGCCACCCCGTCGGACGAGGACGACACCGCAGGCCAGAGCTTCGTGCACCAGGCCACCCCGTCGGACGAGGACGACACCGCAGGCCAGGGCTTCGTGCACCAGGCCACCCCGTCGGACGAGGACGACACCGCAGGCCAGGGCTTCGTGCACCAGGCCACCCCGTCGGACGAGGACGACACCGCAGGCCAGAGCTTCTGCACCAGGCCACCCCGTCGGACGAGGACGACACCGAGGGCCAGATCTTCCTCCAGAAGGCGACCTCGTCGGACGAGGACGACACCGAGGGCCAGATCTTCTTCGCACGCTGATCCTTCGCGCGAGGACGGCTCGGCTCGGCCGAGCTCGTCCCGACACTCCGAACATGACGCGACCTGGGTGATCGAGACTCGCCGACACCACCCCGGTCGCGTCATCATGTCTTGGTGAGACGATGCTGACCGCCTACCGCCGGGTCTTCGCGAACTCCCGGCTGGCGAGGCTGATGGTCGGCGAGTTCGTCTCGTCCGTCGGCGACTGGCTCTACCTCGTCGCCATGCTCGTCGTCGTCTACGAGCAGTCCCACGATGCGTTCGCACTGGGGCTGGTCGGTGCCGCCCGCATCGCCCCGTACCTGATCCTGTCGGTGCCCGCCGGGATCGTCGCGGACCGGTTCGATCGCCGGCTGATCCTGCTGGCGACGGACATCAGCCGCGGGGCGCTCCAGATCGTCCTGGCGGCCCTGGTCATCACCGGCGCACCTGTCCTGTCGGTCGTCGCCGTGGCCATCCTGGCGGGCTGCATCTCGACGTTCTTCGGACCCGCGATCGGTGCCTACCTGCCGTCCCTGGTCGACGACGAGGCCGATCTGGGGCCGGCGAACAGCGTCTGGGCGACGCTTGCCAACCTGGCGTACTTCGTCGGTCCCGCGATCGCCGGCATCATCATCGCGACGGGCGGCCTGGCCATCGCCTTCCTGCTCAACGCGGTGACGTTCGCATTCGTGTCGGTGATCCTGGCCACCCTCCCCAGCCGCCGCACGCTGATCGAGGCGGCCGAGGACAAGGCCCGCACCGAGGGTGCGGCTGAGATCCAGGCGGCGGTGGCGGCCGGCTGGGGCACGATCATCCGACGGCTCCCCGGGATCGTCCTCCTGGACACGGCGACCAGCTTCGCCGGCGGCGCGATGGGCGTCCTGACCGTCGTCATCGCGGTGGACTCGCTCGGAGCCGGCGACGCCGGGACCGGCTTGCTGAACGCGGCCATGGGGATCGGCGGGATCGTGGCCGGGATCGTGGCCGGCTGGGTCGTCCTGCGCCGACTCGATGTCGGGATCGTGGCGGGCTGCCTCATCAGTGCCGTCGGTCTGGTCGTCCTCGGGACGACCAACGACCTGGCACCCGCACTCCTCGCGATGGGGATCGCCGTCGGGGCGATCCTGCTCCTCGACGTCATCATGGCGACCGTCCTCCAGCGACTCGTCCCGGACGAGGAACGCGGCCGCGCGATGGGGGTGATCCAGATCCCCGGCGGCCTGGCCTCGATCGCCGGGGCGTTCACGGCGCCGTTGATCGCAGATCGACTCGGGGTTGCTAGCGCGCTGGGCATCGTCGCGGTCGCGACGATCGTCCTTGGGCTGACAGCGGTCGCGATCCTCCGGCCGACAGGCGTCCTCCTCGGCTCCGGGCTCGATCCTCGCCGGCTCGAACTGCTCCGCTCGAGCGTGTTCGGCGGCGTCCTGCCGATCAGGATCGAGGCCGCCGCCCGGCGATTACAGCTCGACGACGTCGTATCCGGCCAGCGCGTCATCGAGCAGGGCGATGTGGCCGACCGCGTCTACCTCATCGATACGGGATCGTTCACGGTCTCCCAGCGCACGGCGGATGGAGGAACCGTCGACCTTCGGACGATGGGGCCGGGCGAGGTGTTCGGCGAGATCGGCGTCCTGTCGGCCGTCCCGCGCACGGCGACGGTCACCGCGACCTCGGCCGGGCGCCTCTTTTCCTTGGATCGGGATGGGTTCCTTGGCCTCGTGGATGCGGGGCCGGGCCTGACCACGCAGCTGCTCGATCGCTATCGTGGGACGTGGGACCGCAGCTGACATGCACGATCGACGACGCCATACACTCCCATGAGCGGATCGCACCGCGATCACAGGCAGTCGGAGGAGTCGCGCACGACATGCCCGAGAATGGCTTCGGGGGCGGAGCTGACACGGAGACGACCGCGGTCGTCGAGGCCATCGGGCGCTCTCCCCTGTTCCGCGGCGTGCCGGAGCGGGACCTCGCGGCCATCGCCCCGATGCTCCGCCAGCGCCGCTATCGGGCCGGCGAGACCATCTTCCACGAGGGCGACCCGGGCGACGCCATGCACGTCATCGCATCGGGACGAGCGAAGATCTCGATCGAATCGCCCGAAGGCGGCGAGGCGATCCTCGTCACGCTGGGCCCGGAGAGGTCTTCGGCGAGCTCGTGCTCCTCGACGGCGCGCCCCGCTCGGCGGCGGCCATCGCAGTCGAACCGACCGTGACGTACATCCTGACGTTGCCGGATTTCGGTCCGCTCATCGCCGGCAACGAGGCCTTCCGCGCGGCCATCCTGCACAACCTTGCCCAGGAGCTGCGCCGGCTCACGGTCGACGTCTCCGAGCTCCACTTCCTCGACCTCGCCGGACGGCTCGCCAGCCGGCTCGCGCGGATGGCGAACGAGGCGGCACCCGGCCAACGCGGGGAGGTCCACCTCGGTCGGGCCTACACCCAGACGGAGCTCGCCGCGATGATCGGCGGGACCCGCCAGAGCGTGAACCGGGTCGTCTCCGAGCTCGTGTCGGAGGGCCTCCTGCGGGTCGAGCCCAACGACCTGGTCGTCGTCGACGTCGGACGCATGGCGCAGCGCGCCCGATGGTGAAGCGCGCGGGCAACGACGACTCCGGCGGCTTGTCGCCCGATGCGCGAGCCCTGTTGCGCGAGGTCGCGCTCCGCGGCCACACGGCGGTCAGGCTCGATGCGGACATGGAGACGACCCTCCTTCGCTCGATCGTCGATGCGACCGTCGGGATCTTCCGCGCCGAGGCAGCCTCGATCGCGCTCCTCGACGAGGCGTCCGGGAACCTGAGGTTCGTCGTCGCGGCCGGCGCCCAGGGAGAGCCGGTCGTCGGGCTGAGCATCCCGCCGACCCAGGGGCTGGCCGGCTACGTCTTCTCGACCGGCGAGAGCATCGCGCTGTCCGACCCGGCCAACGATCCGCGCTTCGGGCGTGGGGTCGCCGAGTCGACCGGGTTCATGCCCCGCTCGATCCTGGCCGTGCCGCTCGAGGACGGTGACCGGTCGGTCGGAGTCCTCGAGGTCATCGACAAGCTCGACGGGCCGTTCTCGATGGAGGACATCGGCATCGCGTCGCTGTTCGCACGTCAGGCGGCGACCGCGATCAGGGTGGCGGCGCGGGCGCGCGAGATCCGGGTCGTGCTGGCCGACGTCCTCGCCTCGGACCAGGAGACCAGGGACGACGCCGCGGTGCGCGAGCTGGTCTCCGCCGCGACGCGGCGGCACGCCGGCGACGACCGATTCTGGGCGTTCGTGGACGCCATCGCCGGCATGCGGCACGCCTCCCCGGCCGATCGCGACCTCGCCATCGACCTGCTGCGGGTCATCGGCCAGCACGGTGCCGCGACCAGCCGGGAAGCCACGGGACGACGGCTCCGCCCACGACGATGACCAAGAGGGAGATGCCGGCCTGGAGCCAGCCGTTCCAGACGGATCGCCGGGGCGGCCTGACTCGAGACGAGCAGCTCATCGCGGGCGGCGAGCCACGCGACTGGCTGGCCGGACGGGGCGAGGGCGTCACGGTCGCGATCATCGATTCGGGGGTGGACGGCGGCCACCCGGCGGTCGGGGGCAAGCTGATCCGGAGCCTTCGCGTCGACCTCACGCTCGAGGAGCCCGCCGTCGTCGACGACGAGGAGGCGCGGGATGTCGTCGGGCACGGCACCGCGTGCGCCGGGATCATCCACGGGCTTGCGCCCGAGGCCGACATCATCTCGATCCGGGTCCTGAACCCGGACAACAAGGGCAAGGGGATCGCATTCGCGCACGCCCTCGACTGGGTGGTCGGGAACCATATCGGGATCGCGAACATGAGCCTGTCGTCGAAGAGCGAGGCCCTGTATGCGACCTTCCACGACCTCGTCGACCAGGCCTATTTCGCGAACAGCCTTCTCGTCTGCTCGGCGAGCAACTATCCGGGCGAGGAGAGCTACCCGTCGGTCTTCTCGTCCGTCTTCTCCGTCGCGGCCCACGACATCCCGGAGCCCCTGACCTGGTTCTACAACCCGAACCCGCCGGTCGAGTTCGGGGCGTGGGGAGTGGACGTGCCGATCGCCTGGGCGGAGGGTGGGTCGATCGTGGCGACCGGCAACAGCTTCGCGGCCCCGCATATCACGGGCCTGCTGGCGCGACTCCGCTCGGTCTACCCGAACGCAACGCCCTTCGAAGCGAAGACGCTCCTTGCCCTATCGGCTGCGAACGCGCCGAAAGGCTGATCTCGGGCGCCGCCCGGAACCGAGGAACGGAGCGCAGCCAGCGCCCCGAGGCGAAGGCGGAGCCGAGGATCGGCGCCAGGGCGGCTCGCGGCGAAGGCGGCCGGCGAGCAAGGGAACGAGCGCACCTGAAGGTGCGTGAGCGACCGGCGGAACCGGCCAACGAACGCCCCGGGCTCGATCCTGGCCGCCGCCGGACTGTCAGCCTCTCGGAATAGGGCGCATCGGGTAGACGCCGATGACGATCGGCGTCCGCGGGTCGAGCGACAGCTCGTAGCCGATCTCGCCGGCACGGAGCAGGTCGCCGAGAAGCAGCCCCTCGCGGTTCGGCAGGCCGACGTAGACCCAGCCCGGTTCGAGCCGCACCGGGGTCACATCGTCGTCGTCCCCATCGATCGCGAAGCGCCGCCGGAGCTCGTGCATCGGCACGTACGGGCGGCTCTTGATGAACCGGCGCAGCTGCGGCGCGGTGCACTGGCCGTTGCGGTCGGGGCCGGGCGCCTGAGCGCCGTTGGATGGTGCGCCGTGCGACGGTGCGCCGTTGGTGTGGGCCGGCGGGTGGTCGGGGCCGTCGCCGGCGTGGCGCGACCGGCGCGACCGGTGCGGCCGGGGCGACCGGGCACGGGTGCGGCCGGAGCGACCGGCCCGCGGCCGTCGGCCTCACGGCGCGTCGGCTGGGCGGTCGGGACCGGCGACGACGCCGCGGGACCGTTGGCCGGGCCCGGTCCGCTGCCGTTGAGGTGCGGGGGCGGTGCGGCCGTCGGATGCCGGGGCGCCGGCGGTCGGATCCGTCCCGGCCGGCGATCGCGGACTGACGAACGTGCCGCGACGTGACCCATCGGCGGCTCCGCCCGCGGCGTGATGCGGACGGCCGTGGTGGCGTCGGCTCATCGGGGGAGGGGCTCGTGCGTGCGGTCCCCGTGCGGGTCGACGACGCCGCGTGGGGGTCTGGGCTCGATGGTGGTCATCAGGTCTCGGTCGTCTTCGGCAAGGCCGCATCGGGCGCGACCCGTCACTCCGATGATACCGCAGGGTGCCGTTCATGCGGCCACCGGGGCGTCCGAGGCGTGGCCTCTCCGCACCGGCCGTCGGCTCAGCCGTCGACGACGTACAGCTCCCGCGGGGACTCGTTGAGCTCGAGCGGGCCGTCCGGCCCGCACAGCACGATGTCCTCGATCCGGGCGCCGTAGGCCCCGCCGAGATAGATCCCGGGCTCGATCGAGAAGGCCATCCCGGGGCGCAAGGGCTCCTCGTTGCCGGCCACGATGTACGGGTCCTCGTGGCCCTCGAGGCCGATCCCGTGGCCGGTCCGGTGGAAGAACGCCTCGCCGTACCCCTCGGCCTCGATCGGCCTGCGCGCCGCGGCATCGACCGCCTCGGCGGCGATCCCGGGCCGGACGGACCGCCGAGACGCGTCCTGCGCCGCCGCGAGGACGCCGAACAGGTGCCGGAACGCGCTCATCGGGGCCCTTGGCCGGGTCGCCGCCGGTCACCCACAGCGTGCGGGTGGTGTCCGACCCGTAGCCGTCGATCGTGCCGCCGATGTCGAGGACGATCGGCTCGCCCGCGGCGATCACCCGCTCCGACGCCTCGTGGTGGGGCGAGGCGGAGTTCGGGCCGGACGCGACGATCGCGAAGGTCGCCTCGTCGTGGCCCTCCGCGATGAGCCGCTCGCGGACCTCGCGCGCGACGTCCGCCTCGGTCCGCCCGACCAGCCGACCGGCGGCGATCTGCGCGACGACGCGGTCGGCGGCGTGGGCGGCCTCGGTCAGCAACGCGATCTCGTCCGGGTCCTTGACGATCCGGAGGCGGCCGAGGATCGGCGACGCGAGCTCGAACCGCGCGCCCGGCGAGGCGCTGCCTGGAGGCGAAGGAGATGCCGGGCCGGCAGGTCATCGGAGACAGCGATCCGGAGCAGCCCCGTCCGACGGCGCGTCACGGACCATCGTCGCCACGAGCGCGTGCGGATCGTCGGTCTCGTCCCAGGTCACGACCGGCAGCAGACCGGCTGCCGCCGGCGGGCACGACCGCGCGGGCGTGGCCTCGAGCCGCGGCGCCACCAGGGCCCACTCGCCGGCCGTCGGGATGACCAGCATCGTCAGCCGTTCCAGCGGCATCGCCGGATAGCCGGCCAGGTAGCGCATGTCCGCCCCGACCCCGACGAGGATCGCGGCGAAGCCCGCGTCGGCCGCCAGGTCGCGGGCGGCGGCCAGTCGCTCGCCGTAGCGCGCGGCCGGGATGGTCGGCCTGGTCGTGGTCATGTGACCGGCTCCCGCATCCCGCTCTCGATGATCCAGTGCTCGATGAAGTTGCGGCGGTCGTCGCTCAGCAGGCGGTACGGCGCGAAGACGGCCCCCGCCGCGAGTGCGCGCCGTCGCAGCTCGGCATCGTCGTGCTGGCCGATGGCGAGGACGAGCTTCCGTGCGGAGGTCGCGCGTTCGGCGGCCTCGATCCCGTCGTATGCCGCGGGCCGTCAGGTCGATCACGACGCCGTCGACATCGGGCAGGACCGCCTCGAGCGCCGGGCAGCGACCGAGCGGCGACCGGCTGCGCTCCGGCGCCGCGGGCGAGACCGTCGAGACGCGTCGCCCAGATCAGGTCATCCGCGAGGATGGCGATCCGCGTCGTCAGTCGAAGGTCTCCGCGAGGTGGTCGAAGACGTCTCGTGCGGTGACCACGCCGGTCGGCCGTCCGCCGTCGATGATCGGGATGTGCCGGAACCCGCCGACCGCCATCTTGTGGATGGCGATGGCGATCGGGTCGTCGTGGCGGAGGACGACCGGATCGGGCGTCATGAAGTCGCGGACCGTGAACGGCGTCGAGCCGCGTGCCGGCCGACCTTCACCACCGCGTCGCGATCGGTGAAGATCCCGACCAGGCGGTCATCGACGGTGACGAGGACGCAGTCCGCCTCGGCCTCGTGCATCCTGCGCGATCGCCACGTCGACCGGCGTGTCCGGACCGACGGTCAGCGGCGGCGGCGCGCCGAGCAGAGTCGAGATGCTCCCCGAGCAGTCGGCCGTGGAACGACGAGGCCGGCTGCGGGATCCCGGTCCCGGCCAGGTCGGCACCGCAGTTGTCGCAGACCTCGGCGCCCGTCAGGTTCTCGAACCCGCAGACCGGACAGTCCATCGCCTCCGCTCCTCCGCCCGTCCTACTCGACCGTCCAGGTCTCGCCGCCGTTGAGGACGTCGGCGAGATCGCCCGCCCCGCTCTTGGCGATGGCGGAGGCGATCTGGTCCTCGATGAGCTTGTCGTGGGTCGGCCGGTCGACCGAGCGCAGGACGCCGACCGGGACCGGGATAGTCCGGCCAGAACATCCGCGACAGCATCAGCGCGAGGTACGGCTCCTCGGCCTTCTCGTCATGGACGAGCAGGTCCGCCTCGGTCACGCCGTTCTCGCCGATGGTCACGACCTCGGGATGCAGGCCGACCAGCCGGATCCCCTTGTCGCGGTCCTTGCCGAAGATCATCGGCTTGCCGTGCTCGAGGACGAGCATCCGGTCCTCGCGGACCTCGCGGTCGGTGAAGTCGCGCCACGCCCCGTCGTTGAAGATGTTGCAGTTCTGGAGGACCTCGACGAACGAGCTGCCCTTGTGGCGGCCGGCGCGCTCGAGCGTGCCCTGGAGATGCTCGGTGTGCGTGTCCACCGAGCGGGCGACGAAGCTCGCCTCCGCGGCGAGCGCGATCGTCAGCGGCATGATCGGCGTGTCGATCGTCCCGGCCGGGGTGGACTTGGTCCGCTTGCCGAACTCCGAGGTCGGCGACGCCTGGCCCTTGGTCAGGCCGTAGATCCGGTTGTTGAACATGACCAGGTTGATGTCGACGTTGCGGCGCATCGAGTGGATGACGTGGTTGCCGCCGATCGACAGCGCGTCGCCGTCGCCGGTGATGACCCAGACCATCAGGTCCGGGCGGGCCGCCTTGAGCCCGGTCGCGAGGGTCGGCGCCCGGCCGTGGATGGTGTGGAAGCCGAAGGTGTTCATGTAGTACGGCAGCCGGCCCGAGCAGCCGATGCCCGAGATGAACACGATGTTCTCGCGCTTGTAGCCGAAGTCGGGCATGACCTTCTGGGTCTGGGCCAGGATCGAGTAGTCGCCGCAGCCGGGGCACCAGCGGACCTCCTGGTCGGACACGAAGTCCTTGCGGGTCAGCTGGATGACGGCGGCGTTCTCCGGGCTGAGCGCGGGCTGGCCCGCTGCGCGGGGCCGCGTGCCCGTTCGTCTCGGTCATGAGGCTCCCTCGGCGAGGACGCGATCGGCCTCGTCCACGATCTCGGCGATGCGGAACGGCTTGCCGCGGACCCTGTCGTAGCCGACGGCGTCGATGAGGTAGCGGGCCCGGATCAGCATCAGCAGCTGGCCGAGGTTGACCTCCGGGATGAGGACGCGCCTGTAGCGCCGCAGCACGTCCTCGGTGTTGGCCGGGAACGGGTTCAGGTGGCGCAGGTGGGCGTGGGCCACCGACTTGCCGTCCGCCGTCAGCCGTTCGACCGCGGAGCGGATGGCGCCGTAGGTCGAGCCCCAGCCGAGGATGAGCAGCTCGCCGCGGTCGGGTCCGAACACGTCGAGCGGCGGGATGTCGTCGGCGATGCCGGCCACCTTGGCCTGCCGGTAGAGCTGCATCCGGTGGTGGTTGTCCGGGTCGTAGCTGACGTTGCCGGTGATGTCGGCCTTCTCGAGGCCGCCGATGCGGTGCTCGAGGCCCGGCGTGCCGGGCACCGCCCACGGCCGCGCGAGCGTGTCCGGGTCGCGCTGGTACGGCCGGAACGTGGCCGGGTCGGTCGCGTTCTGGACGCCGATCCGCGGCAGGTCGTCGAACGACGGGATGTGCCACGGCTCCGAGCCTGTCGCGAGGAACGCGTCCGACAGGAAGACGACCGGGGTCATGTACTTGAGCGCCAGCCGGCACGCCTCGATGGCGAGGTCGAAGCACTCGCCGGGCGTGGCGGGCGCGACGATCGGCAGCGGCGAGTCGCTGTTCCGCCCGAACATGACCTGGAGCAGGTCCGCCTGCTCGTTCTTGGTCGGCATGCCCGGTCGACGGGCCGGCGCGCTGGACGTCGATGACGACGAGCGGCAGCTCGACCATGACCGCGAGCCCCATCGCCTCGGTCTTGAGCGCGATGCCCGGGCCGGACGAGGCGGTCAGCGCGAGCGCGCCGCCGTATGACGCGCCGATCGCGGCGCCGATCGCCGCGATCTCGTCCTCGGCCTGGAACGTCTTGACGCCGAACGTCTTGTAGCCCGACAGCTGGTGGAGGATGTCCGAGGCCGGGGTGATCGGGTAGGAGCCGTAGAACAGCTGGCGGTCGGCCAGGCGCGACGCGGTCAGGAAGCCGAGCGCGGTCGCCTCGTTGCCGGTGATGTTCCGGTAGACGCCCGGGTCGAGCTTGGCCGGCCGGACCCGGTAGTGGGTGTGGAACGCCTCGGTCGTCTCGCCGAACGCGTAGCCCGCCTTGAGCGCGCGCTTGTTCGCCTCGGCGACGACCGGCCGTGGCCGAGAACTTCTGGTCGATCCAGTGGATCGTCGCCTCCATGGCTGCGCTCGTACAGCCAGAACATCAGCCCGAGGGCGAAGAAGTTCTTGGTCAGGTCCTTCTGCTTGCTGGTCATGTCGAGGCCGTCGAGCGAGCGCTCGTTGAGCGTCGAGATCGGGACCTCGAAGACGGTGTACGACTTGAGCGAGCCGTCGGTCAGCGGATTGCTCGCGTAGGCCGCCTTGTTGAGGTTCTGCTGGGTGAACGCGTCGCTGTTGACGATCAGCGCGCCGCCCGCCGGCAGGTCGCCGATGTTCGTCTTGAGGGCCGCCGGGTTCATCGCGACGAGGACGTCGGGCTGGTCGCCCGGGGTGTGGATGTCCGACGACGAGAAGCTGATCTGGAAGCCGGAGACGCCGGGCAGCGAGCCGGCCGGCGCCCGGATCTCGGCCGGGAAGTCGGGCAGCGTGCTGATGTCGTTGCCGAAGACCGCCGCGGTCCGGGTGAACTGCGTCCCGGTCAGCTGCATCCCGTCGCCGGAATCGCCGGCGAACCGGATGGTGACCCGTTCGAGCTCGCGGATGTCCTCGTCGAGCGTCCCTGGTGGCTGTCACGCGCCTTCGGGCTCCTTGATGCCGCTGGTTCGTCCGCGGCGGCAGGTTGAGCAGCTCCTCGGGGAACGACTCGGCCAGGTAGCGGATGATGTCCGACTGGCGGACGACCCCGACGAGCTGGCCGTCGGCGTCGACGAGCGGCACGTTCCGATAGCGCCCGGTCCGCATCAGGACGATCGCGTCGCGGATGGTCTGGTCGAGATCGAGCGTGTGCGGATCGGTCGTCATGAGGTTCTCGACCGGCTGTCGCCAGGTCGATCGTCGCCGCCGACGAGGCGACCGAAGATGTCGCGCTCGGTCAGGACGCCGAGCAGGCGGCCGGCCGCGTCGCAGACGAACACCGAATCGCCCGTTCCGCTGCGCTGGATCGCCCGGACGCAGTCGGCCAGCGAGGTGCCCGGTGGGACGGTCACCGGCTGGCGGCGGCTGAGCGAGCGGAGGCGCTCTTCGGCGACGGACGGGATCCGCCGGAGGACGGCGGCTTCGGACAGGTCGGTCACGCGCTCAAGTGTAGTGCGAAGCGGCCGCATGCGAGCCCGGGGGTCCCTGCGCCGACTCGTCCTGCTAGCCTCGGAGCGTGGATCGTCGTCAGGCCACGGGGATCGCCCTCGTCGTCCTCACCGCCTTCTCGTTCGGTTCGGCGTCGGTCCTGTCGCGCCCGGTCTACGACACGGGGATGGGCTGGCTTGGGCTCGTCACCTGGCGGTTCCTGATCGGCACCGTCCTGGCGTGGGCATGGGTGGCCGTGTCACCGGCCCGGCGATCGGCCGTGCGGCACCCTGGATCGGCGGCAGCTGGCCGTGACGATCGCCCTTGGCGTGCTGTTCACGGGCAACGCCGGGACGTACTACGCCGCCCTCGAGACGGTCCCGGTCGGGCTGGCGAGCGTGATCGTCTACACCTACCCGGTCTTCGTGGCCCTCCTGTCGATCCGGTTCGCGACGCGCCTGCCCGGGCGCCGGCCGTGGATCGCGCTGGCGCTGGCGACGGTCGGCGTCGTCCTGGCCCTCGGCGGCATCGACCTGTCCGAGGCACCGCCGCTCGACGGCTTCCTGTTGCTGATGGCCTCGTCGCTGATCTATGCGATCTGGATCATCGCGTCGGCGCGGCTGTCGGGCGAGCGCCGGGACCGGCTCGCGAGCGAGGACACCGCCCGAGTCGGTTCGACCCGGGACGCGGCCGCGACGACGGCCATCATGATCACCTCCACGGCCGTCGCCTATTGCCTGTTCACGATCGTGAGCGGCGGCTCGCTCGATCCGCGCGACGTGCCCGACGGCGCCTGGCCGGGTCTCGTTGCGATCGGGTTCCTGGCGTCGTTCCTCGCCATCCAGGCGTTCTACGCCGCGGTGCGGCGCATCGGCGCCGCTCGGGCCGCGCTGATCAGCACGGTCGAGCCGGTGATCATCGTGACCCTCGCCTGGGTCTTCCTCGGCCAGTATCTCGCCCCGATCCAGTTCCTCGGGGCGGGCTGCATCATGGTCGGGGTCGTGGTCGCGCAGACGGCGCCGCGTCCGCGAGGTGCGCCCGAGCCGGCGATGCCGCTCGATGCCGAGGCGCCGACCGAGGAGTGACGCTCGGGGCGGCGGCACGGCGCGGCGAGCGGCGCCGACGGTGCCGCGGTGGGCGCCGACGGGGCCGCGGTCAGGCCCGAGCGGCCGCCAGCATCGCCCGCGCGCCCGATGCCACGTAGCCGCCATCCGCGCCGAGCCCGATGAACCGGAACCCGAGCTCGCGATGGCGGGCGATGACGGCGGGGTCGTAGAGCAGGATCCCGGCGGTCTTGCCGGCAGCCTCGGTCGCGGCGAGCACGGCCCGCACGGCGTCGAGGTAGCGCGGGTCGTCGAACCGGCCGGGGACCCCGAGGCTGTGCGACAGGTCCGTCGGGCCGACGAACAGGACGTCCACGCCGTCGATGGCGGCGATCTCCGCCGCGTGCTCGACCGCGCTCGGCGACTCGATCTGGATGATCCCGAGGATCCGCCGGTTGATGGCCGGGATGTCGCCGTGCCCCAGCTGACCGAGACCGGCGCCCCGTGTCGAGAGCGCCAGGCCGCGGACGCCGTCGGGCGGATAGCGCATGAACGTGACCGCCTCGCGCGCCTGTTCCGGGAGATCCACCCGCGGGACCATGATCCCGTGCGCCCCGAGGTCGAGCGCGCGCCCGATGCGCAGCCGCTCGCCCGACTGCGGCCGCACCAGGGCTGCCGTCTTCGTCGCCCCCGTCGCGTGGAGCTGGCCGAGGAGCTCGGATTCGGTGCCGGCGCCGTGCTCGAGGTCGATGATCAGCCAGTCGAAGCCGGCGCGAGCGACGATCTCGGTGGCGACCGGCGAGCCCAGACCGACGAAGGATCCGAACAGGGTCTCGCCGGCCTGAAGCCGGTCGTGGAGGTCGATGACGCCGGGAACGGGAGGAGGCGTGGTCGGGTCGGTCATGTCGTCATGATGCCGGTCGCGGGTCACCGGTGTGTGACGTGCCGGCGGACACCCGGACTACGGGCCGTTGACCAGCCCGGTCGTGTCCACGACCTCGAGGTCGCGGCCCGTGACGACGTCGAGCTCGTGCATCACGTCGTCATCGAAGCGTGGGTCGCTGGCGCCGGTGACGTACCACGGTGAGCCGTTGTCGGCCAGGATCATCCCGTATCGCTTGAGCGCGTCGGCGATGACACGGGCCTGGGGAGAGAAGCCGCTGGTGTCGAACGATGCCTTGAGCCGGACGCGGAGTCCCATCGGCGGCAGCGAGGTCGATGTCTGCGAGCTCGCGTAGTGCGTGGCCGGGTAGATGTACGCCATGCGAGTGACGTTCGTGGTGAATCGCAGCGCGTGCGCGATCAGGCCGGCGGCGACCTCCTCGTAGCGCACGAGGCCGGGGAGGATGGGCAGGCCTGCGGCGTCCGCGCTGGTGAAGCCGGCCGGGCGGAGCGCATTCGAGCGAAGGTCCCAGGTCGCGCCGCTGCCCGCTTGCCAGGCGCCGCCGACCTGTCGCGCGTCGAACAGCTCGTACAGGCGACAGGCGTCCTTGTCGACCATCAGGATGTGGCCGTCGGAGCCTGCTTCCTGGAGGGGGTTCGGCGGGATCGGATACGGGACGTGGTCGGAATCCTCGTCGTAGTCGAACGTGACGGTCGAGCGCGGTGTCGAGGCGGTCACGACCTGGTACGGGATGCCATAGCCGGCGAACGACCCGAAGTCCATGTGGAGGCCGCGGTCGAGCCCGATCGTCCCGATCATCGTGGCCGAGTCCGAGGCGACCGGGCGGGTGTCGATCGGCTTGTTCCAGACGTTGTCGATCGGGAAGATCGGGCAACCGGGGGCACCGGCAAGGGTCGGGGCGCCGCCTGCGCCGCCACCCGTCGGGGTCGGGGATGGGGTGGGTGTGGGCGTGGGCGTGGGCGTCGGCGCCGGGGTTGGCGTGGCCTTCGGGTGACTCGAGAACTTGCGTGGATCCGTGCCGGCCCTGTACTCGGCGCCGTCCGACCAGCCGTCGTGGTCCGTGTCCGCGACCCGCGGGTTCGTCCCGATCCGCTGCTCGGTGAGGTTGGACAGCCCGTCGTGGTCGGGGCTCTCGTGGCCGTCGGTGATCCCGTCGTGATCGCTGTCGGCATGTCGTGGCGAGGTCCCGGCCAGGAATTCGAAGGCGTTCCGAAGGCCGTCATGATCGGGGTCCTCTCGTCCGTCCCGGATCCCGTCGTGGTCGCTGTCGGCGCTGTGCGGGTTCGTCCCGGCCAGATACTCCTGCCGGTTGGTCAGGCCGTCGTGGTCGGGATCCTCGCGGCCGTCCGCGATCCCATTGCCGTTGCTGTCCGCGCGATACGGGTTCGTATGGGACCAGGTCCGTTCCCACGTGTTCGGGAGGCCGTCATGGTCGGAGTCGGTCGCAGCAAGGGTCGCGGCAGGCGACAGGAGACCACCGACGAGGAGGAGCACTGGCGCGACCAGCCCGAGGCGACGCAGTCGAAGGCGATCCATGCCAGCGATGGTGCCGGACGAGCGAACTCCCGGGAATGCCTCGGTCGTCCCGACCGACGGACTCCGTGGTCCGGTTCCGGCTGGCAACGAGTGACCCCCTGGCGGGTCCTCGCAGCGTGGTTTGAACGTTTGGACATCAGCCGGTTCCATACTCTGTGACGCGGCCAGACGGGCTGCGAGCCGAGGTGACCGGTAACGTGCAAAGCGGGCTCGTCGAGCGTGCTGCGCAGGGCGACCAGGAGGCGTTCGCCTCTCTGGCGACCGATCACGTGAATCGCTGCTACGCCCTGGCATATCGCATCCTGCGCGACCCGCATCGCGCCCAGGACGCCACCCAACAGGCACTCCTGAGCGCCTGGCGTGATCTCCCGACCCTGCGTGACCTCGAACGCTTCGAAGCATGGCTGTACCGGATCGTGGTCAACGCCTGCTACGCCGAATCGCGGGCGGAGCGGCGGTGGGTCAGCCGCGTGCAGGTCCTCTCGATCGTCCCTCCTGACATCCCCGACGTGGCGACCTCGGTCGCCCACCGAGACGAGCTCGAGCGCGCCTTCCGCCAGCTGACACCGGAACAGCGGGCGGTCGTCGTGCTCCATCACCACCTCGGGTATCCGCTGACCGAGATCGCGGCCACGCTGGGTATCCCCGTCGGGACCGCGCGGTCCCGCCTCCACTACGCGATCCGTCAGCTGCGGGTCGCGCTCGATGCGGACGCTCCGTCCGTGGCCACCTCGCAGGAGCGTCCAGCATGACCCCGCACGACCTGACGACCTTCGACCCCCGCATCGCGGACTGGCTCGAGGACGACCCCAACAACGCACCTGACCAGGCGCTCGACATCGTCCTGGCCGCTTTCCCGTCGATCAAGCAGCGGCACGCCTCGCGCCTGCCGCGGAGGTTCACCATGACCACTCTTCCCAAGCTCGCCTTCGGGGCGGCGGCGCTCGTCGTCGTCGTCCTGGCCGGCGCGTTCCTTTTGCGACCGCCTGAGTCTGGATTCGGCGGCGGTGGTCCGACGCCGTCGCCATCGACGGCTCCGGCATCTGTCGCGCCGTCGGCGCCACCGTCGCCGTCCGCGGCAGCGGGTCTGTTGGACACGTCGACGTGGACGACCTACACCTCGACACGCTACGGATTCACTATCGGTCACCCGGCCGGCTGGACGGTGATCCCCTCCGACCGCCTGTGGGCATTTCCGGCGGATACGACGTGCTGCCCACCTCTTGGAACCGAGACGCTCCAGTCGCCTGCCGGTGACATCGGCGTATCGGCTTGGTCGGTCGCTCTCCCGAAGGGGACGACGGCCGATGCGTGGATCCCGACCTACTGCGCGAAGATGGATCCAGATTCGCAATGCACCGCCCTGCAGAGCAGCACGGTCCCGGCGAGCATGGATGGCCAAGCCGGCCGACTCGTGGAGTTCACGACCGACACGCAGGCCTTCATACCAGTCGGCGACAGGTTGTACATCGTCGCGTGCTGGAGACGCGCGAACGACGCGAGCGTCCTGCCGTACGGCGGTGCCGATCGGATCGTCGAAGCCTACCTGTCGACGATCCGTCTCTTGCCAGGCGGTCCGGCCAGCCCGGGCCCGTCGGCGACACCGCGACCGTCCTGACGATCTGACGCCTCAGTCGGGGAACGCCTCCGGCCCGCGCTCGCTCAGCTCGCGAGCCTCGCCGGGGGCGTCCTCGGCCGGGAGCCACGAATACGGGTAGCGGCCGTCCTCCAAGGCAGCCGCTTGCCGCGTGATCCGGAGCGGATTGAACGTGTCGACCATGACCGCCAGCTCCTCGGTCGCCTCCTTGCCGATGGAGGCCTCGGCGGTGCCCGGGTGCGGTCCGTGCGGGATGCCGGCCGGGTGGAGCGTGAACGACGAGATGCCGACCCCGCGCCGGCTCATGAAGTTGCCGGCCACGTAGTAGATGACCTCGTCGCTGTTGATGTTCGAGTGGTTGTACGGCGCCGGGATCGCCAGTGGGTGGTAGTCGAACTTGCGTGGCACGAACGAGCACACGACGAAGTTGCGCGCGGCGAACGTCTGGTGGACCGGCGGCGGCTGGTGGACGCGACCGGTGATCGGCTGGAAGTCGCCGATGTTGAACGCGAACGGCCACAGGTAGCCGTCCCAGCCGACGACGTCGAACGGATGGTGCGTGTAGTGATAGGCGGTCAGCCTGCTTCGCATCTTGACGTTGACCACGAAGTCGCCTTCGTCGGTCCGTGGCGGGGCATCGTCGGGCAGCCGGATGTCGCGCTGTGAATACGGCGAGTGTTCGAGGAGCTGGCCGTAATCATTCCGATAGCGCTTCGGTGCCTCGATCTCCGACGGGCACTCGAGGTAGAGCATCCGCTGGTCGCTGCCGGCATCCGGTGCCAGGCGCCAGGTCGTCCCGATGGGCAGCACAAGGTAGTCACCCGGGCCGTAGCGGATCGGGCCGAACACCGTGTCGAGCAGCCCCTCGCCCTCGTGGACATAGAGCATCTCGTCTGCCTCGCCGTTGCGGTAGAAGACCGTCTCGGGCATGGCCTCCGCGGGGCGGACGACGCCCAGGGTTACGTCGCTGTTGAAGAAGAGCGGGATCCGGCCGGTCACCGCGTCGCCGGCGGGCTTGACGCCGACGGCGTCGATCAATCGATGGTGGTGGTAGCCGTCGTCGGCCTCCTCGAGCCGGACGTTGGCACCTGGCTCGATCTTGTGCGTACGCGTCGGCGGCGTCACGTGGTAGAGCAGCGAGCTCCGGCCGGTGAACCCCTCGACGCCGAACAGCTCCTCGGCGTAGAGGCTGCCATCGGGGGCGCGATGCTGGGTATGGCGCGTGTGCGGGATGCTGCCGCGGGCTGCGTAGAACATCGACTGGCCTCCCCGGGGTCCGAGGAGGCCAGTCTAGGTCGTCGCCGAAGTCCCGACGACGCGCTTACGGCGTTGCCCTGGTGAAGGCGCCCACTTGAAAGGCCGTGGTCACTGCGGCGAGATCCGCAGCACATACGGCTGACCGTCCGCCGTGACCCAGACGGCGCCACCCGCCACGGTGACGTTGCCGCCATCGCCATTCAGATCGAGGCGCCCGACGACGCGTCCCGTCGCGGCGTCGATCCGCGTCAACCCGCCTGAGTTGACCCAGACGGATCCGAGCCCGACGGCCAGGCCGCCGATGCCCTCGGTATCCAGGTGGACCGTGGTGATGGCCTTGCCCGAGACGGGATCGATGCGCACGACCTCCGCCAGCCCGTTCGGCCCTGGGTCGAGGCCGATCCAGACCTCCACACCGTCGCTCGCCACCGGGCCGTCCAGCGGCACCCGCAGCCCGACACTGTTCGTCGCGGGATCGATCCGCACCACCTCACCCGTGTTTTGGACGTCCACCCAGACCCCACCGGGACCAGCCGTCATGATCTGTGGCCCGGCACCTGCGTCCAACCCGGCCGGGCCGACGGGGATCGTCGCGACGACGCGGTTGGTCGTGGGATCTATCCGCGTGACCGCTTCATCGTGCTCGTCGGCCACCCAGACCGCGCCTGCCGACACGGCGACGCCTGCCGGGCCAACGTCCGCGACAACGGCGTTTTCGAGCGGGATCGACGCGACGACCTTGTCGGCGACCGGGTCGATCCTCAGGAGGGCGTCGCGCCCCCAGTCCGTCTGCCAGACGGCCCCTGCTCCGGTCGTCACATAGCCGTACTCCATCGGATTCGTTGGGACTTGTCCAGTGACGGCGGACGTCGCCAGATCCACCCGTACCAGGTTCGAGAGTTCGTGGACCCAGAGCGACTTGCCGTCGGAAGCGAACCAGCGCGGGGCGACCGGTAGGCCGACCTGGATCCGGCCGTCGATCTGCGCCCCGGCCGGGATGGATGCAGACGACGATGGAGCCGCACTCGTCGATGGCACCACCGTCGGTGATGGCACGGGGATGGATCGACCGCCCGATGAGAACAAGGAAACGGCGCCACCGATCAGCAGCACGCCGATGATGGCGGCCGCGGCGACGCGGGCAGGCATGTGCATGGCTGTGAACCTCCACGGGATCCGCAGATCCCGTTCTTGTGGTGTGGTTTCGATGCGGAGGAGTGCGGCGTCGACGGCGTGCGATGGCGCCATCGTCGGCCCGACCTCGAGCCACGACCGAGCGGCGCGTTCGAGCGAGCGGTCGTCGTTCATGCCAGTCGTCCTCCGTGGACAGCGGCTTCGGACTCCGCGTCAGCCGCAAGGGCGTTTCGGAGTCCGCGGGTCGCGTAGTGCAGTCGCGAGCGGGCCGTGCCCGCGGGGATCTCGAGCATCTCGGCGATCTCCACGAGCGGCAGCCCGAGGTAGTGGTGCAGGACGAAGACCGCCCGCTGGTCGATCGGGAGCCGGCGGAATGCCCGCTCCAGTTCGTCGCGGTCGGCGATGACGGCTGTGCCATCCGGCGTACTCGGCCCATCGAGGGGCAGGACGCGGACGTTGGCCGTCCATTGGCGCGCCCGCTGCGATTCGTCGTAGCAGGCATGGACGAGGATCCGATGGATCCACGCCTCGAAGCGGTCGGGTTCCCGCAGGTGCCGAAGCCGGCGCCAGGCGAGGACGAGGGCGTTCTGCAGAGCGTCCTCGGCGAGAGCCGGGTCGCGCAGGATCCGATGGGCCACCGCGTAGAGCGAGTCGCTGACCTGGTGCACCAGGACGGCGAACGCCTCACGATCGCCCTGACGGGCCTGCTCGACGAGGTCTCGATCCACCATCGACCTCCGGGTGCCGCGACCGAGGTGGCCGCGGATGTCACCAATGACGGTGGTCAGTCAGTCAAACGTTCAAGTCGCGACCGACGGCTAGGCTCCGTCGTTCGAACAGGACGACATCGCGCCAGCGACCGTGAGCGTCCTGGCCCATCCGCTCCTGGACACCGACCCGACGGAATCCGACCCTCTCGTGGAGCGCCAGGCTCCCGGTGTTCTCGGCGAGCACGCCGGCGAACAGGGTCCAGTAGCCTGCGGCCTCCGAGGCCGGGATGAGCGCCTCGAGCAGGGCGCGGCCGACCCCTCGGCCGCGAGCGTCGGCCGCGACGTACACGCTCTCCCAGGCGACGCCCTGCGTAGACCTTGCGCGACGAGTAGCCGCCGAGCGCGGTCCAGCCGATCGTGGCGCCGGTCGCGTCGAGAGCGACCAGCCGGCATTCGGTCGGGTGTGACCGGTCGAAGTGGGCCCAGTCGGGCGCCTCGCGCTCGAGGGTCGCGTCGCCGGTGGCGATCCCCTCGGCGTAGATACGCCGGACGTCCGGCCAGTCCTCGGTTGTCATCGGGCGGATGGTCACAGTCGACATGGCGCGTCGGATGGTATCGCGTCGGCATGCACAGAACGACCCCGGTCCAGGACGGACCGGGTCCCTCCGTTGAAGCCGATTTAGCGTTTCGCGCTCGACGGGTCGAAGACGACCGACTTGAGCAATGCCTCCCAAGCCCCCTGACCAAAGTGCTGGCCAGCTTCGAAGGTGCTGTTCCCCCAGTCGAATTCGTAGACACGTCCACCGACGAGGGTGTATGCGATCGCCGCATTGCAGAGCTGCTGCAACCGACCCGTGGCCGGTCCGATCTTGAGTTCCGGCCAACTCGACGGATCGCCACCTTCGCAGCCGGCCGGGACGGTCCCGACTGTCTGCCGGGCTTCAGCGCTCATCCGGGCGTCGAATGTCGTGCCCGCCGGCAATGACTCCGATATCGCCTCGATACTGGTATCGGTGTCGATCGGATCGATCTTGTCGCCCACCCCTGGGAGGCTGTCGTCGGTCCCGGTCCAGATGGTGGTCCCGGCTGTCGTCGTCCAACCAGATGCGATCTTGATCGAATAGCCATACATCGGCGACCGGAACGTGCCGGTCAGCGGTGGCAGATCGATCGCACTCGCGGCGTCGAAGGACACCGAAGCCAGAAGCGCCTCGAACAGCGCTCGATCGACATGGCCGTCGAGGGTGAATTCGTAGCCGCGTCGGTCGACGACGACCCCCGCGTCGAAGATGATGCGGCCGAGCTGGACGGGTCCACCCGCGGCAGGTCCTCCATCCTGGGCAAGAGAGCCGGTCACGCCACCGATCGTGATCGTCCCGCTGCACGGGGCGGCGGCAGCCCGGTGGCAGTAGGCCCCCAGCCACAAGTCTGGAGACTGCCCGGCCGTCAGGGGCTGGGAGGCGACCGAGAGCCGAGCATCGGCCGACGAGATCGCGTCAAGGGCCGGGTCGCCTGGCGTCGTCCAGGTGCTGGTCTTCCAGGACTCCGTCGCCGGAGTCGTCGTCCAGCCGGCCGGATAGCGCACGGTGTAGCCATGCCTTGCCGACGCGAAGGCGCCGGTCAGGGCCGGGACCGCGGCGACCGCGGCGGATGTCGGCGGCGAGACCGTCGCAGCGACGGACGCGTTGGGACTGGGACCGGCGACCGCCGGTTGCCCCGGTCTTGTGATGAGCAGCAGGCCGCCGACGGCGAGGACGCCGACAAAGGCGGCCGCGCCAAGGCGCATGGGTGTCGTCATCGAATGGAACCTCCAGGGCGCACGAACCGCGCGCCGTTGTCGAGTCAGGTGGATCTCGTCGACGACGGCGTCGAGCACGCGCTCCGGAAGCTCGGCCGGACCGTCGGCCAGCCAGGCCTTGGCGATCCGGTCGAATTCGCTCTCGATGGTCATGCCAGACGCTCCGTCGATGTCGCGGTCCGGGCATCGGCGTCGAGCGCCGCCCGGAGGGCTGAGGTGGCGTAGTGCAGCCGGGACTTGACGGTCCCCAGCGGGACGCCGAGCTCGTCGGCGATCTCGGGGAGGGTCAGCCCGACGTAGTGGTGCAGGACGAAGATCGCGCGCTGCTCCGGCGACACACGCCGGAAGCCGCGCTCGAGCAGATCGCGGTCGATGACCGTGGCGGTGTCGTCACGGCCGGCCGGCCCGTCGGTCGGCAGGACCCGGACGTTGGCGGCCCAGCTGCGCCGCCGCCTCGCCTCCGCGTAGCACGCGTTGACGAGGATCCGCCGCAGCCATGCGTCGAACCGGTCGTCGTCACGCAGCGTCGGCAGTTCCCGCCAAGCCGTGACGAGTGTCTGTTGGACCGCGTCCTCGGCTCGATCGGCGTCGCGCAGGATCCTGAACGCGATCGCCATCAGCCGATCGCCGACCGCACGTGCGAGGTCGGCGAACGCATCCTCATCGCCCCGTCGGGCCAGGTCCAGGAGTGCTCGCTGCACCCGCCGGTCCTCCCTCATCGCGTCCGACCTGGACGCACTACCCCCGATGAGTCGATCGCCGCGCCAAAGGTTCGATCTTCAAGTCATACCGGTCAGGCGGGCCGCTCGACGACCGGCGAGCGGAGTGCGCCCAGCCGTTCCACCCGCAGGACCACCTCGTCGCCCGGCTTGAGATAGCGGCCGAGCGTCTCGTCGCGCACCTCGAGCAGGCAACCGGAGCCGACCGTGCCGCTGCCGATCAGGTCGCCAGGCCGGAGCCTCGCGTCGGCCGATGCGCGGGCCAGCA
This sequence comes from uncultured Chloroflexia bacterium, assembly GCA_963797685.1. Classification (GTDB taxonomy): domain Bacteria; phylum Chloroflexota; class Limnocylindria; order Limnocylindrales; family CSP1-4; genus SPCO01. The sequence goes on along the minus strand of CAWCQK010000015.1, from coordinate 240,513 downwards.
TCTCCCCGAACGAGAACTGCGCGTCCGACCAGCGGCCGCGGCTGGTCTCGGTGCCGTTGACCTCGGCGGTCATGGCCAGGTCGTAGCCAGTCCCGTGACGTTTGTCGGTGAGCTCGTCCGGAGTGACAAGCCACGGACCAAAGGAGCTGGCGAAGTCCTTGCCCTTGGCCGGACCGAGCCGCACGGCTGTCTCCTCGCGCTGGAGGTCGCGCGCGGACCAGTCATCGAAGATCGTGAAGCCTCCGATCGCCTCCTCTGCGCGCTCGGGCGACAGGTTCGCTGCGGGCGTGTCGATCAGTGCCGCGACCTCCAGCTCGTAATCGAGCTCGTGGGACGCGGCCGGCGACCAGACTGGCTCGTCCGGTCCGCGGATCTCCGAGACATTGCTGAAGTAGAAGACCGGGATCCGATACCACGCCTCAGGGACTTCGCCGCCGCGTCGCTCCCACATCGTCCGGACGTGGCCCTCGAATGCATAGAAGTCGCGCACCGACGGCGGCCGGAGCACCGGCGGGCCGAAGCTGACGTCGGCGGTCCCGAGGACGGCATCGTCTTCGTCGTCGCGCGGCTCGAATCCCTCGACCAGGTCGCGCAGCTCCTCGACGCGCAGGCCGCGCGCGAGGTGGTCGTCGAGCGTCGTGACCGGCTGGCGGAAGAGGGCCGCGTCGTGCGCGAGTTCGGGGCGCGCGCCCACCGCGCGCCGACGCGCGACCTCCAGGTCCAGCCACCGCCGCGGCGCCTCCCCCGCATCGAGCGCGGCAGCCAGGCGCCAGGGCGCGCCTGCAGGTGCATGTCGTTCGCGAACGTGGGCGACCTTCATCCCGGGCAGTCTAGCCAGCACTCGCCGCAGCCACGACGCACAATGCGCCACGTGCCACGACTGCAGCGCAAGAGCTTTTCGGCTCCGGACCAGGTCCGGAAATTCTCGATGGGCCACGTCGACGTCGTGAACCTCGACGAGACCTCAGTCGGCCGGTTCGTCTGGGAACCTGGCTGGCGCTGGTCTGAGGTCGTCAAGCCCGTCGTCGACACGCCGTCCTGCGTCAACCGCCATCTCGGGTACGTGATCGGTGGGCACCTCCACGTCCTGATGGACGACGGCACGGAGATGGACATCGTGGCACGGGGACGCCTATGAGATCCCGCCCGGTCACGACGCCTGGATCGTCGGCGACGAGGTGTTCGATTCGGTCGAGTTCGCGAGCGCGCGCCTGTTCGGGCTCGCCCCGGACGAGGAGGACGAGCGGACGCTGGCGACGATCCTGTTCACGGACATCGTCGATTCGACGGCGACGCTCGCGCGGCTCGGTGACAAGGCGTGGCGGCGCGTGCTCCTGGACCACAACGACGCGTTGCGGGGCGAGCTCGACCGGTTCCGCGGCCGCGAGATCGTGACGACCGGCGACGGGTTCCTGGCCCTGTTCGACTCGGCCGCGCGGGCCGTCCGCTGTGCCGTCGCCATGACCGCCGCCGTTCGGCCGCTCGGCATCGAGATCCGGGCCGGTCTCCACACCGGCGAGGTCAACCTCGCGGGCGGCAACGCGCGTGGGGTCGCGGTCCATGCAGCGGCGCGGGTGGCGGCCCTGGCCGGTCCGGGCGAGGTGCTCGTGTCGGGGACGACCCGCGACCTGCTCGATGGGTCCGGCCTGCGTCTCGAGGATCGCGGCGCACATGAGCTGAAGGGACTCGAAGGGGTCCGACAGGTGTACGCGCTCATCCCCTCCTGAGCCGCGGTGCGAGACGCCTCAGTCGGAGGCGACGCGTTCCATCAGGTACGTCGCCACGTGACGCGTGCGCGTCGGTGGGTCGATCACGTCGATCCGGAAGGCCGGCTCGAAGAGTCGCTCGACTTCGCCCGGGACGAGACCGGGGAACGCCCTCGACGGACCGCCGAAGCTGAAGCGCGGCAGGTCCTCGGGTCGCGCGGAGAACGCGAACAGGAAGAAGCGCGAGCCGGGCCTCGCGAGCCGAGTGACGTATCGGGCGAGCGCCTCTCGCCCTGCGGACGGGAGATCGTCGAGCGTGCCGTAGTCCACCAGCAGGTCGAACGGACCGTCGACGCCGCCGACGTGACCCGCCGTGAGGTCGCCGGGCAGCAGCGTCGATCCTCTCGGGCGAGAGACCCGCCTTCGCAGCAGCGGCCCGGGCCTTCCGGAGAGCGACCGCCGAGAAATCCACGCCGACCACCGCGAACCCCGCCTCGGCGAGCTCGATCGCGACCGTTCCGGCGCCGCAGCCGAGATCGATGGCGCGAGCGGCCGGCTCGCCAGATCGGCGGAGAGCTTCCGGAGCGCATCGGCCATCGGCGACCAGCGCCCGCAGCTCCGTGCGGTCGGCGCCCTCCCACGGGGCACCGAACCGGTACATGAGGTCGTAGCCGCGCCGACCGACGGTGACCATCAGCCGGGTTCCGCGATGGGCGCCCGTGCGAGCGCCGTCGCCATCCGGGCGATCTGGAGCGCGAGGACGAAGATGCCCATCGCCAGGACCGGGTGGAGCGCCGCGATCGCCGGGATACGAATCCCGGAATTCGGGGAGCGACGTCTGGACGAGGTACAGCACGAACAGGACGACGACGGCGCCCAGGAGTCGGCGGCCGGGGCGAGCAACGAGCGCGACGATCAGCAAGGCGATGGCCGCGATGCCGACTCCCGTGTAGCCGAAGTCGCGATGCGTCTCCTGGAACTGCGGGTCGTCGAACAGGCCGAGACCGATGAGGAAGACCTGGATGACGATCGTCGCCACGAAGATCCAGGCCACCACGGCGAACGCGACGTGCAGATAGCGGACCATCCCACCCCTCCGTTCCGAGACCGGCTCGTCACCGCCGGGCAGGCGGCCACCTTCGCGGCGCAAGTCTAGACGTGGCCCCCAAAGCGCCTCAACAGGGACGCGAAGATTGAACGCTCTGCCGCCTCGTTCGACCAGTAGATTCGGACGACGCCCCCGACCGGGCGCCACCGAGGAGCAGGCTCCGTGGATCGAGATCTCGTGGAGGCGGCGCAAGGCGGGGATCGGGAGGCGTTTGTCGACCTGATCCGCGTTCGCAGCGACCGGCTCTACGCGATCGCGCACCGGATCCTGCGGGATGTCGATCGGGCCGAGGATGCCCTGCAGGACGCACTGGTGATCGCCTGGCGCGACCTGCGGAGCCTCCGCGATCCGGACCGACTCGATGCCTGGCTTCAACGCCTCCTCATCAACGTGTGCATCGGCCAGGCGACGCGCGAGCGTCGACGCACGGCCAACCTGCGGGTGCTGCCGATCGACGGACCGGAAGCACCCGATGAGCTGCTGACCATCGCCGACCGTGACCTGCTCGAACGCGGGTTCCGGCGGCTGACGCCCGACCAACGGGCGATCCTCGTGCTCCATCACTTCCTGGGCTATGCCCCGTCCGAGATCGCCGAGACCCTCGGTGTCCCGGCCGGGACGGCCCGGTCTCGACTCCACCATGCCCATCGCGCCATGCGGGCCGCGCTCGAGGCGGACGCTCGGCGAGAGGTCAAGGAAGGGCGCCCGGCATGACACAGCAACGCGACATCGAGCGCCTTCTCGACCTCTGGTTCAGCGACGGCCCGACCGAGAGCCCTGACCGGGTCATCGACGTCGTCGCCGATCGCATCGAGCGTCAGCCCCAGCGACCAGCGTGGCGCTTCCATCTGAGGGAGATCCACGTGAACAACATCCTTCGCGCCGGCATCGCGGTCGCCGCGGTCGTCGTCGTCGCCTTCATCGCCATCCAACTGCTGCCAGGGTCAGTCGGGTGTGACCGGCGGCCCGCCATCGGCCGCACCGTCGCCGAGTGCATCCCCGGCATCCTGCGCCGACGCCCAGAGTTGCCCGCCGTTCCCGGCCGGGCCAGTGACGTCCACCGTCTTCACGCCCAAGGTGTCGTTCACGGCACCCGCCGGCTACACCCAGTACGCGGATGTGCCGCAGGCATTCGGCGTCCAGACCGCTCCGGGTAGCACTCCAGGCGGGTTCTTGATCGTCCGCGACCCGGCTCCTTCGACCCAGGCCAACGCCTGCGAGGGTGACCTGGACCCTGCGATCAAGACCTACACCGTTGACACCATCAGTTCGGCATTCGTCGCCGACAAGCCGTTCCAGGTCACGACACCGACCGCAGTCACGATCGGCCCATACAGCGGCAAGACATTCGATCTACAGCTCGCCCCGACGTGGACCGGGACCTGCCCGTGGAGCAACGGCAAGCCGGGTGCGTTGGCCCTGACCGTCCAGAGCGGGCCGACCCCGACGAGCCCGTCGTACGGGATGGCGGCCGGCGACCCCGCCACGCGGGTCTACCTGCTCGATGTCGGCGGCAAGCCGATCTGGATCCAGACCGACAAGTCGGCTGCGGACCAGGTCCTGCCGGTCCTCCAGACGTTGTCGTTCGCTCCGTAACCGGCCGCGAAGAGCGCGGGAGCCTCCTAGAGGTTCCCGCGCTTTGCCTGTTCGCGCTCGATGGCCTCGAACAGTGCCTTGAAGTTGCCGACCCCGAAGCCGCGCGAGCCGTGGCGCTCGATGATCTCGAAGAAGAACGTCGGGCGATCCTGGACCGGGCGGGTGAAGATCTGGAGGAGGTAGCCCTCCTCGTCGCGGTCGGCCTCGATGCCGAGCTCCTCGAGCGTGTCGATCGGCACACCGACATCGCCGACGCGATCGGCCAGCGTCGCGTAGTACTCGTGCGGCAGACCCAGGAACTCGATGCCGTTGTCGCGCAGCCGGCGGACGGTCGTCACGATGTCCTCGGTCCGCAGCGCGATGTGCTGGCAGCCCGGCGAGCGATACCAGTCGATGAACTCCTGGATCTGGCTCTTCTTCTTGCCCGTCGCCGGCTCGTTGATCGGGAACTTGATCCGGCCGTTGCCGTTGGTCATGACCTTGGACATCAGCGCCGAGTACTCGGTGTGGATGACCTTGTCGTCGTAGTGGATCAGCTGCGCGAAGCCGAGGACGTCGCGGTAGAAGTCGACGAACGCGTCCATCTGGCCGAGCTCGACGTTGCCGACGCAGTGATCGACCTCGAGCAGCGACAGACCGCCGGCGGCCGGCGCGAACGACTTGACCTTGCGGTAGCCGGGCGCGAACACGCCGTTGTAGTCGCGCCGGTCGACGAACGAGTGGAGGACCTCGCCGTAGGTGTGGATCGAGGCCTTGCGGAGCGTCCCGTCCTCGCCGCCGTCGAGCTCGGTCGGGCTGAGGGCCGACACCGCGCCGCGCGTCGTCGTCTCGCGCCACGCCGACTCGACATCGTCCACCGCGAAGGCGATGTCGTGGACGCCGTCGCCGTGCTCGCGGACGTGCTCCGCGATCTCGCCGTCTGGGGTCAGCGGCGCGGTGAACACGAACCTGATGTCGTTCTGGACCATCACGTAGCTGGCCCGGTCGCGGACCTTGGTCTCGAGCCCGCTGAACGCGACCGGGGTGAAGCCCCACAGGGCGCGGTAATAGGCCGAGGCCTGGCGCGCGTTGCCGACCCAGAACTCGACGTGGTCGATGCCCTTGAGCGGGAGGAAGTCGGCCGCCTTCTCGTAGGCGTCCATGTCGATCCGGGCGCCAGCCTGGTTGGCGGCGCCGCGCGAGACGATCTGTGTCATGACAGGTCTCCGCTGGTTCGGCGTGGGGCGGTCCGCGGGGGCGCGGCCGCCCGGTGGTCTTGGCCGTCAATGCTACGCCCGGCGTGCCACACTGGCCCACATGGACGACCTGCTCGATCGACTCCAGGCGGCGCGGACGGGACTTGCTGCGACCCGCCCGGCGGTGGAGGCCGGCGCTCCCTGGCCGATCGCCGCGGTCTACGACGATTCGGACGAGGCACGCTGGGGACCGGGCGAGGTCCTCGCCCACCTGGCCGAGATGGCGCAGTACTGGCAGGGCGAGATCGAACGCGTGCTGGACGGCACCCCCGAGCCGGTGCCGTTCGGCCGGATCGCGACCGACCCGGTCCGGATCGGGCTCGTCGGGCGCGACCGATCGCTCCCGCCACGAGTGCTGTACGACCGGATCGACGACGCGCTGGGCCGGTTCGATCAGCGCTGGCGCACCTTGACCCCAGCGGACCTGGCGCGTCGCGGGCTCCATCCGTCGCGCGGCGAGCTGACCGTCGCGGAGATGCCCGACCGGTTCATCGTGGGCCACCTCGCCGATCACGTCTCTCAGATCGAGCGGATCCTGGCAGGCAGCGACACCACGGACTGACGCCGGCGGATGTTCGTCCTGTACGCGATCCCGGTCGGCGTGCTGGTCGGGCTCCTTCTCGGCGGGCAGGTTGGACGACTCGGCGACCTTCGCCTTCGCTGGGTCCCGCTCATCCTCCTCGGATTGGCGGTCCAGGCCGCGATGTACACGGAAGCCGCGAGCCGGATCGTGGGATCGATCGGTCCCGCGCTCTACATCGCCTCGACCGCTGTGGTCTTCGTGGCGGTCCTGCGCAACGTCCGGGTACCGGGTGTGGCCGTGATCGCGGTCGGCGCCGGCTGCAACCTTGCGGCGATCGTGGCGAACGGCGGCTGGATGCCGGCCGACGCCTCGGCGCTCGCATCGGTCGGCGGGTTGGACGCGGGCTACACCAACAGCATCGTCGTCACGGATCCACCGCTTCGACTGTTGACCGACCTGTTCGCCCTGCCGGCGTGGCTGCCGTTCGCAAACGTGTTCAGCGTCGGCGACGTCCTGATCGGGATCGGCCTTGCGACGACGATCGCGCTGGCGATGCGGGTACTGGCGCCAGCATCGGAGTTGGATCCGGCCGTTCCCTGAACTCCGGGCGACTGTCGCACACCTGCAAGCGCGGGTGGTGGCGTCAGAGGAACGCGGGCGACGGCACTTAGCGCACTCTCGGGGGGAGATGAGTGCGGATCGAGCGCGTGCCCCCGGAAAGACCAGCGTCATCGCTGTGACCGCCGACGACGACCGCTTCGCTGCCACCCGGCGCGCTGGCATGGATCTGGCTGGGCGCGAAGGCGCGGAACTGATCCTCTACGACTGGGAGTCGCCGATGCTTCTCGGCGATCCGCTGCCGAGCGTGTGGTCGGCCGACGGCACCGACACGGCTGTCCCGGACAGGCTCGATGAGGAAGCCCTCGAGGCCGCCGGTCGTGCCGCGATCGCGCGACAGGTCGCCGAAGCCAAGACCGCCGGTTTGCAAGCAACGGCATGGCTGCCGTCCGAGCGTGGCCCCGAAGCACTCGTCCGCTACGCGCGCGACCATCGAGCCATCGGGATCGTCGTGCCCCGCGACCTGGTGGGATCCGACGATCTCAAGGGCTCTCTCGAGGCGTCCGACTCCTCGGAGATGATCCGCCTCGTCATCGCCTGACCTCGCGCCTGACGCACCGACGCCCGTCATCCGAACGTGAAGCAGTAGGCCTCCGCGCCGGCATCGAGGAACTCGATCTCGAAGGTGCGGTCGGTGATCGCGCCGTGTTGGCGGATCAGCTGGAAGGTCCGCTGGTCGGCCAGGGTCCCGCGGCCGTCCGGGTCCACGTCGGATCCACCGTCCGCTCCCGGCGGCTCGCCATCGAGGAAGACCCTGAACGGGATCGAGGCTCCGCGTGACGCTGGGCCCATGACCAGGTTGACGTCGCGCGCGTGGAAGCGGAAGGCGATGCGCGCCTTCGCCTCGATCGAGATCCCGGCGTGCCGCGCCACGTTCCAGGTCCCGGACAACGCCCACTCGTTCAGTCGCAGCGCACCGGGCGTGTAGACGGCGGGTTCGTCGTACGACGCGAGGTTCTCCTGGGTGAAACCGTTGCTCTGCCCGTATCCCACGTACGTCTCGGGTGTTCGCAGCGTCGTCCAGTCCGCGGCGACCTCGAGGCCCTCGGGTGACGACGGACACGAGGTCTCGAGGGACGTCCTTGGCGCCCGCGTCCGCGAGCAGCTGCTGGATGACCATCTCGGTCATCGCGTACTCGCCTTCGCCGAAGTGGTGGTAGCGGATGCGTCCCTGCGCATCGGCGAGGTAGAGCGCGGGCCAGAAATGGTTCGAGAAGTCGCGCCAGATGCCGTAGTCGTTGTCGAGGGCGATCGGGTACTCGATGCCGAACGCCCGAGAGCGGGCGATGACGTTGTCGAGCTCATGCTCGAACCCGAACTCCGGGGTATGGACGCCCACGAGCGTCAGGCCCTGACTCTCGTATTTCGCGGCCCAGGCGCGCAGATACGGAACGGTCCGAAGCCAGTTGACGCACGTGTAGGTCCAGAAATCGACCAGGACGACGCGTCCCCGCAGGCCTTCGGGGGTCAGCGGCTCGGTGTTCAGCCAACCCGTCGCGCGGTCGAACGAGGGGAGAGGGCCTTCGTCGGGCAGGTCGGCCGGATCGACCCGCCAGCCGGTGGGCGATCGATCCGAGGAGTCCCGGGGAGCCGGATGAGTCGGCGATCGTCGGTTCCTCCCCTACCGCAGCGAGCGGAATGTCGCTCGGAGCTCCTCGGACAGGACCTGTGGCTGCTCCCATGCAGCGAAGTGGCCGCCTTCCGCCACACGGTTGTAGTGGACCAGCTTCGGGTAGGCCTTCTCGGCCCACGACCTTGGAGCCGGGTAGAGCTCATCCGGGAAGACCGTCACGCCGACCGGGATGTCGACGCCCTTGATGTCGAAGAAGGCGAGATGGCTCTCCCAGTACAGGCGAGCCGACGAGACACCCGACCTGGTCAGCCAGTAGTGCGTGATGTTGTCGAGGATGTCGTCCCGGGTGAGTCCGCCCGGCTTGCCCGACGAAGGCGCGCTCGATGAGCTCGTAGCTGCGCTCGTCGTGGTCGATCATCCAGGCGGCCAGGCCGACCGGTAAATCCTCGAGCGCGTACAGCGTCTGGGGGCGGTTGGCCATCTCCTGCGCGTAGCCGATGCCGGTCGCGAAGAAGTGCTTGAGGATGTCGAACGCCTTGTCCTCGTCGGCCGACAAGCCGTCCGGCTTGGGTCCGCCGGTGGCGACCGCCTTGGACACGTCCGGCGGGAGCGTCGCCGGCATGTTGGTGTGGATGCCGAGCAGCCCCGCGGGCTTCAGCAGCGCCAGCTGCTCTGTGACGGCATTGCCCCAATCACCGCCCTGGGCGACGTACCGCTCGTACCCGAGCCGCCTCATGAGCTCGACCCAGGCATGGGCGATGCGGACCGGGTCCCAACCGGTCTCGGTCGGCTTGCCCGAGAAGCCGTGCCCGGGCAGGGATGGGATGACGAGGTGGAAGGCGTCCGCGGCGTCGGCACCGTTGCTCGTCGGGTCGGTCAGCGGGCCGATGATCTTGAGCTGCTCGATGGTCGAGCCCGGCCATCCGTGCGTGACGATCAGCGGCAGGGCGTCCTCGTGCGCCGAGCGGACATGGATGAAGTGGATGTCGACGCCATCGATCGTGGTGACGAAGTGCGGCAGGGCGGCGAACCGCTTCTCGAACGTGCGCCAGTCGTAGTCGGTCGACCAGTAGCGAGCAAGCGCCTGGATCGTGTCCAGGTGCACGCCCTGCACCGGTGCCGTTTCGCGATCGGGCCACCTGGTCGCCTCGATCCTGCGGCGCAGGTCGGCGAGCTCCGTCGTCCGAGACGCTGAAGGTGAACGGGCGGATCGCCTCCGGATCGGCCGCGTCGCCGGTCGCCGGGTGCGGCAGTGTCTGGGACATCACGGCTTCTCCCCTGGACGCGCCGAGCGGCGACGTCGCCGCCCAGTGAGCGCTGGACGACCTACGGTAATCCTTCCGTGAGGCGTCCGGCCATCGTTCCCGTTCCCAGCGCCGAACGTCCTAGTCGGGCCTCTCGTCGAGCACGTTCGCCTTGAGGAACGCGAGGGAACGCGAGAACGCATCGCGACGGTTCTCGCGCTTCTCGAAGCCATGGCCCTCTTCGTCGTACCACTGGACCTCGTACCGCTTGCCCTCGATCTCGAGCGCCTCGACCATCCGCTCGGTCATGAGCGGAACGACTCGCTTGTCCTTGCGACCGTGGAGGATCAGCAGCGGCGCCTCGATCCGCTCGGCGCTATAGACGGGCGATCCGCGGCGGTAGCCCGACGAGCGGGTCGGGTCATCGGGCGCGCCCATCATCTTGTGAAGGTCGAGCCGGCCGAGGCGGTCGCCGTGGCGGTAGCTCTCGGCGATCTCCGAGTCGCCGTAGAGGTCGACGCCGGCCGACCACAGGGCCGGCTCGTCGACGAGGGCGCACAGCACGAGATAGCCGCCATACGAGCTGCCGTGGATCGCCAGGCGTCCGTCCGACCAGGGCTGGGCGGCCGCCCACCGCGCGGCATCGACGAGGTCGTGGACGTCGGCGTGGCCCCACTCGTCGACGTTGCCCATGCGGAACGCACGGCCATAACCGGTCGAACCACGGAAGTCGACGTCGAAGACCGCGAAACCCTCGGCGACGAGGAGCTGCTTGAACGGGTAGAAGCCACGGAACGACTGGCCGGTCGGGCCGCCGTGCGGGATGACCACCGTCGGCACCTTGCGGCCGCCGCGCTTGCCAGTCGCGTTCTGCGGGCGCCACAGCGTGCCCTCGATCCGCAGCCCGTCCCGCGCCTTGACGACGATCCGCTCGGCGGTCGGGACGCGGGCCGGCGTCAGGGCAGCGCGCAGGACGCCCGGCATGGAGTCGGTCACCTGGCGCGGCCGGGAGCCATCCGGGGCGACACCGGGAACCGGCAACAGCCAGAGGTCCGCGGGTGCCGTCACGCGCTCGCCGACCGCCGCGATCCAGGCACCGTCGGCCAGCCAGCCGACCGACTTCCAGACACCGTCCCACGGGTTGATCCGGCTGCCCGGCTGCGGCCGCGGAGATCGTCCGCGGTGTCTTGGGTGGCCGGCCGCGGCCGCGCTTCGGGGCGGGCGCCGCCTCGAGCTCGCCGACGAGAAGGTCCTGGAGCGCGTCGTGGATCTCGACGTGGATGAACCGGCTGCCGTCGGGCGAGGGCAGCGGCGCGGCGCCGACCCCACCGCCGGGCTCGCCGTGCTCACGCTCGCCCGCGGTCAGCACGATCCTGTCGTGGCCGTCCGCGGTGAGGCGAACCACCTGGAACCAGCCGTCGGCGTCGGAGACGAAGAGGATCGAGCCGTCGGGCAGCCAGCGGGCACCGACGTCGACGGAGCCCTCGCCCGCGACGACCCGGCTCTCTCCGGTCGCGACGTCCACGATCGCGATCTGCGAGCTCTCGTTGACCTCGGGTCCGCGAGGGGCCATGACCGCGATCCGGCGGCCGTCGGGCGCCCATTCGTACGTGTCGACGTCGAGGCCGGTCTCGGTCAGGACGGTCGGACGGGGCGGCTTGGGCTCGGTGGCCGGTCGGCCGCGGCGGGGCACCGGCGCGTCGATCAGCCAGATCTGGGTCCAGCCGCGGCGACGCGACAGGAAGGCCAGCCGGTGGCCGTCGGGCGACCAGCGCGGGTCACGGCCGCCACCGGGCTTGCCGACCACGAGCGTCAGGCGCGATCCATCGGCCTCGACGACCCAGATCTCCTCGTCTCGGACGAACGCGAGCCGCCGACCGTCGGGCGACCACTGCGGATCGGTGACGCGCCTTCTCTGACGCGGTCAGCTGGGCCGGGTAGCCGCCGCGGAGCGAGAGGGTGAACAGCTGGCGAGCCCCGCCGGCCTCGGCGGTATAGGCGACGACCCGGTCGCGCGGGTGCAGCCGGAACTCGCGAGGGGTGTCGACGGCGACGATCGCCTCGATGGTCAGGTTCGGTGACGGCGTGGTCGGGGCGGTGGGCATCAGTCGCGCTTGGCCGGCTCGACCGACGCCTCGAGCTGCTCGCCGAGCTCGACCGTCCGCCGATAGGCCGCCCAGACCGCCTCCGACAGGACCGTCCGGAGGCGCCCCGATTCGAGCTCGTGGAGCGCCGCCGCCGACGTGCCGCCGGGCGAGGTGACCATGTTGCGCAGCTCGGCCGGGTGCATCCCGGACTGCTTCGCGAACACGGTCGAGCCCTCGAGGGTCTCGATCACGAGGTCGTGCGCGATGTGGCGCGGGAAGCCGAGATGGACGGCCGCGTCGATGAGGGCCTCCATCACGAGGAAGACGTAGGTCGGGCCGGTCCCAGAGACCGCAGTGGCCATCGCGACCATCTTCTCGTCGTCGACCTCGAGCTGATGGCCGAGGGCGCCGAGCAGGGCCGCCGCCTGCGCGCGCTGCGTCTCGGTCGTCTCGGGCGTCGCGTACCAGACGGTCATCCCCTTGCCGAGGCGGGCCGGGGTGTTGGGCATGCTCCGGACGACCTGGTCGTGACCGAGGTTCCCGATCAGGGCCGCCGTCGTGGCGCCTGCCAGCACGCTCAGGACGAGCTGGCCGCGGCGGAGGTGCGGGCCGATCTCGTGCCCGACCTTGGCCAGCATCTGCGGCTTGATCCCGAACAGGATGACGTCGGCACCCTCGACGGCCTCCGTGTTGGACGCGACCGTCCGGATCCCGTATTCGCGGGCCAGGTGCTCGCGCCGCTCGACCCGGGGATGGCTGGCGACGACCTGCCCGGGCTCGACCAGCTTGCCGCGCAGCATGCCGGCGATCATCGCCTCCGCCATGACGCCGGAACCGACCGTCGCGATCGTGGAGTTCGCCAGGGGGGACATCGCGCGGAGTATAGCCGCGGGGGTCGGCCTACTCGGAGCCCGCAGTCGCGACGCCGGTCAGGAAGAAGCGGCCCGTGGTCGTGACGGTCGCTTCGGCGAACCCGGCCGCGCGGAGCGCGCGTTCGAGCTCGTCGGGCGCGTAGTAGACCTTGACGATGGTGAACTCGCGGCCGTCGGCCAGCCGTCGGACCGAGGCATCGCCGGCGGGCGCGGGGTGGTCCGCTGCGCTCGATTGCGGGTCCGGCAGCGAATCGATGAACGCGAACGTCCCGCCCGGCTTGAGCCAGCCGCCGGACGAGCCCCAGGAACGCGTCGAGGCGGGCGCGGGGGACGTGGCTCAGCCAGAAGCCGGTGAACACGGCGTCCACCGCGCGGTCGGGCTCGGCCCACGCGTCACGGACGTGGAGGTGGGCGCGGAGTCGATGCGCGACCAGACGTTCGCGTGCGCGATCGAGCGGCGCCGGCGCCGCGTCGTAGAGCGAGAGCTCGCCCTTCGAGGCGAGCAGTGGCGACCACCAGCCGGTCCCGGCGGCGAGCTCGACGATGTCGCCGTGGATCGGCAGGTCGTCGAGCCAGCGACCCGCGACGTCGAGCTCGGCGTTCCAGGCGGCATCGTGGACGGGCCCGCGCGCATAGCGGCCGCGGCGCAGGTACCAGTCGTCGTATTCGGGTGCCCGCGCCTCGTAGTAGGCGAGCATCTCGGCGTCGATGTCAGCCGTGGCGGGCGACGCCGGCGCGGCCGTCACGACGGGCGCGGTCGGCGCCGCGGGTGCGGTCGGCGCGACGGGCACAGCCGTGGCGACCGACGTTGCGGCAGCGCCTCCGCCCGCGGCGCCCCGCTCGGTCAGCGCCTGGTGCAACCGGAAGCGGAGGAACCCGTTGTCGCCCGCCTTGCCGACGCAATCGGGGCAGAGCTGCGCCCAGCCTTCGAGATCGTCGGGACCGCGGCAGACGTGGGCGGCCCCGCACCACAGGCAGTCGAAGGTCGCGCGAAACGGCATGACCGGACTTACGGCCCGACCGGCGTCCAGGAGCCCAGCGGGGCGATGTCGACGAACGCTCCGGGATCGAAGATCTCGGCGAGCAGCTCGATCCCGTCGATCACCCTCGGCCCCGGCCGGCTGAAATACGCGGACCCGTCGAGCGCGAAGACCTGTCCGCGCCGGACCGCGGTGAAATCGTCGTAGCCGGGCGGCCGACGCGTCCGTGCCCACTCGTCCTGCGTCTCGCCCAGGTGGAAGCCGCACGGCATCAGCAGCAGCATCTCCGGGTCCACGTCCCCGACCGCGTCCCATGTCGTCTGGGCGGACCGGTCACCGTCGGCGCCGAGCAGCTCCCAGCCGCCCGCCCGGCGGATCTGCTCGGGGACCCAGTGGCCGCAGGCGAACGGCGGATCGAGCCATTCGAGCCCGACCACCCGGGGCGACCGACCGCCGCCGTCGCGGCGCGCCTGGACCTTCTCCTCGATCGCGCCGAGCCGTTCGCGGAGCGACTCGACCAGGTCGACGGCGGAGTCCTCGCTCTCGGTCATGGCGCCGACGGTCGAGATGGTGTTGAAGATGCCCTCGATCGAGGTCGGCTCGAGCGACACGACGGTGATGTCGGCGTCGATCGCCCGCGCGACGTCGTTGACCTCGCGATAGGTGACCGCGCAGACGCGACACAGCTCCTGGGTCAGGATCAGGTCGGGCTTCGCGGCGGCCAACGCCGCCTCGTCGAGGGCGTACAGCGACGAGCCGCCGTGGACCGAGGCGGTGACCAGCCGATGGATGTCGCGCGAGCTCGCGGCGCCCATGTCGTGCACGCTCCGGGTCATGACCGGCTTGCCGACGACCTCGGGCGGGTAGTCGCACTCGTGGGTCACGCCGACGAGGTCGTCGCCGAGCCCGATCGCGCAGACGATCTCCGTGGCGGACGGCAGGAGCGAGACGATGCGCATCAGAAGGCGACTTGGTCTCGCCATCCTCAACGGGCTACCGACACTCGCGCCCGGAGGCCTGAGGCCGAAACCGCGAGGCCATCAGCCGACGGTTCAGCGCGGCTTCAGCTCGTCGACGGCGGCGCGCGCGGCGGCCTTGTCGGTGAACCATGTCGCGTCGATCGCCGTGTAGTTGGCCCATTCCGGCGGGAGCGACTCCTCAGGGAAGATCGCGTTCACCGGGCACTCCGGTTCGCAGGCGCCGCAGTCGATGCACTCGTTCGGATCGATGAACAGCTTGCGGTCCGTGCCTTCGTCGAAGTGGATGCAATCGACCGGGCAGACGGAAACGCACGACACGTCGAGCACATCGATGCACGGCTCGGCGATCACATAGGCCATCCAGGATCCTCCTCGAGGCTGACGGGTGGCGACGCACATCGCGGCGCGACGCGGATGCAGAGCGTAGCACCCGTTGCGCTCACGAGGCGGACGCTCACGAGGGCGCAGGGCCGCCGACCCAGCGGACCGGGATCTGCATGCCCCGGGCGAGGTGACCCGGGATATGGCAGGCGACCGTCCAGGGGCCGTCCGCGGACGCGTCGGCGGGCACGGTCCAGACGAGGTCCATCCGCTCACCCGAGTGGACCACGATCCGGACGCCCTCCACGCCCGGTGGGACCGTGACGACAGGCGTCGGCCCGGGTGGAGCGCCCGCGGTCGCGGCCTCGGCTGCCTCCCAGGCGTCCTGGACCGCCGCGTCGCCGATGACCGCCTCATGGGTCTCGAGGCCGCCGTTGATGACGTGAAGCAGCACGGTCTCGCCCGGCGCGAGGTCCAGGGTGTCGGGCTGGAACGAGTAGTCCCGGGCGATGAGGTTGACCTCGCGCGGCGCGGACGACGTCCCCGGCGAGATCGGCGGTGTCGCGGGGGGCGCGCCCGCATCGCAGCCGACCAACACCAGCGCCAGGGCGCCGAGGGCAAGCACGGCGACACAGGTCCGTCGGGCGAATGAGGTCACGGCGCGAAGTCTATGACGCGACCTCCGCAACGCTCAGCCGACTCGCTTGACATCGCGTCTGAGCGCACGGCAAAGTGCGGCGGACCCGAACCCGGACCGCTGCCGTCGGCGGTGGCCGGGGCCCAGTTTCGAGGTCCCCATTGGCGATCCCGATCGAGATCCCGGACGCATCGACAGGCGACACCCGCCGCGTCGGTCGCCGTCCGCCTCGAGGGCGTCAGCAAGCGCTTCGGCGAAGACGACACCGGCCGGCGGGTCGCCAAGTTCGTCCAGACCGACGGGCGCTTCCCGGTCGTCGCCGTCGACGGCATCGACCTCGACGTCTACGACGGCGAGTTCTTCTCGATGCTCGGACCGTCGGGCTCGGGGAAGACCACGACGCTCCGGATGATCGCCGGCTTCGAGTTGCCGTCCGAGGGCCGGATCCTGCTCCACGGTGTCGACGTCACCACCGTTCCGCCGTTCGACCGTGACGTCAACACCGTCTTCCAGGATTACGCGCTGTTCCCGCACATGACGGTCGGCGACAACGTCGGCTATGGACTCGTCGTCCGCAAGATCGGCAAGGCGGAGCGAAAGTCGCGCGTCATCGATGCGCTGCGGATGGTCCGCCTCGAGGGCTACGAGGGTCGCAAGCCGAGCCAGCTGTCGGGCGGCCAGCGCCAGCGCGTGGCGCTCGCCCGGGCACTCGTGAACCGGCCGCGCGTGCTGCTCCTCGACGAGCCGCTCGGGGCGCTCGACCTGAAGCTGCGCGAGGAGATGCAGATCGAGCTCAAGGCGATCCAGCAGCAGGTGGGGATCACGTTCATCTACGTCACCCACGATCAGGAGGAGGCGCTCACCATGAGCGACCGCCTCGCGGTGTTCAACAACGGCCGGATCGAGCAGATCGGGGCGCCGGCGGAAGTCTACGAGCGACCGGCGACGCGGTTCGTGGCGGGGTTCGTGGGGACCTCGAACCTGCTTCGAGGCGACGTGGCGTCAGCGCGTCCTCGGGCGACGCCTGGCACATTCACGATCCGGCCCGAGAAGATCCGACTCGCCGAGCCGGATGCGTCAGTCGCCGCTGGAGAAACCTCGGCGACAGGCACGATCCGCGAGTGTCGTGTACCTCGGGCCCGACACGCGCTATGTCGTGACGCTCGACGCCGGGACCGACCTCGTGGTGACCCAGCAGAACCTGTCCACGTCGTCGACCGAGGCGCTGGCCATGGAGGGCAAGGCCGTCCGTCTCGTGTGGGAACGACAACATGAGCTCCCCATCGCGGATGGGACATCGAGTGGAGGAGGATGACGGTGAAGTCCAAGAGGATCCTGGCGCTGGCCGCGACGGCGGCCATCATGGTGGGGGCGTGTTCGAGCTGGGCGAAAGCCCGTCGACCTCGGCCGCGGCCCCGACGGCAGCCGGCAGCGCCGCCGCGACTGCGGCGGCAAGCGCGCCGAGCGCCTCCGCCAGCGCGGCGGCCGCGAGCGCGCCCGCCGCCCCGAGCGGACCGACGGCATTGGCGTCGGTCGGGCCGGGCGAGGGAGCGCTCAACCTCGTCGCCTGGACGGGCTACGTCGTCGGCGGCACCGGCGGGGAGCAGGTCCAGGGCTATGACTGGGTCACCCCGTTCGAGACTGCGACCGGCTGCAAGGTGAACGTCAAAGTCGGCGTCGACTCCGGCGAACATGGTCCAGCTCATGAAGACGGGCCAGTACGACGGCGTCTCGGCGTCCGGTGACGCGACGCTGCGTCTCATCTACGGCGGTGACGTGGCCCCGGTCAACTTCGACCTGATCCCCAACTACAAGGACGTCTTCGAAGGGCTCAAGAACCAGTCCTACAACACCGTCAATGGCGTCGGCTATGGCGTGCCCCATGGCCGCGGGCGCCAACGTCCTGATGTACGACCCGAAGGTCGTCACGACCGTCCCGGACAGCTGGAGCGTCGTGTTCGACGCCAATTCGCCGTACAAGGGCAAGGTGACCGCCTACAACTACGCCGATCTACATCGCCGACGCGGCGCTGTACCTGATGAAGACGCAGCCCGACCTGAAGATCACCAACCCGTACGCGCTCGACAAGGACCAGCTCGGCGGCGGCAGTGGCGCTGCTCAAGGTCCAGAAGACGCTCATCGGCAAGTACTGGGGCACCGCCCAGGACGAGATCGACGGGTTCAGCAACGGCGACATGGCGATCGGTACTGCGTGGCTCTACCAGCAGAACACGATCAACGCAGCCAAGGTCAAGGCAGGTCGCGAGCGTCACGCCCAAGGAAGGCGCCACCGGCTGGTCCGACACCTGGATGATCTCGACGCAAGGCGGCCAGCACCCGAACTGCATGTACGAGTGGATGAACTACATCATCTCGCCGCAGGCGAACGCCGCCGTGACCGTCTACTTCGGCGAGGCTCCCGTCAGCGCCGCGGCGTGTGCCGAGGCCGAGAAGCTGTCGCCCGGCTGGTGCGACCAGTTCCACGCCGCCGACGAGCAGTACTTCAAGAACATCTGGTACTGGAATACGCCGACGACGACCTGCCTTGACGGCCGAGGCGACATCGTGTACCGACTTCGACGCCTGGACGCAGGCCTGGACGGATATCACCGGCAGCTGAGCCGGAGCGTCATGACAAGCGAGAGCGCCGTCGCCCCGCCGCCCGCCAGCCCGGCGCGGCGGCTCGCGGCGGCGCTCTATCGTCGACCCCGGGTCCAGCTGGCGGCGCTGCTCGCGGCGCCGCTCGGCTGGCTCGTCATCGCCTATCTCGGCGCGCTCGCGCTGTTCCTGATCAGCTCGTTCTGGTCGGTCGATTCGCTGACC
This sequence comes from uncultured Chloroflexia bacterium, assembly GCA_963797685.1. Taxonomy (GTDB): domain Bacteria; phylum Chloroflexota; class Limnocylindria; order Limnocylindrales; family CSP1-4; genus SPCO01. The sequence continues at coordinate 222,209 of CAWCQK010000015.1, read as the reverse complement.
GGCAACATCATCACCAAGCCGACGCTGGCCAACTACCAACGGATCCTGACCGGCGAGGTCTACCCGGTCATCACGGCCCGGACCGTGATCATGGCCGCGATCGTCACGCTCACCTGCATCATCGTGGCCTTTCCGATCGCCTTCTACATGGCGCGCGTCGCGTCGGGACGCGTCCGCGGCCTGCTGATCGTGTCGATCCTGCTGCCGCTCTGGTCGGGCTACCTCGTGAAGGTGTACGCCTGGCGCTTGATCCTGAGCCAGGACGGCGTCCTCAATTGGGCCCTTGCCCCGTTCGGGTTGCAGGGTCCCGGCTACAGCGATCCAGGCGGTCTGGATCGTCGAGAGCTACCTCTGGCTGCCGTACATGATCATCCCGATCTATGCGGGTCTCGAGCGGATCCCCAGCTCACTGTTCGAGGCGTCCGCGGACCTCGGCGGCAAGGCGTGGATCACCTTCCGGCGCGTCGTCGCTCCCGCTCGTCCTGCCCGCGATCGTCGCCGGCTCCATCTTCACGTTCAGCCTGACCCTCGGCGACTACATCACTCCGACGCTCGTCTCGAACACGAAGTTCATCGGCAACGTCGTGTACGACCTCGTCGGGGTCGCCGGGAATTCGCCGCTCGCCGCGGCGTACACCATGGTCCCGGTCACGATCATGCTCATCTTCCTGCTCGTCGCCCGGCGCCTGGGCGCCTTCGAAGCGCTGTGATGGGCATCCCGCGATGGGTGACCGTCGCTCTCCGCCTGGCGACGATGCGTGATCCTCGCGTTCATCTATGTCCCGATCGGGATCATCGTCCTGTACTCGTTCAACGCCGCGAAGGTGGCGACCTGGCCGATCACCTCGTTCACCGTCGACTGGTACGTGAAGGCGTTCAACGACGCCGGGATCCGGAGCGCAGTCGGCAACTCGATCGAGGCCGCGATCGGCGCGACCCTGCTGGCCCTGCTATTCGGCATCGCTCCTGGCGCTCGCAGTCGGCCGGCACCGGTTCTTCGGACGCGACTCGATCGCGCTGATCGTGATCCTGCCGCTGGCCTTGCCTGGCATCGTGACCGGTCTCGCCCTGAACACGGCCTTCCGGACGATCGGCTTCCCGTTCGGCCTGTTCACGATCATCGTCGGGCATGCGACGTTCTGCGTCGTCGTCATGTACAACAACGCCATCGCGCGCCTGCGCCGGACCTCGCGGTCCTACGAGGAGGCATCGGGCGACCTCGGCGCCGACACGTTCATGACCTTCCGTCGCGTCACGTTCCCGGCCATCCGGACGGCGCTGGTGGCCGGCGCGATGCTCGCCTTCGCCTTGTCCTTCGACGAGATCATCGTGACGAACTTCCTGTCAGGGCCGGGCGTCCAGACCCTGCCGATCTGGATCTTCAACAACTATTCGCGACCGAATCAGCTGCCACTCGTGAACGTCGCGGCCGTACTTGTCCTGCTCGCGTCGATCATCCCGGTCTACGTGGCGTCACGGCTGACCGCCGATCCCGCCGCCGTGCCGGGCGCCCGTACCTGACGAACCCTCACCACTTGAGCCCGTCCGAGACGATGACCGCGGCGAGGACCGCGACCTGGGCGGCCACGACGACGAGACTGTGCACGACCTGACGCACGGGGCACCTCCGCCGGCCGCAGCCGGTCCCGACAAGACGGTCGACCCTTCAAGGAGTGCCCGGTCCGACACCGCTGGCGCCAGTGTCGCGGGCGGCGCTTATCTGCCGCTTATCAGGCGGGCTCAGACGGCGGCGCCAGCTCCGTCGCGTGCGGCAGAAAGGCGTCCGGGTCGTCCCGGAAGTCGAGCAGGCAGCCCTTGCCGCAGAACCAGTATGTCGTGCCGTCGTGCTCGAGTGACAGGAGGCTGGTCGACGTGTCGACCTCCATCCCGCACACCGGATCGATCGCGATCGCCATCGGCATCTCCTTGGATCGGTACTCCCACGGAGTATACGGTTCACGTACCATCGCGCCGATGGACGCCCCTGATCTCGCCCCGATCCGCGCCAGTCTGCTCGCGGAACGCGACCGACTCCTCGCCGAGATCGGGGAGGCCATCGTGGCGCCCGGGCAGATGACCTACGGGTCACAGGCGGCGGCCGCCAGCCAGGTCTTCGCTCAGCAGCGCGACCTCGCCCTGCGCGACCGAGCGGACCAGCAGCTCGCGCTCGTCGACGAGGCGCTGGCCCGCTTGGACGCCGGCACGTTCGGGACCTGCGTGCGCTGCGGACGGCCGGTCGGCGCCGATCGGCTCGAGGCGCTGCCATGGGCGGCACGCTGCATCGACTGCCAGCGACTGGGGGCGCGCGACCGCTGATGACGACCGAGATGCAGCCCGACCTGGTCAGCCTGGCGGACGTCCGCGCCGCCGCCGCACGGCTCGAGGGCGTCACCGTCCGGACACCGCTGGTCGGGTTCGGGCCGTCGGCCGATCGCCGGTTCCTCAAGGCCGAATCGCTCCAGCCGATCGGGGCATTCAAGCTGCGCGGCGCGTACGCCACGATCTCGACCCTGTCGCCCGCGGAGCTGGCCCGCGGCGTCATCACCTACTCGTCGGGCAACCACGGCCAGGGAGTCGCACGGGCCGCCCGACTCCTCGGCGCGCCGGCGGTGGTCGTCATGCCGTCCGACGCCCCGGCCATCAAGCGCACCCGGATCGAGCAGGACGGGGCGCAGGTGGTGGTCGTCGGGCCGGCCAGCGAGGAACGGCACCAGGTCGCCCTCGAGATCGCCGAGCGTCGGGGTTTCGCCGTGATCCCGCCGTTCGACGACGACCGGATCATCGCCGGCCAGGGCACGGTCGGGCTCGAGATCGCCGAGGACCTCCCGGACCTGGTCGCGGTGCTCGTGCCCATCGGCGGGGGCGGGCTGGCGAGCGGTGTCGCGGTCGCCGTCAGCGCGCTCCGCCCGGACGCCCGCGTGATCGGCGTCGAACCGGAGCTGGCCGCAGACGCCCGCGACTCCCTGGAGCGTGGCGAGATCGTGACCTGGCCGGCCGACCAGGTGTCGCGGACCATCGCCGATGGCACCCGGACCCAGGCGCTCGGGGCTCGGACGTTCGCGCATCTCTTTCCGCTGCTGAGCACCATCGTCACGGTGACCGAGGCGGAGATCGCAGCAGCGGTCCGGCTCGCCGCCGAATGGAGCCGGCTCGTCGTCGAGCCGTCGGGCGCCCTCGGCATCGCCGCCATGGCGTTCCACGCGCGCGAGCTCCGGCTCGATCGGGCGAGCGGGGCGGTCGTCGCCGTGGTCAGCGGCGGGAACGTGGACCCCGCCGAGTACCGCGGCTATCTCGAGGCGCCGGTCCCGCCCCTGGGGTAGGCGTCGACCGCCCGACCTCCCCTACCCGCCCGATTCGGCCCGCTCGTCCGCCAGCCGCTCGGCGAGGCGCTGCTCGCGGATCCGGATCTGGGCCAGCTCCACGTCGGCTCGACGGTCCGAGCGGGCCTCATCGCGCGCCTCGGCGCGCATCCAGCCGGCGACGACGAGCAGGATCGCGGTCAGGAAGATCAGGTCGCCGGCAAGCCACATGATCCCGGCCGCCAGGCGCTGATCGTCGATGGCGGACAACCCCCACGGGCGAACGAGCGTCGCGTAGTGCGCATAGAGCACGCCGGTCGCGTTGAGGATCACGACCGCCAGGAAGGTGTTCTGCGTCATCTGGGTGAGCAGGTAGATGACCCGGGCGGGGTGGCCCATCCGCCACGGTGCTGGATCGAGAGCGACCGCCGGCCACCAGAACAGGAGCGCGCCCGTCAGGAACAGCAGGTGCTCGAAGTCGTGGACGTTCTGGTCCTCGAGCGACGCGTTGAACAGCGGCGAGAAGTGGACCCCCCACATCATCGCCGCGAACATCACCCAGGCCACGACGGGGAATGCCAGGAAGCTGACGATCCGCGAGTGGAGGACCGGCAGCACCCAGCGGTGGCGGGTCTCGGACGAGCTCAGCCGCAGGATCAGGGTGATCGGCGCCGAGAGGGCCAGCAACGGCGCGGCGACCAGCATCAGCAGGACGTGCTGGACCATGTGGACCGAGAACAGCGCCGTGTCGTAGCGCGCGATCCCGGACAGCAGCGCGAACGCCAGCGCGACGATCCCGCCGTAGAACGCGACCGACCGACGGCGCGGCACCGGGTTGCCCGGATGGACGGCGTTCACGCGCCTGACGGCCCACCACCACCAGCCGGTCACGACGATCAGCCCGAGCGTCGGCAGCGGCTCGAACGTCCAGCCGAGCAGGAGCGACGCCGCGGTGGGCGCCTCGGCCGGGACGGGCCCATGCGCCGCCACCGGTCCGGCCAGCGCGGCGACACCGGTCAGCGCGGCGACCGCGGTCGCGAACCAGCGGAGCAGGCGCAGCGCACGCATCTGCGGCATCGTCGCACGAACGCCCCGCGCGGTCGTAGAATGGGCGGCGGTTCGACCCGGGCGGTCGACCGCGCCTGCTTGTCGCATCGGTCGCCGCGCCCCAGAGCGTTGACCATCCTCGAGGATCTTGATGTCGAGCTCCCCCAGGTCGAGCGCCACCCGGACCGCGATCTTCGCGCTCAGCGTCGGCGCGGCGATCATCATCCTGAGCCTGCTGCTCCTGGCGTTCGGGGTCGACGTCCTCAAGATCGGCGACACGTTCGTGACCGGCCTGTTTCCGCCGGTCGCCGTGACCAGCCAGGGCGCGCAGATCCGCGAGCTGTACACGGTGATCTTCCTGATCGCGGTCGCCATCTTCCTGGTGGTCGAGGGACTGATCATCTGGACGGTCATCCGCTACCGGCGCAAGCCGGGCGACGACACGCTCCCGCCGCAGACCCACGGCAACAACGTCGCCGAGTTCGTGTGGACCGTCGTCCCGACCCTCATCGTCATCCTCATGTTCATCGTGTCGTGGCAGACCCTGAATGCCGTCGACACCAGCGCCGCCGATGCCAACACGACCAAGATCCGGGCCGTCGCGGCCCAATTCCAGTGGCAGTTCGACTACCTCGACCAGAACGGTCAGGTCCTCTACACGGAGTACATCCCGCTCGTCAGCGGGGGCGGCGGGATGATGGTCCCGGCCGGCCGGACGGTCCAGCTGTCGCTCGTCAGCAAGGACGTCATCCATGCCTTCTACGTCCCGCAGTTCCTGTTCAAGCGCGACGTGGTGCCGGGTCGGACCAACCAGTTCGACTTCACCGTGGATGCGGCCGATGCCGGCCAGACGTTCCGCGGCCAGTGCGCCGAGCTGTGCGGGATCGGGCACAGCATCATGCTGTTCGAGGTCAAGGCGCTCAGCCCGCAGGACTTCGACACATGGCTGGCCGGCAAGGTCGCGTCGAACCCGCCTTCCGCATCGCCGGCCGCGAGCGGGGCACCCGCGCCGAGTGGAAGCGCACCCGCACCCAGCGGCAGCGCGCCGGCACCGAGCGGCAGCGCACCCCCACCCAGCGGCAGCGGCGGACCCGCCCCGAGTGCCGCGGCAGGCGCGACCGTCTCGCTCACCGCGAGCGGCATCCAGTACGTCGAGAAGACGCTGACCGCCCCGGCGAACGCCCCGTTCCAGATCGACTTCGACAACGAGGACGCGGGCGTCGCGCACAACGTCACGATCCACAAGGACTCACCGACGGGCGAGCAGGTCTTCGCCGGAGACATCTTCCCGGGCGTGGCCAAGAAGACCTATGACGTGCCGGCCCTGCCGGCCGGGACCTACTCGTATGTATGCGCCGTTCATCCGACGCAGATGATCGGCACCCTCACGGTCCAGTAAGGAGCGCTCGATGGCGACGACCACCCTGAGCCCCGCCGCCACGCGCTCTCGGAGCGCCCTGTACGAGTGGCTGACCACGACCGATCACAAGAAGATCGGGATCATGTACATCATCAACTCGTTCATCTTCTTCTTCATCGGTGGCGTGCTGGCCCTCGGTGTGCGGACGGAGCTGGCCCAGCCGGGGCTGCAGTTCCTGACCGACACCCAGTACAACGAGTTCTTCACGATGCACGCCACGTTCATGATCTTCCTGTTCGTGATCCCGATGCTGGCGGGCTTCGGCAACTACATCGTGCCGCTCCAGATCGGCGCCCCGGACATGGCCTTCCCGCGCATCAACGCGCTGTCGTTCTGGATGCTGCCGCTGGGCGGCCTGCTCCTGCTGATGGGCTTCGTGACGGGCGGGACCGCAGACGCCGGCTGGACAAGCTACGCGCCGCTGTCGGAGGACCGTCCGCTGGCGGCCACCGGCTACGGCCAGGACCTGTGGATCGTCGCGCTCGTCCTGATCGGGACAAGCTCGATCCTGGGCTCGATCAACTTCCTGGTCACGATGTTCAAGATGCGGGCTCCGGGGATGACCCTGTTCCGGATGCCGATCATGGTCTGGACCGTGCTGGTCACCTCGGTCCTGGTGCTGATGGCGACGCCGGTCATCACCAGCGCTCTGATCATGCTGTTCATCGATCGCAACTACGGCGGCTCGTTCTTCGACCCGTCGCGCGGCGGTGACGCGATCCTCTACCAGAACATCTTCTGGTTCTATTCGCACCCGGCGGTCTACGTGATGATCCTGCCCGCGATGGGCATGGTCAGCGAGATCCTGCCGGTCTTCTCGCGCAAGCCGCTGTTCGGCTACAAGGCGTTCATCTTCGCCACCGCGGCGATCGGCGCCCTCGGCTTCTCGGTCTGGGCCCACCACATGTTCACGACCGGCGCGGTCTACCTGCCGTTCTTCAGCATCATGACCTTCCTCATCGCGGTCCCGACCGGGGTCAAGATGTTCAACTGGGTGTTCACGCTGTGGCGTGGCCAGCTGATGCTCAAGACGCCGCTGCTGTTCGCGCTCGGCTTCCTGACGATGTTCCTCATCGGCGGCATCAACGGCGCGTTCAGCGCGTCGGTGCCGGTCGACTTCGCCCTGCACGACACCTACTGGGTGGTCGCCCACCTGCATTACGTGCTGTTCGGCGGGTCGGTGTTCGGGATCATGGGCGGGTTCTACTACTGGTTCCCGAAGATCACCGGCAAGATGATGAATGAGACCGTCGGCAAGGCTCAGTTCCTGGTCATGTTCATCGGCTTCAACCTGACCTTCTTCCCGATGCACGAGCTCGGCCTGGCCGGCATGCCACGGCGCATCGCCGACTACTCGTCGACCGCGGGCTGGAACGACCTGAACCTCCTGGCCACCATCGGTGGCTTCACGATCGCGGCGAGCATGCTGCTCTTCCTGTGGAACATCTTCCTGTCCCTCCGCAGCGGGGAGCCAGCCGGCGACGACCCGTGGGAGGGCAACACGCTCGAGTGGGCGACCTCCTCGCCGCCACCCGCCTACAACTTCGACCACCTCCCCGAGATCCGGTCCGAGCGACCGGTATTCGACGTCCGGCACGGCCGGACGGCGACCCACTGAGCGGGTCACGACGATGGCGCTGACGACCGAGCCCCACCCGCTCCCAGTCGAGCACAACCCGCTCGCCTCGATGCCGCATGACACCCATGGCGGCATCAGCAACCCGGTCCTCGGGATGCTCCTGTTCATCACCTCCGAGGTGATGTTCTTCGGCGGACTGTTCGCGGCCTACTTCAGCATCCGTGCGAACACCGCGCAGTGGCCGCCGATCAACACCGAGACCGGCGAGGCGTTCAAGCTCGCCATCCTGCCATTCGTCGGCCCGGCCACGATCCTCCTGATCCTGAGCTCGGTGACCTGCCAGTACGCGGTATGGCAGATCCGGGCGGACGACCGGACCAGGTTCATCCGGGCGATGACCATCACGGTCATCCTCGGGATCATCTTCCTGATCGCCCAGATCACCGACTACACCCTCCTTGGGCAGGAGGGACTGACGCTGTCGTCCGGCGTCTACGGGACCACCTACTACACGCTGACCGGGTTCCACGGAGCGCACGTCTTCGGCGGCGTGATCATGCTCTCGGTCGTGCTCTACCGCGGGATGGCCGGCCAGTTCAGCGCGAAGCATTACGATGCCGTGGAAGCCGCCTCGCTCTACTGGCACTTCGTCGACGTCGTCTGGATCCTGCTGTTCTCGCTGCTCTACCTGCTCCCCGGCAAGACGCCGACGACCTAGGAGTCGATCACCATGCATCCACTCCGGCACCCACGCAACGCCGCCATGGTCGGGATCATCTTCATCGTGATCGCCTTCTTCTTCTGGATCGTGCCGACGGTGGCCGGCCTGACCGAGCCGTACAACATGGTCGCTGCGGGCACCACGTTGCTGCTGTTCCTCGGCGTCGCGATGGCGATCATGGCCTACGTCCTGGTCGCCGGGTCCTCGGACGAGTGACCCGCGCCGTCCCTGCCCGCACGACCTGACCCGGCCGACCGATGCTCGAACAGATCTGGACCAACTTCCTCGATTTCACCGCGCAATTCGTCACGCCCGACTGGGGGAAGCTCATCTTCCTGATGCCGGTGGCGATCGTGCTGGCGGCAGTGCTGGTCCTGATCTGGATCTTTGCCAAGCTGGCGCGGGCCAAGCCCGCGCGACGCGGGATGCGACGACTGCCGCCGAAGACACCGGCCGACGTCCATATGCCTGGGCCGTCGTTCGCGCCGATATTCGCGGCCGTCGGAGTCTTCCTCGTGCTGCTCGGCCTGGTGGTCGGCGGGATCCCGGTCGTGCTGGGACTCATCGCGCTCGCCTTGACCCTTGTCTACTGGCTGGCCGAGGGCATGCGCAACTACGACCACGACATCGGCCCGACGACGACGACGGCAATGGTCGTCGTCCACGACGGGCCGCCACCGGGCGTCCACATGCCCGGGCCGTCGTGGCGCCCGTTCCTCGGGGCGTTCGGACTGTTCGCGGTCATGCTCGGACTGGTGTTCGGGGAGTGGGTCCTCGCCGCCGGCGTCATCGCGCTCGTCTCGACGCTCATCGGCTGGCTGTTCGATGCGGTCGCGGAATATCGCCAGACCGTCAAGGCCGACACGACCGGGCACCTGGAGAACATCCCCGAGCCGAAGTCGCCACGGCGACTGCTGTCGGTCCTGACCGTGCTGATCGTCGGCGCGGCGGTCCTCCAATCGGGGGTCTTCGTCGGCAGCACGGCCAACGGCGGGACGGGTGCGCCGGGCGCGTCCGGAGCACCGGCCGGCTCGGGGGCGCCCGCCGGATCCGGGGCACCGGCGGGGAGCGGCGGACCGCCGCCGGCCAGCGGGGCGACCGCCGACGTCTCGATCCAGGCCAAGGGCGTGGCCTACGTCCAGACCACCTTCACGGCGCCTGCCGGCAAGCCATTCACCATCGCCTTCGACAACGAGGACGCGGGCACCCCGCACAACATCGAGATCCTCGATGCGTCAGGGGCGACCGCATTCAAGGGCGACATCTTTCCCGGCGTCGCGACGAAGATCTACAACGTCCCGGCCCTGACCGCCGGTTCGTACAAGTTCCTGTGCATCGTCCACCCGACGATCATGACAGGGACCGCGACGATCCAATAGGCGCGCGACCATGCCGCGCCGGCCGATCGTCATCGCCCTGCTCATCGCAGCGGTGACCACCGGCGTGGTCCTCGCCGCGGTCCGCGGTCCGGACCTGGTCGCGTCGCTCTCGTCGTCGTCGGGGCATGCCGCGGTCGGGTCGCCGGCGCCGCCGGTCGTCGGCACGACCCTGGACGGCACGTCGTTCGACCTCGCCGCCTATGCCGGCAAGCCGGTGGTCATCAACTTCTGGGGCCCGAGCTGCGTCCCGTGCCGGGACGAGTTCCCGTTGCTCGAGCAGAAGCTGACCCAGCACGCGGCCGACGGGCTGACCGTGGTGGGCGTGCTGACCGACGATCCGGTGGAGCCGGCCCGCGACTTCGCCAAGCAATACGGCGCGACGTGGTCGACGGTCGTCGACCCGGACAAGACGATCAAGGCGGCCTACCGTGTCGCGGCCCGACCGCAGTCGTACTTCGTGGACAGGACCGGGGTCATCCGGTCGATCCAGGTCGGTGAGCTCACCGACGCCGACTTCGAGCGCCAGTACAGCCGGATCGCGCCGTGACGAACGGCGACCCGATGGTCGTCGTCGACGGGCTGGTCAAGCGCTACGGCGCCCGCACGGTCCTCGATGGCGTCTCCCTGACGATCCGCGGCGGCGAGCTCGTCGCGCTGCTCGGCCCGAACGGCGCCGGCAAGACCACCACGGTCGAGATCGTCGAGGGCTACCGTCGCGCCGACGGCGGCACGGCTCGCGTCCTTGGCTCGGACCCGGCGTCGGGCGGGCCGGCGCTTCATGCCCGGGTCGGGTTGATGCTCCAGGACGGCGGGATCGACCCGCGAGCCCGCCCGCGCGAGACGCTCCGGCAGTACGGCCGATTCCATGCGGATCCCCGCGACGCCGACGAGCTGCTCGAGCTGGTCGGCCTGACCGCGGTCGCGGCGACGCGCTACCGGCGCCTGTCCGGCGGCGAGCGGCAGCGGCTCGGGCTGGCGCTTGCCCTCGTGGGCCGGCCGGAGGTCGTCGTCCTGGACGAGCCGACGGCCGGGATGGACCCCGAAGCTCGGGCCACGACCCGATCGATCGTCGCCGGCCTGCGTGACGACGGCGCGGCCGTCCTGTTGACGAGTCACGACCTCACCGACGTCGAGCGCCTGGCAGATCGGATCGTCGTCCTTGATGGCGGCCGGATCGTCGCGTCCGGATCGCCGGCCGAGCTGAGCGCCGGCGCCACGCCTCGGCTCCGTTTCCGGCTGGATCGTTCGCTCAGCGCGGCAGAGGGGGACTCGCTCGCGCGGGCATCGGCGGACGTCCGACCGGGCGCGCGGGTCGTGCCCGACGGCGATGGCGCCCGCTACCGGCTCGAGGGTGTGCCCCCGGACGCGGCGCTCGTGGCGGCCATCGCGGCCTGGTGTGCGACCGCGGATCGCCTGATCGTCGAGCTCCGAACGTCAGGCGGCAGCCTCGAGGACGTGTACCTGGAGCTGGTCGGCGCCGGCCCGCCGGGAGGTCCTGGCGCCGACAGGTCGCAGGCGGACGAGCCTGGGGCGGACGAGCCGTGAGCCGGCCCGCCTCGCCGCTGGCCGCGACCGCGGCGCAGACCGGGATGGAGCTGCGGCTGACCGCCCGCCGCGGCGAGAACGTCCTCGTCACCATCATCATCCCGGTCGTCGTCCTGCTGTTCTTCGCGTCGTTCAGCATCCTGCCGAGCGGGACTGGTCGTCCGGTCGATTTCCTGCTGCCCGGCGCGTTGGCCCTCGCGATCATCGCGACCAGCCTCGTCAACCTCGGCATCGCGACCGCGTACGAGCGGAATTACGGCGTGCTCAAGCGTCTCGGCGGTTCGCCACTGACTCGCCCGGGCTTGTTGGCCGCGAAGATGAGCGCCGTGCTCGTGGTCGAGGTCGGCCAGATCGTGCTGCTGCTGGTGATCGCCGCCGCGGTCCTCGGCTGGAGGCTCGGTCCCGGTGCCGAGCCCGCCCTGTTGGTCGTCGGGCTGCTCCTCGGGACCCTCGCCTTTGCCGGCCTGGGGCTGCTGATGGCAGGCGCACTCCGTGCCGAGGCGACCCTCGCATTGGCCAACGCCCTGTTCATCGCCTTCCTGCTGCTCGGCGGCATCGTCATCCCGGTCGACCAGCTGCCCGGCCCGCTCGCGACGGTCGCCGGCCTCCTCCCGGCGGCGGCCCTGGCCGATGTCTTCCGGGCGGCCCTCGTGTCGGGCGACATCGCGGTCGCGGGGCCGGTGGCGATCCTGGTGATCTGGGGCGTCGGGGCGGTGGCCCTCGCCGCGCGCACCTTCCGCTGGGAGTGAGCAGCTGACGACGGCGTCGCGGTCCGCTACTCGGACTCCTCGGGGAGCTCGCGCAGGCGCAGGATCGGGCTCCCGATCAGGAACAGCACCCCGGTCATGGCCGCGATGACCCCGAACAGGATCGCCTCGCGCACCCCGAACAGGCCGCCCAGGATCCCGCCCATCAGCGCGCCGATCGGTCGGACCCCGTAGTTGATGAACCGGAAGGCGCCGCCCGCGCGGCCGCGGATCCGGTCGGGCGTTCGCGCGTAGATGATCGCCCCGACGTTGATGTCGAGGATCATCACCCCGAACCCGGCCCCGAACTCCGACGCGAACAGCAACGCCAGGATGGCCGGCATCGACATCTCGGGGCCGGCCAACGGGATGAGCAACAGCGAGGCCGGGAACAGCACGCAGCCGAGCGCGTACGCCGGCCCGAGCCCGATCCGCCGCCCGATCCGAGAGGCCACGAGGGCGCCGATGACGGACCCGATCGCGCCGGTCCCGAGCGCGAGACCCAGGGCGCCGGGCGAGACGCCCAGGATCGTCGTCGCGTACAGGATGAACAGCGCGTTGACCGCGAACGTGAACAGGTTGATGGTCGCCACCGACAGCAGCGTCGGGCGCATGATCCGGTCCCGGAGCACGAACGACAGGCCCGCCAGCAGCCGCTCCCGGGTCGAACCCTCCTCGGCCTCGATCGGCGGCTCGGGCGATCGGATGCGGCGCAGGAAGAAGACCGAGCCGAGGAACGACAACGAGTCGGCGAACATCGCGATCGGCGCACCGAGCAGCTGGACGAGCAGGCCGCCGATGGTCGGGCCACCGACCGAGGCGAGCGACCGGCTGCCGTTGAGCAGGGCCATGGCCTCGACATAGCGGTCGCGGGTGGTGACCGACACGAACAGCGTGTTCCACGACAGGTCGAACACCACGGACAAGGTGCCGGCCGCGAACCCGACGACGTACAGCTGCGGCATCGCCAGTACGCCCAGCACTGAGGCGACCGGGATGCTGGCGATCAATGCGGCCCGGGCCAGGTCCGCACCGATCATCAGCCGGCGCCGGGTGCGGACCCGATCCAGCCAGACGCCGGCCGGCAGCGAGAAGATCAAGTGCGGCAGCAGCCCGAACGCCGTCAACGTGCCCATCTGGGTGGCGTCGGCGCCCAGGATCAGGACGGCGACGAGCGGCAGGCCGAGCTGGGTGACCTGGTCGCCGAAGACCGAGATCGTCTGGCCGAGCCAGAGTCTCCGGAAATCGGGTGCGTCGAAGAGGAGCGGCGGCAGTCGGCGCCGAAGCGCAGCGGGACCCAAAAGCAGTCAGGCGCGCCGCGAGCGCGTTCGAGTGATCAGGTCGGCGGGTTCTGCTTCTCTGCCAGCTGCTTCTGGACTTCCTTGTCGATCTCGTTCTGACGGTTCTGCCGGACGCGCCTGACCATGATCAGTCCGAAGACCCACGGCCACAGGAGCGCCACGACCAGCCCGACGAGGATCGACAGGGCCCAGTTGGGATCCGACGGTGTCCCGAGCCCGGTGGCCCAGTACACCACGAAGAACGCCACAACCCCCAGGACGATCCCGGTGATCCTTCGAATCATCGTCGCGTTGCCCTCCATCCCTCGGGCGACCCGCATATGTGGCACAGAACCCGTGTGCTGAGCCTAGGCGCTGCGAGCGCGGGGCGTCAATCGGAATGGTGGTGAACGTTTGGGTCTCGGCTGCCACTCATTGGGTGTGTGGCACCACTAAGGTGTCGGCACATACCGGGAGCGACGGTGCGAGACCTCGTCATCCAGGCCCAGAACGGCGATCGCGATGCATTCGCGGCGCTGGTCCACATGACCAGCGACCGGATGTACGGGCTCGCCGCGCGGATCCTGCGCGACAACGTCCTCGCCGAGGATGCCCTGCAGGGCGCCCTCATCACCGTCTGGCGCCAGCTCCCCACCCTGCGTGACCCGGACCGCTTCGAAGCCTGGGTCAGGCGCCTGCTCGTCCATGCGTGCTACGCCGAGGCCAGGCGCCAGCGCTCATGGGCGGCGAACGTCCGTGTCCTGCCGATCGACGGACCGGCGGCACCGGACGACCTGCTCTCGATCGACGACCGCGACGCACTCGACCGGGCGTTCCGACGCCTGACCGTCGAGCAGCGGGCGGTCTTCGTGCTGCACCACCACGTGGGCCTCCCACTGGTCGAGATCGCCGATACGCTCGGCGTCCCGGCCGGGACGGCCCGCTCGCGACTCCACTATGCGACGCGGGTGCTGCGCGCGGCCGTCGAGGCCGACGCGGCGCCGGTCGCCCCCGAAGGACGGATGGCATGACCACTGACCGCGACTTCGACCGACTCGCCCGAGCGTGGCTCGAGCTGGGTCCCGACGAGGCGCCCGACCGCGTCGTCGCCGCCGTCCTCCAGGCCGCAGACACGATGCCGCAGGTGCGGCGACGTGTCGCGTGGCCCACTTGGAGGCCCTTCCAGATGAACCGTCTTCTCTACCTCGTCGGCACGGCCGTGCTTCTCGCCGCCCTGGTCGGCGGCGGAGTCCTCATCGTCGGCTCCCGTGCGCCGTCGACCGCGATCCCATCGCAGGATGCCGCGGCGTCGGCCGCTCCTGTGGCGTCTGCCACCCCGAGGCCGTCCTCGACGGCGATCCCATCCGCGAGCGCGCCGCCGTCGGGCGTCCTTCACAGCTACGGCATCGACATCGTTCCGCGGGCAGCCACGCCCGGCGCCAAGGTCGACGTCGGCTCCTTCGCGTCCGGGACCGGTGACGGGCGCATCGCGAGCGACGGGTCGTCCATCTGGGTGACCAAGAACACGGAGTTCGTCGGCATCGACCCGACGACATCAAAGGTTCGGACGCGGTTCCCGGGTTCGAGCGGTAACTACAGCTGGCCCATCGCGGCGGCGCCCGGTGCGCTCTGGACGGGCCTCGGCACCGATGCACAACCCGACGCAGTCATCCGCTGGGACACGAAGACCGGCAAGTCGGTCACCGTGCCAGTCCCGGCGCCGGGGAACCCGCTGTTCGCGGACGGCGCCATCTGGGTCGGGTCCGGGGACGGCCTCGTCCGCATCGATCCAGCTACGAACAAGGTCGTCGCGACCATCCCCCTCGCTGGAGCAGGAACGCCGTCCAGCAGCACCGACGTCGGCGCCAGCGACAGCTTCTGGACCGCCCAGAATGACGGGGCGATCGCCCAGGTCGACTCCCGGACGAACAAGGTCGTTCGGACGATCGCTGTGCCGCAAGCCCCGCAGTCCTTCGTGATCGCGACGACCGGCGCGCTCTGGACAGAGTCATTCGACAACCCAAGCGTCTCGAAGGTCGATCCCGTCTCAGGAACGACTTCGTGGACCACCCCGTTCACCGGTGGCATCACGAACCTGCTCGTCCGCCCGGATGCGGTCTGGGTCGGGTTCCAGCCGCACAGCTCATCGCAGAACGGATTCCTCCTCGCCATGGACCCGACGTCCGGGAAGGTCGTCGACGGGCTGAGCATCCCGGACGGCCAGGTGACTGCCCTGTTCGAGGGCTTCGGCTCGGTCTGGGTGGTTCTCGGTCAGCAAGGCATCGTCGAGCGCTTCTCCCCGAACGCCCTGACGATCAGCCACTGACCACTCGCGCGACCCACGCGATCCACGGCGGCGACCGGACCCACGGTCGCCGCCGTTTTGTTGCGTCACGCCGAACGCGGGGAACGAATTCGCGACCGCCGCGCGCCATACCAACCGAACGCGGCCATCTCGGTCCGCGGCACACTGGGGTGGACGTGGACCAGCGATCGCTCGTCGAGCGGGCCCAGCAAGGCGATCATGACGCCTTCGCTTTGCTTGCCGGCGCCGCCGTCGCGCGCCTGGACGCTGCCGCCCGACTGATCCTCCGGGACCCGGACCTGGCGCGGGACGCGGTCCAGGAGACGTGCATCCGAGCCTGGCGTGACCTGCCCGCGTTGCGAGATGTGGACCGGTTCGACGCCTGGCTCCATCGCCTCATCGTCAACGCCTGTTTCGACGTGCTCCGGCGGCGCAAGCGGCGACCGATCGAGGTCGAGCTCACCCCCGTCATCGTCGCGAGCGTCGAGGACGCTTCGACCCTCATCGCGCAGCGGGACTCGCTGGATCGCGCGCTTCGGGCTCTCGAGCCCGAGTGGCGAGCCATCGTCGTCCTGCACTACTACCTCGGGATGCCGCTGCCCGAGGTTGCCGACGTCCTGGGGATCCGATTGGGCACGGCGAAGTCGCGCCTGCATCGGTCCCTGTCGGTCCTCCGCAGCGTGATGGTCCTCGCCGAGGCGACCGCCCCGGCCAATGTTCCGGAAGGGCAGTACGCATGACCACGCCCATCGATCCGATCGAGCGGCGTCTCCCTGAGGCGCTGACCGACCTCGCCAGCCCGCGTACGCCCGACTACTTCATCGACATCCTCGGGCAGACCGCCCGTATCCGGCAACGGCCTGCCTGGGTTCGACCAGGAAGGTGGATCTCCATGAACGGTTTCCTTGGACGGCCGGCGTTTGCCGCCGCGGTCGTCGTCCTCGTCGTCGTCATCGGCGGCGCGCTCTTCTTCTCCAGATCGACCGGTCCGGCGACGGATGGTGTCGTGCCGTCCACCGCCCCGACCGTCGTGCCGACCGCGCCACCATCGGCGACGACCCAGATCCCTGCGGGGCTCCGATACATGTGGGTCGGGCCGAAGCGGACCATCGCCAGCATGCCGTCGAGCGACCGCTACCGCTTCCGACTCACCAGCGTGCAACTAGGGTTCCCGAACGACCAGCTCCAAGACGATTGGTTCGACTCGCAAGCATCGGCGATCGGGCCGGACCAATTGAGCCTGTCCGCATTGAGCTCGAGCAGCGGATGCCAGTCCGGTGATGTGGGTCGATATGCGTGGAGCCTGTCGGCTTCCGGCGTGCGGCTCCATCTGACGACCGTCAGCGATCCGTGCGCGAACCGCTCATCCGCACTGGCCGGCAACTGGATCCGCGTCGCGTGCACGGATACCAGCGATGGATGCTTCGGCGACCTCGAGGCCGGGACCTTCCCGTCGCAGTACGTGGCGCCACGCGTCGGCCCGATCGACAGCTGGCACCCGGACCTCGGCGCCATCACCTACACCATCCCGGACGGCTGGGCGAACTCATCGGATTGGCCGACGATCTTCAGCCTGAGTCCGACCGCAGACTACGCAAACTGGACGTCGGCCGGACCGCCCGATGGTGCGTCCTACGGCATCTACGTCTACACCCGACCGGCGGCGACGACCCAGCCGTCGGACTGTTCCGACGTCGAGCAGACGAGCGTCAAGCAGACGGCGTCGGGGTTGATGGACTGGGTCAGGAGCCGGCCGTCGTTGGTGGCGACGACACCGACGCCGATCACCATCGGCGGACTCAGCGGGGTCTTCGCGGACATCAAGGTCGCACCCTCGTGGACGGCGACGTGTCCGGACACGAGCCAGCCCACGTCGGTCTTCCTTACCCAGGCGGGGAACGCGACCGACGGCTGGGGGGACATGGGCATCATCGGCGCCGAGCAGGTGAGGCTCATCCTGCTCGACCTCGGCGGCGGGCACACCGTCGCGATCGCCATCGATTCGACGGATCCGGCCCGCTTCCAGGCACTCGTCGACCAAGCGATGCCGATCGTCTCCAGCTTCACGTTCAAGTAAGCCTTTAGCGACGGCGGTCGGACCTCGGCCGCCGTCCGCGCCCCCGACCCCCGCCCTGATGCAGCCGGTGGGACGCCACGCGCTCGTGCGACAGGCCCTGTCCTATGCTCGGCCGCATGATCCGGACCTCCCCGTTTCACAAACGGACCAGCGCGCTCAACGAGACCGGTCTCTGGGAGCATTGGTCGAATGCCCTGGCGGCGACGCGATACCAGATGTCGGAGAAGTTCGAGTACTTCGCGATCCGCAACGCGGCCGGCCTGTTCGACTCCTCCCCGCTCTACAAGTACCGGATCGCCGGCCAGGACGCAGAGCGTTTCCTGGCCGGCGTGATGATCCGTGACATCCGCCAGTGCGCGCCCGGGCACGCCCAGTACACGGCCTGGTGCGACGACCGCGGATACATCGTCGAGGACGGTGTGGTCCTCCGCCTCGAGCCCGATGAGTTCCTGCTGACCGCGGCCGAACCCAACCTCGCCTACTTCGAAGGCCTCGTCGGGCGGCTCGATGTCGCCATCGAGGACGTCTCGGACGCCTGGGGCGTCCTTGCGGTCCAGGGTCCTCGCTCACGCGACATCCTTGCCGCGCTGACCCCGTTGGTGACGGAGCTGCCGTACTTCGGCGTCGCCAGGACGACCATCGCCAAGGTGCCGATCCTCGTCTCGCGGACCGGCTTCACCGGGGACCTCGGTTTCGAGCTATGGGTCCCGGCGAACGCCGCGATCAAGGTCTGGGACGCCGTCTGGGCGGCGAGCCGCGGCCAGGGCGTGATCCCGTTCGGGCTGACCGCCCTGTACATGGCCCGCATCGAGGCGGGTCTCGTGCTCCTCGACGTCGACTTCCATTCGAGCCGGTTCGCCTGGACGGACGCCGACCGGACCACCCCGATCGAGCTCGGTCTCGGCTGGATGGTCCGCGACATCGCACACCAGCGACCGCGAGTTCATCGGCCGCGACGCGATCCGCCGCGAGCTGGCCGGCAAGACCTCGCGCTGGAAGCTGAGTGGCCTCGTCGTCGATTGGCGCGAGTACGACCGGATCTACGACGAGGCGGGGCTGATCCCGCCCAAGGACCACACGCCTATCCAGGACGAGTACTACATCTACGACGACGCCCTCAACCAGCTCGGCTACGCGACGAGCCAGATGTACTCACCGATGCTCCAACGCCACATCGCCCTCGCGCGCGTGCCGCTCGACCGGTCGGCGCCCGGGTCGCGGGTCAAGCTGGAGATGGCGGTCAATCACCGCTACGAGTACTTCGACGCGTACGTGGCCCGCACGCCGCTGTTCAACCCCCAGCGAAGGACCGCCTGACATGCCGAAGGACAAGAAGCCCGAGGACGCCAAGAAGGCCGAGGCCGACAAGAAGCAGTCGCGCCGCCAGCGCGAGTCGAAGGCCGACCGGACCTACGACGCGATCGTCATCGGTGGCGGCCACAATGGCCTGACCAACGGCGCCTACCTGGCCAAGGCCGGGTTGCGGACGCTCGTCCTCGAGCGACGGCACCTGGTCGGCGGCGCGGCGATCACAGAGGAGCTCCGGCCGGGCTTCTGGTTCACGACGTTCTCGTACGCGCTCAGCCTCCTGCGGCCCGACATCGTCCAGGAGCTCGACCTGGTCAAGCACGGCTTCATGCCCATCCTCATGCCGACCACCTTCTGCCCGATGGAGAACGGCGATTACCTGCTGATGGGCCAGGATCACGCCGAGAACCAGCAGGCGATCGCCCGCCACAGCCGGCACGACGCGGACGCGTACGACGCGTTCAACCACGACGTCAACAAGGTCCTGCAGGCGCTCAAGCCGCTGCTCGACCAGGCGCCGCCGGACATCTGGAGCGACGATCCCGAGGAGCTGATCGCCCTGGCGAACCTCGGCAGCCGGTTCAAGCGGCTCGACAAGAAGGTCCTCCACGATGCGGTCAGACTGCTGACCGGCAGCGCGGCGGACTTCCTCGACGACTACTTCGAGTCCGACATCCTGAAGGGCTATCTGGCGTCGACGTCGATCATCGGGACCAAGGTCGGGCCGTACTCGCAGGGGTCGGGGCTCGTCCTGCTGTATCACATCCTCGGCGAGCACGACGGTGAGTTCGGGGCGTGGTCGTTCCACAAGGGCGGCAACGGCGGCTTCACCCAGGTGCTGGCCCGGGCGGCGCAGTCGTTCGGCGTCGAGATCCGGCTCGAGTCACCGGTCGACCACGTCATCACCCGCAACGGACGCGCGACCGGCGTCGCGCTGACCGACGGGACCGAGTTCCACGCTCCGATCGTCGTCTCGGCCCTCGACCCGCGCCGAACGTTCCTCGAGCTGGTCGAGCCACGCGAGCTGCCGACCGACCTCGTCGACACCATCGAGCGCTTCCGCTTCCAGGGCACCTCCGCGAAGGTCAACTTCGCGCTCGACGGGCCGCCGCGATACCCGGCGCTCGGCGACCGGACCGACCAGTACCGCGGGTTCACCAACATCGGCCCGTCCATGGAGTACCTCGAGCGCGCCTACGACGACGCCAAATACGGCTGGTACTCGAAGCGGCCGTACCTCGACTGCGCGGTCCAGTCGATGGTCGACCCGGACATGGCGCCGCCCGGCAAGGCCGTCATGAGCTGCTTCGTGCAGTACGCGCCCTACCATCTGCGTGGGAGCGACTGGGATACCGAGAAAGAGGGCCTGGGCGACACGGTCCAGGCGACCCTCGAGTCGTTCTTCCCGGGCTTCGGCGACCTCGTGCTGCAACGTGAGATCCGCACGCCGCTCGACATCGAGCGGACGGTGGGGCTGTCGGAGGGCAACATCTTCGCCGGCGAGTTCCTGGCGCCCCAGATGTGGTTCTTCCGGCCCGCGCCGGGCTACAGCCAGTACGCCACGCCGATCGACGGCTACTACCAGTGCGGCTCCGGCACGCATCCGGGCGGCTGCGTCATGGGCGCGCCCGGCAAGCTCGCCGCGCAACGGATCCTCAAGGACCGGGCGCGCAACTGACCCTGGCGCGGGCCGCCCCACGTCCGCGGCTGACAGAGAAGAACCCCGGGTGGTCGGGCCCGGGGTTCAAGGTGTATGCGGCTTGGTTGCGGGGAGAGGATTCGAACCTCTGACCTTCGGGTTATGAGCCCGACGAGCTGCCGCTGCTCCACCCCGCGACCTACCACTCTAGGGCCCGAGGCCGATTCGGTCAACGTGGAGGGCCTCGCGGCGGATCGAGGCCCCGGCCGCTAGTCGGAACTGGGGGCGTTCCAAACTCGATCGGTGGACTCCGGCACCGACCTGATGACGCGGCCGTTCAGGCGCCGCCCACCGATCACCAGGCCGATCACCAGGCTGAGTGACAGGACCGCGCTGAAGACGTACAACGGGTAGACGATGTTCGTGCTGGCGAGGACCCCGGCCAGGAGCGAGGCGACGATGAACCCGACCGTGCCGGCCGCTCCGAACAGCCCCTGCGCCGTCGACGACCGGCCCGGCGGCGAGCTCGCCGCCACGACCGAGTAGAGCGCCGGATTGAGCATCGCGAAGCCGGTCGCCTCGATCAGGATCAGCGGCACCGCCAGGAGCGGGTCCGCGATCCGGGTGTAGGCGATGCCGATGACCGCGGGCATGATCGAGCCGGCGATGATGAACGCCAGCGATCCTCGCCGGTCCACGAGCCGGCCGGCGAGCGGCGAGAGCAGCAGCACGGGCAGCCCGAACATCGCGAAGGTCAGCCCGATGAGGTCGAGCCCGGCGCCAAGGTGCCGCAGGAAGAGGCTCCAGATGACCTCGTACGTCCCACCCGCGTAATACCCACCGGCGTTGATCACGAGGGCTCCGATCAACCCGCGGTTCCACAGGCGGGTCGGGGCCGCCGGGTCGACGGAGATCCCGCGGTCGGCATCCAGGTCGCGCGCCGCGCGCCGTGACGTGGACGGTGCCTCGGACGGGAACTCGGTCGCGTCCGCCGAGGGGCCCGGGTGTGTCCGCTGCCCGGTCTCACGACCTCGCAGGCCGATCGGCACGGCCGCGATCCATGCGGCGATCCCGCCGAACACGAAGACGAACGAGATCCCGCCGAAACGCTCGGCCCCGAGCGCGCCGATGGCCGGGCCGAGCAGCAGCCCGCCCATCTGGACGGCCCCGTACAGCCCGAATGCCTCACCGCGGCGCTCCGGTGGCGTCGCGTCGGTCAGGTAGCCGCGGGCGGCAGGGTCGTAGATCGCGGTCGACAGCCCGGCGCCGGCCCGCAGCAGCACGAACGCGAGCGGCCCGGTGAAGACCAGCGGCAGCATGCTGAACACCCCGGTCGCGACGAGCCCGATGACCATCAGTGGGATCCGCGCCGTCCGATCGGCGAGCCATCCGAACACCGGCTCGCCGACCAGGCGAGCCGCCGGCCAGGCGGCGATCACCAGGCCGAGCAACGCCAGATCCACTCCCTGCTGGGTGAAGTAGAGCGGCAAGACCGGCAGGAGCGCACCGAAGCCGAGCCACACGATGAACTCGGCCAGCAGGAGCGGGACGATCTCACCCCAGCGTTCGAGCCAACGATCGAGACGGCCGATGCGCGGCAGAAGCGGCATGGTCGGAGCCTAGCGAGCGCCGGTATACTTGCGGGCCCCCAAGCACGATCGCCCCGTAGGGAGCAACGGCCTGCCCATGGATGCCATCACCGCCGAAGGCCTGGTCAAGATCTATCGATCCCGGAAGAACGAGGTCCGAGCGCTCGACGGCCTCGATCTGGCGGTGGCCGAAGGCACCGTCCTCGGCCTTCTCGGGCCGAACGGCGCGGGCAAGACGACCACGGTCCGCATCCTCGCGACGCTGCTCAAGCCGGACGC
The DNA here is from genome assembly GCA_963797685.1 of uncultured Chloroflexia bacterium. Classification (GTDB taxonomy): domain Bacteria; phylum Chloroflexota; class Limnocylindria; order Limnocylindrales; family CSP1-4; genus SPCO01. Next base: position 199,996 of record CAWCQK010000015.1, on the reverse strand, counting down.
CGGACACGCGACGGTGGCCGGGTTCGACGTCGTCAGGCAGGCCGACCAGCTGCGCTCGGTGATCGGGCTGTCGGGCCAGTTCGCGGCCGTGGACGAGAACCTGACCGGCCGCGAGAACCTGTACATGTTCGGCCGCCTCTACCAGCTGGCCGCCCCCGAATTGAAGCGACGCGCCGCCGAGCTGCTCGAGCAGTTCAGCCTGGCCAATGCCGCCGACCGGACGGTCAAGACCTATTCGGGCGGGATGCGCCGCCGGCTCGACCTGGCCAGCGCGCTGATCGGCCGGCCGCGGCTGCTGTTCCTCGACGAGCCGACGACCGGGCTCGACCCGCGCAGCCGGCTCGGGATGTGGGACGTCATCCGCGGCCTCGTCCGCGAGGGCACGACGCTGCTGCTGACGACCCAGTACCTCGAGGAGGCGGACGAGCTGGCCGACACCATCGCGGTCGTCGACGACGGCCGGATCATCGCCCGTGGCACCGCCGACGAGCTCAAGAGCCAGGTCGGGGGCGAGCGGATCGAGGTCGTCGTCCATGCCCGCGACGACATCGAGCGGGCGCGCGAGGTGCTCGCCCGCGATGCGGGCAACGACATCACGCTCGACGAGCACACGCGGAAGATGACCGTGCCGTCGGGAGCCGGCGCGCAGGGGCTCCTCCAGGTCGTCCGCGACCTCGACGCGGCCGGGATCCGGATCGACGACATCGGCCTTCGCCGGCCCACCCTCGACGACGTCTTCCTGTCACTCACCGGGCACGGCGCCGAGGACGCCGTCATCGAGGAGGAGGTCGCGTGAGCACGGCACAGGTGGGCGCGAGCGGAGCGACCCTCCGGCGTGGCGGGTTCCGCAGCGCCCTGGCCGACAGCCGCGTCATCACCTGGCGCAACCTCAAGCGCATCCCGCGCATCCCGGAGCTGGCGATCTTCGCCATCTTCCAGTCGATCATGTTCGTGCTGCTGTTCGCGTTCGTGTTCGGCGGCGCGATCCTGCTGCCCGGCTACACCGACCCGAACGCCTATCGCGAGTACCTGCTCCCCGGCGTCTTCTGCCAGACCATCTCGTTCGCCGCCGCGACCACCGCGGTCGGCATGTGCGACGACATCAACAAGGGCATCATCGACCGCTTCCGCTCGCTGCCGATGGCCCGCTCGGCGGTCCTGTCGGGACGGACCGTGGCCGACGTCATCTACCAGGCCGGGATCCTGATCGTGCTGATGGTGTCGGGCCTGCTCGTCGGCTGGAAGGTGAACAACGGCATCCCGTCGTTCCTCGCCGGCTTCGGGCTGCTGCTGCTGTTCGCCTTCGCGATGTCGTGGATCGGCGTCTGGCTCGGGCTGTCGGTGCCGACCGTCGAGGTCGCGCAGCAGGTGTCGTTCATCGTCATCTTCCCGCTGTCGTTCGTGTCGAGCGCGTTCGTGCCGATCGCCGACGATGCCGTCATGGCTCCAGCCCTTCGCCGAGTGGAACCCGATCAGCGTCATCACCTCGGCCTGCCGCCAGCTGTTCGGCAACCCGAATCCGTTCGTCCGCGCCGGCAGCTTCCCGTCCGAGCAGCCGATCCTGCTGTCGCTGATCTGGATCGTCGTCATCGTCGGGGTGTTCGCGCCGCTCGGCATCCGACGCTATCGCTCGATGAGCCGCTAGGCCTACCATCTCAGGGTGCTCCCCGAACCCGCGCTCCTGGCCATCGGGATCCTCATCGCCCTCCTGGTCCTGCTGCCTGCGCGACGGCTCCACCTGGCGGGCTTCTCGAGGGAGGTCGTCACCGTCTATGCGTTGGGCGTGTGGGCCCTCGCGATGGTGCTGGCCATCCGCCCGTTGCTGATCCGCTTCCTGGTCCCGATCCTGGTCGTGCTGTACCTCGCGCCGTTCGTCACGGCTCCCGGACGCATGACCGCGATCATCCGGCGCGGGCGTGGCCCGCGCGGCGACCCGCCCCGGCCACCGATGAAGAACGTCACGCCGCCGGACGGGCCGGCCGGACCGAGCGGAACCGCCGGACCGACCGGATCGGGATGATCTGGTGACGGGGGTGAGCCGATGAGCGGTCCCGTCGCGCTGCACGGCGGCGGCGAGTTCCAGCCGGGCGACGAAGCGTTCCTCGGCGCGCTATTGCAGCGAGCCGTGGACCGAGGCATCGAGCAGCCGATCCGCGTGGCCGTCGTCCCGACCGCGGCTGCGCGTGGGCGGCCCGACCTGGCTGCGGCGCACGGTGTCGACGCGTTCGCTCGGGTGGCAGCGGCCTCGGGCCTGATCGTCGATGCCGAGTGCGTGCCGGTCGTGGACGGGACCAGCGCCATGGATCCCGGCCTCGCTGGCTGGCTCGCCGCGGCCGACGTCATCCACTTCCCTGGCGGCGACCCCGACATCATCCCGAGCCTCATGCTCGGGACCGCGGCCTGGGCGGCGATCACCCAGGCCCATGTCGGCGGCGCCGTCCTGGCCGGTGCGAGCGCCGGGGCGATGGCGTTCGGCTCGTGGACCTGGACGCACGGCGGCGGGGTCGCGGGGCTCAGGGTCGTTCGCGGCCTGGTCGTGGTGCCCCATGCCCGCGCGTCCACGTGGGAGACCACGGTCGAGCGGTTCGCCGCATGGGCGCCGCCCGGTCTGGGCGCGCTCGGGCTGGCCGAACAGACCGGCGTCATCGAGCAGCCGATGTCGCCGGGCAGCGAGTCCGTTTCGTGGCTCGTGGTCGGGCCGGGCGAGGCGCGCTGGCGCGCGGATCCCGAGGGTGGCCAGACGATCGTCGCGCGGTCGGGCGAGGTGCTCGAGACCCCGATCATCCCCCTGTGAAGCATGACCTCGGCTGGCGGTTCGACCCGGCGGTCACCTTCCTCAACCATGGCTCGTACGGAGCCTGTCCGGCGCCCGTCCTGGAGGTCCAGCGCGCGTGGCGCGACCGGCTCGAGGCGGAGCCGGTCCAGTTCCTGACCGACGACCTGGCCGAGCTGCTGGACGAGGCGCGTGGCGCGGTCGGGCGGTTCCTCGGCGCGGATCCGGAGGGGTTGGCGTTCCTGCCGAACGCCACCACCGGGGTCAACACGGTCCTCCAGTCGCTCCGGTTCGAGCCGGGCGACGAGCTGCTGACGAACGACCACGAGTACAACGCCACGATCAACGCGGTGCGGGCCGTCGCCGCGCGTGACGGCGCGCGGGTCGTCGTGGCACACGTGCCGTTCCCGCTCGCCGGTCCCGATGAGGTCGCCGGGGCCATCCTCGCCGCCGTCACCGAACGGACGCGGCTGGTCCTCATCAGCCACGTGACCAGCCCCACCGCGCTCATCTTCCCGGTCGAGGCGCTCGTCGCCGAGCTCGACGGGCGCGGCATCGACACGCTCGTGGACGCTGCCCATGCGCCCGGGATGGTGCCCGTGGCCGTGGATGCGCTGGGTGCCGCGTACTGGACCGGCAACGGCCACAAGTGGCTGTGCGGTCCGAAGGGCACCGCCGTCCTGTGGGTCCGCGAGGATCGCCGCGACCGGATCCACCCGCTCGTGGTGTCGCACGGGGCGAACGCGCCGCTGGCGGGCCGGACACGGTTCCGCCACGAGTTCGACTGGGTCGGCACCGCCGACCCGACCGGTTTCCTGGCACTCCCCGCAGCGATCGACTGGATGGGGCACGAAGCTGCGCCCGACGGCGGCGGCTGGCCGGCGGTGATGGCGGCCAACCATGCCCTCGCGATCGAGGGGCGCGACATGCTCACCGCCGCGCTCGGGATCGAAGCGCCCGCTCCCGACGCGATGCTCGGTTCGATGGCGGCCCTGCCGCTGGCGATCCCGGGCGTGGCCGGAGACGATGGAGCCGACAGACTCCGGCACGCACTCGTCGCCGAGCACGGCATCCAGGTCCCGATCGGCGGCTGGCCGGTCCGCGCAGCGCGGGCGAACGGGAGGCCCAGCCAGATCCTCCTGCGCATCTCCGCCCAGCTCTACAACGAGCCGGCCGACTACGAACGCCTCGCGCGCGCCCTCGAAGGCCGGATCGCGAACGGTTGAGGCGTGGACGGGCGTCCGCGCGATCGTAAGGTGACGGCCACGGCGAAGACCCGGTCTGCCTTAGGCCGCCGCGATCCGATAGATCGTGCCGGTCCCCCAGTCGCCGACCAGGACCGCGCCGTCGGGCGCCGAGATCACCGGCACCGGTTGGGTCAGCCCGGTCAGGAATGGCTCGACCGTGCCGGTCCAGTTCGAACCGTCGTGGACCAGCGCGACCCGAAGCACGACCCCGGTCGCCCATTCGGCGACCAGCGCCGATGGCGCGAAGGACCCACCAAGCCCGTCGGTCACGATGGCGACGCCACTGACGGCCGCGTGCTTGTCGAGCGCCGCGACCGGCGACGGCACCCCGGCGCAAGCGGAGCCGCCCTGCCCATAGCAATCGGGGAAACCCCACGCCTGGCCCGAACGGACGACCGATAGCCAGTCGCCAGGCGTCGCGTCGCCGAGATCGTCACGCTGGTTCATCGTCACGAACAGGTCGTCGGTGCCTGGATAGTAGGTCAGCCCGACGGGCGCGCGGATCCCGCCGGCGACCACCTGGAGGTCGCTGCCGTCGGGGAGGAAGGAGAGGACGGCTGCGGCCTCCTCGGTGGTCGGCGTGCAGGCATCGCATGGCGCCGAGACGCCGAGCACGAGACGCCCCTCGCTCGACATCACGAGCCCGTTGACCTCGCCCACGCCGGCCGGGAGCGTCAGGACCGTCGCATGGCTCGCGAAGGCGCCGTCGGCGAACCCGCGATAGGCGTCGACCCGCCCGGCCGAGGCGACGAACAGCGTGTCGCCGGACCAGACGAGTCCGAGCGGGGTGTGCTGCGCGTCGATCACCTTGACCGGCGCCGCCCCGGTGCTCGAAACCAGGTAGACCGCGTCGGTGCCGTCGTCGGAGTAGGCGGCGGTCGCGGCCCACAGCCGGCCCTCGCCATCGAACGCGAACGCCGAGACGTGGGCAAGGCCGGTCGCGTAGACGGTGGCAGCGAGACCAGAGGGGCCCTCGAGCCCGGCACCGATGGCGGCCAGGCCCGTCGCTCCTTGGGTCAAGGTTGGGCTTGCCGGCCCACCCGTCGCCCCGATGGTCGCAGAGGGACTCGCCGGCGCTTCCGTGCCGCCGGCTGTCGCCGACGTACACCCGGCGACGAGCACGGTCAGGAGCAGGGCTGCGAAACGTCGCATGTCAGGGGATGAACCCCGACGGCCGACCGAAGCCGACCGCCGGGGATCACGACACTAGGTCGCCGGGGTCGTCGCAGGTCCCGAGCTTCCGGAGCTACCGGAGCTACCCGAGCCTGAGCCGCCCATGTTCGGGCAGTTCGCCGACGATCCATTGTGGGTCCCGCCGCCGGGAGTGCCCGACGGTGCGGTCGTGCCTGGCGTTGTCGGCGGCGCGGGGCTGGCCGCCGAAACGACCGCCACGCCGCCGCCGACCAGGAGAAGCGCCGAGATGGCGCCGGTCAGGACGACCCGGCGAAAGCCGGTCGACCGGGATTCGGCCGCGGAGGGTTCCGCGGGTGGAGGTGTCACCGGCGGGGCCGGCGAGTGTGCCGGTACCAGCGGCTGGAAGACCTGGTCCATATGCGACTCCTTTCATCGTGTCGGGATGCGCCGCCTGATCACTGCGAACGCTTCCTCGGGCGGGCTCTCTCGAGTCGAGCCTCATCCGCAGCGTCGCGGCAGCACGTGAGAGGCACGTGAGGGTGGGTCGGCACTGGCGCCTCGGCCCGGACATGGATCCGCCGCCCGGTCTAGAGAACGGACGGCGGACGGATCGCGCGGGAAGGGAGTGTCACGTTGACGTGGCATCACCGGGTCGCTGCGGGGCCAATGTGCCCGGGTGCCATGGCGTCCCGAGGAGCGGCAGGATGTAGCGGTCCAGCCCGTAGTAGCCGGCGACCTTCCAGGCGAGGATCAGCCCGATGGCCAGCGTGAACATGACCGGATTGCTGGAGGCCGAGCCTGCGAGGAGGAAGGACATGTTCATCGAGGCCCCGAAGAAGGCCGCGATCCCGGTCAGCGCGCCGAGCAGGAGGCCGAGGCCGACCGCCATCTCACCGAACGTGATGAGCGGGGCGAACCAGGTATAGGCCTGGTTGTCGAGGAGGGTCTGGATGAAGGAGCGGTACCAGTCGTAGGTGATGGCCGGGCTGCCCTTGTCCGGAACGGCCACGGCAGCCGTCCAGAAGCCTTTGAGGGCCGCGCCGCCGTCCATCCAGCCCGTGCCGCTGAACTTGTGATAGCCGGCCTCGAGCCAGGTGAACCCGACGAACAGGCGGATCGGCAGCCAGAACAGGCCGGCCCGCGTGTTGCCGAACAGGAACCGGGTGAAGGCGGGGCCCTCGATCTCGATGGTCTCGCCGCCCGGCTCATTGCGCATCTGGAAGAGCACGACGAGGAGCGCCAGGAACGAGACCCAGAAGCCGGCCGTGACGATCTGATTCAGGGTGCCGCCAGGCTCGGGCGCGACCCACGGATTGACCAGAAGGAACAGCAGCACGGCCGCGATGACGCCGAGCGTGACCGCCGGCGTGCGACGGTTGGACATCGAAACCTCACCTCTCATCCTGAGACGCATGAGCCCGACGATGACCTTGGCGGGTGCTCGTTCGTTCGAGCTCGAGGTTAGTGTGGCGCGCCATGCGGCACGTCGCACGGTCGATCGGCATCGCGCGACGCTCGGGCCCGACGTGTCAACGTGGGACGACGACCACCGGGATCCCGGCGTCGCGCTCCACGCGATGCGACACGCTCCCGCGCAGGAGGCGACCGATCCGGCCGCGTGCGTGGCTGCCCAGGACGATGACCTCCGCACCCTCAGCGCCGGCGGCGTCGATGATCGATTCGGCCGGGTCGCCCTCCCAGACGAGGGAGGTCACCCGGAGCCCGTCACGCTGGCCCCGCTGGACCAGACCACGCAGGACAGCTTCCCGCTCGTCGCGGACCTGGTCGATCCGCGTCCGGAAGCGTCCGCTCGGCAGTCGCAGGGCGGTCGGGTCGATGACGCTGACGATCAGCAGCTCGGCGCCCAGGCGACGGGCCATCGCGAACGCCTCGTCGGTCGCCGGCGAGGACGTCGCCGCGAGGTCGGTGGCAAGCAGGATCTTTCGCGGCTGCCCGCCGATGGCCGCGTTCATCCGGCGGCCGGGATGGGGCAGACGAACGGGACTGCGTTCGTCGAAGCCGACAGCGCAGAACCCGTCACGGCTGCCGACGGGTCGACGACGACGAGCGCGGTGACCATCCCGAACATCCCGTCCATCCCCTCGGCGTGCGGAAGGATGTGGCAGTGGAAAGCCCACGCCCCCGGCGCATCGCACTTGATCACCACGTCCCAGCGCTCACCCGGGTTGACGCCCAGGGTGTCGCAGGTGAATGCGGCGGAGCCGAGCGGATGCCCATCGCGCGCGACGACCCGCATCGGCATCCCGTGCAGGTGCCAGGGGTGGGTCATCGTCCCCTCGTTCATGAACCGGATGACGATGGTCTCACCCAGCTTGGCGACGATCGGCGAGGTGGCCGGGAAGCCGTGGCCGTTGATCGTGAAGCCGCCAAGGACGTCGTTGCTGATCCAGACGATGTCCTGCGTGGCCCCGTATGCCTTCTCGTAACGCGCGGCTGAGGCCTTCGGCTGGACGATGAAGGCGCCCAGCAGGCCACGGCCGACCTGGTCGGTCGCGTTGTGGTGCGAGTGGTACATGTGCGAGCCGACGGCTTTCGCCACGAACTCATAGGTGAAGCTCTCGCCGGGCTCGATCGGAGCCTGGGTGATGTGCGGGACGCCGTCCATCGCGTTCGGGAGTATCTGGCCGTGGAAGTGGATGCCGGTCAATTCGGGCAGGTTGTTCTTGAAGATGGCGCGGACCTTGTCGCCCTCGACGACGTTCAGCCGCGGTCCCGGCCACGTGCCGTTAAACCCGAGGGCGGCGATGGGGTCCTTCTCCGCGTCGATCTTGTGCTGGATCGGGTCGATCGTGAGCTCGAACACCTTGGTGTCGCCATCCATGGTCGGCTCGAGCGGCTGGTTGCCCTGCGGCAGCGAGGCGCCCTCCCCGCCGAGGAACCGCTTCACGACGGCAGCGGCGTTCGCGTCGTGGTCCGCGGACGCGCCGGCCGCCGGGCTCGACGATGCCGCCGGCGAGTGATCCATCGAGGGCGAAGGAGCTACGGCAACCGAGGGCGATGGAGCGGCCGCGCTCGACGGCGGCGCGGACGCACCCTGACCTGACGCCAGCTTCGGGCCGAACGTCCAGTTCTGCGCCGATGCCGGCGCGCAGGCGGCGATACAGATGGCAAGCAGCCCGCCGCCGGCGGCAGCGGCGGTTCGCAGGAACCCGCGGCGCGACACGGCCGGGTCGAGGCGAGATTGATCGTAGGTGTCGGGGATGTCGAGGGCGGAGGGATCCGTGGTCGTGGTCATGGACCCGAGTGTCGCAACCGAGGGACAGCGAGTGATGGGCCGAGTGGCCCGTTCCCGGCGGGCCACCTGTCGCCCGGAGTTGGTACCGTCTTCCGGTGAGCGACACCGGAAGCACGAGACCGCGGTCCGAGATCGAGGCCCTGAGTCACGCCGTCGGTGCGGTCGGCGGTCTCCTCGACGTGGAGGCCGTGCTGCAGGTCATCGTCGACACGGCGCGTGAGCTCGTCAACGCTCGCTACGCCGCGCTCGGGATCTTCGACGACAAGCGGCGGATCGAACAATTCGTGACCAGCGGCATCACCGTCCACGAGCGAGCCCTGCTCGGGCCGCTACCCGAAGGACACGGGCTGCTCGGGCTGATCGTCGAGCAAGGCCAGACCATCAGGGTCCCGGACATCGCCGCCCACCCCGCGAGCTACGGGTTCCCGCCCGGCCACCCACCGATGCACTCCCTGTTGGGGGTGCCCGTCCGCAACAAGAACCGCACGCTCGGGAACTTCTACCTGACCGACAAGAGTGGCGGCGAGCCGTTCACCGACGACGACCAACGACTCGTCGAGCTCTTCGCCCTCCATGCCGGTATCGCGATGGACAACGCACGGCTTCACGAGGCCGCTGGACGGCTGGCTGTCCTGGAGGAGCGGGACCGCATCGGCAAGGACCTCCACGACGGGATCATCCAGAGCATCTACGGCGTGTCCCTCTCGCTCGAGGACGTCCTCGAGCTGATGGACTCCGACGGCGACGAGGCACGCGCCCGCGTCGACCGCGCGATCGACGCGCTGCACGGCACCATCCGGGACCTCCGAGGCTTCATCTTCGGGCTGCGCCCCGAGCTGGTCGACCGGACCGACCTCGTCGGCCTGCTGGTCGCGTTGACCGAGCAGCTCCGCCAGAACAGCCTGGTCGAGGTGACCGTCCAGCTGCCCGAGGAGCGCGTCACGGCCTCGCCGCACGTGCGCGCCGAGCTCCTGCAGATCGCTCGCGAGGCGCTGTCGAACGTGGCTCGGCATTCCGGCGCGTCCGAGGTCGACGTCGCCCTGGCCGTGGACGGGACAGCGCTGGTGCTGGACGTGACCGACAACGGCCGCGGCTTCGATCCGGCCGAGGTGGCCCCGGATGGCCATTTCGGGCTGGCGAACATGCGCGACCGGGCGACTGCGCTCGGTGGCGATCTGACCATCGCCAGCGCCGCGGGGGCCGGGACCCATATCATCGTGCGGATCCCCACGGTCAGCGATGACGAGGCACGAACCGACGATGACTGAGGACACGACGACCCAGCCGAAGCAGCGGCCCCTTCGCCTGCTCGTCGTGGACGACCACGAGGTCGTCCGCCAGGGCCTGGTCTCGGTGCTCGACCGCCGCGATGGCTTCGAGGTCGTGGCGCAGGCCGACACAGTTGCGGAGGCTGTCGCCCAGGCTCGCCGCTATGAGCCCGACATCGTCGTGATGGACGTGCGCCTGCCCGACGGGTCCGGGATCGAGGCCTGCCGGGAGATCCGGGCCGAGCTGCCCGCGACCCGCGTCGTGATGCTGACGTCGTACCCGGACGAACAGGCAGTGTTCTCCGCGATCATCGCGGGCGCCTCCGGTTACCTGCTGAAGCAGATCCGGGCGCGCGACCTGGTCGCCGCCCTCGAGGCCGTGGGCCGTGGCGAATCGCTCCTCGACCCGGTCGTGACCGAGAAGGTGCTGGAACGGGTGCGACGCATGGCGTCGGGCGGGATGGACGATGAGCTGTCCGGGTTGACCGCGCAGGAGCGGAAGATCCTGGTGCTCGTGGCCGACGGGAAGACCAACAAGGAGATCGCGGCGGAGGTCTTCCTGTCGGACAAGACCGTCAAGAACTACGTCAGCTCGATCCTCTCGAAGCTGAACCTCGAGCGGCGCGCCCAGGTCGCGGCCTTCGTCGCCAAGCACCAGAACGACGGGCCGGGGAGCTGACGGCCCGGCCGAGCGAACGGCCGGGTCATCCCGTTCTGCTTTCGGCCGAATAGATCCCGTCGAGGAAGCGGCTCGGCACACGGCCGATGCGGCGCGTGCCGGTCAGGCCGGCGGAGGCCGCCAGGCGCTCCCAGGACGCGTAGCTGAACGGGTGCGGGACCCACGGGTTGCCGCGGTCCGCATCGTATTCGACGACGACGAAACCCCCGCCCGGGACGACGTGTGCGGCAAGCGCGGTGACGACGTCGGCCTGCTGCTTGCGTCCCACGAAATGGAGGCTGTTGGCGGCGACCAGACCGTCGAGGGCCGGCAGTGTCAGCGGTCGCTGGAAGTCGGCGACGAGCGTCTCGATCGCGACCGCCGGGAAGCGCGCCCGGATGCCCTCCATGTTGCGCTCGAGGGCATGCCGGTCTCGATCGACGGCGACGATCCGCCCGCCCGGGCCGAGCAGGTCTGCGAGCGCGAGGGTGAACGCGCCCTCGCCGGCGCCGATGTCGGCCCACGTCCCGCCGGGCGACACGGCTGCCCGCAGGAGCGCGACGTGATCGGCGTGGTCCACGGCGCTAGCCCGTGCTCTGGAGGCCCGCCGCCACGCCGTTGACGGTCAGCTGGACGAGCCGAAGCACACGCTGGCGCTCGGGATCGTCCGGTGCGAGGCCGCGCAGCCGGGCGAGGAGCCGGACCTGGAGCTCCGACAGCGAATCGACGTATGGATTCCGCAGCGCGACCGAGCGCTGGAGGACCGGCGAGCCATCGAGCAGTCGCGCCCGGCCGGTCACCCGCGCGAGCAGCGAGACGGTCCGCCGGTACTCGGTCTCGATGGCGTCCCAGCGCCGGTCATCGCCCGGCCCGGTGGCGAGCGCCGCGTACGACCGCGCGACCCCCATGTCGGCCTTGGCGAGGCTCATCTCGGCGTTGTCGAGCAGGCTCGAGAGGAACGGCCAGTCGCGGGCGAGTCGTGCCAGGGCGTCCAGACCGGCCTCGCCGTGCACCGCCTGGTACGACTCGAGCGCGTGGCCGAGCCCGTACCAGCCCGGCAGGTTGATGCGCGACTGGGACCAGGCGAAGGTCCACGGGATCGCCCGCAGCGAATCGATCGTCGGCGCTTCGTCGCGCCGACCGCGCGCCGCCGGGCGCGACCCGAGGCGCAGGTCCGAGAGCTCGCGGACCGGCGTGATGTCGCGGAAGAACGAGGCGAATGCCGGATCGTCGTGGACCAGCGCCCGGTAGACCGTCCGAGCGGTCGCCGCCAGCTCGTCCATGACCGGCGTCGCCGTCTCGAGCGCGTGCTGGAGACGTGCGTCGTGCTCGGGCGTCGAAGCCAGCAGGATCGCGCCGGTCATCTGCTCGAGATGGCGCTGGGCGATCGTCGGGTCGGAGTAGTTGGCAGCGATCACCTCGCCCTGCTCGGTCAGCCGGAGCCGCCCGTCGACCGAGCCCGGTGCCTGGCCGAGGATGGCGCGGTTCGTCGGTCCCCCACCGCGACCGAGCGCCCCGCCCCGGCCGTGGAACAGCGTGAGCTCGACGCCGCGTGAGCGGGCGGCCGCGACCAGCGACGATTGGGCCTGGTGGAGCATCCAGGCGGCGGCCAGGAACCCGGATTCCTTGTTCGAGTCGGAGTAGCCGAGCATCACCTCCTGGCGGTCGCCGCGCGCCGCCAGTCCGTGGCGGTAGCCGGGGTCATCCAGCAGCGCGCCCAGGATCGTGTCGGCGGCGGTGAGCGCCTCGCTCGATTCGAAGAGTGGGACGACGTCGAGGCTCGGCGGCTCGTCGCCGCTCCCTGCGACGGCACGGCGGGCGAGCTCGAGGACGTCGGCGACATCCGACGCCGACGCGGTGAAGCTGACGACGTAGCGATGCGACACCTCGCGCCCGAACCGTTCCTGGGCCGCCGCGATCGCCCGGAATGTGCCGAGGACCTCGTCGAGCGTGACGCCCGGCGCGAGCTCCGTGTCGCCCGACGCGCCGGCCCGGATCGCCGCCAGCGCCGCCGCGTGGACCGCGGAATGCTGACGGACCTCGAGAGAGGCGAGATGGAACCCGAACGTGCCGACCTGCCAGCGCAGATCGGCGACCTCGCCCCAGGCGATTCGGTCGAGGCCGTCGGCGACGAGCGCCTCGGAGATCTCGAGCAGCTCGACATCGAGGTCGGCGGCCGACTCGTAGCGTCCGGACAGGGGTGCCGGCTCCCCGACGAGCGCCGCCCGCGTCCGGCGCAGTCGCTCCGCGATGAACCCGAAACGCTGGCGGTACGGCTCGTCCGGGAAGCGCCGGCGGAGCTGGCGGTCGGTCTCGGGCAGGTCCTCGGCGTCGCGCGCGAGGCGGGAGGCGAGGGCACGCGCAACGTGGTCGGCGGGGATCGAGACCGCGATCGTCTGCATCAGGCGCGTCGCGACCGCTTCGTAGCCGCGCAGGACGTGATCCGCCTGGATGCGCAACGTCCTCGTCGTGATCTCGGCGGTCACGCCGGGGTTGCCGTCGCGGTCTCCACCGATCCAGCTCCCCGGTTGCAGGAAGGGTCCGACCCGCGGCGGCCGGGTCCCGGTGCGACCGGTGTCCGCGGCAGGACCGGGCGCGCGGCCCGACGCCGGGTCGAGCGCGGCGTCGAGCGCCCGGTACAGTCGCGGCACGACCGTGAACAGGGTGGCATCGAAGAAGGCCATCGCCGTCCGGACCTCGTCGAGCGGGGTCGGGCTGACGATCCGCAGGTCCGAGGTGCGCCACAGGACGGTGATCTCCTCGCGCAGCCGGCGACGGACCTCGCGATCCTCCGAGGGGGTCAAGCGCGGGTCGTCGAGGCGGGCGAGCAGGACGGCGCAACGACGAAGGGCGACGAGCGTGGTCCGCCGGCGCGCCTCCGTCGGGTGGGCGGTGAGGACCGGGCCGACCGCCAGCCGGGCGATGAGTGCGTCGAGCTCAGCGTCCGGTTCGGCCCAGCCTACGGAGTCGAGATACCGCGTCCGCGACCGAATCGTCGAGGATCCCATCGCGCGCGGCGCGCTCACGGCGGCGCAGCGTGCGGACGCGCCCACGCGCCTCCGCGAGGTTCACGAGCCCGAAATAGAGGGCGAACGCGGTGATGACTGCCTCGGCCGCCTCGAGGTCGAGCCCGCGAAGCTCCTCGTCGAGACGGGCGCGCTCGACGGGATCGTCGTCGCGGCGGAGTGCGATCGTGCGTTTTCGGATCCGCTCGACGGTGGCGAACAGATCGGACCCGGCCTGCTCGGAGATCACCTGGCCGAGCAGCGCGCCGAGAAGCCTGACCTCGGCGGCGAGTGGATCGCGCGCGCCCGCCGACCCGATTCCGAGTGGCTCGGCGGCGACCGCGGGCGAGACACGCGACGACGCCCGCGATGCCCGCGCCGACCCGGCCGAGCCCTTCCGTGGCGCCTTCGGAGCGGTCATGCGCGCCCCGCAGCGGGCCCGTTCCGCGCCCAAGCGGCCACCGCGCCGCAACCTTCAGGGCCGCAACCTTTCCGTAGGCTTGTATGGTGATGCCGATGACGAGCGTCCGGTCCGCTTCCCCATCCGCCCGCGTGCCCGCTTCGGGAGGTCGTCTCGTGCCGCCCCAGACCGCCGCCGCCGACCAGCTCGAGCAGCTCACCTTCCTGCACGAAGTCGCGCGTCTCGCCACGACCGCCCGGACGTGGGATGAGTTGCTCGAGACCGTCGTCGACCGGACACGCGACGTGCTCCACGCGGATGTCTCCTCGCTCTACCTGCTCGACCGCGACGGAGCGTACCTGACGCTGGCCGCCACCAACGGCCTCGACCGCTATCAGATCGGCCGGGCCCGCGTCCCGTTCGGCGAGGGCGTGACCGGCAGTGTCGCCGCCGAGCGACGGCCGCTGGTGATCCCCGACGTCAAGGATGATGCCCGGTTCCTGTGGGTCCGCGGTATCGACCAGCGCCGGTTCGTCGCGTCGATGCTGTCGGTGCCGCTCACCTGGCACGACCAGATCGTCGGCGTCCTCAACGTCCAGACCGAGAACCGGCGGGCCTTCAGCGACCACGATGTGGCGCAGCTCGGGGCCGTCGCAGACCTGCTGGCCGGGATCATCGAGAAGGGCCGCCAGCAATCCGAGGCCGAGGCGCGGGTCGAATCGCTGAAGGCGATCGACGAGGCGCGCAGTGAGCTGATCGCCCTCGTCACCCACGAGCTGCGGACGCCGCTGGCGATCGTCCGCGCCTACGCCGACCTGCTGGCCGATGAGCCGCCGCTGCGCGGCCGCGAATTGCGCGACATGACTCGCCGCCAGACGCGGGCCGCGTGGCATCGGGCCACGCTCGAGCAGATCGAGCGACTCGACCGTCTGGTCGACTCGATCCTGGCCTCGGTGCGGGTCGTGCCCGAAGGGCCGGCGTCGGTCACGCCGGTCGACCTGAGCGTCCTTGTCGCCGAGGTCATCACCTCGCTCCGACCGATCCTCCAGAGTCACCGTGTCGATGTCGTGCCGGGCATCCGGCTGCATGCCCTGGCCGATCCGCCGCGGCTGCGCCAGATCGTCGAGCACCTCATCGAGAACGCGGTGAAGTACGCGCCGCCGGCGACGGCCATCCGGATCGACTGGTCGCTCCGCGAGGGCGTGGTCCTGCTCGGCATCTCCGACGAGGGACCCGGCATCCCGGATGAATGGCGCGAGCGGATCTTCGAGCCCTACGCCCGTCGCGACACGCACACTGCCCGCGGTTCCGGGATCGGGTTGTACGCCGCAAAGAGACTCGGCGAATCCATGGGCGCCCACCTGTGGTGCGAACCGGCCCGGCCCCACGGTGCCCGGTTCGTCGTCGCGCTCCCGGCCGCCGTGGCCATCTGACCGAAGAGAGCGAGGACGATGATCAACATGAGCAGCCGCCCACTCCGGATCCTGGTCGTCGACGACGACCCGGCCATGGTGGGTGCCATCACCGCATTGGTCGGCACCGAAGGCCACCAGGTCATCACCGCCTACGACGGGCTGACCGCCGTGAAGCGCTTTCGCGAGGAGCATCCCGATATCGTCCTGCTCGACCTGGCGATGCCAGGACCGGACGGGTTCAATGTCGCCGGCCAGATGCGAGCCGTCGGCCCGGCGCCGATCCTGATCGTGTCGGGCGAGAGCGGCGAGGCGGCCAAGGTCCGCGCGCTGGGTCTCGGCGCCGACGACTACCTGACCAAGCCGTTCGGCAAGGCCGAGCTGCTGGCCCGGATCGCCGCGGTCATGCGCCGCGTGGATCGGTCGGCGGGACCGGGTGGCGGCGGCGGGCCGTTGACAGCGGGCGACCTCGTGCTGGAGCCGGGCCGTCACGAAGCGCGGGTCGGCGACCAGGTGCTGGCCCTCACTCCGACCGAGTTCCGGTTGCTCGAGGCGCTGGTGCGTGCCGGCGGCGACATCGTCCCCCACCTCCAGCTGGCGCGTGCCGGCTGGCCGGCTGAGACCGACCCCGATCTGCTCTGGCTCAAGCCCCATCTGGCCCGGCTGCGCTCGAAGGTGGCTGCCGCCGACGGGCCGCAGGTCGTGGCCGTCCGCGGCGTGGGCTATCGGATCCTCGTCGAGGGCGACACGGCCAGTTAGCGGCTCGTTTCGCTGGCGGGGCGTCCGCCCCTAGACGGCGACGGCGATCGCGCGGCCGGTCGCGTCATGCGCGGCGTCGGCGCAGGCGATCCGGCAGCCGCGGGCATCGCGCCCACCGAGCGGGTTGAAGTGGAAGTAGGCCTCGCCCGATGGTGTCAGCCGGCAGCCGCAGGCCGCGCACGTCACCGGCGCGTCGCGACCGTCACGGACCGCGGAAACGGGTCGGACGTCGGAGTCGGAGGGGTGGATCATCGGCGGGCACCTTCCGGGGTCTGGGCTGGAGTCGAGGCTGCGCTCACCTGGGGGTGACGCTGCCCCATGTTCGGCGAGGGTAGGCCGACCACCTTTGCCCGTCGGCATCGGAACGGGACCGATGGGGTTGCGGTCAGGTTGCGGGCGTCTGGTGATCTCGCCAGATGACTCGACCTGGCGACGCCCGTGATCGGTCAGAGACGGGCGGCCCGGACTCCAGCGTCCGATGTCTCGGAAGCGATGATCGGGGTCGTCGCAGCCTCGGGACCGACACCGACGGTGGCGGGTGCCTCGACGGCGATCGGCTCGACGAGCCAGAAGCGAGCCGCGAGGTCGGCCTCGTCGAGGAGACGGCCGGCGAGCACGGACCCGGCCGCGCGGTGGGCTTCGAGGAGGCGGATGAGCTCGATCACGCGGGCCTGACCGTCGGGACGGTCTGCCAGGACAGACGCGAGCCGCACGGCGCCGACGCTCCGCTCGTCGAGGGCGGCGGTATGGCGCCCGCTCGGGTCGTACAAGTACGCTCGACCACCGGTCATCCCGGCACCGAAGTTGGCACCGACGGGGCCGAGGACGACCACGGTCCCGCCGGTCATGTACTCGCAGCCGTGCGGGCCGATGCCCTCGACCACGGCCTCAGCACCACTGTTGCGGACGGCGAAGCGCATCCCCGCCCGACCGACGAGGTGCAGCCGGCCGGCGGTGGCGCCGTACAGGACGGTGTTGCCGGCGATCGCCTCGGACGCGGCATCGGCGGCGAGATCGGGCTCGGGGCTGACCGTGATCGTGCCGCCCGACAGGCCCTTGCCGACGTAGTCGTTGGCCTGGCCGACGAGCCGAAGCTCGACGCCGGGGCCTGCGAAGGCCCCGAACGACTGGCCGGCTGCGCCGCGCAGGTCGAGCCGGATCGGGCCGTGGAGCTCGCCGCGCTCGTGGGCGCCCGTCAGGCCTGCCCCGAACGAGCGGTCGGCGGTCGTCACGCCGGAGCCCGGACGCCCGGACCGAGCCCTGACCGCGGAACGCGGCAGCGATGCCGACCTCGAGTGAGGATGCCGGTGCGCGACCGAGGTCCTGCCCGGCGGAGGCGGGGTTCGCGCGGCGGGCCGCCGATGCCGGCCACGGGCTCGCGCCGATGACCGGCGCCAGCTCTGTCCGCGCCGCCGCGATCGGCCGGAGCAGCCGCCGCCCCTCTCCGACGACCTCGCCGACCGACCGCGCGCCGACGGCGGCCAGCTCGCGCCGGAAGTCCTCGGCGATGGCCATGAAGAAACGGACGACGTCGTCGGGCGTTCCCGCGAACTTGGCCCGCAGGTCCTCGCGCTGGGTGGCGATGCCGGTCGGGCAGGTGTCGAGATGGCACTGGCGGGCCATGTCGCAGCCGATCGCCACGAGCGCCGCGGTCCCGAACGCGTACTCCTCGGCGCCGAGCAGCGCGGCGACGAGCAGGTCGCGCCCGGTCTGGAGTCCGCCGTCGGTCCGCAGCGCGACCCGGTCGCGCAGGTCGTTGCGGAGCAGGACCTGATGGACCTCGGCCAGACCGAGCTCCCACGGCGCGCCGACGTGCTTGATCGACGACAGCGGCGACGCCCCGGTCCCGCCGGCATGGCCCGACAGGTGGATGTACGACGCCCCGGCCTTGGCCACGCCCGCCGCGATCGTGCCGACACCGCGGCCCGCGACGAGCTTGACGCCGATCCGTGCGGACGGGTTGATCGCGCGCAGGTCGGCGATCAGCTGGGCGAGGTCCTCGATCGAATAGATGTCGTGGTGCGGTGGCGGGCTGATATAGCTCTGGCCCGGCTGGCCACGGCGGAGGGCCGCGATGTAGGCCGTCGCCTTGCGCCCGGGAAGCTGGCCGCCTTCGCCCGGCTTCGAACCTTGGGCGACCTTGATCTCGAGCTGGTCCGCCCGAGCGAGATAGGTGGCGGTCACGCCGAACCGCGCCGATGCGACCTGCTTGATCCGCGCGTCGTGGCGGCGACCGTCCGGGCCGGGCTCATACCACGCCGGATCCTCCCCGCCCTCGCCCGTATTCGCCGAGCCACCGGCCCGCTGGATGCCGATGGTCAGCGCCTGGTGCGCCTCCGGGCTCAGCGCGCCCACGCTCATCGCCGAGACCACGAACCGGCGCACGATCGAGCGTGCGTCCTCGACCTCGTCCAGCGGCGTCGGTGTCGCGACGTGTCGGATCCGGAGCTCGTCGCGCGGGACGGCACGGTCGGTGGCGGGTCGCGCGAGCGCGGCGCGATAGCGAGCGAGCCGCTCGTCGATGTCGGCTGGGGCGATGCCGTCCTTCCCGCCCACCGCCAGGAGCGTGATCTCGGTCGCGATCCGTGGGGAGAAGAGATGGGCCTCGCCGTCGGCGCGGAAGCGCGCGAAGCCAGGGTCCGGGAGGCGCAGCTCTCGGCCGGGCTGCGGTTCCGGGATGGCAAGGGCGGCCGCGCGGCGGCGGAGCTGGCGGTCGGCGAGGTCCGCCAGGGTCGTCCGGCCCGGCCAGGCGGCCGCCGTGGGGAAGCAGCGCGCGACGACCGCCGGGTCGAGGTCGACGACGTCGATGAGCGCGCCGCCGATGTACGACGCGACGGCGCTGATGCCCATCCGGGCCAGCGTCTTGCGCAGGCCGGCCTCGAACGCTGCCACGACGCTCCGGATGGTGTCGGTCGGCGTGAGCGATTTCGGCGCCGCGAGTCCCGGCCAGCTCGGCAGCGAGCTCGATCGCGAGCCGGGGCTGCACGACGGTGGCGCCGACCGCGAGGACCATCGCCATGGCATGGACGTCGAGGACATCGGCCGCGCTCACGGCCAGGTCGGTCCGGCCGCGCAGCCCGGCGGCCGTGAGGGCGGTGTGGACGGCCCCGGCGGCCAAGATCGAGGAGAGTGGAAGGCGGTCCATCGACGCAGCAGCGTCTGTCAGGACCAGCACGGTCGCGCCTCGGCGGGCGGCGATCACGGCTTCGCGAGCCAGCCGGTCCAGCGCGGCCTCGAGGCCACCGCTCCCCTCCTCCGCGAGCCAGCTCGCGTCCAGGGTCCGAACGCTGCCGCCGTCGGCACGGACTCCCGCAAGGAGGCCGTCGAGATCGACCACGACCGGGCGCTCGAGGCGAACGGTGCGTGGTCCCCGCGGCAGACCGCCGAGGAGGGCCGGCCGACGGCCGAGCTCCACGCGGAGGTCCATCACGACGCGCTCGCGCTCCGGGTCGATCGCCGGGTTGGTGACCTGCGCGAAAGCCTGGCGAAGGTGGTCGGCGACGGGTCGGTCGAGGCGGCCACGGCCGGGCGTCGGCGTGTCGTCGCCCATGCTCCACAGCGGCTCGTGGCCCTCGAGCGCCATGGTCTTGATGTCGAGTCGCGCACGTTCGGCGTCGAGCCCGGCGACGTAGCGCAGGACGTGCTCGGCGGTCGAGACGTGCCTCGGCGCAACGCCTGGTCCGACCGACGCTTCGATCCGGTCGTCGTGCACGGGACGGGCCGCGTCGTGGATCGGCAGCGCCCGCAGGGCACGCGTCTTCGCCTCGGCGTCCTCGAGGATCGAGCGCCGGCCGGGCTCGACCAGCAGCAGCTCGCCCGGGCCGAGACGTCCGCGCCGCACGGTCTCCGACGCGCTGAACGGCACAGCGCCGGCCTCGGAGGCGACGGCCACTAGTCGGTCGCGCGTCACGGCGAACGCGGCAGGCCGCAACCCGTTGCGATCGACGAGCACGCCGACGTGCCGCCCGTCCGCGAACACGATCGCGGCAGGGCCGTCCCACGGCGCCAGGAAGCCAGCCGTCCGGCGACGCAGGGTGGCCACGTGCGGATGTGGGGCGCGGCGCAGCGCAAGTGCCTCGGGGATCGCCGTCAGGAGGGCGGGCGTCAGCTCCCAGCCGGTCGTCGTCAGGAGCTCGAGCGCCTCATCGAGTGACAGCGAATCGGAGCCGTCCTCGGACAGGAGAGGACCGGCGGCAGGTGCGCGCGCGATCTCGGAGCCCGCGGCGTCGGCGGCCCGGCCGCGGACCTGCTCGCGATTACCGCGGACCGTGTTGATCTCCCCGTTATGGGCGATCGACCGGAACGGCTGGGCGAGCCGCCAGACGGGGCGGGTGTTCGTGGCGTACCGCTGATGGAAGACCGTGTACCCGACCGTCAGCGGCTCGCGCAGGTCCGGGTAGAGGTCGGGCAGTCGGCTGCCGATGACGAGGCCCTTGTACACGATCGTTCGCGCCGAGGCGGACGGCACGGACAGGCCGGCCACCGCACTACCTGTCGCACGAGCGGCCGCCTCCAGCCGCCGCCGGGCGACGACCAGCCGACGCTCGAAGGCGGCGTCCGAGACGGGGCGCGGGTCGTCTTCGTTCCGCGACGGTCGTGCGATCACCGCCTGCGCGAAGGCCGGACGCGACGCGGCGGCCGAGGCCCCGAGAGCAGCGACGTCCACGGGGACCGCCCGCCAGGCGGCGACAGGCAGGCCCGCCTCGGCGAAGGTCGTCTCGACCAGCGCCCGTGCTTGTCGTTCGGCCACGCGCCCTCGTGGCAGGAAGAGCGAGACGACCGCCGGGCGCTCGGCGGCGAGGGCGTCCCCGGCGATGAGATCCAGGATCGAACGGTCCAGCGGCAGCGCGACACCGGCCCCGTCGCTCGATTCGCCATCCGCTCCGAATGCCCCGCGATGGCCCAGCGCGGCCAATCCGGCAAGCGCCAGCGGCAGGACCCGATCACGTGAATGCCCACCCGCGTCCGCGACGAACCCGACGCCGCAGGCGTCATGCTCGAACCGCTCCTCGTACAACGGGGCGGCGGTGCGATGGTCCTGTCTGGGACGCTGTGGAGGTTCCATGGTCTGCGTCTCCGGGTCGGGGACGGACAGGCCGCCATCGATGGGGATCGACAGCGGCCGGCTTCACGCGATCGAGGTACGAGGGAGGTGGCCCGCTCGTGCCCGCTAGGCTAAGAGCTGGCACCCGATCAGCGCGTCTCCGCCCCGGAACCGACAAGGTGTCTGTTCGGTGGCAAGAGGGGCTCGATGTGTGCGCGAGGTTGCGGCTCGGGACCCGTGATCCGACGGCTCCCTAGAATGGCGGGATGACCACCGCGCCGACTCGACCCGCAACGCACCGCGCCGACAGCCACGAGCTCATCCGGGTCCAAGGCGCGCGCGAGAACAACCTCAAGGACGTCAGCATCGAGATCCCGAAGCGCCGGCTGACGGTGTTCACCGGCGTCTCGGGCTCGGGCAAGAGCTCGCTCGTGTTCGACACCATCGCCGCCGAATCGCGACGGCTGATCGACGAGACCTACGCGACCTTCGTCCAGGTCTTCATGCCGAACCTGCCCCGACCCGATGTCGATGTCCTCGAGGGCTTGACGACCGCGATCCTGGTCGACCAGGAGCGCCTCGGTGCGAACCCGCGCTCGACGCTCGGCACGGTCACCGACGCGAACGCCATGTTGCGCAGCCTGTTCAGCCGCCTCGGCACCCCATACATCGGCGGCCCGACGGCGTTCTCCTTCAACATCCCGACCACCAGGGCGAGCGGGGTCATGACCGGCCCCAAGGGCGAGAAGAAGATCGTCACGGACGCCATCTACCTCGGCGGGATGTGTCCGGAGTGCGAAGGGCGCGGCACCGTCTCCGATCTCGACATGTCGGTGATCATCGACGAGTCGAAGTCGCTCAGCCGAGGGCGCCATCCTGGTGCCGGGCTACACGGCGGACGGCTGGATGGTGACCCAGTTCGTCGAGTCCGGCTTCTTCGACCCGAAGAAGCCGATCAAGGACTACACCGACAAGGAGCGTCACGACCTCCTCTACAGGCAGACGACGAAGGTCAAGGCCCGCGGCATCAACGTCACCTACGACGGGCTGATCCCGAAGATCCGCAAGTCGATGTTCAGCAAGGACGTCGACTCGCTGCAGCCGCACATCCGGGCGTTCGTCGAGCGGGCCGCGGTCTTCAAGACGTGTCCGGCCTGTGGCGGCAGCCGGCTCAACGAGCCGGCGCGCTCGTCCAAGATCGACGGCCGCAGCATCGCCGACGTCTGCGCCCTGCAGGTCACGGACGCGGCGGTGTGGCTGCGCGGCATCGACGACAAGGGCGTGACGCCGCTGGTCGCCAACCTCCTGCACCTGTTCGACTCGTTCGTGGAGATCGGACTGGGCTATCTCTCGCTCGACCGCCCGTCGGGCACGCTCTCCGGTGGAGAGGCCCAGCGCACGAAGATGGTCCGCCATCTCGGGTCCGCGCTGACCGACGTGACCTACGTCTTCGATGAGCCCACTGTCGGTCTTCACCCACACGACATCGAGCGGATGAACAAGCTCCTCCTCGAGCTTCGCGACAAGGGCAACACCGTGCTCGTCGTCGAGCACAAGCCGGAGACCATCGCGATCGCCGACCATGTCGTCGACCTCGGCCCCGGGGCCGGGAGCGGCGGTGGCACCGTCTGCTTCGAAGGGACGGTCGAGGGGTTGAAGGCGTCCGGCACGCTCACCGGCCGTCACCTCGACCAGCGTGCCTCGCTCAAGGACTCGGTCCGCTCCCCGATCGGCACGCTCGAGATCCGTGGCGCAGTCGTGCACAACCTGCAGGACGTGGATGTCGATGTCCCGCTCGGCGTCCTGTGCGTCGTCACCGGCGTGGCCGGCTCCGGCAAGAGCTCCCTCGTCCATGGCTCGATCCCCTCGAGCACGGGCGTGGTGTCGATCGACCAGGGCGCGATCCACGGCTCGCGCCGGAGCAACCCGGCGACGTACACGGGTGTGCTTGACCCGATCCGCAGCGCGTTCGCGAAGGCCAACGGCGTCAAACCGGCGCTGTTCAGCGCCAACTCGGAAGGCGCCTGCCCGACCTGCAACGGCAACGGGATGATCTACACGGAGCTTGGGTTCATGGAGACCGTCGCGACGGTCTGCGAGGACTGCGGGGGAAGGCGCTTCCAGGCGTCGGTGCTGGAGCTACGGCTCGGCGGACTGAACATCGCCGAGGTGCTCGACCTCCCAGTCGCCGATGCCCACGCGTTCTTCGCGGCGGGTCCGGCCAAGACCCCGGCCGCCGCCTCGATCCTGGAGCGCCTCGAGGATGTCGGGCTCGGCTACCTCAAGCTCGGGCAGCCGTTGCCGACCCTGTCGGGCGGCGAGCGTCAGCGGCTCAAGCTGGCCACCCACATGGGCGACAAGGGGGGCATCTACGTCCTCGACGAGCCGACCACCGGCCTCCATCTCGCCGATGTCGAGCACCTCCTGGGCCTGCTCGACCGGCTGGTCGACGCGGGCAAGTCGGTCATCGTCATCGCCCACCACCAGGCGGTCATGGCACACGCCGACTGGATCATCGACCTCGGTCCCGGCGCGGGCAACGATGGTGGTCGGATCGTGTTCGAGGGCACGCCCGCCGACCTCGTTGCCGCCCGTTCCACGCTGACCGGCGAGCACCTCGCGGCCTACGTCGGCGCCTGAACGGCACGGTCACGACTCGGGTCGTTCGAACCGCCACATGTCAACGTCGCGGACGGGCCGATAGCCGATCGTCTCGTAGATGTGGTTCGAGGTCGGGTTCGCCAGGTCGGTGAACAGGAAGCAGAAGGTGCGGCCGGCGTCGAGCGCGGCCTGACTGATCCCTGCGACCAGGGCGCTCGCGTAGCCTCGGCCACGCCGGTCGGGTGGCGTGTACACCGGGCCGACACGCACGCCGTGGGGCGTCGGGCTGCCGATGCCCGCCAGCGAGGCGACCTCGCCGTCCTCCCAGAGATAGAGGGCCCGACCGCGGCCGGCGAGCCATCGATCGGTCATGCCGGCAACCTCGGCCGGATCGGCCGGCTCGAGCGCCTCGCGCATGAACGCACCGAGCCAGTCGTGGACGACCTGACGGTCCGAGGCCTCGGCGCGACGGAGGTTCCCCGGCACGGCGGCCGGTGGCTGGACCTCGGTCAGGCGGAAGATCCGCTCGGACAGGGCCAGCCGAGCCGGGGGACCGCCACGCGCGATACGGGCCTTGACGAACGCCCGCGCGTGCTCGACAGGTCCAAGCGCCCCCGGCAGGTCGCGATCGACCAGGTCGTCCGCCAGCAGGGCGATGGCGCCCGGGTGATCGATCTCGGACAGGACGACACCGAACGGCGGCGTCTGCATCGCCGCGGCGACCACTCGGCCGTTGGCCAGGACGGTTGCCAGATACGGCGCGCCGGTGAACTCCTCGGGCGCGTCACGCAGGTTGGACATGACGCCGAGGATCAGGTTGTGCTCGGCCTCGCGGGCGACGAGGAACGGCTCGGCCGCCGCGAGGAAGGCGCCGACCTCACCGTATCGCCGGAGGTCCATCCGCGGAGCATAGGGTGCCGCGACCAGTGGCTGCGGCACCCTCTCGCGGTTCGTTCAGGCAGCGCGCAGGCTGCTCCCGCGGACCATCCGCACGACGAACAGCACGATGCAGGCGCCGATGATGGCGATGACGATGCTGCCGATGTTGAGACCGGTCACGTCGCCGATACCCATCAGTGACGCGAGCCAGCCGCCGACGATGGCGCCGACGATGCCGACGATGATCGAGCCGATGAGACCGATCCCGCCGCCCATCAGGAAGTCGGCGATGACCCCGGCGATCAGGCCGAGGATGATCCAGCTGAGCAGACCCATGGTGGCTTGCCTCTTTCTACTTGGTCGGGCCGATCGAACGCGGCTCCGACCACGTCCAGAGTCGGCCGCGTCGCGCGACGCCCGTGCAAGCCAACGTCGCCGGGGCGAATCAACGACGTGACGGTCAGGTCACGGGGCCGATGGCTCATGCTGGACCGGGCAAAGCGCTCGAGCGGACACAGAGTGCCAGCCCAAGCGGTGCATGGATGCGTGATGGGAGCGGTGGGCACCTTCGTCTATTTCACCCAGATCCTGACGGACATCGCGCCATCGATCGAGGAGGTCGTGCGGCGCGACGTGGGCTCGGCGACTCCGCTGGCGTACGCATTCGTCGACGATCCGAACGGAGCGGCCCGTTCGTCGAGCACCGAGGACGACCGGCGTCACCGGATCGACCTGGGTTGGACGTCAGTCGGCGCGATCCGCTTCGATCTGACGTGGCCACGCGGCGCCTCGCTGACCGTGCATCTCGTCCAGTTCGGGCTCGTGACCTACGTCGGTTCGCTGCGCTATGTGATCGAGCTTGAGCGCACAGTTGACTCGAACGTGACCTTCGAACGCGACAAGGACCGCGGTGGTCCGACGTTCGTGGGCGGCACGGCAGCATCCCGTCTGAACGCGACGCCGGATCTTGCCAAGCGAGTCGCCGCAGTCCTGCGGGAGGAGTTCATGAGCGGCACGCTCTGGGTCAGAGGGGATGGATGCGGGATGACCCTCAGTCTCGGCGCAGCTGGGTCGACGCTTGATCTGTGGACATATGGCCGAAACGACTTCCTGGGCAGGAATGCCACTACGGATGCAGGAAGAGTGCTCGAGATCGCGACCGTCATCCAGAAGACGATCTGACCCCGAGCTCAGCGCGCGCGAGACCTGGAGGGTGCCAGTAACAGCTTCGGATCGTGTGGCCCGATCTCGAACCATTCGAGGTGGCGCTGCGAGCCGGGTGGGATTCGAACCCACGACCAAGGGATTAAAAGTCCCGTGCTCTGCCGCTGAGCTACCGGCCCGCAGACAGGGTACCCGACAGGCTCGAGCGGTCGTTCGCTGCCGGCTGCGACGGCTAGAGTGGAGGCATGGGCGTCGAGATCGAACGCAAGTACCTCGTCCGCGACACCGGGATCCTCGACGAGGCGGACGGCATCGCGTATCGGCAGGGATACCTGTCCACCGATCCCGACCGGACGGTGCGCATCCGCCGCGCCGGCGAGCACGGGTACGTCACGATCAAGGGCCGCTCGCACGGCACCACTCGGGCCGAGTTCGAGTACGAGATCCCACCCTCAGACGCTGATGACATGCTCCTGTTGTGCGTCGGGCCTGTCATCGACAAGATCCGCCATCGCATCGAGCACGCGGGTCGGATCTGGGAGGTCGACGTGTTCGGCGGCGCGAACGAGGGCCTCGTGGTCGCGGAGGTCGAGCTGCCCAGCGAGGAAGCGGACATCGACCTCCCGCGATGGGTCGGTGACGAGGTCACGGACGACCCGCGCTACTTCAACGCGAACCTGGTCGCGCACCCGTTCCGGGACTGGGACTGAGGCCTCAGCCCTGCGGCACGCACCGGGGTCGGCAGCGGCTCGCCGCGAACGCCGGCGAGCAGATTTGCGGCGGCCATGGCGGCCATCTTGCCGCGGGTCGCCCGCGACGCCGACGCGATGTGCGGCACGATCAGGCAGTTGTCCAGACCGACCAGCGGGTCGTCCATCGGGATCGGCTCCGGGTCCGTGACGTCCAGCGCGGCCGCGGCGATGACGCCGTCGCGCAGCGCATCGGCCAGCGCGGGATGGTCGACGACCGGGCCACGGGACGTGTTGACGAGGACGGCCGTCGGCTTCATCCAGGCCAGCGTCTCGGCCTTGATCAGGCCGCGGGTCTCCTCGGACAGGTTGACGTGGATGGACACGAAGTCGCAGCGCGGCAGCAGCTCCTCGAGCGGCAGGTAGGTCGCCCCGAGTGGCTCGGTCACCTCCGGAGGCAGCCGATGCAGGTCGTGGTACAGGACCTCCATCCCGAACCCCTTCGCCCGCCGCGCGACGGCCTGGCCGATCCGCCCGAAGCCGACGATGCCGATCGTCGCGCCGTGGACGTCCGGCCCGAGCAGCAGCATCGGCCCCCACGTCTTCCACTTGCCCGCGCGCACGTAGCGGTCGCCCTCGGGGAGGCGCCGGGCGGCCGCCATCAGCAGGGCGAAGGCGAGGTCGGCGGTCGTCTCGGTCAGGACGCCCGGCGTGTTCCCGACGGCCACGCCCCGCCGCGCGCACTCGGCGACGTCGATGTTGTCGAACCCGACCGCGTAGTTGCTGACGACCTTGAGCTGCGGCCCGGCGGCGTCGAGGAACGCGCCGTCCACCCGGTCGGTCAGCAGCGTCAGGACACCGTCGCGCCCGGCCACCCGACGCAGCAGCTCGTCGCGCGGCGGCGGCAGGTCGTCGGTCCACAGGTCCATCTCGCAGGCGTCGCGGACGGCCGCCAGCCCGTCGTCGGGGATGACCCGCGTGACGAAGACGGACGGCCGGTCGCTCATACCCGGGCCGCGACCAGCGGCTCCACGAACGTCCGGATCCGGCCGAGCGCCTCGAGCAGGTTCTCCTGCGAGTTCGCGTAGCTGATCCGGATGTGGTCGTCGCCGAACACGCCGAAGGCAGAGCCGGGCAACACGCACACGCCGGCCTCGTGGAGGAGGCGCTCGGCGAGGTCGGCGCCGGACAGCCCGACTCCCGCGATCGACGGGAACACGTAGAACGCCCCGAGCGGCTTGCGGCACTCGATCCCCGGGATCGCGTTCAGGCCGTCGACGATGAGGTCGCGCCGCGCCTTGAACTCGACGACCATCGCGTCCACGTCGTCCTGCGGCCCGACCAGCGCCTCGACCGCGCCGACCTGGGCGAACGTGGCGACCCCGCTGATGGTGTTGATGATCAGCTGCCCGTACGTCTTGACCAGCGATTCCGGCACGATCGGCGTAGCCCATCCGCCAGCCGGTCATGGCGAACGTCTTGGAGAAGCCGTCGAGGACGATCGTCCGCTCGGCCATCCCCGGCAGCGACGCGATCGAGACGTGCTCCGCGCCGTCGTACAGGATCCGACCGTAGATCTCGTCGGCGAGGACCCACAGGTCGTGGCGGATGGCCAGCTCGGCGATGCGCTCGATGTCGCCGCGGGTCAGGACGCCGCCGGTCGGGTTGGCCGGCGAG
The DNA here is from genome assembly GCA_963797685.1 of uncultured Chloroflexia bacterium. Lineage (GTDB taxonomy): Bacteria > Chloroflexota > Limnocylindria > Limnocylindrales > CSP1-4 > SPCO01. Next base: position 172,030 of record CAWCQK010000015.1, on the reverse strand, counting down.
TTGATGACCAGGACGCGCGTCCGCGGCGTGATGAGCGAGGCAAGCTCGTCGACATCGAGCCGGAAGTCGTTCGACATCCGGATGGGGATCGGGACGGGTGTCGCCCCCACGAACCGGGTCAGCGATTCGTAGATCGGGTAGCCGGGGTCCGGGACGAGCACCTCGTCGCCCGGGTCCACCAGCCCGAGGATCGCGTACAGCATCACGCCCTTGCCACCGACGGTCACGAAGACCTGGGACGGCTCGACCGGAAAGCCCTTGCGGGCCGACGCGTCGGCGGCGATCGCCTCGCGCAGCGCAGGGATGCCCGGGAACGGCGGGTAGTGGGTGGCGCCCGCGTCGAGCGCGGCCTTGGCGGCTTCCCGCACGTGGGCCGGTGTGTCGAAATCCGGCTCGCCGATCTGCAGGTAGACGATCGAGCGGCCCTGCGCCTCCAGCGCCCGTGCCCGGGCCGAGACCTCGAACGCGCTCTCGGTGCCGATCGTGCCCATCCGGGCGGCGATGCGCATGGCGTGACCTCCGATCAGGGCAGCATCTGGCGCAGCACGAAGCGCACGTTCGCGGGCCGCTCCGCGAGCCGGCGCATGTACCACGGATACCAGTAGTCACCGTACGAGATGAGCGTCTGGACGCGATAGCCCGCGCGCGCCAGACGGAACTGCTCGTTGGTCCGGATGCCGTACAGCATCTCCACCTCGAAGCCGTCGAGCCCGATACCGGCGGCCCCGACCTGCGCGGCGATCTGCTCGATGAGCGCGACGTCGTGTGTCCCGAGACCGAGCCGGATCGGGCGTCCGCGGCCGTCGAGCAGGAACCGGACGGCCAGGCCCACGTAGCTCGCGTCGACACTGTGGCGGTCGCGGAAGGCGATCGATTCCTTCTCGTCGTAGGCCCCCTTCACCAGGCGGATGGCCGGGTCGAGCGGTCGCAGCCGCTCCACGTCGGCCGCCGTCCGTCGCAGGTAGGCCTGGAGGCAGATGCCCGTTCGCGGCTGGGTCGCCCGCAGGCGCTCGTAGAGCGAGATCGTGGCGTCGACGTAGGCGCTGCCTTCCATGTCGATCCACAGGTAGGAGCCGACCGCCGCGGCGTGCTCGGCGATGCGCTCCAGGTGGCCGAGGCAGATGTCGGGATCGAGGTCGAGGCCGAGCTGGGTCGGCTTGACCGACATCTCGCCGGTGATCCCCGCGGCGACGAGCTTGTCGATCGACTCGAGGTAATGGGCGGCGACCTCGTCGGCCTCGGCGAGGTTCTCGAGGTTTTCGCCGAGCCGGGTATAGAGCGTCCCGATCCCCGCCGCCTGGAGCGGCAGGGCGGCGGCCATGGCGTCCTCGATGGTCTCGCCGGGCATGAACCGCCGGACCGCGCGACGCATGAACCGGAAGCGCGGGAGGTTCTCCTTCAGCCAGCGATTGCGGGCGGCCCACAGCAAGACACGGCGCATTCGGCACTCCGGCGACAGTCCGATCGAGACCTTTTGGATGATAGGCGACCGTGGGGCTAGAATCGCATCCGATGACCAGGTTCTACGACCTCGACGCCGCCAACACCGCCGTCCCCGAGCTCGACGGCATCGTGCGCCTGCTCTCCGAGCAACGCGCCGAGCTGGTCCGGCTGCGCGACGAGGTGCTCGCGGCGGGGATCGGGGCCGGCGACGGTGACGGTGCCACGACCGCGGTCGCCGAGCGGTCCGAACGAGCCGGCCGACCTGAGCTGCCCGCCGACGCGCCACCCGTCGACGACCTGCGGCTGACCCAGCTGCGGATGCAGGGCCTCATCGACCAGATGGCCGCCGGCGTGGCGCGGATCGACGCGATGGGCCTGACCCTGCGCGACATCGAGCACGGCCTGGTGGACTTCCCCGCCCTCGTCTCCGGCCGGCAGGTCTGGCTGTGCTGGCAGCGCGGTGAGCCGGTGATCGGTTGGTGGCACTCCCTCGATACCGGGTTCTCCGGCCGACGCCCCCTCGCCGAGCTGTCGTGACCGGGCGACCGGTCGCATGACCGAGCGATCGGTCGTCGTCGGGCGCGACGGGCGCGCCAAGGCGTACCGGCCGCTGCCTGCGGCCACGCGCGCCGCGGCCATCGAGGCCGGGTTGGCGGCCTATGACCGGGGCGACTTCTTCGAGGCGCACGAGGAGCTCGAACCTGCCTGGATGGGCACCGACGATGCGGGTGCCCGGGCGCTGCTCCAGGGCCTGATCAAGGTCGCGGCGGCGTATGTCCACGACGTCCGCGGCAACCCGCCCGGGATCGTGCGCAACCTCGAGGGCGCCCGGGTCCTGCTCGAGCAGGCGCGCGAGAGCGGACCGTCGGACGAGGTCCCGGGCATGGACGTGAGGCTCCTCATCGAAGCGATCGACGCGCGGCTCGACGATCTTGCCGCCCATCCCGAGGGGCCGACCCTCGGGCCGCCAGCCCTGACCCGAACCCGAAGGAGTGCCCCGTGACGATGCCCGCCCAAGTCCCGACCGTCGACGTCGCCGAGGCGGAGCGTCGCCTCCGCGAGGACCCGGACGGCCCGATCCTGCTCGACGTCCGCGAGCCGAATGAGTTCGCCGAGGTCCGTGCGCCGGGCGCCGTGCTGATCCCGACCTCGCAGTTCATGACACGGGTCGGCGAGCTGCCCGCAGACCGGCCGTTGCTGGTGGTCTGCGCCATGGGCGGCCGGTCCGCCTCGGTGACCGGCTTCCTCGTCCAGACGGGTCGCACGGACGTGGTCAACGTGGCTGGCGGGATGGACGCCTGGGAGCGGGCCGGCCTGCCGGTCAAGCGCGGGCCGGTCGAAGCGGGCGAAGGGGAGCTGCCCGCGGGCTGAGGTCTCGCGGGTGGGCGGGCGACCGCTCGCCCGGCCGCTCGCTTAGTGGCGCCGGCCCCGGCGCAGGACCCGCTCGGTGAGCTCCCGGGTCTTGGCCTTGTGGGCGAACGCCCAGCCGATGAGGATCAGCAGCACGAAGTCGATGGTCCCGACGAGCGCGGCGTTCAGGTAGCCCAGCTGCTGCCCGATCTCGCCGTCGATCTTCAGCCCGGGCACGGTCGCGCCGACCAGGCCGAGCTGGAAGAACGGCGGCAGTGGCGCGGTGTTGGCGCGCATGCTCGAGGCGAGGATCGTCCCGCTCGTGGTCTCGCCACCGACCAGGATCGCATTCGGACCGCTGATGACCGCCGGCGCGCCCTCCAGAGGCGGTCGGAAGATCGGTGGCATCGAGGTGCTTCCACTCGGGCAGGTCGCCGTTCGTGGACGGGATCGCCCAGTACAGCTGCTTCTGCGGGCCGGACCCATCGTCGCCACCGACGAGGTAGAGCGTCCCGTTGGCCGCCCAGCCAGAGGCGTTGGTCCGGGCGACCGGCAGGTTGGCCGCGTTGTTGATGTCCCAGCGGATGACCTTGCCGGTGTTCGGATCGGGTGGCAGTCCCGCGGCCGCGGCGGCCCCGAACGCACCACGCTGGACCGCGCCGACCGGGCCGTTGGCGTCGTTGCCGCCGTAGACCCAGATGTAATCGCCGACCACCGCCGCGATCGCGTCGTTCTGCGGCTGGACCATCGGCTGCTCGGCCGTCCACGCGCCAAGCTTGCCCGCCTGAGTTCAGCCGCGTCCGCAAGGTCGTGGCGACCGGCCCGGAATCATTCCGACCCCCGACGATGACGAGTCCGTCGGTCGTGATCGCGGTGGCCGCGCCGGCGCGACCTTCGGGGAGCTTGAGATCGTCCGCCTTCGTCCAGGCGCCGAGCTGGCCGGTCTGGCTGTCGGGGCTGAGGACGAACACGGTGTCGGTCGTCTTGCCGGAGCCGTCGATGCCACCGATGACGTAGATGCTGCCCGACACGTACGCCACGCTGGCATCGGCGCGAGCGTCGGGGAGCGTCGGGCCCTGCTGCCACTTGTCGAAGTTCCCGGTGCCGACCGTCGGCGCGACGTAGACCGATGACTGGGCCGTCTTCCCATCGGTCCCACCGATGTACAGGATCTGCGTCCCGACCTGGAGCACCGAGCCGTCCGTCCGCGCCGCCGGGAGCGCGAGCTCGGTCGGTGACGGATTCCACGGGATGACGGCGCCCGGCGGCGCGGGGCACGGCAGCGTCTCGTTGGTCGGCGGGCAGAGGTTGATCGGCGACCAGACGAGGACGCCGAGGTCGACCGTGCTGCTGACCGTCAGGTAGTACGCGCGGTCGGGCAGGTAGCCGAGGATGAAGATGATGAAGATGAGCCACAGGAACGACTTGACCGACGCCCAGGCCCATCCGTCCGAGTCGAGCAGCCCGAACATGGCGCGCTTTCGCGGCACCACCGTTCCAGCTCCGAGCGCTCGCTGGGCCATCGTCCTCCATCCTCATCCATCGGCCGGGCAGGCCGACGGCGCAATCACTTGACGGTCAGGGTCCCTGTCATCGACGGGTGCACCGTGCATTGGAACGGATACGACCCGGCGCTGAGAGCCGGCACGTCATAGGGCTGGGTGGCGACGCCATTGAAGGTCGCGCCGCTGAACTTGACCGCTCCGGTCGAATCCTTGATCTGGATGTTGTGCGGCGTGCCTGCGTCCTCGTTGTCGAAGTCGATGACGAACGCCTTGTCGGCGGGTGCGGTGATGTCCGGCGTCGTGAACGCGATCCCCTGGGCGGTGACCTTGACATGTGTCGCGTTGGCGTCGGCCGATGCCGCCGGCGAACCCGAGGCGCCCGGCGAGCCCGACGGGGTGGCGAACGCGTCCGACCAGCAGGCAGGGAACGGGGTCGAGCCCGGCGCCGGCTTGTAGGTCGGGTCGACCCAGCCGTTGAATGTCTCGACCTTGCCCGTGATCGGGTCGGTGAGCGGCTCGTTGAGCGAGGGGTCGCGTTTCGTGTATGTCTCGGTCGAGGGCGCGCGGATGAACGCGATCAGGTCCTCGATCTGGACGTAGTTGAGCGGCCCCGGCGGATGGCCCTCGTTCGACCAGACCGGCATGACGCGAGTTCGGGTTGCCGCAGGCGTAGCGGCCGCCGGCGACCATCATGTTGTTGATGTAGTCGACCGACAGGTGGGCGAACAGCTTCTCCTGGCTGTTGAGCACCGGGCCGATGCCGCCCTCGCCGTTGGCGCCGTGGCAGCGCGCGCAGTTGGCCTCGAACAGGTTGTAGCCGCGCTCGACCGAGGTGACCTGCTGGGCGTCGGCCTCGGCGTCCAGGCGCGGCTGCGTGATCCCGAGCGGGCGCCAGCTCGTAGAACCAGTAGATGACGATGAACAGCGACACCACGACGACCGCGAGGAAGCCGACCCAGCGGGCGTTCGACGAGGACCGGACGACCTGGGCGGCGCGCTCCGGGGTGAGCGCCACTGGACCGCGTCGACGGTGGCGAGGTGAAGCGCTCGACGGGAGCCGGCTCGGCCGGTGGCCGTGGAACGGGCAGACGCTGCTCGGGCTCGCGTCCGGGCTCGTCGCTCATCGCGCTCCTCGGATGGACCGGCGGTCGGTGCGCATCAGATGCAGCCCGTCGGCGTGCGCGGCGGGATCAGCCCGGGCTGGCCGAGCGCCACGGGCAGCGGCCCGAGGGTGATCTTGCCGGTGTTGATGGTCAGGATGCCCGAATCGTCGACCGTGATCGAGAAGCGGTCCATGCTCCGCGGCGCCGGGCCGTACTGCGCGCCGGCGGCCTTGATCCCGAGCCGGTCGTAGCGCGACCCGTGGCACGGGCACTCGAACCAGAAGTTCTTGAGGCACGGGTTCGGCTTGCAGCCGAGGTGCGGGCAGCGCTGGTACAGCGCCCGGACGTTGAGCGCGGCGCCGTCGCCGGCCGTGTCCGTGCCCGGCAGGAACCGCTGCTGGCCGGGGTCGTACAGGATCACGAACGCACGCGCCTCGGAGTAGTAGGCCGGGAAGCCCTCGCTCGATCGGCAGCTGCGAGTTCTGGAGCTTGACTCGTGCTGAGGTCGCCGATCTGGATCGGCGCTCCGAAGCCGCCCTTGAGGTTCGGCCACGCGAAGCGAGCGTGCCGGCCAGTGACCTCGAACAGCCACAGCCCGACGCCGGTGCCGAGCGCGAGCCGCATCAGCTGCCGGCGCGACAGCCCCTGGACCTGCTGCTTGCGCAGCGACTTGATGGCCTCGCTGGTCAGCGCGGCCGGCTTGTCGATCAGTTCGACCTGGTAGTTGCTCATGATCGCGTGGTCCTTCGAGTCGCCGTCATAGGGCGAAATGGAGGCCGGGGCTGGTCACGTACGGGATGACGAACGTGTAGCCGGGGCCACGGAAGAAGATGCCGACGAACGTGACGATGAGGCCGAGACAGCAGAACATCGTGAACAGCATGACCGCCGTCTTCCGCTCGCGACGGACGCACTGCCAGGATGTTCTCGCGGTCGATGTAGGGGATCAGGGCGGCCCCGACGAGAACGAACGTCGGGACGAGCACGCCGGCGACCGTCGGGTGGAAGTAGGCCAGCAGCTCCTGCAGGCCCAGGAAGTACCACGGCGCCTTGGCCACGGCCGGGGTCACGTTGCCGTTCGCCAGCTCCTCGAGGGGAGCGTTGATGAACAGGCCCATCATCAGCAGGAAGATGCTCATCACGCCGGCCGCCAGGAACTCGATGGTGAGCAGGTGCGGCCAGGTCATGACCGTGTCGTCGGGTTCCTTCTGGACCCGGACGACGGCGTCCTGCTTGACCAGCGCGAGGAGCCGGTACGGCCGCGCCGACATCGGGACGCGCTGCTTGTCGATCTCCGTCCGCCGGGTCGGATCGACCGGCAGCACGACGCGCTTCTCGGTCTCGGGCGGCGTCTTGACGTCACTCATCAGAGCGGCCCACTGATGCCGCCGTCCTTGCGGATCCGCCAGAAGTGGACGGCCAGGAACATGGCGGCGACGAGCGGCAAGAACACGACGTGGCCGCACGTAGAAGCGCAAGCAGGGTGTTCTGGCCGACCTCGAGGCCGCCGAGGAGGATGAGCTTGGTCGGCGTGTTGAACAGCGGCGCGTAGCCGCCCATGTTCGTGCCGATCGTGATCGCCCAGTAGGCGATCTGGTCCCACGGCAGGAGATAGCCGGTGAAGCTCAGCATGATCGTCAGGAACAGGAGGACGACGCCCACGACCCAGTTGAACTCACGCGGCGGCTTGTACGCCCCGTGATAGAACACCCTCATCATGTGCAGGAAAACGAAGAAGACCATGAGATGGGCGGCCCATCGATGGATATTTCGCGTCAGCAGCCCGAACGTGACCTGGCTCTGGATCTCGAGGATGTTCGTGTACGCCTGCGTCGCCGACGGCACGTAGAAGAACATCAGGTAGACGCCGGTCACCGTCAGCACGAGGAACAGGAAGAACGACAGCCCGCCGAGGCAGAACGTGTAGGCGAACTTGACGGCGTGCTGGCGGACGCGGACCGGGTGGATGTGCAGGAAGACGTTGTTCATGACCGCGTACGCGCGCGACCGCTCGTCGCGCGGGTACGGGCTGGCGGAAGAGCGAGCGCCAGACGACGCTCCGGCGGATGGTCTCGTCCACCCGCTCGAGGAAACTCACCTGGGTCCTCCTGCCACGCCGGGCGTGCCGGCCAGCTGCGCGTCACGGTACGACTCCTTGTAGAGCCGGCCGTCGGTCGAGATCTCCTGCAGCTCGAACCGCTCCATCGTAATGGCGTCGAACGGGCAACGCTTGACGCACAGCGCGCAGCGGATGCAGCGCTCCTCGTCGAGGATCATCGCCGCCGCCGTTGTCCCAGCCGTAGGCCTCCTCGAGCTCGGGCAGGAGACCCTCCGACTTGAGCGGTTGATGTCGACCATGTGGATGACGCCCTCGGGGCAGACATCCGCGCAGGCGCCGCACAGGACGCAGCGGAACGGGTCGAACCAGATGTTGAAGTTGCACATCAGGCAGCGGGTCGACTCGGCGACCGCCGCCGTTGGCGTCGTAGCCGAGCTCGACCGGGGTCGTTGAAGTTGACCGTCCGGCTCGGTCGACGGCATGCGGGCCGCGAGCGGGACCATCGGGATGTGCTGGCGGGGCAGGACGTCGTAGAACTCGGGCATGTCGTGGCGCCACGAGCTCGGTGATCTTGACGTTGGCGGCGACCGTGACGTCGGTCCTGCCCGACAGGTAGCGATCGATCGCGTAGGCGCACTTCTTGCCGTGGCCGGCCGCCTCGATCAGCGTCGTCGGGCCGGTCACGAAGTCGCCGCAGGCGAAGACGCCGCTTGACGTTGCGTGGCGTACGTCGCGGGATCGACCTTGACCCGGCCGCGGTTGATCTCGAACTTGGCCTCGACCGGCAGGAACGTCAGGTCCGCCGCCTGCGACACGGCCGGGATCACCGTGTCTGGCCGTGATCACGAACTCGGAGCCCTCGATCGGCACGGGCGAGCGGCGGCCGGATGCGTCCGGCTCGCCGAGGCGGTTGCGGATGAACTTGACGCCGGCGACCTTGCCGTTCTCGCCGATGATCTCGATCGGGCTGGCCAGGAACTCCATCCGGACGCCTTCGCGCTCGGTCTCGCCCAGCTCCTCCTCGTCGACGACCAGCTCGGAGCGCGTGCGGCGGTAGACGATCGAGACGTTGTCCGCGCCGTGGCGGAGGCTCGTCCGCGAGCAGTCCATGGCGGTGTAGCCGCCGCCGATGACGACGACGTCGGTGCCGACCTCGAGCGGCTGGCCGAGGTTGGCCTTCTTCATGAAGTCGACGCCGTACTGGACGCCCTCGAGGTCGCGCGCCGGGCACGTCGAGCGCGACCGCGTCCATCGCGCCGGCCGGTGATCGCGATCGCCGTCGAAGTCGCTGCTGGAGCTGGTCGAACGTGATGTCGGTGCCGATCGTCGTGTTGTAGACGAACCGGTACGCCGAGCCGCTCGACGAGCCGGACGTCCATCTCGATCGCCTCGCGCGGGAGGCGGAACGCGGGCACGCCGATGAGCATCGTCCCGCCGGCGTACGGCAGGCTGTCGAAGACAGTCGACCTGGTAGCCCTTCATCGCCAGCTCGCGAGCGACGGCGATGCCGGCCGGGCCGGCACCGACGACCGCGACCCGCTCGTCGCGCGGCGTGATGCTGGGGCATGACGTCGGGGATGCCCGACGCCTCGTGCCACTCCACGAGGAAGCGCTTCATCGCCCGGATCGCCAGCGGACGGTCGATGTCGCCGCGGCGGCAGGCTCGCTCGCACGGCGCGGAGCAGACGTACGAGCACATCGCCGCGACCGGGTTCGGCTCGCGGGAGAGGATGTAGCCCTCCTCGAACCGGCCCTCGGCAGCGAGGTTGAGGTAGCCGCGGCAGTTCGTCCCGACCGGACACGCTTCCTGGCACTCGATGTTGCACTGGAGCCAGGACGCGTCGACAGGCTGGACGAGGAATTCCTGGGGTTGCTCGATGACCAAGCGGACGTGCCTTTCCCTGGTTCTCAGGCGAGGGCGCGAGCGGGGTGTCGGCCGAACCGCCGACGAGTCGGAATCTACCATCGCACCCGAACACCGTGCACGCGCGATGCCGCCCGTCCGCACGACGCACGGGCATTGCATGGATGACCCCGCTGAGGGTGGCTGCACGCTCCGGCCGAGTTGACGCCGCCAATGCTCGCAGCTACGCTCAGTCGACCATGGTGCCCCGGACCGGAAGGAGCACGACCCGAGAGATGCCCGCAACGTGACGGCGAGCGAATTCAGTTTCCTGGCGCTCGGCCTCATCCTCGGGGCGATCTCCGGAGCCGCCTTGGTCGAGCTCATCCGTGCTCGGCCACCCTCTCCGCGAGAGGTGAGGCTCACCGTCGCGCACGACGCCATCCCCCGCCGAGCCTCGACCCTGGCCGACGATGCGTTCGTTGCGATCGGTCCTGAACCGGCCCGCGGCGGGCCGGCCGACCGGCGCGAGGCAGCGGCCGATGTGGCCGCAACGATGCCCGAGCGTCGAACGACCGTTCGGTACGCCGACTCGGCGACGACGCCGTCGATGGCCGGCGCGATCCCGATCACGCCCGATCCGAGCGAGCCGCCGATGCCCGGGCGGATCATGGAGCCGGCCCTGCCACTGACCGGGATCCCGCCGGCCGACGATCCGAAGCCGCCCGGTCCCGAGATGGTCGCCGTCCCGATCTCGTCTGGTGAGGATCCGATGATGGCCGCCCTCGCCGCCAGTGTCGCCGCCGCCGAGGCTCGCGCAGCCACGGGCCGGATCGAGCTCCTGCCGGCGTCCGACCTCGAGCCATCCGAGCCGGCCCCCGCGGCTGCGTCCGACGCGGCGCGGGCACCGATCGCGGTGCTGACCGCCGTCGGCCTCCTCGACCGGCCGGCTCCCCCGTCCGCCGATGCGGCCGCAGGCCCGGCCGCGACCGAACGGTGCGCCGAAGAACGACGGATCGCCGATGAACGCTGCGAGCTTGCAACGCGTGCCCGGGCCCGGTCCGATGCCGCGGCCGATGCCCTGCGCCTCGCCCAGCGGACATACGACGCGCACGAGGCCGCGGCCGTCACCGCCGCCTGGCGCACCGACCCGCGCGCCATCCACGAGGCCAAGGAAGCGGCCCAAGGCGGGTTCCGTGCCGCGGTCACGGCCGCCACCAACCCCGACGAGCTCGAGGCAGCGGCTCGCGACTGGCTGAACGAGATCAACCGGATCAACATCGACGCCCGCGAGGCGCAGGCGACGGTCGCCCGCGAGCATGCGGCCGCGGCCGAGATCGGATCGACGCTCGAACGGCTGGGGCTCGAGGCGGACGCCGCCCGGATCGGAGCCGAGAACGCAGACGCGGCCTGCCTGGCCGCGCGCGTCACCGTCGCCGAGTGCGACGAGCGGACCACCGACGAGGCGGACCCGCCGCGGATCGCCCCCGCGTCGAACGATGACGGCGAACGGCTCGAGGAGGATGAGACGCTCGGTCTCGCCCTGGAAGCCGGCGGAGCCCCCGGATCTTCCGCTTGCTGCGCGGCGATCGCGCGGCGATGACCTCGCTGGTCGCCGCCCTTGCCGACAACGATCCCGAATCCAAGCGCCACTGGCAGCTGTTGATGACCGGGCTGATCGAGGCGATCATCGCCGACGCGATCGAGGCGTCCGCCCTCGACTTCCCCGAGGACCACCCGTTCTGGGGAGCATTCACGCGAGCCCAGTCGCGCGACATCGTTCGGGCCGTGTCATCGCTCGGCTATCGCTTCGATGGGCTCGGTGGCTGGACGGACGACCGCCAGCCGTCCCAGCGCGACCTGTCGCTGGCGCTCGGCTACGCCGGGCTCGACCCGATGCGCATCCGCCAGTGGCCCGACGCGGCTGCCACGACGGCCTTGTTCGCCGACGTCACCGTGGCCGCCGACGAGTGGCTGGCGGGCGTTGCCGGCGACCTGACCCTGGCCGAGATGGTCGGGATGCTCGGTCGCCGCGCGGACGGTCTGGCCGAGGTCTGGAACCAGTGGGGTCGCATCCGGCCGATGCTGCTCGACGAGACCTGACCGACCGTCAGGCGGGGCCTTCCTCTTCGTCATCCTCGATGACGATCACGCGCAGTCCCTCGGCCGCGGCGGCGCCGATACGGGCACCCTCCTCGGCGGCCCACGACCGGATCCGCGTGGCCAGACCGTCGACGTCGTGGATCTGGCTGGCGTGCGCGCGCAGGGCGTCGATCTTCCGCTCGATGGTGGCCGAGATGTCGACCCAGGTGTCGGCGCGCTCCGACCAGAACAGGTAGATCCGCCGGACCTTGTGCGCCGCAAGCCCGGAGCGAGCCAGCCATGGGAAGGCCATCGGGTTACGGGCCGCCGGGTAGACCGCGTCCACGGCGGCGATCCCGGCCGCGCGATGGTCGGTGTGGTTGATGCCGCCGTCGGCGTAGAACACGGTCTCCGGGTCGGTGGCGAGGACGGCATCCGGCCGGAACGTCCGGATCTCGCGGACGAGCTGCTCCCGCAGCGGCAGGTCGTTGACGAGGCCGCCGTCGGGCGCGTGGAGGAACGTCACGCCGGCGTAGCCGACGATCGCCGCGGCCGCCCGCTGCTCGGTCTCGCGCAGGGCGGCCAGCTCGAGGGGGTCGGCGTCCGGGTCCTCGCCGCCCTGGTCGCCGCTCGTGCAGCACACCAGCCAGCCCTCGGATCCGGCGTCGATCCAGCGCGCGGCGGTCCCGGCCGGCCCGAAGTCGGCGTCATCGGGGTGGGCGGCGATGACCATGAACCGGGCCGGGCGCCAGGAATGGTCCGCCGGGGCGGCGGGCTCTGTCATGCAGTCGGGACGCCGGCGGCGCTCCGGCGGGTCACGACGCGCGCGCCGCCTGGAGCTCGTCGAGGGTCTTGAGCACGGTCTCGGCGTGACCCTGTGCCTTGACCTTCCGCCAGACCCGGGCGATGCGGCCCTCTGGGTCGATCAGGAACGTGGAGCGGATGAGGCCCGTATACGTGCGGCCGTAGTTCTGCTTCTCGCCCCATGCGCCGTAGGCCTCGGCAAGCGCGTGGCTCTCGTCGGTCAGGAGGGTGAACGGGAGGTCGTACTTGTCGCGGAAGCGCTGGTGGCTGGCGGCCCCATCCGGGCTGACGCCCCAGACGTCCGCGCCACGCTCGTGGATGGTCTGGTTCCGGTCGCGGAACTCGCATGCCTCGGTGGTGCAGCCGGTCGTGTCGTCTTCCGGATAGAAGTACAGGATCGTCCAGCGACCGCGCTGGTCAGCCAGGTGATGGATGGTGCCGGTCTCGTCGGGACTGGCGACATCCGGGGCGACGTCGCCGACGTTGGGCGTGCTCATGGTCAGAGCGTAGCAGGCGATTCGACGACGAGCAGCAACCCGCTCCGGACGGTCACGCTCGCCTCCGGAGCATGGCGAACGTTCGACAGCCCACGGGTATGGCCGATCGCCAACGGCTCGTCGCGCAGAGGGTATGCGAGGCCGTCGGTCGTGACGCCCTCGACGCCCGGGCCGAGCGGCAGCAGCGACACGAGGTCCCCGGCGCGGCCGGCCAGGCGGCGTTCGACCGGGCCGCCGTCCGCCCCAGGCGCCCTGATCAGGCCGATCCGTGCCGAGGCGTCAAGGATGGTCGCCGGCCGACCGTCCAGCTCGGGCAGGGCCAGCAGCCCGACGTTGGCGATGGCATGGTCGACCCGCGGTCCACCGAGCGCGCCGACGACGACGATGCCCGACGCGCCCAGGCGGATGGCCGCCAGGATCGCCAGCTCCGTGTCCGATTCGTCCTTGTCGGGGCGGCTCCGCTCGAGCGGGATCCCGGCCGCCTCGAGCGCCGCGAGGTCCGCGTCGTCGAGCGAATCGCCATCGCCGACCCACAGGTCGATCACCACGCCGAGGGTGGCCGCATGACGAGCCCCGCCATCGGCCGCGACGACCATGCCCACCCCGGCGTCCCAGCCCGGCCAGGCGAGATCGAGTCGCGACCGCGGCGCCACCGCGCCGTCGGCCAGGATGAGCGCGTCCACGCCAGCGATGCTAACCCCGGCTCAGGCGCGCGGTCCGATGCTAGACTCCGGCCCGTGCCCGCCGACCGCGTCCATCCCTCGATCCAGCGCGTCCTGGACGCCGCCGCGCGCAAGGGCGTGACCCTCGAGGTGACCGTCTTCGACGAGTCCACCCACACGGCCGCCGAAGCCGCCGCCGCGCTCGGCGCGGAGCTCGGCCAGATCGTGAAATCGCTCGTGTTCATCATGTCCGGCGAGGGCGGCGTCGAGCCCCTGCTCTGCCTCGTCTCGGGCACGAACCGGGTCGACCTGGCGCGGCTCGCCGCCGTCACCAGCGCCGCCGACGTCCGCCGGGCCACCGCGCGCGAAGCCCACGAGCTGACCGGCTTCGCCATCGGCGGCATCCCGCCGATCGGCCACATCCGGTCCGTCAGGACGATCATGGATCCGGACCTCGGGCGCTACCAGGTCGTCTGGGCCGCAGCCGGCCTGTCGACCGCGGTCTTCCCGGTCCCGCCGGCCACGCTGCGGACCCTCGCCAACGCGACGGTCACCCCGATCGCCGAGGAGCCGGCCGCGGCCGACACGCCGCAGAACGTCGGCGCCTGACGGCCGTCGTGCCGACGGTGAGCCTCGAACCGCGCAACGCCACGATCGTCTACCCGGGCGGCCTGCGCGGCCGCTGGCGGTGGGGCGGGAGCGGATCCGGTCGCGAGGTGTTCGCGCTGTCGGAGGCGGGCGGCGAGCTGGTCGACCTCGGGCCCCTGGTCGCCGACGACCCCGATCCGCTCTGTCGGGCAGAGCTCAGGCTCGAGGGTCCGCGCGGCGCATGGACCGTCCGCTTCGCCTCCCTCATCCACGACGAGCCGCGGGCGCTCCACTGGGATTCGGCCGGCCTGCTGGTCGTCGGCTACGGCTTCCACACGTACGGGCTCGAGACCGCGACCGGTGTGCTGCGCTGGGAGCATCGCTCCGCGACGCCGATCGTGGCGCTGCTCGGCTCGCCACGGCTCGCGCACGTCGTCGTCCAGTCCGAGATCGAGACGTTCGCCATCGAGCCCGACGGGGTCGTCGCCTGGCGGATCGCCCATTCCGACGTGGTGACGGCGGCGGAGCTCGTCGGTGGCCGGCTGGTCCTGACCAGCTTCGCCGGCCAGCTGACCGCGCTCGACCCGGCGACCGGCCGGACGACGGGCTGACGGCCGGTCCAGGCGTCGCCGCCAGGCGGCTCGGTGGACGAGCGGTGGACAACTCGGCACATCCGCATCCGGATGGTGGAAAACCCCGTTGACCCGGCCGGTCCGGCCGCCGTAGCGTTCTCACCAGCCCGGAGGAGCCGAGCGTCACTAACGGCTGAGATCGCCTCAAAGCCCACGTGCCGCGGAGGTTCCTTCGGGTCTTTCGTGTCCGGCGCGTATCATCGCCGCCGTGCCTCCCCTGATCCCCTTCGTCGCCGGCCTCGGCGCGCTCGTCGCGGGCGTGCTCGTCCTGCGCACGTACGGCCCCAACTACCGGGTCGGGCGCCTCCTCGCATCGACCCCGGAGGTCAGCGTGGCCGAGGCCCGCGCCCTGGCCGACGGACGAGCGCGCTATGTGCGCGTGCAGGGCCGGATCGACGCCGAGGATGAGTTCGAGGACGACGCGCACCGCCCACTCGTCTTCCGTCGGACGCGCCTGCAGCTCCAGAAGGATCGCGGCTGGGTCTCGTTCGAGGACCGCCGCGAGCGCGTCAGGTTCGAGGTCCGCGACGGCCTCGACGGGATCGTCATCGACGACGCCGGCCTCGACACCGGGCTCGTGGTCGTGCCGCGCGAGTCGGTCGGGACGGCGGCCGACGTCGCCGATCGCGTCCCGCCCGGCACCTCCCCGACGACACCGGTCCGCCTGCGCGTGGACCAGGTCTCGTCGGTCGAGCACGCGATCGTCCTCGGTGTCCCGCGGCACGACGCGGACGGCGAACCGCACCTGACCGCCGGGCTCGGGCGGCCGCTCGTGCTGACCACGCTCGCCACCGACGAGGCCATGCGCGTCCTGACCGAAGGCCGGTCGGACCGGATCAAGGTCGCCGTGGCCTGCTTTGCAGGTGGCCTCGCGCTCGTGGTCATCGCGCTCGTCCTGGCGCTGGCAGAGGCCGTGGCATGAAGCGTCGGCGGGCGCTGACGATCGCCACCGCGGCCCTCGGCTGGCTCGCCTTCGCGCTGTCGGCGCTCGCCGCGTCGCCGACCCCCGCGGCGGAGGTGGGCGACCCGCGCAGCTCCGGGCAGGGTCCCGGATTGGTGGGCGATCCGGGGGTCGCCATCCTGCTCGTGTCGCGATCGGCGTCGGCTCGGTCATCGCGACCCTTGTCTATGTTCGGTTGACGGCGGACCGACACGCCTGAACACGCTGGGACCATCGGACTATTGGCAAGAACTGTGAGATTGGTAGGCTCGGGCCACTAACTTCACATTTCCTCTAGTGAGCCGTGCCGATCTCGATCCCGCCAAGGCCAGCGGACGCCACGTTGTCGGTCACCAAGGCCGCAAGGCTCCTGGGCGTCCACCCGAACACGATCCGGGCATGGAGCGATGCCGGGCGGCTGCGCTATTACCGGATCAACCCCCGTGGCGACCGACGCTACCGGGTCGGTGACCTGCAGCGGTTCCTGGCCGCGGCCGAGACCGGGGCAGCGGATGGTGCGTCGCCGGTCGCCGCCGGCACGTGGGGCGGTCGGCGGACCGTCGACCCGGCCGCTGCGCCGCGCTTCGCAGCGACCGGTCGCGACCGGCAGATGCCGTCGCGGAGCGACCCTCTCGACGCCGAGCGCCACCAGCTCGACCTGACCGTGGCCGCCTCCATCAGCCGGCTCGTCAACGCCGGCGAGGACGCCGACGAGGCGCTGCGAACCGCGGTCGCCGCCGTTCGTGACGCCTACGGTCACCACCTGGTCGTCGCCTGGGAGCTCCGCGGGGACCGGCTCGTGCCACGGGCCGCCGCTGCCGCCGACATCGCCGATACGCTCCGGCTCGTCGACCTGCCGAGCCGGTACGGGCTCCTCGGCCGCGTCCTCGGCCTGGCCGTCGGCAGCACCCGGGCCAGCAACGCCCCACTGCCGGGGGTCGCCCTGTCCGACACCGCTGACGATCGGGCACTGGCCGTGGTCGCCGATGGACGGCCCGAGCTCGCGGTCGTCATCCCCGGTGCCAGCGGTCCGTGGGGAGTCCTGCTGATCGTCGGCGAGACCGAGGGCTCGCTCGGGCCGCGGGACCTCGATGTCGCGCGCGTCGTCGCCGATGGCCTCGGCGCGGTCGTGAGCGGCGCCCGCCGGGCCGACGAGGTGGCCCATCTCCTCCATCGCGCCGAGGCGCTGCGACGGGTGGCCGGCGACATCGGCAGCCGGCTCGACCTCGACCGCATCCTGGCCGGGCTGGTCGACCACGCCATGGTGCTGTTCGGCGGCGACCGGGCCGCGGTCTTCCTGCAACACGGTGACGGGCACATCACCGCCGAGGTCAGCCGCGGCCTGTCGGCCAGCTACATCGCGAGCGTTCGCGACTTCCCGCCACGGTCGCTGCCGGCCGCGGCGGTGGCCGCCGGCCGACCGCTGTACGCGGTCGGCTACCGCGACGACCCGCGCGGTGAGGACGTCCGTGCCGCGGTGGTCCAGGAAGGCTTCGACACGCTGTGCACCGCCCCGCTGCTCGACGGCAGCCAGCCACTCGGCCTGCTCAACGTCTACCACGACCGGCCGCATCACTGGACGGCCGACGAGCTCGACACGATCGGTGCCCTGGCGACCCAGGCCAGCGTCGCGATCAGGGCCGCCCAGGACTACGAGCGGATGGCGACGTGGGCCGCGCAGCTCCAATCGATCCAGCAGCTGGCCGCCCGGCTCAGCCGCCTGTCGAGCGTGGCCGAGATCGGCAACGCGATCGCCACCGAGCTCCGCCAGCTCATCGACTATCACAACGTCCGGGTCTATCGGCTGATCGACACGGAGCTGATCCCGGTCGCGATGCAGGGCCAGGTCGGCGAGTACTTCGACGAGACGCCCGACCAGCTGCGCCTGACCCTCGGGCAGGGGATCACCGGCTGGGTGGCCGCCAACCGGATCGCGCAGAACCTGGGCAACGCCGCCGCCGACCCGCGGGCCAGCACCATCCCGGGCACGCAGGACGACCTCGACGAGTCGATGCTGCTCGCGCCGATGGTGTTCGACGACCAGGTCCTCGGCGTCGTCGTGCTCTCGAAGCTCGGGCTCGACCAGTTCGGCGACGACGACCTGCGGCTGCTCGTGATCTACGCCGGCTTCGCCGCCCAGGCGATCGCCAACGCCGACACGACCGAGCGGCTGCGCGAGCAGACCATCGCGCTCGAGCGCCAGCTGCGCGGACAGCGCGAGCTCCTGCTGATCACCGAATCGCTGCTGACCACGCTCGATTCGCGCGACGTCCTCGAGAGCATCACCGACCGGCTTGGCGGCCTGATCGCCTGCGACAACGTCGCGATCGAGGTGGTCGATCCGGCGTCCGGGCGCCTGACGCCGCTGACCGCGCGTGGCGTCCACGCCGCGCAGTATCTGGAGCCGTGGGCAGCGGGCGAGACGGGGATCGCGACCTGGGTCGTCGAGCACAACGAGCCGGTCCTGATCCAGGACGAGCGGAACGACCCGCGGGTCAACCACTTCCGAGACGCTGCCACTGACAGTGCCGAGACCTTCGACGGCAGCCTGATCGTGGTCCCGCTGCTCGGTCGGGGCGGGGCCATCGGCGTGCTGACCATCGAGCGGCTCGGCCTGGGCAACGCGTTCACGCCGGAGGAGTTCGAGCTCGTCCAGCTGTTCGCGGCGCAGGTGTCGATCGCGCTCCAGAACGCCGAGGTCTTCCAGGCGGTCGAGATCCGGGCACGCACCGACGACCTGACCGGGCTCCTCAACCACGGCACGTTCGGGGAGTGGCTCGAACGGAGCGTCCGCGACGGCTCGACGTTCAGCCTGATCATGCTCGACCTCGACGACTTCCGGAACGTCAACAACGACCTCGGCCACCAGGCCGGAGACAAGCTGCTGCGGCGGATCGCCGGCGAGCTCGTGCGCGCGGGCCGCGACACGGACCTCGTCTTCCGCTACGGCGGGGACGAGTTCGCGTTCCTGCTGCCGAACACCGATGACGTCGGAGCCCTGCAGGTCGCCGAACGCGCCCGCCGGGCCGTCTCGGAGACGGACACCTCGGTGAGCGCCTCGGTCGGCGTGGCGACGTTCCCGACCGACGGCGCCACGGCCACCGACGTGCTGCTGGCCGCCGACCGCGCGTGCTTCGTGGCCAAGCGGGGCGGCCGCGACCGGGTGGTGACCGCAGCCGAGGGTCTCGCCCAGGCGGCCGAGCTGTCGCTCCAGCCACCGACGCCGGTCGACTCCGCGGCACTGCCGCGCGACTGACCGGTCGTCACCGCTTCGGCCGTCGAGGCGTCACCATGGACGTCATGCGCTCCCGCCTGTGGATCGGGATCGCGGCCGTGCTCCTGCTGACGGCGGCCTGCGTTCCCGACCCGACCAATCGACCGAGCCCGACCGGCGGCGTCGCATTCGCCACGGCAACTCCCGTGCCGACACCGGCCGGCCCGACACCGACGCCGTCGTTCGTGCGACCCACCCCGACCCCGCAGCCGACCTTCCTCGTGTACATGGTCGCGCCGGGCGACAGCCTCGACAAGATCGCCAAGCGGTTCGGGACCAGCGGCCGGAGCATCGCCTACTGGAACCGGGCGACCTACCCGTCGCTCGACCCGGAATCGGGCGCCTACCGGCCGAATGACATCAAGGTCGGCTGGACGCTGCTGCTGATCCCGCACAAGGAGGTCGACCCCGAGAACCTGCCGACGCTGCCGCCGACACCCGGCCCGAGCGGCGCCGGCACGCCCTCCGCGGCACCGTCCGACTCCCCCGCCGGCGACTGACCACCCGGCCGCCCGACCGGCGGCTATCGTGTCCCGATGCGTCACGCCGCGAGCCAGCCCCGGATCGTCATCACCGTGGCGGTCGCCGCGCGACAGCCCGAGCCCGAGCTGGCTGCCCGCCGCAACGCGCTCTATGCGGCGGCGATCGAACGCCACGGCGGCGAAGCGGTCGTCCTCGACGCCGCCACCGACGCGGCGACCGCGGGCCGCTGCACTGGCGCGCGATGGACGGCCTCCTCATCAGCGGCGGCGCAGACCTCCACCCCGAGCGATACGGCCAGGAAGATCGCGGATCGCCGACCATCGAACGCGACCGCGACGCGCTCGAGCACGAGGCGTGGACCGCGGCACAGGAGCGTCGCCTGCCCGTCCTCGGCATCTGCCGCGGGTTCCAGGCCATCAACGTGTTCTCGGGTGGGACATTGCTCCGGCACGTCGACGGCCACCAGGGCCCACGCTGGGGAAAGGGACCGGCGCTCGTCCATCCGCTGCGCGTCGCGCCCGGGACGCGGCTCGCCCGGATCCTCTTCCCGACCAACGCCGGTGGCGGCGTGGTCCGCGTCAACTCGTACCACCACCAGGCTGTGCGGGCCGGCGACCTGGCCCCCGGCCTCGTCGCGAGCGCGTGGGCGAGCAGCCCGGCCGGCGACCTGGTCGAAGCCCTCGAGGCGGCCGACGGGCGGTTCGTCTTCGGCCTGCAGTGCCACCCGGAGCGGTCCGAATCGACGCCGCCCGCGTTCGAGCGGCTGTTCGGCGTGTTCGTCGACGCCGCTCGCGGGCCCGCCGGCAGCCGCTGACGCAGACACGCGGCTGACGCCGACCTACAGCCGGCCGGCCTCGATGATCCGCTGCAGGAACTGTCGCGTCCGCGGCTCCTGCGGGTCGTTGAGGATGCGCTCCGGCGGGCCGATCTCGGCGATGGTCCCGCGCGTCGAGGAAGCAGATGCGATCGGCGATGTCGCGCGCGAAGCCCATCTCGTGGGTGGCGATGACCATCGTCATGCCGCGACGCGGCGAGCTCGCGGATGACGTTGAGCACCTCGGCCACCAGCTCCGGGTCGAGCGCGCTCGTGACCTCGTCGAGCAGCAGGATGTCGGGCTTCATGGCGAGCGCACGGACGATCGCGACCCGCTGCTGCTGACCGCCCGACAACCGGTCGGGCACCTCGTCGCGCTTGTCCGCCAGCCCGAAGCGTGCCAGGAGCTCGGTCGCCTCGGCCTCCGCCTGCCGCGCGGCGATGCCCAGGGCCTTCCGCGGGGCGAGCGTCACGTTGTCCAGCACGGACAGGTGCGGGAAGAGGTTGAACGCCTGGAAGACGATGCCGATCCGCCGCCGGATGCGGTCGAGGTCGACGCCGTCGCGCCGTGATCTCGGCGCCCTCGACGACGATCCGGCCGGCGTCGATCCGCTCGAGCAGGTTGACGCAGCGCAGCAGCGTGGACTTGCCGGAGCCCGACGACCCGATCAGGCAGACGACCTCGTGCTCCGCGACGACGAGGTCGATGCCGCGCAGGACCTCGAGCGACCCGAACGACTTGTGGAGGCCCTCGATGCGGAGGGCCTCGCGGCCGACGGGCGTCGGGACAGCGGCCGGGCTCGACAGCTCGGTCATCGGCCGCCGCCGGCCGCGACGCGGCGCTTCTCGCGTGCGACGAGCCAGTCGGTGAGGCGGGCCAGCGGGATGGTCAGGACCAGGAACACGAACGCGACGGCCATGTACGGGGTGAAATTGAACAGGGCCGCCTCCTTGATCTGCGCCGTCCGGAAGATCTCGACCACGCCGATGAACGAGACCAGGACCGTGTCCTTCTGCAGCCCGATGAAGTCGTTGAGCAACGGCGGCACCACCCGCCGGATCGCCTGCGGCAGCACGACGTGGCGCATCGACTGGAAGCGCGACAGGCCGAGCGAGCGGGCCGCCGCGTCCTGGCTCGGGTGGACCGACTCGATGCCGGCCCGGTACACCTCCGACACGTAGGCCGAGTAGATGAGGGTCAGCGCCACGACCCCCCAGAAGAACGGCTCGGTCGGGACGCCGTCGATGCCGAGGCCGGGGATGCCGAAGCCGAGGATGAAGATGACGAGGATCCCGGGCAGCGCGCGGAAGACGTCAACGTAGACCGTGCCGAGGACCCGGATCGGGAAGAACACCGGACCCGGCAGTCCGCGCATGACGGCGATCAGCAGCCCGAACGGCAGGATCAGGGCCTCGGCGATCAGGAAGAGCGCGACGTTCTTCCAGAAGGCGTTGAGCAGGCCGGGCAGGCTCGCCCAGAAGATCGGGCCATCGAGGAAGTCCTGCTGGACCTCGGGCCAGCCCGGGGCGTGGACGACGATCCAGGCCAGCCCGCCGATGACGACGATCGAGCTGGCCAGGGCGATCGCGGTGGCGCGCCACGAGATCGTCGAGCGCCGTCGCGCGACGGGCGGCGGCCCACCCGGCGTCGTCACCGCGCCGCCGCTCATCAGCCTGGCCGGGGCGTCCGGGCTACGGCGTGAAGACGGGCGCCGAGGCCTTGTCCGACAGCCATTCCTTGGTGATCGCGGCGAGGCTCCCGTCGGCCGTCATGGCGGCGATCGCCCCGTTGAGGCAGTCCGTCAGTGGGCTGCCCTTGGCGAGGACGAGGCTGAAATGCTCCCCGCCGGCGCTGGCTGCCGGGAGGGCGAACTGGCCGACCACGGTCCCGTTCTTGAGCTGGGCGCCGGCCATGTAGAACGCCGTCGGCAGGTCGGTCGACGATGCCGTCGATCTGCCTGGCCTTGAGGGCGGCGATGGCCGCGTCGTTCGTGTCGTAGACGCTCGGATCCTTGGTCGGCTTGATGACGTCGGTGATCGTCGAATAGCTCGTGGTGCCGACCTGCGCGCCAAGCTTGAACGCCGCGAGCCCGCTGATGGTCGTGACCTTGGCGATCGGGTTGGTGGCCAACGCCGCGACCGCCTGGTTGACGAAGTAGTAGCCGTCGGTCATGTCGACCACCTGGGCACGCTCGGGCGTGAACGACACCTCGTTGATGTCGAAATCGAAGGTCTTCGGGCCGGGCTTGTACGAGTTGTCGAAGGGGACGTAGATCCACGCCACCTGGTCCTTTGTGAACCCGAGCTTCGCCGCCACCGCATAGGCGACCGCGCTCTCGAAGCCCTGACCGTTGGTCGGGTCGCCGAGCTCCCACGGATCGGTCTTGTGGCCGTCGGCGTTCTCGGAGAAGTAGGGCGGGAAGGCCGGATTGTCGGTGGCGATGGTCAGCTTGCCCGGCGCGATGAGGGTCAGGTTCGCGGCCGCGCACGCGTCAGGGGAGGCCGTCGGTGTCGCGGATGGCGCGACGGTCGGGGCGGTGGTGACCACGGCGGCGGCCGATGGCGATGAGACCGCAGGCGTCGCGCTGGACCCGGCGCTCGAGCAGGCGGATGCGAGGATGGCGACAAGACCGATGGACAGGATGCGGAACATGCGCACGGGGCACCTCAGGGTGGGCAGGCAACGCGCGAGAGTGTACAGGCGACCGGCCGTGGAGCGTGTCGCATCGGTCTGGTCTGGCGCCGCTATGCTCGCCAACACCATGGACCAGAAGACCGCGATCGTCGCCGCCGTCCCGATCTTCGCGAAGCTGGAGCCGCGGAGCCTGGAGGCCGTCGCCACCCTGGCCAAGATCGTCACCGTCCCGGCCGACACGGTGCTGGTGCGGGAGGGTGAGCCGGCCGCGTCGTTCTACGTCATCGTCAGCGGGACGATCCGCATCGAGCGCCTCGGCCGATTCGTCCGCTCGATGTCGAACGGCGGGTATCTCGGCGAGGTGGCCCTGGTCGAGGGCACGAAACGCACCGCGACCGCCATCTGCACCACGCCCTGTGAGCTGCTCGAGTTCGGCAGCTTCGAATTCGCCCGGGTCATGGCTGCATTCCCCGACGTTCGCGCCCGGGTCGAGGCCGCCGTCGCCCGACGACCGCACACCGAGGCGACATAGTCCGCTTCAGCAGGCCGACCAGCTCGGGTCCCGGGCCGGACGCACCGAAGCGGCGTCGGGAGGAGGCTCGACGCCGCTTCGGCCGGAGCGACTGACAGGGCGGGAGGAGGCGCGCCCTGCGATCGCGGTGAGGATCCCTCTGGTCAGTTCTGGAGCTTCGCCTGCCCGTCGGTCCGACCGAACCGCCCGGTCCGGTTCATCTCGCGGAGGAACAGCAAGAGGTTGACCTGGCGCAGCGACCAGTCGTGACCCGTCGCCGGCAGGCCGCACATGAATGCAGTCAGGTTGGCCGCTTCAACCGGCGACAGACCCTTCATCTGGAGGAGCCGGTACAGCGGCCGCGTCGCCGGCGTCTCCGTGATGGGCGTCGATCCTGTGGACGGCCTGGTCGCCGACACTGGTGGGCGTGGCCCCAGACCCGGCCGCGGTAGCCGCCGCGACCCGCCGCGCTGACGAGCCGCGGTGTGATGACCGCCCGTGTCCCGGTGATCCGCGCTGCGCCTGTCCGGCCATGGCCCAAGGTCCTTCGTCCTGGTTCCGCCGCCCTGGACCGATCCCGGTCAGGTGCGGTAGGGGCATGTTGTTTGTCGTCCCGGCAGGCGGCGATGACCCGGACGTCCCGGGGGGCCGGTACTTGCGGAGGGACCGCCGGACAGGGTTCGAGCGACGTGCCGATAGACTCAGTCCGTGCGTGTCCGTCGTTTCGAGCTCCGGCTCATCGCGGTCGCCCTCGTCGTCTGCTGGTCGGTCGCCGCGGGGCTGGTCCTGCTCGCCTATCGGCCCGGCGGCCCGTTCGACCTGATCGTCGGGCTCCTGGCGATGACGCCGGTCGCCATCGCTCTCGCCGGAGTCATCTGGCCGCCGGTCGCGCGCGGCGACCATGCGTTCCCGGCGACGGTCTGGCTCGGGATCGTGGCGCTGCTGTGCCTGGTGCCATCGATCGCGGGCGTGCTGACCCAGCTCATGTCGTTCGGGTCGCGGACGCTGCTCCCGTCGTTCGAGGCGGCCTATCCGTGGCTGATCGCGCTGCTCGCCACCAGCCTGTTCAGCGGGTACGGGATCGCCCGGCGACTCGAGGGCGGCACGGCCGTCCGCCGCCGGCGGCTCATGGCCGGGACGGCCATCGCGGTCGTGGCCACGCTCGTCGCGTCGGTCTCCTTCGCGGCCGTCGCCGTCGCCAACGACATCGCACTGCAGGGACACGCCGGCCGCGGCTTCGCGCTTCGGGCCGACCACCGGTGAGCGAGGCAGCCGCCGTCGTGCGACGCACCCCTCGCCGTGGGTTCGAGCGCCCGGCTCGCCATGCATCTCGACGCGACCGTGGACCTCCGGCCGATCGGCTCGGTCGACCTGACCGGGCTGCGGGTCGGCGACGACTTCCGGTGGCTGGCCTACGTCGCATCGGACCGCCTGCTCGGCCAGTACGGCGCGGCCCGGATCGGCGACCACGCCTGGGTCGCCACGCCCGACGACGACTGGCAGCGCGCGGACCCGGCGCAGACCGCGGGCGAGTCGGTCGATGAACAGGCGCTCGCGATCGCGCTTTCGCCCGACTACCGGGCCACCGCCGAGGATCGCGGTCTCGAGGTCATCGAAGGCGCTCGGGCGCGCCACTGCCGCATCGCGGTCGATGGCGCGACGTTCGCGGCCGCGTTCCCCGAGGCGACCTGGCTGGTGGGACCGGCCGACCTCCACCGCTGGCGTGGCCAGCTCGACTACTGGATCTTCCAGGATGGCGAGCTCGGCCAGGTCGCCGGCAGCGCCAACGGCGAGGCGGCCGGGATCGTGCCGGGCGCCCTCAACGGGACGATCGACGTCCGGCTGACCGCGACCGAGCGTGGGCGCGATCAGGTCGTCTATCCTCCGACCCCATGACGGTCGACGACGAGCGCGGACGGTACGCGACCAAGCGCGACCGGCTGGCCCGCCTGACCCGGCTCGTCTCGATCCTCCAGGCCCATCCCGAGGGCATGCGCACGGGCGACATCGCGACCCGCGTCGGGATGTCGGTCAGGACCGTCTACCGCGACCTGGTCGCGCTCCAGGAGGAGCTCCGCCTGCCGGTCTGGGGCGAGGACGGGGTGTGGGGGATCGACAGCGAGAAGGCGTTCCTGCCGCCGCTCAAGCTGACCCAGCAGGAGGCGATGGCGGTCGTCCTGTCGGCGCGCCTGATGGTCCGCTACGCCGACAAGTACGACCCGGACCTGGCGGCCGCCTTCGAGAAGCTCGAGCGCGGGTTGCCGTCGCCGCTGGCCGAGCACGTCGAGCGAACCCTCGACGGCCTGTCCAAGGCGCCGCGTGACGAGCGGTTCAGCGCCAACGTGCGGCTGCTGACGCGGGCCTGGGCCGAGCGCCGCGTCGTCACCATCGACTACACGCCGGCCAACTACGAGGTCGGTGCCGCGCCGCGGCGGGCGACCGTCCGGCCGTACCTGCTCGAGCCGTCGCTCCAGACCCACGCGCTCTACCTGATCGGCTTCGACGAGGAGCGCGACGCGCTGCGGACGTTCAAGATCGAGCGCATCCGGACCGCCGCCCTCACGCCGCGGACGTTCGAGCCGCCCGATCCGGCGGCGACCACCTCGGCCCTGCGCGCGGCGTGGGACATCATCGCGGACCAGCCGCCGGTCGAGGTCGTGCTGCGCTTCGCGCCGGGCGTCGCGACACGCGTCCTCGAGGCGACCTGGCACCCGACCCAGACCGTCGAGACCGAGCCCGACGGATCGCTGCTGTGGCGGGCGACGGTGTCGGGCACGATCGAGATCCGGCTCTGGATCCTGCAGTGGGGCGACGACGTCGAGGTCCTCGCGCCGGCGGCGTTGCGCGACGACGTGGCCGCCACGCACCGACGGGCGGCGGAGCGCTACGCGGCGACCCGATGATCCGCCGCCAGCCGTTCGCCGCGGTCAACCTCATCAGCGACCCGATCCACGGCTACGTCGAGCTGACCAAGCGGCTCGCTCCGCGACGAGTCGGCGGCGGCCGGCCTGCCCGTCGAGGAGGTCGCCGAGGAGGACCTGCTCGACACCGCCTGGCTCCAGCGCCTGCGCCGGATCAGCCAGCTCCAGAGCGCGCGCTGGGTGTTCCCGACCGCCGAGCACTCGCGCTTCACGCACGGGCTCGGCGTCATGCACGAGGCGGGCCTGTGGGCGCGCTCGCTCTACCCGAGCCTGCGCGCGGCGCTGGCGACGGCCGGCGAACCGCTGCCGTCCGAGGGACTGGTCGTCGAGACGCTGCGGATGGCCGGGCTGCTCCACGACGTCGGCCACGGGCCGTTCGCCCACTTCTTCGACGAGCACGTCCTGGCCGCCTTCGAGGCGCCGGCCGACCCGCGCCGGCCGGCCGGCAAGCCGCTGACCCACGAGGACCTGTCGGGCCTGATCATCGAGCGAGCTCGGGCCGCTGCTCCGCGGCCTGCGGCGCGCTCCGGGCGCCGTCGCAGAACGGGACGCCTTCGCCGACGACGAGGCGATCGATCCGGCCTGGGTGTCGTTCCTCGTCTCGAAGCCCGCCCTCGCCGATCCGGCCATGCCGCGCTGGGTGCGCTGGCTCCAGCCGCTGCTGTCGGGCGTGTTCACCGTGGACAACCTCGACTACGTCCGGCGCGACGCGTACCTGACCGGGGTCGCGGTCGGGCCGGTCGAGGTCGAGCGGCTGCGGCGCTACACCTTCATCTCCGAGCGCGGGCTGACCCTGTTCGAGCCCGGGCTGCCGGCGCTCGAGATGTTCCTGACGTCGCGCCGGTTCATGTACCAGCAGGTCTATTTCCACCGCACGGTGCGCGCCATCGACCTCGACCTCGGCGAGGTCTTCGGCCCGTCGATCCGGGCGATCTTCGGAGAGGGCTCGCCGGCGGATCGGCTCGGGTCGTACGCCGACCTCGATGAGTACGGCCTCCTCCATCAGGCGGCGCGGTGGGCGCGCGGCGAGGCCATCGCGGCCCGGCCGACGCCCGGGCGACGGCACCGTGACCGAGGCGATCGGGGATGCCTGGCAGGCCATCCTGCTGCGCCGCCCGACGTGGCGGTCCGAGGCGGAGATCCGCGCCGAGTACGAGGCGGGCGGACGTCCCGAGGCACTCGTCGCGAGCCTCGGGACGCCCGAGCCCGGCCACGTGGCGATCGACCTGGCCGAGGTCGACGCCCGGCCGGCGGACGCGGCCTCGACCGACGGCCTTCTCGCGCTCGAGACCCGCGACGGCGGGGTGGCGTCGTTGTCGGCGGCCCTTGCCTCGATCCCGGCCTACTGGCTGATCGGCCGGCGCTACCGGCGGCGATGACCGGACGCGCCCCGAGGTCGGGCGCTAGGGGGCTGGGCTCGGCGAGCGGGTCGGGCTCGGCGACGCCTTCAGGGCCGTCGGCGTGGCATTCGGCGCCGGCTTCGCGTCGCGGCGGGAAGACGGTCTCCGGATCGACCCGGGCGATCTCGGTCGTCGGCACCTTCATCCGCTTCAC
This sequence comes from uncultured Chloroflexia bacterium, assembly GCA_963797685.1. GTDB lineage: Bacteria > Chloroflexota > Limnocylindria > Limnocylindrales > CSP1-4 > SPCO01. The sequence continues at coordinate 144,330 of CAWCQK010000015.1, read as the reverse complement.
GATCGCCGGATCCATCGTGTAGGAGGCGGTCTCGTACGGACTGAACAGGCCGTAGTGGAGGTGGCAGCCGGTCGCGTGCCCGGTCCGCCCCTCGTACCCGAGCAGGTCGCCGGCCCGGACCGTCTGGCCCGTCTTGACCGTGATCTTGCTCGAAGTGGGCGTACAGGCTTCGATACCCGTTGCCGTCATCGATGACGACCACGATCGGGAGCGTCGTCCACAGCTTCTTGGCATCGAGCCGGGTGTAGTACGGCTGCAGGTCGCCGATCCAGCCGAGGTCGTCATCGAAGTGGCGACCCGCCGCCAGGACGGTGCCGTCGTGGGCGGCCACGATCCTGTCGCCGCAGAACGTCGCCAGGTCGATCCCGTCATGGAACCGCTGGCCATCGACGAACCATTCGCCCCACGGGCGTCGGCCCGAACGGGAGGGTGATCCGCGGGTGGGCGATCGGCCAGCGATAGCCGGTCAGGCCGGCGGGTCGGCGGCGATGGCGGGCGGTGGGTCGGCCGGATCCGTGACCCCGACCGGTGCCACCGCCGAGATCGCGCGTGGCGACTCGGACGGGGACGGGGACGGCGGATCAACGACGTGGACTTCGCCGGCCACGGTCTCGGTCGGGGCAGGGGGTCGGGGCGAAGCACCGTGCCTGCCGCCACGATCGCCCGATGCCGATGAAGACGAGCACGCCGAGAGCCGAGTCGGCCGAGGAGACGGCGCCTCGACGCGACGGCGTCGGTGACGGAGCATCCGGGCGCATGTATATCACCGCCAGCAAGCCGTCTCGCCGGCCGCGCGGACCGGTCGATGAGGCCGAGCCTCGCTGCCACGCGGCACGGATACACTCGGGTTGACGAAGACAGGAGACGCGATTGGACTGCCCGGCATGCGGGACGGCGAACGAACCCGGGAGGAAATTCTGCGGGGAGTGCGGGACGCCTCTCGCCGCGTCATGCCCGACGTGCGGCGCGTCGAACGCGCCCGGCGTCAAGTTCTGCGGCGAATGCGGGAGCTGACCTCCGCGTCCCGGGCTCAGGCGGCCGCCGCCTCCGCGTCGCATGACACGCCCACCGCCGAGCGCCGTCTCGTGTCGATCCTGTTCGCGGACCTCGTCGGCTTCACGCCGCTGTCCGAATCCCGCGACGCGGAGACGGTCCGCGATCTGCTGGACCGCTATTTCGCGACCGCGACGCCAGATCATCGATTCCTACGGCGGGACGATCGAGAAGTTCATCGGCGACGCGGTGATGGCCGTCTGGGGCGCTCCGACCGCCTTCGAGGACGACGCCGAGCGGGCCGTCCGAAGCGCGACTCGACCTCGTCGCCGCCGTCGAGGCTCTCGGTCACGAGCTCGGCGCCGAGCTCCAGCTGAGGGCGGGCGTGCTCACGGGCGAGGCGGCGGTGACACTCGGGGCGACCAACCAGGGCATGGTCGCGGGCGACCTCGTCAACACCGCGGCACGACTCCAGTCGGTGGCCCCGCCGGGCACCGTCCTCGTGGGCGAGGCGACCTACCAGGCGGCGTCCGAGGCCATCGCGTTCGAGCCCGCGGGCGAGCAGCTGCTCAAGGGCAAGACCGCGCCGGTCCCCGCCTACCGGGCGCTCCGGATCGTTGCCAGGCGCGGAGGGGCGGGGCGCATCGAGCAGCTCGAGGCGCCGTTCGTGGGGCGCGCTCCTGAGCTCAGGATGCTCAAGGACTTCCACGTCGCCACCGGCGCCGAGCGGCGTCCGCGCCTGGTCTCGATCATCGGTCAGGGCGGGATCGGCAAGAGCCGTCTGATCTGGGAGTTCCAGAAATACCTCGACGGCGTGACGGAGGTCGTCTATTGGCACCAGGGCAGGTCTCCCGCCTACGGGGTCGGGATCAGCTTCTGGGCGCTCGCCGAGATGGTCCGTGGCCGGATCGGTATCACCGACGACGACGATCCGGCGGCCGCACGTGCCAGGCTTGCTGCCGCCCTCGGCGAGTTCGTCACGGACGATGCGGAGCGGCGGTGGATGGAGCCGCGTCTCCTCCAGCTGCTCAGTATCGAGGGGGTCGACGGCGCGGAGCCCAGTGATCGCGAATCGCTGTTCGCCGCCTGGCGCCTGCTGTTCGAGCGCATCGCCGAGCGCGGCGTGGTAGTCCTCGTGTTCGAGGATCTCCAGTGGGCGGACGACGGCCTGCTCGACTTCATCGACCACGTCCTCGACTGGTCCCGCGAGCGGCCGATCTACATCATCACCTCGGCTCGACCCGAGCTCCTGGACCGGCGTCGCGATTGGGGCGCCGGCCGGCGCAATTTCACGTCGCTGGTGCTCGAACCGCTGTCGCCCGACCAGATGCGTGAGCTCCTCGCCGGGCTCGTGCCGGGGCTCCCGTCTCCCGTCGTGGAACGTGTCCTCGAACGCGCCGAGGGGATCCCTCTGTACGCGGTCGAGACCGTCCGGATGCTGCTGAGCGACGGACTGGTCTCGCTCGAGGACGGCGTCTACCGGCCGACCGGCGACCTCTCGGACCTGTCGGTCCCGGCGTCACTCCATGCACTGATCGCTTCGCGTCTCGACAGCCTCGACCCCGTGGATCGGTCGCTGCTCCAGGCTGCGTCGGTCATCGGCAAGACCTTCAATGTCGATGCGCTCGCGGCGGTCAGCAATCTGCGGCCCGACGAGCTCGTCGGCCGGCTGCGCGACCTCGTGCGGCGCGAGATGCTGACCCTCGAGGCCGATCCCCGGTCGCCCGAACGTGGCCAGTACGGCTTCGTCCAAGGTCTCATCCGCGAGGTCGCCTACGGGACCCTCGCCAGGCGCGATCGGCGGCGGATGCACGTCGCGGCGGCGCGCTACTTCGAATCTCTCGATGACGACGGCATCGCCGGCGCCCTGGCCGAGCACTACGTGGCGGCCTACAGGGCCCAGCCCGACGGCCCCGAAGGCGCGGCCATCGCCGCCCAGGCACGCGTCGCCTTGCGCGGCGCAGCGGAGCGCGCTCGGTCGCTCGGTTCGTTCGTCCAGGCGACGCGGTTCCTCGAGCAGGCGCTCGAGGTGACGACGGACTCGGCCGAAGCGGCACAGCTCCATGCCGCCGCCGGGGAGGCCGGCCTGAACGCCGGACACCAGGAGGAACCGATCAGGCACATGGCCCGATCACTCGAACTGACGCGCGAGTCGATGGATCGTCGGGCTCTGACGGCGGCCATCGCGCGTTACGCACGAGCCATCATCATGACCGGCCGCACTGCGGATGCTGCCGCGTTGTTGGAGCCGGCTCGCGAGGAGTACCGAGACCTCCTGGAGACGCCGGAGTACGTACGACTTGCCTCGGAGCTGGCCCGGACCTATCTCCTCCTGGGTCGCGACGCCGATGCCATCCGGTTGATCGACGACATCCTGCCGACCGCGGAGCGACTCGATCTGACACGCGAGACCATCGAGCTGCTGATCACGCGCGGGCCGGCCCTCGCGAACCTGGGGCGGCTGCGTGAGGGCATCGTCACCCTCGTGGGTGCCGTCTCCGCCAGCGAGTCGTACGGCCTGATCGTGCCGGGCATCCGAGCTCGCGTGAACCTCAGCTATGCGGCGGCGAGCGAGGATCCGCAACTCGCGTACCAGGTCGCGCGAGATGGCCTGGAGATCCTTCGCCGCCTGGGGATGCGCGACTGGCCGTACATGCTCCTCAATGCCGTCGGGCTCGCCATCCGGATCGGCGAATGGGATTGGGTGCTGCCCGAGGTCGAGCAGGCGGTGGTGAATGACACCGACCTGCCCGCGCGGATGCGTCGCGCCGAGATCCACGGCCTCCGAGGCGCGGATGTCGACGGTGAGCTGCAGGACATCGCCGGAAGCATCGCGAAGATGACCGAGGCACAGGTGCAGCCGACGATGGATGAAGTTCGCGCCTCGGTCGCCTTCGCGCGAGGCGACGCCCGCTCGGCACTCGAGTTCGCACAGCAGTCGTTCCGGTCCGGCCCCGTGCCGGATTCCACGGCCGTCTCGACCGCGGTGCGAGCGGCCGCCACACTCGCTGACGTGACTGCTGCACAGGAAGCTCTCGACGCGCTGCAGAGCCAGCACGGCCGCGTCGTCGAAGCCGCGGCCCGCGAGGCATGGGCGGTCGTCGCGATCCTCGAAGGCCGGCATGACGAAGGGCGCGTCGCCTTCACCGAAGCAGTCCGGCGATGGCGCGACCTCGGACTCGAGTTCGAATCCGCGATGTGTGCGTTGACGTTCGTCACGATGATGGGGGTCACCGACGGTGAGGCGCGCGACGCGGCCGATCAGGCGCGCATCTTCTTCGAGCGCGTCGGGGCGAACCCGTACGTGGCGCGCCTCGAGCAGGCCATCGCTGCCGTGCCACCAGCCCGATCGATGCTGCGGGATGCGCCTGCCGTGGGAGACGTCCCGGCCTCGGCGACACGCGTGGACCACTAGCAGTTGCATGCCGTGACCGTTATGCGTATGGTATGCAGCATGAACCGCCGCACCTTCTCGGAAGAGTCCAAGAAGAAGCTCTGGCGGCCCTGCCGGGAGGCACGGGCCCTGGGGCTCTAGACGGCGCGTCCGACACGACGAACCGGGGCCTCCAGGGAACGGAGGCTCCAGGGGCCGCGGCACCACGATGGTGACCGCGGTTTTTTCATGCCCTGAACCTCCCGACCGGCGGCCCCTTCACCACGATGGAAGGGACCAATGACATGAACACTCTCCTGATCCTCGGCGACGGTGGGCTCGGCCACGCGGTCGAGGCGGCCGCACACGAACGCGGCGACGAAGTCCGCATCATCGGACGACCCGCGCACGGGCGGCATCGATCGGATCGACCTTGCCCCGGGGGACGTCGTCGTGGACGCCTCACGCGGCGACGCGGTCGCGGCCAACCTGGCCGCGGCGCTTGATGCCGGCTGCCGTCGGTTCGTCATCGCCACGACCGGCTGGACGGCCGATCGGGGCGACGTCGATGCCATCCTGCGCGAGCGCGGTGCCGCGGCCGTGGCCGCCTCGAACTTCAGCATCGGTGTCGCGCTGTTCGGGCGGCTGGTGGACGCAGCGGTCGGGCTGTTCGGTCCGCTGGAGTCCTTCGATCCGTACCTTCTCGAATGGCACCGCCGCTCCAAGCGCGACCGGCCGTCCGGCACTGCCGTCGATCTCGCGGGCCGCATCGCCCGCGCCCACCCGCGCCTGACCGACGCGAGCGACCTCGAGGTCGTATCGGTCCGGGCCGGCGAATCACCCGGCATGCACCTGGTCGGCTTCGACGCCGCGGGCGAGACGGTCGAGCTGCGACTGACCGCGCGCGATCGCTCCGCCTATGCCGCCGGGATCCTCGCCACCGCCGACTGGCTGCGCCGCGTTCCGCGAGAACCGGGCCTTCACTCCTTCGACCCGATCGTGGACGAGCTGATCGTCCTCGACCCCATCGCTGCCTGAAAGGACCGAGCCATGACACTCCCCATCACGACCACCCGACCCATCCTCCGCGGCGCGTTGACCGCGCTCGTGACGCCGTTCACGGCCGATGGCACCCTCGACGAGGCCGCGTTCCGGCGGCTCGTCCGCTGGCAGATCCTGGCCGGCATCGACGGGCTCGTCCCGTGCGGCACGACCGGTGAGTCCCCCACCCTGTCGACCGAGGAAAGAGAACGGCTGATCGCCGCGACCGTCGAGGTCGCCGCCGAGCGTCCATCCCGCGATCGCATCCGGGTGGTCGCCGGGACCGGCACGAACGACACAGCCGCGACGGTCCGGGCGACGCGCCGAGCGGCCGAGCTCGGCGCCGACGCCGCGCTCGTCGTGGCGCCCTATTACAACCGGCCCGACGGCCGGATGCTCGACGCCCATTTCCGCGCCATCGCCGACGACGGCGACCTGCCGATCGTCGTCTACAACGTCCCTTCGCGGACCGGCACGAACGTGGACGCCGACACGTTCCTGCGGCTCGCCGAGCACCCGCGCGTCATCGCGATCAAGGAGGCGAGCGGCAATCTTGAGCAGATCGCCCGGATCTGCCGTGACCGACCGCGCGACGTCGCGGTCCTGGCCGGCGACGACGCCTGGACGCTGCCGATCCTGGCGTTGGGCGGCGACGGCGTGGTATCGGTCGCCTCGAACGAGATCCCCGGCGAGCTGGTCGCGCTGTGCGCCGCCGCGCTGGCCGGTGACTGGGAGACCGCGCGACGGACCCATGAGCGCTGGCTGCCGCTGTTCCTCGGGAACTTCCGGGGCGGTCCCAACCCGGTCCCGGCGAAGGCTGCGCTGCGGCTGATGGGCCTGCTCGGGTCGGACATGGTCCGGGCGCCGCTCCTCCCGCTCGACGCAGACGGGCTGGCGGCGATGGCGAGCACGCTCCGGCGGCTCGGGCTGGTCGAGGCGACGGGCGGCCGGATCGCGGCCGGGACCGCCGACCAGCCCCGGGAGGCAGTGGCATGACCGCCGAGACGATGCTCGCCGCCACGGTCGCCGTCGATCCCGCCACGATCCTGGCCGACCTGGAGGCCGGCCGGCTGCGCGCCGCCGAGCCGGACCCATCCGCCCCCGACGGCTGGCGCGTCCGGCCGGAGGTCAAGGAGGCGATCCTCGGCTGCTTCGCCGACCGCACGACCGTCGACTGGGAGGTCGGGCCGCTGACGTTCCGCGATCGGGCCGCGGTCCCGCCGCGCGACGACCTCACCGGCGGGCCGTGGCGGATCGTGCCCGGCGGCACGGCCGTCCGACGCGGCGCCCATCTCGGCGAGGGCGTCGTCGTCATGCCACCGTCGTACATCAACGTCGGAGCGTGGGTCGGTGACGGCACCATGGTCGATTCGCACGTGCTCGTCGGGTCGTGCGCGCAGATCGGGGAGCGTGTGCACCTGGCCGCGGGCGTGACCATCGGAGGCGTCCTCGAACCGCCCGGCGCCCGGCCCGTCATCGTCGAGGACGACGCGTTCGTCGGTGCGGGCAGCGCCCTGCTCGAGGGCGTCCTCGTCGGGCGCGGCGCGGTCATCGGCGCGGGGGTGATCCTGACCGGGACATCACGGCTGTACGACCTGGTCCGCGGGCAGGTGCACGAGGGCACGACGGAGGCGCCGCTCGTCGTCCGGACCGGTGCCGTCGTCATCCCGGGGTCGCGCGTGTTGAACGGACAGTTCGCCGCGCGACACGGGTTGTCCGCGTCCGTCGCGCTGCTGGTCAAGGATCGCGATGCCGGGACGTCTGCGCGCGTGGCGCTCGAAGAGGCCCTCCGATGACGATCGACCTGGCCACGCGCTCGCTCCGCGGCGGCGCACCGGAACGGAACGAGATCCTCCGGGCCGGACGGCTCGCGGGGATCGAGCCCCACGAGCTGGCCAGCCGGTTCGGGACGCCGCTGTACGTCTACGACCTCGACGTCGTCGACCGCCAGGTCGCCGCCCTGCGGGCCGTCCTGCCGCCGGTCGTCGAGCTGGCGTACGCGGTCAAGGCGAACCCGGCGCTGTCGGTGGTGGCCCACCTGGGTCGTCTCGGGCTCGGTGCCGACGTCGCGTCCGGCGGCGAGCTCGAGCTGGTCGCCCGCGCCGGGATCGGTCCCGAACGGGTGGTCATGACCGGTCCCGGCAAGCGCGACGACGAGCTGAGGACAGCGGTCGCGGCCGGCATCCGGGCCGTCACCGTCGAATCGCCGGGCGAGCTCGCCCGGTTGGAGGCGATCGCCTCGGACCTCGGGCGCCGGCAGCCGATCCTTCTTCGGGCGGCCGTCTCCGAGGCCTCGCGCCACGAGCGCGTTCGACTCGTCGGCGACGACGGTGCCGGCAAGTTCGGGATGGACCGAGCCGATCTCGTCGCCTCGGCGGCGCGAGCAGTGGCATCGCCACATCTCGAGCTGCTCGGCCTCCACGCCTTCGGGGCATCGAATGTCCTCGACGCGGACGCGCTCGTCGACCATGTCGCCGCGACCGTCCAGGCAGCGCGCCGACTGGCGCTCGGGGCCGGGGTCCCGCTCCGTCTGATCGACGCGGGCGGCGGACTCGGCATCCCGTACGAGCCGCAGCAGGCGGAGCTCGACCTCGTCCGACTCGGCGACGGACTGTCTGAGATGACCGCGGACTGGCCGACCGATCCACTCTTGCGCGACGCGCGGCTGCTGCTCGAGCCGGGGCGATTCCTGGTCGGCTCGGCCGGCGCCTACCTGGCGCGGGTCGTGGACCGCAAGAGCGTCGACGGCTCGGTCGTGGTCATCCTCGATGGTGGCGTCCATCACGTCCTGCGCCCGGCGCTGGTCCGCCAGGAGCATCGCCTTCGGGCGTTCCCGGGCGGCGCCGGTGACTCGCGGCCCAGGGCGTCCGGCCCGGCCATCCCGGTCACGGTCGCCGGGCCGTTGTGCTCCGGTCTCGACGTCTTCGGCCAGGCCGCAGAGATGGTCCCGCCGGACGTCGGCGACCTGGTGGCCGTCCTCGACGTCGGCGCCTACGGCTTCACCGAGTCGATGCCGCTGTTCCTGTCACACCCGATCCCGGCCGAGGTCGCCGTCCGCGACGGACGGGCCGCCCTGATCCGGCCGCGGCAGGACCCCGGGGAGTGGCTCGATCGGCAGATCCTCATGGCACCCTGACCGGCGTCGATAGCGACTTCTTCATCGTTCGGGGCGTCGTTTCGCTACGCGTCGCGGCTACCTTCAGGCGAACGGCCCACCAGCGGCCGGATCGAGAGGACCGCCGCCCCGATGCACGCCGACTCCCCAGACGACCTGCCACTCCTCGCCGAACGCCTGCGACTCGGCCTGCCGCTCCGCGGCTTCGACGGTCGCGATATCCCGCTCCGGACGTCCGACGGCGCCGACTTGTGCGCGACCGAGGCGGCGAACGCGCTGCTGCTCTCGGGAGCGAGCCTCCTGCCGAAGGAGTTCGCGGACGCGTTCGTCTCCGCGGCCCTCGCCCGTGCGGGCGAGATCGAGGCGGCCGCCTGTATGGCCGGCGATCCGCCGTCCATCATCACCGCCAAGGTCACAGCGGTGCTCGTCAGTGCCGCCGTCCGGGCATCGGTCCTCGCCCGCGGCTCGGATCGGAGCCCGAGCGCGATCAACAAGGCCACCCTGTCCTGGTACGAGCTCAGCCACCTGCGTCGGCGCGAGCTGCTCGACGCGACCTTCGTCGGACTCGACGAGCGCCAGTCGGCGTAGGGAACTGACACGGCCCTGCAACCCGCCGGCGACGCGCCGTCATCCGATCGTCAAGGTTCGGAGAGACGATGCAGCAGATGACGCTCCCACTCGTGGTCGCTCTCTCTCAGCTGGCCGACGGCCTTGCCTTCCAGCTGGCCCAAGGACACGGCAGGGAGCTCAACCCGGGAGCCGCCAGCATCTTCGATGCCTTCGGGCCGACGACCGTCCTCGCATTCAAGATCGTCGCGGCGGTCGTGCTCGGGATCGGCTCCTACGCGCTGTTGCGCCACCAGCGAGCGCGCGCGGCGGTCGAATGGCTGGCCGTGTTCGGGTTCGTCGGCTGCCTCACGGAGCTGATCGCGGTCGTCTGAACGCCGGCGACTCGCCCGGTTGCCCTCAGCGCCAGTCGACGGTCACGATGTCGATCGGGCCGGACAGGCCCTTGAGCGTCGCGCTCCGGAGGCCGATGTCCGGTGCGAGTCTCCGACCGTCGAGACGCTGGCGACGATCTCGCCTGCGGCCCCGAGACCCGCGATACGGGCCGCCTCGTGGACGCCCTTGCCGTGGAAGTCGCCGCCGACCTGCGTCGCGTCGGACGCGTGGAGGCCGATCCGGACCTGCGGGGCGAAGCCCTGCGTCGAGCGCTGCTCCGCGAGGCGCCGCTGGATCGCGATCGCGGCCGCCACCGCGAGGTCCGGCGAGTCGAAGCTCACGAAGAACCCGTCACCGGTCGTCGAGATCTCCTCGCCTTCGTGCGCGGCGAACACTTCGCGGAGGGCGGTGTTGTGCCAGTGGAGGATGGCCTCCCAGGCCTCATCGCCGAGGGCCTCGACCAGGTTCGTCGAACCGACGATGTCGGTGAACATGAACGTCTTCATCACCCGGCGAGGGGGACCGGCCTTGCCGCGCAGCTGCCACGGCAGCAGCTCGGAGATGTCCTCGAGGATGACGGCGGCGGTCGGGCAGGAGAAGGCAGCGGCGCGCAGGAGCTCCTCGTCCACGCTGTCGGGTCCGACCACGTCGCTCTTTCCGTAGTCGCCCTCCAACCAGTCGAACGCCGTCGGCGCGAGGGTGATGCAGTTGCCGGCCCCGATGCACTTGTGGCGTTCGACGCGCGCCCGGATGGCCATCAGTGACCCACCGTCGCGAGCCCGCGGAATGCGAGCGATGTCGCCTCGGCGCGGCTCGAGGTCCCGAGCTGGGCGAACAGGTGGGCAAGGCGGCGGACCACGTCGTCCTCGGCGAGGTCGAGCTCCGCCGCGATCTCGGCGTTGCTCCGACCCTCGGTCAGGAGCTGGAGCAGGTGGCGTTCCGTGTCGTCCAGGCCGGCCCCGGTGTCCGCTGCGGACCCGTCTGGCGCCGTACCAGTCGCTTCAGCGCCGAGCTCGTCCAGCGGGCCCGCGAGCTCGACCAGCTCGCGCCCGACCGGCCCAGTCAGCCAGCGGACGCGGATCGTTTCATCGGCCGTGCCCTGGGCGATGCGTGACAGGGTCGTGCGCAGGTAGCCCCGGATGAAGTCCTGGAACCCCGACGGTTCCCCGGCCAGCAGGGCACGGGCCGCCGGGATGAGGATCTCCAGGCTGGTGTCCTCGTGGTGTGACGCCTCCAGCGCCTGGAGGGCGGCGCCGCCGTGCATGGCCGCGGCCTCGGTGTCCCCGCGCGCAAGCGCGATCGTCGCCAGCGCGGTGTCGGCCTGTGCGCCCCATGGCGCATGCCCGGGCAGGAGCGGCAACGCGTCCTTCACCCCGGCCGCCGAGCGCTCGACCAGCTCGACCAGGTCCGGGTCGAGACCGCCCGTCGGCGCATCGTGCGCGACCAGGCGGGCAGCCTCGAGCGCAAGGCGGGCGAGCGCCTCGCAGCGCGCGGACGCCTGCCGGGCCTCGGTCGCCATCGCGACGGCCGACTCGAGGTGGCTGCGCATCCCATCCGCGTCGCCCGCGCCGGCCCGGACCATGCCCTGCCAGGTCTCGAGCTGGATCGAGCGGCTTCGCGACGGTGCCGTCGAGATCGCAGCCGACGCCTTGCCGAGCCACCGCTCGGCGCCCTCGAGGTCGCCGAGCTCGAGCAGTCCCATCGCCACGCCGCCCGCGGCCAGGAACTCGGTCGTCCGGTCGCCCTGCAGCCGGGCCGCCCGATGGGCATCCTCGCCGCGGGACAGCGCCAGGTCCGGCACGACCTTGGCCCGCGAGTAGACGTGGACACCGAACAGCATCTGGAGCTCCAGGCGGTCCCGCTCGCTCTCGGTGACCTGCTCCGACAGCCGGCTCGTCACCCGCCGGATCTCCTCGAGGTGGCGCGCCGATGCCGACAGGTGCATCACCGGGCCATACCGTGCGTAGGCCATGGCGATGACCGTCGACATGACGCCGGTCCGGTCGCCGATCCGCTCGTAGATGGCGAGGGCACGCTCGAGGAACGCGGCGGTCTCTGCGACGAGCGGGCCGATGGGGGATGCCAGCAGCAGCTCCTCGACGTCGCCACCGGCCGTCACCGCCTCGAGCCACGGCATGCCGCGCCCGGCGAGCATCTCGTCGGCGAACCAGGAGCGCGCGCGGGCGAACTGGATCATCCCGACCTCGCGGAGCGCGGCTGCGAGGCTTCGATCATCGCCGACCTGCTCGGCCAGCTCGATGGCGCGGCGGTAGGCGTCATCGGCGCCATCGAGGTCGACCTCGATGGCGACCGCGCCCAACGACTCACCGATCGGCGTCCGGAGGAGCGCCTGGCCGAGCTCCAGCGTCGCCCGCAGCTCGAGGGCCGCATCGCCACGGTCGGCGGCGCGGGCAAGGGCGCGGCGGGCCAGCGCCGCGGCCTCGTCCTCGTCGTGGTTCATCCGGAGCGCAGATGCGCGCCTGAGCTGGACGTCGATCTCGATGGCCGGGTCGCGCATCGCCTCGGCCAGGGCCGCCAGCTCGGTCAGCCCGTCGAGTCGCTCGTCGGTCTTGCGCAGGACCGCGAAGGCGTCATCACGGGTCGCGAGGAGGATCCGCCGGTCGTCGGGTGACGACACGACCGGCAGTGCCTGCTCGACGAGTCGGAGCGCCTCCTCGGGCGCGTTCGACGCGAGCGCGGCGGTCGCCGCATCGATCGAGAAGCGCGCGGCACGGACGGTGTCGTCGGCGGCGAGGGCGTGCTGGGCCAGCATCGGCAGTCCGGCCGGGCCTGGATCGCCCCCCTCGAGCAGGAGGTCGACGACCGCGGCGTGGACCTGCCGGCGACGCGCCGCCGACAGCTGCGACGCGGCGAACTGGCGTACCTGCTCGTGGGTGAACGTGTAGTCCGCGGGTTCGCCCGCCGACTGGGGGAGCAGGAGACCCGCCTCGACGGCGGGGTCGAGATCATCGGCGAGCTGGTCCGTCTCGCCGGTCGCCACCGTGGACCCGGCCACGCCCGGACCGATCCGGGCCTGGATCGCCCGGAGATCGCGGAGACTGAAGCTGCGTCCCAGGATCGCCGCATCGCCGAGCGCGGCCCGTGTCGGGGCCGGGAGGCGCGCGGCGCGGCGATCGATCAGCGTCCGGACCGCGGATGGGACGAGACGGGCGGCGTTCCGGCCCAGCCGCCACGTGCCGTCGATCTGCTGGAGGGTGCCGGCCTCGCGGTGCGTCCGCGCCAGCTCCTCGACGATGAACGGCACGCCCTCGGACTGGGCGTGCATGGCAGTCGCGGACGCGGGCTCGACCGGGCCACCGAGGACGCGCTTCAGGAGCTCGGCCGTCTCGACCGAGCTGAACCGTCCGGGCCGCAGCCGCCGGACGAGGCCCATCCGTTCCATGTCGGCGACGAAGTTCACGGCTTCGCTGACGGTCGCGAACTCGTCCGGCCGGATCGTCAGGAACAGGAAGATCGGCTGATTCGCGTCGCTGCGCACGACATAGCGGAGCAGTCGGAGGGTGTCGTCATCGGCCCACTGGACGTCATCGATGAACAGGCGAGCTTGTTGATCCCCGCGAGCGTCCCGATCGCGACGCTTGCCAGGTCGAATGCGCGGAGGAGCTTGGCGTCCGCGGACCGCGTCTCGAACCCCGGCTCGTCCCGCCCGGAGATGGCGTCGACGGCGCGATTGACGCCAGCCTCCGCCGGCGTCCCCGCCGCCGTCTGCGCGGATGGTGGGCGAGGCGAACAGGCTCTGCGCCACGAGGAAGGGCCCGCGGATCTCCTCGTCGGCGGTGATGACGACGCAGGAGAAACCGGTCGCGGCCGCAAGGTCGGCTGCGGCCAGCAGCAGGCGTGTCTTGCCGATGCCCGGCTCGCCCTCGAGCGTCACCGCGGAGAGGCGGGTGGACGCCTCGCGCAGCTCCTGGGCGATGGCATCGAGCTCGCTCGTCCGTCCGATGACCGCGCCGTTCGCGCGCCGCAGCTGGACCGCGAGCGAGCACTGGGGCCCGACCAGCGGGTCGAGCACGCCGCCGTCTGCCATCCGGATCGACACCGGCGGGTCGGTGATCGTGGACTGGTCGGGCATGTGGCGGATTATGCGTCCGCGACGAGGGAACGGCGTGCGCGCTCTAGGCGGTCCCGCTCCGCCGCTCGCCGGGTGCCAGCAACCCTCGGTCATAGGCGACGGCGACCGCTGCGGCACGGTCGTTGACCTCGAGCTTCGCGTAGATGTGGAGCAGGTGCGTCTTGACCGTCGCCTCCGAGATGAACAGGTGGGCGGCTGCGCCACGATTGGTCTCGCCCTGGGCGATAAGGCGTCGCCTTCCTCGACCGTGAACGAGACGCCGTCGACAGCCTGGCGGCTGCCGTAGTGCTTCCGGAGATCGGTGACTTCGATGACGTTCATGGGACAAGGCTCGCAGCCCGGACCCGTCGGCCACATCGAACGTCCGTCCAGAACGCGCGGGCAGCCCGGATGACCACGGCATCAACCGAACGGTTGATGCGGCCATCGACCGGGCCAGGTCGTCCACGGTCACGTCTCGCCGTGGTGACGGGTCTGTCATGTGAACCCCGGTACTCTCAGGAGCGTCACCATGCACGATCAGGACTGGCTCGCGGAGCGCTTCGAATCGAACCGCGCCCACCTGCGCGGCGTCGCCTATCGGATGCTCGGGTCGCTGCCCGAGGCCGACGACGCCGTCCAGGAGGCCTGGATCAGGCTGAGCCGGACGGACACGAGCGACGTCGAGAACCTGCGGGCGTGGCTCACCACCGTCGTCGGTCGTGTCTGCCTGAACATGCTGCGGTCGCGCACGACCCGTCGCGAGTCGTCACTCGAGACCCACCTCCCGGACCCTGTCGTGAGCCCGGAAGAAGGCATGGATCCCGAGCAGGAGGCACTGCTGGGTGATTCGGTCGGCCTCGCGATGCTCGTCGTGCTCGATGCGCTGACGCCCGCCGAGCGCGTGGCGTTCGTGCTCCACGACGTCTTCGCCATCCCGTTCGACGACATCGCCCCGATCGTCGGCCGGACGCCGACCGCGACGCGGCAGCTCGCCAGCCGGGCGCGTCGTCGCGTCCAGGGCGCGCCAGAGCCTGACGTCGATCTCGACGGCCAATGGGCGGTCGTCGACGCGTTCCTCGCGGCGGCCCGGGAGGGCGACTTCGAACGCCTCGTCGCCGTGCTCGATCCGGACGTCGTCCTCCGCTCGGACGGCGGACCGGATCGGCCACAGCTGGCGACGCTCGTCCACGGCGCGCAAACCGTCGCGGAGCAGGCGATGAGCTTCCGCCGGTTCACCGAGACCGCGACGCGCGTCCTGGTCAACGGCATCCCGGGTGGCGTCGCCTGGGCGCCGGACGGACGGCCATTCGCGGTCCTGGCGCTGACGGTCCAGCGCGGGCGCATCGTCGCCATCGACGTCCTCGCGGACCCGGAGCGGCTCGACCGGCTGGACCTCACCGAGGTCGGCTGAGCACTCCCGTTCGCGGCCGGTCACGTTCCCACGGATCCGCGGGTCCCTTCTGTAGATGCGCACGAACCAGGAAGGAAGGACCCTCATGACCGATCACACCGCTGGCACTGCCGCCACAGCCCGTCCGCCCGCTGCCCCGTGGTGGGTGACGGTGTTCACTCCGCTGGCGAAGAGGCTCCTGAAGGCCGGAGCGCCGCTCGGCTTCAACGGGCTCATCACCATCCGCGGCCGAAAGACCGGCCTGCCGCACACGATCCCGATCGCGATCATCGACGTCGACGGACGTCGCTGGGTCTGGGCGCCATGGGGCGGCTCGCAATGGGTCCACAACCTGCGCGCCGCCGGCCGCGCGACCATCACCGTGCGGCGACGCGAACAGGAGGTCCTGGCGGTCGAGCTCGACGGGGTGCAGCGCATCGCGTTCTTTCGCGACACGTTCGGGCCCGTCGCGCGGGCCATGCCGCTCGGGATGTGGTTCATCCGCACCGTCGATCGGACCGATCTCGACGATCCGGTGGGTGCGGCCGACGGTCGGGCGGTCTTCGAGCTCTACCCGACCCGTTGACATCGCCGTGAGGTTTCGATGCCGGCACCGCCGCGGCGCGACGACGGGGCCGGCTGAGCGCCACTCCGTCAGCGAGCCGTTCGATGACGGCCCGCTGACGGGAGGAGCGCGTTGCGGCTAGTGGCCGAAGCCGCCCCCCGCCTCGGCGAGGGCCCGGACGAAGGCGTTCGCGTTGACCGTGCCCAGTCCGGATGCCAGGTCGTACCCGGTGCCCGCGTCGTAACCCGGGACCTCGTACGTATTGCCGTCGGAGTTCACGAACGGCCCGATGCCGTTGTCGCCGCTCGTCACGTCGACGATGCCGTCCGGACGATGCGGGCGGTTGCGGAGCCGATAGAGGTCGTCGTTGATCCAGCCGAGTGGATGATGGGCGACTTGGTTGGCCATCGCGACGATGCCCGCGAACTCCGGTGTCGCCGCGCTCGTGCCACCGAAGATGTGGTACGGCGAGCTCGGAGTCACGAACGTGTAGTAGACCCACACGCCGCCGTCGACCGCCGCGTTGAGGCTGATGTCAGGCGTGCCGCGCTGGTGGCCGACGACCGACTTGACGCCGTCCTGGAAGGCAGGCCGGCCGAACACCTGGCTCAGACCGCCGCCGCCGGCTGCCTGGATGCCGATCGGCGAATCGTTCCAGACCACGTCCGGCGAGAGGCGCTGCCCCGCGTCGTCGAGGTTCATCTGGGTCCCGCCGATGCTGGTCACGAGCGGGTCGCTCGACGGCCAGCTGTTGACGGGCATCGTGTACAGGTCTTCGAGGTTCGTCTGGAAGTCAGTCGAACCCTCGTCGCCGGATGCCCCGAGCACGGTCACGTGATGCAGCAGCGCATTCTTGAACGCACCCCGGAGGGCGAGGAGCGACTGCTTGTTCGGGAACGTGTTCTCGGTGGCCCCGAAGCTCTGCGAGATGATGCTCGCGAGGTGGTGGTTGATCACGTAGTTCTCGGCCTTGACGATCTCGGGGAAGCCCGTCACGCCTTCGGTCTCGGACACCGGCGTCTCGACCAGCAGGATCTTCGCCTTCGGCGCCATGACGTGCGCCCACTCGACGTCGAGGGTGGTCTCCTGCGCCCAGCCGACCATGTCGTCGTTGGTCGCATCGAACGGCGGGACCTGTCCGGCGGGCTGGATGATCGTCAGCTTGGGATCCTTGGCGATCGCCGGATCGATCGGCACGCCCCATGGGTTCGACACCCCGAAGGTCTGGTCGAACTGGTGGAGGTCAGCGGCGATCGTCGGTGACCCGAACGAGTCGATGATCGCGATCGTCTGACCGGCGCCGGTGATCCCCGCGCTGTGGAGTGCCGCGAGGTTGTACGCGTTCTCGAACTGGGCGGGCGAATAGCACCGGATGCCGAGCAACGTCACGCAGTCCGATGTCGGGCGCGGTTGGGTCTGGGCCTTCTTCGCGACATGGCCGACGACGGCCGGATGTGGTGCGACGACCGCGTTGGCGTGGTCGTACAGCGTCAGACTGGCGGCGCCCGCGAGCGCGACGGCTGCGATCAGCGCGACCAGCCACGGTACGAACCGGCGTGAAGCCGTTGTCGAAACCATCTCTCGGTATCCTCCTGCGTCGTTGGACTCCGACACACCCTGTCGGACGGGACGGTCGTCCCGGTGCCCCCCATCGCCGGAGCGATACGTGCGATCGACCTGGGTCGACGCATCCTCCTGCCGAGGAGTCTGCCCAGCACGGGTGATGTTGTCCAGACGCACCCCATGCTCAGGCGGTGCGTCGGGGCAACGGTGTCTGCCCGACGCCCGGTGGCTCCCTATTGGGCCAGGCGCGGGTACAGGCGTGTCCCGATCGCGAGCAGGACGACCAGCCCGACCGACAGCACGGCGAAGTCGGTCGCCAGGCCGTGCTCGCTGACGCTGCCGACGATCATCAGCGACCGCAGCGCGTCCACCATGTACGTGAGCGGGTTGAGCGTCGCCACGACCTTCAGCCAGTCGGGCATCAGGGCGACCGGGTAGATCGCGCTGCTGGCGAAGAAGAGCGGCATCGTCAGGAGCTGGCCGATCCCCATGAACCGCTCGCGAGACTTGACGACGCAGGCGATGTCGAGGGAGAACGTGGCGAACAGGGCCGACCCGAGCACCACGATCGCCACCACCCCGACGATCGACACCAGGTCGACCCGGAGGTGGACCCCGATGAGGGCCGCGACCACGGTGACGATGATCGCCTGGACGATCGCGCGGATGCCGCCGGCCAGGGACTTGCCGGTCACGAGGGCCGTCCGGGACGCGGGGCTGACCAGCATCTTCTGGACGATCCCGAGGTCGCGCTCCCAGATGACGGCGATGCCGTAGAAGATCGCGCTGAACAGCGCGCTCTGGGCCAGGATCCCGGGCGCGAGGTAGTCGAGATACGAGAGCGATCCCGTCGGGATCGCCCGGATGCTCGACATCACCTGGCCGAAGATGACCAGCCACAGGATCGGCTGGACGGCTCGGGTGGCGATCTCGATGGGGTCGCGGCGGACCTTGCGGAGCTCGCTCCGGGCGACCGTGCCGGTGTCGAGCAGGAAGCGCAGCAGCGCCGGCGGCTCAGCCCAGACGGCTGGCCGTTCGGCGCGTTCGAGCGACGTCACGGTAGGTACCTCCAGCATCGATCGCGGTCCCGGTCGCGGCACGGAAGACATCGTCCAACGTGGCGCCCGGACCGATGGCGTCCTTGAGCTCGGTCGGGGTCCCGATCGCGGCGATGGCGCCGCGATGCATCACCGCGACGCGGTCACACAGGGCATCGGCCTCGTCCATGTGATGGGTCGTCAGCACGATCGTGGTCCCGTCCCGGTCGCGCAGCTCACGGATGCGGCCCCAGACGGCGTCGCGGCCCGTCGGGTCGAGCCCGACGGTCGGCTCGTCGAGGAACAGCACCGACGGCCGGTGGAGCATCGCCTGGGCCAGCTCGAGCCGTCGGATCATCCCGCCCGAGTAGGTCCGGACGATGCGATCCGCGGCTCCCTCGAGTTCCATGAACCGAAGCGCCTCGTCGATCCGGGACGCGCGCTCGTCGCCGGGCAGGTGGTACAGCCGAGCCGACAGGTCGAGGTTCTCGCGCCCGGTCAACGCACCGTCGGCCGACAGGAGCTGTGGGACATACCCGATCCGACGCCGGACGAGGCTCGGCTGGCGGACGACATCGAAGCCTGCCACGTGGGCCTCGCCCGAGGTCGGCGGCAGGAGCGTGATGAGCATCTTGATCGTCGTCGTCTTGCCCGCACCGTTGGGTCCGAGGAGACCGAAGATCTCGTCATCGACGACCAGGTCGAGCCCGTCGACCGCGACGACGTCGTCGAACCGGCGGGTGAGCTCGTGCGTCCGGACCGCCTCGTCGACCGCGATCATTGCCGACGGTCCTCATCGCCGGCGATGCCGGCGAGCAGCTCGAGGGCCGCCGCGAGCATCGTGAGCTCGTTCGCGGACAGGGAGGCGAGATCGGCGCTCAGCCGCGACCGCACGAGCAGCTGCGCCCGACCAACGTGCTCCGTCCCGCTCGGGGTCAGCCGGAGCTGGATCCGTCGTCGCTCGTCGGGGTCGGTGGTCCGTTCGACGAGGCCCGCGCGAACGAGACGCTCCACCAGGCCGGACGCCCCGGGCGGCGTGCTCCCCAGGTGTTCGGCGAGGGGCGCGAGGCCCGTCCCAGGGTGGCGCCGGACGTACAGAAGAGCACGGAGCTGGGGAACCGTCAGGGCGCCGGCACCGGCCGTCCGCATCTCCGTGCGGATCCGGCGGGTCATCCGCGGGACGACATGGAGGATCGCGTCGGCGACCTCGTCCGCTGTGGCGCCGGAGCTCCGCGACGTCAGAGGTCGAGACGGTTCACTGAGGGAACTGTTCATGACGCGAAGTATATACGCGACGCTGCCGGTTCGCATCCGCGGTGGCTGGCCGCGGGCGCGGTATCATCCGCGGGCGTCCGCCCGTAGCTCAGTGGATCAGAGCGACTGACTTCGGATCAGTAGGTCGGGGGTTCGAATCCCTCCGGGCGGGCCAGTCGATCGCTCGATCGGCCGTCGCGGCACCGACATTGAGGAAAACTTGAGCGCCGCCGGGCGGCGAACACGCTCCCTCTCTTGGTCGCCAGGCGCAACGTCAGAGTGTGAGCAGATCCCCCTCTTCGCCGTGGGCGCGCCGTCATGCCCTCTTGGCGGCGATCGGCATCGTCGCCCGCGGTGTTGCCTTTCGCGTGTCGGTGAGTGGTCGCGACATCGCCGTCGGCCTGGCGCATGAGGCTGTCCAGATGGCCGAGGGCCCGCACTCCGGTCCGACGATGCCGATCGGCAAAGACGGTCTACTGGGCCTGGTCATCCACGCGCCGTGACGCAACCCTTCGCGAAGGCGCCCGCTCGCGTGGACGAGTCGAGCGGACCTCATGCCGAGTCTTAGACGGTCCCGGACGATCCACCAGCCCTCGATCGCCAGGTTGGGGTCCACGAAGCGAGGACGGAAGACCGCGGACCGACGCGTCCAGGTCGAATTGCCACATCACCGCTACTTCCGGTATGCGGCCCCGGGGGTCCTCGAGGCGCGAGCGACCGCCGAGGCGCCGCTGACGCCGGCTGGTCGCGTTTGGGCCACCGTACGCGGCTTCGTCTTCGGTCACCCGCTCCCGTCCGAAGCGGAGCTCGGCGAGCGCCTGCCCATCTGGAAGGCGCTGCCGGTCTTCTCGAGTGACGTCATGTCCTCGGTCGCCTATGCGACCGAGGCATCGATGTTCACGCTGCTGGTGGCCGGGACGGCGTCTTTCTGGCTGGTCATGCCCATCAGCGTCCTCATCGTCGCGCTGCTCGGATTGGTCACCTTCTCGTATCGCCAGACGATCAAGGCCTATCCCGGCGGGGGCGGTAGCTACATCGTGGCCCGCGCCAACCTGGGCGTGCTCCCCGGGCTCGTCAGCGCCGCCGCGTTGCTCGTCGACTACGTCCTGACGGTCGCGGTCAGCGTGTCGGCGGGCGTCCTTGCCCTGGCCTCGGCATTCCCTGCGCTGCAAGGGCTGACCGTCGAGATCATCGTCCTCTCGATCGTCCTCGTGATGATCGTCAACATGCGGGGCGTCCGTGAGAGCGGGACGGTGTTCGCGATCCCGACATACGCCTTCGTGGTCGGGGCGCTCAGCCTCGTTGTGGTCGGGATGATCCAGGTGATCGCCGGCGCTCCACCGCACGTGACGGGCGTGCCCGCCTCGATCCCCGGGGTCGAGACGCTGAGCGTGCTCATCGTCCTGCGGGCGTTCGCCGATGGCTCATCGGCCATGACCGGGACCGAGGCGGTCGCCAACGGCGTGCCCGCCTTCAAGCCACCGGAGTGGCAGAACGCCCGACGGACGATGGCGATCATGGCCAGCCTCCTGGCGGTCATGTTCCTCGGTATCTCATACCTGGCCCTGGTCAGTGGCGCCATCCCGGGCGGCAACGGCGGCGAATCCGTGCTGTCGCAGGTGACGCGCGCGGTCTTCGGGACTGGTCCGTTCTACTACGCGTTCCAGCTCGCGACGATGGGCATCCTGATCCTCGCCGCCAACACGAGCTTCGCCGACTTCCCGCGCCTCTCGTCGATCCTCGCCCGAGACGGGTTCATGCCGCGTCAGTTCGCGTTCCGCGGCGAGCGGCTGTCATTCAACGTGGGGATCGTCGCGCTCGCCGGCGTCTCGATCGTGCTCGTCGTCGCGTTCGGCGGCCGGGTCGAGGCCCTGATCCCGCTGTATGCCATCGGCGTCTTCACGGCGTTCACGCTGTCCCAGTCGGGCATGGTCAGGCACTGGTTCACCGAACGGGGGCCCGGCTGGCGCCGCAGCGCCGTGATCAACGGCGTGGGCGCGATCGCCACGGCGATCGTGACGGTGATCTTCGCCGTCGCGAAATTCGCCCTCGGCGCGTGGATCGTGATGATCATCGTCCCGGTGCTCGTGGTGATCATGCTGGCGATCCAGCGCGTCTACCGGGGCGAGGCACGAGAGCTCGAGGTCCGTCATGAGGTGGTCCTCGATCGACCGCGCCGACCACAGCGGGTGATCGTGGCGGCACCCTCGTTGACCCGGGCCGTGGTCCAGGCGATCCGGGTCGGCCAGACGATGGCCGACCAGGTCAACGTCGTGCACGTCACGTCGAACGTCGAGGACGGCGAACGCGTTCGCGAGCAGATCCTGCGACAGCTGCCCGGTGTGCCCGTGACGATCGTGGAGTCGCCGTACCGGACGCTCGTCCGTCCGTTCATCCGGTACCTCGAGGTCCTCCAGGAGGAGAACCCCGACGAGGTCCTGCTCGTCCTCATCCCCGAGAACATGCCTCGCCACTGGTGGGAGAACTTCCTCTATAACCAGAACGCTCGTCTCGTCCGCCGAAATCTCGTCGGGCGGAAGGACATCGTCGTCCTGGACGTCCCATACCGGCGGGAGCCCCCGAAGGATGTCGGCTGACCGGGGTCGACATCATGGGCGCCGCTGCGCCCCAGCCACCGCTCCGAACGTTCGTGGCGTCGCCGCGGTACATTCCGCTCTTCCGGGCGTGGTCTCGGGCAGGAGGGCCAGCCGGACATGTACGCAGTCAACTGGGATCTCGTCGACAGGCTTGGCCTCGACCGGCAGGCGCTCGCGGGAAAGACCGCGCTCGTGACCGGGGGAGCTCGTGGCATCGGCGAGGGCGCCGCGACGACCATGGCAGCCCTCGGGGCCAAGGTCGTGATCGTCGACAAGCTGCCGATGGGGCAGGACGTCGCCGACGCGATCGAGGCCGCCGGAGGTCAAGCCCGGTTCATCCAGTGCGACCTCAGCGTCGTCGACGAGGTGATGGCGATGATCCCGCGGGCGACGGCCGCCTTCGGTCAGATCGACATCCTCCTCAACAACGCCCTGAACATCACCATGGCCCCGATCGTCGCCATGGACCTGGCTGATTGGGAGGAGACGTTCGCCACCAATGCCCGCGCCTCGTTCCTGACGATCAAGCACCTGCTCCCGGGCATGCTCGAGCGGCGGAGTGGCGTGATCGTGAACATGATCGCGTACGAGGGCGGCGCCCTGGCCGGCGCCTATGCCGCGACCAAGATGGCGCTCCGCTCCCTGGCGTACACCGTCGCGAGCGAGGTCGGGACCGAGTCCGGCGTCGCCGTCTTCTCCTTCGTGCCCGGGATCGTCGACACGCCCCTGATGCGCGATAACCTGCTCCCCGCGGCGATGGCGATGACGGGCATGTCGATGGAGCAGGCGACGGCCCTCGTCGCCCAGAACCCGGGCTACGAGGGCCTCATGCCGGTGGACCACTGCGCCACCACCCTCGTCCACGCGATCGTCCATGGCTCCGACCACCACGGACAGGTCACCGCCCCGTTCGAGCCACTCGACCGGATCGGCGTGATCCAGATGCCTCATCTCGACCCGGACCTCGCCAGTGCGGCCCTCGAGATCTCGGGGCCCCAGTCGGGCCTGTTCATCAAGCAGTACCTGGGCGATGTCGCGGATCGCAACAAGGAGCTCGAGGACCGCGTCGCGCTCCGGACCCGCGAGCTGGAAGCCGCGCGCCGCCGCTCCGACAGCCTGCTGCTGAACATCCTGCCCGGCCCGATCGCGGACCGGCTCAAGGCGGGCGAGGACATGATCGCCGACCACTTCGCGGCGGTGACGGTGCTGTTCGCCGACATCGTCGATTTCACGCCGACGGCCGCGAAGCTGACGCCGCAGCGGGCCGTCGAGGTCCTCGACGCGGTCTTCTCCGAGTTCGACCGGATCGCGCAGCACTATGAGCTCGAGAAGATCAAGACCATCGGCGACTGCTACATGGCCGTCGGTGGACTGCCCGAGCCGCAGTCGGACCATGCCGAGCGGGTCGCGAGCGCGGCCCTCGAGATGCTCCCCGCACTCAGCCGGGTGGGCAAGTGGCTGGACCTGCCCCTATCCGTTCGCATCGGAGTGCAGACGGGTGACGCCGTGGCTGGCGTCATCGGCAGGCAGAAGTTCGTCTACGACCTGTGGGGCGACACCGTGAACACCGCGAGCCGGATGGAGACGAACGGCGTCGGAGGGCAGATCCAGTGCACGGAGCGGGTCTACCGCCAGCTGAGCGGCCGCTTCAACTTCACGCCTCGCGGCGAGATCGACATCAAGGGCAAGGGACAGATGTCGACCTACTTCCTGACCGGGGCGAGGTAGGTACTCCGCTGTCCGTGCGCGCTGCAGGGATACAGCAAGTCACTGCCGCCCAGACTGCATCTTCCGACCGATGACCGGGCCATCCGATGCCGCGATGCTGAGTGCGCCCGGCGCTAAGCGCGTCCGGAGATCCATAAGAAAGGAGGAACACACCACATGACGCAGCTCATCGCACTCATCTCGTCCATCCGCACCGATGACGAAGGCCAGGGCCTCGCCGAGTACGCTCTGATCCTCGCGCTGATCGCGATCGTCGCGATCGTCGCCCTCATCTTCCTGGGCGGCCAGGTCAGCACCATCCTGAGCACGGTCGGCAAGTCCGTCTAGGACGAACCAACCACACGTCTTCGGGCCGTTGCCCCTCGCGGGCGACATCCCGACTTCAAAAGAAGAGGCCCCGTGACATCTGTCACGGGGCCTTTCGATCAAACCTGTCCGGCTATTGGGTCAGGGAGGCGCACTGTCCGAGCGCCTTGCCGTGGACGACGTTGGGTGCCCCGCCATCGAGCGGATTGACCTGCGTCGCCGGCACGTTGCCGAAGCAGATCAGGTTGCCGCCGACGGTCTGAGGGACGCTGATCGGCCCGAAGGTGCTGCCCATCACCTCGGACGAGTCCGTGTCGGTCCCGGGCCCGGTCTCCGGGTTCGAGTGGCTCACGTTCCGGGAGAAGATCACGTTCCCGCCGACGGTGTTCCGGATCAGGCCGATCCAGCCACCGTCCCAGCCCTGGACGATCAGGTTGCCGTGGATCACGTTGTCCTTGATCGGGAAGTTGCGGAAGTCGGCAGCCGAGGTGCTCAGAACGCCGCCGCCATTCGAGATCAGGTTGCCACCGACGGTCACCTCGCCCACCTGGAGGGCGAGGGGCTGGTGGGCGACGATGTTCCCACCGACCGTGTCCGGTCCCAGGGTGCCATCGCCCTGGGGCGAATTCCAGCCAAGGCCAAGGACCGCGCCGGTGCCGACGTTGACATTGCCCGTGATGTGCATCTGCGCGTGCATCCACGTCTCGGCGCCGTGGTCATTCAGGCTTGCCCCGTTGGCGATCGTCAGGTCGCCGTTGATCTGGACGTTGGCACCGAATCCGATGTTGCAGGTGCCGGTGACGACGAATTCGCTATAGGTGCCAGCGTGCATCGTTCCACCCGAGCAGGTCCCCGGGCCTGCCGCAAGCGCGGAGCCTGGCAACGCGATCGCAAGCAGGGCGACGGTGGCAGCGAGAAGCATGAGCCTGCGCATGAACGGGGGCCTCCTTCGGCGGATGTAAGGTCACGCCCCCGCGCATCGGCTGGCGGACGGTAGGGCCCGTCCTCTCACCAGCCGCGACTCGATCCGCTGTGCTGGTCACGGTATCACCGGACGCTTTTGCAGGCTCGGAAGGCCGTCCGAGTCCATGCCCCGGACGACGGACGCTCAGTCGGCCGAGCGCAGGCGGTGGACCAGCAAGGCGGCTGACAGGCGGCGACCGTATTCGCCGCCGAGTGGGTGGCCGAGGAGCGACTCGATCCGCTCGAGCCGGTAGGCGACCGTCCGCGTCGCCAGGTGGAGGTCTCGCGCCGCCGCGGTGATGTTCTCGCCGGCATCGAAGTAGGCCTGCAGCGTCTCCATGAGCTCGGGGCCCAGCCGCTCGTCGGCGAGCACCGGGCCGAGCTCCCGCCGCACGGTGGCGTCCGCGAGGTCCGGGTCCGCGAGGAGCAGCCGCTCGAGCGCGAGCTGCTCCGGGCTGGCGATCCAGCCGCGCAGGCCGAGCCGTTGGGCCGTGCGCGTGGCGTCGACGAGATCGGCATACGTGGCGGCCAGCGGCCCGATGCCGGCGATCGCGCCTGAGCCGACCGCGACCCACGCAGCCTGAGGCCCCTCGATCGGAGCGTGGGCGGGCGCTCGACGTCCGGCGAGGGCGGCGGCCGCGATACCGCCGAGCACCGTGTCGAGGACGGCCGGGATGCGGGCGAGACCCGCCCAGTCGTCGGGGGCGAGGACGGCGATGCGCCCGAAGATCGGCAGCACCGCGGGCAGCCGGATCCCCGCGCCGACACCCTCGGCACCCGGCGCGGTCGCTCCCAGCAGGTGGCCGATCCGCCCGGCGAGGACTTCGAGCTCCTCCTCGCCGATGCCCGGTCGCTCCGGGATCGGATCGCTCTCGGGCCGCGGCGCGATCGCGACCAGGCCGTATCCCCGGTCGGGATCGAGACCGTAGCGGATCGCCAGACGACGCAATCGGACCTCGGTGGCCGCGTCCGATGCGACCACACCGAGGAGCTCATGGAGCGCACCGCGGCGGGCCTCGACCGTCCGGGCGAGGATGTCGCGTTCGGCAGATCGGTAGCCATCGGTGACGGCGAGTGACGTCAGCTCGTTCCACAACAGCAGGAACCGACCGAACGCGGCAAGGAGACTCGGATCCAGCCGGCCCTCCCCCATCGCGGCGACACACGACTCCCAGATGAGACGCCTCGTGACCGCGTACCGGTGGAGCATGACGACGATCGGACGGTCGGTCCGAGCGGCGATCGATCCGGAGGCGCGCTGGATCGCGACGATCGTCTCGAGGTCGAGCGAACCCTCCGTCTCGAGGGCCTTCGTCTCCGCGAGGAGGTCATCGAGCGAGTCGACGGCGAACGGATGGCTGCCTTCGGGACGCTGGAGGTGGCCCAGCTCTGCGCGGATCGCCGCCATCGCCGCCGCCTCGGGTCCGAGCTGGCCGTTGAGCGCGATGGCGCCGATCAGGACACTCAGCCGGACGTCATCGAGGGGCTCGCCAAGCTCGGCCGCGACGGCGGTCGCAAGCTCGTCGGCGTCCGGCAGCACGCTCCGGATGGCCGTGAAAAGATCGTCGGCCTCGTCCATGCCCGATCCTCCGGCGACGAGGCTGCGAGAAAGGCCCGTGTCGCTGCTACCGGCGCGCCGGCGCCATCATCCGGCCGGCGGGTTGTCCGCGATGCGGTGCGCCATCGTGCCCATGATCTGCCACGCGATGTCCGGGTGCTCCGCGAGATAAGGCCGGAACTCCCAGGAGGTCATGCCGACGCACTTCAGGTCGGTGACGGCCTTGACGGTCGCGGTGCGCACGCTGTCGGTGGCGAGGAGCGCGATCTCGCCGAACCAGTCGCCGGGGCCGAGCTGCCGGACCTGGTGGCCGCCGATGGTGACCGTCGCGGTGCCATCGAGGACGATGAAAAAGCCGACGCCGGACGCGCCCTCGTCGATCGCCGTCTCGCCGGCGCGGAACGTGCGGTCCTTCAACATGCCGGACAGCTGCGTGAGCGCCTTCTTGTCGAGGCCGGCCAGGAGAGGGACCTTGGCGAGGACGTCCAACGGGGCGACGGTGCTCATGGCCGCGATACTACCGGGCGGCTGGCAGCGCGCACAAGCCACCGTCGCACTCCAGCGATCGGGATCTCGGACATCGGCCCAGCGCCCGCGGGCGGACTGTCAGCCCAGCAGAGCTTCAGTTGCGTCGTCCGGAAGGCCGTCGTAGAAGCGGTCGAGCACCAGCGCGAAGACCGGTTCGTCGGGCGCGGCCCGCATGAACAGGGTCATCGACGAACGGACCTTCATCGCATCGAGCGGGCCGAAGATCTCGACGGCCGACCGTCTTTCGAGCGCTGCCACGATCGAGGCGCATTCGCGCAGGCGCGCACCCAGCAGCGGGTGGGCGAGGTAGTCGCGTGCTTCCTCGAGCGAGCGGATCGCGAATGCCTGTGAGGTGGCGCTGCGCCCGAGGCCGGCGAGCTGGGGAAAGATGAACCAGATCCAGTGCCCCGCCTTGCGGCCGCGGCGCAGCTCCTCGAGCACGCTCGGGTAGACGTCGCGCTGCGCGGCGACGAAGCGCTCCAGGTCGGCTGACACACGCCGATCGTACCGTCCCGGCGCCGAGCACCTGTCGTACGGCTGCAACGAGATGGGCCAGCGCCGATGGCGCTCCGCCGAGCCCCGCGGACCTACCGTCTTCCGGACCGAACCACGTTGTAGAGAGGGTCTTTCGCGATGGCTGCCCAGGGAACCGATACGCGGATGGACCGCCCCGTACCGACGATGAACACCGCCGCAGACACGGCGGTCCGCTCCGGGACCGACGAGCGGACCGGGACCGGCTGGGGTTGGCCGTTCCTCGCGACCCTCGGGCTCGGCGGCTTCGCGCTGATGACCTGGGCGATCGTCAGCAAGTTCGTCTTCCCGTTCGACCAGCCGCTCCTCGACGCGGCGTCCGGGCTCGGGCAGTACATGGTCGCGTGGCGCGACCTGTCCGACTCGGCCAACATCCCGCTGATCGTCATCGGCGTGGCGATCGTCGCATTCCTGCTCTTCACCAAGAAACGGGCAGAGGCGTTCGTCGTCATCGCCGTGCTGGCCGCCGCGACGGCAGGCAGCGAGGCGGTCAAGCAGCTCGTCGCCAGACCGCGGCCGCCAGGCTTCACGAACGACGCCGCCGGCATCGTCTACAGCTACCCGTCGGGCCACGTGCTCGAGGCGGTGACCATCTACGGGATCATCGCGGTCCTGCTCTGGCGGAGCTCGTTGCCGACCATCGTCCGGGTCGCCCTCCCGATCCTGTTCTCGGTGCTGATCGTGTTCGTGGCCATCGCCCGGGTCGCCGTCAGTGCCCACTACCCGAGCGACGTCCTGGCCGGCTTCCTTGCCGGTCTCGGCTGTCTGGCGCTGTTCGCCATCGTCACCGGCATGCTGGCGCGACGACGCGCCGCATCGGAGGCGACGTCGGCGTCGTCGTCGGCGAAGCCGTCGTCTGCCTCGTCAGCGTCCTAAGGGCCACGACGTGACGGACCAGATGGATGGGCACAGCGATGCCGCACGACCGACCCGTGCGTTCGTGGTCGGACGCGACCGCCCGGGGAAGCCGATCGGCGACTCGGTCACGGAGGTCCAGCGGCTGTTGGCAGCGGAAGGCGCGACCGTCTCGGACGTCGCCGTGGTCCAGCGCAAGCGGGACGTCCGCCGGCTCACCAAGAAGGCGGCCAAGGACGGCTGCGACGTCGTCATCGCGGTCGGGGGTGACGGGACGGTCCTGCAGGTCGCGACCGCCCTGGCGGGGACGCAGGTCGCGCTGGCGATCGTGCCGACCGGGACCGGCAACCTGCTGGCCGGCAACCTCGGCATCCCGAAGGAGATGGCGGACGCCGTCCACACCGCGCTGACCGGGCGCCCGCGCCGCATCGACGTCGGGCGGCTGAGCGTCGGCGGCAAGCGCCGTGCCTTCACGGTGGCCTGCGGCGCCGGCTTCGATGCCGACGTGATGGAGCGCACCGACAGCGAGGAGAAGGGACGCTGGGGCAGGTTCGCGTACCTCGCCAGCGCGCTCCTCGAGGGCGGCAACATCCACAATGTGGCGCACAAGATCACCCTCGACGGCGTCCGCAGCACGACGGAGGCGGCCCAGGTCCTGATCGCCAACTTCGGTCGTGTCCCGGCAGGCCTGAAGGTGCGCGGCGTGCGCGCGGATGACGGCATGCTCGACGTCTTCATCGTCCGGGCGTCGGGGCCTCTGCCGGCGTTGCTGGCCGGCTGGGAAGCGCTGCGCACGACGGGGGACGGGGGGACCGACGGTGGCCGGGTCTTCCGCGCCAGGGCACGCAAGGTGCGCGTCGAGACCTCGCCGAAGCGCCGAGTCGAGACCGATGGGAGCGTCGTCGGGCGTACCCCGTTCACGGCATCGGTCCGGCCGGCTGCGCTCACCGTCATGGTGCCGAGGCGCTGACGGCCATGGCTCGCTCCACTACGGCAACGGCCGCCCCGAAGATCGAGACCCCGCCGATCAAGAAGCCGAAGACGCCCGACAAGCTGGGTGTGACCGAGCTGTTCGTCGGGTTCCTGATCGCGCTCATCGCGATGCTCGCCTTCGCGGTCCTGGCCGACCAGATCTACAACCAGGAGGCGTTCGTCCTCGACGCCGTCGCGAACCCGTTCCTCCACTCGATCTCGTCGCCGGCCATGGACCTGATCATGAACGGCATCACGACGCTCGGGTCCGTCCCGTTCGTCGCCGCCCTGTTCGTCGGGTCGGTGATCTTCTTCGTCTATCACGGATACCGGTCGGAGGCGCTGTTCCTCGGCGCGGCGATCGGCGGGGCCGTCCTGCTCAACAGCCTGATGAAGGTCTTCGTCCATCGGCCGCGGCCCGCGCTGCCGTGGGCGCACGTCCTGCCGGACTACAGCTTCCCCAGCGGCCACTCGATGAACTCGCTCGTCTTCTACCTCGCGGTCGCACTGATCATCCGGGCGGTCTACGGTCAGCGGGCCGGCGCGATCGCGGTCCCGCTCGCGCTGCTCATCGCCTTCGCCGTCGGGCTCAGCCGCATCTACCTCGGCTACCACTACCTGAGTGATGTCGTCGGCGGCTTCGCCGCAGGGCTCGCCTGGCTGTTCATCGTCCTGGTCTCGTTCGAGTCGATCCCACGGACGTGGGCCAAGCGGCCGTGGGCGCGTCGGCGGGCGAGTCCGGGCAAGGCAGCGTCGTGACCGACCTGCCCGGTTTCTACCGCAACCAGGCGCGCCTCTACTGGCAGTGGCGGGCGACCCGGCTTGCCCTCGCCCGCCGGGTCCTGCTGTCGTGGGTCGCGGCCGGGCTCGCACTGCTCATCGTCGCCACGATCTCCTCGAACCTGACCCTCGATGGACCGGTCTCGCTGGTCGTCGCGGCCCTCGCGCTGGCCGTCCTGAACCTGCTGGCGCGTCCGCTCCTGCTGCTGGCCCTGTCTCCCCTGCCGGCGTTCACGGTCCAGGTCGCCGAGCTCCTGGTCGAGATCGTGATCGTGCTGGCGATCGGCCGGTTCGTCCCCGGGGTCGGCGTCGCGAACATGGGCGCCGCCATCTGGGACGCCGTCGTGCTGACGATCCTCAACGCCCTGTTCGCCGAGATCCTAAGGGCCTCGGACGACGATTCGTACCACGGCAGCCAGGTTCGGCGCCTCGCGGCACGCGACTTCGGGAAGCCGCGGACCGAGACGCCCGGCCTGCTCATGGTCCAGCTCGACGGGCTCAGCCTGCCCGTCCTGCGCGAGCAGATGCGCGCCGGCCGGATGCCGGGGCTGGACCGGCTGGTCCGCCACGGCGAAGCGAAGATCGACCCGTGGTACGCGCTGCTGCCGCCGGTCACCCCGGTCAGCCAGGCCGGGATCCTGCACGGCAACAACGACGAGATGCCGGGCTTCCGCTGGTTCGAGAAGCGATCGAAGACGCTGATCGTCGCCAACACACCGGACGGCGCCTCCGAGATCGAACGCCGCCGCTCGAACGGCCACGGGTTGCTGGCCGACAACGGCGCGAGCATCGGCAACCTGGTCACCGGCGACGCCGAACGGGCCTACCTGACGATGGCGACCATCGAGGACGACCTTCCCAGTGTCGACGACCCCAAGGTGCGCGGCGTCTTCGTGCGCCAGGTCAACTACATCCGGCTGCTCGTGCTGACCCTGGGCGAGGTCGCGAAGGAGTGGTACCAGCGCGAGCGGCAGCGCTCCCGCGGCATCGAGCCGCGGATCCACCGCGATCTCCACTACGCGCTCGAGCGGGCCCTGACCAACGTCGCGTTGCGGAACATCACGACGGCCCTCGTGATCCAGGAGATGTTCGACGGGGCGCCGGCGATCTACGTCGACTACACCGGGTACGACGCGCTCGCCCACCATGTCGGGCCCGAACGCGACGAAGCGGTCGACGCGCTCGACGGGCTCGACCGGACCCTCGGGACGTTGCGGCGGGTCGCGCGGGAGACGCACCGGCCCTACAAGCTGGTCGTCCTGTCCGACCACGGGCAGTGCCTGGGCACTCCCTTCTCGGAGATCTACGGCGAGCTGCTCGAGGACGTGGCGAACAAGCTCATCGGCAACACCACGGTGCGCCCGACGCTGCGTGATGCCTTGGAGTACCACGGCACCTCCGGGATGATCCTGGGCGAGATCGGCCGCGGTCCGGGCGTC
Organism: uncultured Chloroflexia bacterium; assembly: GCA_963797685.1. Taxonomy (GTDB): domain Bacteria; phylum Chloroflexota; class Limnocylindria; order Limnocylindrales; family CSP1-4; genus SPCO01. Next base: position 112,722 of record CAWCQK010000015.1, on the reverse strand, counting down.
CGTTCCGCGCTCGCCCGCCGCGCGTCACGGCGACGGATGACCAAGGGAGCGACCGGCGACCCGGGGGCTCTCGTCGCCTGCGCCTCGGGGAACCTCGCGCTCCTGTACCTGACCTGTTCCGACGATCGCGTGTCGCGCGAGGAGATCGAGCGGCTCTACCCCGACCTCATCCCGGGCCTCGTCTCGCATCCCGGCGTCGGCCTCGTCGTGGTCCATTCCGAGGCGCACGGGCCGGTGGCGCTCGGACATGGCGGAGAGCACTACCTGGCCACCGGACGGATCGTCGGCGAGGACCCGGTCGCCGGCTTCGGGCCGCGAGCCGCCGACGGCCTTCGCCGGATCGACGGGTTCTCGAACACGGGCGACCTGATCGTCATCGGCCCGTACGACCAGGTCAGCGGCGAGGTCGTGTCATACGAGGACCTGGTCGGGTCGCACGGCGGGCTCGGTGGCTGGCAGGGCGAGCCGTTCCTGCTCCACCCGACGGACCTCCCGATCGGCGACGAACCGCTGGTCGGGGCGCCGGCCGTCCACGCCCGGCTCCGGCTGTGGCTCGACTCGCTGCAGAGCGGCGTCCCGCTCCCCGACGAGCACCTGACCGGTGCCGGGACGAAGACGGAGGGTGTCTCTGCGACCGATCCCTCGGCCGAGGCGGACGATGAGGGCCAGGCAACCCACGGGACCGACGGGTCCGACGCGCCGCCGGCACCCGAGGTGCCTGATGTGCCCGGCCGGACGCGTCGCGAGCCAGTCGTCGTGAACGCCGCCACCGAGCTCCCGGCGAGCTGACCTCCGTCGCGGGTCTCCGCGCGAGCCAGCCGCCGCGCCTGACCTCTCGAGACCCCGTGGGAACCGTATGGCGCTTCCCGTCGTCTGCCACACACGATCGCCCCACTCGCGGGCGACAGCCAGACGAAGGTGGTCCCGATGTCGCAGCCAGTCCGAACGCTCGGTGCCCTCGCCCTCGGTGCGTTCATCGTCGCGGTGGCGGCCCTGTCGGTCAGGGGCGGACCGGTATCGGGTGCCCCGGCGACCACGGATCCCGCGACCCACACCATCACGGTCACGGCGACCGGCAAGACCACGGTCGTGCCGGACGTCGCCCGCGTCTACCTCGGGGTGACGGCGAACCGCCCGACGGTCAAGGCGGCCCGCGATGCGGGCGCCCAGGTCATGACCGACATCATCGCCGCGGTCAAGGCCCTCGGCGTCGATGACAAGGACATCCAGACCACGAACCTGAGCCTCAACCCGCAGTACGGCAACGGCAGCACGCCGAAGGTCGTCGGCTACCAGATCAGCGAGCAGGTCGAGATCACCGTCCGCGACCTCGACAAGGCCGGTGACGTCGTCGACGCCGCGACGGCCCAGGGCGCGACGGACGTGAACGGGATCTCGTTCGAGGTCGCCGACCCGGTGAAGGCTCAGAACGACGCACGGGCGGCCGCCGTCGCCGCGGCCCGCGCCAGCGCCCAGGCGATGGCCGGCGCCGGCAGCGTGAGCCTCGGCACCGTCGTATCGATGACCGACGCGACCCAGCCGTCGCCGATCCTCTATGGCCTCGACTCGGTCAAGGCGGTCGCGCCGGCGGCCGGCGTCCCGACCCCGGTCCAGCCCGGGACCCAGGATCTGTCCGCCACGGTGACGGTGGTCTTCGAGATCGACTAAGTCCCGCGGAGGAGACCGGACGGCGGCGCCACTCGGCGCCGCCGTCCGACGTTACCCTCACGCGGTGCATCCCACCGCCGCGCCCGACGGGCCGGACGCGCCCGACCTTGCGGCGCCCTAGCTCGGGGCCTTGGCCTCGCTGATCTCGAGCAGATGCCCGTCGGGGTCGCGGAAGAATGCCCGGATCTCCCACTCGGATTCGACCGGTGGCGTGAGGAACGCAGCTCCTCGGTCGGCGAGCAGAGCATGGGCGGCTCGGCAGTCCGGGACACGGATCGTCATCGAGTGGCTGACGGTGTCGGGGTCGGTCGGCGGAGCGAAGGTGACGGTCGGCTTGTCGGCGGTCGGGCCGCCGCCGGTCACCAGCAGCAGCCATGTCCCGAACGCGCGCAGGACGCACGACGAGCCGCCGTACTCGCGGTAGACCTCGGCACCCAGCACGTCGCGATAGAACGTCCGGGCGCGATCGAGGTCGGAGACGACGAGGATGTGGGTGAGCTCCATCCCCTCCGCGGGGAACGCCGTGGCCATGGACGGCAGCGTACTCCCTCGAGATGCGGGGGCCAGCCGGGCGGCACCCGGTCGCCGGGCACGCAGGTGCGGGCCGGCGCGAAGGACGCCGGCCCGCCCGGGCTCACGCCGCGGCGAGCAGCGGCGACGGTGCGCCGACGAGCTTCCAGCCCGACTGCCAGCTGCCGGCGTTCGCGATGTTCAGCGTGATGTTGAGGAAGGCGAGCCCCTCGAGCTGGCGGGCACGGCTGAGCGGTCCGACGTCGACCGGATTGAGCCCGATCGAAGACACCAGGTCGAGGACTGTCGTCTTGGCGGTGGCATCATCGCCGGCGACATAGCCGTCGAGCTGGACGCCATCGGCGAACGGGTCGGCCTGGTGCGACGCGAAGAGGGTGTTGAAAGCCTTGACGACGTGAGCGCCCGGCAGGAGCCCGGCGAGCTCCTCGGCATTCGAGATCGAGGTGTCGATCTCCGGACCCTCAGCACCGAACGACATGCGGTTCGTGGCATCGACGACCACGGTGCCGACGACCGCACTGCGGATCTCCTCGGCGATGGCCTCGACGCTCGAGAACGGGACGGCGATGACGACGATCCCTGCCCCGGTCACGGCGGCGAGGTTCGAGGTGGCCACCCGCACTCCCGTGGCAGCGGCGACCGAGTCGGTGTCCTCCGGGTCGCGCGATGCGATGACGACGGCATGGCCGGCGCGCGTGAATGAGGTGGCGAGCGAGCGGCCGACGTTGCCGGCACCGATGATGGCGATATCCATGGTGATGAACCTCCGGTTGGCTTGACGAGTTGGCTTACATCAAGCAGACTTTGTTGTAGACACAACATAGCGCCGAAGTTCGCTGGTGTCAATATTATTTTGGAGAGAACAAAAGATGACGTTCGAAGGGCGCCGGCGGCCGGCAGTCGGCGCGCAGGTCAAACGCTGGCGCTCCGAACGCAGCCTGACCCTCGCCAACGTCGCCGAGCGATCCGGGCTCAACATCGGCTATCTGTCACAGATCGAGAACGACAAGGCGTCCCCGTCCCTTGCCTGCCTGGCGTCCATCAGCGACGCATTGGACGTGCCGATCGCCTGGTTCTTCCTCGACGAGGTGCCGCCGCCACGCGTCGTCCACGCCGCGGATCGACCGACGGTGGCACGTGACGGGTTCGGACGCATCGAGCGCGTGGATGGCGGCGATACGCGCGACGTCTCGATCGTCGAAGGGGTGACGTCGGCCGGCGGCCGCGCGGGACTGCACGCTCATGCTGGTGACGAGCACCACCTCATCCTTGCCGGACGGTGGCGGATGTCGCAGGGCGACCATGTCGTCGAGCTCGGCCCCGGCGACTACCTTCGCTGGGACGGGTCGATCCCCCATGACGCCGAGGTCATCGGTGAGGAGGAGGGACGCATCCTGATCGTGACTCTCCTCGACAAGGCCTGACGGAGTCAGGAGCCGAGCGGCCATCGCGACCTCGGACGCGCAGCAAACGGAATTGAGTCCGCGGACACGCTATCCTGTGCGCTCGACCGCACGCGTCGCCCGCGAGTCCCCCAAACCCTCGCGACCGTCATCTCTCAAGGCAGGTGGTTCCCAATGAAAGTCGGTGTCGCCAAGGAGACCGCGCCCGGTGAGCGGCGCGTCGCCCTGGTACCCGAGGTCCTCGGCAAGCTCACGGCCGCCGGGCTCGACGTGCTCGTCGAGCACGATGCCGGCTCAGGCGCGGCCATCCCGGATGCCGCCTACCAGGAGGCCGGCGCGACGATCGCCTCGACCGTCGACCTGTACGGCCAGTCGGATGTCGTGCTCCGTGTCCAGAAGCCGTCGGCCTCGGAAGTCAGCGTGTTGCACAAGGGCCAGGTCGTGATCGGCCTGCTGCAGCCGCTGCTCGACCCGGCGCTGATGCGGTCGCTGGCTGACGCCGGCGTCACCGCGATCAGCCTCGACGCCATCCCGCGGACGCTGTCACGGGCGCAGTCGATGGACGCCCTCTCGTCGCAGGCGAACGTCGGCGGCTACAAGGCAGTCCTCATCGCGGCGAACGCCTTCGGCCGCTACTTCCCGCTGCTGACGACCGCCGCGGGCACGGCCAAGCCCGCCAACGTGCTGATCCTCGGCATCGGCGTGGCCGGGCTCCAGGCCATCGGCACCGCGCGGCGGCTCGGCGCGGTGGTCAAGGCGTACGACGTCCGGCCCGAGACGCGCGAGCAGGCCGAGAGCCTCGGCGCCCAGTTCGTCAAGCTCAAGACGACCATCGACGCGACCGGCGCCGGCGGCTACGCCCGCGAGCTGACCGCCGAGGAGCGGGCCTCCCAGCAGGCCGAGCTCAACGAGGTCATCGGCGGCATGGACATCGTGATCACGACGGCCCAGGTCCCGGGCCGCAAGCCCCCGCTCCTCGTGACGGCCGCCGCGGTCGGGCTGATGAAGTCGGGCTCGGTCATCGTCGACATGGCCGCCTCGGCGCTCGGCGGAAACGTGGAGCTGTCGACAGGCCGGCGAGACCATCCAGTCCGACAACGGCGTGACGATCATCGCCCCCGACAACCTGCCGGCCTCGATGCCGGCCGGCGCCTCGGCCTTCTACGCCCGCAACATCTCGGCGCTGCTGCTCGGGATGGTCAAGGACGGCGCGCTGAACCTCGACTTCGAGGACGAGGTCACGAAGGCGACGGTCATCACCCACGACGGCGCGATCACCTCCGACGCCGTCACCAAGCTGCTCGAGCCGGCCGCACCGGCAGCTGGAGGCCCCGCGTGAGCCAAGAACTCCTCACCTCGCTGGCGATCTTCACGCTGGCGATCCTCGTCGGCTTCGAGGTCATCAGCAAGGTCCCGGCGACCCTCCACACGCCGCTGATGTCGGGCGCCAACTCGATCCACGGCATCGTCCTGGTCGGCGCGATGATCATCGCCTCCGAGGCGGACAACCCGTTGAGCTACGTCCTCGCCTTCGTGGCGATGGTCTTCGGTTCGATGAACGTGGTCGGCGGCTACGTCGTCACCGACCGGATGCTCCAGATGTTCCGCAAGAAGCCGACGGCCCCGAAGGCCACCACCGACGGCGCGGACAGCGCCCCCGGCGCGTAGTCGAGGAGCACCGCGATGTCACAAGAGTGGATCTACACGATCGTCTACCTCGCCTGGCTGGCCGGGGCCGCCTGCTTCGTGCTGGGCCTCCATCGGATGAACTCGCCCGCCACCGGGCGCAGCGGCAACCAGCTGAGCGCGACCGGGATGGTCATCGCCGTCGGGGCGACCCTGCTCTACCTGTTCAGCCGTGAAGGTGGCCTGAGCACGACCGCCCTGGCCATCATCGTGGTCGGCTTCCTGATCGGCGGCGGCGCCGGCCTGTACACGGCGCGGACCGTGAAGATGACGGCGATGCCCCAGCTGGTGTCGCTGTTCAACGCGGTCGGCGGCGGCGCGGCCGCGCTGGTCGCCATCGATGACTTCGTCCGACTCAACTCCGGCCGGCTCGGCTCCGGCGCCCCGGTCGACACGACGATCTTCGTCGTGCTCGGCGCGCTGATCGGCTCGGTGACCTTCACCGGATCGCTCATCGCCGGCGGGAAGCTCCAGGGGGTCCTCCCCGGCAAGCCGATCTACGTGCCGGGCGGCCAGATCGTGACCATCGCCCTGGCGGTCGTGGCGGTCCTCGGAACTGCGGCCCTCATCCTCGGGGCCGCCGGGACGCTGACGCTCGACAGCACGACCACTCTCGCGCTGCTCGGGATCGTCGTGCTGGCCGGACTCATCTTCGGCATCACGATGGTCCTGCCGATCGGCGGCGCGGACATGCCGGTCGTCATCAGCCTGCTCAACTCGTTCACCGGCACGGCCGCGGCGATGGCCGGCTTCGTGCTCGGGAACCCGGTCCTCATCATCGCCGGCGCCCTCGTCGGTGCGTCGGGCGCGATCCTGACGAAGCTGATGGCCGACGCCATGAACCGATCGATCGTGAACATCATGGTCGGTGGCTTCGGTGGCGGGGACGAAGCGGCCGGGGCCGTGGCCGGCTCCGGCGGCACGGTCCGCGAGATCGGGGCCGACGACGTGGCGATCCAGCTCGCGTACGCCAGCCACGTGATCATCGTCCCGGGCTACGGGCTGGCGGTCGCCCAGGCGCAGCACGCCGTCCGCGAGCTGGCCGAGCTGCTCGAGTCGCGCGGCGTGGACGTGAAATACGCCATCCACCCCGTCGCCGGCCGGATGCCGGGTCACATGAACGTCCTGCTGGCGGAGGCCAACGTGCCCTATCCCCAGCTCAAGGAGATGGACGAGATCAACCCGGAGTTCGAACGGGCCGACGTGGCGCTCGTGATCGGCGCCAACGACGTGACGAACCCGGCGGCGCGCCGGCCCGGCTCGCCCGTCTCGGGGATGCCGATCCTCGACGTCGACCACGCCAAGTCGATCGTCGTCATCAAGCGCTCGATGGGCAAGGGCTACGCCGGCATCGAGAACGAGCTCTACAACGACCCGAAGACCGGGATGCTGTTCGCTGACGCGAAGGACGGGCTGGCGGCCCTCACGGCGGCGGTCAAGGCGCTCTAGGTCGCGGTTGCGGCCGCGGTCGACCCCCGAAACCTAGGCGGACGGCACCACAGCGGCCGTCTGCGGGACCGAGTGCAGGTCGTGCAGCTTCAGCGGCGCGAGCGTCCCGAGCGACTCGGCGATCACGATCGCGTCGTCGCCCGACTCGAGCACGAAGTCGCTCCTGGGGTTGACGAACGCCCGGCCGCCTCGGTTCACCGACAGCAGCGTTGCCTCGTGCTCGTCGCGCAGCCGGGCCGAGACGGTGTCGATCGACAGCCCGAGGTACTCGTCGGGCAGCGTCACGCGGTAGAGCTCGGAGCCCTCGCCGCCCGACACGATGTCGGTCACCAGCCCGGTCAGCCCCGGATACAGCGCCGAGCGCGCCAGCAGGTGCGAGGCGACCTTTGACGTGACCAGCAGCTCGTCGACGTCGGCACGATGGAAATGCGGCTCGTGTCGCGGGTTGTTGACCTCGGAGACCGTCCGGACGCTCGGCGCGATCGACTTGATGGCCATGATCGCCAGGATCGAGTGCATGTCCGCCTCGTCCGAGCCGTCGGCCGGGAAGACCAGGGCCGCCGACGCCTCGAGCATGCCCGCCCGCTCCAGGTCGCCGGCGTCGGTCGCGTCGCCGCGCACGAAGTAGACGCCCGCGCCCGCCGGGTTCTTGTCGAGGTCGGCGAGGACGACGATCTTCTGCTTGTAGTCGTCGCCGCGGAGCTCGTCGATCAGGTCCCGGGCAGTGCTGTTCCAGCCGCACACGACGATGTGGTCCCGATGGCCGGACGCACCCAAACCCTGGCCCTCCTTCAGCAGGAAATCGATGACCATCGCGACGAGCGCGCCGGTGATCATCCCGAGCATGGCGACGCCGAACAGGATAAGCAACCAGCCGACGACCCGGCCACCCGGCGACGTCACGTAGTCGGCGTTGCCCTGGCCGAGGACGGTGGCGATCCCCCAGTTGAACGAGTCGAAGAACGATTCGAGCGTCCTCGGCTTCTCGAGCAGGGTGATCAGGATCGCCGAGATGGCGACGATGGCCAGGATCCCCTCGGCGAGCGACACGAAGAAGCGCCGGTCGAGCTGGCCGCCGACCCGCCGGACGTGCCATGCGACGCGTCGGATGATCGGGCTGGCCAGGACCGGGAGGGCGATCTTCGGCATGGCACCGATCGTGCCACACCGAGGCGGTCCGATGAAGGGCGCGCTGTCCGTGTCAGGCGGGCGGCCGCGTCTCCTGCACCGTGACGTCGACCAGCTCGGCCCTGAGGGCGGTGACGAGATCGGTCGGGGCGAGGTGGAGGTTCACGCCGGGGGCGCCGCCGCCGATCGCCACCGTGTCGAGCCCGGAGATCGAGGCGTCGGCGATGACCGGCCAGGCGCGGCTCGCTCCGAACGGCGTGATCGTGTAGCGGACGTAGCCGGTCACGGCCTGTGCCTCGTCGGCATCGGGGAGCGACATCCGGGACACGCCCAGGTGGGCCCGAAGCTTCGGCCAGTCGAACCGGCGGCCTGCCGGGACGAGCACGAACAGGTAGTCGTCCTCGCCACGCCGGACGACGATCGTGCGCAGCAGGGCCCCGACGGGGATGCCCTGGAGCTCGGCGCTCTCCTCGGCGCTGCCGGCGCGCTCGGTGCGGACGACGCGGTACGGGATACCGGTGGCCTCGATGGCCTCGATCGCTGCTGTCGTCGAGTCGATCGGGTCAGCCCTCCGGCGCGGCGGGGTCGCTCTCGCGCTGCATGCGATGACCGTGCTTCGAATCGGGGAAGGCGCGCATCAGCCGGCGAAGGAGGCCGTGGAGCTCCTCGCGTTCCGGCACGGTCAGCGCGGCCGCGATCATCGCCTCGCGGCGAGCCTGCGTGCCGACTGCCTTCTCCCATGCGGCATGGCCGGCCTCGGTCGGTTCGACGAGCGTGCCCCGCCTGTCGTTGGGGTCGTCCAGGCGCCGGATGAGTCCCGCCGTCTCGAGCCGATCGAGCCGATTGGTCATCGCCCCGGACGACAGCCGGAGATCCATGGCCAGCATCCCGGCCGAGCGGCGATACGGTGCCCCGACGCTGCGCAGCTTGCCGAGGAGCTGGAAGGCCCGACGGTCGAGCTCGAATGTCGCGAGCGTCTCGGCCATCGATGCGTCGAAGTTGTGGGCCAGGTGTTGGATCCGCTCGACGATGCCCTCGGTCAGCGGGTCGAGATCGGGGATCTCGCGCGCCCAGATGACGAGGCTGTCATCGAGGGCGTCAGGCGAATCCGGCGCCTCGGGGGCGACGCGCGGCTTGGTCATCCGAATCAGCGTAGCCCGCCGACTCCTTCACGTCAACCGACTCGATATGCGATTACACGATGTTAACTTACTTGACATCAAATCTCTTGACATCAAACGACTTACGCGATATCGTTCGTGGCCGAGTGAGGAAGGAGTCACGAGTCATGTTCCAGATGTACCCAGAAGCCCTCGAGGCAGAGATCGAGCGTCGGCACGAGGTGGCGCTGGCCACCATGCGAGCGTCCCACGGGACGTCGATCGTCGTTCAGCGCGTCTCGGGGATGGACCGCGTCCGGTACGTCGTCGTCACCCTGGTGACGATCCTGGCCGCGGCGGCGTCAGTGTCCGCGTGACCGACGGGAGCTAGGTCGCCGGATCCTCCAGCGCGATACGGATCCGCTTGTTGATCCGGCCCTTGCTCTCGTAGCCGGTGACCCGGATCGACCCCACCTCGCGCGTGTTCGCGACGTGGGTCCCGCCGTCGGCCTGAAGGTCGAGCCCGACGATCTCGATGGTCCGGATCTCGTCGATCCCCTCGGGCAGGAGGTTGACCTTGGTGCGGATCAGGTCCGGGATGGCGAACGCCTCGGCGCGCGGGAGGACGTTCACCCGGACGTCGCGAGACGCGCCCAGCTCGGTGTTGACGCTGGCCTCGATCGCATCGACGAGGTCGCCCGACATCCGCTCGAACTCGAAGTCCATCCGGCCCGCGCCGGGCTCCATGTTGCCGCCGGTCACGAGGGCACCGTAGTCGCGCCAGACGACGCCGCACAGGGCATGGAGCGCCGTGTGGGTCCGCATCAAGGCCAGCCGGCGCGCCCATTCGATGTCCACCCGGACGACGTCCCCGACGGCCGGCGGGTCACCCTCCCCCGGCTCGAGCTCATGGACGATCTCGCCACCGTCCTTGCGCGCAGACCGGACGGTCCACGACCGCCCGTCGGCCGTGCGCAGCAGCAGGCCGCGATCCGATGGCTGGCCGCCGCCCCCCGGATAGAAGACCGTTCGATCGAGCACGACGAGGGTCGGCTCGCTGCCCTCGACCGAGGCGATGCGGCCCTCGACCTCGCGGGCATAGGCGTCGGTGTAGCAGAGCTGCTCGCCGGCCGGCGTCATGGGCGCGAGCCGATCACTGGACGGTGAGCGTCCCGATCATCGTGGGGTGGACGCTGCACACGAACGCGTAGGACCCCGCATCGAGCGCCGGGACGTCGTAGACCCGGGTCGCCACGCCGTTGAAGATCTCGCCCTTGAACAGCTCGGCCCCGTTGGTGTCACCGAGATGGAGCGTGACGTTGTGCGGGACGCCGGCATCCTTGTTCTCGAACGAGATCTGGAAGGGCGTGTTGGCCGGCGCCGTCAGGGCGGTCTGCTCGTACTTGATGTTCAGCGCGCTGATCTGGACGACGACCAGGTTGCCCGAGCCACTGGGGGCGGGAGCGGAGCCACTCGGGGCCGCGCCGGAGGCCGAGGCGGAGCCGCTCGGGGCCGCGCCGGAGGCCGAGGCGGAGCCGCTCGCGGCCGGAGGCGGAGTGACCGATGGGGCGGGCGCGTAGGTCCAGCCCGCGCTCGCGGTCGCGCAGCCTGCCACGACGATCGACAGGAGCGCGACGGACAGGGAACGCGCGAAACGCATCGTGCTGGGCCTCTCGAGGACGGGTGGCGGACGGTCCGAGGCGGGCCCTGGGCCACTTCCGCGGGTGCAGATGGAATCTACCGCGCCGGCGGTCGTCGTGTCGCGAGATGCGTCCGGGTCCATCCAGTGGAGTCCGGGGTGGGTACTACCCCTCGAGTACCACGCCGCGACAGGACTAATGGGCCGGTTGTGAGCGCGAGGGCCCTCCCGTAGTCTCGACCACCCGGCTCGATCGCGAGCCCGGTTCATGAGTCACCTAACTCGCGGAGCCTGCCCGATGTTCAAGCTTGCCATCCATCGCACGTGGCGCATCGTCGCCACCGTCGGCCCGCTGGCCGCCATCGCTCTCAGCCTGGCCGCCGGCCTGAAGTGGCACTGACCCCCTAACTCGCACCCTCGCCGTCCTGCCGGTGCCCATCCGGCGGGACTCATCGCGATCCGACCGAGACCCGGAGACCTCCCTCCGGGTCTCTCGGTGTCTCAGGGACTTCTCGGTCAGCCCGAGCCGGATCGCCACCGCGGCCGCCTCGACCCGGCCCGAGACCTCCAGCTTCGACAGGATGTTCCCGACGTGGACGCCGACCGTCTTCTGGCTGATGAACAGGCGCTCGCCGATCTCCCTGTTCGTGCGACCCTCGGCGACGAGTGCGAGGACCTCGCGCTCCCGCCCGCTCAAGCCGAAGGTGTCCGTCCGACGTGACGCAGCGGCAGGGTCGCCGGCGATCACCCGGACCAGGTCCGAGTGGCCGTTCTCTCGATCCTCGGGGCCGGCGACGGCCATGACCGGGACCATCTGCGCTTGCGGGCGAGCGTCGAGCAGGGCGTCGACCTCGGGCGGCAGCACGATCCGGGCACGGCCGGCCAGCTCGCGCAGCTCGCGCAGCAGCGGCTTCGCGCCGAGCCGCAGCCCGAGTTCGACGGCATCGAGCAGCGGCGCGCGGGCGTCGTTCCGGCCCGTCCGGCCTGCACCGGACCCGAGCATCGCCTCGGCCTCCCGCCAGCGCGCCAGGGCCGCGTCGTACGGCGCCTCGAGAGCGGCCCAGTCGCGCGCCACGTGACTCCAGGTCGCGGGATCGTCCTCGCCCTCGATCCGTCGCTGGAAGGCGCGGCCGGTCGCGAGTGAGGCATCGGCCACGCGGCGGGAGCCGGCCGATGGCGGCGCTCCGGCGGCGTGGACCAGCCCGGTGGCGGTGTCGAGGACCGCCGTCGTCCGCTGCCGGGCGGTGGCCAGTGGCGCGAGCTGGCGGTTCTCCCGGGCGTCGACCGCCGCCGCGGCGTCGACCTGGGCGACCATCGACGCCATCCGCGCCACGAGCAGCCACTCCTCGGTCGCGCGGACGCTCGCCCAGCCACGCTCGACCGAGCGGCTGGCATCGGCGATGTCGCCACGCCACAGCGCGAACGATGCCGCGGCGAGGTAGTACGGACCGGCCAGCTGCGGCTCGCGCACGGCGTCGAACTCGAGGATCGTCTGGCCGAGCAGGCGCGTCGCCTCCTCTCCGGCGTCGGTCTCGATCTCCACGATGGCCAGCTGCAGGACGGACGCCAGGTAGACGACACCGACCGGCAGCCAGCGCATCGCCCGAGCCGCGAGCTCGCGGGCCTCCGGCCAGCGCCCCAGCAGGAACAGGGTGTCGGCGACGTTGCCCGCCAGGAAGTTGCCGTAGACGGCCTCCAGACCGGCTCGCCGGGCGTCCTCGATGCCCTCATAGGCGACCTCGACCGCCTCCGTCCGCCGGCTCATCAGGTCGAGGACCGTGGTCAGGTTCGCGCGGACCCGGAACAGAGCGTCGGGGTCGTCGAGCTCGCGGGCGCCCGCCTCGGCCTGGCGGAGGAGCTCGATCGAGGCTGCCGGGTCGCTCCCCCATGCCAGCGCGACCGCCAGCGTCGTGAGCGCGTGGACCTCCTGCGAGCGCGCCACCGGGTCGCAGGCGCGGGCGACCTTCATGGCCTCGCGGGCGAGCCGCTGCGCCTCGGAGAAGATCCCGTCCAGCATCTGCAGCTGGGCGAGCGCGGCCACCACCGTCGCGCGTTCCGGGCTCGGCTCGCGGGGGACCAGCTCGACCGCGCGCCGCCCGGCGTGCATCGCGCCGGCCGGGTCGCCGGCCGCGCGCCGGATGTGGGCCAGCCGCTCGTGAAGAAGCCCGAGCCTGATGCGGTCGCGCCGGCCGTCGAGGCCGCCGATCGCCGACTCGAGGTAGGCCGTCGCACGAGACATCCGGCCGACCGCGAACGCCGCCTCCGAGGCTCGCTCCTGGAGCTCGACGAGGTCGGGACCGGACATCGCCCGGCGGCGCGCGGCGGCTGTCGTCGACGTGCGTTCGGGGAGCGACAAGGCCAGCTCGAGCATCGCCAGCTCGTCCGCGGCGGCGTGGCGAGCCCCGGCTGCCGCCGCGGCATCGATCGCTGCGGCACGGGCCGAGGCCGGGTCGAACGCTCCGAGCCAGTGCGCCGCGATCGCCGACGGCGGCCCACCGAGGCTCGTCGCCAGTGCGGCGTGATAGCGCGTCCGGGCGATCGGCAGGAGATCCCAGGCGACGGCCTTGCCGATCGAGTCGTGGCGGAACCCGACGGCGCCGTCGTCGCGCTCGATCAGGTAGCCGTTGGCGAGCGCCTCGGTCCGGCCGGCCCACAGGTCCTGGTCGAGGACGCCCGACACCGACCCGCGGACCGGTCACCGAACGCGGCGCGGGCCGCGTCGTGTCGAGCTCGAACGTGGCCGCCACGGCAGCCAGCTCGGCCGAGGTGAGCGGGCGCTCCGCCAGGGCCAGGAGACGGAGCACGCGCCGGCATTCCTGCGTGCGGACGCCCATCCGGGCGATCACCAGCTCCTCGAAGGAGCCGGTCAGTGACGCGCTCGGCAGCTCGCGGCGGGCTGCCAGCAGCTCCTCGGCGACGAGCGGCAGCCCGCCCGACCGCTCGGCGACCAGGAGCAGCAGGCTGGCCGACGCTCGCTCGCCCTCGATCCCCTCGATCAGGAGGGCCAGCTCGTCCCGATCGAGCGGCTGGAATGCCACCCGGTCGGGCCGCGAGCCGGCCAGGATGGCCGCGAGATCGGTGGTCCACGAGTCGTCGCGGGCGACCACGTCAGGCTGATGTGTGCCGATGATGGTCAGCCGCTGGTCACGCGAGATCCGGGCGAGGAACGTGACCAGCGCCCGCGTCGCGGCGTCGGCGAGATGGAGGTCCTCGAGCACGAGGACGACCGGGTGGCGCTCCCCCAGCCGCCCGAGCAGGCCGAGGATGCCTTCGAGGGTCCGGGCCTGGCGTCGCTCGGGCGCCGTCTGCCCGCCGGCGTCGATCGGGACCCCGATCGCCTCGAGACGTGGACCGAGCGCGGGCAGGAGGCGGACGACCTCCGACGTCGCGGGACCGAGCAGGTCGGGAAGCTCCTCGTCCGGCAGCGCGACCAAGGCTGGGCCGATGGCGCGGATGATCGGACCGTATGGCTCGTCCGAATTGGCCGGCCATGCCGCAGAACGCAGGACGGTCATCGGGTCGTGCAGGGCCTCGATCCGGGCGATCGCCTCGTCGAGGAAGCGGGTGACGCCGATACCGGCCGTGCCCTCGAGCAGGAGGGTCCTCGTCCGGCCGTGGGCAGCGTCGTCGAGACCCGTGGCGAGCCGGGCGAACGCCGCCTCGCGCCCGACGAACCGCGCGCTCGTATACGTGACGGGCATGGCTCATTCTAGGGCGCCCACATCGTGCTCGATCCCCGCGTCCGCTAGGCTGGCCACGATGACCGATGACGGCCGGCGACCCCCCCACCCTGCCAACACTCTCAACGAGCTGACCGGCGAGGAGTGGCTGTATTTCACCAAGTCGCTGCTGACCACGGCCTACCCGTCGGAGCTCGGCCATGCCGTCCGCCGTGTCCACGGAGCCAACAAGCCGCCGCGGCTGATGGCGCGTTTGATCGAGTTCTTCAGCCGGACCGGAGAGCTCGTGCTCGATCCGTTCGCCGGGGTCGGAGGGACGCTCCTCGGAGCGGCCATCGCGCGCGGGCCGCGGCGGGCCATCGGCATCGAGCTGGATCCGCGCTGGGCCGCCATCTTCGAGCGGGTCGTCCGCGACCTGGCAAACGAGCGCGACGGCGCCGGTCCGGAGCTCGCGGACCTGGGCTCGGCCGATCCGGGCGGGCCGCGGCCGTTCGATCCCTCCGGCGTGGAGATGCGGGTCGGCGATGCCCTCGCCCTCCTGCCGGCGATCCCGGACGGCTCGATCGACCTCGTCGCGACCGACCCGCCGTACAACCTCCAGCTGCCGATGACCATGGCGGGCGGGCCGCTGGCGGAGACCCACGCCAATCGTCGGACCGACTACGCGATGGTCAGCGACTCGGCGCGACGACCTGGCCAACGCGGCCGACTACCCCTCGTTCCTCGACCAGATGGAGCGCGTGTTCGCCGAGGTCGAACGCATCCTGCGACCGGGTGGCTACGCGGTCGTCATCGTGCGCGATGCGTACCAGGACGGGCGGTACGTCTTCACCGGCTCAGACCTGGCCGCCCGGGCCGCGGCGGTCGGCCTGGTGCCCAAGGGCGACCTCATCTGGTACCAGGCCGGGACCCGGCTGCGACCGTACGGCTATCCGCACGCCTTCGTCCCCAACATCGTGCACCAGCACATCCTGGTGCTGCGCCGGGAAGCCGCCCGTCAGCTCTCGCGCCGCCGCCGCTGAGATTCCAGGTAGGCGGCGAAGACGTCGCTGTCGTCGTCCGCCTCGCCCATGGTCCACGTTTCGGCGACCGTCGGCATGGTGGCGACCGGACCTTCCGGTGGGCCGTCGTCGATCAGCTCGCCGAGTGTCATCTTGGGCACCCAGCCCTGACGTCCGTCGGGGCAGAGGACGAGCCAGTAGGCGCCGTACTTCTCGAGCAGCTGGACCTCGTCGCCCTGATCGAGGTAGCCGATCTCGCCACCGCGGAGCTCGTCGGGTGAGTCGAGCAGCCGGACGAGGCGGTAGCGGATGATGCGCCGCTCGCGGCCGTCGAGCTTGCCGACCAGGCCCTGATCGAACGTCAGGCGGGGCGCCGGTGTGTTGTCGCGGATCGGGTCCGCCTTGCGCGCCTGGAGCAGCGAGGGGCGACGCCAGCGCGGCATCAGCGCTTCGAGGTCCGCGCCATACGGTGCGCCGATCCCATCCGGGGTCGCCCCGTCGACATCCATCCCGGTCCCATCGACCGTCCGTTCTGCGGTCGCGACGGCGGCGAGGGCCGGGGCGACCCCGAGGGCCGCGGCGGCCGCCAACATGTCGTCGGGCAGATCCTCGTCGTCACGACGACGGCGGCCGAACAGGCCGAACGCCATCGCGGCCGTGACGGCGCCGGTCGTCGTCACGAGCGTCGGGGCCAGGGCGAGCCTCGGGAACGTCGGGGCAGGCAGGCCGGCCAGGTCGAAGAGCCCGGCGATCGGACCCCACGGTCCCGGCTGAGCGCCACCTTTGCCGCCCGGCAGACCATGGGTGTCAGTCCCGCTGCCGCTCGAGCCGTTCGGACCGGTCCCGCCGGCGATCATCGCGATCAGGAGCGGACGGGCTCGCGGTCGGTGTCGGGATGGCCTGCGGGACGTCCGGCTGGACCGCCGGTGTCGGGATGGCGGTGGGGTCGATGGTCGGCGTCGGCGTCGGGGTCGGAACGGAGTGCGCGGTCACACCGATCACGCCCGGCGGCAGGGTCCGGCGCGGCGACGGCGTCGGGGTCGGCGTCGCGGTCCGCTGGGGTGCCGCCGTCGGGGTGGGTGTCGGCTTCGGTGTCGGCCTTGGTGTCGCGGTGGGCTTGGGTGTCGGCTTCGGTGTCGGCGTGGGCTTCGGTGTCGGTGTCGGCGTCGGCGTCGGGGGGGCCGCGATCGTGACGGTGCCGGCCGCGAGTGTCGCCGCGCTGTGATCCTTGGCACGAGCGGAGATCACCACGGCATGGCTGCCGGCCGGCAGCTTGCCCGACCAGCTGAAGGTCACGCCCTTGCCCCAGGCCCCGCCCGAAGCAGGACTCATCGGATGGGCGACGGTGCCCACGGTGACGATCACCCCGTCGGCGCGCGACCCGTCCGAGTTCCGGAACACCACCGAGATCTGGATCGTGGTCGCCGTCGTCCCGGTTCGTGGCGAGACGACGGCGTTGGACAGCGCGGTCTTGCTCGGGGCGGCAGCCGCCATGGGCGTCGCGAGGGCGGCGAGCAGGAGCATGGCCGCGGCGATCGCCCCGAGCCACGCCCACACCTCGTGGGTCCTCTTTCGTTCGTCCCGGACCAGCAAGTCTCAACCTCCCGGGCACGGGCGGTCGCCCGACGCCGAGGTCGAGGATGTCCGGCCGCGAGGCGGCGGGCAATGGTACGTGGGTCCGGGTGGAGCCAGCCGTGTGGACCCAGCCGTCCGGAGCCGGATCGGACATTCGCGGTGCGTCCTGCCACCGCGCCTGGCCGGTCCGGTGCGGTCTGGTCGGGGGACTGGTCCGACCGTCGTCGTCCGGTTGACCCGGAATGGTCATTGGCCGCGGCCGGCAGGGCCCCCAGCATGGTCGCCATGCAGACCATCTCCGCCTCCGGTCCGACCCAGCGGTTGGGTACCCTCGTCGGTCGGGACCCTGTTCGGCGCCACGCTCGTCGCGGTCGGGCTCGGGTTCGCCCTGGTCGTCATCGAGACCCCCCTCGTCCCGCGCCTCGTCCCGTCCGCCGGCAGCGGGTCGAGCGGGTCTCGCCGTGGCGGTGTTCGTCTGGGTGCTCGCGCTCGTCGTCGGAGCGTGTCCTATCGATCGCGGGGACGAACCGGCTGGCAGCGACCGTCGCCACGGTCAGGACCGCGTCGCCGACCCGCCCGTCGGTCACCCGGATGCTGTCCGACCTCGGGAACGAGATCGTCGTGACCACCGGCGTCGTGCCGGACGACGGCCGGCCGGTCCCCGAGCTGGTGGTCGGGCCGTTCGGCGTCGTCGTCGTCCATGAGCTCGGACCGCACGAGGTCGTCCGGCCGACGGGGTATTCCTGGGAGCGACGCACCCCGAACGGCTGGGTCCCGATCGAATCCCCGGTCGATCGCGTCACCCGCGACGCGGATCGGGTCCGGCACTGGCTGACGAGCGGGGACCTGGAGTTCGTCGTCCGCGTCTACGCCGTGCTGGTCACGGCCGACCGCAGCATCCCTCGCTCAGCGCTGTGCGCGGTCATCGGCGCTGGAGCAGATCCCGGCCTGGTTCGAGTCGCTGCCGGGTCAGCGGAGCCTCACGGCCGGCCGGCGAGATCGCCTGCTCGACCGGATCCGCGCGGCGAGCGCGACCGCGACGCCGCTGACCGGCGGCTCGACCGGCATCGGGAGGTCTGGTAGGGGAGCCAGGACTCGAACCTGGAACCAGCGGGATATAAGCCCGCCGCTCTGACCGATTGAGCTACTCCCCCAACGCGGGCGATGCTACACCCGTCCGCGCGGGCGGCCCGGATCGTCAGTTCCCGCCGAAGATCCGTCCGGTGATGGTTCGCAGACCGAACGACCGCGATCGCGACCGCCCGCCCGCGTCCGTCGTCGTGGTCTGCGTCTGCAGGCCGAGCCTCACCCCGCCCGGTGCGTAGGCGCGCGGCGGGAGTGTCGAGGTGAACTCGCGCTCCTCGTCGGTCAGCAGCGCCTCGATCGGGAGCTCGTCAGGGTCGAACGGTCGCTCGGTGGCAGGGACGGCGGCCGTCGGCCGGGCGTAGGCCGGCGCGCCGTACAGCTGTGGCAGGGCGACATGTTGTTCGTCGGTGGACACGCGCAAGTCCCTAGGAACCGATGCCGGTCGTGGATCGGATATCCGAGCCAGCCGGTGAAGAGTGCCGGCAGAGCGTACCGCGAATCCGGCCCCGTGGAACAGTCCCTTCTATGGCCTGGCGTGCGTTGTGGTGCTTCACGTCACCAGTCCGCGGCCGACTCAGCCGAGGAGCGGCCGGATGATCTGGACCGCGACGACCAGGACGAGATAGGCGATCGGGACGGCGGCGAAGAACCCGAGCGCGGCGCTCCAGCCGCTCCGGCGCACCACCGACCCGGAGCCGGTCGGCTGCGGCACGATCAGGTAGGTCACGACGGTCCCGATCAGCAGGACCAGGGCGACGTAGACCGCCACGGCCAGCGTGCGCAGGTCGCCGCCCGGCAGCACTGCCCCGCGACTGAGGGCGACGTCGTATGCGAGGTACGCGAGGGCCAGCACGATCGCCACGCTGAGACTCGCGGCGACGGCCCGGACGACCGGACGCGGCGCATTGCGGAACTGGCGCCAGCGGATCTCGGCCCACGAGCGCCGCTTCGGCAGCGTCGCCGGATCGCGCCGGCCGGTCATCCCTCGCCCAGGATCGTCAGGCCGCGACGTCGGGGAAGCGTGTCGGGCGTATGCGCGGCCAGCAAGGCGACAGCCTCGGCGAAGCGCTCGATCTCCTCGTCGGAGGTGAAGAAGCCGACGCTGATCCGGAGCGCGTCGAGCGACTCGATCGTCCGGGCGATGGCGAACACGCGCGACTCGAGCTCGTCGAGCGCCGCCCTGCCGGCCAGCCGGCGATCCGGAACGTGACCAGCGTCGCCATCGCGTGTGACGGGGTCAGCACGGTCACGCCCGGGATCCCCGCCAGGCGCGCCGCCGCCGCGGCCGCGCTCGCGGTCCCCCGCCGGTGGACGTAGTCCAGCCCGACGTACATCGACAGCCAGCCGATCGAGCGGGCCATGCCGACGACCGACGGGTGGTGGTAGCCGCTGGCCTCGAACCGTCGCGCGTCGGGCCACCAGGTGGCGTCGCCGAGATCAGTCGATGCGCTCGAAGCTGAACCAGCCGCCGAACGCCGGGATGAGGTCGCCGATCCGCGACGGATCGACGTACGAGGGCGCCCATGCCCTCCGGTCCCAGCAGCCACTTCTGGGCGGCGACCGCGTACAGGTCCGCCCCGAGCTCGTCCATCCGGGTCGGGATGGCGCCGGCGGCCTGCGCACCGTCCACGACCACGAGTGCCCCGCGGGCATGCGCCAGCTCGGCGATCCGGGCGACGGGCATGACGGCCCCGGTCGTGTACGTCACGTGCGAGATCGACACCAGGCGGGTGTCGGGCGTGATCGCAGCGTCGAACGCGGCGAGCGTCCGGTCATCGTCGCCGTCGTCGCCGGCGTCCACGAAGGTGACCTCGATGCCCATCCGGTCGCGCAGGGCGATGAGCGAGCCGGTCGCCCCGGCGTGCTCATGGGCGGTGGTCACCGCGCGTCCGCCGCGTCGCCAGTCGGGCAGCAGGGTCGCGGCGTTCATCCCGTCGGTCGTGGCGTGGGTCAGCGCGATCGACGCCGACATCGGTCCCGAGCACGGCCGCGACGCCCGCCCGCGCCTCGGCCATCCGCTGCAGGAAGTCGTCGAAGTCGTCGGGGTGCGCCCGGCCGACATCGCGCTCGCGGGCCTCCGCCTCGGCCATCGCCGCGGCCGTCTCGGCGGGCAGCGGACCGACCGATCCGGTGTTGAGGTAGATCCCCGCCGCGAGGGCCGGCAGCGCCGTCCGGACGGCCGCCAGCTTCTCGGCATCCGGGGTGAAGGGCGCGACCACGGCCGTATGATACCGAGCATGAGTGGCCTGGCCCGACCGGAGTTCCTGGCCACCACCGAATGGCTCGCCGACAACATCGACCGGCCCGAGATCCGGGTCCTCGACCTCCGCTGGCGGCCGGACGGAAGCGCCCCGGCGGTCCACGCGAGCGGCCACATCCCGGGCGCGGCGCTCGTCGACTGGCGGACTCGACCTCGTCGAGGAGGGCGACCACGGCGAGACGATCCTGCTCGTCGGGCCCGACCGGATGGCGGCCCTGGCGGCCGAGGTCGGCATCGCCGACGGGACGACCGTCGTGGTCTACGACGACAGCCAGGGACTGTTCGCCGCACGGGCCTGGTGGAGCTTCCTGGCCTACGGCCTCGAGTCGGTCCGGGTCCTCGACGGCGGCTTCCCGGCGTGGATCGGCGAGGGACGCGAGGTCTCGAACGCACAGCCCGATCCGGGCGGTCCGGCCTTCACGGTCCGCGGCCCGAACCGGATGCGGCTGACGACGCCCGACGTGCGCGGCCTGCTCGGGTCGCCCGACGTCACGCTCCTCGACGCGCGGGCGCCGGCCGAGTACCACGGCTACGAGGGCAACACCAAGCGGCTCGGCCACATCCCGGGCGCGGTCAACGTCCCGGTCGGGGCGACCAGCGAGCCGGGCGGCCAGCGCCTGCGCGACGGCGGCGAGCTGCGCGACCAGCTCCACCGCGCCAACGTCGTCCGCGGCCGGCGGATGGTCTGCTACGACGGCTCGGGGATCGCGGCGGCGAAGCTCGCGTTCGTGCTCACGCTGCTCGGCCACGACGACGTCGCCGTCTACGACGGCGGCTGGTCCGACTGGGGCAACCGGCTGGACCTGCCGGTCGACCGGTAGGGGCCGAGCGGGCGGGCCGCGGGCGGCGGGCGGCCGGGCTGGCTGGGCCGCGGGTGGCCCGGCCGCGGCCGCGGCCATGCCGGCGCGGGTCTGGGCCGCGGTGGCCGGCGAGCCGTGCCAGCGCGGGGCCGGGCGCGGCCGGCGATCGCCCCCGCGTGCGAACGGCCCGTCCGGCGCCCGAAATGTGTCAGATGCTCGTCACACGAGCGTTGGTCAGGACTCGCAGCAGTTCCGGCTCAGGACCACGCTTGGAAGCCGTTGCCCCGCGCATCGCGCTTCTGTGACAGATGTGTCACCCGACGTGCATCTGACCATCGATTCGTGACTTGCGCTCGCCTGACGTGCATCTGTCACAAAACGGCCCGAGCGGCCAACGGAGCCCAGCGGCCACGATCGACGCGGCTGACGGGCCTGCGGCCGACGGACCGCGACCGCGTGACCCGCGGCCCGGAGCGCCGAGCCCGAGCGACCCCGACCCCGATACCGGCCCGACCCGACCCTGACCCCGACCCCGAACGGGACCGTGACCCGGCAGTCACGAGCAGCTCGGATCCGTGCTGCAAGCCCTCG
Source organism: uncultured Chloroflexia bacterium (assembly GCA_963797685.1). Classification (GTDB taxonomy): domain Bacteria; phylum Chloroflexota; class Limnocylindria; order Limnocylindrales; family CSP1-4; genus SPCO01. The sequence goes on along the minus strand of CAWCQK010000015.1, from coordinate 91,125 downwards.
TACAGCGCCGTCACCGTCTCGACCGTGTCGATCTCATCCGACCGTCTTGTCCGGTCGCAGGGCGACGATCCGCGGGAACCGCAGCGAGAACCCCGACCCGTGCCGGTTCGAGCGGACGATCACGTCGAAGGCGATCTCGACCACGACCGTCGGCTCGACCTGGTGGTAGCGGCCGTAGCGGGCGATCGTGTGCGCCTCGAACCAGCGCGTCATCTCGGCGATCTCGGCGTCGGTCAGGCCGCTGTAGGCCTTGCCGATGTTGACCAGCTTGTCGTGCTCGGTGTCGCGGACCGCGAACGTGTAGTCCGACAGCACGCCGTGGCGCTTGCCGTGGCCGACCTCGACGCCGACGACGACGCAGTCGATGGTCGCGAGCGCCTTCTTCATCTTCAGCCAGCCGAGCCCGCGGCGGCCCGGGGAGTACGTGCTGTGCGGGTCCTTGACCATCAGGCCCTCGTTGCGGCGGGCGCGGGCCTCGACGAAGGCCGCCTCGACCGCGTCCGCGTCGGCCGCGGTCGTCAGGTGCGAGCGAGCGAAACGGCCGCCGTCGAGGGCGAGCGGCAGCTCGAGCGCATCGAGCCGAGCCCGGCGCTCGGTCAGCGGCTCGCGCAGGAGCGGCTCGACCGGCTCGTCGCCGCCGGCGCCCGACCGCGAGCGCGTCGAACGCGACGAAGATGACCGGGACCTCGGCCTGGATCGCGGCGGACGGCGTCTTCCGGCCGAGCCGCGCCTGGAGCGCGATGAACGGCAGGACGACGCCGTCGCGCCAGGCGAGGATCTCGCCGTCGAGGATGCCGTCCCACGGCAGCGCTCGGCTGCGCCGACGATCTCGGGGTAGCCGGAGCTGACGTCGTGGAGGTCGCGCGAGTAGAGGCGGACCTCGCGGCCGCGCTGTGGAGCTGGGCCCGGATGCCGTCGTACTTGTCCTCGACCCAGACCTCCGGGCCGAGCCGGGCCACGATCTCGGCGGCGTCCTCGGCCGGCGACGCGAGCATGAACTTGAGCGGGTGGAACAGGGCGAGCGAGGCGCTCGCGAGGGCGTCATCGCGAGCGAGGGCGGCCAGCTGCCCGACGTCGCCGACCAGCATCCCGGCCCACTTGACGTCGTCGAGCGGCCGGTCGAAGGCCCGCGCGATGGCGGCCTCGACCAGGCCCTCGCGAAGCCCGATCCGCAGCTCGCCGCCGAGCACCTTGACGATGTACTTGGCGGTCAGCGGGTCGGCCCGTTCGAGCAGGTCGCGCAGGATGGCCGACTTGCGGGCCGGCCCGGACGCCTGCTCGATCGCGGCGAACGCGGCGGCCACCTCGGGGAGCGTCGGGCTCACCTCCGGGCGGCGGTTCGTGGCCGGCCTCGCGCAGCACATCGGCGACGGCGATGCCGAGGTCGGACGAGCGGTCGTAGGCCTCGCCGAGCGCCGCGCGGGGCACGTTTCCGAGCGAGGTCACGGTCGTGGCGATGGCCGCCCAGCCGAGACCGGTCGCCCGCTGGTCGGCCTCGGCGAACGGCCGGCCGGTCAGGAAGACGGCCGCGATCGGCAGCTCGGCGGGCGACAGCTCGCGCAGGTAGTCGGCGAGGATCGCCGTCTTCTCGGAGGTCCGGGTCGTCGCCGCGAGGCGCTCGGCGAGCTCGCTCCAGCGACGCATCGGACGATGGTATACCGTGCCGAAGATGGTGCAGCGGACGTGGTTCCCCGAGACCCTGACCGGCACTCGGGTCGTCCTGCGCCGCCACGTCCCGGAGAACATCGGCGCGTTCCTGCGCTGGTACGCCGACCCGGAGATCGCCCGGCTGGCGCGCTACCAGGACACCCCGATGCGCCCCGAGGAGATCGAGCGCTTCTTCGCGGCCCGGGTCGTCGGGCCCGACGCGCTGGCGATGGCGGTCCACGAGCAGACGACCGACCGGCTCGTCGGGACCTGCGCCTTCAGCCAGCTCGACGGCGAGAACGGGTCCGCGCTGTACCACATCACGATCGGCGAGACGGACGTGTGGGGCCGCGGCTACGGCACCGAGGCGACGCAGCTGATGCTCGACCACGCGTTCGGCACGCTCGGGCCTGCACCGGATCGCCCTGTTCGTGTTCGAGTTCAACGAGCGCGCGATCCGCGCCTATCGCCGCTGCGGGTTCGTGATCGAGGGCCGCTCGCGCGAGTCGATCTGGCGCGACGACCGCTGGTGGGACGAGCTGGCGATGAGCGTCCTCGAGTCCGACTGGCGGGCACGGCGCGATGCGGGATCGAGGACGGCGGCGCCGGAGGCGGCAGCGACGGTCGCCGAGGTCGGGCCGGTCTCGGAGATCGCGGAGATGGCCGCCACCACAGACGCGCTGCCCGCGACCGGCGATGTCACCCTGGCGGCCGGGCCGTCGGATCGGTTGCGGCGGACGCTCGGGAGGTGGCGATGACGACCCAGGGAGCCGCGGCCGACGCGGCACGCGCAGAGGTCCGCGAGCTGATCGCGGCCAAGGGCCACACCGTCGACAACGCCCGCGCGGCAGTCGCGCGGCTCGAAGCGGCGTTCGACGCGGGCGACCTGTCGCGGACGCCGGCGATGGACCAGTACCTCGGCGACCTGATGCTCGCCCTCGAGCAGGACGACGATCAGAAGCTCGGTGGCAAGAGCGCCGAGGCCGCGCGGTTCATCCTCCGAGCCGTCGACCGCGAGCTCGACAACGCCTGAGGCGAAGCACATCGCCACGCTGCCCTGACCACACGCCTACACTCGGGGTCTCACTGACCGACCTCGGAGGCCCCGCCCATGTCCGATGTCAAGCTCGGGATCCTGCTCTGGAGCCAGGCGGCGTCCTGGGACGAGATGCTCGAAGGCGCGAAGCTCGTCGACCGCCTCGGCTACGCCCATCTCTGGACGTGGGACCACCTCTACGCCATCTTCGGCGACCCGTACCAGCCGATCTTCGAGGGCTGGTCGCTGCTCAACGCGTGGGCGCGCGAGACCGAACAGACGCGGCTCGGCCTGCTGGTCGGCGCGAACACCTTCCGCAACCCGGGAGTCGTCGCCAAGACCGTCACGACGCTCGACCACGCCAGCGGCGGCCGGGCCATCCTGGGCATCGGCGGTGCGTGGATGGAGCCCGAGCACACCGCCCACGGCATCGAGTTCGGGACCGGCTTCGGCCAGCGCCTCGACTGGCTCGACGAATCGGTCGGGGCGATGCGGCGGATGCTCGATGGCGAGTCGGTGACGTCCGCGCCCGGCGGCCGCTACGCCTTCGACGACCTCCGGCAAAGCCCGCTGCCGGTCCAGAAGCACCTGCCGATCATGATCGGCGGCGGCGGCGAGAAGAAGACCCTCCGGACCGTCGCCCGCTACGCGGACATGTGGAACGGGATGGGTCCGCTCGACGTGATCGCCCACAAGGTCGACGTCCTCCGCGAGCACTGCGCCGCCGTCGGGCGCGACTTCGCCGAGATCGAGATGACGCTCGGGATCAAGGCCACCATCCGCGACACCGAAGCCGAGGCGATCGAGGTCTGGAAGGCGGCCATGGCCCACAACAAGACGCCGCTGGCCAACGTCGAGAACGACTCGACGTTCTGGAACGGGACCGCGGAGCAGCTGGCCGATCGCCTGCGGCCGTACGTCGAGCTCGGCTTCCGGACCGTCATCTCCGAGCAGCCGGCGCCGTACGACACAGAAACGCTGGAGCGCCTGATCGGCGAGGTCGTCCCGCTCCTCTGACGCGACGCCTCCCGCGGTTCGACCAGACGTGCGAGCGGGCTAGCCCGCGACAGAGACCAGGATCTCGCGCGCCTCGACCGGGGTCGGCAGGCGCGGGGAGTTGCGGATGGCCGGCGTCGTCGATGGTGTCGCTGACGAGCTGGTCGATGGCGGCGTCCTCGGCCAGGCCCAGGCGTCGCAGGCTCGGTCGCTGGTCGACATCACGCAGGAGCTGGTCGATGGCGCCGATGGCCGCAGTGGCGGCGGTCGATACGGGCTCCGCGGATGACGCCACGCCGAGCGCGATCCCGACCAGCGCGAGCTCGCGATCGCGGGTCCCGAGGTAGAAGCGCAGGACCTCGGGCAGGACGGTCGCCAGCGCGGTCCCGTGGGCGACCTTGCCACGGGTCCCGATCGAGTGGCCCAGCGCGTGGACGAGGCCCACACCCGTGCCGCTGGCCTGGCCGACGCCCGCCAGGTGCGAGGCGACCAGCATCTGCGAGCGCGCCTCGATATCGGAGCCGTCGGCGACCGCGGCCCGGAGCCACTCCCCCACGGTCCGGATGACCCCGAGTGCCGTCGATCTCGGCGAACGGGTTCGGGTTGGCCGACAGCAGCGATTCGAGCGAATGGGTCATCGCGTCGATGCCGGTCGCGGCGGTCGCGGCCGGCGGCAGGCCGACGGTCAGCATCGGGTCGAGGATGGTCGCCACCGGAAGAAGCGACGGATGGCCGATGTAGCCCTTGCGCCCGGCCGCCTCGTCGGTGATGACGGCGAACGAGTTGGTCTCGGCGCCGGTCCCCGCGGTGGTCGGGACCGCGACCAGCGGCCGGCCCGGGGTCAGGTCGGGACCGTCGTATTCGAGCTCCCAGACCGGCAGGTCGTTGGCGGCTCGCAGGTCGAGCGCCTTGGCCGTGTCCATCGACGAGCCGCCACCGACCGGGACCACGACCGTGCCGTCCAGCCCGAACTCGCGCAGGGCCGCCGCGCCGTTCTCGACGGTCGATGCGCCAGGGTTCGGCTCGCAGTCACCGAACACGCCGGCCTCGAGCCCGCTCGCCGCCAGCACCCCGAGGACGCGATCGACCACGCCCGAGCCGCGGACGCCCGGGTCGGTCACGACGAACACCCGCGAGCCGCCGGCCGAGACGACCAGCTCGGGGAGTCGCTCGATCGCCCCGACCCCGAAGAACACGCGATTGCGCAGGACGATCTCGATCTGGCGGTCGGCCAGGCGGGTCACGCGACGACCTCCACGACGGTGTCGGTCGAGGTGTCGCGGCGGACCGTCAGCCAGCGGCGGCAGCCCGCGGCGTGGAACCAGCGCTCGGTCGTCACGCCGTCGGGGTTCTCGAGGATCCAGACGTCGTCGAAGTCGCGCTCGTCGGGGTCGGTGATCCAGTCGGGCACGTGGCGGCGCTCGCCGCCGAACGTGAACTCGTCGAGCGGACGGCGACCGCAGCGCGGGCAATCGAGCCACAGCATCAGCGCGTCCCCGCCGAGCCCTGGTCGGCCAACACGTGGTCGCGCCGGAAGCGGTCCAGCGCGAACGGCGCGATCAACGCCGGCGGCCGGCCCGTGGCGATCAGCTCGGCCATCCCCTCGCCGCCCGCCGGCATCGCCTTGAAGCCCCACGTCCCCCAGCCGGTCGTGACCAGGAAGCCGTCGACGCCGGTGGCGCCCATGATCGGCGAGTAGTCGGCCGAGATGTCGCAGATGCCGGCCCACGTCCGCAGGATGCGCAGCTCGCGCAGGAACGGCAGCAGCCGGGTGATCTTGTACGAATAGCTCCGCAGCGCCGCGAACGACGACTGGCGCGAGTACGACGGCTGCGAGTCGAACTCGGCGCCGATCAGCATCTGGCCGCGCTCGGTCTGCGACACGTAGCAGGCGAGCTCGGTGCTGGCGAGGATCGGGCCGAAGCCCTGCGCGTAGTCGTTCGTGACGAACGCGTGCAGCGGGTGGGTCCGCACCGGCAGCCGGACGTCGGCCTTCGCGGCCATCGCGGTCACGCGACCACCGACGGCGGACAGGACCACACCCGCGGCGATCGGTCCGTGTGCGGTCTCCACCCCGACCACCCGGCCGCCGTCGCCGTCGCGGAGGAGCCCGGTCACCGGCGTGTGCTGGTGGATCTCGACGCCGCGCCGCGACGCGCCCGAGGCGAACGCCCAGGCGACCCGGTCGTGGCGGGCCGTGGCGCCCTCGACGTGGTGCGACGCCCCCAGCACCGGGTAACGGCCGCCGCCGGTCAGGTCGATCTGCGGAACGAGCTCCTTGATCTCCGCCGGGGTCCGCATGAACGTCTTCGCGCCACAGGCCGTGTTCATCTGTGCCCGCGCACGCTCGGTCCGCATCGCCGTCTCGGTGTGAGCGACCCAGAAGATGCCCTTGGTCTGGAACAGGATGTCCGCGCCGGTCTCCGCCTCGAGGCCCTGGTACAGCTCGAGCGAGTGCTGGTAGAAGCGGATCGCCTCGGGGATGCCGTAGTTCGCGCGGATGATCGTGGTGTTGCGGCCGGTGTTGCCCGATGCGATGTAGTCGGCCTCCAGGACCGCCACGTTCGTGATCCCGTGTCGAGTCGCGAGGTAGTACGCCGTCGACAGGCCGTGCCCGCCGCCCCCGATGATCACGACGTCGTACGACTTCTTCGGCGGGCCGTCCGGCCAGCGGATCTCGGGGAGCGTGTCGGTGTAGGCGCTCATCGGAGGCGGCTCTGCCAGCTCGTCCGCGTAGGCCGTGGCGGTCAGCAGCAGGCACTGGCCCGTCGTCGGGGAGCCACAGCTTCGCCGGGACGCCGGCGATCGAGCCTTGGGCGAGCGCCGGCCGCTCGTCCGGCAGCGACCACTCGAGGTGATGAGAGACGTCGCCGATGTCGACCCATGCGCCGGAGAAGCCCGCCTCCGGCTCGACGATCGCGTGCTCGTCGTCGACATCGACGGCGTCGGCACCGATGCGCGAACGCGTCGTCGGGCGCGAAACGCAGGACCGTCACGTCGTCGCCCTGCCAGCGGGCGGTGTCGAGGGCCGCCGGGTCGGCGACGACGCGCAGGCCCGGCCGTGGCTCAAGCGCGCGCACGGTGGCCCTCCGGGTCGTAGAACGGGGTCGGCGTGACGACCGCCTCGCGACCGTCGATCTCGACCTTGTCGGGGAACGGCGTCCGGCGCAGCCAGCCGAGCATCAGCGCCTTGCCCAGGAGCGGTGAGGTCCAGCTCCCGGTCACGTTGCCGACGACCTCGCCGCCCGCCCAGATCGGCGCGCCCTCGACCGGAGCCGTTCCCGGCATCGTGAACCCGAGCCAGCGCCGCTCGTCGGGGAGCTTGGCGGTCCGCTCGAGGGCAGCCCGGCCGATGAACCGCGGCTTGTCCATCCGCGCCGCCCAGTCCATCCCGAGCCGGCGCGGCGTGGTGTCGAGCTCGGTGTCCATCCCGACGATGACGTGGCCCTTCTCGAGCCGCAGCCCGAACAGCGCCTGGAGCCCGTGCGGCCGGATGCCCATATCGGCGCCGAGGTCGAGGAGCCCACGCCACAGCTCGACCGAGCGGTCGATCGGGTGGTGGAGCTCGAAGGCGGCCTCGCCGGTGAACGACAGGCGCATGACGTGGCTCGGGACGCCGGCGATGTCGGCGTGGACGTGGCCGAGGAAGCGGGGCGGATCGGCCAGCCCGGCGCGGCTGCAGGAGGTCGCCGGCGAGCGGACCCGTGACGTTGATCGCGGCGAGCGACATCGTCCGGTCGAGGACGTGGACGTCGAGGCCCCACTCGTCGATCCAGTCGCGGACCCACATCTCGGCGTTGGCCGCACCACCGGACGTGAATGTGAGCACGAACCGGGTCTCCGACTCGCGCAGGATCATCCCGTCGTCCATCACGTGGCCGCGCTCGTTGAGCAGGAGGGCGTACCGGGAGCGGCCGGGCTTGATGTCCGCGACGTGGCACGGGTACAGCCGCTCGAGGAGCTCGACGACGTCCGGCCCGGAGACGACCAGCTTGCCGAGGGTGCTCACGTCGCCGATCGAGACGCCCTCGCGCACCGCCCAGTACTCGGCGACCGCGTCGCCGTAGTGCCATGGCCGCCACCAGCCACCGAACCGGTCCATCCGCGCGCCGGCCGCGAGGTGCTCGTCGTGGAGCGGGGTCTTGCGGAAGGCGTCGACGTAGCCCGTCGGCGGCTGCCTCGGCCAGGGTGATCTGGCGGGTGGCCGGGCGCGCGGTAAAGGGCGCGGGGACCTCGCCGGTCCGCGCCGCGATCCACGACCGGACGTTCGGCAGGCAGGCACCACCCTGGCACGGACCCAGGCAGGCCTGGCTTGCGCGCTTGAGCAGCTCGAGCTCGGTGAATCCCCGATCCCACGCGTCGGCGAGGTCGGCGACGGTCGTGCCCATGCAGCCACAGACGACGCCTTCGCTCGGCGGCGGCGGGAGGGGCTGGTCCGTGGCAGCGTCGCCGACGACGGTGACGGGCACGGACCCCGCCATCCGCGCGAGGAGTGTCGCGCGGCGCGAGGCCCAGGTCGACGACGACGGTGTCGGCCGGCGTCGTCGTCTCGGCGCCGCTCGCCGGATCGGTCGTCACCACGGCCGTCACACGGCCGGCCTCGCCCTCGAAGCGGACCGGGTTGGCATCGACCGTGACGACCCGGCCCATGTCCACGCCGGCGGCGCGCAGCTTCTCGGCGGCACGCCCGGTCACGAGCCCGGCCAGCCGGTTGCCCGGGCAGACCGGGTGGATCTCGGCCGCGCCCGTCGCGACGACGATCTCGTGCGGGTGGAGATGGAGCATGCCGTGAGAGGTTCGGACGACGATCATCGAGCCGGGGTAGATCGCGACCACCTCGTCGCCGGCCCGTGCGTCGAGGACGCGGACCGACTTGCCGGCACGTTCCGCCTCGGCGGCCGCGGCGAGGCCGGACGAACCTCCGCCGATGACCGCCACGTCGATCTCGAGGTGGTCGAGATCGACCCTCGCCGGCAGCGGCGTCGCGGTCAGGTCGGCCGCGGCCACCACGGGGAGTGGCGGGTTCGCCCCGGCCGGATGCCGCGCGACCCGCAACCCCGGTCGTGCCTGCGTCTGGCAGGTCCGGACGTACGCGGTGCCGTCGACCTCCGCCAGGCAGTTGCCGCAGTCGCCGGCCAGGCACAGCGTCCCGCCGCGCCCGGGCACCTCGCCCCCACGCACGATGGCGACCGCCACCGAGTCGCCCGCCTCGAACGCGACCGGTCGCCCGTCGACGACGATCCGGCCGCCACCGGCCGCCACGGGGTCGGTCACTGGCGCATCCGGAGGCCCTGCGGGTCGAACAGCGGCTCGGGCTGCAGCCGGGCAGGCCGCCGCAGCCCGATGATCTCGATCTCGAAACCCTCGCCGCCCGGTCCATCGGCGGTGGCCAGCTCGGTCGGCACGTACCCCAGCGCGATCGACTTCCCGACGTGGTGCCCGTAACCGCCCGAGGTCACCCAGCCGACGACCGCCCCGTCGTGCCAGATCGGCTCGTCGCCGATGACGTCGGCCGGGTCGTCCGGGTCGGGCTCGACGACGAACGCCACGAGGCGACGTTTCGGACCGCCGGCGGCCGCCTCGGCCTCGTGCGCGACCCGTCCGATGAACTCGTGATCGAGCTTGAGATAGCGCGGGATCCCACCCTCGAGCGGCGTGTAGATCGGCCGGTACTCGCGGAACCACGTCCCGTAGCTCTTCTCGAGCCGCAGCGACATGAGCGCACGCATCCCGAACAGCCGCAGGCCGAACGGCTCGCCGGCCGCCACGATCCGGTCGAAGAGCTCGCGCTGGTACTGCGGCGCGACCCACAGCTCGTAGCCGAGGTCGCCGGCATAGTTGATCCGCGCGAGGTGGACAGGCGTCATCCCCAGGTCGACCTGCCGGAACGTCATGAACGGGAACGCCTCGGTCGCCAGGTCCAGGTCGGGCGCGATCGACTGGAGGACGTCGCGCGAGCGCGGACCCGCGACCGACAACCCGACCAGCCCGAGGCCAACCACCTCGAACCGCACGGACCCGTCGGCCGGCAGGTGATGGCGGAACCAGCGCGAGTGGTGGACCTCGGCCGGCAGCGACCCGAACAGGTAGAACTCGTCGGCGTCGCTCGCGCGCGCGACCGTGAACTCCCCGACGATGCGGCCCGCATCGTTGAGCATCGCCGTCAGCGTGATCCGCCCCGGCGCCGGCATCCGAGCCGTCAGCAACGAGGACAGCCACGCCTCGGCTCCCGGGCCCGTCACCCGGTACTTGGCGTAGTTGGAGATCTCGGTCATGCCGACCCGCTCGCGCACCGCGGCGACCTCCGCGGCGACCTGCGACCAGGCGTTCGAGCGGCGGAAGGTGACCTCCTCCTTCGGCTCGAGCCCCTTCTCCTGGAACCACAGGGCGTGCTCGAGGCCGAACGTCGCGCCCCAGACCGCATTGGCGGCCGTCAGCCGGTCGTAGATCGGCGTCGTCAGCAGTGGCCGCGCACCCGGCAGCTCCTCGTTCGGGAAGGTGATCCGAAACCGGCGGCGGTAGTTCTCCTGGACCTTGGCGTTCGTGTACGCCAGCGTCGCGTAGTCGCCGTAGCGGGCGACGTCCATCGCCCAGATATCCATCCCGGAGTCGCCGTGATCGCCGGCGGTCATCCAGGTCGCCAGCGCCAGTCCGACGCCGCCGCCCTGTGACAGCCCGGCCATCACCCCGCAAGCGACCCAGAAGCCCCGCAGGCCGCGGATCGGTCCCACCAGCGGATTCCCATCCGGTGAGAACGTGAACGGCCCGTTGACGATGCGCCGGATCCCGGTCGTGCCCATCGCCGGGTAGTGCTTGAACGCGACCTCGAGCTCCGGCGTGATCCGATCCATGTCCGGCTTGAGCAGCTGCGAGCCGAAGTCCCACGGCGTCGCGCGCGGCGACCACGGGACGCACGCCTGCTCGTACGTCCCGAGCAGCATCGCCCCGCCCTCCTGGCGGATGTAGATCTCGCCACCGAAGTCGAGCGCCATCGGCATCTCGTGGCCGGTCTTCGCGACGTGGTCGGCGACTTCGGGCATGTCCTGGGTGATGAGGTAGATGTGCTCCATGGCGAGGACCGGCAGCTCGATGCCGACCATGCGGCCCACCTCGCGCGCCCACAGGCCGCCGGCGTTGACGACGTGCTCGGCGTGGATCACATCGCCGCTCTCGACGCGCACGTCCCACGTCCCGTCCGGGCGCTGCGACAGGCCGACGACCGGCGTGTGCTGGTGGACCTCGGCGCCGGCGATCTGCGCGCTCTTGACGTAGGCGCGGGTCACGCCGGTCGGGTCGACGTGACCCTCGACCGGGTCGTACAGGGCTCCGACGAAGTACTGCGGGTCGAGCAGCGGGAAGAGGTCGGCCGCCTCCTTCGACGAGATCAGCTCGAGGTCCATCCCGAGGTAGCGGCCACGGGCGACGGCCATCCGCAGGAAGTCCATCCGGACCTCGGTGTCGGCCAGCATCAGCCCGCCGGGCAGGTGGATCGAGCAGTCCTGGCCGCTGATCCGCTGGATCTCCTCGTACAGCTGGATGGTGTATTGCTGCAGCTTCGAGACGTTCGGGTCGCCGTTGAGCGTGTGCATCCCGCCCGCGGCATGCCAGGTCGAGCCGGCCGTCAGCTCGCGCCGCTCGAGCAGCATGACGTCGGTCCAGCCCGCCTTCGTCAGGTGATACAGCACGCTGGCGCCGACCACGCCCCCACCGATGACGACGACCTGCGCCGACGACTTCATCTGGACAACCCCCTCGACCGAAGTCGTTCCCTGGCCTGTTCAATAGTCGGTCGGGACGCCGCCCTCGGCGACGCGACGGGCGACGAATGCCTCGAGCTCCTCGTGGATGGCCGGGTCCATCGGTGGCGGCTCGTAGGCCGCCAGCAGCTCCTTCCAGATCCGGTTCGCCTTGGACGGGAGCTCGGGCGAGCCGGCCTCCTGCCACGTCTCGTAGTTGCGCCAGTCGCTGAGCATCGGCTTGTGGAACGCGGTCCGATAGCGCGACTGCGTGTGCTCGGCACCGAAGAAGTGTCCGCCCGGGCCGACCTGCTGCATCGCCTCGAATGCCATCGTGTCGTCGTCGACGACGACCGGGTCGAGGAACGAGGCGACCATCCCGAGCAGCTCGGCGTCGAGGATCATCTTCTCGTAGCTGGCGTGCAAACCGCCCTCCATCCAGCCGGCGCCGTGCATGACCAGGTTGACCCCGCCCATGATCGCGCCCCATAGCGAGAAGACCGACTCGTAGGCGGCCTGCGCATCGAGCGCGTTGGAGGCGTTGACGTTCGAGGATCGATACGGCACGCCGTAGCGTCGGGCGAGCTGGCCGCCGATCATCGATGTCCGCATGCCCTCCGGGGTCCCGAACGCGGGCGCTCCCGACTGCATGTCCACGTTCGAGGTGAAGCCGCCGTAGATGACCGGGGCGCCCGGGTTGACCGCCTGGGTCAGGACCATCCCGGCCAGCGCCTCGGCGTTCTGCTCGACCAGGGCGCCTGCCAGGGTGACCGGCGCCATCGCCCCCGCCAGCGTGAACGGCGTGATGCACACGATCTGGTTGTGGGCGGCGAACTCCATGATCCCCTGGAGCATCGGCGCGTCGAGCCGGAGCGGCGAGCTCGAGTTGACGACCGTGAACACCGACGGCTCGCGGTCGATGGTCGCGGCATCCACGCCACGAGCGATCCGCACCATCTCGAGGACGTCGATGTTGCGCTGGCGGCCGAGGCTGTAGCAGTGGACCGCCTTGTCCATCAGGGTCAGCGCGTCGTACGACGCCAGGAGATGGCGGACGCTGTGGTGGAGGTCGACCGGCTCGACCGGGTAGCCCGACAGGAAATGGACGGCATTGAGCGACTGGCCGAGCCGGAGCAGGTTCTGGTAGTCGACGCGGTTGCCGATGCGGCGGCCACGGTCGAGGTCCGCCACGTTCGGCGGGCTGCCGACGGTCCCGAACGCGACCCAGTCGCCGCCGAGCTCGACGTTGCGCTCGGGGTTGCGGGCGTGGAGCGTGAATCTCGACGGCGCCGTCCGGATCAGCTCTGTGACCATGGCCGGATCGAACCGGACACGCAGCGTGTCGGGCGTGGTCTCGGCGCCCGCGGCACGCAGGACCTCGCGCGCATCGGCATCGAGGAAGTCCATCCCGATCTCGGACAGGACGCGCAGCGAGCCCAGGTGGATCGATTCGATCTCGTCGGCCGACAGGATCTCGGTCGGGCGGAAGCGGAGCCTCGGTTGCCGCCACGGCGGCTGTTGCGGCTCGGCGTTCCGCGCATGGCCTTCACGACCGCCACCCCGACGACGTCGGAGCCCCTCGCCCGCGGTCGTGTCCATGTCCGTCACGCAGGCCTCCTGCACGTCGTGCCTGTGCCCGCCGTTCCGGCGTGCGTCGTCAGCGACCCAACTCTAGCCGGAACCCCGGCCGTGGGCCGGGCCGGGCGGAGTGAGCCCTAATCCCCGGCCCCGGGACCGCCCATGCTCCGCATGTTCCTGACCAGGTTGACGATAAGCACCAGCAGGACGGCCAGGAGTCCCAGCTGGAACCACGTGTAATCCATCTCCTTGGGCAGGATCCGCCGCGTGTCGTCGGGGAAGACGAGCACCATGTACAGCAGCGCGCCGACCACCAGGACAGCCGTCCCGAAGCCGATCAGCCGCCGCTTGACCCGCCGGATCCGGTTCCGGTAGCCGAACAGCATGGTCGTCGCCTCGGTGATGACCGGCTCCTGTGCCTCGATGAACTCGAGGAATTGGAGGGCTCGCTGGATCCGGCCGGTGCCCGAATACAGGCGGTCGAACGTGCGGCGGGGATCGAGCAGGGCGATACCCTGCTGGCGTGCGAGGCGACGGACGAAGCGCCGGACGTTGTCCTGCAGGTCGTAGTCCACCGCCAGCGAATGACGCAGGGTCCCGAGCGTGACCAGCATCTTCAGGTAGCCGACGATGCTCGACGACATCGTCAGCTGCTGGACCCGGATCGTCTCGAGGATGTCGACGGCCAGCTTCGAGTAGGGGTTCTCCGCGTGGCGAGCGGGACCGGGCGCCTCCTCCGTCGTCCGCAGCCGGTCCACGACCGTGTCGTACAGGAACGCCTGATGGATGCGGATCAGCTGCCAGCGCGTGGTCGCGATATCGGTCTCTGGGCCGGGCGCCAGCCAGCGCATCAGCTCCAGGACGGCCGACTCGACCTCGCCCCGGAACAGCAGCCAGCTGTAGCGGGTCAGGGAATCGCGGACCCGATCGGGCAGCTGGCCGACGATCCCGAAGTCGACGTAGCCGATCGCGTCGCCCGGCAGGACGAACAGGTTGGCCGGGTGGAGGTCGGCGTGGAAGTAGCCGAACACGTAGACCTGGTTGAGCATGTTCCAGTCGAGATTGCGGACGATCCGGTCCAGATCGTGGCCGCGGGCGGCAAGAGCCTCGAGGTAGGCGGTGTTGCCCTCGCGCTTGGCGACCATGATCTCGATCAGCGGGATGCCGACGATCAGCTCGGTGGTCAGGACGCGCGACGTCGTGTAGTCGCGGTGGACCCGGGCGATCCGCTCGACCTTGTCGCCCTGCGCGTTCTGGTACAGCAGGACCGCCTGCCTCGCCTCGACCAGGTAGTCCAGCTCGTCGGCCGTCCACCGAGCGAACTCGTCGATGACCTCTCGACTCCGGGTGGCCCCGAAGACGTGGGTCCAGTCGAGGATCCGGGTCGTCGAGTACATCAGCGCGATGTCGGCGGCCAGGGTCGTCCGGATGCCCGGGCGCTGGACCTTGACCGCGACCGGCTCGCCGCTGTGCAGCACAGCCCGATGGACCTGGCCGATGGATGCCGCCGCGAACGAAGCGTGGCTGAACGAGCGGAAGACCACCTCGGGGTCGGCACCCAGCTCTTCCGTGATGATCGCGCGGACATCGGCGTACCCGAACGGCTCGACCTGGTTCAGGAGCTTGAACAGCTCGTCGCAGTACGCCGCCGGCAGCAGGTCGAAGCGAAGGGCGAGCATCTGGCCCAGCTTGATCCAGGCACCGCCGAGGCTCTGGAACGCCAGGCGCATCCGGACCGGGCCGGGGCGAGGATCGCCACCGGGCAGGTGGAGGGCCGGTGCGATGAAGAAGAGGAAGAAGACGGAGAGGACGCGCCAGACCCGGCGTGGGTGCCTGAACAGCGTTCTCATGTCGTTTCGTCGCGGTCAGCGCCGATGGCGCACCGACGGTCGCGAGGCCGAGACTCGATCGCTACCCGGAGCCACTGCCCGGAGCTGGAGCCCTCAGGATCCCTCGTCATCCATGGAGACGCGCCGGCGTCGCGTGGGCAGGGAGGTCTCCTCCTCCCATTCGCGACCGGCCCTCACCAGCTCGGCAAGCGTTCGTCGTGAGAACCGGTACATGAGGGCGACCGCCCCCTCGGCGGCGAGCTGACCCTCGCGCCCGAGCCGCATCCCTCGTCGGACGCTGTCCGCCAGGATCGCCTCGCCTTCGTCGAACGTATCCGCCAGGCGACGCTGCCGGAGTCGCAGCGCGTACGCCTCGCGTTCCTCGGCGGACGGTCCCTTCAGCCATTCCTCGCGGCGCGCTCGCTCGGCGGCGGCCCACGCCTCGATCTCGGCCTGTGTCGGCTCGCCATCGGCCGTCTCATCCATCGCGGCGTTCGCGGACGCCGTTCCCGTCGGATCAGTCATGGCAACCACCCTGCATATGCGCGATGCGCGGTGACATATCGTCGCTGCGGACACGGAGTGTACCGCCCCAGTCGAGCGGCGGACCGAGGATCCGAGATCCGGCTACTCGCCAGCTGAGGTCGAACCAGGTGGTCTTGAGCTGGGTGTAGCCATCGAGCGCGTGAAGGCTCTTGTCGCGCCCGAAGCCCGACTGCTTGTAGCCACCGAACGGCACGGTGATGTCGGCCGTGTCGAAGGTGTTGACATAGACGATGCCCGCCCGGATCCGGCGCGCGAGGCGATGGGCGCGGTTGACGTCGCGCGTCCACAAGCCGGCCGCCAGCCCGTACGGCGTGTCGTTGGCGATGGCGAGGGCCTCGTCCTCGTCGTCGAACTCGGTGACGGTCAGGACCGGCCCGAAGATCTCCTCGCGCGCGACCCGCATGTCGTTGGCGACGCCATCGAGGATCGTCGGCTCGACGAAGTAGCCGCCGCTGTCCTCCCGGACGCGCTCGCCGCCCGACACGACCCGCGCGCCCTCCGCGCGCCCGAGGTCCACGTAGCCGAGCACCTTGGCCAGCTGGCGATCGTCCACGATCGAGCCGAGCCGGGTCCGCGGGTCGAGCGGCTCGCCGGGCGCCAGCGTCCGCCCGAGCGCCGCGACGCGCTCGACGAGCTCCTCGCGGATCGAGCGATGGACGACCAGCCGCGAGCCGGCGTTACAGGTCTGGCCGCTGTTGTAGAAGATCCCCCAGCCGATCGCCGACGCGGCCGCCTCGAGGTCGCCGACGTCGGCCAGCACGACCTGCGGGCTCTTGCCGCCGAGCTCGAGCGAGATGGCCTTGACGTCCGACTCGCCGACGGCCCGTAGCAGCGACTTCCCGACCTCGGTGGACCCCGTGAAGGCGACCTTGTCCACGCCCGGGTGGACCGCCAGCGCATGACCGATGACCGCGCCCGGGCCGGTGACGACGTTGAGGACCCCGTCGGGGAGCCCGGCCTCGGCGGCCAGCTCGGCCAGCCGGAGCGCGGTCAGCGGCGACTGGCTGGCGGGCTTGAGCACGACCGAGTTGCCGGTCGCCAGTGCCGCGCCCAGCTTCCAGGCCGTGATGATCATCGGGTAGTTCCAGGGCACGATCGCCGCCACGACGCCGATCGGTTCGCGGGTCACCAGCGACAGGGCGTCCGGGCCCGTCGGGCCGATCTCGCCGTATGCCTTGTCGATCGTCTCGGCGTACCACTGGAAGGTCGTGGCTGCCGACGGGATGTCGACCCTGAGCGTGTCGCGGATCGGCTTGCCGACGTCGAGCGACTCCAGCAACGCCAGCTCGTCGAGGTTCTCGCGGATGAGCTCGGCAAGGCGCAGCAGCACGCGCTTGCGGGCCATCGGCGGCTGGTCGCTCCAGCGTCGGTCGTCGAACGAGCGGCGAGCAGCGGCGACGGCACGATCGACGTCCTCGCCGTCGCCCTCGGCGACCTGCGCGATCCGCGTGCCGTCGCGCCCGGCGATGTCGTCGAACGTCCGGCCCGATGCGGCCGGCGCGTAGCGGCCGTCGATGAACAGCTCGGTCCGTGGCGCGATCGCGGCCGCGCGCGCGAGCCAATCGTCCAGGGTGGGCTTTGCCCTTCCGCTGCGGGTGCCGCCGGGCGCGTCGGTCGTCACGCGGCGAACCGCCGCAGCGCGGCCTCGTCCAGGACGAACCCGAGCCCAGGGGTGGGCGGCACGCGCAGGATCCCGTCGGCGCCCGGTCGGATCGGCTCGGCGAGCATGAAATCGCGCCGCTCCGGGGTCCAGCCGGGCGGGTCGTATGGGAACTCGATGTACGGCCCGCCGCCGACTCCAGCCGCGACGTGCAGGTTGGCCATCAGCCCGATCCCGTTCGTCCAGGTGTGCGGGGTGTACCAGCGGTTCCGCGCCAGCGCGAGCTCGGCGATCGTCCGGCCGCGGAGCATCCCGGCGGCGAGCACGACGTCGGGCTGGAAGACGTCGAACGCGTCGGCCTCGACGGCGGACGACCAGCTCGGTGAATGTCCGGGTCATCTCGCCGCCCGCGACGCGGATGCCGGGCGCCGACGCCCGAAGCGCGGCGAGGCCACGCAGGTCGGTGCCGGCCAGCGGCTCCTCGACCCACACGACGCCGAGGTCGGCCAGCCGCACGGCGATCTCGCGGGCGGCGACCGGATCGAGCGAGCGGGACGTGTCGCCGGCCATCCGCCAACCCTGGTTGAGGTCGACCATGATCGCCATCGAGTCGCCGACGGCGTCGCGGGTCGCGGCGACCGCGGCCATCCCCTCCTCCAGCCGGTTCGGATCGACCCGGATCTTGAGCGCGCCGAACCCCTCCTCGCGGAGGCGGAGCGCGGATTCGGCACGCGCGGCCGGGGCCAGCAGCATGCCGCACGACGCATATGCAGGGATGCCCTCGCTCGCACCGCCGAACAGCGTCGCGACCGGGAGGCCGGCGACCTGGCCGACGATGTCCCACAGCGCGACCTCGAGCGGCCAGTAGCGGCCGGCGTGGAAGTCGATGGTCTCGAGCGTCCGGACGTGCCGGGCGATGGCCAATGGGTCGCCGCCGACGAACAGGTGCTGGTAGGCCTCGAAGCCGTCCATCGAGTCGCCCGATCCGATCCCGACGACGCCCTCGTCGGTCTCGACCCGGACGATGGTCGCGGCGAACGATCGCCGCGGGACCGGGTCCCAGGCGGCCGGGAAGGCAGGGTCGAGCGGCAGGACGAGGCGGTCGAGCCGGATGCCGGTGATGCGCACGGACGGAGTATCACTCACGCGCAACCCGGCAGTTCGTTGACAGTCGAGTGGGCCGCCAGTACCGTTCCGACACATCCGTCACCCGGCTGGAGGATTCGGTGTCCGGGCGGCGCGATGCATTCGCGATCGATGCGTTCCGCGCAGGTGCTCGCCATCAGGTGGTCTCGCCCGAGGAGGAACCAGGACGATGGACTATTCCGAAGTCGACAAGGTCCGACGATCTTCGACCCCACTACAGCTCGACATCGTCGAATCGTTCATGGGCGGCCGCCTGAGCCGTCGCGAATTCATCACCCGTGGCTCCGTGATCGGCCTGTCGATGGCCTCGATGACCGCGATCATCGCCGCCTGCAGCTCGTCCTCGAGCCCGTCTCCGAGCGTGGCCGCCAGCGTCGCCGCGTCGGCCGGACCGACAGCGACCGCGGCTGCCAGCGCGCGCCGCATCGGCGTCGGCTGCGGCTTCGGCCGCGGCCGGTGGCACCATCAAGGTCGGCCAGCCAGAAGCCCGTCTCGGTCGACCCGGTCGCGATGCAGGACCTCGGCGGCTACGGCATCACGGCTCAGTGCTTCGAGTTCCTGTGCGCCCTCGATCCGAACGGCAAGGACATCGCGCCCGGGCTGGCGCTCTCCTGGACGCCGAATGCCGACGGCACCGTCTGGACGTTCAAGCTCCGCACTGGCGTCACGTGGCAGAAGGACGGTTCGCCGTTCACCGCCGATGACGTCGTGGCCACGATGGAGCGGCTGGTCACGGCCGGCAACTCGGGCCTCAAGGGCGTGCTCGACTACGGGCGGCGCCGTCGCCACCGACCCGAACACGGTCACCTTCACCCTGGCCGGCGGGAACGGCAACTTCCCGTACCTCGTGTCGGTGTTCAACGCCCAGACGCTGATCACCCCGAAGGACTACGTGGCCGGGACCACCCTCGACAAGGAGCCCAACGGGACCGGCGCCTGGAAGCTCGCGACGTACGACGCGCAGACCGGCGCGACGTTCACCCGCAACGACGCCTGGTGGGGCGGCAAGACGCCGCTCGACGGCACCCAGTGGATCTTCTTCGACGCGACCGGGCCGATGGTCACCGCGTACCAGGGCCAGCAGGTCGACGCCATCGTGCAGTTCGACGTGCTGTCCGGCCAGTCGCTGCTGAGCGATCCCGAACTTCAACCTCATCGCCACGCGAGCGGCGCTGCATCGCCAGATCTGGATGCGCTGCGACACGGGCCAGTTCGCCAAGAAGGAAGTCCGTCAGGCGCTCGCCTACACGTTCGACCGACCGGCGCTCGTCCAGACCCTGTTCCAGGGCAAGGCGCAGCTCGGCAACGACCACGTCATCTGGCAGGGCTATCCGTACTTCGACCCGTCCGTCCCCCAGCGGACCCAGGACATCGCCAAGGCCAAGTCGCTGCTCGCGGCGGCCGGCGTGACGAACCTGACGG
The DNA here is from genome assembly GCA_963797685.1 of uncultured Chloroflexia bacterium. Taxonomy (GTDB): domain Bacteria; phylum Chloroflexota; class Limnocylindria; order Limnocylindrales; family CSP1-4; genus SPCO01. The sequence continues at coordinate 71,589 of CAWCQK010000015.1, read as the reverse complement.
CCACGCTCCATTGCGGCCAGCTGCTCGAGATCCCGGACCTCGCGACCCTGCTCAAGAGCCAGGCCAGCCAGGCCGGCATCACGCTCAACGTCGCAGTCGAGAGCCTCACCACGTTCTACGGGGCGCAGTGGTGCCCCTCCAAGCCGGCCGACCCGCCGTGCTCCGGCGCGGCCGAGCTCGGCATCGTCGACTACGGCCACCGGGCGACCCCGGACGTCTACCTCAACGCCGCACTCAAGTCGAAGGGCATCTGGAACTCGTCCCAGTACTCGTCGCCGGCGTTCGACGCGGCGTTCAAGGAGTTCCAGACCGCGGTCGGCGTGGACTCCCAGAAGGCCGCCTGCACCAAGATCGAGACGATCCTCAACGACGACACGCCGATCGGGCTGCCGTACTTCTACAACTACCTCGCCGGCACATCCAAGAACTTCAACGGCGTCTACTCGAGCGCACTCGGGCAGATGGTCTTCTCGGCGGCCAGCAAGGTCGCCTGACAGTCGCTCGCGCGTGAGGACGAAGGATCGACCCGTCGTCCTCACGCGACCCATCGCCATGACGGGCTGAGGTAACCGATGGCCCGGTTCATCTCGCGCCGCCTGCTGCTCGCCCTCGTCACGCTCTGGCTGCTGGCCACGATCGTGTTCGTGATCGCCAACGTCCTGCCCAATGACGTCGGGCGGACGATCCTCGGGCCGTTCGCACCGCAGGAGAGCGTCGACGCGCTCAACAAGCGGCTGGGCACCGACCAGCCGATCCTCGTCCAGTACGTCAACGCGATGAAGTCCGTGGTCACGCTTCAACTACGGCAATTCGTACGTCACGGGCCAGCCGGTGCTGCCGACGTTGGCCGCCGCGATCGGGCGTTCCGCCAAGCTCGCCGGCCTCGCCCTGCTGCTCACGATCCCGCTGGCCATCATCGCCGGGCTGTACGCCGCGCGACGGCGCGACCGCCCGAGCGACCGGGCCATCGTCCTGCTCGGCGTGACGTCGTCGTCGATCCCCGAGTTCGTGACCGGGACGATCCTGGTCGTCGTGGTGGGCGTCCAGCTGAAGCTGTTACCCGTGCTCGCGACGCCGCCGCCCAACGCGGACATCCCGACGCAGATCCGCTACCTGCTGATGCCGGCGACCGCGATGGCGATCGTCTACTTCGGCTACATCGCGAGGATGACCCGGGCCGGGCACGATCGAAGTCCTCCAGTCCGACTACGCGCGGACCGCCACGATGAAGGGCCTGACCACCAGCCAGACGATGCGCCGCCACGTGCTGCGCAACGCGCTCATCCCCACGGTGGCGGTCATCGCCGTCCAGATCGGCTACCTCTTCGGCGGCATCATCGCGGTCGAGAAGATCTTCAACTACAACGGGATGGGCCAGACGATGCTCTTCGCGGCACAGCAGAAGGACATCCCGATGCTGACGGCCGGCGCGATCATCATCGGCATCGTGTACATGCTCGCGACCCTGGCGGCCGACATGACGATCGCCTGGATGAACCCGCGTATCCGCCTGGACGCCGAACGCTGATGGTCGACGTCATGGTCACGCCCCAGCCGACGGCGCCGATCGCGGCGGGCCCGATCTCGGAGCGGTCCCAGGCCCGTCGCGAGACGCTCAGGCTGCTCATCCGCCGCCCCGCATTCATCATCGGCAACGTCATCATCATCGGCTGGATCATCTGCGCCATCCTCGGCCAGCGGATCACGCCATACGACCCGTTCAACTATTTCGCCCCGGGGGGAGCCTGCCACCCAGCCCCGAGCACCTGATGGGGACCGATCGCCTCGGGCGCGACGTGCTGTCGCGGGTCATGGTCGGGTCGCGCGACGTCCTGATCATCGCCCCGCTGGCGGCCCTGCTCGGCGTCGTGGCCGGGACCTTCCTCGGCCTGGTCATGGGCTACTACCGCGGCGCCATCGACGACGTGCTGAGCCGGATCGTCGAGGCGTTCCTCGCCCTGCCGGTCGTCCTCGTCGCCCTGCTGACCCTGGTCGTGCTCGGGACGTCGCCACTTGTCGTCGTCTGCGTGGTCGGCATCCTGTTCACGCCGATCGTGGCCCGGACCGTGCGCTCGGCCGTGCTCTCCGAGAGACAGCTCGACTACGTGACGGCCGCCAAGCTGCGCGGCGAGTCCGGGCTGTTCATCCTGTCGCGCGAGATCTTCCCGAACGTGCTCGGGCCGACCGTGGTCGAGATGACGGTCCGGTTCGGCTACGCGATCTTCACGGTCGCGACGCTGTCGTTCCTCGGCGTGGGCCTGCAGCCGCCGTCGCCGGACTGGGGCCTGACGGTCGCCGAGGAGTACAACAACATGATCTCGGGGTTCTGGTGGCCGACGCTCTTCCCGGCGCTCGCCATCGCCAGCACGGTCATCGCCGTCAACCTCATCGCGGACTCGCTCCAGTCGGTGCTCAGCGAATGACCGCCGAGCTCGCGCCGCCTCCGCCCGGGACGCCCGCCCCGACCCCGCCTGCCGCGCTCAAGGTCGAGGACCTGTCGCTCGCCTACGTGGTCCGCGGGATCCCCCGGCCCGGTCCTGCGTGGCGTGTCGTTCGAGGTCCGGCCCGGCGAGTCGTACGGGCTCGTCGGCGAATCCGGCTGCGGCAAGTCCACGACCGCATACGCCGCGGTGCGTTACCTGCCGCGCAACGGGATCATCACCGGCGGTCGCATCCTCGTCGAGGGCGACGACATCACGAGGATGAGCGACGAGGAGGTCCGCCAGTTCCGGATCCACCGCGCTTCGATGGTCTACCAGGACCCGGGTGCCGCGTTGAATCCGACGACGAAGATCGGGCCACAGGTCGCCGAGGCGTTCACGGTGCTTGGCCAGAGCGGTGACCAGGCGAAGGAGAACGCGCTCAAGGCGCTGCGTCGCGTCCAGATCGCCGATCCGGAGGCAGTCGCCCAGCGCTATCCGCACCAGCTGTCGGGCGGCATGCAGCAGCGCGTCGTCATCGCCATCGCTCTCGCATCGAACCCCAAGCTGCTCGTCCTCGACGAGCCGACGACGGGGCTCGACGCGACGGTCGAAGCGAGCGTGCTCGACCTGGTCCGCTCGCTCCAGGCCGAGACGAACGCCGCGGTCCTCCTGATCGCCCACAACCTCGGCGTCATCCGGACGATGTGCGACCGGGTCGGTGTGATGTATGCGGGCAAGATCGTCGAGGAGGGCGACGCGGCAGCCGTCTTCCAGCACCCGGAGCACCCGTACACGCTCGGGCTCCTGCGCTCGCTCCCGCGGCACGGCATCCGCAAGACGGAGCGAGCGCTGTCCACGATCCCCGGCAACCTGCCGCAGATCGGGACGGACCTGCCGACGTGCGTGTTCGTGGACCGCTGCCCGCTCGCCGACGAGCTGTGCCGGACCGTCGAGCCGCCGATCGTGGCGGTCGGGGACGGGCGCTGGACGCGCTGTCACCATCGCGACCGGATCCCGACGCTGACCGAGCCGCCTGCGGTCGTCGGCACGGACACGGTCCACGGCGATCGCTCCTTGGCCATCGAGCACGTCTCGAAGACGTTCCATCAGAGCGGTCACGACGTGCCGGCGTTGGTCGCGGTGGATCTCCAGCTGTTCGACGGCGAGACGCTCGGCCTCGTCGGCGAGTCCGGCTCGGGCAAGTCCACGCTGGCCAAGACCATCCTCGGCATCGAGAGTCCCGACGTCGGCAGCAACCTCGAGCTCGATGAGCACGCCCTCGCGGCCCGGTCCGCCAGCCGGCCGACCGAGGACAAGCGCTCGATCCAGATGGTCTTCCAGAACCCGGATTCGGCGCTGAACCGCGGCTGGACCTCCCGCCACATCCTCCAGCGATCGGTCAGCAAGCTGACCGGGTTGAAGGGCAAGGCCGTCAACGAGCGGGTCGACAAGCTGGCATCGGACCTGCGGCTCACCCAGCGCCACCTCGATCTCAAGCCGCGGCAGCTGTCGGGCGGGCTCAAGCAGCGCGTGGCGATCGCCCGGGCCTTCGCAGGCGACCCGCGCATCGTCGTAGCTGATGAACCGACGAGCGCCCTCGACGTGTCGGTCCAGGCGGCCATCCTGAACCTGCTGTCCGACCTGCAGCTCAAGAGCCGGACCAGCTACCTGCTGATCTCGCACGACCTCGGCGTCGTCCGCTACCTGGCCGACCGGATCGCGGTGATGTACCTCGGGCGGATCATGGAGGTCGGCGGCTCCGAGCAGGTCTTCAAGGGCCCGAACCACCCGTACACCGAGGCGCTGCTGTCGGCCGTCCCGAACATCGACGGCGAGGTCCGCGCCCGGATCCTGCTCGACGGCGAGATCCCGAGCCCCGCCAACCCGCCCAGCGGCTGCGTCTTCCACACCCGATGCCACCGGGCGATCGCCGGGCTGTGCGAGGTGACCGAGCCGCCGCTCATCGAGGTCGAGCCCGGCCACATGATGGCCTGCCACATCCCGCTCGAGGAGCTGCGCACGCTCCAGCGCCAGCGGACGACCGAGGGCGCCGGGGACGTCGAGGCCGCGGTCACCAAAGCCGCCGAGACGACCGGCCAGTCCGTCGAGGAGCTGGCCGAGTCGGTCCAGGAGGCGGAAGCGGTCCAGGAGGCCGGGTCGGCCGAAGCCGACGCTCCGGCGGACGCGGACGCCGCGCCGCAGAACCCTGGACCCGACCGAACCCTGGGGCTCCGACCGCGGAGTAGGGACGCGCCGCACCGCCGCGAGCGGTCCCGGTGCATCGGGACGCCACGATTCCGTTTGCCGGGCGTGGGACGGATGGGCAGTCGCCGTCAGTCCGTATCGGCCACATGATCGGGGTCCAAATGGATCCATCGTGCCGCCGCCTGCACCGCGTCACGATGGCGAAGAGGGATCGGTGCTGGACGAAAGGGACCACGAGATGAGGCGAACGTTCGGCGCCCTGTTCGCGGCTGGCGTCCTTGTGACCATCCTTGCAGGAACCGTATCTGCAGCGCCCAAGCCGAAGAATGCCCCAGCGACCTCGTTGGTCGCGAGCGCATGCGTCGATTCGGCGAACAAGATGGTCTTCCGCGTCGACTGGACGAATGAGGCCATCGATCAGACCCAAAATCTGACCGTAGTGTGGACGCTGCAACGCGCGGGCCATCACACGGCGACGGTCAGCGACGTATTCTCGCCCGATTTCGACGCGACCTCCTGGGCAGTTACTACATCGGATGCCATCGTCGGTCACAAACATGCGATCGATTGGAACCGCTGGCGAACGATCAGCGCCACGGCGAGCGGAGCGTTCAACGCGACGGCCAACGCGATCGACCGACCGGGTGGCGGCTGGGCTCCCTGCCTGAGCTAACCCAGCAACGATGAGAGCGTCCGTCGGCCGACGGACGCTCTCTTGATTCAGAGGGCCATCGCGAGGCGGCGCGCGTCGTACATCGCGGCGTGGATGTTGCGGCTGGCGACCGCGTCGCCGATCCGGAACAGCTGGTAGGTGCCGGCCTCGTTGACGACGACCGATTGTGACCCGCCGGCGAGGTAGGCGTCGAGGTCCACCTCGCCGCCGTTCGACGATCCCGGACGGAGGTCGAGATAGAGGTCGCTGTTCGGCACGGTCCCGTGCTCGACGACGACCTGGTCCACGACGCGCTGCGTCGTCCCCGGTGTGTAGTCGCTCTCCAGGTCGACCTCGAGCCGGCGGTCCGCCGTCCGCCGGACCGCCACCACCCGGTGATCGGGCGTCATCCGGACGCCGGCCGCGTAGAACGCGCCAAGGTAGGCCGGGTAGTCGGTGCCGGTCACCTCGAGGCCCGACGTGGCGATCGGGGGTGACGATCTCGACGGTCGAGCCCGCCGCGGCCATCCGCTCTGCGCACGACAGGGCAGCCTCGGCGCCATGGTCGTCGAAGACCAGGACCTCGCCACGTGACGGCGTGACCGCCCCGCCGATCACGTCCCACGTGGTCACGACCAGGTCGTCGCCCTCGGCCAGGGCGGGCAGCCGTGGCGTGCCGCCGGTCGCGACGATCACCACGTCCGGCGCCAGGGCCGCGACGTCGGTGACGTCGGCGACCGTATCGAAGCGCAGCTCGACGCCCGCGTGCCGGCACTCCGCGACGAGCCAGTCGACGATGCCGATGAGGTCCGCGTGCCGGGGCGTCGCACGGGCCGCGAGGCGGATCTGCCCGCCCGGGTCCGAGGCCGCCTCGAACAGGACGACCCGGTGGCCGCGCTCGGCCGCGACCCGGGCCGCCTCCAGCCCGGCCGGACCGGCCCCGACCACCACGACGGTCCGGCGCGGACCCGGTGCTCGGGACGGTGAGCTGCGGGATCGTCTCCTCGCGCCCGGTCGCCACGTTGTGGATGCATAGCCCGTCGAGCCCGACGTAGATGCGGTTGAGGCAGTACGAGATCCCGACGCACGGCCGGATCCGGTCCGCCTGGCCCGCCTCGAGCTTGCGGACGATGTGGGGATCGGCCATGTGCGCCCGCATCATGCCGACCATGTCGACGAGCCCCTCGGCGACGGCGTACCGGGCGGTCGCGACATCGGCGATCCGGGCAGCGTGGAAGACCGGCAGCGACAGTCGCTCGCGGAACCGGCCGGCCAGCTCGAGCCCAGGACCGAGCGGCGTCCCGATCCCAGGGATGACGTGCGACAGCGCCTCGTCCGTCGCGATCGATCCCTTGACCACGTTCACGAAGTCGATCATCCCCGTGCGGGACAGCGTCGTCGCGATCGCGAGGCAGTCGGCCTCGGTCAGCCCGCCCGGCACGTCCTCCGCGCCGCTCATCCGGATGCCGACGATGAAGTCGTCGCCGACGTCGGTCCGGATGGCCTCCAGCACCTCGATGGCGAACCGCATCCGGTTCTCGAGCGAGCCACCGTACCGATCGGAGCGATGGTTCACGAGCGGCGACCAGAACTGGTCGATCAGGTGCCCGTACGCCTCCAGCTCGATGCCGTCGAGGCCACCCTCCTTGCACCGCCGGGCGGCATCGCCGAACGCCCGCACCACCCGCCGGATGTCGGCCTCCTCCATCTCCTTGGGGAAGCTCCGGTGGGCCGGCTCGCGGACCGACGACGCCGAGATCGTGGGCAGCCAGTCGCCGTCGTCCGCCACGGTCCTCCGCCCGAGATGGGTGAGCTGGACCATGGTCGCCGTGCCGTGGGCGTGCATCCGGTCGGCCATCTGTCGAAACCAGGGGACGATGTCGTCGTCCCCGGCGTAGAGCTGCCCAAAGACCGGCGGCGAGTCCGGCGCGACATTGGTCGAGCCGCCGAACATCGTCAGGGCGACGCCGCCCTTCGCCTTCTCCTCGTGGTACAGCTGATAACGGAGCTTGGGCTTGCCATCCTCCGCGTAGGCCGGTTCATGGCTCGGGCTCATGATCCGGTTGCGGAGCGTCAGGTGGCGGAGCTGGAAGGGCTGGAGGAGGGGGTCTCCTGAGGTCATCGGTCGCTGGGCGAGGTCGTCAGACGTCCGAATCGGGAAAGCTCGCGCGCCGCTGCGCGAGCCAGTCGAGGAGCTCCTCGTGGATCGCCTCGTCGAGCGGGGGCATCTCGTACTCGGCCAGCCGGCGCTTCCAGCGGATGTTCGCCCGTTGGGCGGCATCGAGCCCGCCGTCGAGCTCCCACTGCTCGAAGCTGTCGTTGTTCGAGATCTCCGAGCGCCAGAACGCGTTCTCGAAGTTGGCCAGCGTGTGTGGCGAGCCGAGGAAGTGCTGTCCAGGACCGCCGGCGAGCATCGCGTCGAGCGCGTAGCCGTTGTCGGTGATGTCCACGCCGCGGATGTAGGCGTCGGTCATCGAGGCCTGGTCCTCGTCGAGGATGAACTTCTCGTAGCCGATCGCGAGGCCGCCCTCCAGCCAGCCCGCCGTATGGAGGTTGAAGTTGACACCCGCCTGGATGGTCGTGAGGTAGCTGATCGCGCTCTCGTAGGCGGCCTGGTAGTCGGGCAGCTTGGAGGCGGTGAAGTTGCCGCCACTGCGGAATGGGACGCCGAGCCGGCGAGCGAGCGCCGCCAGCACGAACAGGACGAGCTGCGGCTCCGGCGTCCCGAATGTCGGCGCCCCCGACTGCATCGACATCGACGACGCGAACGAGCCGAAGATGACCGGCGCTCCCGGCCGGACGATCTGGCAGAACGCCATCCCGGCGAGGGCCTCGGCGAGCGTCTGGGTCGCCTGGGCGGCCACCGTCACCGGGGCCATCGCGCCGCCGAGGATGAACGGCGTGATGAGCATGATCTGGTTGTTCTCGGCGTAGACCTTGGCCGAGCCCAGCATGTTGAAGTCCCACGACATGGGCGAGTTGGCGTTGGCCAGGCCCATGATCACGTGCTCGCGTTCCATGGTCTCGGCGCCGAACACGATGCGTGCCATGTCGACCGAATCCTGGGCGCGGCTCGGGTGGGTGACCGAACCCATGAACGCCCGGTCCGAGTAGCGGATGTGGCTGTAGACCATCTCGAAGTGACGCTTGTTGACCGGCAGGTCCACCGGCTCGCACAGCGTCCCGCCGCCGTGGTGGAGGGTCCGGCTGGTGTAGGTCAGCTTCACGAAATTGCGGAAGTCCTCGATCGTGGCGTAGCGCCGGCCCTCGTCGAGGTTGTGGATGAACGGGGATCCGTAGGTCGGCACGAGGACCATGTACGGGTCGCCGATCTCGACGCTCCGGGCCGGGTTGCGGGCACGCTGGGTGAACAGGGTGGGAGCGGTGGCCTGGACGAGCGACCGGCACATGCCGCGCGGGAAGCGGACCCGCGTGCCGGTCACGTCGGCACCGGCCCGGCGGAAGATCTCCACCGCGTCGGGGAAGTTGACGATCTCGATGCCGACCTGCTCGAGGAGGGTGTCGGCGTTCGATTCGATCTGCTCCAGCCCGCCGACGCCGATGACCTCGACCGGCGGCAGCTTGCGGGTCAGGAACGGGAGTGTGTCCATGTGTCTGGCCAGGCGCTCGGTCTGGCGCGCGGCCCGACCGCGACGGACCGCCGGATGTTCGAGATCCTGGGCAGTCATCTGACCTCCTCGGATGCGGCGCCGGCGGGATGTCGGGCCCTGCCATGGTAGGCGCCCGGTTTCAGAGGCGCAGCGCCAGCTCCCGACCCTCGTAGAACGCGAGGCTGGCGCGCCGAGGCGCGACGCAGTCGCCGACCTGCTCGAACGCGAGACCGCGTGCCGCCAATGCGTCGCCAAGGCCGGTCACGGCGACAGGGGTCTCGGCGATGACCAGCGCGTCGGCGTCGATGGTGGTCGTCGCGCCGTCCAGCGTCGAACGGACGCTCGCGCGGCCGTCCTTCCAGCCCAGGATCGCGGCCGAGGTCATGCTTCGGCCGCCCGCGGCCGCGAACCGCTTGCGCAGCGGGCCGTCGGCGGCACTGTGGAACAGGCCACCGGCGACGACCGGCGCGGCGGTCAGGATGGTCACGTCGTGACCGTCCTCTGCGAGGTGGCAGGCGGTCCCGAGGCCGCGCCAGTCGCCGAGGTCGTCGAGGACCAGGACGCGATGTCCCGGGGCGGCCGCGTCCGTCGAGCACGTCCTGCACCGCGAACACGTCGCTCGCGTCCACCCCGGGGAGTCGATCGACCAGTGGGAGTGCCCGCTGGAACCCGGTCCGTGGCGGCCGCGACCCCGTGGCCACCACGACGACATCGGCGGCGGCGGCCGCGACCTCCTCGGGACCGGCCTCGACGCCGAGACGGACCTCGACGCCGAGTGCCCCGAGGCGGCGGCCGAACCAGGCGAGCAGGTCGAGGATCTGGCCACGCGACGGCTGGAGCCCGGCGAGCCGGAACTGACCACCAAGGACGTCTCGCTCGTTCGAGCAATGTGACGGTATGGCCCCGTTCCGCGGCGACGCGGGCCGCCTCGAGTCCTGCCGGCCCACCGCCCACGACCAGCACGTGCCGGGGCGTCGCTGCCGGCTCGAACCGGTCGCCGCCCCACTCCCACTCGCGCCCGGCCGACGGGTTGACGAGGCACGAGATCCAGTAGTCGCGCGAGCGCCGGCCCCAGCACAGCTGGTTGCACGAGATGCACGGGCGGACCTCGTCGGCCCGGCCGGCCCTGGCCTTGGCGACCAGGTGCGGGTCGGCGATCTGGCCGCGGACGATGCTGACCATGTCGGCGTGGCCGGCGGCGAGGACCGCCTCGGCGGCCTCGGGCGTCCGGATGTGGCTCTCGGCCTGGACCCGGGCGTGCCGGACGACGGCCTTGAGGGCCGCCGCGAACGGCTCGCCGAGCCGCTGGTCGTAGAGCGATGGCGGGATGATCTGATGGAAGTCGAAGTACGACCCCGTCCCGCAGGTCACGTAGTCCATCAGCCGGCGCTCGTCGTGCCAGGCAACGATCTCGGCCAGCTCCTGCACCGATCGGCATCGCCGGGGAGCCCGGGTCGGCGCTGACCGCCAGCCCGATGATGAAGTCCTCGCCGCAGCGATCGCGGATCCGGCGCAGGACCTCGGCTGAGAAGCGCATCCGGTTCTCGAACGAACCGCCCCATCCGTCGGTCCGTCGGTTCGACCATGGCGCCCAGAACTGGTCCACGACCGCGTGGTACGCCGCGAAGATCTCGATCCCGTCGAAGCCGCTCTCCCGGGCGCGGTCCGCCGCCGCGACGAACCCCTCGATCAGCGTCTCGATCTCGGCGGTCGTCATCGCGTGGCTGCCGTCGGCGTCGTGGTACGACGGCAGGCCAGACGGCGACCAGTTCGGGGCGAACGAGTTGTCGGCATCGCCGTGCTGGCCGACGTGATAGAGCTGGTGGATCAGCACGACGTCCGGGTTCGCCTCGCGGCAGGCGTCGGTCACGCGGCGGAAGGCCGGGATGATGGCGTCGTCGTCGTGCCGGAAGTTGCCGCGGGTCAGGACGCCGGTGCGATGGATCGGGACCGGCTCGACCACGATCATCCCGGCACCACCGAGCGCCCGTTCGCGGTAATAGCCGATGTGGCGCTCGCCCGGCAGCCCGCCCTCGGCCATGTTGGCGGTGTGCGCCCCGAAGGTGATCCGACTGCGCAGCGTCCGGTGTCGCAGCGTCAGGGGCTCGAAGACGTGGGGGAATGTCGCGGGGGGCTCGGCCGCGGAGAGCCCCGCCGCCTCGGTCATCGGGCCGCTGCCTCGGTCATGGGACCGCCGTTTCGGTCGTTCGGGTCGCGGCGGCCTCCCGCCGGCGCAGGGCCAGCAGCGCGATCACCCCGCCGATCGACGTCGTCGCCAGGATCACGAGGTGGACGAGCAGGCCGAGCGCGAACGCCGAATCGCGCGGGATGCCAAGGCTGTCGGCGATGGCCACCACCGTCAGCTCGAACGTCCCGACGAACCCCGGGCCGGCCGGGACGATCGACACGAGGGCGACGCCGCTCGTCATCAGGGCCGCCTGGGCGAGCGTCAGCTGCACGCCGACCGCCTGGCCGGCGGCGAGGAAGGTCGCCGTCGACGCCGCCCAGGCCAGCGCGCTGAAGGCGATGGCCCCGATCACCACCCTCGGGTGCCCGGCGACGGCGAGGCCCTCGCGCAGCCGTCGCAGGAGCTCGAGGAGACGGGGACGACGGGCGATGATCTCGGTGGCGCGCGCGGCCCCGGGCAGGCGGTGCGCCGCGATCCCGAGGCCGAGCACGATGACGACCAATGAGATGAAGGCCAGCCCGAGCAGGACGGCGCTGCTCATCGCGCCGCGGACGCTCAGGACCAGCACCGCGACCGAGGCGATGGCCACGACCATGACGGTGTCGACGACGCGCTCGACGACGACCGTGCCGAGCACCGTCGTCCGGCTGACGCCTTCGCCCTCGCCGAGGGCGTGGCTGCGGTACAGCTCCCCGAGCCGCGCCGGCAGGACGTTGTTGGCGAGATAGCCGATGTAGGTGTAGGCCGAGGACACGCCGGTAGCGCAGCGGGGCGATCGGCGCGAGCAGGGTCCGCCAGCGGGCGCCGCGCGCCGCGATGTCGATGGTGGCCGTCACCAGCATGACGCCGATCCACGCCAGCGACGCCGTGCGCAGGACCGCGAACGCGGCGTCGAGGTCGACCGAGTGGATGAGGATCCAGATCGAGGCGACGCTGATCGCGATCCCGATCGTCCCACGCAGCAACGCGTTCCGGCTGATGCGTCATCGACTCAGTCCGGACGACGACGTCGAGCGGACAGCTTGGGCGACCGGCGGACCCGCATCCTGTGGAGCACGAAGCGAGCGACCACCCGCAGCGTGGACAGCCCGTACACGACGCTCCGCCGGAAGCCCACCGACGAGGCCTCATCGAAGTAGCGGGTCGGGACCGCGATCTCGCCGATCCGGGCTGCCATCCCGGCCGCCACGACCTGGGCGATCAGCTCCTGGTCGAACACGAAGTCGTCGCTGTTGAGCGCGTACGGGACGGTCTCGAGCAGGTGCCGGCTGTAGGCGCGCAGCCCCGTGTGGTACTCGGACAGGTGGAGCCCGAAGGCAAGGTTCTCGAGCCCGGTCAGGAACCGGTTGCTGACGTACTTCCAGCGCGGCATCCCGCCGGCCAGCGGGTCGCCGAGGAACCGGCTGCCGAGCATCAGGTCGCGCGTGCCGGCGGCGATCGGGGCGATGAGCGCCGGGATCCGGGTCGCGTCGTACTGGTAGTCGGGGTGGAGCATCACCACGATGTCGGCGCCGGCGGCCAGGGCCGCGTCGTAGCACGTCTTCTGGTTCCCGCCGTAACCCCGGTTCTGGCTGTGGATGATGACGTCGAGCCCGAGCTGTCGGGCGATCTGGACGGTGTCGTCGCGCGACACGTCATCGACCAGGATGATCTTGTACGACGAGGTCGTGCGGGATGTCGGCATACGTCCGCTCGAGCGTCCGGGCGGCGTTGTAGGCGGGCATCACGATGATGAGCCGCGGGCTGGGGGCGGGCTCCGGCGTGGGCATCGCGCGAAGGGTACCGCAGGTTCGGCCGAACCCGGTCACGGGACCGACGTATGTCTGTGAGAGGATTTGGTCAGCAGCCCGCCGCTTCGAGGAACGCCCAGCCCATGTTCGAACGACTCTTCGGCTCCCGCGAGCAGGACCCCGCCCTCGCGGACCGCATCCCGCCCGGCCAGTACAAGACCGACAAGTTCCCGGTCCTCCACTACGGCTCCGTGCCGCATGTCGACCTCGCCACCTGGGACTTCAAGGTGTGGGGCGAGGTGGACAGCCCGTTCACCCTGACCTGGCAGCAGTTCAAGGCCCTGCCGCGCAAGACGGTCGAGACCGACATCCACTGCGTCACCCGCTGGACCAAGCTCGACACGACCTGGGAGGGCGTCGCCATCCAGACGATCCTCGAGATGGCCGGCGTCCGCCCGAGCGCGACGCACGTCGTCTCCCACGCCGAGCAGGGCTACACCGCCAACGTGCCGCTGTCGGTGCTCGATGACGACGACGTCCTGCTGGCCGACACGTTCGGTGGCGCGCCGCTCGAATCGGAGCACGGCTACCCGCTCCGCCTGATCATCCCCAAGCGCTACTTCTGGAAGAGCAGCAAGTGGATCCGCGGTCTCGAGTTCCTCGACCACGACCAGCTCGGCTTCTGGGAGCGCTACGGCTACAACAACGACGCGGACCCCTGGAAGGAAGAACGCTTCAGCGAATGACCGAGCGACACGCTGCCGATGCCGGCCATCTACCTCGGCCACGGCGCACCCGCCGCTGCTCGAGGACGCCGAGTGGATGGGCGAGCTGGGCGACTGGGCGGGCTCGCTCCCGCGCCCGAGCGCGATCCTGATCGTCAGCGCCCATTGGCAGACCGCACCGATCGCGCTGAGCGCGACCCACCCGGTGCCACTCGTCTACGACTTCTACGGTTTCCCGCAGCACTACTACGAGATGACCTACGACGCGCCCGTCGCGCCCGACCTGGCCGCCAAGGTCCGTGGCCTGATGCCGGCCAACGAACCCGTCCTCGATCGCGAGGCGCGCGGCCTCGACCACGGGGCATGGGTCCCGCTCAAGGCGATGTATCCCGACGCCGACATCCCGGTACTCCAGATGTCGATGCCGGATCTCGACCCACAGCACCTGTTCGAGGTCGGTCGCCGGCTCGCGCCGCTCCGGGACGAGGGCGTCCTCATCGTCGGCAGCGGTTTCATGACGCACGGCCTGCCGTTCGTCCACGAGTACTTCATGGGCAAGCCGGGCGCGCCGCAGTGGTCGATCGACTTCGACCAGTGGGCGACCGAGGCGCTGGTCCGAGGCGACATCGACGAGCTGTTCGCGTTCCGCGAGAAGGCGCCCGGGATGCCGTACGCGCACCCGACGGTCGAACACTTCGCGCCACTGTTCGTGACGCTCGGAGCCGTCGCCAAGCCCGACGACGCCCCCGACTTCGCCATCGAGGGCTACTTCTACGGGCTGTCCAAGCGCTCCTTCGAGGCGCGCTGAGGGCTCGAACCCGCTAGCTGCGCCGCGGACCGCGCAGCAGCCGAGGATCCGGGGCGAACAGCCGCAACCGGCTGCCCAGCAGCAGGATCTCGCGATCGAGCAGCTTGATGAGCGACGCCAGGCGCTCGACCGTGGTGGCAGCCTCGAGCAGCGCCTGCCGGCGCGGCAATTCGATCTGGACGATCCCCGACAGCAGGTACGAGAGGACCGTGGGGTCGTCGGGGATGACGAGGTCGGGTCGCCGTTCCGCGGCGGGCGGCTCGCCGACCGCCTCGATCTCGAGGGCGCCGGGGAGCGCGTCGTCCTCGTCCTCGTCGTCCTCGCCGAAGTCATCGATGATCGAGTCGTCGTCCGTGTCGTCGTCGGGGGCGTCGTCGGTCGACCCGCCCGCATCGACCTCGACGCGGATGTCGAGGGCTTCGGTCGTCTCGCCTTCGCGAGCGCGCATCAGCTCGAGATATCGGACGAAGCGCCGGATGGCCGACGCGGCCAGCCGTTCGGCCCGGGCTTCGTCGCCGACCTCGTCCTCGAGCGGCGTGACATCGGCGATCAGGTACGGCTCCCGTGCCGGGTCGACCGCGTCGATCGCGAAGCGGCCGGTCGCCGCGGCCAGCAGGTCGTAGCGGCCATCCGGGTATCGGCCCGCCTCGCGGATCTCGACCAGGGCGCCCACCCCGGCCAGGGCCAGCGAACCTCCGTCCCCGACCTCCCGACCCTCGCGGATGAGCACGACCCCGAACGGCGCGCCGGTGTCGAGGCAGTGGCGCGTCAGCGCGCGATAGCGGTCCTCGAAGATGTGGAGAGGAAGGACGATGCCGGGGCAGAGGACCGTATGCAGCGGGAAGAGCGGGATCTGCATCGACCATCCCCTCGCGATACCGAGGCACTCGGAGCGGCGCGGGCGCCGTCCGGCTCCGAGTCTAGACCGGTCCGGGCTGCGTCTGCGTCAACCAGAGGTCCCATGCCGTGACACGAAGAAGCCGCCGGTCACCCGGCGGCTTTCCCGATGTCGGCTGGTGGCCGGCCGCAGGGCCGGCGTCGGTCAGTGCGAGCAGCCCTTCGGAGCCCCACCATCGTCGGCGGTCCGGAAGCTCGAGCCGCAGCCGCAGGCGGCGACCGCGTTCGGGTTGTTCACCGTGAAACCCGCGCCCATCAGGGTGTCGACGTAGTCGATCTGGGAGCCCTTGAGCAGGTCCACGCTCTGGCCGTCGACGTAGACCTTGATCCCGCTCACGTCCAGGACGCGGTCCTCGGGGGTCGGCGCATCCTCGAGCATCATCCCGTAGCGGAAGCCCGAGCAACCGCCGGAATAGACGTAGACGCGCAGACCGATGGCCGGGTTGGTCTCTTCCTTCGTCAGCTCGCTGAGCTTGCCGATCGCGGCGTCGGTCAGCGAGACCACGGTCATCGGCTGCTGTTCGATCATCGGGCGGATCCCTCCGGAAGGAGTGCGTGGGGTCGGTTTCGAGATGAGTGCCTGTGTGCTTCGCACATCGTACGCACGACAACCGGTTTCGACAAGCACCCGCGCCGAAACTCTCGTACCAGGGGACGGCCGGCTTCCTACGGACGGGTCGGCAGCGTTTGCCAATCGCCCCAGCCGGTCCCCGTCACGAGCACCTGGGGGCCGGAGCCATCGACGTGGACGCTGTCGAGAGACGTCCCCACGCCGTTGGCGTCCGCTGTCGAGTAGAGGATCCGGTCGCCCCCGGGTGAGAACGTGATGGCGCCGATCGAGACTTCCTCGGTCTCACGGGCCAGCGTCGTCACGGTGCCGCTGGCCACGTCGATGACCCGGAGTTCGGAGATGTTCAACGTCGGATACGTCTCGCCGCCGGCCTCCACATGAAGGCGACCTGATCACCCGTCGGCGACACGACGAGGTTCTCATACACGGCGCCCTTCCCCGGTCCATTCGGCCCGTTCACGGCTCCGGGCAGGACCGCAGCTCCGTACCGTCGGCCTTGGCGATCACGAGCGAGTATGAGGCGGGATAGTCGATGAACGCGACGCGAGCCCCGTCGCTCGAGTACGCGACTTCGCGGTGCGATCGAGGGTCCGCGTCCGGTACTCGCCGCGGTGCTCCGCCATCGATGGGAAACTCCCAGATCTCCGATGGACCCGTCGACGCGAGCGACGCGATCGGCATCAGGAGCGACCTCCCGTCGGGCGACCATACCGGGTCGTAATCGCCGTGAAGAACGTACCCGAGTGGCATGCTGAGCAGCGCCTGGCGCACACCGTCCGAGCCGTAGATGCCGAACGTATGCCCCTGCTCGACCGACGTCGCGAATCGCGTGGAGTCCAGCGACCAGGAGACGAGCCAGCCAGTGCCGGGGACGGACGCGACTACATGACCTGCCGGATCGCTGATGTAGACCTTGCCCTCGCCTGAGGTCGCGCGACAGCTGTCATCCCAGGCCGACCGATAGGCGAGGTGGCGCCCGTCGGGCGACCACATCGGTCCCTCCCCCCAGAAGCTGCCGCAGCCGGCCGGGCCGGCGCCACCCGGATCGAGAACGCCATCGGTGATCCGGACAGGTTTCCCGCCGTCCCAGTCGGCGACGTAGATGTTTCCGTCAAGCCCGTACGCGAGGTGGCCGTCCCCACCGGTCGGGAGCGGCGAGGGACGGTCGAGGAGGGCACCGGCAAGGATGGCCCCGCCCACGATCGCCATGGCCACCACGAGCAGGATGAGCGCGATCGACCACCGTGCCCGCAGCGAGGGTAGCGCACCTGCACCGGTACTCGAACCTGCGCTGGGCACCGTGCCGACCCAGTCGCTGCCCACACGCGAGATCCAGGCCGGACGCGGCGTTCGGCGACGCGTGGCGTCCGCGACCCGTTCCAGGCCACCGACGGGCACGGGCGACAGGGCATCCGCCTCGAACCAGCCGGCGAGCGTTCGGTCGAAGTCGTCGTGGGCGGTCATGCGATCGACTCCCTGCCGACGGTCGGCGTGCGCGCATCGGCGTCGAGGGCGGCACGAAGCGCTGTCGTGGCGCGGTTGAGCCGGGACTTGAAGGTCCCGACCGCGATGTCGAGGACGTTGGCCGCCTCGGCGTCGGGCAGCCCAAGGTAGTAGTGGACGACGAGGACGGCGCGCTGCTCGGGGGTCAGGCGATGGAACCCGCGCTCCAGCAGGTCGCGAACCGCGGTCAGCTCCTGGGCGTCAGGGTCGCCAGGCGCATCGGGCGCGTCGACGTGGATCTCGACGATCCCGCGATGTCTGACTCGCCGGGCCTCGCGGTAGCAGGCGTGGACCAGCAGCCGATGCAGCCAGGCGTCGAATCGTTCTGGATCCCGGACCGCCCGGATGTGGAGCCACGCCGACATCAGCGCTTCCTGGACGGCGTCGGACGCCATGTCGTCGCTGCGGAGGATCAGCCGGGCGGTCCGGTGCAGCCGATCGAACGCGTCCGCGGCAAGCGACGTGAAGGCGTCGTGGTCGCCATCCCTTGCGCGAAGGACGAGGTCTCGCTGCATCGGTCAACCCGCTGGTCGCGGCGCGATGGCCGCATTCACCCATCTTGAGTCGGGCGGCAAGCGACTCGTTCCATCTTTGACCGCTTCGCGACGGCGACTGCAGTCCCGGAACGAAAGATGGAACGACGGTGCCCATACCGGACTCATACCGGGCGAATGGCGCCGGGACATCCCGGTGCCCCCGGCGGAAGGGTCCTGGACCCAGCTTGCCGCGACCGCAGAGCGCCGTCCCGCGTGGTCGGCATGGAGGGCTAGAGTCCGTGAACAGCACCTTCAAGATGGTCCTGGCCGCGGTGGCCGTGGTCGTGTCGAGCAGCGCCTGCGGTGCGGTGGCAGTCGCTCCGTCGTCGACTGTGGCTCCGTCGTCGTCGGCGGTGGCTCCGTCGTCGGCTGTGGTCGTCGCCTCGCCGCCGGCCGCGGTCGCCTCGTCGTCCGAGGCGGTCACTCCCTCGTCGGCACCCAGCGCCAGCCAGCAAGACACCCGCTTGACGGTTGCCGGGACCGATGTCAACGGTCCCGCTCTGCAGCTCACGGTCGACCTTCCGTCGGATTGGCAGCCGTTCGCCTGGGGCGCGGATCGCGGCACCTCGAGCCCGCCGGTCGGCATGGCCTTCGTGGTCAGTCTGGTCGACGACACCTTCGCGGATCCATGCGCGCATAACCCGCGGAGCCCGAAGGTCGGATCCACGATCGAGGCCCTCGCGAAAGCGCTCGGCGAGATCCCGGATACGACCGCGACCAAACCTGTCCAGACGACGATCGCCGGACATACGGCAACGTATGTCGAGTTGGCGATCCCAGCATCGCTGCCTTGTGATCCCAGTCAGTTCTACCTGTGGCAAGACTCCCCGGGCGGTTGATTGGTGGGTCCAGGGCCTCAACGAGACGGCTCGGGTCTGGATCCTCGAAGTCGGAGGCAGGCGAGTCACATTCCTCACCCACTCGTATCCCGGGTCCGGGGACGATGCCAAGGCCGAGTTCCAGAAGATCCTCGACTCGGTCGTGTTCGACGTCGCCTCCTAACGAGCCGGCAGCCACGCCCGTGGCGGACCGCGTAACGAGCTTGTTCGGCGACGCGCAGGACGCGTTGCTGGCGGCGCTCGGCACGGCGACCCTCTACGGGCTCGCCGGCGGACGACGCGCCTAGGCCGACGCCTCGAGGCGCTCGACGACGGTGGCGATCCCCTGCCCGACCCCGATGCACATCGTGGCGAGGCCGTAGCGACCGCCGGTCCGTCGCAGCTCGTGGGTCAGCATCGTGATGAGGCGGCCACCGCTCATCCCGAGCGGGTGGCCGAGCGCGATCGCGCCGCCGTTGACGTTGACCTTTGCCGGGTCGAGACCGAGCTCGTCGATGCAGGCCACCGCCTGGGACGCGAACGCCTCGTTGAGCTCGACGAGATCGAGGTCGGCGATGTCGATCCCCGCACGATCGAGCGCCTTGCGCGTCGCCGGGACCGGCCCGATGCCCATCACGGCCGGGTCCACGCCTGCGACCGCGGTCGACAGGACGCGTGCCAGGGGGCGCAGGCCGAGGGCGCGGGCACGCTCCGCCTCCACGAGCAGCACCGCCGACGCGCCATCGTTGATCCCAGAGGCATTGCCAGCGGTCACGGTCCCGCCGTCGGGCTGGAACACCGGTCGGAGCCGGGCGAGCGCCTCGATCGACGAGTCGGCGCGCGGATGCTCGTCGCGCGTCACGACGACGGGATCGCCCTTGCGCTGCGGGACGGTGATCGGGACGATCTGGTCGTCGAACCGGCCTGCCTCGATGGCGGCCACGGCCCGGCACTGGCTGTCGAGCGCGAAGGCGTCCTGGCGCTCGCGCGAGATGCCCCACCGCTCGGCGACGTTCTCGGCGGTCTCGCCCATCGAGTACGGGTAGTACTGCTCGGCCAGGCGCGGGTTGACGAACCGCCAGCCGAGGGTCGTGTCGACCGCCTCGCGGTTGCCGCGGTCCCAGGCGGCCTCGGGCTTGAGCTGGACGTACGGCGCGCGGGTCATCGACTCGACGCCACCACCGATGAACACCTCGCCATCACCGGCGGCGATCGCGTGCGCGGCGGTGTTGATCGCCTGCAGGCCGGAGCCGCACAGCCGGTTGACGGTCTGCCCGCCGACCTCGACCGGGAAGCCCGCGATCAGCAGGGCCATCCGGGCGACGTTGCGGTTGTCCTCGCCGGCTTGGTTGGCGCAGCCGAGGATGACGTCCTCGACGAGCGCAGGGTCGATGCCGGCGCGATCCACGACGGCCCGCAGGACGGCCGCCGCGAGATCGTCGGGCCGGACGGACGCCAGCGCACCACCGTACCGGCCGATCGGCGTGCGGACAGCCTCGACGATCCAGGCTTCGCGGAGCGGGCGGTGGGTGTCTCGGGTCATGGCCGGTATCGTACGTCGGCGTCGCGGGTCAGCCGGCCGCCGTGAGAAGCGACGGTGCCGGCACGAATCGCGGGTCCGTGGAGGCGAGTGCGCCCAGGGCTGCCAGGATGGCTCGCGGACCCCCGAGATCGGCGGCCCGCTCGAACGGGCCACTCGGGTGCGAGGCTCCGAGCCGCAACGCGAGGTCGATGTCGGCCGGGGTCGCGACGCCATCGCCCGCCGCGCGATAGGCCTCGTTGACGATCGCGAGCACGATCCGTTCGAGGGTGCGCGCGCCAGCGTCGTCGCCTCCGGGCGCAACCGTCGCGGTGAACTCGGGCGCCGGCCCGAGGCGTCGGCCGGCGTCGTCATAGCCATAGAACCCGCGGCCGGTCTTGCGGCCGAGGCGGCCCTCGGCCACCAGCCGCTCCTGGATCGGCGAGGGCCGGAAGCGTTCCGCGAGCGGGTCACCGGCGGCGCGCGATCGCTCGAAGATGCCCAGCGCCGCGGCGAGGCTGATGTCGATCCCGGTCAGGTCCATCAGCTCGAAGGGTCCGAGCGGGAAGCCGTCGGCACGGACCGCGGCGTCGATGGCCTCGATGGACGTGCCGCCGCCTTCGAGCATCGCCAGCGCCTCGAGCGTGAACGGCCGGTTCACCCGGTTCACGATGAAACCGGGCGTGTCTGCGCTGCGGACCGCGACCTTGCCCCAGGCAGTCATGAGCGCGGCGGCCCGATCCAGGACGGTCGGGTCCGTGCCCGGCGCGGCGATGATCTCGACGAGTGGCATGACCGGTGCCGGATTGAAGAAGTGGAGTCCAAGCACCCGCGCCCTGACCACCATCGCGGCGGCGATGTCAGTCACGGACAGCGCGCTGGTGTTCGAGGCCAGCACCGTCCGACCGGGGAGCAGGCCATCGAGCTCGCGAAAGATCGCCCGCTTGAGCTCGAGGTCCTCGAGCGCAGCTTCGATGACGAGACCGGGGTCGGCGGCAGCGATGTCGGCGAGCCTCGGTGCGTCGGTCAGACGATCGAGTCGACCGTCCACCCAGTCGTCGGCCGAATCAGGGTCGAGGTCGAGCCGGGCGGCCCGTCGCTCCAACCCTGTCCGGATGCGCGCGCGCCCGCGCTCGATGGCGGCGGCGTCGACGTCGTGGATGCGCACGTGGTGGCCGGCCTCGAGCGCGAGCTGGGCGATCCCGGCACCCATCGTCCCCGCGCCGATGACGCCCACGGCGCCGACCGAGTCCACGACCCCGGTCATGTCAGACCGGCTTGATCGCTTCGAATGGCTGGCGGCAGTCGGCGCAGAAGCGGATGGTCCGACAGGCGGTCGGGCCGAACACGTTCTCGAGGCGCGTCCGGCGCGAGCCGCAATGCGGGCACGGGACGCGTGGCTCGAGCTCGATGAGACCGCCCGAAGCCGATGCTGCTGAGTCCTGTCCTGGCGGCGCGATGCCGGCGGCACTCAGGGCCGCTCGCCCGGCGGCGGTGATCCGCTCCGATGTCCACGGCACCTCGAACGTGGCCTCGACCTCGACCGGGCGCCCGAAGGCGGCGACCCGCTCGGCGATCGAACGCTTGATGAGCTCGAGCGCCGGGCAGCCGACGAAGGTCGGCAGGATCTCGACCCGGATGGGGCCGCCTCGGGGATCGACGTCGACTCGGTGGACGATCCCGAGGTCGACCACCGACAGCATCGGGAGCTCGGGGTCCATCACCTCTGCCAGGACTGCGCGGACGGCCGACTCGTCCACGGATCGTGGTCCGGATGCGGTTTCGGACCCGGTCACGGCGCCGGCGCGGATCCGAGCGACACCGACCTGGACGCCCATCTCGCTCACCAGGTCGCCCCGGGGTCCGATCGCCGGACCGAGGTGAACTCGCCCCACAGCCAGCGGAACGCCTCGCCGTGGTCGAGCCGGCCGCGAGCAGGATCGTGCGCCGGCGGCGGCATCGGCAGGTCGAGGTCGGCGAAGGTCGGGCGGATCGTGTCGCGCCAGCGTGTCTCGAGCTCGCCCATCGGAGCGGTCAGGATCCCGGCCTCGAGGAGTGCCGGCTCGTCGGGGAGCGGCGTGAAGACCGTCGCCGCGTCCGGGGCAAGATCGGTGAGCGCGACGAGGAGCCGGTCGCGCGCCTCGCCATCGTTCCGTGCCAGCCGGTCGAGCCAGGCGTTGGCATGCATCCGGTGGTAACGCTCCTCGCGAAGGAGCTTCCCGACGAGCTCGCTCAGCGGCGCCCAGGATCCGTCAGCCAGCGCCTCGAGCCGGACGACGTCGGCACTGTCGTACAGGAAGCGGCGGGCGATCGTCATCGCCCAGTCACCGCGGCCGTGGTCGAGCAACCGGCAGTGGCGGTAGTCACCGGGCTCGCGGTCGTATGCGAGGGCGTCGGCATCGGTGCCGGTCAGGTCGGCCAGCAGACCGTACAGAGCCGCGGCGTGCCCCAGCTCGTCCTGGGCGAGCGAGCTCATCGCGACGTCCTCTTCGAGCAGCGGGGCGATCCCCGTCCACTCGGAGTCAGAGAAGCCGATGACGAACTCGTCGTCGGCCATCGAGCGCAACAGCTCGGCCAGCGCCGTCGCGGGTCGGCGCGGCGCACGACCCTCACGAGGACCGAGCCTTCGGCTTGGCCTGGCCTGCCTGGGCGCGGGCCGCGGCCAGCTTGTCGCGCATGACGTAGCCACCCGGCTTCTTGAACGACCGGTCGAGCGGCGGCTGGAGCAGGTCCGGGTCGTCGAGGTCGACGATGTCGGCGCGCCGGACGACCCACAGCCGGACGCTCTCCTGGCGGCGCCCGAACATCTCACGGGCGTAGTGGACCGCGAGCTCGGCGTCGGGCGCCATCACGCTGCCGCCGTGGCGCATCGGGTCGCCGTCCTTCTCGCGGCGGAAGACCTCCCATGCCTCAAGCTGAGGGGGAGCCACCTCGGCCTCGGCCTCGTCGCTCATGCCGCTCGCGGCACGCCCAGGATCGTGTCGCGGACCCAGCGTGTCTCCTCGCGGGCGACCCGCCGGAACTCCAGGCGCGCCTGCGATCGCGGGCCGTGGTTGGTGACGACGGTCCGGAGCTCGTCCCAGTCGGGCTCGGCGTACCGCCACTCTTTCGCCGCCTCGTCGAACCGCAGCTCCGGGTCCGGGATGACCAGGCCGAGCTCGCGGATCCGTGGCACGTAGATGGTCAGGAACTCCTGACGGAGCTCCTCGGACGTCTTGGCCTTGATCCGCCAGTGCAGGTCGCGGTCCTTGTCGCGCGGCGATCGCGGCCCGTGCATCTGCATCAGCGGCCCCCACCACCGGTCGAGCGCGTCCTGGATCGCGGCACGCTGCGCGGCGGACCCGGTGGCCATGGTCACGACCACGTCGCGGCCATGCATGATGTGGACCGATTCCTCCCAGCAGATCTTGCGCATCGTCCGGGCGTACGGCGCGTACGACGAGTCGCGCAGCGCCATCTGCGCCACGATCGCGGCCGCGTCGACCAGCCAGGCGATCATCCCGACATCGGCCCAGCCGACGGTCGGGTAGTGGAAGACGTTGTGGAACTTGGTCTTGCCGGCGAGCAGGTCGTCGAACATCGCCTCGCGCGGCTTGCCCAGGTCCTCGGCGACGCGATACAGCAGCTGGGCGTGCCCGACCTCGTCCTGGACCTTGGCGGTGAGGGCGAGCTTGCGGCGGAGGGTCGGCGCGCGCATCAGCCACTCGCGCTCGGGGAGGACGCCCATCAGCTCGCTGTTGGCGTGCATCTCGACGAAGCGCAGGACTGCCGTCCGGTACTCGTCGGGCATCCAGTCCGTCGCCTCGACCTTGAGGCCGTCGGCGACGTGCGCTTCGAACAGGGCGTACCGCTCGTCGTGCGGCAGGTCGTCGTTGAACGCCGGACGGCCGCGCTCGAGCGGCCCGAGGATGGGTTCGAGCGCGAGCGGATCGGTCATGACCGTGCCGGGCCGTGTGCCTGGACCGCCCGGAGCGACAGGTCCGAGTACGCCTCCGCGATGGCCTGGGCGTTCATCCGGCCATTCGGCCGGTACCAGGCGACCAGGCCATTGATGGCCGACAGGAGGTAGGCCGCCGTCAGAGCCGGATCCACGGCGGCGAAGGCTCCGGTCTCGATCCCGAGTGTGATCGTCGCGCGGAAGCGCGCCTCGTAGGCGTCACGCCTGCGGGCCATCTCGTCGCGGTGGGCGCGGTCGAGCGCGCGCCACTCGTGGACGAACACGCTCGCCCGTTCGATGTCCGCGGTCACCACGCCGACGTGGGCCCGGACCAGCGAGATCAGCTGGACGCCCGGACCGAAGACGACGGCGCCAGGGTCGCCGGCCTCGACCACGTCGGCGGCTGCCTCGAAGCGCGACGCCATGTCCTCGACGATCGACCACAGGACATCCTGCTTCGAGGACACGTGTGCGTACAGGCTCGCACCCTGGATGTCGACCGCCCGTGCGATGTCGCGCACGCTCGTGCCGTCATAGCCGTGCTTGTGGAAGAGCGCGCTGGCGGCGTCCTCGATCGCCTGCCGGCGCGTGGTTTCGACCATTGCGGCCCGAGCCCCCTAACTAACGCTCGTTAGGGAATCTAGCCCGGTATGGCGCGCCGCGTCAAGGCGGGCTACCGCCCCGGATCACTCCCCGGTGAACCGCGGTGGCCGCTTCTCGAGGAATGCCGCCAAACCCTCGGCGTGGTCGGCGCTGGCACCGGCGATCCCCTGGCGATAGGCCTCGTCGTCGAGCGCCTCCTCGAGGTCGACCGACCAGCTCCGCTGAAGCGCCCGCTTGGTCAGCGCCACGGCTCGTGGCGCGTGACCCGCCAGCCGCAGTGCCATCGACCTCGCCTCGTCCGCGAGGGCGTCGGCGGGCACGACCCGTGCGACCAGGCCGAACCGTTCGGCGTCGACGGCGCTGAGCGGTTCGCCCAGGAGGGCGAGCTCGGCCGCCTTGGCGGGGCCGACGAGCCGGGGCAGGAACCAGGTCGCCCCACTGTCGGGGACGAGCCCGATCCGCTCGAATGCGAGAACGAAGCTGGCGCCTTCGGCCGCGATCCGCAGGTCGCACGCGAAGGCGAGCGAGGCGCCCGCTCCGGCCGCGACGCCGTTGATCGCTCCGACGATCGGCTGGTCGAGCCCGCGCATGGCCGCGATGATCGGGTTGTACCGCTCACGCAGCTCGACCTCGAGCGGCGCCGCGTCGGGCTCGAGCCGCTCCTTGAGATCCTGGCCGGCACAGAAAGCGCGGCCCGCGCCGGTCAGCACGACCGCCCGGATCGACCGATCGCGAGCGACCGTCCGCAGCGCCGTCAGAAGCTCCTGCTTGAGCGGGATGGTCAGGGCATTGAGCGCGGCCGGCCGATCGAGGGTGATGGTCGCGACCGCGTCGGCGACCTCGTACCGCACCGTGGTGAAGGCGGATGGCTGCGGATCCGCTGCCATCGGCCCGGTCAGATGCCGCTGAACTCGACCAGCCGGCCGTCGACCAGCTCGAACACGCGTCGGTCGATGGGCTCGTCCGACCCGCCCGATTGCTCGACGATGAAGTCGGCGAACAGCGTCGCGAACTCGTCGTCGCCGGGTCGCAGCGAGCCGGCGGTCATCAGGTGACGTTCCGGGATGCCGACGAGGATCCGCCCGGCACTCGCGAGCTCGGCGATCAGGTGTGCGACGACGTCGGGCAGCATGATCCGGGCGGCGTCCCAGCCGTTGCCGGTGTCCGAGCTGATCAGCCGGCGCTCGCCGGACACCTCGTCGGTCCATGGCGCGGTCGAGGACCAGCGCGCAAGGTTCTGCAACGCCGCGTCCTGCACCTCGGACGGCTCGACTCCCCATGACAGGAGGTGATCGCCGTTGACGACGATGTCGTAGGCGCCGGCATCGATCGTGTAGACGACCGGCAGCTCTGCCGGCCCGACGTCGATCAGCGGCTGCGCATGGCTCTGGGCCGAGTGCGCGGCGAGCACCTCGCGATCGATCGATTCGATCGACAGGCCCTGGGTCCCGACGGGCCGGAACGCCGGATAGATGATGTCCCGGGCGTGCGCCCAGTCCTGCTCGGGGCTGTCGGCCGGCGAGGCGCTCGGCTCGGGGGCGGGCGAGTGGCCGCTGACCGGGGATGACTCGTCGATCGGTGCCAGGTAGTCGGGCGCGCTGTCACGGATCGACGCCGGCGGATCGTCACCGAGCTCGCGCTCGACGTCGCGTCCGACATCCGCCCCGCCGTCGGGCTCTCGCTCCATTCGCGTCCCTCCTCCTGCTCGTCGCGGTCAGTGTCCCGACCAGACGGGCGGGCGTTTCTCGGTGAAGGCGGCCATCCCCTCCGCCTGGTCGTCGGTGTCGAACAATCCGAAGAATGCGGCACGCTCGTGCGCGAGACCATCGCTCAGGCTCGCGCTCGGCGGCGTCGAGGATAGCGGCCTTGGCGGCTCGTACGGCGCGCGGCGGCATGGCCGCGACCGACGCCGCCAGCTCGAGCGCCGCATCGACCGTCGCCTCGGCCGGGACGACCCGGGTGACCAGACCACGCGCCTCGGCCTCGCGGGCCGACAGCGAACGCCCGGTCAGGATGAGCTCCATCGCGCGCGCCTTGCCGATCGCGCGGGTCAGCCGCTGCGTGCCGCCCGCTCCGGGCATGACCCCGATCAGGATCTCCGGCTGGCCGAACGTGGCGTCCTCGGCGGCGACGATCATGTCGCAGGCCATCGCCAGCTCGCAGCCGCCGCCGAGCGCGAACCCGCGGACCGCGGCGATGAGCGGCAGCCCGATGGCATCGATCCGGTCCCACGCCCCGAACCGGCCGCCCGCCGCGAGCGACGCCGACGTCTGGGATGCCAGCTCGCGGATGTCCGCCCCGGCCGCGAACGCCCGGTCGCCCGCTCCGGTCAGCACGATCGCTCGGCAGTCGGGGTCGGCGTCGAGCGTCTCGAGCGCCGTCGCCAGCTGGTCGAGCAGGTCGAAGCTGAGCGCGTTGAGTGCCTTCGGTCGGTCGAGGGTGACGAGGGCGACGCCCGGCAGGGATGTGGCCGGGGCGGCCGAGCGGGGCGCTCTGGCGGGGGACTCGACACGGATGAGCGCGGCGTCGGCAACATCGGGTGTCTGCCCGAGCCGGTCGTTCGGTGGCGCGGTGTCGGTCACCTGGGCTCCTCGACGTTCGTTCAGACAGTATCCACAGCCGGTGAAGCCGCGGCGTCCATTTCCGGTGCGTCCTCGAGCACGAGCAGGGTCGACAGCCCAGGGGCGATCTCGCGGAGGTTGCGCCCGGCGGCCCGCATCGCGTCCGATGCCAGCCCGGCATCGAGCGCGGCTCGATCGTCGAACGTCATGGTCGTGACGAGGACCAGGTCCGTCTCGCCGCCGAGTGCCTCCGCGACGCGCCGCACGCGGGTCTCGCGCAGCCCGGGCGTCCCTGCGACGAGCGGCAGGTGCTCCGCGGCGTAGCGACGCTCGAACGTCGACAGGGCGTCGGGACCCCCGTCCGGGCGGCGGAACAGGGCGAGCAGCGTGGTCATGGGCGCACCTCCGTCGGTCCATCGGCCGCGGCGGCCTTCCCAGCCTCGACCGAGCGGTAGAAGACCCGCATCGCCTCGAGCGCGAGGGCCGGACGCCGGTTCAGGACATCATGGCCGCAGTCCGGCGCGACGAACAGCGACCCGCGACGGACCTGCCTGGACAGCTCCCAGGCCTGGCCGACCGGCACCAGCGGATCGCGGTCACCACAGGCGACGAGGGTCGGGGCCGAGATCGAGCGCAGCTCGGCCGGGCTGAGCAGCGGCTGGACGGCGATATCGGCGGCGATGGCCGGCAGCAGCCGCGTCCAGGCGCCGGGTCCCTGCTGTCGGTCGATCGTGCGGTCCATCTCGTCGGCCCAGGCCGGATCGTCGCGCCGGATGCGTGCCGGGTCCATCAGCCGGAGTCCCACGCTGAGCGCGCGGCTCGCGCGCGGTCGCGATCCCGGCCGCGACCAGGCTCGTGACCCGGTCGGGCGCGCGGACCGCCAGACCGAGCGCGGTCATCGCCCCCATCGAATGGCCGGCCAGGCCGAAGGTCGCGAGCCCGAGCGCATCGACGAAAGCCTCGACGTCGTCGACCAGCCAGGCGGCCTCGAACCCGTCGGCCGCGTCCCAGCGCGTTCCGCCATGGCCGCGTGCATCGGGAAGGAAGAGCGTGAACCGTTCGGCGAGCGCAGGGATCTGACGGGCGAACGACGCACGACCCGACGTCGACGCACCGTGGAGCAGGACGAGCGGGGGGCCGGACCCGATCGTCTCGTACGCGATCCGGAGGCCGTTGGCCTCGAGGGTGGGCATCGCAGCGATGCTACCGCTCCGGCTTGCCCTCGACCTCGGACGTCGCGGCGCGCTCGATGCGCAGATAGCGCCGGCGGTAGTAGAGCAGGGGCATCGGGTGATGCTCCTCGTTGGCGAGCGTGTCCACGCGGCCGATGAACAGGTCGTGATCGCCGGCCGAGAACGTCTCGACCACCGTGCATTCGAGCGTGGCGATCGCGCCGTCGAGCAACGGCAGCCCCGTGCCGCCGGCATGCCACGCGGCACCGCAGAACTCCTGGCGGCCGGGAACCACGGGCGCGCCCGCGAAACAGTCCGACAGGTCCTGCTGGTCCTCGGACAGGATGTTGACGGCGTACCGGCCCGCGGCCCGCACGATCGGTGTCAGGAACCGGCGCCGGTCGAGCGCGACCATCACCAGGGCGGGGTCGAGCGAGACCGAGCTCAGGGCGTTGACGGTGATCCCGAACGGGCGCTCGCCGTCGAGCGCGGTGACGACCGTCACGCCGGTCACGAAATGGCCGAGCACGCGTCGAAAGACGTCGGCCGTGATGGTCGCGGGCGGGCTCACCCCGCGGAGTCTAGCCCGCGGTCCCGGATCGCACGGCTGGCGAGCGGCGCCAAACTGGCGGCCCCTGCCGGCGCCGCGCCCAGCCTACAATCGGGCCATGCCCGAGAAGCCGGCGGCCGCGACCCGCACCGAGCGCGATTCGATGGGCGAGATGCAGGTCCCCGCCGACGCGCTGTACGGCGCCTCCACCCAGCGGGCGGTCGAGAACTTCCCGATCTCCGGGCAGCGGATGCCGACCCGCTTCCTGCGTGCGCTGGCCCTGATCAAGCTCGGCGCCGCCGAGACGAACGCCGAGCTTGGGCTGCTCGACCGTGACGTCGCCGGGGCCATCGCCGCCTCCGCCGCGTCGGTGGCTGACGGCGACCACGACGACCAGTTCCCGATCGACATCTACCAGACCGGCTCGGCGACCTCGACCAACACCAACATGAACGAGGTCATCGCCCACCTCGCGAGTGCCCGCCTCGACGGTCGCAAGGTCCACCCGAACGACGACGTCAATCGCTGCCAGAGCTCGAACGACACGATCCCGACCGCGCTCCAGCTGTCGGCCGCCGTGGCGATCGAGGAGCAGCTGCTCCCCGCCCTCGAGCGGCTGCACACCGGGCTGGCCGCCAAGGAGCAGGAGTTCTGGCCGATCGTCAAGACCGGCCGGACGCATCTCCAGGACGCGACGCCGATCCGGCTCGGGCAGGAGTTCCGCGGCTATGCGGGCCAGGTCGAGGAGTCGCTCCGTCGGGCGCGCGCCGCCCAGGCCGAGCTGCTCGAGGTCCCGCTCGGCGGGACCGCGGTCGGGACGGGCATCAACGCCCACCCTGAGTTCTCGTTTCGCACATGCGCGCGCCTGTCGCGACTGACCGGTCTGGCCGTCCGCGAGACCGGGAATCATTTCCACGCCCAGGCGACGCTCGATGCCGCCATCGCCGCACACGGCTCGATCCGGACCATCGCCCTCAGCCTGTGGAAGATCGCCTCGGACATCCGGCTGATGGGGATGGGCCCGCGGGCCGGGATCGCCGAGCTGGCGTTGCCCGAGACCCAGCCGGGGTCGAGCATCATGCCGGGCAAGGTCAACCCGGTCATCGTCGAAAGCCTGACGATGGTCGTCGCCCGGGTCGTCGGCAATGACGCGACCATCGCGTTCGCCCAGACGGGCAGCTTTCTCGAGCTCAACGTGATGCTGCCGGTGACCGCGACCGCACTGCTCGAGTCGATCTCGCTGCTCTCTGCGGTGGCGGAGAACCTCAGCGCGCGGCTGGTCGAGGGGCTGCAGGCCACCGACCGCGGACCGCAGCTCGTCGAGCAGGGACTGATGCTGGCGACAGCGCTGGCCCCGGTCATCGGCTACGACGACGCGGCCAAGCTGGCCAAGGAGGCGCTCAAGTCCGGCCGGACGATCCGTGAGCTCGCGCTCGAGCGCGGGATGGACGCCACGGAGCTCGACCGCCTGCTCGACCCCGCGGCGATGACCGAGCCGGGGCTCGGCGGCGGACCGGCCGGCGGCTGACGGCTGACCGGCGCCTGGGCCCGTCCAGGCTGCCCGAGCCCGTCCGGCGCCTGACCCCGGCCGCTACAATCCGCGCGATGACCGAGACGCGCCTCTGGGATCGCGCCGCCGCCCTCCCCGCCCGGCTGGACGGGGTTCGGCTGCCCGAGGTCGCGAGCCTCGCGACCGAGCTCCCGACGGTCGCAGAGCTGTTCGATTTCATGCGCGACGCCGAGCTGCGGTTCGCCACGCTTCGCCTCCGCATCGAGGAGCGTGCCCACACCTCGCGCGGCGAAGAGCTGACGCTGATGGACACGGTCCTGCGGCATCCCGGTGACGCGCGGGTCACGACGACTCGGCCGAACGGCACGGCGCGGTCCGAGTACGAGGTCTGGATCTCCGACGGCGAGGTCGTCCGGACCTATGCCAGCGCCCATCACCTCGGGACGCAGCGGCCGATCCGCAACTGGCCGCGCGGGCTCAACGACCCCGACTTCCCGGGGACGGCCCAGGTCTACGAGCCGGTGACGTCGCTTCCGGCCGAGACGCTGCCGGAGACCTTCGTCCACCCCGCCGGCTACTGCCAGAACGTCCTCTCGACGGGACGCTGCCTGATCACCGGGACCGACGTCATCATCGGCCGCGAGGTCGTCCTGCTCGACTGCGACCATCCGCGCACCACCGAGCTCGCCGGCGACCGGCCGGACTTCCACATCTCGATCGGCGTCGATCGCGACACCGGCGTGATCCTGCACCTCGTCGAATCGATCGGCGGCGCCGTCACCCGCGACGCGGAGGTCGTCGAGCTGTCGCCCGATGTCCCGCTGCCGCCCGCGGCATTCAACTTCGTCTTCCCTACCGGGACGACGATGCTCTACTGAGTCCGGGCCTTCCGGAGCATCCGATGGCGAGCGTATAGTCCGCTCGTTCCCGACATCGCGATGTTCGGAAAGGAGGGCCAGGCGACGGACTCGGCGCTGCCGACGCAGCGCACCGCGGCCGGCCTAGGCCGCCCTCCGGTACCCAGCGACACTCGCGTACCCCGCGTTCGTGTGCGGCGCCCCACCCCAGGGTTGCGGCCGCCGATCCGGTCCGAGTGAGGGAGAACACCCCGATGACCCAGACGCGCGACGAGAAGATCAAGCAGGACGTCGCCGACCTGCACGGATTGGGCTACGCGCAGGAGCTCTTCCGCTCGATGGGCGGGTTCAGCAACTTCGCGATCAGCTTCAGCATCATCAGCATCCTGACCGGTGCGGTCATCCTCTACGACTACGGCCTCGCCTGGGCGGGCACCGCCGCCGTCATGATCGGCTGGCCGGTCGTCACCGTCTTCGTCCTGTGCATCGCCGCATCGATGGCGGAGCTCGCCTCGGCCTACCCGACGGCCGGCGGGCTCTACTACTGGGCCTCGAAGATGAAGAACAAGAACTGGGGCTGGTGGACGGCCTGGCTCAACCTCATCGGCCAGTTCGCCATCGTGGCCGGCATCGACTACGCCGCGGCCGGCTTCCTGAACGCCACGATCGTCGACCGGATCACCGGCGGCACGTTCAACACGACCGAGTTCATCCATGGCGTCCTCAACGGGCAGCTGGTGACGATGGGCGTGATCCTCGCGATCCAATTGGCGCTCAACATCGCCGGCATCAACCTGGTCGCCCTGCTGAACCAGGTCAGCGTCTGGTGGCACATCGGGATCGTCGCCATCGTGGTGATCCTGATCTTCGCCACCGGCAAGCCCGACCAGTCGGGACTGACGCTGGGCGCGATCCAGCCGCAGGACCAGGCCGGCAGCTGGAACAACAACCTCGGGTTCATCAACCTGCAATACGGTCCGGCGACGAGCTACCCGCTCATCCTGGCCTTCTTCTTCTCGCTCCTGCTCGCGAACTGGACGTACACGGGCTACGACGCGTCCGCCCACGTGGCCGAAGAGACGGTCGGCGCCCGGATGGCGAGCGCGTGGGGCGTCTTCCTGTCGGTCGCCGTGAGCGCCGTCGTCGGCTACATCTTCCTGGTGGCGTTGACCACCCACCTGCCGAATCTCTCGACGCTCTTCCCGGCAACGCTCGATGCGACGACGACCCCACCGTCGAGCCAGTACTACTTCGGCAGCGGCGTCGCGGTCATCGCGATCCTGGAGTACAACCTCGACCAGATCGGCGACATCCTCGCGGCCGGCATCGCCATCGCGATGTGGTTCTGCGGTCTTGCCTCGCTGGCCGCCGCCGGCCGGATGCTGTTCGCGTTCAGCCGCGACGATGGGATCCCCGGGTCGGGCTGGCTGAAGCGCGTCAGCCGCCGCTATCGGACCCCGGCCAACTCACTGACCGCGGTCGCGGTCGTTGCCTGGCTCTTCACCGTGGCCGCGTTCATCGTCGGCACGGGAACGGCCATCGTGATCATCACCGCCATCAGCACGATCTTCCTGTACGCGGCCTACGGCCTGGTCATCTACCTCGGCGCAACGACGAGCGAGTGGCGCCAATATCGGGTGTGGAGCCTCTCCCGATGGTCCAAGCCGGTCGCATACGTGGCCGTGTTCTGGGTCCTCGTCCTGATGGTGCTCTTCTCCTTCCCGACGTCGGGCAACATCTCCTGGCCGTTCATGGTCGGGATCGTCGTCCTGCTGCTCATCTACTACTACGGCTGGGCGCGCAAGCGCTTCCAGGGCCCGAAGGTGATGGGCGCGGATGCCGAACTCACCGAGCTCGAGCGCGAGTTCGAGCACGCGGCCGAGGAGCTGGGAGGAGCCGCGCCAGCCTGAGCCCATTGGATCTCGCGAAGCGAGGGCCGGCCCGGCTCGAACCCGGCCGGCCCTTCCCATCGAGCCCGACCCACAGCGGAGACCGACCATGAGCGACCACGATCAACCAGGCCCACGCGAAGCACCATCGGCTCGTCGAGCTCGAGGAGATGGTCCGCGACGGGCAGATCGACACGATCGTGGTCGCCATCACCGACATGCAGGGCCGGCTGATGGGCAAGCGCGTCCAGGGCCAGGCCTTCCTCGACGGGGTCATCTCGCACGGTGCCCACTTCTGCACCTACCTGCTGGGCACCGACATGGAGATGAACACCCCCGAGGGGTTCAAGCTGATGAACTGGGAGACCGGCTACGGCGACTGGATCGCCGAGCCGATCTGGGACCAGCTCCGGGTCCTCCCCTGGCTGCCGGGCACCGCGATGGTCCTCGCCGACGCCGTCGACGAGGAGACCGGGCTCGAGATCCCGGTGGCCCCGCGGACCATCCTCAAGCGCCAGGTCGAGCGCGCGGCGAAGGCCGGCTACGCGCTCAAGGCCGGCTCGGAGTTCGAGTTCTACGTGCTCAAGGACTCGTGGGAGGACCTCGCGGAGCAGGGCTGGCCGGTACCGCGCACGTTCGGGCACTACAACGAGGACTACCACCTGCTCCAGGCGACCAAGGCCGAGCCGCTCCACCGTCTCCTGCGCAACCAGATGACGGCGGCCGACGTGCCCATCGAGTTCAGCAAGGGCGAGGCGGCCAACGGCCAGCACGAGGTCAACATCCGCTACGACCACGTCCTCGAATCGGCCGACCGGAGCGTCGTCTTCAAGCACGGGGCCAAGGAGATCGCCTACCTCAACGGCTGGGGCATCACGTTCATGGCCAAGCCCGACCATCGCTGGACCGGGTCATCGGGTCATCTCCACATGAGCCTGTGGGACGTCGAGCGCGACGTGCCGCTGATGCACGCGGCGGACGGCGCGCCGGCCGGCCCCTATGGCCTGTCGGAAGTCGGCCAGCAGTTCATGGCCGGGATGATGAAGCTGTCCCGCGAGCTGGCGGTCTTCATCGCGCCGTTCATCAACTCGTACAAGCGCTACGCGTCGCTGTCGTGGGCGCCGGTCAACGTCGTGTGGGGCCGGGACAACCGGACGACCGGGTTCCGCCTGGTCGGACGCGGGCCGGCGCTCCATGTCGAGGACCGCTTCCCGGGCGGCGACATGAACGCCTACCTGACCTACGCCGCGATGATCGGCGCCGGCCTGTACGGCATCGAGCACGAGCTCGAGCTCGATCCCGAGTTCAAGGGCAACGGCTACCTCGCGACGGGCGTCGCGCGGATGCCTCGGGCGCTGTACGAGGCGATCGCCGAGCTGGAGCGGTCCGAGGCGGCGGTCGAGATCTTCGGCCAGGACGTCGTCGACCACTACCTCAACGCGGCCCGGGTCGAGCAGGAGACATACGACTCCGTCGTCCATCCCTGGGAGCGCGAGCGCTACCTCGAGCGAGGCTGACGCGACGCGTCGACGAGCCGGCCTCGGACCCGACGAGCGATGAGCGACGACATCGACGCCCTGCACGGTCGCGTCGCCGAGCTCGAGGCGAGGGAGGAGCAGCACGCACGCGCCGCGACCGTGCAGGACGCCCTGTACCGGATCGCGGAGGCCGCGAGCGCCGCGCACGATCTTCAGGCGTTCTACGCGACGGTCCATCGGATCGTCGGGAGCCTGATGTACGCCGAGAACGCTTACATCGCCCTGTACGACGAGCAGCGCCGGGCGATCAACTACCCCTACTACGTGGACGCAGTCGACCAGGAATTCCCGGATCCGAACGCGTGGGAGCCGATGGGCACCGGCCAGGCGCGCGGGATAACCGGATATGCGCTGCGCCTCGGCAAGCCCCTGCTCGTGACGGCGCCGACCATGCGCGAACTGATGGCGAAGGGAGAGGTCGATCTGCTCGGCGTCATCGCCGACGGCGACTGGCTGGGGGCCCCGCTGGTCGCCGAGGGCCACACGCTGGGGGTGATCGTCGTCCAGAGCTATACCAACGACCACCTGCACACCGAGGCCGACCGGGACCTGCTGGCGTTCGTCGGCCAGCACATCGGCACGGCGCTCAGTCGGGCACGCGCGATCGAGGAGACCCGCCAGCGCAACAACGAGCTGGCACTCGTGAACGAGATCGGCCAGGCATTGGCCAGTGAGCTGGACTTCCAGGCGATCATCGACCTGGTCGGCGAGCGGGTCCGTGGGCTGTTCGATGCGCCGTCGATCTACATCGCCCTGTACGACCCGACGACCAACCTGATCACGTTCCCCTATGAGATCGACGGCGGGCAGCGGATCACGAGCGAAGGATTCGAGCTCGGACCTGGGCTGACCTCGCATGTGATCGCCAACAAACGGCCACTCCGGACGGGCACCCAAGCCGAGCAACCGGTCACCCACGTCGTGTCCGGCCCCGATGCCCAGTCCTGGCTCGGCGTGCCGATCATGGCCGGCGAGCGGGTGCTCGGCGTCGTGGCCCTCGAGAGCGTCGTGCCGCACGCCTTTGACGACGCGACCGAGCGGCTGCTGAGCACGCTCGCGTCGAGCATGGGCGTCGCCCTCGAGAACGTCCGGTTGTTCGACGAGACGAAGCGCCTCCTGACCGAGACGGACCAGCGCGCGGCCGAGCTGGCCATCATCAACGGCGTGCAGCGCGGCCTCGCTGCCGAGATCGACATGCAGGCGATGTACGACCTCGTCGGCGACAAGATCCAGGAGATCTTCGATGCCCAGGTGGTCGACATCAGCATCTACGACCGGGAAACGCGGCGCCTGCGCTTCCTCTACACGATCGAGCGCGGCGTGCGTCTGCCCGAGGAGTCGATCGAGCTCGTCGGTTTCCGGAGGCATATCTTCGAGCACGACGAGCCCTTGCTCATCAATCACGACATCCTGGGGCGCTTGGCGGAGTTCGGAAACCCGCTCCTCTCCGGTGAGCCGGCACAGTCGTGGCTGGGTGTCCCGATCCACGCTGGTGACCGAGTCGACGGCGTCATCTCGCTCCAGAACCTCGACGCCGAGTACGCCTTCGACGAGGGCTCCGTCCGGCTGCTGACGACGGTCGCGGCCAGCTTGAGCGTCGCCCTCGAGAACGCCCGCCTGGTCCATGAGACCCGTCAACGCAATGCTGGAGCTGGCGATCATCAACGGGATCCAGCGGGGCCTGGCGGCGGAACTCGACATGCAGGCGATGTACGACCTGGTCGGCAACAAGATCCAGGAGATCTTCGACGCCCAGGTGGTCGACGTCGGTGTGTACGACCGCGCCGCCGGATTGTTCCGTTTTCCCTACACCATCGAGCGGGGCGTCCGTTTCCCGGACCAGCCGATGGAGCTCGTCGGCTTTCGCAAGGAGGTGATGGAGTCCGGACAGGCTTTGATGCTCAATGAAGGCGTCTTCGACCGCGCGGTCGAACTGGGCCAGGCTGCCGCCATCCAGGGCGAGATCGCCGAGATCCGTCATCTTCGCGCCGCTCGATGATCGGCGGCCAGCCGAGCGGGGTCATCTCGCTCCAGAATCTCGACCGTGAATTCGCGTTCAGCGGTTCGGATCTCGACCTGCTGACGACGCTCGCCGCGAGCCTCAGCGTCGCCCTCGACAATGCCCGCCTGATCGACGAGACCCGCCAGAGGGCGGCCGAGCTTGCCATCGTCAATAGCGTCGGCCAGGCGCTGGCCGGCCAGCTCGACCTCGATTCGCTGATCTCGGACCTGGGCGACCGGATGCGCGTGACGTTCGATTCCGACCTGGTGTACGTCGCTCTCCACGACCGGGAGACGGATCTGATCGAGTTCGTCTACTACAGCGAAGGGGGCGTCCGCCGCGCGGAGCCGGCCCTGCACTACGGCGAAGGCCTGACGACCCAGATCATCGAGACGCGCCAACCGCTGCTGCTCAACCAGGATGCCCAGTTCGCCGGTCGACGCCGTCGTCGGCACCCCGGCGAGCTCCTACCTCGGCGTCCCGATCATCGCGGGTGACGAGGCGATCGGGGTGGTCAGCGTCCAGTCGACCACCGAGCGGGGACGGTTCGCCGAGGCCGACCAGCGCCTGCTCGGGACCCTGGCCGCGAACGTCGGGGTCGCCATCCAGAACGCCCGTCTCTACCGGGATGCCCAGCGCCAGGCCGCCGAGATGACAGCCCTTGCCGAGGTTGCGGCGGAGATCTCGGCCATGCTCGACCTCGGATCCGTCCTCGAGCGGATCGCCGACCGGGCGATGACCCTGCTCGCGGCCGACACGACCGCGGTCCTGCTGGCCGAGGACGATGGTCACGTCTTTCGGCCGTTCGTCGCCCTGGGTTCGTTCGCCGATGCGGTCATGGCCGACACGATCGAGCTCGGTGAGGGGATCATCGGCGATCTCGCCGGCCGCGGAGAGGCGGAGGTCGTCAACGATGTCGCCCATGACAGCCGGACGATCGACATCCCGGGGACCGAGGACGTCCGACGCCGAATACCGGCTGATGGCGGCGCCGCTGCGATCGCGCGGCGAAGTCACCGGGATGATGGCCATCTGGCGATCCGCCCCCGGGACGCCCTTCACATCGGCCGACCTGGCATTCCTGGTCAGGCTCGCCCAGCAGGCGGCGATCGCCATCGAGAACGCGCGGTTGTTCGAGGATGGCCGGGCGGCGCAGGAAGCCGCCGAACAGGCGAACCAGGCGAAGTCCACCTTCCTGGCCGCGATGAGCCACGAGATCCGGACGCCGATGAACGCGATCATCGGGATGAGCGGGCTGATGCTCGACACGCCGCTCGACGACGAGCAGCGCGACTATGCCGAGACCATCCGGACGTCGGGCGATGCGCTGCTTCCGATCATCAACGACATCCTCGACTTCTCGAAGATCGAGGCCGGCAAGGTCGAGCTCGACCACCGTCCGTTCGCCTTGCGCAGTCTGCATCGAGGGCGCGCTGGACGTCGTCGCGCCCACTGGCGACCGCCAAGCATCTCGAGCTGGCGTACGCGATCGACGACGGCCTGCCGCGGACCGTCGTCGGGGACGAGGGACGCCTCCGCCAGATCGTCCTGAACCTCCTGTCGAACGCCGTCAAGTTCACCGAGGCAGGCGAGGTCGAGCTCAGTGTCTCCGGCCGTCCGCTGGGGACCAAGAGCGAACCGGGCGACCTGTGGGAGTTCTCGATCGTGGTCCGCGACACCGGCATCGGGATCCCGGCCGACCGGGTGAACCACCTCTTCCAGTCGTTCAGCCAGGCCGACACCTCGATCTCGAGGCGGTATGGCGGGACGGGTCTCGGCCTGGCCATCAGCCGGCGACTCGCCGAGCTGATGCACGGCTCGCTCGTCGCCGAGAGTGCCGGGATCGCCGGTCAGGGCAGTACGTTCCGCCTGGCCATCCAGGCCGCGGCCGCGGACACCTCCGTAGCCGTCGAGCCGCTGGTCGGCGTCGAGCTCGCCGGCCGCCACGTCCTCGTCGTCGACGACAACGGCACCAACCTGCGCATCGTCAGCAAGTTGCTCGAGCGCTGGGGGATGACCGCGGACGCGAGCCGATCACCGAGCGAGGCCCTCGCCTGGGTCGCCGCCGGACGCCGGTTCGATCTCGCGATCCTGGACATGCACATGCCCGAACTGGACGGTGTGTCCCTGGCGACGGCGCTGCACGACTCACGGATCCAGCGGCAACACCCCGGTCGTCATCCTGTCGTCGCTCGGGATGCACGAACGGGCGGGCGACGCCGTGGCGGCCTTCCTGATCAAGCCCGTGAAACCGTCGGCGCTGCACGACACGCTCGCGACCGTCCTTGCCGGCCAGGCGTCGTCGGTCCCCGTCCGGGCTGCCGGCACAGGGATCGACCGTGACCTCGGCGTCCGTCACCCGCTCCGGATCCTCCTGGTCGAGGACAATCCGGTCAACCAGAAGCTGGCCATCCGCCTGCTCGAACGGATGGGCTATCGCGCTGACGTGGCCGGCGACGGCCTGGAGGCGATCGCCGCCATCGAAGGCTCGGTCTACGACCTCGTCCTGATGGACGTCCAGATGCCGGAGCTCGACGGACTCGAGGCCACCCGCCGGATCCGACGCCGGTGGCCGGGCACGGCCGGGCCGCGGATCGTGGCGATGACCGCGAACGCGATGGAAGGCGACCGCGAGATGTGCCTGGCCGCGGGTATGGACGACTACATCTCCAAACCGATCCGGCCCGAGGTGCTCAACGAGGCGCTCGCGGCGACGAGCCGCCGCGGCGAAGGGACGATCGGGGTCGGTTCGTGACGGGCGGTCGCGTCCTGGTCGTGGACGACACGGCGTTCAGTCGCCACCTCATGGTTCGCCTGCTCGGGTCGATCGGGCATGAGGCCCTCGAGGCGGTGCACGGTCGCGAGGCACTGGCCATCCTGCGCGACCCGGCGACGGGACCGGTCGACGTCGTCCTGCTCGACATCGTCATGCCCGAGATGGACGGCTACGAGACGCTGGCCGCTCTCAAGGCGGACGAACGGCTGCGCGACCTGCCGGTCATCGTCATCTCCGGCGTCGACGAGCTCGCGAGCGTCGTTCGGTGCATCCGGATGGGCGCGACCGACTACCTGCCAAAGACGGTCGACCCCGAGATCCTGCGAGCCAGGATCGAAGCTTCACTCGCTCAGAAGCGACTGCACGACCTCGAGCGCGAGACCCTTGAGCAGCAGACGCGCCTCCTGGCCACGATCGACCGGCAACGGTCGGAGCTATCCCGCTTCCTGTCGCCCCAGGTGGCGGCGCTCGTGTCGAGCGACGACGGCGAAGCGCTGCTGGCGGGACATCGGCGGGAGATCACCGCGATGTTCTGCGACCTGCGGAACTTCACGGCCTTCTCCGAGGCGGCCGAGCCCGAAGAGGTCCTCGGGTTCCTGCGGGCGTATCACGGCCTGATGGGTCCGCTCATCGTCGAGCACGAAGGGACGCTCGAGCATTTCGCCGGAGATGGCTTCATGACCTTCTTCAATGACCCGGTCGTCCAACCCGACCATGCGGCGCGCGCCATCGCCCTGGCGGTGGCGATGAGGGAACGGTTCGCCGACCTGTCGGCTGACTGGCGGAAGCGCGGATACGTCCTCGAGATCGGGATCGGGATGGCGACCGGCTTCGCCACGCTCGGACGGATCGGCTTCGAGGGCCGCTACGACTACGGTGCGATCGGCCAGGTGATCATCCTGGCCGCGCGCCTCAGCAGCGAGGCCAAGGCAGGGGAGATCCTGATCGCGCATCGGACCTTCGCCGCCGCCGAGGCGATGATCGACGCCGAGCCCGCCGGCGACCGCACGCTCAAGGGATTCAGCCGGCCGATCCCGGCCTACGCCGTCGCCGGCATGCGACCCGCGGAGGCATCGGCATGAACCCCGACGCCATCGACCCGGCGGCGTTCGCGCATCTGCGCGAGATCACAGGCGACGACGTCGGATTCCTGGACGATCTCATCGACACGTACCTCGAAGACGGGGAGGTCCAGCTCGAGGCGATGCGCCTGGCCGGGAGCACTGACGACGCCGAAGCCATGATCCGACCTGCTCACAGCCTGAAGTCGAGCAGCGCCAATGTCGGGGCCACGGGACTGACCGAGCTGTGCCGAGCTCTGGAGGCCGACGCGCGGTCCGGGACCATCCCGGACGCGGCGAGTCGGGTGAGCGCCTGCCGGCGCAGTTTCGACGATGTGCGGGCCGCTCTGCTGACCGAACGAGCCGGGCGCGGATGACCGGCGGCCGGCCCGGCCGCTAGGCCGACGCGGCCCGGTCCCTGCGACCTGCCGGATCCGCCGCGCGATATCGGCGTGGCCTGCGCCTCGGCCGTGTCGGCAGGCGTGTCGCCTGCGTCCGTCCGGGCTGTCGGGTCGGCGCCCGCGGACAGCAGCAGCTCGACCAGCTCGTCGTCCCCGTGCTGGGCCGCCGCGTGGAGTGGCGTGAACCCGTTCCGCTGCCTGGCGTTGACATCCGCGCCGGCCGCGATCAGCACGCGGCAGACCTCGTGATGGAGCCCGGCCGCGGCCGAGTGGAGCGGCTGGACGACCATCTCGTTGCGTGACACCGCGCCGACGTCCGCGCCGTCGCCGAGCAGCAGTCGCGCGGCCTCGGCCTTCCCGAAGAACGCCGCGAAATGGAGCGCCGTGAACCCGTCGGTCGAGATAGGCCAGGGCGCGGGCCGGATCCTCGTCGAGCCGCTCGCGCAGCCGGTCGATGTAGCCGAGCGAGGTCGCCTCGAAGACGTCGAGCTCGGGGTCGGCCGCGAGCAGCGCGTCGGTCGTCGCCCGATCGAACCGGTAGCGCGAGCGCATGATCGCCGACACCCCGTCGCGGTCCCGGACGTTGGCCAGGAACGGGTCCGTGGCGACCAGCTCGGCGACGCGCACGGCGTCATCCGAGCTGACCGCGTCGAGGAGCTCCTGTTCCGGGCTCGCCATCGCCCGTGCCTCCGTGTCGTGGTGTCACATCGTGCCACGCGACGGCGCGGGCCGGGCGGTACTCTGACCGCGACGGACGTCGAGAGGGAGTGCGATGCGACTCGAAGGCAAGGTTTCGATCATCACCGGCGGTGGCGGCGGGATGGGCCGCGTCGCGGCGCAGCTGTTCGCCGGCGCAGGGCGCCAAGGTCGTCGTCGCGGAGTACAGCGAGGCGGCCGGCGCGGAGACCGTCGAGCTCGTCCGGGCAGCCGGCGGGCGAGGCGACGTTCGTCAAGGCCGACGTCTCGAAGGAGGCAGACGCCAAGGCCATGGTCGACCACGCCGTCTCGACCTACGGCCGGCTCGACTGCCTCTACAACAACGCCGGGATCATGCCCGAGGCGGACCACTCGGTGACCGAC
Source organism: uncultured Chloroflexia bacterium (assembly GCA_963797685.1). Taxonomy (GTDB): domain Bacteria; phylum Chloroflexota; class Limnocylindria; order Limnocylindrales; family CSP1-4; genus SPCO01. Next base: position 29,466 of record CAWCQK010000015.1, on the reverse strand, counting down.
ACGGACGTCGCGACCTGGGATTCGGTGATGGCCGTCAACGTGCGCGGGGTCTTCCTCGGCTGCAAGTACGCCATCCCGGCCATGATCGAGGCCGGCGGCGGATCGATCATCAACATCGCGAGCTTCGTGGCGCTCCTCGGTTGCAGCGTCCCGCAGGACGCCTACACCGCGTCCAAGGGCGCCGTCCTGTCGCTGACCCGAAGCCTCGCCGTCCAGTTCGGGCCGAACGGCATCCGCACCAACGCCATCTGCCCCGGGCCCGTCGAGACACCGCTGCTCATGGACTGGCTGGTCAAGGACGAGGCGGCCAAGCAGCTCCGCCTCGCGCGCAACCCGACCGGCCGGTTCGGCAAGCCCGAGGAGATCGTCCAGATGGCGATCTACCTCGCCTCGGACGAGTCGCGCTGGACGAACGGCGCGTCGCTCGTCGTCGACGGCGGCATCACGGTGAACTACTTCTGATGCCGGAGGAAACGACCGACGTGGCCAGCGGCCGGATCGCGATCGGCATCGATGTCGGAGGCAGCGGGATCAAGGCCGCGGTCGTCGACGTCGAGGCGGGACGGCTCCGCTCGGAGCGGCTGCGCGTCCCGACGCCGTCGCCGTCGACCCCGGAGGCGGTCATCGCCTCGGTGACGCGGATCGTCCGCCGCCTCGTGAAGTCGAGCGGGCTCGGCGAGGGGACGCCGGTCGGGATCGGGCTGCCGGGGGTCGCCATCGGCGGCGTGCTCAAGACGGCGGCCAACATCGACCCGGCGTGGGTCGACTTCCCGGTCGTCGAGCGTCTGAGCCAGGTCCTCAAGCGTCCGGTCTTCATCATCAATGACGCGGACGCCGCGGGGATCGCCGAGATGCGCTTCGGGGTCGGCAAGGACAAGCCGGGCGTGGTGATCTTCCTGACCCTCGGGACGGGGGTCGGCTCCGGCCTGTTCAACGACGGGGTGCTCGTCCCGAACAGCGAGTTCGGCCAGATGGAGATCCGCGGCCGGGCCGCCGAGAAGCGCTCCGCCGCAGCTGCCCGGGTCCGGCGCGGACTGTCGTGGAAGGCCTGGGCCGCCGATCTCGACGAGCACCTCGACCGGATCCACCAGCTGATGTGGCCGAACCTGATGATCCTCGGCGGCGGGGTCAGCAAGAGCGCCGACAAGTACGTGCCGCGACTGACGGTCCGGACCACGGTCGTCCCGGCCCTGCTGCGCAACGATGCGGGGATCATCGGCGCGGCGATCATCGCTGCCGAGACGCCACCCGCGCCGACAACGCCTGAACCGAGCGCCGCGCCCGAAGCAAGGGCGACAGAGGTGTCGGCCACGCCCACGAGCACGGACCCGACCGGCTGACCCGAGGCGGCTTGCCGGGCCGGGTCGCCCGGGTCCGGGCGTATCATCGGGCCACTTTCAGACCGGCTTCCCACCACGCGAGGTCCACCCATGACGACCGATACCCGCGCCGACGTGCGCGCCACGCAGATGGTCATCGGCGGCGAGACCGTCGACGCCGCCGACGGCCAGACGTTCGACATCACCGACCCCGCGACCGGCAAGGTCATCGCCACGGCGCCGCTCGGCGGGCCTGCCGACGTGGACCGCGCGGTCGAGGCAGCCCGTCGCGCCTTCGACGACCGCAAGGGCTGGGCGAGCTGGGCCGCCGGCAAGCGCGGTCGCTCGCTGGCCAAGCTGGCTGCCCTCATCAAGGACCACACCGACGAGCTCGCCGGGCTCGAGAGCCACAACGTCGGCAAGCCGATCACCGGCGCCCGCGGCGAGGTCGTCGGCGCCAGCCTCGTGTTCGACTACTACGCGGGCGCCGCCAACAAGCTCTTCGGCCAGACGATCCCGGTCTCGAAGCCCGGGCTCGACCTCACCCTGCGCGAGCCGATCGGCGTGGTCGGGCTGATCGTGCCCTGGAACTTCCCGCTGCTCATGGCCTCCTGGAAGGTCGCGCCGGCCCTGGCCGCGGGCAACACGGCGATCCTGAAGCCCGCCAGCTACTCCCCGTTGACGGCGATCCGGCTCGGGGAGCTGGCACTCGAGGCCGGCATCCCGGCCGGCGTCCTCAACATCGTGACCGGGCCGGGCGGATCGGCCGGCGCGTCGATCGCGGCCCACCAGGGCATCGGCAAGGTGGCCTTCACCGGCGAGACCACGACCGGCCAGGAGATCATGCGGCTGGCCGCGGGCAACGTGAAGAAGATCTCGCTCGAGCTTGGCGGCAAGAGCCCGAACATCGTCTTCGCCGACGCCGACCTCGAGAAGTTCGCCCGCGAGTCGCCGTATTCCGTCTTCGACAACTGCGGCCAGGATTGCTGCGCACGGAGCAGGATCTTCGTCGAGCGGAGCGCGCATGACGAGGTCGTCGAGCTGTTCGCAGCCGCGACCCGCAACGTCAAGGTCGGCGACCCGAGCGACGACGCGACCGAGGTCGGCACGCTGGTCAGCTTCAAGCAGCGCGACCGCGTCCGCGACTACATCGAGATCGGGCTCGGCGAGGGCGCGACCATCGTCGTCGGCGGCGATGCGCCCGATGATCCGGCCCTGGCGGACGGCGCGTACCTGATGCCGACCGTGTTCGATGGGGTCTCGAACGACATGCGGATCGCGCGCGAGGAGATCTTCGGGCCGGTCGTGTCGATCATCGCCTTCGACACCGAGGAGGAGGCGCTCCGTCTCGCCAATGCGACGCCGTACGGGCTGTCGGGCTCGATCTGGAGCCGCGACATCGGCAAGGCGCTGCGCGCGGCGAAGGCGCTCCAGGCCGGGGTCATCAGCGTCAACTCGAACTCGTCGGTCCACACCGAGGCGCCGTTCGGCGGCTACAAGATGTCGGGCATCGGGCGCGAGCTCGGGATGTCGGCGCTCGATCTCTACACCGAGACGAAGAACGTCTTCATCGACCTGAGCTGAGGGACCCGCGAGACCGGGGCGGCTGAGACCGACGGCGAGCCGGTCGCTGAGACCGGGGGGCGGCTGAGACCGGGCCGGCGGACCCGGGTTCCTGCCAGATGCACCTCAGGCGGGCATTCGTCCGCGGATCCGTGACAGATGTCTCAGCCGATGACCAGGTGCCGGTTTCGGGAGCCGATCACGCGTGTCGCCACGCTCGGATCCGCCGGATCCAGCGCGCCCGGCCTGACGAGCGCTCGCGTGACGTGCATCTGTCACGACCGCGCTCAGTAGCCGATCACCACGTCGGGCCACGACACATCGGGACGGCGTTTCGAGAGCCAGTCACGCAGCGCGAACATGGTGGTCCGGAACGCGATCCCCGACCACGGGATGTCCTCGGGTGCGAAGGCCACGATCTCGGTCGCCTCCGGGGTCGGCGCCGCGATCCCGCCGACGATCCTGGCCTCGAACGCGATCGTCACGACGCTTGCCTCGAGCCGCGAATAGAGCCCGATGATCTCGCCCGGCTCGACGAGCAGCCCGGTCTCCTCGAAGGTCTCGCGGATCGCCGCCTGGTGGACCGTCTCGTCGACCTCGAGGAACCCGCCGGGCTGCGCCCATGAGCCCTTGCCCGGTTCGATGCCGCGCCGGATGAGGACGATCTCGCCCGCGTCGGTGATCGGGAAGGTGGTGACGACCAGGCGCGGATTGACGTACGCGATATGCCCACAGGTCGGGCACTGGAGTCGGTCGCGGTCCTCGCCCTCGATCGCCCCGAAGACCAGCGCCGAGCCGCAGCGCGAGCAGTACTTCAGCGACTCGGCGAGCCAGGCCGGCACGCCGCGACCCGATGGGAGGTCGGTCGACCGACCGTCCGGGCCGCGCTCGAAGCGCTCGTCCATCACCGGGGCACGAGCCGCTTCACGCCACGATGACCAGCAGCGCCGCCACGACGAGGGCGGTCAGGCCGACGAGGCTGACGGCGACCCATGCCAGGCGGAACAGGCCCTTCGTCCGGTCGACCGGCATCCACGCCCAGGCCGAGCGCCAGATGCGGACGACCGCGTCGGCGGTGGTGACGACCAGCAGCGGCGCCGCGATGATCACGCACAGCTTGACCAGCGGGCTGCCGAGCCCGGCACCGAGCTCGAGCGCCGAGATCGCGATGGCGCCGCAGATGAGCACGATCACGCTGAGGTTGATGTAGTACGGCTGGAGAGGGGTCGGCGCCACCTCCGGGACCGAGCGGGGCGGCAGACCCTGGAGGCTCGGCGGGAGCGTCGATGCCGGTCTTGGCATCGCCTGCCGGTCGAGGACCGGCATCCCGGGCTCCCAGCGCTCGTCGTCCATCGAGCCGAGTGTACCGGGACTCTCGCCGCTCGCCTCCGACGGCCGACCTAGACCGTCCGCGCCTCGTCGGCGTCGACCTCGTCGACCGCGACCTCGCAGGTCGGGCAGTACCAGCGCGTCTCGAGCGGGGTGCCGCAGCGGCCGTGGCGGATGGGCTCGTGCCCCTCGCCGACACGCCGCGCGCCCCAGTCGGCGAGAAGACGGAGCGCCGAGGCGAGGTCGTGCCCATCGGCGGTCAGCGGTATACGACATCCGTGGCGGCCGCTCCTGGTACGGCGTGGCGACCACGATCCGCTCGCGCTCGAGGCGGCGCAATCGGTCGGTCAGGATGTTCGGCGCGATCCCGACGACCGCCTCGCCGAGCTCGTTGAACCGGCGCGGCCCGCCCAGCAGCGCCTCGACCAGCAACAGGCTCCAGCGATCGCCGACCCGCTCGAGGGCGGCTTCGAGTGGTGAGGGCTCGCGCATGGGCTTCGATGGTAGGTGCGGGTTCGGGGCTTGTCACGACTGCGACTCAGTAGTAGATTGCAAGTCACAAGTCTATCGCAGCCCACGCAGACACCCGGAGAACACCACGAACATGACCGCCATCGAAGAGCTCCAGACCGCCGTCTCCACCCTCGCCGAGCGCGTCGGCCCATCGATCGTCGGGATCGGCCGCGGCACCCGCGGCTCCGGCGTCGTCGTCGCCGACGGCAAGGTCCTGACCAATGCCCACAACCTCCGCGGCGACGAGGTCACCGTGACCTTCGCCGATGGCCGCCAGACCCGCGGCACGGTCGCCGGCTGGGACGGCGATGGCGACCTCGCGGTGATCGACGTCGACACGGCCGGCGCGACCGCCCTCGAGTGGGGCGACGGCGAGGCGCTCAGCGTCGGGACCGCAGTCTTCGGCGCAGGCGCCAGCCACGGCGGCGGGACGCGCGTGACCTTCGGGCTCGTGTCCGCGGTCGCGCGGGCGTTCCGCGGCCCGGGTGGCCGGCGCATCGACGGCAGCGTCGAGCACACCGCTCCCCTCGCCCCCGGGATCCTCGGGTGGCGCGCTGCTCGATGGGGACGGCCGGATCGTCGGGCTCAACACCAACCGCATCGGCGAGGGCTTCTACCTGGCGCTCCCCGTGGACGCTGCCCTGCGGACGCGGATCGACGCGCTGGGGCGTGGCGAGTCGCCCGAGCGACCGCGGCTCGGGGTGGCCGTCGCGCCGAACCACGTCGCTCGTCGGATGCGCCGGTCGGTCGGCCTCCCGGAGCGTGACGGCATCCTCGTCCGCGGGGTCGAGGACGGCAGCCTGGCCGAGGCGGCCGGGATCCAGGCCGGCGACCTGATCGTCGAGGCCGGCGGAACGCCGATCACCGACGCGGACGACCTGCACACCGCGCTGTCCACGCTCGAGCTCCCGTTCGAGGTCAAGCTCGTGCGCGGCACCGACGAGCGGACCGTCCAGGTCGGCGGCGCCACCAAGGCGACAGGCGAGGCCTGATCCGTGGCGATCGCGCCCGCTCCCCGACCCGTCGTCGTCCCCGAGTCCGGGGCAGACGACGTCGGCTCCGATGACGAGATCCTCGACGCGTACTCGGCCGCCGTCTCGTCGGCGGCCGAGCGGCTCATCCCGTCGGTCGCCAGCCTGCGCGTGACCCGCCAGGTCGGTGGCTGGAGCGGGAGCGGCGCCGGCTCGGCGGTGGCCATCGAACCGGTCGGCCATCTCGTGACGTCGGCGCACGTGGTCGCCGGCTCCGAACGCGGCACGGCCACCTTCGTGGACGGGGCCGAGCTGGTCTTCGACGTCGTCGGGCGGGATCCGCTGTCCGACCTGGCCGTGGTCAGGACCACCGGCGGAAGCCCGCGTCCGGCACCGCTCGGGCACGCCGAGCGGCTGCGCGTCGGCCAGCTGGTCGTCGCCATCGGCAACCCGCTCGGCTTTGCGGGCACCGTGACGGCCGGTGTCGTCAGCGCCCTCGGGCGCTCGCTGGCCACCCGCGACGGCCGTGCCAGCCGGCTCGTCGAGAACGTCATCCAGACCGACGCGGCGCTCAACCCGGGCAACTCGGGCGGTGCGCTTGCGGACTCCCGCGGCCGTGTCGTCGGCATCAACACCGCGGTCGCCGGGGTCGGTCTCGGACTGGCCGTCCCGATCGACGCCGCCACGCGCGCGATCATCGACAGCCTGATCGTCCACGGCAGGGTCCGGCGGGCGTTCCTCGGCATCGTCGGCGGGACACGGCCGCTGGGCGAGGCCGTCGCCGCTCGGCTCGGTCGACAACGTGGGCTCGAGATCGTCCAGCTGCTCGAGCCGGGGCCGGCCGCCGCGGCAGGACTGCGGGTCGGCGACATCGTGGTCGAGCTCGACGGCGACCCGATCGAAGGCGTCGGCGATCTCCAGCGACGCCTCGTCGGCGACGTCATCGGCCGGTCGATCGACCTTCGCTTCGAGCGCGGCGGAGAACCCCGCTCGATCTCGATCCGGCCGGTCGAGCTCGCCTCCTAGGGTCTCGCCGCCGGACCGCGGACCGGCTAGCATCGGGCGCATGGAGCGCCTTGTCGCCTGGTATCGGGTCGGCTCGTCCACGGGCGCGGTCGTCGCGCTCATCGTGTCCAACGCCGTCCCGTTGTTCGGCGTGCTGTTCCTCGGCTGGAACGTCTGGACGATCCTGACGATCTACTGGCTCGAGAACGGGGTCGTCGGCTTCTTCAACGTGCTCAAGATGTCGAAGGCGGCCGGCAACGACCCGGTCGGATCGGGTATGACCGTGATGGTCAATGGCCGGCCGGTCGCCGGCTCCGCGAAGGCCGTGCTGATCCCGTTCTTCATCGTCCACTACGGGATCTTCTGGCTCGTCCACGGCATCTTCATCCTGACCTTGCCGATGTTCGTGGCGTTCGGCGGCGGCGGCTTCTTCGACGGCGGAACGCCCTCCGACGGTGGCGCTGGGATCATGTCGGACCCGGGCGCCATCGCGTTCGTGCTCATCGGCCTGTTCATCAGCCACGGGATCTCATACCAGCTCAACTACATCGGTCGCGGCGAGTACCTGCGGACGAGCGTCGCCCGGCAGATGGTGGCGCCCTACGGCCGTCTCGTCATCCTCCACGTCACGATCATCCTGGGCGGCATGGCCATCGCCTTCACCGGCGCGCCTGCCGCGGCGGTGCTCGTCCTGGTGCTGCTCAAGACGGCGCTCGATCTTGGCTTCCATCTCGCCGAGCACCGAGAACCTGCGACCCCGATCGCGCCGGCCGCTCCTGGACCCGGTCCCGAGATCGCCCGATGACACCGACCCTCGGCACACCCGAGCCCGTCACGCGCGTCGTGTCCGACCCGCGCTTCGAACGTCTCGTCCCGGACGGGACGCAGATCACGCCCCACGCCGACGGCGCCCTCTGGGCGGAGGGACCCGTCTACCTCCCCGATGAAGGCGCGGTCCTGTGGAGCGACGTCCGACGCAACGCAGTTCGCCGCTGGTCGGACGCAGACGGCGACAGCGTCCTCTACCGGCCGTCCGACTTCGCCAACGGCCACACGCTCGACCACGACGGCACCGTCCTCGCCTGCGAGCACGGGCGACGCCGGATCGCGCGCTACGAGCGCGATGGCTCGCGGACGACGGTGGTGGACCGGTTCGACGGCGCGCGGTTCAACTCGCCCAACGACATCGTCGTCGCCTCCGACGGTGCGATCTGGTTCACCGACCCTCCGTACGGGATCCTCGACGATTCCGAGGGCTACAGGGCCGATTCGGAGCTGGAGGGCTGCTTCGTCTACCGCCTGGACCGCGCCACTGGCGAGCTGACGATCGCAAGTCGCGATCTCGTCCATCCGAATGGCCTGGCGTTCTCGCCCGACGAGCGGACGATGTACGTGTCGGACACCTCCGCCGCGCGGATCGACGGCGGCAACCACCACATCCTGGCTTTCGACGTCGTCGGCGGGCGGCGGCTGTCGTCGCCTCGGGTCTTCCTGGTGATGGAGCCCGGGGTGTCGGATGGCTTCCGGGTCGATGTCGAGGGGAACGTCTGGACGTCGGCCGGTGACGGGATCCACGTCCTCGACGACGCCGGGGTCGAACTGGGCCGGATCATCCTGCCGCAGGAGGCGAGCAACTGCCAGTTCGGCGGCCCGGACGGTCAGCGTCTGTTCATCACCGCGACCTCGACCCTGTGGTCGATCCCGGTCGGCATCCGCGGCGCGGTCACGCCGTGGGTCGACGCGCCGGACTAGGGCTCAGTCCGCGTCGTCGAGGACGGCCTGGGTCTGGCGGGCGCGCCACGCCGCGAGGCGCTCGGCGAGAGCCGGATCGGACAGGGCCAGGATCGCGGCCGCGAGGAGGCCGGCGTTGGTGGCATTCCCGATGGCGACCGTGGCGACCGGCACGCCCCGCGGCATCTGGACGATCGACAGCAGCGAGTCGAGCCCGCCGAGGTGCTGGGTCGGGATCGGGACGCCGATGACCGGCAGCGCCGTCTTGGCCGCGAGCATCCCGGGCAGGTGCGCCGCCCCGCCCGCGCCGGCGATGACGACCTTGATCCCTCGTCCGGCTGCTTCCTCGGCGTAGCGGAACAGGCGGTCCGGTGTCCGGTGGGCCGACACGACCTTGAGCTCCGATGCGACACCGAGCTCGTCGAGGACCGCGACCGCTGCCTCGAGCGTCGGGAAGTCCGAGCGGCTGCCGCCGACGATGCCGACGACCGGCGCACCCGCCGTGCGTGCCGCACCTGTCCCGGTCTCGGTCATCGGTCCTCCTCCCCGGTGATGTCGTCCGCCCAGCTGAGCGGATCGAGCGCCCGGCGAGCGGCCGCAAGCGCCGCGTCCACGTCAGGCCCCGTCGCCGTCAGGTGCCCCATCTTGCGGCGTTCGAACACGCGGCGCTTGTCGTAGAGGTGCAGGTGCACGGCCGGATCCGCCAGGGCGGATGGGACGCCGACAAGTCGCGCGTCACGGAGCCGGCCGCTGCCGAGCAGGTTGACCATCGCCGTCGGTGTCAGGGCCTCGACCGACCCGAGGCCGAGTCCGCAGATGGCCCGGATGTGCTGCTCGAACTGCGACGTCGCGGCGCCCTCGATCGTCCAGTGGCCCGAGTTGTGGACCCGCGGCGCCAGCTCGTTGACGACCAGCGAGCCGTCGCGCAGAAGGAACAGCTCGGCGGTGAGCGTGCCGCACAGGTCCATCGCACCGGCCAGCGTCGTCCCGATGCGGACCGCACGCTCGGCCACGTCCGCCGCGGACGGGCGCCGGTGCGACCGACTCCACGAGGATCCCGGCGTCATGGGTATTCCGCGCGATCGGGAAGGCCGCCACGGAAGCGTCGAGCCCGCGAGCGACGACGACCGACAGCTCCGCCTCGAAATCGAGCTCGCGCTCCGCAAGCAGGGAGGACCCGACCGGCCGGTCGAGCCGTTTCCAGGCGTCGGCGAGCTCGCCCACCTCGACGATCCGGATCTGGCCGCGTCCGTCGTAGCCGCCGATCGGCACCTTGAGCCGGAGCGGCAGGCCCAGGTCGCGGGCTGCGTCGGTCGCCTCGGCCACGGTCCGGACGTCGCGCCACGGCGCGACGGCGACGCCGGCGCCTTCGACGAACCGCCGCTCGGCCAGCCGATCCTGGGTCACGATCAGCGGCCCGTGCCCCGGTCGGACGGGGACGACCGCGCCGACCGCCTCGACCACGTCCGCAGCCACGTGCTCGAGCTCGTAGGTCACGACCGCGCTGACGTCGGCCAGTCGCAGGGCCGCGCCGACGTCGTCGTACGAGCCGATGATCAGCCGGTCCGCCACGGCGGCGGCCGGGCAATCGGTGTCCGGGTCGAGGACGGCCACCCGGTAGCCCATCGCCCTCGCCGCGAGCCCGAGCATGCGTCCGAGCTGGCCGCCACCGAGGATGCCGATGACGGCCGGCGGCGTGATCGGCGGTGGGGTTCGCATCGCGCGAGTGTAGGGGCGGCTACCCTGTGACGATGGGCGTCGTCGAACACGTTGTCGTCACCGGTCTGATGGCCTCCGGCAAGACCACGGTCGGACAGCTCCTGGCGCACCGCCTCGGCTGGACGTGGCGCGACTCCGACATCGACATCGAGACCGCCACCGGCTCGACCGTCCGCCAGCTGCGCGACCACGAGGGCGTCGAAGCGATGCACCAGCGCGAGGCCGCCGACCTGCTCGACGCGCTCGACTCGCCCGAGCCCAGCGTCATCAGCGCAGCCGCCAGCGTCGTGGACCAGCCGGCCACGCGAGCGGCCCTTCGCCGGCCCGGCGTCACGGTCATCTGGCTCCACGCGCCACCCGCGCTCCTCGCCAGCCGGTTCGACTCCGCCGACGAGCACCGACCGGCGTACGGCGAAGACCCCGAGAAGTTCCTCGCGGAGCAGGCTGCGCAGCGCGAGCCGTTGCTGTCCGAGGTCGGCGCGCACGTCCTCGACGTGGAGGACCGCACCCCCGACGAGCTGGTCACGCAGGCGATGGAGGCGCTCCGCTAGCATCGGGTCATGACCGACCGGACGGCCCTCATCCTCGACGTCGACACCGGGATCGACGACAGCCTCGCCCTCCTCTACGCGGCCGCGTCGCCTGACGCCGAGTTCGTGGCGGCCACCTGCGTGTCGGGCAACATCGACGCCCGGCAGGTCGCGATCAACACGCGGGCGGTCCTCGAGCTCGCCGGCCGGACCGACGTCGAGGTCGCGCTCGGGCGTGAGACGCCGCTCGTGCGCCCGCTCGAGACGACGCCCGAGACGCATGGGCCGCAGGGCCTTGGCCATGCCGAGCTCCCGCCACCGTCGCGCCCGCTCTCCGACCGGCACGGGGTCGACGTCATCCTCGAGGAGGCCCGGCGCCGGCCCGGTGAGATCACCCTCGTCACGCTCGGCCCGCTGACCAACCTGGCGATCGCCGTCCTGCGCGAGCCCGCGCTCCCCCGTCTGTTGCGTGGCTACACGCTGATGGGCGGGGCGTTCGGGACAGTCCGGCAACACCACCCCGACCACCGAGTGGAACATCCACTGCGACCCCGAGGCGGCGAAGATCGTGTTCCGGGCCTGGGGCGAGGCATGCGCGGCCGATCCGACCATCCCGCGACCGCTGGCCCTCGGTCTTGACGTCACCGAGAAGGCGCGGATCGTCCCCGACGACGTCGTCCGGCTGGCGCGGCGGGCCGGCAGCACGCCCGACGATTCGATCGCCCTGGCGCGCGGCGAGGACCCGATGCTGGCGACCCGGTCGGTGGCGAGCAACCCGATCGTCCGGTACGTCGCCGATGCCCTCCGCTTCTACATGGAGTTCCACGCCCGATACGACGGCTTCTACGGCGCGTTCATCCACGATCCGCTGGCCGTCGCGGCGGCGCTCGACCGATCGCTGGTCACGACGGAGGCGCTGTACGTGGACGTCGAGACTCGCGGCGAGATCACGGCCGGGATGACCGTCGCGGACAGGCGACGACTGACCGGCAAGCCGCCGAACCTCGACGTCGCGGTCGCCGCCGACGTCGCGACCTTCCTCGACCGCCTGGTCGAACGCGTCGGGGGGCTGGCGGCGGACCGCTCCGACGTGTCAGGCTAGCGCGGGAGGCACTGCCGTCCGGGGCGGCCGCATGAGGACGGAGGAGGGACGAGATGGACTTCGGTTGGCTGACGATCTGTGCCGAGGGCCAGACCACGCCGTGCATCGCCCCCGTTCAGCTCGCCTATCTCGTCGCGCTGCTGCTGGTCGTGGTCCTGTTCGCCGTCGTCGGCCGGCGCGCCCGCGACCTCACGACGGCGACGCTGACCCTGATGGTCGTTGCCATCGCCATCAACATCACGGTCGGCTCGATCACGGTCGCGCTGCGCCTCCCGATCTACCTCGATTCGATCGGGACGGTCCTCGTTGCTGCGCTCGCAGGCCCGTGGGCGGGCGCGCTGACCGGCATCCTGGCCAACCTCATCTGGTCGATCCTGCCGATCCCCGGTGGTGCCGGACCGACGATCGCGTTCTATGCGCCGGTCGCCGGTGTCATCGGCCTGATGGCGGGCTTCTGGGCCAGCCGAGGCGTCTTCCAGCTTCGCTCCGATGACGCGCGGGTCGGTGGGTTCCTCGCTCTCGCCGCCGGCATCGTCGGTGCCGGCGTGGCGTTCCTGATCGTCCAGGTCACGGTCGGCATCCCGAACCTCGCCGAGACGGACCCCGGCAAGCTCCTCGACAACCAGGGACGGTTCGTGGTCATCGCGGTGGCCTGCCTCGTCGTCGGCGTGATCGTCGCCTGGCTGTCCGGCCGGACGGTCTTCGCCTTCAAGAGCGACGATCCGCGGATCCGGACCTATCTCATCGGGGCGACGGCGATCGCCGCCTTCGCCATCGTGTTCGCGCTGCTCCGCCTGCTCTTCGCGCCGGCCGGCTACTTCTCGGGCGTCACCGGGGTCAAGGCCGACGGCACGCCCGACAGCTTCCTCGGCGGCGCGAACCTGACCGGGCTGGCCCTCCCCGATCCGGCCGGCCTGATCGGCGCGCTCGTGGTCGGCCTGATCGTGGGCTTCCTCGTCTGGACGTGGGCCCGTCGTGGCGACAACGCCCGGCTCTTCCCGGTCTGGGTCGGTGGCGCGACGACCGGACTCGTGGCCGCGGCGATCTCGGCGCCGATCACGGCCGGGGTGTTCGGCGGGGTGACCGGCGCGGGCACCGACGCCCTCGTGGCGCTCTTCCGGACGCTCGGCCTCGGGGTCTTCCAGTCGGCTTTCGCCCAGGGCCTGACCAGCGACCCGCTCGACAAGACGATCAGCTACACCATCGTCTTCGCCATCCTCGGTGCGCTGCCGATCACCGTCCGGACGATGTACAGCCGCGGCGAGTCGACGGTGACGGAGGCGCTGGCCGCGTCGTGAACGTCACCGTCGGCTAAGAGCGAGGGATGTCGGCGACAACTGGCTATTTCGTCGCGGGTTCGAGCTGGCTCCATCACCGGAATCCGCTGACCAAGCTGATGGCCCTCGGGCTCGTCCTCCTGTCCGCGTTCCTGTTGCCGGCGATCGTCCTCCCGGTCCTGGTCGTCGTCATCGTGGTCGTGATCTGGTCGGCCGGCCTGCTCCGTCCGGCCGCCCGGGCGATGCGGATCCCGGCCTTCCTGCTGCTGTCGATCCTCGTCGTGAACAGCCTGTTCTTCCCGGGCGCGACCGACAAGCTGGTCTCGCTGGGGCCGCTGTCGATCAGCCGCGAGGGTCTGACCTTCGGGCTCATCTCGGCCGGCCGCGTCCTCGTCGCCTTCCTGGCATCGGTCGCCTTCCTGTTCACGACCCTGGCCGACGACATGCTCGAGACGCTCATCGCGCGCGGCGCGAGCCATCGGATCTCCTTCGTCGTGCTATCGGCGGTCCAGATGGTGCCAAGGATGCAGGGCCGTGCCGGGGCGATCCTCGAAGCCCAGCAGGCGCGCGGCCTCTCGCTCGAGGGCTCGTTCGTGAAGCGGATCCGGGCGCTCGTCCCACTGATCGGACCGGTCCTGCTGGGCTCGCTCGTCGACGTGCGCGAGCGCACGTTCGCGCTCGAGGCGCGTGGATTCGGGGCGCGGCCCGAACGCACGGCGTACCGGATCGTCACCGACCCGCCGATCGACCGCTGGCTCCGGTTGCTGATCGTCGTCGCGGCCGTGGGCGTGGTGGTCGTCACGATCAGCGGCGTCCTCCGATGACGGAGGACCCGACGATCGCCCCGCTCCGGATCGAGGGTTTGGGCGTCCGCTATCCGGGACGGCGCGAGCCGGCGATCGATGGCATCTCGGTCTCGGTCGCCGCAGGCGAACGGGTCGGCGTCGCGGGCCGGACCGGCGCGGGCAAGTCGACGTTGGCGCTCGCGGCGGCGGCGTTCATCCCGCGGGTCGTCCGGGCGAGGCTCGACGGCACCGTCGCCATCGAAGGCGCGGACACCGCGTCGGCCGGGGCCGGCGCGCTGCTCGGGCGGGTCGGGATCGTCTTCGCGACGCCGGCCAACCAGCTCTCGGCTTCCAAGCTGTCGGTCCGCGAGGAGCTCGCGTTCGGGCTGGAGAACCTGGGCTTGCCGCGCGCCGAGATGGACGGCCGGATCGACGCAACGCTCGAGCGGCTGGGGATCGGCCACCTCGCGGAGCGCGAGCCGTTCGCCCTATCCGGCGGGGAGCAGCAGCGGGTCGCCATCGCGAGCATCGTGGCGATGGGCACGACGGTCCTCGTCCTCGACGAACCGACCGCGCAGCTCGACCCGGCCGGGACTCGCTCGGTGGCGGGACTGCTCGAGGAGCTCGCCCGTGCCGGGACGGCGATCCTGTGCGTCGAGCACGACCCGGCGGTGCTCGGAGGGATGGATCGCTGCCTCGTCCTCGACCGGGGACACACGATCGCGCTCGACCGGCCCGGAGTGGCCCTGGCCGACGCAGCCGCCCAGGTCGGGTTGACACCACCGACGCTGGTTCGATTGGCCGAGGCCGCGGGGATCGATCTCTCGGAGGCGTTCAGCGAACAGGCGATCGCTACCGGTCTGCTCGCGCGGCGCGGCACCGGCGAACCGCCCGCCGGCTGGCCCGGACGCGGCCTCCCCACGGCCCGCCTCACCGCTGGTCTCCTGGACACCCGCGCGCGATCGACCACCCGTCCGGGTCGTGGTCGAGGACCTCGTCCACCGCTACCCGACCGGGATCGAAGCGGTCCGTGGCGTCTCGCTGACGATCGAGCCGGGATCGACGGTCGCGATCCTCGGCCAGAACGGCTCGGGCAAGACCACCCTCGTCAAGCACTTCAACGGCCTCCTTCGACCGGCCGAGGGCCGGATCCTCCTCGGCGACGAGCCGACCGAGGGGCAGTCCATCGCCCGGCTCGCGGGCACCGTCGGGTTCGTCTTCCAGAACCCGGACGAGCAGCTCTTCGAGCGGAGCGTGGAGCGAGAAGTCTCGTTCGGCCCTCGCAACCTCGGGATCCCCGCCGCCGAGATCGGCCCATTGGTTGCCAGCAGCCTCGCCGCCGTCGGGCTGGCCGCGGAGCGCGCGACGAACCCGTACGACCTCGATCTCTCGCGCCGCAAGCTGGTCGCCCTCGCCGGGGTCCTGGCGATGAACCCTGCGGTGCTCGTCCTCGACGAGCCCACGACCGGCCAGGACGCCGACGGGATCGAGCGCGTCAGCGCCGTCATCGCGGCCATGCGGTCAGCCGGCCGCACGGTCGTGGCCATCACCCACGACATGGAGTTCGCCGCGGCCTCATTCGAGCGGATCATCGTCATGCGCGATGGGGTGGTCGTCGCCGACGGGCCGCCCGTGTCCGTGTTCGCACCGGCGAATGTCGAGCTTCTCGCGTCGACCGGGCTCACGCCGCCGCCAGCCGCTCGCATCGCGGCGCGGATGGGGCTTCAGGTCGTGCCCCTCGACGTCGCGGGGCTGCTGGCGGCGCTCGAGGCCTGACTCGCAAGGTCACGTGCCCGGCACGAAGTTTCGGGCCGATAGGCCCTCCCCAGCAGCGGCGCGACCGAGCAGGCTTCGGGGAAAGGAGGTCGCGCGATGCGAATCTTGCTGGCCGTGGATGGTTCTCGTTCATCCGATCGTGCGCGGGACCTCGTTGCCGCCCTGCCGGCGCTCGAGGGCAGCTGCGTCCGCATCATCAGCGTGGTCCCGACCATCAGCGAACCGGTCGAGATCGCATGGGCGCCGGTCTTCGAGCGCGATGCCGAGCTCGTCGACGACAGTGCGCTCCGGACCCATCGCGACGCGCTGGACGCAGCTGAGCACGAGATCCGTTCCGCCCGGTCCGACCTGGTCATCGAGACCGTTCTCGTCCGCGGCCGCGCCGCCAGCCGGATCGTCGAGGAGGCCAGTTCGATGCCGGCCGACCTGGTCGTCGTCGGTCATCGCGGTCACGGCCGCTGGGAATTGATCCTCCTCGGGTCGGTCTCGGCCGAGGTCGTGGACCATGCCCCGTGCCCGGTCCTCGTCGCGCGCGACGAGCGCATCGGACCGATCGTCCTGGCCGACGACCGCTCGGTCCATGCCCGGGCGGCCGAGGCCTTCATGACCGGCTGGCCGCTGTTCGATGGCCTGCCGGTCACGGTCGTGACCGTCGACGAGGACGGCTTCCCGTATTCGCCGTCGGTCCCGCCGCTCGTCTACTCCGAATCGATGGACGCCTACGCCTACGGCACTGCGTCGCAGCGTCGAGCGACGGAGGCCGACTGCGAGGCAGCCGCGATGCGCCTCCGTCGGGCGGGCCTCGACGCCGATGCCGAGGTCCGCGAGGGCGATCCGGCCCACGAGATCGTGCTGAGCGCCCGGCAACATGGTGCCGGGCTGGTCGTCGTCGGGACCCGCGGGCAGACCGGCCTGCGCCGGCTGATCCTGGGCAGCGTCGCGCGCAAGGTCCTGCTCCATGCGCCGTGCTCGGTGTTGATCGTGCGCGGCGGGCCGCACGTCCCTGCGCCGGACCTCGCGACAGGTCAGACAGCGGAGCTGGTCAGCCCCTTCGGTTGACGCCGCCGGCGGCCACCACGATCAACAGGAACGAGGTCTCGACGACGTCGATCCCGCCGATGACGAGCGCGAGGACCAGCGGCAGCGCATCGCCGAACGCCCAGCCCGCGCAGGCGGCGCCGGCCGCGACCGCCAGGAAGACCAGCCGGACCCCGCGGACGAGCCCCGGGACGTCGTCGGCGCCATCGGCGAGGCGGCCCAGGCCGCGTGTCAGGAGCACGACCGCCAAGGCCGCCGAGGCACCAGCGAGGACGGCGCGGATCGGGATCGGCGGCCGGACGATCGCGTCGAGCGTCGCTCCGTTCGAGCCGACCGCCGAGGCGCCGACGACCGCGAGCCCGCCGAGGACCAGGGCACCGACCGCAGCAACACGAGGATTCACGATCGGGTCACGGTACACGGTCGGTCGGGTATCCTCCCGGCCTGATGAGTCGGGCCCGGCGTGTGAATCGCCTGCTGGCCGCCACCGTGCTGATCGCGCTCGTCGCAGGCTGCTCCCCGACGGCACCGTCTCCGTCTGAACCCGCGCCAACGAACGTCGCCGTCGCCTCGTCACCGTCGGCGGCAGCGATTGCGCCGGCGGTCGACGGCTCCCTGATGGACCTCGTGGCCCCGAAGGACGGGTGACCGGCACAGGCTGACCGGCGCACACGTTCCGGCAGCGCCCTCGCCGCCACGGCACTTAGTCCAGCACCACCTCGTGGCTGGCGCCGTCGACGATCCGCCACGCTCGGACGCCCGGCTCGCCGGTGGACGCATCTGCCTCGTCGGGGTCCAGCGACACGAGCAGGTACAGCGAGTCCGGGTAGAACGCCAGCCCGACATCGGTCGGCGAGGGTACCGCCGGCGAGTGCGTGTGCGAGTGGACGATCCCCCAGAAGACCTCGGCCGCGTCGTCGGTCTCGATCGTCAGGCGCAACAGATCCTGTGGCTCGATCTCGTAGCGGAACGGCGATGCGGCCTTGTTCCGCGTCGGCACGTAGTGGAGCGCGCGGCCGCCATCGGCCGCGTAGGCATCGCCGACGATCAGCCCGCAGGCCTCGTTCGGGTACTCGGCCCGTGCCTGGGCCACGATCGCCTCGCGGATCGCGGCCGGAAGCTCGACCGCGGCAGGACCCGGATGACCACTCCCGTTCACCACCAGTTCACGCCGCCTTCGAGCGCCTCCTCCATGTCGTCGAGGTTGGTGGAGAACGTGCCGGCCGACAGGTACTTCCAGCCGCCGTCGGGCAGGAGCGCCACGATCGTCCCGGAGTCCATCTCGGCGGCGACGCGCGCGGCGGCGACCAGGACCGCGCCGCACGACGGTCCGGCGAAGATACCCTCGCGAAAGACGAGCTCGCGCAGCGCGGCGATCGCGTCGCGGTTCGAGACCAGGTATTTCGTATCGATCAGGGTCGGGTCGAGGACCTCGGGGATGAAACCGTCGTCGAGCGAACGCAGTCCCTGGACGTATTCACCGGGGAGCGGCTCCGCGGCGACGACCCGGACGCCGGGCTTGTGCTCGCGCAGGTAGCGCGACACGCCCATCAGCGTCCCGGCCGTGCCGAGACCGGCGACGAACACGTCGATCTCCGGGCAGTCGGCCAGGATCTCCGGACCGGTCGTCTCGAAATGGGCGAGCGGGTTGGCCGGATTGCCGTACTGGTAGGGCATCACGAACCGCTCGTCCTTGCTGACGAGGTGCTTGGCCAGGGCGATCGCCCCGTTCGACCCGAGCGCGCCGGGCGAATCGATGACCTCGGCGCCGAACAGGGCCGCCATCTGGCGTCGCTCGTTGGTGACGTTGTCGGGCATCACCAGCGCGACCCGGTAGCCCTTCCTCCGGCCGATCATCGCCAGGGCGATCCCGGTGTTGCCCGATGTCGGCTCGAGGATGATCGAGCCATCGTGGAGGAGCCCGCGGTTCTCGAGATCATCGACCAGGTACTTGCGCGACGCGGTCCTTCACCGAGCCGGTCGGGTTGAGCATCTCGAGCTTGGCCAGGATGCGCACCGACGGCTTGGGCGACATGCGCGCGATCTCGACGAGCGGCGTGAAGCCGATCGCATCGATGATGCTGTCGAAGCGGCCACCGTGTCGGGGCAGCTCCTCGTGGATATGCCCCATCGAAGGTCAGCCCCCGGCCATCGCCGGGAGCAGGCGGACCTCGTCGGCCGGGGCGACCGGCGTATCGAGACCCGCCAGGTAGCGCACGTCCTGGCCGTTGACGTAGACGTTGACGAACCGGTTGAGGTCGCCGTCGTCCGTCAAGAGTTGCGAGCCGAGCGACGGGTGCTGGTCCACCAGCGCGCCGACGACGTCGCGGATCGAATCGCCGTCGAGCTCGAGCGACTTGGCGCCGCCGACATTGGGCCGCAGGACCGCCGGGATGAACACCGTGCTCACGCCTGGCCTCCGAACGAGCCGGTCAGCAGGAACGGGGCTTCGACGGTGACGCCGTCGACCTGGAACGGGACCCCGGCCGCCCGGGCCGCGACCGCGGCATCGGAGCAGACCGGGCAGTTCGGGTCGCGCCGGAGCTTGAGCTCGGTGAACTCGGTCTCGAGCGCATCGAACAGGACCAGCCGGCCGGCCAGCGTCGTCCCGATCCCGAGCAGGACCTTGAGCGCCTCGTTTGCCTGGAGCATGCCGAGGATGCCCGGCACGATGCCGAGCACGCCGGCCACCGAGCAGCCCGGGGCGAGCTCGGGCGGCGGCGGGGTCGGGTACAGGCAGCGGTAGCACGGCCCCGCGAACGGGACGAATGTCGTCAGCTGGCCCTCGAACCGGAACACGCTGGCGTGGACGACCGGGATGCGGGCCGCGACCGCGGCGTCGTTGAGGATGTAGCGCGTCTCGAACGTGTCGGTCCCGTCGATGATGACGTCGTAGCCGGCGATGAGCCGCTCGACGTTGGCGGCGACCAGCATCTCCTCGTGGAGCACGACCTTGACCTCGGGGTTGAGCGCGTTGATCGACTTCCGGGCGGATTTCGACCTTGCGCTCCCCGACCCGGTCGGTCGTGTGGACGATCTGGCGCTGGAGGTTGCTGACGTCGACGATGTCGAAGTCGACGATGCCGATGGTCCCGACCCCCGCCGCGGCGAGGTAGAGCAGGGCCGGCGAGCCGAGCCCGCCGGCGCCGATGAACAGCGCCTTCGAGCCGAGCAGGCGTGCCTGGCCCTCGACCCCGACCTCCGGGATCAGCAGGTGGCGGCTGTAGCGCTGCTTCTGCTCGGCGGTCAGGACGACCGGTGTCACGAACTCGAGACCTGCTCCCTTCCAGCCCTGGAACCCGCTCGACATCGAGGCGACGTCCGTGTAGCCCATCTCGGCGAGCGTCTGGGCCGCGAAAAGCGACCGAACGCCGCCGGCGCAGTACAGGATCACCGGCGCGTCGCGGTCTGGCGCGATGCCCTCGATCTGCTGCTCGATGTACGACTTCGACACGTGTTGGGCGCCGGGCAGGTGCCCTTGCTCCCATTCCGAGTCCTCACGGACATCGACGATGGTGGCGGCACCCACGGGGAGGGCGTCGACCTCCTGAGGGGTGACTTCTCTGATCTGCGCGCGGGCCTCGCGGAGGAGGTCGGCGTAGGACTTCGGCATAGGGTGAGGGGCTCCGATGATCGACGGGCTGGCAGCGGTTTCCGTGCCAGGGCGGTGAGGGGGTGGATCGCGGGTCGGTGTCCGCGGTGACGAGCCGGCGTCAGGCCGGCGGCAGACACCTGCAGCGGCGCTCGATCCGGCTTGTCATGCTCCGGCCTCTGCCGGACTCGGCGTGGTGTTGCTCGGGTCGCTCGCGCCCAGGTCACCCAGGACGTGCTGGAGGCTGTCGTGGCTGAGCATCGCGCACTTGAGTCGCGCCGGGCTGATCTCGATGCCGAGCAGGTCGAGCAGGTCGTCCGCGCGGAAGGCCGCGACGTCTTCGATCGGCTTGCCCTTGATCTCGTCGGTCAGGAGGCTGGCGCTCGCCTGGCTGATCGCGCACCCGCGGCCGGTGAACGCGACGCGGTCGACGATCCCGTCGTGCACGCCGAGCATCAGCGTGATCCGGTCGCCGCACAGCGGGTTGGCGCCCTCGTACGACGCGTCGGCGTCCTCGATGACCCCGAAGTTGTGGGGCCGTCGGTAGTGCTCGAGGATGTAGTCGCGGTAGAGGTCGTCCATGCTCGTTCGAGTGTAGCGCGAACCGCCAATTCCGACCATATCAGTCGGATATGGGTTGACCAGCGTGATCCGTCTCCTCCATGGCCAGCATCTGCACGCGATTCGATTCGGTCAGGAGCTCGTTGACGTGGCGGAGGGCGTCGGGTGTCTGGTCGGCGCCGACCAGCTCGCCGAGGCCATCGAGCCAGGCCGCGTGCGCCGCCCAGGCCTCCTGCCAGATGCCGCCACGACCCGATTTACGTCGCGCCTCGACCGCCAGTCGCTCGAGCGCCTGACGCCCGGCGCTCTCGCGTCCGCCGGCGTTGATCTTGCGGACCACGGCGTTGGTCGCCATGACCGAGTCCTCGAAGCGGGCCCAGGACAATCGCGCCGCGAAGGTCTTGCCGAGGATCCGGCTGGGTAGTCGCGCGACCATCCGGTCGCGCTCCGGATAGCACACGACCAGCGAGAAGTAGCCCGCAGCCGACCAGGTAGATGGCGAACGCCGCCCAGGTCGGGGTGATGGGCAGGACGGCGACCGCCTGCGAGACCACGGTGACGAGCGTCAAGGGACGCGATCACGAGGAGCACCACCCTCAACGGGTAGCGTTCCGCGATCAGGTAGAGCGCCAACCCCAACGGGCAGGACCGTCCACAGCAGAAGGTGGACCCAGAGCGTGCTCGCGACGGCATAGGCGAGCCACGCGACGAACAGCACGATCCCGATGCCGGGCGGCCAATTGACCGGGTCCAGCCGAGACAGCCGCGCGTTCCGAGAGTCCCCGCTCATATCTGGATATCGTCCCTCGCGCGACGCGCTCGTCAAGACTTTTTTCGGCGGATCTCCCCCGTGCCCGACCGACCCGGCGATAATCCCCGGGATGTACGTGCCTGCCCACTTCAAGCCCGACGACGACGAGGTCCGTGAGCTCCTGCGGCACCCGGGCGCGGCGAACCTTATCACCGCGACCGCGGAGGGGCTGCTGGCCACGATGTTGCCGCTCGTCTTCGACGAGGGTGAGAGCCGGACCGGGCTCGGACCGTGGGGCGCCTTGATGGGCCACGTCGCGCGGAACAACCGCCAGTGGCAGGTCCCCGCCGCCGGCGAGGCGCTCGTCATCGTCCAGGGCCCGGACGCCTACATCTCGCCGGCGTGGTACGCCACCAAGCGCGAGCATGGCCGGGTGGTCCCGACCTGGAACTACATCGTCGCCCAGGTCCACGGCCGGCTCGTCGTGCACGATGACCCGGTCTGGGTCGAGGCCAACGTGCGGCGTCTGACCGCCCTGCACGAGGGTGCCCGCACGGAGCCTTGGTCGGTCGACGACGCGCCGCGACCCTACGTCGAAGGCCAGCTCCGCGCCATCGTCGGCGTCGAGATCGTGATCGACCGCGTCGAGGGCAAGTGGAAGCTCAGCCAGAACCGCTCGGACGCCGACATCGAAGGCGCGATCGAGGGGCTCGAGGACCGTGGCGAGGGTGGCGTGTCAGCGGCGATGCGTCGGCTCGAACGCGGTCACGACAGCTAGAGTCTGGCCACCGATCAGGTCGGGGCGCGACTCACATCGGCGATCGCGATCAGGTCGCGAACGATCCGGTGACGAGCGACCCGGCAGGCCGGTACGTCCCGATCACGACGCCGGTCGTGGAGACCTTGCTGTCGACGAGCTTCAGCCCGGCGGGGACCGTGCCGTCCGAGAACAGGCGCTTGCCGGACCCGAGGAGCACCGGGAAGACCCACAGCCGGTACTCGTCGACGAGGCCGGTGCGGAGGAGGGTCTGGATGAGATTGCCGCTGCCGTGCACCTGCAGCTCGGGACCGTCCTCGCGCTTCAACGCTGCGACACCGTCTGCGACGTCGCCCTCGATCAGGACGGACCGGTCCCAGTCGAGCGTCGGACGGCTCCGCGACGCGACGTACTTGGTGGCGTCGTTGAGCGGCTTGGCGCCCTCATCGTCGGCGGTCGGCCAGTACGCGGCGAAGATGTCGTAGGTCCGGCGCCCGAGGACGAGGTCGAACGGCGCGCTCATCGCCTCGCTCATGACCTTGCCCATCATCTCGTCCCAGTAGTTCACCGACCAGCCGCCGTGGGTGAAGCCGCCGCTGTCGTCCTCGCCGGGTCCGCCCGGGGCCTGCATGACCCCGTCGAGGGTCACGAACGTGCTCACGATCAGCCTTCGCATCGTTCCTCTCCTTTCGGTCGGGTCCGAGCGAGTCTCAGCCGTTGAAGACGCGCTGGACTTCCTTGAGGCCCGCGGCGAGGGCGTCGATGTCCTCGCGGGTCGAGTAGACGTTGAAGCTCGCACGGGCCGTGGCCGCCAGGTCGAGCCGCTCGTGGAGCGGCATCGTGCAGTGGTGGCCGGCCCGGATCGCGATGCCGAACCGGTCGAGGACCTGGGCCACGTCGTGCGGGTGGATGCCCGGCAGGTTGAACGGCACGACGCCGCCGCGGAGCGCGGGATCCATCGGCCCATACAGCGCGATGTCCGGGCACCTCGCGCGGGAGCGTCTCGAGCGCGTAGGCGACGAGGTCGCGCTCGTGCTCGCGGACGGCGTCCATGCCGATGGCCGTGAGGTAGTCCGCGGCCACGCCGAGCCCGATGGCGTCGCCGACGGCCGGAGTCCCTGCCTCGAACTTCCAGGGGATGTCGTTGAAGTCGCTCCGCCGGAGGTGGACCTCGCGGATCATCTCGCCGCCCGACAGGAACGGCGGCATCGCCTCGAGCAGCTCGCGCCGGCCCCACAGCGCGCCCGAGCCCATCGGGCCGAGCATCTTGTGGCCGCTGAACGCGTAGAAGTCGGCGCCGAGCGCCTGGACGTCGACCGGCACGTGCGGAACGGCCTGGGCGCCATCGACCAGCACCAGCGCACCCGCGGCGTGGGCCATCTCGGTCATCTCGCGGACCGGGTTGATGGTCCCGAGCGTGTTCGACACGTGGGTGAACGCGACGAGCTTGGGCTTGAGCCGCAGCAGCACCTCGAACACGTCGAGGCGGAGGATCCCGTCGTCGGTGATCGGGATGAACTCGAGGTCGCCGTCGCGCTCCTGGACGAGGAGCTGCCACGGGACGAGGTTGGCGTGGTGCTCCATCTCGGTCAGCACGATCGCGTCGCCGCGGTCGATGTTGCGCCGGCCCCACGAGTAGGCGACGAGGTTGATCGCCTCGGTCGCGTTGCGGGTGAAGATGACCTCGTGGTTGTCGGGTGCGTTGATGAAGCGGGCGACCTTGACGCGGGCCGCCTCGTACGCCGCGGTCGCCTTCTCGCCGATGGTGTAGATGCCGCGGTGGACGTTCGCGTTGTACTCGCGGTAGTAGTCGGTCATCGCGTCGATGACGACCGACGGCTTCTGGCTCGACGACGCCGAGTCGAGGTAGACCAGCGGGTGGCCGTTGATCTGCTGGGCGAGGATCGGGAAGTCGGCGCGGAGAGCCGTCGCGTCGAGCGCGGGCGTCGTCGGCTCCGTGCTGATGGTCATGGCCGTCGCCCGCTAGCGGGCGGTCTCCACGGCTTCGAGCTCTTCGCCCGCCGGCGCCTGCGGCACGAGCAGCGCCTCGTCGGGCAGCTCTGTCTCGTAGCCGTTCTCGCGGAGGACCGGTCCGTAGCCCTCGTCCTCGAGTCGGAGTGCCAGGTCCTTGCCACCCGAGGTGATGATCTTGCCCTGCGCCAGGACGTGGACGAAGTCAGGGGTGATGTAGTTGAGCAGCCGCTGGTAGTGGGTGATGAGCAGGACGCCGAGGTCCGGGTTCAGCATCGCGTTGACGCCCTCGGCGACGATCCGCAGCGCATCGATGTCGAGCCCGGAGTCGGTCTCGTCGAGGATCGCCATCTCCGGCTCGAGGACGGCCATCTGGAGCATCTCGAGCCGCTTCTTCTCACCGCCGGAGAAGCCATCGTTGACGTAGCGGCTGGCGAAGCCCTCATCCATCTCGCAGCAGCGCCATCTTCTCGCGCATCTTGTTGCGGAAGTCGCGCATGGACACGCCGCCCTTGACCGAGTCGGTCGGGTCGATGTCGGGGTTCTTGTCGATGCCCTGGAGCTTTGCGTTGAGCGCCGAGCGGATGAACGACGCGACGGACAGGCCCGGGATGGCGGTCGGGTACTGGAAGGCGAGGAACAGGCCGAGACGGGCGCGCTTGTCGGGCGACAGCTTGAGGATGTCGCGGCCCTTCCAGTGGACCTCGCCGCCCTTGACGACGTACGCCGGGTGGCCCATCAACGCGTAGGCGAGGGTCGTCTTGCCGGAGCCGTTCGGGCCCATGATCGCGTGGACCTCGCCCTTGCCGACCGTCAGGTCGATGCCCTGCAGGATCTCGTGGTCGGGCGCAGCGACGGGTGCGACCCGCAGGCCGCGGATGATGAGCTGCTGGTCGTCGGCGGTGTCGGTCGTCACGGTTCGGTCAGGCTCCCTGGAGGGGTGTCGGCTGGATCGGGGTGATGGCGGCGGTCGCGGTCGCCTGGTCGGTGCGGGCTGGCACGAGATCGGCGAGGGTCATCGAGTCGAGCGCGCCCGTGACCGCATCGCGGACGCGGACCCATAGGACGTTGACGGTGCATCGGGCCGAGCGATCGCACAGGACCCCGTGCTCCGGATCCTCGGTGGCGCACAGCATCGGGGCGATCGGGCCTTCGAGGGCCCGTAGGACGTCAGCCATCGAGATCGCCTCAGGTGCGCGCCCGAGCTCGTACCCGCCATGCGCGCCGCGTGTGCTGGTCACCAGGCCGGCATCGCGGAGGCTGACGACGAGCTGCTCGAGATAGGCGCGCGGGAGATCTTCCTCGGCGGCGATCTCGGCCAGCGACGCCGGGCCCGTCCCGTAGTGCCGCCCGAGCTGGACCATCAGCCGGACGCCGTATTCGCCCTTCGTCGAGAAGGCGATGGCGCCGCTGCCGTGATAGGCGAGCCGGTGGGTCGGGACGGATGCGGGGGTCGCGGCGGCGGTGGTCAGGGTCGTGGCCTCGATATCCGAGTGATTTCGTCGGATATGAGTCTACGCGGCGCCGCCGGAGAGCGTCAATCGAGACCGGGTCGTCGATAGTCGCCACCTTCGTCCAGGCGGGATGGCACCGCATGGGTGGTATGGTCGGCAGACATGTTCCGCACCAGTCCGAGCCTCGATCCGGTCCGAACCTCGATGACCAGGCGATGGCGCCGCCGCACTGGGTCCTCCGGAGCGATGGTCGTCCTGATCGGTCTTGCGATGATCGTGGCCGGTTGCGGCGGCGCGACACCCTCGTTGCCGTCCCTGCCGGCCCTGCCGTCTCTGCCGGGCGGTCCATCGGTGCCTTCGCTCCCGTCGCTGTCGCCGATCCCGTCGCTGCCGGCACGTCCAACGCTTCCGACCATCACACCGACGCCAGTTCCAGCGGCGTCGCCGACCCCGACGCCCACGGCGACCCCGACCGCCGACGCCCACGCCGACACCGACAGCCACGCCCAAGCCGACCGCGACGCCCACGGCGACACCGACGCCCAAGCCGACCGCGACGCTGACGCCAACGCCGACGCGACACCGACACCAACGCCAACGCCCACTCAAACCGCGACGCCAACGCCGACCGCGACGCCAAGTCCCTCCCCAACGCCGACGGCCGTCCCGACGCCGAGTCCGACTGCGAACCCGACGACCTCACCAAGTCCGACCGCGAGCTTGGCGACACCTGCGCCATCCGCGAGCCCCGCTCCTGGTTCGGGCGAGGCAGCAGGCTCCGTGTCCCCCTGGTTGATCCTGTTGGTCGTCGTCCTCGCCATCGGCCTTGTCGCGGTGCTCTACCTCCTGTATCGAGGGCGACAGGGGGCAGGCGGACCACCACCACCCGCGGGAACGGGAGGCGGGACTGAAGCGCCGCCAGCTGCGGCAGAGCCGCCAGCTGCGGCAGAGCCGCCAGCTACGGCAGCCGTGCCCGAGGCGGAAGTAGTCGGCGAGTCGGCCCCCGATCCCGAAGCGGGAGGGACACCGGGCCCCTAGCGACGTGATCGACGGTGGCGCTCACGCTCGCTGGTCGGGGAGCTAGGCGACGGCCTCGTCGAGAGCTCGGTGGTCGCTCCGGACGGATCCGTCCTCGGCCGGAAGCGGGTTCAGTCGGCCCCGACGGGACTTCTTCGCGATCGAGCCGTCGTCCATCAGGTGATAGCCGTCAAGCCGCATCATCGGCGTCAGGACGATCCTTCCTGCGGCGTTGAGAGGCATCCCCTCCGGGCTGTATCCGACGACATGCCTGTCTTGCTCGACGAGCTTGCGGGCTTCCCCCTGATGGCTTCGTTCCACGTTCATTGGAGCTGCGTTCCTTCCTGAGGTCTGGTACCTCCAAAGGGTCGTCCAATGCCATGCCAAAAGCCATGACGCAGTCGGGCAGTCACGAAGTGGATCACTTGCGTCGATCCGGCAATCGACCGCGGGTGGTGCCGTCACCTGATCGGTCGGGCTGGCGGGCCCTAGGCCGGTATCCGACGCTGCGAAGATCGCTACCGGTTCGCCAGGTACATCGCCCGAACACCAAGCCGGATGCGGTCAAGCACCAGCTGATCGCGGAGCGCGGCGTGAGCGGCGACGACCGTCTCCCCGCGACCCTCGCTCTCCCAATCCGCTGCTCCCAGGCTGTACCTCAGCCGCAAGACGACTCCTTCGGCATCCAGCTCGAGGCCGCGCAGCTCGACCCCGGACCCGAGCAACCGTTCGCAATCCTCGATGACGCGATGGAGGTACTGCTCCTCTGCGTCGGACACGTCGGGCATCTGCATGGCCATCCTCATGTCGATCGGATGATCGGGTCGTGGGACAGGACCGCTACGTTCGCCGGAACGCCGCCTTCACCTGCGGCTGATACAGGTACCAGAGCACGACGGCGCCCGCGATGGCGGGCACGAGCGCCGCACCGATGGCCGCGATGATCTCGCTCGTGAGCGTGCTGCCGAACAGCGACAGCCCGGCGCTCACGAGTCCGACGATGACGCAGAGGCTGGCCCACAGCCTCGCGACGAGCCATGCCCAGTCGCGTTCGCGCCACAGGCCGAAGCCGCTGACCAGTCCGAGGACGCCGACGGCCACCAGGACCAGCCCGGCGATCATCATGATCCCGTCGAGGGTGGTCCCGAACCCGATCTTCGTCAGGAAGCCGCCACCGATCCCGATATCCCCGAGACCGGCCAGGATGTCCAGGATCCCGGCGACGACGGCGACGACCGCCATCACCGTCACGCCCATCGGTCGAACCACGCCAGTCGTCATCAGTGCCCTCCGATCCGCCTGAAGGATGGAACCCGCGGAGCGAGATTTCAAGGCCCGTGGATCAACCCTCGCGGTGCGACAATGTGGAGCCCACGGGAATACCGAACGTGGCTCCGTCGGTCACGCATCCGGACTCCGGGGCGAAGGAGTGTGAGACGTGAAGCTCGTCGTCGGATTCATCGCCGGGGCCATCGTCGGATTTGGGATCGGCGTGGCCAGTTCGATCATGTATTCCGGGCAGACCGGCAAGGACCTCCGCGAGGTTTACAGCGACGTCCGCAAGAACGTCGAGACCGTCGACCTGGAGCAGTTCGGACAGGAAGTCCAGGCGAATGTCGCGCAGGCCCAGGCGCAGGTCCAGGCCAGCGTCACCCAGGCCCAGGAGAAGGTCGCCGAGGTCCGCGGGAAGTCCGGTGGCAACGGCACGGCGACGGATGAACTCGCCGCCGAGGCCACCACGGAGTAACCCTCTCGACGCTCGCCTCCACGGGTCTTGACACCGCCCCGGGGTGCCCCGGAGCATCACGGCGTGGATACGCGCCCCGACGGCCTCCCGACGGGGACCGTCACCTTCCTGTTCAGCGACATCGAGGGCAGCACCCGGCTAGCCCAGGCGCTCGGACCGGCCCGCTGGGCTGCGCTTCTCCGCGAGCACGACGCGCGGATCGATCGCGCCGTCGCGCCGGCGGGTGGGATGGTCGTCAAGCACGAGGGTGACGGCGCGTTCGCTGCCTTCGCACGACCGAACGCCGCCCTCGAGGCCGCGGTCGCGATCGACCGGTCGCTGGCGGACCTCTCACCGGACGCCGGTGGGTCCTTCCGTGTCCGGATCGGGCTGCACACTGGGCTCGGCGCGACGACCGAGGACGGGTCGGACTACGTCGGCATCGACGTCCACTACGCCGCACGAGTCGCGGCGGCCGCCAACGGCGGCCAGATCCTGCTCTCGGATGCCGTGCTCGAAGCACTCGATCGACCGCCCCCGGACGACACCCGGATCGAGGACCAGGGCTTTCATCCACTGCGCGACTTCGACACGCCCCGCCGACTCCATCGCCTCGTCGCGCCGGGTATCGCCGACGACCCGCGTCCGCTCCGCTCGTTGCGGGTCCCGACCAATCTGCCGGATCCCGTCACGACCCTCGTCGGCCGCGAGACCGAGCTGGACGAGGTCGCCACGCTGCTCGCCACGGCCAGGATCCTGACGCTGACGGGTCCCGGCGGGACCGGCAAGACACGGCTCGCCATCGGTGGGGCAGCGGAGGTCCGCGACCCATTCCCCGATGGCGTCTGGTTCATCGAACTCGCGCCGGTGCGAGACCCGGACCTCATGCCCTACTCGATCGCGTCCGTCCTCGGCGTCCGTGAACTCCCGGACCGTCCGATCCTCGAGATCCTGCACGACCATCTCCGGGGGCGATCGC